>NZ_CANLNE010000003.1 GCF_947492555.1 uncultured Roseobacter sp.
GCGTGATCGGCTTCGGCATCGACATGCTCATGCGATGGGCCGAGCGCCTCCTCGTCCCATGGAAGGGAAAAGGGTGACGAAAAATAGATCTCCCCGAAGTCCCAGATGGGGCTTTGGATCAAACTGGCCGCGCGTTATGCGCGGCCTTTTTTCTTAGTCAAAGCAATCAATCATGCGGGCGATGGCCATCATGCCTGGGTCGTCCAATCCGATGGATTTCTCTGCGTAAACCCGCGCGCGTCCGATTTTGTTGGGCTGGTCGCGGAAGGTTTTGAGCGTTTGCGCAGCGGCACTCTGCGCCGCTGCCAGCATCTCCTCCGGGGTCTGCTTGCCGCTCAGTGTGCTGATCAGGCTGTCCATCATGTCCAGCATGGTCTTGTCGCCAAGGTTGGCGCCGCCGCGTGCGATCATGGCCTCCTGTGCGGCTTGTAACAGCGCACGTACCTCGGACCATTCAACCTCCTCTTTGTCCTTGACCTGTTTGCCCGCCGCCATCAGTGCCGTGGCCAGCAATGTGCCGAAGCTTGAACCGGATACTGCCGTCACCGCCTTGGCCATGGCAAAGAACGCACGGCCCAGATCATCCGGCAGATCGTCCTTGATGCCCTTAAGGTTGTTGAACCCGTTGACCAGCGTCACGCCCAGATCGCCATCGCCCAACTGTCCGTCGAGGCGGTTCATTTCCGCGCCAATAGGGTCGATGCGATCCGCTATGCGCTCAATCGCCATTTTGAGAGTTTCTTTGCTAAAGCGCATGGTCATACCTTCCAGAAGGGGCAGTTTGCCGAGGCTTTCACCAGCGCTTCAAGGTCATCGTCCAGATGCAGAACGGTGAGGGAGGCCCCGGCCATTTCCATTGATGTGGCATAGTTGCCGACCATGTACTGCGCGATCACGGCACCAGCGGCTTCGAGGCGGGCCTTTGCCTGACGAAACACCAGATAAAGCTCTTCCACTGGTGTGGCCCCCAGACCGTTGACCAGCAGGGCGATCCGGCTGCCATTGCTGACCGGCTTGTCGGCAAGCAGCATGTCGACCATCTCGTCGGTGACCTCATCGACCGGGCGCAGCTTGCCACGGCGCACGCCGGGCTCGCCGTGGATACCCATGCCGATCTCCATCTCGTCATCTGCGATGTCAAATGTGGGCTGGCCCGCCTGGGGCACCGTGCAGGACGACAGCGCAACGCCGACGGAGCGCACGTTATCCGCCGCACGCTGGGTGACGGTTTCGACCTCATCAAGCGACTGACCGGCCGCTGCGGCTGCCCCAGCGACCTTGGTGACAAAGACAAATCCTGCCACACCGCGCCGTTTTTCGGCCTCTTCCCGGCCCGCCGCGGCCACGTCGTCAGACACGATCACCTTGCGCGCGACGATGTCGTCCATCTCGGCCATTTCACAAGCCATGTCGAAATTCATCCGATCGCCGCCATAATTACCCACGACGCAGAGCACACCCTTGCCCTGATCGGCGAATTGGATCGAGTCCAGCATCGGATTCATATCGGGCGAGGCGAAGACATCGCCTACGGCGCAGGCATCCAGGAGACCGTCGCCAACATAGCCCACAAAGACGGGGATATGGCCAAAGCCACCCCCCGACACCACGCCGACCTTGCCAGCAACCGGCTTGGGCCGGTGCAGCATGCGCCCCGTGGCCCCGCCGACCTGATAGGTCTCGGGGTGTGCTGCCTGCATGCCCGCTAGCACCTCGTCCACGTAGTTTTCCGGTTTGTTGATCAGCTTCTTCATTTGTTTCGTCCTCCCGCTTTGTTTGCATTCCAGAATCCCGAAATACAAAACTATGATTTCATAATGCGAGATATTTGCCGACTGGACGACTGTCAACATTGCGGTTGCTGCGCAGTTGAAAAGTCTGTCACATAGAGCCGGTGAGCGGATGAGGAGATCATAGGAATGTCGCGCGAGGTCCAAAGCTCGATCGTTCAGAAAAGCGTCACGGTGATCAATCTGTTGGCCAATCACAAAGGGCGGCTGTCCCAGACGGAAATCGCACAGGCGACCGGGTTCAACAAAAGCTCTACGCACCGCATCCTGTCCATTCTGATGGGTCAGGAGCTGGTCGAATATGACGAACGCGACCGTACTTATTCCACCGGGCCGCTTCTGATCAGCTGGGCACGTGCGGCTTGGGAAAAGATGGATCTGAGCCTCGTCAAGGATCAGGATCTGCGTGATCTCGCGACGGAGACCGGCATGAACGTCGCCCTTGGGGTGCGCATCGAACATACCGTGACCTTCATCCGCACCAATATTCCGCATCCCTATCGGCTGGCCGTCAAAGAGGGTGGGCAATCGGAGCTGCACAACACTGCCGTGGGCAAGGTGTTCCTTGCGCATATGACCAAAGAGGAGCGGGACGCCTATTTTAAAGTGGCCGAGTTGGAGAAGTTCACCGAGACGACCCTGACAAAAAGGCGGGATATCGAGGCAGTTCTTGAGGATATCCGGTCGAAGGGGTTCGCAGTTTCAGATCGGGAGGAGTTCTATCAGGTTGTCGGCATCGCCGCCCCGATCTTTGATCACGATGGCCGGATCCTGGCGGCAATCAGCCTCTGGATTCCCCTGCGCGTCTCTTCGCTGGACGATTTGCTGGCCTGCGCGCCGATCTTGCTGAACAAGACCAACGAGGTATCTGCCCGGTTCGGTCAACTCACCGGGTAAGGGCAGGACATACTCCGCCACGCATCTTTGGAAAAAGTTGTGTATTGTGGAACTAGAATTTTGTATTACAATCACATGAAGGGCGCGGTCTCGCGCTGAGTCTGTTATCCAAGGACCTGCATGTGATACCCGAAGACATCCATTGGCACCGTACCGCGCCGCCGCCTCCAACCTGTCACAAAGTGCAAGGTGATCTGACGGCCGATGTGGTGATCGTCGGGGCGGGGCTGACCGGCCTGCGTACCGCGATCACGCTGGCGGAGGCAGGCGTGGATACGGTGGTGCTGGATGCGGAGAAGATCGGCTTCGGGTCTTCCGGGCGCAGCGGCGGGCAGTGCAATCCAATCTGGAGGGCAACGCCGGATGATCTGCGCAAGAAGTTTGGCGCAGCGCAGGCCGAGCGGCTGATCAGGACAACGCTGACAGCGGCGGACGACCTTTTTGATGATATCCGGCGTTACAACGTCGATTGTGAAGCGGAGCAGAACGGCTGGATACAAGCGGCCCACACCCGCAGTGCAGCGGACGACTTGCGGCACCTGCACGCCGCCTGGGCCGAGGTCGGGGCGGATATCCGCGTGATGTCGACAGCCGAGACGCATCAGGCTGTGGGCTCTGACGCCTATGATTTCGCATTGCACCATGGCAGAGGCGGCTTTGTGCAACCGATGGCGCTGACGCGGGGTTACGCCAAGGCCGCAAAGGCCGCAGGTGCGCGGCTTTTTGAACAGGCCCCAGCGCAGAAGATCACGCAGCACGGCCAAAAGTGGCAGATCGAGACACCGCAGGGCATTGTGACCGCCGATCAGGTGATCCTGACCACCAATGCCTATACCGATGATCTCTGGCCGGGTCTGCGCCAGACGATGCTGCCGATGTATTCGATCTCGCTCGCCACGGCCCCATTAACGCCAGAGCAGCAGGCCAGTGCTTTGCCGGGGCGTAAGACGATCTCCGACACACGGCTGGCGATCTTTTATGCGCGCTATGATGCAGGCAACCGGCTGATCTTTGGCTGCGTCGGCAGCAATAACAGCGCGCGCACGCTGGGCGGCGTCGGGCGTCTCTTGAACGGGTTGCATACGGTGTTTCCGCAACTCAAGGGCATTGCCATTGAATGCACCTGGGCGGGCCGTATTGGTGTGACGCAGGACATGATGCCCCGCATGCATGAACCCGCCGCCGGTGTGCTGGCAGGTGTGGGGTTCAGCGGGCGCGGCATTGCCATGACCTCTGTCATGGGCCGCAGTCTCGCGCGCAAGGTTTTGGGCGGGCACAACGATGATTTGCCCTTCCCGGTGTCCATGATCAAACCCATTCCGTTTCACGAGGTGTCCCGACGGATGGTGCCCCTGATGGCTCCGTCCATGTCCCTGAAGGACCGCGCCAGTGTGGTCTGGGACCGCATGACCCCCGCCGCCTCCAAGAAAGAGACCTGATATGCAACTCGTCAACTTTGCCGAGCTCGATACGGAGCCTTTCAAAAAGGAGTTCCGGGACGACATCATCGACGGCACCCCGGAGCAAAACGTCTGGAGCCACTTTGTGGGGGCCAATGGCACCTTCAAATCCGGCATGTGGGACAGCACAGCGGGCGTCTTTCGCGGGCCCATGAACGATCAGATCGAGTTCTGTCACATCCTTGAAGGCGAAGCGCGGATCGAGACAGCGGATGGCGCGTCGCGCACCGTCAGAGCGGGTGATGCCTTTGTCATGGACAACGGGCTGCAGCCGGTCTGGCACGTCGAGACCTACATCCGCAAACACTACGTCATCGTCTCAGTCTGAAGCAGCGGCGCGAGGAGAGTTGCAGATGGCCAAGAGCGACACGAACACAGACATTGAGGTGCCCGCAGGCGCAAACCGTGCATGGAATTTTCACCCAAAGCTGCCCATCGCCATGTCGCCGGTCTTTGACATTCCGCCGCGGCCCAAGGCGGCTCTGACCTGGCTGATCGGAACCTGGTTTAAACTGGCCCCACCGCTGAGCCACATCCTTCTGGCAGTGATTACGGTGGCCTTTTTGCTGCCCGCCATGTCGGCGATGCAAACGCTGGACGCGAGCTGGATGCTGCAGATTGCCGCGATCAACTTCGGTTCGGCAATCCTTTTGGGGACCGCGCTGCATCTCTACCTCTATGTCTTTTCCGGTCAGCAGACGCGGCTGAAATTCGATATACGACCGATGGAGAAATCCAGCCGTTTCACCTTTGGTTGTCAGGTCTGGGATAACATCTTCTGGAGCCTGGCCTCATCGGTCGTGTTCTGGACGCTCTGGACTCTCCTCTATTTCCACGTGGCCGCGAACGGTTGGGTGCCGAAGATGCAGAGCATCGGCCAGTCGCCCATATGGTTCGTGCTCTTCTTCTTTATCCTCCGCTTCTGGCAGTCGTTCCATTTCTACTGGATCCACCGCCTGATCCACATGCCCTTGCTCTTCAAACACGTGCATTCGCTGCACCACCGGAATGTGAATGTCGGCCCATGGTCCGGCCTGGCCATGCATCCGGTTGAAGGATTCCTGTATTTCTCGGGCATCCTGATCCACTTTGTGCTGCCCTCGCACCCCATCCATGTGATCTTTCACATGTATTCTCTCAGCCTCGGCGCGCTCTATTCGCACGCGGGCTTTGACAAGCTGATCTTCCGCGACACCGAAGCGATGAAGGCGGGATCTTTCCACCATCAGCTGCACCACCGATATTTCGAATGCAACTACGGGTCCGAAGAAATGCCGCTCGACCGCTGGTTCGGCAGTTTCCATGACGGGACGGAAGCTGCCACCAAACGCATCCGCGCGCGCAAGAAGCTTATCTTTGCGCCGAAATAGGACGGGACATGAAACGTATCTACACTTATGGCGGTGCGCCCGCCACGCGGCATCTGACAGTGGGCTGTATCCTCAAGAACAAGGCAGCGGGCACGCGGATGACGCAGGTGACGGCCTTTGACGCTGAGGAAGCCGCCGCCGCCGCTGAGGCGCAGATCGACACGCTGACCGTGGGGTGTGACACGGTTGAGATGATCCGCGCGGCGGCCCCACATATCTTCATCACGGCTGCCCAGGCGATGCGCGAACATGTGACCGAGGATCACGCGCTGGCCGGGGCGATTGAGGCGATGGTGAAGGGGGCGGATGCGGTCTACACACCTCGATCTCTGCGCCACATTGAACGCATCGCGCGCGAAGGGATCAGCGTGCAGGGTCATTCCGGTCTGTTCCCGGCGCGCGCCACTCAGTTTGGCGGCCTTCGGACAGTGGGCAAGACCGCGCAAGAGGCGCTTGATCTGATGCGTTACTTTCGTCAATTGGAAGATGCAGGCGCTTACGCCGTCGAGGCGGAATGTGTGGCAGAGCAAGCTCTGGCCGAGATCAGCAAGCATTCCAATCTTGTGACCGTGACCATCGGGGGCGGTTCATCGGGTGACATCATCCTGTCCTACATGTCTGACCTCAGCGGCGACACCGACACCCCACCGCGCCACGCCCGTGCCTTTGGCGACGTGGGTCGCATCCGCAAAGAGCTCCGTGCCGAGCGGGCAAAGGCGCTGCAAGGCTACCGCGCGGCAGTCATGGACAGGTCATTCCCCCGACGCCGAAACCACGGTTTTCATGGCCGACAATGAGCTTGAACGGCTGCGCGAAGGTCTCGACAAGCTGCAACCGGTACACAGGTAGGCCGCGATGGTGCTGATCAACGTTGAGGTCAAGAAAATCACGCAGGAAGCGGAAGGCATACGGTCCTTTCTGTTGGCCAAAAAAGGGCTCTTCAGACTGCCAGCCTACACGCCCGGTGCGCATATCGATGTGCACTGTGGCGAGGGGATCATCCGGCAGTATTCACTCTGCGGCGATCCGACAGATCGGCGACATCTGTTGATCGCAGTGCGGCAGGTTGATCCGTCGCGAGGTGGGTCCGAACTGATGCACCGCGTCGTGCAGGAGGGCGATCGGCTTGAGATCGGCGCGCCGCGCAACACCTTTCCGCTGGATGAGACGGCCGCGCACAGTGTGCTGCTGGCCGCTGGCATCGGGATCACGCCCATCATTGCCATGGCCGACCGGCTGCATGCTTTGGGCCGATCATTCGAATTGCATTATTTCTCGCGTGCGCCCGAGCACACCGCATTTCGCGCCCGTCTGACGCAAGGCTCATTTGTGGGTAAGGTCACGCTCTACGAAGGGCTTGATGGGGCGGCAACAGGTCGGGCCCTTGAGGATATTTTGGCGCGGCCCGTCGCAGGCGGCAAAGTCTACATGTGTGGCCCCGGCCCCTTCATGGACCGCGCTGTGGCTGCCGCGCAGGTGCGCTGGCCACAAGACGCAATCAACCTCGAACGCTTCGCCGCCAAACCTGCCCTAGCGGGCGCGCCCACAAAGCCGTTCGATGTCGAGTTGGCGCGCACAGGGGTTACACTAAACGTCTGCGCAGAAGAAACCATCCTCGACGTGCTCGAAACCAACGAGATCGACGCGGCCTTCTCATGTGAACAGGGGGTCTGCGGCACCTGCGTCACGGATGTTCTGAGCGGCACGCCTGAACACCGCGACAGTTTCCTTTCCGCAGGTCAGCGGACCTCCGGGAACGTAATGTGCATTTGCGTGTCCCGGGCGGTAGGCGAAAAACTGGTGCTTGACCTCTAAGTTGAACGGTTGCGGTGGATATCCGCAGTGTCGATGAAACACCAGCAAACGCCGTGTACCCTCCCGCACTTGCTCCGATGGCAGCAACGAGGCCAAATTACTGGATACTGCGAAAGCTTCAATGCCAGGCTTCGGGATGAAATGCTGAACGGTGAGGTCTTCTACTCGCTAAGGGAAGCCCAAATCCTGATTAAAGAGTGGAGAAAACACTACAACACCAAGCGACCGAATAGTGCTTAGGGCTACCCCTCAGAAATGAGAATGGGGGACGCACTGATGTGGAGTGAGAAAGTTGAATATGACGATCCACAACCGTTTCTCAGAGATGAAAATGCGGCTTCCATAGAGCGCTTGCTGAAGCACGATATACCGCCCGCCCTTATCCAAACAGTGTTCCCGGCTGATCGAGAGGGTTACTTCGATCTGGACTCAAATTCCATGACAATGGAGATGAAGCCGCCCGGCCCCCATCAAAGTGCCCTACCATCTGTCGTGCGAATGACGAAGGAACAATACGACACTCTCTGTAGGCTGTCATATGGGCAAAACGAGCAAAGGGAGATGCTGGAGCGGCTACGAAGCCATGCCCAGGAAAACGAAGAACACATACTCGTGCAAGTCCTCTCAACCGATAGAGCCATCATCGATCAAGCGATCGAAAGAAATGAGGATGGGGAGTAGCAAAATCTATTCCGAGAAGTAATCAAGCCACCCGAAGAAAGTGGATCACAGTAAACCGTTGGTGGTGTTGCTCACTTCTCGAGCGAAGTACACCAAGCTGCCTTTCGAACCCATAGTTCGTGGACGCTTATCTCGCGTCTGACCAAGGTGTTTCGGAATGCAAGGAGGATGGCGCCGTCGTAAAAGGTTCGGGCCTAGACGATCTCGCCTCGAACTTCGTCAATTCCATTGTAGGCATCTCGGCGCTGCTGCGGGAAAACGCGACACCGGATCATTTGTGTGCTGCGGGCCGAAGCGCAACAAGCCTGCTTGTTGCTCGCTAGCCCGAAGGAAGCAGCCTAAAAGCCGATACGTCTGGATGCATCCATTAATATTTTGACCTTTGGCGCTCGCAGCGAATGGCAGCAAAGCGGGCTGCAACCGCGGCATCCGAGAGAGGGGTTGAGAGTCCGCTAAGGGCCGCGCATGACGGGGATCGGTGTCTGCCACTATCCGCATACTTCAGGTCGTGACGCGACCCGGCAAAGAAGCGGAGTTTGGACGCTTCTTCCACGAAACGGCAATCCCGTTAACTAGCAAAATCAACCTTTTTGTACATGTTGTCCAAGTGCAAACATTCGAGCAGCCGCAGCGAGAGGCTGCTTGGTCCGCGAACTCTGAGTTCTAACGGCCTTCTTCTTTGCAAGCGCAGCGAATGGCCGCAAGGCGGGCTGTGACAGCAGCATTCCGGACCAAGGTCGAACGGCAGGAATGGGCCGTCGTTATCGCCAGCCGGGTACTAAAAACCTGATGCACATAGGTTTTACTTTTCGGGTAAGTTTGGCAGTCTTGGCTCAGCATGCAGCATCCTCAGGACCAAGAATGACCGCCAACTCAGTTTTTGCCAACGTATCGGCCAATGTGATTGCGCTATTTGCGCGGCTTGTGACCGCCGTTCGGGCAATTTGGGATGGCGTTGAGCCTGTCCCATCCAAACGTGTCTACTTCGCAAATCACACCAGTAACGGTGATTTCGTTTTGATCTGGGCGGTCTTGCCGCCGAGCATCCGTCGGCGGACCCGGCCAGTGGCGGGAAGCGACTATTGGCTGACATCAAAACTAAAGACCTTTATTGGTCGCGATGTGTTCAATGCGGTTTTGATAGATCGTAACCCAGAGTCGCGTGAAGACGACCCGATTGCCCAAATGGCTGAAGCGCTGGACGGTGGAAGCTCGTTGATCCTTTTCCCGGAAGGCACACGAAACACGGGGGATGACCCACTTTTGCCCTTCAAGACAGGCCTATATCATCTGGCATCGCAAAGGCCCGATGTGGACTTGGTTCCGGTGTGGATTGAAAATCTCAATCAGGTCATGCCCAAAGGCGAAATCCTCCCGATCCCGTTGATCTGTACCGTGCGCTTTGGCGAAGCCTTGCGTCTGGAGGCAGGCGAAATCAAAGACGCATTTCTAGAGCGAAGTCATGCGGCCCTTCTTGCTCTGAAAGATTGCGGAGACGCCGCATGAGCGCGCCTTTCGAATTCATTTTGCTTTTGGGCGGCGTGTTTTGTGTGCTGATCCTTGCATCATTTGTTGCGTCGATTTTGAAAAAGCGCGTGAGCCCGGACGACACGGACCCCGTCATCGAAAACCTTGCTGCACGCATCAACGCCTGGTGGGCGATGGTTGCGCTATTGGCCATCGCAATGCTCTTTGGGCGGGCGGGAGCCGTGATCCTGTTTGGGCTACTGTCCTTTGCTGCGATGCGCGAGTTCCTGACGCTGACTGCAAAGTCCCGCGCCGATCACTATGCCTTGGCCGCTGCCTTTTTTGTTGTGCTGCCTGTTCAATACTACCTGGTCTGGATCGACTGGTACGGTCTCTATTCGATCTTCATACCCGTCTACGCTTTTTTGCTCCTACCGATCATTTCTGCGCTCCGAGGGGAAACAGAGAACTTCTTGACCCGCGTCTCAGAAACGCAATGGGGCCTGATGATCTGCGTCTTTGCGGCCAGTCACGTTCCGGCTCTGCTCACTCTGCAAATCCCCGGGTATGAGGGCAAGTCGATCTTGCTGATCGCGTTCCTGGTTGTGGTTGTCCAGGGATCGGATGTTCTGCAGTACGTCTTCGGCAAGCTTTTTGGGCGTCACAAGATCGCGCCAGTGTTGTCGCCGTCGAAAACCTGGGAAGGGTTTCTGGGCGGTGTCTTGTCTGCCAGCATTCTTGGCGCGTTTCTTTGGTGGATGACGCCCTTTGCTTTCTGGCAGGCCTTCCTTGTGTCCTTGTTAATTGCAGTCATGGGTTTCTTTGGCGGTTTGGTGATGTCGGCCATCAAGCGCGACAAGGGTGTCAAGGATTGGGGGCACCTCATTGCCGGGCACGGCGGCTTTGTTGACCGGCTCGACTCGGTTGTGTTCTCGGCCCCGATTTTCTTTCACGTCTTGCGCTACTTCTGGTCGACCGTATGAGCCTCTTGCAAAGCAAAGCCGTTCACGGGCTCGGAGGTTTTATGCTGATGGGAGGATGGGCCTTTTTTGCCAATCGCGCACATGAGATGCCAGCTCCGCTTGTTGCCGGTATTGTCCAGGGGCTGTTAACCGCCTCGATCACGCTTTTTCTGAAGCGAACGATTGAGAGCATCTTCCATCGCACAGCAGGATGGCTGCGTATAGTGTTGCCGCCACTCGCGGCTTTTCTGATCTCCCTTGTTTTACTGACATTGATCCACAGGCTTGCCGGAACGCCCGCACTGCTTGCCACGATCTCGGTTCCTCTCACCGTTTCGACGCTTTACGCGTTCCTCTACACAATTACACTGAGCCGCCATGCCTGAACGTCGCCCTATCGCCAGCCGAAATTCGAAACTCGCCGCACGCGTTGCCAAAGCACTGGCTGAGCGCGGCATCTCGCCCAATCTTATCTCCCAGTTCTCCATGGTTTTTGCGGCGCTGGCAGGGATGGCATTCTGGCTGTCGGGCACGACCAGCGGTTTCTTGTACGTGGCGTGCCTTGTCGGCGCGGCAATTGGATGCCAGTTCCGGCTGCTATGCAATCTCTTCGACGGGATGGTTGCGGTTGAGGGCGGAAGAGGTGCGCCTGACGGCCCGTTCTGGAACGAGGCGCCAGACCGAGGGGCAGACGCCCTCATCCTGGTGGGGCTTGGGTTGGGAACGGGACATCCTGGCCTGGGATGGGCAGCCGCCGCTTCTGCGATTGGAACCGCTTACGTTCGCGAACTTGGCAGCGCTCAGGGATTGGATGCAGATTTTCGCGGCCCAATGGCTAAGCCACAGCGCATGGCAGTCGCGACCGGGGCCGCGATACTTGCCATTTTTGTTCCGGAGATACTGGGGTGGTCCGTACTGCACCTTGCCCTGTGGATCATTGTTTTGGGCTCGGTGGTAACGATGCTTCGCCGCAGCCGGGGCATGATCACGTCACTCAAGTCCGCTTCGAAAGGCGATGAGTAATTGCTGGAAGGTTCGCGCGCAGCGATTTCGGGCTTTGTTGACTCGAAACGAACCGATCCGCCGGACCTCGCGACAATAAGTGTGAATTCGTAAATACAGCGAAGACCGGCTTCAACTGGCTAGGCTGCCGCAGGCGCTTGGCTGATTGCGCGGCAACTTTGGACCCATTTTGTAAGCTCACCTACACTAAAATATTGCCGACGATCTGCTCGCGTATTCGCTCTTGTGATTCCGTTCTTCGTTTTTCCCATGACCCAGTGTCCTTACTTCTGGATCTCCGGCAAACAAGGGGCGGTTCGCCGCGGTGCAACTTTCGCATTGTAGCCGTCCATGCACTGTTCGGCGTTCAGGACTGTAGATATGGGCGGACCGGGGATAAGTCGGCGAGGAGCAGTTCTCCGCGCCGACACTTCCGAAGATGGCGTTCAGCCTGTGGCGATCGGCAAGTCATCCGCCGATCCCCATTCCGCCCAGGAGCGGTGGTAAACCCGCACGCGCGGCACGTCGAGCAGGCGCAACGCGACGTAGCTGTGGGACGATGCAAGCCCGTTCTGGCAATGCATGATCACGTCGCTTTTTTGCGTAATACCATGGCGCTCGAAATGTGCGGCCAGTTCGCCTTCCGACCGAAAGCGGCCGCCCTCGTCGAGATTCTGGGACCACGGCACGTTGATCGCCCAGGGAATATGGCCCGCCGCGAAAAGTTTGGGAGGGCGGACATCGATCAGCACGGCGTCGGGCTGGCCCTTGTGGGCAAGCACATCCTGCGCGCTGGCATACCGGCGGGGCGTCACCGTGGCCTCGAAGCGGGCAGGTTTGACGCGTCCAAGATCGCGCGTGACCGTCCCGCCCGCCTCCAGCCAGCCTGACCACCCGCCGTTCAGAACCGAGACGTTTCGATGGCCAAAGTATTCCAGAAGCCAGAGCATCCGCGCGGCGTGGAATCCGCCGCGATCATCGTAGAAGACCACACGCTCGCCTTGGGCGATGCCCAACCGGCCAAGCATCGCCTCGATGTCTGCCACGGGGCGCAGCGCGCCCGCAACCGCACCATGTTCGGCAGCGACGGCGTCAGGCGGCAGATGCCGCGCCCCGGGGATGTGCCCGGCGGCAAACTCCGCTTCAGGACGCAGGTCGATCAGGGTGCTCTGGCGCAAGACAGCGCCCATTGCCTTGATCGTCATGTCCGACAACAAGCTTTGCGGCTCTTTCAGGAGCTGCGGATTCTGATATTCGTCCGACAATGCAAAGCTGATACTCGGTATGCAGGTCGCCGCAACGCCGAGTGCAAGCGTCAGAATGGAACGGCGTGAGAGGGTCGTGTTCATTTGATTTTTCCTTTCGTTCACGCTGGCATCTCAACGAGCCGCAGGTAGGGAACCGGCGCGTCCCAGCCGTCCGGAAAACGTTTGCGCGCGTCTTCATCTGAGACGGAAGAAGCGATCACCACCTCTTCGCCGTATTTCCAGTTCGCCGGTGTCGCAAGTTGCTGGCGCGCTGTCAGCTGCAGGCTGTCGATCGCGCGCAGGACCTCGTTAAAATCGCGCCCCGTCGTCATCGGATAGGACAGCGTGAGCTTGATCTTCTTGTCCGGCCCGATGACGAAGAGCGTCCGCGCCGTTGCGTTGTCCATGGCGGTGCGCGCTTCGGTGTCATCCGCATCTGCGGGCAACATGTCATAGAGTTTGGCCACTCGCAGGTCGACATCGCCGATCAGCGGATAGTTTGGGGCGTGTCCCGTGGCGGTGCGGATATCCTCCAACCAGCGGTTATGATCTTCGACCTTGTCGAGGGATAACCCGATGATCTTCACCCCCCGACGCTCGAACTCGGGCTTCATCCGCGCCATCACACCCATTTCCGTCGTGCAGACCGGGGTGAAATCCTTGGGATGCGAGAAGAGAACGCACCAGGCGTCCCCGATCCAGTTGTGAAACCAGATCATACCGTGCGTGCTGTGCGCCTTGAAATCGGGCGCGGTGCTGTTGATGGCTAATGGCATCTCAAATCCTTTTGTTGAATGCTACTTGGCACACCGCCGACCTTGGCAAGGGGCGGTGTATGAAGCAGTTTACAAAGCGTCAGCCGGGCGATCCTGAACGTCTTGTGAAACAGTTCTGAAAACCGCGTCAGGCGGACAGCAGCTCGCTGTGAAGACGCCTGAAACGCGCATCCGTCCGGGCTGCGCGGAAGCCTTCGTCGGCGGTGATGCTGAAATAGCCGCGCCAGCCGTGCGATGATAGGAAGGTAATCCGCTCCAGTGCTGCAGTGACATCACCGATACGGGCGAATCCGACCGCGCGGTAATATTCCAGCGGGCTATTGTGATGCGGCACCGCCTCAAGCGCGGCGCGTGCTGCATGTGCATCACCAAGCTGTGCCAGAAGCGGACCGAGTGCATAAAGCGCGCGCAGCGCGTTGGGGTCGATCTCCAGCTCGGTACGCACCGTGCGCAACGCACGCTCCGCATGAACGCGGGCACGGTCAGGTTCATCCCGTTCCAGATAGCGGGCGGCCAGCTGGTCACCGCGGAACCCGGTAGCTGCCAGCTCGGCCGCGCGGAGCGCCAATGCCGCTGCGCTCCGCCGGTCACCGGCAGCCATCACCCGCATGGCGGCCTCCAGATGCAATCCGGCATCGCCTCGCGCCAGCGACAGCGCCCTGGCGATCGCGCGAAGACCGGCGTCTTTCATGCCGGCCTCGATGCGCGCAGCTCCATCCGCAAGCAACGTCTCGGCATTGTCCGGGTTCACTGTGACGGCTTTTTCCGCTTCAGTTAGCGCCGCGTCCAACAAAGTGGACCCCTCGGACCAATAGATATGCTGTTTGAGCAACGCTGTTGCGTAAAATGCTCTGATCTCAGCATCCTCCGGGGCCCGCGCGACGGCCTGCGCTGCCAGCGCGGCGAAGGTACGCAGCGCGCCTTCATCGCCGCGCACGAGACAAGAGCGCGCTTCAAGAAACAGCGCGTAGGCATCGATCGGAAGAGAACCGTCCGGGCCATGGCTCGGCCCCGCTCCATTGGCAAGATCGCGCAAGATCGGCACGGTGAGCCGGTATCCGCCACGCGGGATCGTGGCGATCAGATCCTTACTTGCCAGCTTGCGCCGCAGTTCCGCCACCACCTGCGACAGGCTTTCATCGCTGACCGTGACATCGGGCCAGACCCGGTCCAAGAGCGTTTCGCGCGGGATCGTATCTCCGGGTGCCTCGGCAACGACCTGCAGGAACCGTATCGCGCGCGGCGAGAGCCGCACGCTCTGATCGCGGCGCTCCGCGCTCCGGGCGGGCACATCGATACGCCATCCATCCACGATCAAAATCATATTACGCGACCTGAAACTCGTAATCTACGTGCGACATTACTACGCAACCTGCATATCGCTGGCAAAGATCCACACCGGAGTGCACGGAAAAGTGAGAGCGGAAAATGCCCTCGACCGCGCGGCCGATGGCCAGCTCTTATCACAGGTTCAATCGAAAAAGCAGCTTCCAGAATAATTGTCCGTGAAGCTTGGCGGTGTCCATGTGCCGTTATGCATGTCCGTGTCCACTTGTGATCAACCACAGTACATCAGACCGGGCGCATAATCGGTCCGTGCGATCACGCCTCCAAAGGCTGTCCGGTGGCCCCGCCTGACGGTTCGCCGGTCCCGGCAGCGATCTTCCGGGCGAGGTGGCTCTTGCGCCGGGACAAGAATGCCATGAGCCGTTCCGGGTAGTCGGCACCAACAGCCGCGGCCACGGAGGGACGCACCGCCAGAGCCGCTCGCCACGCCGCGAGCTTCGGGCGCCCCGCGAGGATGCCGAACTCACCGATTTCATCGAACGTGTCAAAATACCGGAAGACCGGCCCGAGTACGGCATCGACGAGGCTGAAGGTCTCGTCCGCAAAGTAAGGTCCCTGCCGGAGTTCGCCCTCCAGCCGGTCGGCTTTGGCAGAGAGCGACGCAGTCTTTGCATCAAACGCCGCCGCATCGGGCGCGTTGTAGAATCCCGCGATGTCGTTCAGCATTGCTGATCCGAATTCTATCCACGCCCGGTGCTGTGCGCGCTCAAGCGGGATGCAGCGGATGTGGCTGCGTCTCTTCGAGATATTCGAGTATCGGCACTGATTCGAAGATCGGCTGACCGACTGAGATCAGCACCGGGGTCTTGCCCAGGGGCGAGATCTGCAGGAACCAGTCCGGCTTGTTCGCAAGG
The DNA here is from genome assembly GCF_947492555.1 of uncultured Roseobacter sp. Classification (GTDB taxonomy): domain Bacteria; phylum Pseudomonadota; class Alphaproteobacteria; order Rhodobacterales; family Rhodobacteraceae; genus Roseobacter. Next base: position 15,669 of record NZ_CANLNE010000003.1, read on the forward strand.
TCAATATCGGTGCGGTCGAAGAGAGCGCCTTTTTCGGTCAGTGAAATGACGGCCCGCTGGACGTAGGGGCAGAGCGCATGGCTCATCAGTTGAAGGTTGCTCATATGAACCGGCCTCCGACCCGCGGCATACGCACACTCTTCGCTAACCCGCTGAGGGCATAGGCCCCGTCTCCGAGCAGCGCCTGAACCAGAGCCAGGAGCGATAGATACGCCGGATACTCCCAACCACCATCAGGATAACCAAACATCCAACCATTGCCCGAATTGGCCCAGGTCGCGCCGACAAGGATTGGCAAACTTGCGAGTGCAGCCCATCTGGTCTGCACACCAAGGACCAGCAGGACCCCCACCAAAGCTTCGACGGCGAAGACGACGTAGGCCAGGATGCCGGGCAGGCCGATGCCGACGAAGAATTGTGCGGTGCCGGGCAAGGTGAAGATGAAGAGCTTGAGGATGACACAGTGGGCGAGAAACATCACGCCAAGGGCAATCCTCAGAAGAAACGTTGCGAATTCCGTACTTGATGGTCGTGTCATATCGGCGCCTCCAGGAACATGTAGTTGCATCTATTCACGCATTCTGTGAGTAGATGCAGTTACATATACCTGCCTTGATTCGTGCCGTGGAGTCAAATTAAATGCAGGTGCATGTTCCGGGCTGATAGGTCCAGCCCGATGCCTCTACGCCAGTTTTCTCAGGAGATCGCGCAGCGCGACGGCGTCTGTCTCGGACAACACGCCGCCAATGCGATCGGCCAGAAACCCGGCGTAAACCACCCAGATACGGTCACGCATGGCCTTGCCCTCGGGCGTCAGGAAAACACTTTGCCCGCGGCGGTCGTCACCAAATGTTTCGCGCTGGATCAAACCGGCCGTGTCCATACGGTCGAGCAGCCGCGACATGCCGTATTGCGGCAGCAAAAGACGTTCCTGTAACTCGAAGGGCCGGATGCCATCCTTGCCGGCCTTCTCGATTTCGAGGAGAACATCATACCAGGCAAGCGGGGCAAGATCCGCCGCCTTCAGGTCGCGCTCAATGCTTTCAACGAGAGATTTGCTGACGGACAGCAGCGCGCGCCATGCAGCCTGCGTTTCCTTTGACGGGGTTTTCACAAACGCCTCCCAATATGATGCAGGTGCATCTATATGCTGAATTGAGAGGGAGTTCCACCGGAAGGCCGAGCTTTTTTCCTAGAAAGGTGGTCTTGCGGTTGCCACGATAGATCGGATCCGGCAGATCGCTGGTCACCGACATACCCAGCAAAGCAATTGCGGCGATCTTCGCGCAACGCGAGGAGGCTCCACCGCTCTCTGATGAGCACATCTCGGTTGATGGCGCGCCGACCAATGAGGGGACCCCTAGGATAAGGTTTCAGCCGACGTGCTATGCGTCTTTAGCCGCTGTTCGGAGACTGCCAAAATCGTGCGGCGTGGGCCGGCGCGACTCGTGGCAAAGGAGACCACGATCTCTTTCAGTAAGGTTTCGGAATGATTTCAGGATCGCCCGCGCGCGGGGTGTTACCAGGCAAATTAGGCATAGTCGCACCACTGTATTTCCTTGAGGAATGACACCATGCCCACAATTCGAAACAGCGCACGTCCTTTGTCACAATTTTGGCCATGACCGCCCCGGCATCCTTCGCTGTCCTCGTCAACCTGACCGCGCCAGACTTGGACGTCACGCGCAAAGCTCGCGAGACCTCGACCCGATTTTTCCAGACGCAGGGTGGCTTTGTCAGTCAGAGCGGTCAGCGGGCGCAGACCGAGGGTTTCGGCGACCTCTCCAGCGGCATGCTGCGGCCAGTCCCGGCGCCGACCGTCTGACGGAATCGGCCCAGGCCAGCGTGTTCCTGAATGACCGCCTTACCTTCAGCTATTTTCGTGCTGGTCCGGCGCCGACGACCATTCCGGTGACATGGGTTTTCGATATCGACCGGTTTTTGAACGACGGTACCGTCGGCGAAGAGTGGAGCCAGAACGTGATCGACTTCAGCATCGGGAGTTCGAACATATTCGACGAACTACAGTTCGGCGTGAACCACACGCGCGAAACCAACGCCATGGTCTATAACAATGTTGAAACCGATAACTGCGGTATTCCGGGCGCCGCCCGGGAAGCCTTTCTACGCAAGGATGCCTCCGGCCATGAAGCCCGACTCCTGGTCACATTCGAATACATCCCTGGCGTGGCTTATGACACCACTCTGATGCTGATCGCCGCTGCTAACGAATCCCTCAGCTCAGGAGGCGCCGGCGCGAACGACCCGTTCACCAGCACCGATTACCGCAATACGGTCTACACCAGCCTGTTCCTGCCGGATGATGTGGCGATGTCGTCGGCCTCGGGTCAGTTTCTGGCGGGCACCTCGACACTCATAAGCCCCGTGCCGCTAAACTCCAGCCTGCTCATGCTTATTGCTGCCTTGGCGACACTCGGTGCGTTTGGTCTACGGCGGGCCAACCTAAACCACCGGTTTCGACCAACTGAGATCATGAAGTCTTGACTGTAGTCACATGCGCCCGTTGCATTAAGCCGACCCAGACAGTTGCAAGAGTTCCATATACCAATAAAATCTCAATCCTTCTGCACTGAAGTCTTGAGCGAGATTTAATGTCTTGAAAAAGTCCGCACACGCATGAAGGCACTGCGGATCAAGGGTAGTAGAAAGGTAGGCGTTGGGTTGCAGGCTCAACCTGACTCAACACTTCGGGAACGCGCGTTGACGGTGGTTTGCCCGGAATTCATTGTCACTGTTGCTCCTCCTTGCTGCTGGATTTACCCCCACAATGCATGAAAAGAATCTGCCCGCCTTTCACTTTACGAAATGCCATGTGCTGATTTTCGCCGTTTGGGAGAGGTGCAGCGAATTCGGACTTTGGCCTGCATCTTACAAGTTCAGGCACCATTCGGCGAAAGTACTGTTCGGGTGAAGCCACTGCAACCTTTCGACAATGACTGCTTCCGCGACTTAGGCTGCGCTGCAGCGTATAGCTCGCGGCAAATGCAAAGTGATGCTGCGTAAGCAAAGTTCGATAGTCCGAGGTCGGCTTAGTACCGCGTTACTTAAGTTCGCAGCACCCAAACATTGCACTCGCAGCGAATGTCCGCAAAGCGGCTGACCGCAGCATCGACGCGGCAGGCTGAAAGTCGGCAATGGGCCGTCTACATCGGCGTGCGCCGCCGTAATCTCAAGGATGCTGCGTTTGCTCAGACGACAGCTCAGAGCCCAACGGGGTCACTGCATTTTTTCGCTGCAAGCGTACGGAACGTGGAAAATGCGGCGGGAGCAAAAAGTGCAGGCTGCCTTGCAACAGAAGAACCAAGCATTCGTGTGAGCCGCAGCATGGAGCGAACTCGAATTCTCAGGCTGCGGGAGGTTCCGGTAGTTTGTCTGCCTTAGCTGTCATCCAATCCTGTTTTTCGACTGTGACGTCAGCGGGGCGCTGATGGCTGGGTTTAAAGAGGGGATCGGAGGAAAAACTATACCAAAAGGTCTAACCACCCGCTGTCACCCCGACACCTAGGTCAGCACGCATTTCAAGCGACAGCTTCATGAAGTGAGCAAGAAATTAACTATATTTATTTGTACGTATGTATAATTTAATGTATCTTAAGTCAGTAAGCGATTCTCTTAAGCCACAAGGATTTTGATGTGAACGCGGAATTCACGATTGAATGTCTATTGAACTGCGAAAATCATCTGGGTGAAGGCCCGGTTTGGGATGTTCAATCAGGGCTGCTCTATTGGGTGGACAGCACCGGCCCACGGGTCGGCAAGGACGCGATCTGGCGGCTGAATCCGGAGACGGGTGCGGTAAAAACTTGGACTCTAGACCAAGACGTGGGCGCAATGGCGCTGCGCAAAGATGGCGGTGCAGTGCTGGCGCTGAGCGATGGGTTTTACACCTTTGATTTCGACAGCGGCAAAACCGAGTTGATCGCGGCGGTGGACGATGATCCATCCCGCGCGCGGCTTAACGACGGCAAATGTGATCGCCACGGGCGTTTCTTTGCAGGCGGGATGGACGACAAAGAAGAGCTGGGCATTTGTGGGTTGTGGCGGCTGGACCCGGACCTGAGCCTGCGTAAAATCGAAGACGGGATCATCTGTTCCAACGGTCCGTGCTGGAGCCCCGACGACGCGACATTCTACTTCGCTGATACTTTCAAGAACGAGATTTGGGCCTATGACTACGATCTGGCCAGCGGAACACCCACCAACAAGCGGGTGTTCGCCTCGACCAAAAAAGACACGGGATTTGCAGATGGATCGACGGTGGATGCTGAAGGTTATCTGTGGAACGCGCAGGTCATTTCGGGCGATTTGATCCGTTACGCGCCCGACGGCAGCGTGAACCGCAAAATCTCGATGCCGGTGCGCAACATCACCTCCGTGATGTTCGGCGGTCCTGAACTGGAGGACATCTACGTCACGTCGATGGCGCGGGTGTCGCATCCCGCCACACATGACGGTTTTGAAAAACAGACAAAACCACAATTCGCCGCCGGCGGCCTGTTTCGCATTCGCGGACTGGGCATTCGCGGTGTGCCCGAGCCGCGTTTCGCGGGCTGAGGGCATCAAGGGAGGACACCATATGAAACCATCTGCATTCCGCTACGAACGACCCACTGATTTGCAAGCCGCCCTTGCGCTTTTGGCGACGGGCGGGGACGCACGTATCCTTGCGGGCGGCCAAAGCCTTGTTCCCATGATGAACTACCGTTTGGCGCAGCCTGCGTGCCTGATCGACATCAACCGGGTGTCGGATCTTGACTACATCCGCGAGGACGGCGACGTGATTGCCATTGGTGCGCTGGCGCGCCACGGGGCGATCAAATCCTCGGATCTGATCAAGGCCCATCTGCCCATCGTTGCCGAAGCCTATGACTGGATTGCACATGCCGCCGTGCGCAACCGGGGCACGCTGTGTGGCAACTTGTGTCATGCGGATGCGGCGTCCGAGATGCCAGCGATCATGCAAATACTGGAGGCGGAGTTGGTGCTGGCCAAGGTGGGGACCACACGGACGGTCGCGGCCACAGAGTTTTTCGTCGGAACCTATGAGACCGCGATTGCCGAGGATGAGATGCTGACCGAGGTGCGCATTCGCAAACCCGCTGCCGGGACCGGTTGGGGGTTTGAGGAAGTGGCGATGCGGCGCGGCGATTACGCGTGGTGCACGGTCGTGGCGACGCTTGAGATCAGCGACGGCAATATCGTCGCACCGCGCATTGCCATAGCGGGGGTCAACGATTGTGCCGCGCGTTTGGGGACTGTGGAGGGCGCCCTGACCGGCAAGAAACCCGACGCGTCTCTGTTCGCGGACGTCGCGGCGACTGCGGCCGAGGCGGCAACGCCGACCGAAAACGCGGCCTACAAACGCGACCTCATCCGGGCGTTGTTGCCACGGGTGCTCAACGATGCGGTGGAACGCGCGGGATAACGCGCAACCCCAACCACAGATGGAGGAAAAACATGACCAAGGTATCTTTTCAACTGACCGTCAACGGGCGCGTGCGGGAGGCGAGCGTGCCGCCGCGGATGCTTTTGTCGGATTTCATCCGTCACGAACTCGCCATGCCCGGCACGCATGTAGGATGTGAGCACGGGGTCTGTGGATCTTGCAACGTGATGTTGGACGGCAAGGCCGTGCGGTCATGTCTGATGTTTGCGATTCAGGCCGAGGGGTCAGAGATCACCACGGTTGAGGGCCTGGCAACGGGCGATGATTTGCATCCGATCCAACAGGCATTCTGGGAAGAGCACGGGCTGCAATGCGGCTTTTGCACGCCGGGCATGCTGGCCACGGCGCAGGAATTGCTTGCCGAGAACTCCGATCCCACGGACGACGAAATTCGCGAGGCGATTTCGGGGAACTTGTGTCGCTGTACCGGATACGAATTCGTCATCAGCGCCATTCGCTCCGCCTCCGTCAAGCTGCGCGCGGCTCAGGCCGAAACCACGCTTCAGCCCGTCTGACCCAGAAGGGAATCTCCCATGTCCAACCATCTCAAAAGCAACGTCATCCCTCCCAGCCGTCAGCGCGAGGCGCCACGTGCCGGGATGACCTGGATCGGCCAGAGCATGAAGCGCGTCGAAGACCCGCGCATCCTGTCCGGCAAGGGTGGCTATATCGACGATATCGCGGTGCCCGGTATGGCCCACGCCGCGATGGTATCAAGCCCCCATGCCCACGCGCGCATCGTCAGCATCGATACTTCCAAGGCCGAGAAGCTGCCCGGTGTGATTGGCGTCTACACAGGCGAAGACATGGCGCGCGTCGTGGACCCGTGTCCGAGCTTTGCGTCCCCTCCGATCACGCAGAACGCGATGTCCGTGGGCAAGGTACGCCATGTCGGCGAAGTCGTCGCCGCGGTCGTGGCAGAGGATCGCTATGTCGCCGAAGACGCCGCCGAACTGGTCGAGATGGAGTGGGACATCCTGCCTGCCTGCGTTGATCTGGAAGCCTCTGCCGCCGCAACCGGGGAGGCCGTGCTGCACCCCGATGACCGGGACGGCAATGTCGCACTGGATGAGAGTTTCAGCTTTGGCGATGTGGATGAGCATTTCGATGAAGCGCATACCATCGTGAAACGCCGACTGCGCTGGCGGCGGTCCTCGGCTCAAGCGATTGAAACCTGCGGTGTCGTCGCCCAGTTCGATCCGTTCAAGGGTGGCTACACGATCCATTCCAATTCAAACTTTTACAACTTTATCCCCTTCGTCATCGGTGGATCGCTGCGCGTCTCGCCCGGCGAATTGCGGATCATTCCCGTGCTGACAGGGGGCAGCTTTGGCTCCAAGGTGTTCAGCCACAAAATCATCATTCTGACGGCGGGCCTTGCCCGGCTGGCGGGCGTACCGGTCAAGTACATCGAAGACAGGCTGGAGCATTTCACCAACTCCGACAGCCACGGGTCGGACCGCCTTTATGATGCCGAGTTGGCAGTGACCGAGGATGGCACCTTTACCTCCCTGCGGTTCACGGTGATGGATGACTACGGCGCCTATTTGCAATTCGGGGTCGGCACCCATGGCAACGCCATGGCGCAGGTCACCGGACCCTACCAAATCCAGAGCTTTGGCATGCGGGTGATGGCGGTGCTGACAAACAAGACGCAACAGGGCCCTTATCGGGGATTTGGCTCTGAAGTCACCAATTGGGTGATGGAGCGCATGGTGGACGCCGCCGCCGAGGAATTGGGCCGCGACCCGGTTGAATTGCGCGTGCAGAACATGATCCAGCCGGATCAGTTCCCTTACATGATCCCGACGGGAAACATCTATGACAGCGGCAACTTCCAAAAAGTTCTGTCCGAGGCACAAACGATGTTTGATTTCGACGGCTGGCGCGACAAGGCGCGTGCGATGCGCGCCGAGGGGCGCTGTGTCGGGGTTGGCCTTGCCACCTGCATGGAACGCAGCGTCTACGGCCCAACCGAATGGTGGTCGCTCAACAACAAGGAGACGCCCGGTTTCACGCTGACCTCGACACCCGAAGGGATCACCGTACGGCTTGATCCGTCGGGCAAGATGTTTGTGACGCTGAACTCTCCCATGGTGGGCAATTCGCCCGAAACGGTGGTGGCGCAAATCCTTGCGGAGCGCCTGACCATCGCGCCCGAAGACATCGTGTTCAACTATTCCGACAGCCAGTCCGGTTTCAACGGGGTGGGGCCCCAAGGTAGCCGCTTCACGGCGATGATCGCGGGGGCCTGCGTCAGCGCGTCGATCAAGCTTGAGGAAAAGCTGAAGCGCTTTGGCGCGCATATGCTGCAACGCCGCCCCGAGGATGTGGAGTTGCGCAATGGGACGGTCGCTGTCAAAGGTCTGAAAGATCAGGAAAAACCCTTTGGTGAGATCGCGCTGACGTCCAGCTTCTTCCGGTTGAGCTTCCCTGATGGCGAGGAATTCGACAGCGGGATCGAGACAACGGCGGTCTACGATCACCCGCTGTCGACGGACCCGGCGGAAGATCGCAGCCATCTGGGGATTTTCTATCCCATCGTTGGCCATATCTGCCACATCGTGGCGGTCGAGGTTGATGCCGGCACGGGCAAAGTCGAAATCCTCGACTATGCTGCTGTGCATGACAACGGCACCATGGTGAACCCCCGCACGCTGGCGGGGCAGGTCTGGGGTGGGACGGCCAATGGCATTGGCACGACACTCAGCGAGGTGTTCAACTACGATGATGAGGGACAATTTACGAACCCCAACTTCGCCGAGTTCGCCATGCCCACAGCCAATGAAATGCCCCGCAATTTCAAGCTCGGCCATGTCGAAACCCCATCGCCCTTTACGGAATACGGGATCAAGGGTGGCGGCGAAGGGGGCAGACTTGGCGCGCCCTCCGCGTTGACCAGCGCGATCGAGGATGCATTGTCGGATCGTGGCGTTAAGATAACATCACTGCCTGTGACGCCACCGATCCTGCGTGGATTGATCCGTACGGCAGAACAGACGGCGGCAGAGTAGGAGCAAAAGTGTCGAAACGTCGTCCCGTCATTATCACCTGCGCGATCACCGGGGCTATTCACACGCCCTCGATGTCGCCGCATTTGCCCGCAACATCTGAGGCTATTGTCGCCTCGGCTGTGGCGGCTGCGCATGCGGGCGCGGCGATCCTGCATCTGCACGCGCGCAATGACGAGACCGGGCAGCCGGATCAAAGCGTCAAAGGCTTTGGCCGGATCGTGCCCCAGATCGCGGCACGCACAGATGCCGTGTTGAACCTGACCACGGGCGGTAGTCCCTACATGACCGTTGAAGAACGCGTGCGCCCGGCGGCGGAATTTGCACCGGAACTCGCCTCGCTCAACATGGGGTCGATGAATATGGGGCTGTTCCCGATGCAACAGCGCTTTCCCCAGTTGCCAGAGTGGGAACACGCCCATCTTGAAGGCTCAAAAGACCTGGTTTTCCGCAACAGCTACAAAGACATAGACTACGTTCTGGATACCTGCCGCAGCAACGGCACGCGGTTTGAGTTTGAGTGTTATGACACCGCGCATCTCTACAATCTCGCGCATTTTGCGGACAAGGGCGCGGTTGAGCCGCCGTTTTTCGTGCAAACGGTGTTTGGATTGCTGGGCGGAATAGGCGCGCATCCCGATGACGTTGCGCATATGCGCCGCACCGCGTTGCGGTTGTTTGGCGGTGACATGGTGTGGTCCGCGCTTGGCGCGGGCGCGCACCAGATGCGGGTCGCCGCCACTGTTGTTGCGGGGGGCGGTCATGTACGTGTGGGCCTTGAGGATTCACTCTGGGCCGGACCGGGCGAGCTGTCCGTGTCCAACGCCGATCAGGTGCAGGCGGCCAAAACCCTGATCGAAACGCTGGGCTGCCGAGTGGCCACACCAGATGAGGCGCGCAGGCTTTTGCAATTGGACCTCAAGCAGAAGGCGGTGTGACGATGCGACAGCAATTACGCAGTCTGACCCTGATCCAGGGCTCAGATATCAACCGCAAACCCGGACGCCCCAAAGGCGGCAAGTCAGAGCAGACCCGCGAGCGCATTCTTGACGCCGCAGAACAACTGTTTGCCGACCGGGGCTATGACGGTGCCTCAATCCGCGACGTGGCGGCGGCGGCGGGGCTGCAAATCCATTCCATCAGCTATCACTTCGGTCCTAAAGAACAGCTTTTTGATGCGGTGGTCGCGCGGCGTGCCGATATTATGACCGGGCTGCGCGGCGCGGCGCTGGAAACGGCGCGCCAGCAGGCAGGCGCGGCGGCGATCCCGATCAAGCAGCTGGTGCGGGACTACGCCAGCCCCTTCATTCAATCCGCCAGCCATGGCGATGTGGGTTGGCGAAACTACGCGGCCCTTATGGGACGGCTTGCCAATTCCCCTTTGGGCACGGAGATCATCGCGCGCCACTACGATGACATGGCACGCGAATACATCACTGAGTTGCAAAGGGCCCTGGCGGGGGCGGACCCGGAAGACGTGGTCGAAGGGTTCTCGGCCATGGTCGCCGCGATGCTTGGGATTTGTGCGGCTACGGGGCGTCCCGAACGGTTGTCAGGGCGCAACGCGCAACGCCCGCCCGAGGAGAGCTTTGAGGCGCTGGTGCGCTTTCACACCGCAGGATTTCTCGCGCTGACAATCGCTTAAGCGGAAAGGATGGCTACATGGGACAGACGCTGGAAAGCGGCGCAACATACGCATTGCGCGCAAAAGTCGATGATACACGCACTGCCGCATCATTGGCAGATATCGGTGAGGTTCTGCCGCCCGTGTTTGGAACACCGTTCATGATCGCCGATATGGAACGCGCTTGCGCGGCGTTACTGACGCCGCTCCTGCCAGAAGGTTGGGTTTCTGTCGGCGCAAAGATTGAAGTGTCCCATCTTGCGCCAACACCCGTGGGGGGCGAGGTCACAGCCACCGCGCAGTTCACGGCACAAGAGGGTCCGCTCTATTGGTTCGATGTCTGGGCAGAGGACGCAAGCGGACGCATCGGCAAGGGGCGCATTGCGCGCGCGATCGTGGATCAGAAGGCGCTCTTGGACAAAGCCGAGGGGCGCGCATGACCGATCTCAAGATGCTGAAAGAACTCGAGAAAAAAGTGCTCTGGCTGGCGTGCTGGACGATCCATAACGCCAATCACCTGCGCGAAAGCGATGAGATCAAGGTCGGTGGGCATCAGGCCTCCTCGGCCTCCATGGTGTCGATCATGACCGCGCTCTATTTCTCTGTTTTACGCCCCGAAGACCGTATCGCGGTCAAACCTCACGCCGGGCCGGTTTTCCACGCGATCCAGTATTTGATGGGCAACCAGACCCGCGAGAAGCTGGAGAATTTTCGCGGGTATGGCGGCGTGCAAAGCTATCCAAGCCGGACCAAGGACATCGATGATGTGGATTTCTCCACTGGCTCGGTTGGTCTTGGCGTGGCGATCACTGCTTTTGCCGCGATGGTGCAGGATTTTCTGATCGCCAAGGAATGGTCAGGTGTGGAGACACCGGGGCGCATGATATCCCTTATGGGGGATGCCGAACTGGATGAGGGAAATATCTACGAGTGCCTCCAAGAGGGCTGGAAGCATGGGCTACGCAATACATGGTGGATCATTGATTACAACCGGCAGAGCCTTGATGGCATCGTGCACGAAGGTCTCAAGGACCGGATCGTGGGCATATTCGAGGCGTTCGGTTGGCGGGTTGAGATGCTCAAGCACGGTGCGCTGCAGCGTGCGGCCTTCGCTGAGCCGGGGGGTGACGCATTGCGGGTCTGGATCGACACCTGCCCGAACTCGATCTACTCCGCGTTGACCTATCAGGGGGGTGGCGCGTGGCGCGCGCGGCTGCTCGATGAGATTGGCGATCAGGGCGACGTGACCGCGTTGATTGAACGCCGCAGCGACGATGAGCTTGCCAACCTGATGACCAATCTGGGCGGGCATTGTCTTGAAACCCTGACAACGGCATTCAACGGAGTTGCGGACGACACGCCCACCGCCTTCATTGCCTACACCGTAAAAGGCTGGGGAACACCGTTGGCCGGGCACAAAGACAACCACGCGGGCCTGATGACCAAGGACCAGATGGCGGCCTTTCAGAAGAAAATGCGCGTGCGCAACGGGTATGAGTGGGACCCGTTTGAGGGAATGGCAGACACGCCCGAAACGCTCAAGGAAGCCTTCGCACGCATCCCCTTCTTTGCCAAAGGGCCACGGCGCGCGTCCTCGGCCCATGTTGACGTGCCAAAGCTTCCGCCGGTGGGCGACAAGGCGATCTCGACGCAGGCGGCGTTTGGCAAGATCCTTGACGCATTGGCGAAGGGAGACACGGGCCTCGCGCAGCGCATTGTTACCATGTCGCCTGATGTCACAGTCTCGACCAACCTTGGCCCTTGGGTGAACCGGCGCGGTTTGTTTGGCCGCGCCGAAGTGGCTGATACCTTCCGTGCAGAACAGATCCCAAGCACGCAGAAATGGCGGTTCTCTCCGCAAGGTCAGCACATCGAGCTGGGCATCGCGGAGATGAATCTGTGCCTTTTGCTGGGTGCCGCAGGGCTGAGCCATTCGCTGTTTGGCGAGCGGCTTTTGCCGATTGGCACGCTTTACGATCCGTTTGTCAGTCGCGCGCTCGATGCGCTGAACTATGCCTGCTATCAGGACGCGCGTTTTTTGCTGGTAGGAACGCCTTCGGGGGTCAGTCTTGCCTCCGAAGGGGGCGCGCATCAGTCCATTGCGTCGCCTCTGATCGGGATGAGCCAGGACGGGCTGGCAAGCTTTGAGCCTGCGTTTGCCGATGAACTTGCGGTCATGATGGAGTGGGCATTTGATTACATACAGCGCGACGGTGACGCTGTACAGGATGAGCGTACGTGGCTGCGCGATGAAACGGGTGGGGCGGTCTATCTGCGCTTGTCCACCCGCCCGCTGGAACAGCCGGGGCGCGCGCTTGACCCGGAGTTGCGGCAAGGCATCGTTGATGGGGCCTATTGGCTTCGCCCACCGGGTCCGAATTGTGATCTGGTGATCGCGTATCAGGGCACCATCGCAACCGAAGCGATTGTCGCCGCTGGCCTATTGGCCAGCACCCGGCGCGACATTGGGGTGCTCGCCGTGACTTCGGCGGATCGGCTGAACGCGGGATGGCAGGCGGCACAGCGGGTGCGATCGCGCGGGGATGCTGGTGCCAAGGCATATGTCGAGCGGCTGCTTGGTGACGTGCCGCGCCATGCCATTATCGTGACAGTGATTGACGGACACCCTGCAACGCTCAGCTGGCTGGGTGGTGTTGCAGGGCACCAGACAGCGGGTCTTGGCGTTGAGCATTTTGGTCAAACCGGAACGGTACAGGACCTCTACCGGCATTTTGGCATCGACGCAGAGGCCATCGCCCGCACCGCCAGCGGCCTGTCACCGGGGCGTCCGTTTGGGCTACCCGAACTCAAACTCGACGCTGCCTCTTAGCCGAGCTACGGCTCGCTGATCGCTTGGCGAGAAGGGAGCCTGGCCTTGAACAGACAGATTTCAGAACGCTGGGTATGGCTCACCAAAAACGCAGACTTTATAGGAAACTGTGTATTTCGTCCCGAGTGTCGAAAGAGAAAGTAGCAGGTTTTGCGCAAGTCGCTCCCGCGAAGTGGTGCTGAGCGAACGTAATCCGAAATCAAAGCGTTAGTTTTGTTCGCGTCATACTTGTCCGGCCCGGGTGCCGTGAAAGCGCGCTATTGGTCCTTGGCAAAGTAGCGCCCATGAATGACAGCATCGACGACACACGCTGATGCACAACACGCACGTGCTGTAACAGCGAAAAATTGCTGCATCAGCAAGGACTGAAGACCGAATGTCGGCAATGCGGGCTGCGACCGCAGCATCCAGAACACCCGGTGAATGTCGGCTTTGGGCCGAATTCGTTGCCACTTGCTTCAGCCGTCAATGCCATTTGGCTGGATCTACTTGACGCTCATATGGGTATGAAATAGTACCTGATTTTGTTGAGCGGGCGTTGTGTAGTGGTAAGACCTTAGCCTTCCAAGCTAATGACGCGGGTTCGATTCCCGCCGCCCGCTCCATCTTTTCCATGGACATTTGCAATCCGTCGTTGGGACGCGGCATTTTGGCCCTATCGAGCCCTGAGACGGCGCGATCTCTTGACCCTTGCGGCGCAGGTCGCCATGACAGTGGGCAGACGACGAAGGATACGACATGGCCCGTGGCACGCCCCCGGCTCCCGCAGCGCCGGGGCAGACAGAAGAACGCGCAAAGTCGAAAAAGATCGGTGCGCTTACAGCCTTATTGCCTTTCATCTGGCCGTACCGGAGGCTGATGTTTGCGGCGGTCGCCGCATTGGTCATGACCGCCGTTATCTCGCTCACGCTTCCTTTGGCGGTGCGGCGTGTTGTCGACAATTTCGATACGGAAAACGCCTATATCCTTGACCAATATTTCGCTGCCGCCTTGGGTATCGCGGCGTTGCTCGCCGTTGGTACCGGGCTTCGGTACATGCTGGTGACCCGGCTGGGTGAACGCGTGGTGGCAGACATACGCAAGGCCGTCTTTGACCGCGTCATCGCGATGAGCCCGGCGTTTTATGAACAGGTGATGACCGGTGAGGTGCTCAGCCGCATCACGACGGATACCACGCTGATCCTGTCGGTTATCGGGTCCTCCGTGTCGATTGCCCTGCGCAATTTGCTGATCTTTGTGGGTGGCCTTGCCCTGATGCTGCTGACATCCGCGAAACTCACCGGACTGGTGCTATTGATCGTGCCAGCGGTCATCGTGCCGATCCTTGTGCTGGGACGCAGGCTGCGGGTGCTCAGTCGGGAAAATCAGGACTGGATTGCGGCCTCCTCCGGGAATGCCTCCGAAACCCTGAGCGCGGTTCAGACCGTTCAGGCTTTCACCCATGAAGCTGCAAGCCGCACGCAGTTTTCGGACGTAACAGAGCTGTCCTACGATGCGGCCCGTCGCCGGATATCCACACGGGCGCTGATGACTGTGATCGTTATTTTTCTGGTCTTTGCTGGCATCGTCGGCGTGCTCTGGATCGGGGCGCGGGATGTGCGCGCCGGCGACATGACCCAAGGCGCTTTGGTCCAGTTCGTGATCTACGCCGTGATGGTCGCCGGTGGCGTGGCCGCGCTGTCGGAAATCTGGGGCGAATTGCAACGTGCTGCAGGGGCGACGGAACGTCTGGTGGAACTGCTGCAAACCGAAGACACGGTCAAGGATCCTGACACCGTTCTCGACCTGCCGGAGCCCGTGACCGGGCGCATCGGCTTCGAGGATGTGACCTTCGCCTATCCGGCGCGCCCGGGGATCAACGCGCTGGAGCAGGTGACCCTTGAGATTGAACCCGGGGAAACCGTGGCCTTTGTCGGCCCGTCAGGTGCAGGCAAGACCACGATCATCCAGATGATCCTGCGGTTCTACGACCCGGATTCAGGGCGCATTACCCTCGATGGCGTGGACCTGTCGCACCTGCGGCGGGATGTGTTCCGCAAGGTCGTGGCGCTGGTGCCGCAGGACCCGGTGATCTTTGCCGCTTCTGCCAGGGACAACATTCGATTTGGCCGACCCGATGCGTCGGATGCCGAGATTGAGGCCGCTGCCAAGGCCGCGGCGGCGCATGAGTTCATCGAAAAGCTGCCTGACGGATATGACGCCTATCTGGGGGAGCGGGGCGTCATGCTGTCCGGCGGACAGAAACAACGGATCGCCATTGCCCGCGCGATCCTGCGGGATGCGCCCGTGCTCTTGCTGGACGAGGCCACCAGCGCGCTGGATGCGGAAAGCGAACGTGCAGTGCAAGCCGCCGTCGATACGCTCAGCAAAGGACGCACCACGCTGATCGTTGCGCACCGGCTGGCCACAGTCAAAAAGGCCGACCGGATTGTCGTGCTGGATCAGGGCAGGGTGGTGGCCAGCGGTCCCCATGACAAGCTGGTGGCCGAAGACGGGCTTTACGCCCGGCTGGCGCGGTTGCAGTTCACAGATGGCATCGCTGCAGAATAACCTGTGATTGCAGAGCTGCTGCGGCTACAGTTTCTTCGTGTCCTTACGTCACATGATTTGACGCAGCGTTCCGAAAGGCGCGCGACTGCCGGGAAAGCTTGCACAATCGGGTATTTGGCTCCATCTTTCTTGCCACTGAGAATAAGCTCGAAAATGGGCGTTTTGGGAGGAAACTGAATGACTTTTGCCGGGATCGAAGATCGCGATGCCATCGAGGCTGCAATGCCATGGGCGGACCGTCCGCTGCCGAATACCCTCTATGGTTTGCTGAGTGAAACGGCAGGGAAATTCCCCAACCACAACGCGGTGAGCTACCAGATCTTTTCCGGCCCGAAGGACAAGGCGGAAACCATCACTTGGTCGACGCTCAAGGATCAGGTCACCCAGACCGCCAATCTTTTCCGCTCCCTGGGCGTCAAGGAGACGGATGTCGTCGCCTATGTCCTGCCGAATGCCAATGAAACAGTGCTGACCTTCATGGGCGGGGCCGTGGCCGGGATCGTCAACCCGATCAACCCGCTGCTGGACGCGGAGCAGATCGGCTCCATCCTGCGCGAAACCAATGCCAAGGTGGTGGTGACCCTGCGCCCGTTCCCCAAAACGGATGTGGCTGATAAGACCGCCGAAGCGGTGGCTCTGGCTCCCAATGTGACCACCGTTTTGGAAGTCGATCTGCTGCGTTACCTGACGCCGCCGAAGTCCTGGATTGTGCCGCTCATCCGCCCCAAGCGCAGCGTGCAGAACCACGCGAAGTATCTGAATTTCCGCGAGGAGGTGGCCAAGCAACCGAAAACGCTCAGCTTTGAGGATATCGATGAGGATCGCGTTGCCTGCTATTTCCACACCGGTGGCACCACGGGCATGCCCAAGGTGGCGCAGCACCGCTATTCGGGGATGATCTACAACGGCTGGATCGGCACGGAACTACTCTTTAGCGAAGAAGACAACATCATGTGTCCGCTGCCGCTGTTTCACGTCTTTGCCTGCCATGTGATCTTCATGGCGGCGGTGACCTCTGGCGCACATGTCATCTTTCCCACCCCGCAGGGCTATCGCGGCGAAGGTGTGATGGATAATTTCTGGCAATTGGTGGAGCGGTGGAAAATCACCTTCATCATCACGGTGCCCACGGCGATTTCCGCCAAGATGCAGCGCCCGATCAACGCCGATGTCAGCACGGTGAAGACAGCGTTTTCCGGCTCCGCACCGCTGCCGCTGGAGCTGTTCCGCCGGTTCGAAAAGGCCACGGGCGTGACGCTGGTCGAAGGCTATGGGCTGACCGAGGCGACCTGCCTTGTCTCCTGCAACCCGGTGGACGGGGAAAAGAAGGTGGGCAGCATTGGCGTGCCCTTTCCCTATTGCAAAGTGAAGATCTACAAGACCACCAATGACGGCCCGGTCGAGGCGGATGTGGATGAAATCGGTGAGATTTGCGTGTCCAATCCGGGCGTTTTTGTCGGCCATACCTATACCGAGGCGGAGAAGAACAAGGACCTCTACTATGGCGACTACCTGCGCACGGGCGATCTGGGCCGCGTGGATCCCGATGGCTATCTGTGGATCACGGGCCGAGCCAAGGATTTGATCATTCGTGGCGGTCATAACATTGATCCAGCGGAGATCGAGGAAGCCTTGCTGCACCATGAGGCCGTTGCCTTTGCCGGCGCCATTGGCCAGCCTGATGCGCATTCGGGCGAGGTGCCCTGCGCCTTTGTCGAGCTGGTGGACGGCGCGAGTGTGACCGAGGAAGAACTGTTGGCTTTCTGCAAGGAACATGTGCACGAGCGCGCCGCACAACCCAAGCACATGACCATCATGGATGAGCTGCCCAAGACCGCCGTGGGCAAGATATTCAAGCCCGACCTGCGCAAGATGGCGATCACCCGCATTTACAATCAGGCGCTGGAGCAGGCCGGGGTTGCCGCGCGTGTTGTCTCGGTCGTCGATGACAAGAAGCGCGGGCTGGTCGCGCAGATCGACGCGAACGGGGCAGGGGAAGACGCCATCGCCCACGCGCTCAGTGCCTTTGTACGCCCTTGGGTCTTGGCCAGCACTGCTGTGGCGGCGGAATAATCAGCGCAGGAAGGCGCGTGCCTTCATGGTATCGGCAACTGGTGCCCCGAGACGTGTCAGGATCGTGGGCGCCAGTTGCAACTGGTCGATCACCGTGTCCGGGTCTGGCCCTTCCGCCGGGCCAAAGTAGTAAAGTGCGGCCTCTTGCTGCAGCGGGTCCCGCCCGCCGTGATGGCCGCGCGCGTCTTGCCCGTGATCAGCGGTCACGATCACCTCGTATCCAGCCTGACGCCAGCGGGTGATGTAGGGGGCCAGCATCTCGTCCAGCTTGAAACAGGCGTGATCCATCTCCTGGCACTCGTGGAAGAACCGGTGCCCCATACTGTCGAGCGTACAGCTGTGCAGCATGCCGTAGTCAAGGTGGTAGGTCTCGCACAGGCGGGTCAGCGTCGCAAAGAGGTCAGCATCCGACGGCGTCATCTGATTGGTCAATCCGTAGCCTGACATGGTGTGGAACCGCCCGTGGTTGATCGTGTCGCTCTCTGGTTCATCATATTCGATGTCCCGCACCGGGTCGAAGGGCGCCCGGTTGAAAAATTCCGACCAGTACGAATGCGCTACGGCGCCTGTGATGCCGCCGACCTTGCGGATTTGCCCAAACACATCTGGCTGACCCAGGCGAAAGACGTTGTCATTGCCGGTACAGCCATGCACGGCAGGGGCCACTCCGGTGTGGATCGAGGCATAGCAGCTGGCCGAGGTTGAGGGCAGCACCGAGCGGATTTTCCAGACACGGGCATCGCCACTATCCACCCAACCCTCCAGATTGCCAAATAGCCGACGCCAATTGCGCCAGGGCACGCCGTCGATGATGATCAGAAGTAGTTTGTTGTCCATAATTCGCTCCGTTCCGGCAGCTACTATCAGTAGCTGCTCGAAAGCTGTCTGCAACGAAGATTGCGACCTACTATGAAAAATTCACACCCGGCGTGTCAGCCGCTCGATTTCGGGCAAAACTCTTCCGTATGCGGACACGACAACGCGGGACATGATCGTCGCCTCAGCATCTACCAATGCACCAGATGATGTCGCGCCGACCAGATCACTGGTCACCGGCCAAGCGAAATCTGTTCAAGCATTCTGGAATTGGCATTTTTGAGCACTTGATCGTTCATCCGCACTGCAGCGATTTTAATACGTCATGTGCGCAGGCGACAATGTGCATCTCCTGCATTGACCACACTAAACCCACGGGATTGTGAAAGCCATTTCTTGGGAAAGTTTTTGCACGAGCTGTCGGGCACCCTCTAGGTTTCGCGTATTGGAACCGGAAGGAGCAGCACGTGAGCAAATCCCGCAAGTCACAGAAGCGAAAATCGAAAACCGGAACAACCATTACCACGGCGATGGCGGGGCCTTCTCGCCGGGATATGCTGAAACTGCTGCGCAATGGTGGCATTGGTGCGGTGATCCTTGCCGGGGGTGGTTATTTCGGGGTTGGATCATACCGGGCCTATGCCGCCGAACATGATCTTGGCCGTCTGGGGCAGGGCAAGCCAGTCGTCGTCCAGGTGCACGACCCGCAATGTCCGACCTGCACAGCGCTCCAAAAGCAGACACGCAAGGCCCTGAAGGAATTTGGTGAATGTGATCTGGTCTACCTGATCGCCGATATCAATGTCCAGGTGCACGACCCGCAATGTCCGACCTGCACAGCGCTCCAAAAGCAGACACGCAAGGCCCTGAAGGAATTTGGTGAATGTGATCTGGTCTACCTGATCGCCGATATCAATACGCCGGAAGGTCAGGCATTTGCCGTTCGGCATGGGGTTGGCAATGTGACCCTGCTTCTTTTTGACGGCGAAGGCGGGTTGCGTCACACGGTGCAGGGCATGCAGTCAAAGGACCAGCTTGTGCCGCTTTTTCGCGGGCACCATGAGATGGCTGGTTGAGTCGACACAATCAGGAGATGGGCGGATGACGTCTTGAGTGTGTCAGCTTAAAAAATCGGCGGTCGGCGAGATGATTCCTACGGGCGCCAATTTATGGCAGGATTCCCCCTATGGTAGAAATTTTGCAGGCAAGCGGATCGTTTCACTCTATTCTGACACCTGAAGTCACTATGAAACAGGAGTCACGATGTCCAAATTTGCGTTTTCTCTTGCGACCGCGACGCTGATCGCGGGTTCCGCCTCCGCCGCTACCTTTGATGTCTTTACTGATCGCGCTCTTTTTGAGGCGGCCCTGACTGGTCCGGTCACCCTTGAGACATTTGATGCGATAACCGAAGACGTCTCGTTTGCGGGCGGGTCAGCGACCGTAGGGGGGCTGACCATCATTGCCGATGATGATGGCTCCTTTGGGAACAGCATTATCGATGCGCCCCCCGTGCAATCCGAGATTGACGGAAACGGCACCACGGCACTGAACATTTTCACCTCTTCGGTGTTCGATGCGGCGATTGAGTTTGCATCGCCTATTCTGGCTGTTGGTGCGGATTTTTTCAACTTCAACGATGGGCAGCTGCGCACGGAAATCAATATTCTCGGCGAGACTTTCACACCGGACATCACGGCTGCAGGCAGTTTGAACTTCTTTGGTGTTATCTCAGATACGCCCTTCACCCGAGTTGATTTCGAAGGGGTCAACAATGATGTTTTCGGGATAGATAATGTGACATCTGCACAGGCAACGGATGTCCCAACCGTTGTGCCGCTGCCGGCGTCGCTGCCGTTCCTGGTACTGGGTGTTGTCGGGTTTGGACTCTTGCGCAGACGCAAATCCTGACAATGTGGGTAATGATGCGAAAGCTCCCGGCCTGAACGTCGGGGGCTTTTGTTTCTGCGGAAGCCGGATCAGTTCCCTGCGCTCTCCATCTTGCGATGGGCAAGCACGTCTTCCAGCCACCCCAATTTCATTTCCGGAACAGAACTCAGCAAGAGATCGGTGTAGTCGTCAAAAGGCGGGCTAAGCACTTGCGATTTAGGCCCGTAGCGCACCACAGAGCCCTGATACATTACCGCGATACTATCGGCGATGGCGCGCACGGTTGCGAGATCGTGTGTGATGAAGAGGTAAGCCACGTCTTCGATTTTCTGTAGTTCCAGCAATAGCTTGAGGATGCCGTCGGCCACCAGCGGGTCGAGCGCGGAGGTGACCTCGTCGCAGATGATCATCTTGGGTTTGGCGGCGAGTGCACGGGCGATGCAGACGCGCTGTTTTTGGCCACCGGAGAGTTCGGCCGGGTAGCGGTCCTGGAAGCCCTCGCCCAGTTCGATCTCGTCGAGCAACTCCTGGATGCGGCGTTGCTTTTCCGCGCCCTTGAGACCGAAGTAGAATTCCAGCGGGCGGCCGATGATGGTGCCCACGGTCTGGCGCGGGTTCATTGCGGTGTCGGCCATCTGGTAGATCATCTGCAGCTCGCGCAGGTCTTCGAGAGGGCGGGTGGCTAGGTCGGGTGTGAGAGGACGCCCATCGAAGGTGATGGAGCCTTGGCTTGGCGGCAGGAGCCCGGTGATAACGCGGGCGAGGGTGGATTTTCCGGAGCCGGATTCGCCCACCACCGCGAGGGTCTGGCCGGGGTGCAGCTCGACGTTGATGTCTTTCAGAACGTCGAAGTTGGTGCCGCTGTAGCGCGCGGTGATATTTTCGACCTTGAGGACCGGTGTGGCGGTGGGCTTCTTTTCCTCGTGGGTGATTGAGCGCACGGAGACCAGCGCCTTGGTGTAGTCTTCCTGCGGGTCATTGATGATCTGGTCGGTGGTGCCGTATTCGACCATGGCGCCCTGCTGCAGCACCATGATGTGGTCGGAGACCTGGGCCACGACGGCGAGGTCGTGGGTGATGTAGAGGGCGGCGACCCCGGTGTCGCGGATCGCCTCCTTGATCGCGGCGAGCACGTCAATCTGGGTGGTGACGTCGAGGGCGGTTGTGGGCTCGTCAAAGACCACGAGATCAGGCTCGGGGCAGAGGGCGAGCGCGGTCATGCAGCGTTGCAACTGGCCACCGGAGACCTGGTGGGGGTAGCGCGCGCCGATATTCTCGGGATCGGGCAGGCCAAGCTTTCGGAAGAGCTCCACCGCGCGGGCCTCGGCCTCGGCCTTGGAGAATTTGTTCTGGAAGATGGCCGCTTCGGTGACCTGCTCCATGATCTGTTTGGCGGGGTTGAAGGAGGCGGCGGCGGATTGGCTGACGTAGGTGACTTCGGCGCCGCGCAGGCGGCGCACATCGCGTAGACCGGATTGCAGGATGTCACGGCCGTTGACCTCGACTGTGCCGCCGGTGATTTCCACGCCGCCGCGCCCGTAGGCCATGGAGGCAAGGCCGATGGTGGATTTGCCAGCGCCGGATTCACCGATGAGGCCGAGGACCTTGCCCGGTTCCAGATCGAAGTCGACACCATGTACGATTTCGATGTCGCGGGATTTTTCGCCGGGCGGGTAGATCGTGGCGCCGATCTTGAGGCCGCGGACTTTCAGGAGGGGGTCTGTCATGGTCTGTCCTGTGATGTGTCGGCGGCTGGTCTGTTTGGCTGCGCCAAAGGCGCCCGCCCGCCGACCCTTTGGCCAGTAATGTGGCGACGGCCCCTCTCGCACAGTGCTGCGCACTGCACTGCCGGGCGTCGTTTGCGGGCAAGCGACGCGATCATCCGCGGCCTCCTTTCAGCGAGGTTGTACGGTTGAGGACCCAGTCGGCCACGAGGTTGATCGAGATGCAGAGCACCGCGATGGCATAGGCGGGGTAGAGGGCGGCGGAGATGCCGTAGTTGATGCCTTCCTTGTTCTCTTTCACGATGCCGCCCCAGTCCGCTTGCGGCGGCTGTACGCCGAGGCCGAGGAAGCTGAGCGTGGAGACGAAGAGCACGGCGAAGATGAAGCGCAGGCCCATTTCGGCCACCAGCGGCGAGAGCGCGTTGGGCAGGGTTTCGCGGAAGATGATCCAGCCGATTTTTTCGCCGCGGAGCCGCGCGGCCTCGACGTAGTCCATCACCGTGATGTCGACGGCCACGGCGCGGGCGAGGCGATAGACGCGGGTTGAGTCCAGCAGGCCCATGAGCACGATCAGGATGGTGATGGTGGTGGGCATCACCGAGAGCACGACAAGCGCGAAGATGAGGGTGGGGATCGACATGATCAGGTCGACGAAGCGGCTGATGCTCTGGTCGATCCAGCCGCCGGAGACGGCGGCGAAGAAGCCCAGCACGGAGCCGATCACGAAGCTGAGGATCGTTGCCGCGGTGGCGATGAAGATGGTGGTTTGACCGCCGTAGATCATGCGGCTGAGCAGATCGCGCCCGATACTGTCAGTGCCTAGCAGGAATTGGTCGGAAGGGGGCTCCCAGACATCGCCCACCACTTCGGCCATGCCGTATGGGGCGATCAGCGGGGCGAAAATTGCCAGTGCAAAGAAGAGGCCCGTGAAGAAGAGGCCGATGAGGGCGGCGAGGGGGATTCTCATGTCAGCGGCTTTCGGGGATGGCTGGATGGTGTTGTCGCGCTGGCGCGCAAGGCGCCGCGCCCGCTGGCTTGTGGTCGGTGCACTATCTGCGGCGGGGCATCAGCCTCCGCAAGTCTGTTTTGCAAACCCGCTCTGTCAGCGCGGAATGACCAGGTAAAATCGGAGACTTGTCTAGTCATTTCGGATGCCTCAATCTTGGATTGGCCAGGATCGAGACGATATCGGCGATCAGGTTTAGCCCGATATACACAGCAGCAAAGATCAGCCCGCAGGCCTGCACCACCGGTACGTCACGTTTGCTCACGTGGTCGACCAGGTACTGCCCCATGCCGGGGTATGCGAAGACGACCTCAACAACTACGACGCCCACCACCAGATAGGCGAGGTTCAGCATCACCACGTTCACGATGGGGGCGATGGCGTTGGGAAATGCGTGTTTACGGATGATTTTGAGCATGCCGAGGCCCTTGAGTTCGGCGGTTTCGATGTAGGCTGATTGCATCACGTTCAGGATGGCGGCGCGGGTCATACGCATCATGTGCGCCAGCACCACCAGTGTCAGCACCATGATCGGCAGGGTGATGGACTTGATCTTTTCTATCAGCGTCATGCTGTCGTTCATCAACGCAACGGAGGAAAACCGCAGGTTCGACAGCAGCCAGGACTGCAGGCCATCGGGTAGGAATTCCATGCCGCCGATCAGAAGCGGCAACTGGATCGATAAAAAGAAAATCAGGAGGTAGCCGATCATGAACTCGGGGATGGAGATGGTCGTCAGGGTGATTGCGGAGATCAGCTTGTCGGGCCAACGATCCTTGTAGCGCACCGCTAGCAGCCCCAGCGTGATCGCCAGCGGGACGGCGATGAGCGCGGCCCAGAAGGCGAGGAACAGCGTGTTGCCCAAACGGGTGCTGAGGCTTTCGGCGATGTCACGGCCATTGGTGAGCGCTGTGCCCAGATCGCCTTGCAGCACGCCCCCCAGCCAGCTGAAGTACCGGGTGATCGCGGGTTGATCCACGCCCAGTTCGGCGCGCAGATTGGCGAGCGCCTCAGGCGTTGCGGATTGGCCGAGGATGGATTGCGCCACGTCGCCGGGCAGGATCGCCGTGCCAACAAAGATCAGAATCGAAGCGGCGAAGAGCAGCAGGAGGCCCAACGCGAGGCGTTGGGCAACCAGTTTCAGGATCGGGTGCATCTGCCGGACCTACGCGTTACGCGTCTGTCAGCCAGCATTTGATCGGGGCCTTGTTGTTCATCAGTGGGCCGTTCGGATCATCCACCCAGCCGCCGACATTGGCGGCGATCGCACCGACAAAATCGTTGAACATCGGCAGGATCAGGCCGCCTTCGTCGCGCAGCATGACCGCCATCTTGGAGTAGATCTCCTTGCGCTTGACCTCATCGATCTCGGCGCGCGCGGCCAGCAGCATCTCGTCGAACTCGGGCCGCTTGAAGCGGGTGTCGTTCCAGTCCGCGGTGGAGAGATAGGCGGTGGAATACATCTGGTCTTGCACTGGGCGTCCGCCCCAGTAGGAGGCGCAGAAGGGCTGGACGTTCCAGACCTCGGACCAATATCCATCGTTGGGCTCGCGCTTGATTTCCAGCGGGATGCCCGCGGCCTGCGCGGATTGCTGGAAGAGCGCCGCGGCATCGACCGCACCCGGGAAAGCGCCATCGGCTGTGCGCAAGATGATCGGCGATCCATCATGGCCGGATTTCTTGTAATGCTCCGCCGCCTTGGCCAGATCATGGGCGCGCTGCGCGATCGAGGTGTCAAAGAGTGGATAGCCGGCGTTGATCGGGAAGTCGTTGCCGATCGAGCCATAGCCGCGCAGGATCTTGTCGACCATCTCCTGCCGGTTGATCGCGTATTTCAGCGCAAGGCGCAGTTCGTTGTTGTCGAAGGGGGCGGTGTCCACATGCATGATGAACACATAGTGGCCGCGCCCGGCGGTGGATTTCACGCTGAGGTTCGGCGCGCGGTCCAGCAGGCTCGCGACCTTGGGGTCGACCCGGTTGATCATGTGCACCTGGCCCGATTGCAGCGCCGCCGTCCGCGCGGTGGCGTCATTCAGCACCAGCTGTTCGGAGAATTCGGCAAAGCCGCGGTTCTCGGCGTCCCAGTAATCCTCGCGACGCTTGAAGCCGTGGCGCACGCCGGGTTCGTCGAATTCGATGGTGTAAGGGCCGGTGCCGATACCTGCGCCGGGATCGTCCATGCCGCCGCCGGGCTGGATCATCAGGTGGTAATCGGCCATCAGGTAGGGCAGGTCGGCGTTGCCGGTGCTGAGGTTCACGATGAAGTTGTCGCCATCGACCTTCATGTCTTCGATGCCGCGCATGATGCCGAGCGCGCCGGACTGGCTGTCCTCATTTGAGTGGCGCTGCATGGTCATCAGCACGTCTTCGGGTGTCATGTCCTTGCCGTTGGAGAAGGGCACGCCCTTGCGGATCTTGAACACCCACTGCTTGGCATCGGCGGAGCCTTCGACGCTTTCGGCCATGCGGTATTCGATATTGCCGTCCGCGCCCACGTCGACCAGCGTCTCGCCCCAGTGGCGCAGGTTGTAGAGCGGTACCTCGGAGGCGGTGAGGGCGGGGTCTTGTGTATTCGTGCTTTCGCCACCCGAGGCGCCGAGCTTGAGCGTGCCGCCGCGTACAGGGCCTGCAGCCTTGGCCGCACTTGCCAGCATCGAGTTTGCCACAGCGGCGGTGACGCCGAGGGCCGCGGCCCGGCCGACGAATTCGCGGCGGGTCATCAGGCCCTTGGTCACTTTTTCACTGAGGTGTTTGAGTTGATCGGTCATGTGGGTCTCCCGGTTGGAATCGTGCGTCTGAAGCGCATCTTTGTTCTGGTGATGCGTAAGGCTTGCGCATTTCGGGGCCTGTCGCAAGGTCTTTTGATCACATTCTGTAACGCCAGATTCACAGGTGATCGCGCTCGATTCTGTCGGAATGGTCGCGTTCGTAGATTAAGACGTCGTTTTCATAGGCTTCCAGCCGCGCGGTGAGGTGGAAATGCGTTGCATCTGCCCACATCCGGCAGCGGGTTTCAGTGCGCAGGCGGACGTCGTCCCGCTCCAATTCATCGGTCCAGTGACACGCACCGGTTGCGGAAAGCGGATCATCCGGGTGGATCGCCCATTCCTCACGCGCGACAGAGCCATTGATCAGCCCGTGGTCGCTGTCGCGGATCTTGCCGAAATCGTCTTCGATGCGCAGGGTGACAACCCCGCTGGCCATATCGACCTCGCGGGTGCGGGTGTTACTGGCATCGCGCAGGGTCTCGGTTTGCCAAGGGTCCGCAGCCGTGGGCGGCGGAAAGCTGACCTCGTCCTGGCGCGCTGTACGGCGCACGGGCAGGTGCAGGCTTCCGCCCAGCAGGGTGACGGTGGCGGCTTTCGGCGCGGGCCACAGCAGCGGCCAGTAGCTGGTGGAGACCGCGAGGCGCAGGCGGTGCCCTTTGGGCAGGCGGTAGGCGATGGTGTCGAGCCAGAGTTCGACCGGCACGGGCGCGTTAATGGGCATCGGCACCGGCTCCTCGGCGTCCTCGCGATGGCTGAGGTTCAGCACGCCGTAGGTTATGCGGGTGGAGGACCCGTCGGGATGCACGTCGCAGAGGCGCACCGCGATTCGCGCCTGCGCCTGATCCGAGGAGAGCTGCAGTCGCACCTTGGGCGCGCCAAAGATATCGGTGTCATGGTCTGCGGCCGCCGTGTCGAAACAGGCTGACATCGCATCATCGCCGCGCTGGTCGCCGGGCATCTCCGGGCCAAGCCAGATGGCGCAATACTCTCCGGCCTCCGCCCCGCAGTCCTGTGGTGAGTTGACCGGCACCGAAATCGGGCCGCGCCCGTCCGACAGCCCGTGTTTGGACAGGTACAGCGTGCGGTGCGGGATATGGCTGATTGCGCCATCGGCTTCGGCCACCCAGCGCCCTGGGCGCTCTGTGTACCAGCGCGCGGGCGGAACGGAGTCCATCAGGTAGGCGCGATAGTCGGGATCATCCGGCACGCCGGTGTCGATGCCCTTGAGCCAGTGATCCCACCACCGCAGCGCCTCCTGCAAAAAACCGATGCGCGGTTCCGGCACGGCGAAATGCGGGTATTTGTGCACCCAGGGGCCGACGATCCCCTTGGCCCCCGGCAGCGCCTGCACCAGTTGCGGCACGGCGTTTTTATACGCATCCCCCCAGCCGCCAATGGCCAGCACCTTGGCCTTGATCGCGCTGTAGTCCTCGATCACCGACCCGTGCCGCCAATACGCATCCCGGCGCTGGTGGCGCAACCAGACGGAGGGCAGGAAGGGCTCGTTTTCAAGGCGTTGCAACCAGAGCTCGCGCCAGTTTTCCCGCAAGGCCGGGTCGGGCGCGCGGGAGGAATAGGACCACATGGTTGCCCCCCAGCCGAGGTTCTCATTCAGCAGACAGCCGCCCTTGTAGTGGATGTCATCGGCAAAGCGGTCGACGGTGGAGCAGAGCGTGATGACGGCTTTCAGCGGCTCCGGCGCCAAGGCCGCCACTTGCAACCCGTTGAACCCGCCCCAGCTGATTCCCATCATGCCGACGGTGCCGGAACACCAGGGCTCCGCCGCCAGCATTTCGATCACCTCCACAGCGTCAGAGAGCTCCTGAGGCGTGTACTCATCCGCCATCACACCTTCGCTATCGCCATTGCCGCGCATGTCGACGCGCACGCAGGCGTAGCCCCGCGCGGCAAACCACGGGTGTGTCAGCGCGTCACGGGCGCAGGTGCCGTCGCGCTTGCGATAGGGCAGGTATTCCAGGATCACCGGCACCGGATCATCACCTGCATCCACTGGGCGCCAGACCCGGGCAGACAGGCGGCATCCATCGCCGAGGGTGAGGCCGAAATCCGGCACTTCTTCGATGTCGCGGAGGGTGTTATCGAGCGTCATGCGCAGACGGTTGCCCTGACGGCGAAAGTTGTCAAGCGGCAGCAACCCCGGATATATGCCGGAACTTCTGGATTGGCAGGTAGGGTGGGCTTTCAGGCCACCTTTTCTGCGATGCTCATGATTTCCGCGCGATCACCAGATCCATCACATTGGTGCCCGTGGGCCCGGTTTTCAGCAAAGCGCCGCGCGCTTGCAACCATGCACCAGCATCCGCGCGATCCAGCGCCTCCTGCCCGGAGGCCTCCCAGGTTGCACCGTCGATGATGGCCCCAGCCGCATCCGTGGGCCCATCCGTGCCATCTGTGCCCGCTACCAGGATTTGCAGACCGCTGACGCCCGCAATTTCCCGCGCCAGCAGGAGGGCCAGCGCCTGGTTGCGCCCGCCCTGACCGGGGTCGGGGGGCAGAACGACCGTGGGTTCACCGCCAAAAAGGTGTATCCCCGGTTCCGCGTCTTTCAGAGCGGCGGCAATCCGCCGCGCAACTACGTTCACGTCAGCATAGAGCGTTTCTTCATCGTGCCCCACGGCCAGCCCCGCATCGCTGGCCGTCTGGCGCACAGCGGCGCGGGCGATGGCATTGCTCGCCACGATGCGCGCCTCAAAGGTAAACGCAGACTCGACGGGGGCTGCGCCGATGCCGGAGCCGATCACCTGCAGGCTGTCGCCCTCCACGTCGGAAATCGCCAGTGTGGTCACACGTGCACCGCCGAATGCGCCCAGCAGTTTACCACCCTTGACCCGGCTGGTTTTTGTCCGCGCCGCGTTCATCGCGTGGATATCAGCGCCCGAGGCCAGCATCTGCTGCGCGCGGCTTTTCAGATCATCCAGGCTCAACCCACCCGCCGGAGCTTCAGCCAGCGCGGAGGCCCCGCCTGAGACCAGCAGCATCAGGTGGCTGCCTGCAGCCATATTCTGCACGGCCTCCAGGACCCGCGTGCCTGCGCTGATGCTGTTTTCATCAAGCACGGGATGCGCTGCTTCGATAACCTCCGCCGCCGCGGGGGCACCGTCTGCATGGTGGTACTTCGTCACGATCAACAGGGGCGTTTCAGGAAAGAGCACATGCGCGGCACGAGCCATTGCGGTCGCGGCCTTGCCCACGGCGATGATCCTATCCGGTGCCGCAACAGGCTTTGTCGCAAGGCTGGCCGTGACGGAGTTGTCACCGCGCACGGCAGCCACCCCGGCATCAAAGAGCGTTCGAAGGTCAGTCATGGTGTATCGGTATCCAGCCAGAGGGTCACGGGGCCGTCATTGGTCAATTGCACCTGCATCTCGGCTCCGAAACGGCCGGTTTCGGTGGCAATGCCAAGCCCCTTCAATGTGTCAGCGAAATGCAGATAGAGCGCCTCGGCGACATCCGGTTTGGCCGCGCCGGAAAAGCCGGGGCGGTTGCCCCGCGAGGTATCCGCCGCCAAGGTGAACTGGCTGACAACCAGCGCACCGCCGCCGGTCTGCGTAAGGCTGAGGTTCATCTTGCCCGCCTCATCTCTGAAAATCCGCAATTTCGAGATCTTGGTGGCGAGGGCGGTGGCGACTTCTTCATCATCGCCTGGCATGGCACAGACGAGAATCAGCAGGCCGGGCCCTGTGCGTCCGACCACGGCACTCTCCACCGTGACCTGTGCATCCCGTACCCGTTGAACAAGCGCTCTCATGTGCGCCACGCCATGATGTCCGCTACCTCGGCACGTGTGGTGCGGAAGCTGTTGGCGGGATGATCCGTATCGGCATAGCCGAAGGAAATCGCGCAGAGGATCATTCGATCATCGCTGATGTCAAAGTGCTCCCGCACCACATCCGGGTAAGAGGCGACCGCGGCCTGTGCGATGCTGTCCACGCCGAGCGCCCGCGCGGCCAGCGTGAAGGCTGTGACGAAACCGCCAGTGTCCATCGCGCCGTAGCCACTCAAGGCACGCGGGCTGGAGACCAGCGCCACATGCGGCGCGTCGAAGAGATCGAAGTTGCGCTTCATCTGCGCGGCGGAGGCGGCGCGGTCGCCTTTCTCGACGCCCACCGCGTCATAAAGCTGCCAGCCGCAGCTACGCCGACGGTCGCCGTAGACGCCCGGATAGCCGTCGGGCCATGCCAGATCGGGTGCCGCGCTGTCGTGTTCGGCGGCTTGTTGCAGTGCTGTGCGAAAGCGGTCGGTGGCCTCAGGCGTGGTCACCGTGACCTGCCAGGGTTGCGCATTGCACCACGAGGGTACGTGGCGCGCGGCACCCACGATCCGTTCGATCACTGCACGCGGCACCGGATCGGGCCGGAACGCGCGGCAGGAATAGCGTGCCTCGAGCAGGCGTGTGAGAACATCGATGTCACTCATTGGTTCATCGCCGCCAGATAGCCGACGCCTGCCGCAATCACGAGGCCCAGGATGACCGCCACAGCGATCTTGATGGTGGACCACGGGCGTTCTCCCTGCACCTTGCCGGAACGCCCGTTCACCACGAAGCGATACGTCTCCCCCCGGTATTTGTAGGCCGCCAGCCAGACCGGCAGCAGTACGTGTTTGAAGGTGATGTCCTGCATCTGCGTGTCCACGCTGTGGATGCGTTGCCGGTCGCCGCCAATGTCGAACCGGATGTCGCGAGCGATGATTGCATCCATCTTCTGGCGCGCCTCGACAAACCCTTCCTTGAGCGTCACCGCGTAGCCCTCGGCGCGAAACCCGGCGAGATACTCGGGCGCATAGGGTTCCATCCCGTCCAGATCCCAAGGCTCCAGCGCGTCGGTGAAGCGTTTGGGGAGCGAGTGCGAGGCCAGCACAAGCACATCATCGAAGAACCGCGCAACCCGGCCCCGCACGCCGCGCCAGCGGACTTTCGGCACCTGCACCCGTGTGCGCTTGCCGTCGCGCATGACGGTTCGGGTTTCGTAATAGACCGTGCCGCGTTCGCCGGTATAGGCAGATTTGGTATCCGCGTCGAAGGTCCAATAGGGTACGTAGATCCCCTGCATCCGGCGGCCCTTGCGCGCGTAGTCCTGCAACCCGTTCGGCGCGAACCATAGCCGTCCGAGCCAATCGGTCATTGCCACGCGCGCCGTTGCCTCATCCAGTGCAAAAGGCAGGACGCCCCGTGGTTTGATGTGCCGGTGCTTGCCCGTGTCTGTAACGACGGGTGTGGCGCAAAACGGGCATTCTGTGGCATGGATGTCCGGGTCGAATTCGACCTCTGCCGCGCAGTTCGGGCATTTGGAGACGCGCGTCTCCTCCATCTCCATCGCGGGCAGGGTCTTGTTCAGCGCCGCCTCGAAATCCAGTTCCCGGATCTGGGGACGGGTCCACGGGCCACCCGCGAGAGACTGGTGGTTGCCGCAGTGATCGCAGACGAGTTGCCGTTCCCCGGGGTCGAACCGCAGATCAGCGCCGCAATTGTCGCAGGGGAAATGATGTTCTGTCGGCGGCGCTTCGGTCTGTGTGGTCATAGCATGCCGTGCAGGAGTCTTGGCGTCATCCGCCGCAGCGCGCCGTCCCCGAGGGCGGTGTGGCGCCAGAGGTGAAAAATCGCGTGCAGCGCGGAGGCGGCAAAAAGCGCTACCATCAGATCGCGCGCGGTCGGGCCGGGAAGGACAGTGCCGAACGCAAGCAGGAGGGCGCTGAACGACGTCCATGCCAGCAATATGTACATCCCCCGGCTGAGCCAGGGGTGGGCGCTGCGCAAAACACCGTCGAGCTTGGGGCCGGGGCCGTTCATCAGCCCGAAGGCAAGCGCCAGCGCCGCCATGGCAAGACCCGCGAGCCCGAAGGCCGCATTGAGGGCACCGCTTTGCAGGCCGGAGGCCAGCACCAGCATCAGGAGGGTCAGCACCAGCCAGTGCAGCAAGATGGTTGCGCGGCGGCGCATCTCAGCGCGGCCCGCGTTTCGGGTGATGGGCAACGACACGGAACTCCACCCGCGCGCCGGGTCTGCGCAGCCCGGCGATTTCAACGGCTGTCCACGCGGGCAGTGGCCCGGTGAAGAAATCGTCCAGAACGCCCTGGATGCCGGAAAAATCGGCGTCGATGTCGGTGTGATAGCTTGTCAGCTCGACGATATCCGCCTCTGTTGCCCCCTCCTCGGCAAGCACAAGCTGGACTTTGCCGAGCGCATTCAGCGCCTGCTCCGGCGCGGTCGGCGGCATGGTGCCATCGGCGGCAGCACCGGTGGCGCCCGTGAGGAATAAGAAGTCACCGGCACGGATGGCCGGGGAAAACCCGGTTGCCCGGGCCGCCTCTGCCAGGCTTTCGGGGATGATCGCCTGCCGCATCTTATGCCCCGGGGGGCGGGGGTGGCGGCGGCAGCACGGTGAAGAGCTGCGCCAGTTCGGCCACATCCTCGGCGCGCATCCAGCCATCTTGTCCGGGCGTCCAGACCATGCTTTCGCGGGTCAGCGCGCCGTCGGTGGTCATGCGGCCCAGGGCGGCCTTGGAGTAGGGCCCCCTGGTCTGGCCGTTTTCGGCGACATGCCAGACATGCTCAACCGGCGGCGGGGGCGGTGGCACGGCGGCACGGGCACCCCACGGCCCCTGTTGTGCCGCAGCATTGCCGATCTGCATGCCAAGACCCGCACCGAGACCTGTCTGAATGGCCGCAGCACCTGCACCGTCACGCCCCAGCGCTTCGGCAGCCTGGAACTGCATGTATTCGTTGAGATTTCCGATAACACCCATGGAGGAGCGCTTGTCCATCACCTCCTCAACGGCGGGGGGCAACGAGATGTTTTCGATGTAAAGCTCCGGCATCGCGAGCCCGTATTCGGCGAGCTGCGCGGCGATCTCCTTGCCCACGAGCTGGCCCAGTTCGCGGGTATTGGCGGCCATGTCCATGACCGGAATACCCGCCCGTGCAATGGTGCGCGAGAATTCCTGCACGAGGATATTGCGGATCTGGAAGCTGATCTCATCCATGGTGAATTCGCCGTCCGTGCCGACGATCTCGACGAGGAATTTCGCCGGATCGCTGACCTTGATCGAATAGGTGCCGAAGGCGCGCAGGCGCACGGGCCCAAACTCCGGATCACGGCAGATGATGGGGTTTTTCGTGCCCCATTTCAGATCGTTGAACCGCGTGGTGTTGACGTAGTAGATCTCGGATTTGAACGGGCTTTTGAAGCCGTGATCCCAGTGCTGCAGCGTTGTCATGATCGGCATGTTGTTCGTCTCAAGCATGTAGAGACCGGGGGTGAAGACATCCGCCAGCTGGCCCTCGTGCACGAAAACCGCCGCCTGACCTTCGCGCACCGTCAGCTTCGCGCCGTATTTGATCTCGTGGCCCTCACGTTCGAACCGCCAGACCATCGTGTCGCGGGTGTTGTCCGTCCAATGGATGACATCGATGAATTCACCGGAAAGAAAGTCAAAAATACCCATATCGGTCAGTCCTTTACGTCGTAGTCTCAGATCGGCCCGTTTTTCAACTCGCGGGCAATGGTGCGGGTGATCGGCGCAGCCTCAGATGCTGACATGCCGGCCTCGAGGCGCGGATCATAAAGCATCTTTAGCAGCAGCTCATCATGGCGGGTCAGCAAGGCAAACTCGTCGTCATCGTTGAAAATCGACGGGCGCGCATCGCGGCTGTCATTGGCAAGGCCAAGGCCCTGTGCGAGTTCCTCGTGAATGCAGCTGAGCCGCAGCAGGCTGGGATTTTCTGCGCGAATCACAGCAACCGCTGCTGTGTAGGTGTTTGCATCGGAGCCCGCCGCATAGGCTGCGACCGCGCAATAGGTGTCGCGCGACAGGCTGCGCAGGGCGTTGAGGCTGTCCGGCGTGATGCCGGGCACACGGGCGGCAGCGGCATCCAGCGCGTCGCTGCGGTCATCTTCGCTGGCCACGATCACCACGAAATTCGGTGGGCCGAACGTATTGATCGGATGCCCGGTGATCTGACCCAGACGACGGGCATAGCCGCGAATAGCGGCACCATCGGCGCTGCGTTGCGAGGGTGGAATGCTGTTTCCGAAGATTGTGCTAATTCTGACCGGCCCGGCCCAGCGGCGCAGCGGGCTTTCGCCGCCGCGTCCCTGCAAGGCGCGATCATATTCGTTGAAAAACACGACCCGTTCAAAATTTCGCGCCAGCATTTCTGAGGTGAAGGGCGTGTCGGGTCCGCCACCATCCTGGCGTAGCAGCCCTTGGTTGAGTTGGGCCGCCTGCACCTGAACCAGATAGCTGCGCAGGGCCGCGCTGGCCTCCGAGGTGGGGCGCAGTTGGGTTTCGGCCAGAACGCTGGGCCGGGCGCGCGGTGTTTTCACCGCCGCCACGGGTTGCGGGATGTCACAGGCGATCAACGCCGCACCGGCAATGCCGAGCGCGCCCCAGCGCAGGAAGGTCTGGCGCCGCGCCACCGTGCCTCAGTTCGGCACGGAGGTGGCGGCGGTATCACCAAGGCCGGTGGCCTTGGCTTTGGCGCTGGCCAGCGTGTCGCGCAATTTCGCCTCCATCTCCTGCAGATCGGTTTCGGCAGCGGCACGCCGGGCCTTGCCCTCATCCGCGATCTGCAGCGACTCCTCGATGGTGCCAATGAGATCCGCGTTGGCCTGTTTCACGGCCTCGATATCGAATACGCCACGCTCCATCTCTTCGCGGATGATCTTGTTGCTCTCGCGCAGGTTCTTGGCATTGGCGGTCAGCAATTCGTTGGTCAGATCATTGGCCTGCCGCACGGCCTGTGCCGCCTCCGCTGACCGCTGGATCGTCACGGCCTGTGCCAGCTGCGTCTCCCAGAGCGGCACGGTGTTCACCAGCGTCGAATTGATCTTGGTCACGAGGCTTTTGTCGTTTTCCTGCACCAGCCGGATCGAGGGCAGGGACTGCATGGTCACCTGACGGGTCAGTTTCAGGTCATGCACCCGGCGTTCCAGATCATCACGTGCGGCGCGCAGGTCGCGCAGCTCCTGCGCGACCATGACCTGATCGTCTTCGGGGGCTTTTTCGACTTCTGCGGCCTTGGCGGGGATGATTTTTTCGTCCAGCTCGCTGAGCTTTTCCTCCCCCGCAGCGATATAGAGCGCCAGCTCGTCATAGAACTGCAGCGTCTTTTCATAGAGCATGTCGAGCGATTTGATGTCTTTCAGCAGCGTGTGTTCGTGCTTCAAGAGCTCGTCGGTGATGCGGTCGATCTGGTCCTGCACCTCTTCGAACTTGGCGGTGAACTTGGCAAAGGGTGCTGCCTTGCCCATCAGCTTTTCCCACCAGCTGCGCTTGCGCCGCACGTCGAGTTCGTCAATGGAAAAGCCACGAATGGTGGTCACGATGTTGCGCAGGCTGTCACCCGCTGGCCCCACATCCTTGTTGCGGACGCCGCCGAGCATCGCCTGGCTGATTTCCTGAAGTTCGACCTGCGCGCGGGAGCCAAAGGCGACAATGGAATTGGTGTCTTCCATGTCGATCTCGGCCATCCGCTTGGAAATCTCCGCACTCACGGGGGCATCGGCGTCGGCCAGCGGCACAATGGCGCCTGCATCCGCCGGTTCGGGCAGCACCACGGCGGTCACTTCCTCGACCATCTTGAGATCCTGGGCGGCTTTCTCGCGTATTGTCTCACTCATTCGTTTAAATCCTTTGTCCTTGGGCGACGTCAGTCCAGACGCACACCTTCGCGTTGCAAACGGTCCCTGAGGACCTCGATTTCGACCGTAAGATCGCTGTGATCATCCAGCATTAGTTTGGTGGTGCGGTCGGTGAAGTTGCGTTCCAGGTCGTCGAGCAGGGCGAGGTAGTCGTCGCGGGCTTTCATGTCCTGTGAGCGGACATAGATATCAGCGAATTTCACCGAGGCATCGCGCGCACCCAAGAGATAGACGCCGAGGTACCTGCGCGCCGCCGTCAGGTCACGGGGGTCCTCCTCAACCGTGCGGATAAGGTCGCGCACCACGTGCTGAAATTGCTGCATCCGGGTCATCACGCGCAGGTTGCCGGAGCGTTTGAGCGCGTCGTTCATCGCGGCCATATGGGCTTCGGCCTCATCGACCACGCGGGCTACGCGGTCCTGCTGGAAGGTGTCGATGCCTTCCATGCCCTTGCTGGTCAGCGGATCGATGCCGAAAGCAGCCAGATGCAAGCCGCCAGCCGCCGCGCCGAAGAGGATCGCGGCAATCAGATTGCCGTCATGGCTGAGCGCGGCGAGCGCGGTGCCAACACCCGCGAGACAGGCAGCAAGGATCTTGCGGGGGACAGCCGGGCGGCGCGCCACCTTACGGCCGCGCCATGCGGCTTCGGCCACCAGCCCGCCGCGCAGCATCCACGCTCCGAGGGCCAGAACGCCCGCACCGGCGAGGCCGAGGCTCATCCCCAGCGCCCCTTGGGTCAGCGATATGAACAGCAGCACCACGGCAGGCAGAAACATTAGGTTTGCACGGGCACCCACAGGGTCCACCTTGGCACCGCTATAGGCGGATCGCGCCGGCGGGTTCGCGGTTTCCGGGCTTCCGTGGGGGCTGTATTTTCCGCCGAACCGTTTCGCCATGCGTCAAAGACCGCCCAGAATGCCGGACGCCACGCCCGTCATCAGGACAAGCAGCGCCACATAGGCGAATTTTTGAAACGTACTCGGCGTCATTGTGTCTCCCCAGACCGACGTTATCGCAAATATAGGCGTATGCGCTGCCGCTGACCAGTTTTACCGATGCCCGGGCGTGTTCTGTGCCATTCTGACCACGCTCAGGCATCCTGTGCCATGGGTTTTTACATATTTGATGCCAGAAACGCGTCGTTGCGAG
This sequence comes from uncultured Roseobacter sp., assembly GCF_947492555.1. Classification (GTDB taxonomy): domain Bacteria; phylum Pseudomonadota; class Alphaproteobacteria; order Rhodobacterales; family Rhodobacteraceae; genus Roseobacter. The sequence continues at coordinate 52,239 of NZ_CANLNE010000003.1, forward strand.
GGGGAATTATCGCGCGAATGCGTCAGCCGAGCGCCTAACGCTTGGGGCGTTGGGCGCGACGGGGGGGAGATTTGGGTTTGGATTGTGGCGGGCGGGACGTCCGTCTGCGCGTCGCCTGGGTTGGCTTTTTCGTAGCGGTGCCGGTGTCATCGCCCGCATCAAGCCCTAATTGATCGCGCATGATCTTGCGCCGGACTTCTTCGACGGCGCCGGGTTTCAGTTCTCCGAGCTGGAAAGGGCCATAACTGACCCGGATCAGGCGGTTCACGGACAGGCCAACGTCGGCCAGCGCCCGCCGGATTTCGCGGTTGCGTCCCTCGCGCAGGCCAATGGTCAGCCAGGCATTGGCCCCCTGTTGCCGATCCAGCGTGACCGTCATCGGCTGAAACGCCTCGCCATCGACCGTCACGCCCTTGCGCAGCGGCTCCAGCACGGCATCCGTGGGGCGCCCGTTGACCCGCACCCGGTAGCGCCGTAGCCAACCGGTCGAGGGCAGCTCCAGCCTGCGCTTGATGCCGCCGTCATTGGTCAGCAGCAAAAGCCCTTCGGAATTGAGATCAAGCCGCCCGACGCTCATCACCCGGGGCATGTCCTCGGGCAGGGCGGCATAGATCGTCTCTCGGCCTTTCTCATCGTGATCGGTGCTGACCAGCCCGGTCGGCTTGTGAAAAAGCCAAAGCCGTGGCGGTTCCGGGGCCGTCAGAGGTTTTCCGTCCACCGTGATCTCATCCGCGTCGGTCACGTTCAGCGCAGGCGAGGTGATCTGCGCCCCGTTCACACTAATCCGTCCCGCCTCAATCATACGCTCCGCCTCGCGCCTGCTGGCAACACCGGCGCGGCTGAGGATTTTCGCGATGCGCTCGCCGTCATGCGTTTTGGGAGCGGGCGTTTCAGGATCAGGCTTGGACATGCGCCTGCCATAGCCTCTTTGCGGGGCTTGCGAAAGGGCGCGCTTTGCGGGCACTCATGGGGCATGGAATTCAACACGCATATGCAGGCGGCGCTGTCCGAGGCCCGCGCCGCCGCCAAACGCGGCGAAGTGCCCGTGGGCGCGGTGGTGGTGGACCCCGCAGGGCATGTCGTTGCGGCGGCAGGCAACCGGACGCGGGAACTGAACGATCCGACGGCCCATGCGGAGATACTGGCGATCCGCGCGGCCTGTGCCGGAGCCGGAACCGAACGGCTGATCGACCATGCACTCTACGTCACGCTGGAACCCTGTGCGATGTGCGCCGCTGCCATCGCGACGGCCCGCGTGGCCCGGCTCTACTATGGCGCAAGCGATCCCAAATCCGGCGGTGTTGCCCAAGGCGCCCGCGTCTTTGCGCATCCGCAATGTCACCATGTGCCAGAGATCTTTGACGGTATCGCCGCCGCAGAATCAGAGGCCTATCTGCGCGCCTTCTTCACCGCCCGCAGGTAGGGTGGGCTTTCAGGCCACCTTGCCCGCCAACTGATGTAGAAAGACCCGAATGGACTGGACCCGGACCATCGACAGCTACTGCGAACGCATGGGGCCTGACTACTGGGCCGAACCAATCAACGCGGTGACCAACCTCGCCTTCATTCTGGCAGCCATCGCCATGTGGCAGCGCAGCCAGGGGGACAGGTTGGCGCAGCTTCTCTGCGCTACACTCTTCGCCATCGGGGTCGGCAGCTACCTCTTTCACACCCATGCGCAGACCTGGGCGGCCCTGGCCGATGTCTTGCCCATCGCAGCCTTCATTCTGATCTATATCTTTGCAATCAACCGTGTGGGCTGGGGCATGTCTCCTCTCATCGCGCTGGGGGCGACCGCGCTCTTCATCCCCTACGCCGCTCTCACCGTGCCGCTTTTCCAGAAGGTGCCCGGTCTCGGATCATCGGCAGGTTACGCGCCCGTGCCACTGTTGATTCTGATCTACGCGCTGCTGCTGTACCGCCGCGCACCGCAGCTCGCGCGCGGGCTGGCCATCGGCGCCGGCCTCCTGATCCTGTCGCTCACCTTCCGGACACTCGACATGCCGCTTTGTCCAAACTGGCCCCTGGGCACGCATTTCGCGTGGCATCTGCTCAACGGGCTGATGCTTGGCTGGATGATCGCGGTTTACCTGCGCGCCGCTCTTGGCAAGGCCCGCGCGGACCGCTAAACGCCGATGCCAAGCAGATGAGGAAACGCAATGTCCATTGACGAGACCACCGCCGCCCGCGTGGCCAAGCTGGCCCGGATCAAGGTTGAGCCCGAGGCGCTGCCCGCGCTTGCCGGCGAATTCAACACCATTCTGGGGTTTATCGAGCAGTTGAACGAGGTGGATATCGAGGGTGTGGAGCCGATGACGTCGGTCACCCCGCAGGTGCTCAAGCGCCGCGTGGACGCGGTCACCGATGGCAATCAGCAGGACAAGGTCCTCTCCAATGCGCCCGATGCCCGCGAGGGATTTTTTGCCGTGCCGAAGGTGGTTGAGTGATGAGCAAGCTGAACGAATTATCCCTGAGTGCCGCCCGCGATGCCCTGCGCGCGGGCGAGACAACGTCCAAAGAGCTGACCGAAGCCTGCCTGAGCGCCATCGAAAGTGCCGGCGCGCTCAACGCCTTCGTGCATCACACGCCGGATTTGGCACTGGAGCGTGCCGCGGCAGCAGATGCACGGCTTGCTCAAGGCGACGCTCCCGCAATGTGCGGCCTGCCCATCGGCATCAAGGACCTCTTCTGCACCAAGGGCGTGCCGAGCCAGGCAGGCTCACGCATCCTAGAAGGCTTCCTGCCGGAGTACGAATCCACTGTCAGTCAAAACCTTGCCGACGCAGGCGCGGTTATGTTGGGCAAACTCAACATGGACGAATTTGCCATGGGCTCGTCCAACGAAACCTCCACCTACGGCAACGCCGTGAACCCCTGGCGGCGCGGCAATGATGACGCGCAGCTGACCCCGGGTGGCTCTTCCGGGGGGTCTGCATCCGCTGTGGCCGCCGACCTCTGCCTTGCGGCCACCGGCACCGACACCGGCGGGTCGATCCGCCAGCCTGCCGCCTTCACCGGCACCGTCGGGATCAAGCCCACCTACGGGCGGTGTTCGCGCTGGGGCATCGTGGCCTTCGCGTCGAGCCTAGATCAGGCGGGGCCGATGACCAAATCCGTGCGCGACGCCGCGATCATGCTCGAAGCCATGTGCGGCCACGACCCCAAGGACAGCACCTCGGCCGACCTGCCTGTACCCAATTTCGAGGCGGCTCTAAGCGGCGACATCCGGGGCAAGAAAATCGGCATCCCCAAGGAATACCGAATGGATGGCATGCCGGAGGAAATCGAAACGCTCTGGTCCGACGGCATCGCGATGATGAAGGATGCAGGTGCCGAGATCGTCGATATCTCTCTGCCGCACACCAAATACGCCCTGCCTGCCTACTACGTGATCGCACCGGCCGAGGCCTCCTCAAACCTCGCCCGCTACGACGGCGTGCGCTACGGTCACCGCGCCAAGCTCGATCAGGGCGATGGCATCACCGAGATGTATGAGAAAACCCGCGCCGAAGGCTTTGGAGACGAGGTCAAGCGCCGCGTGATGATCGGCACCTACGTGCTCTCCGCAGGATTCTACGACGCCTATTACAACCGCGCCCGCCGGGTACGTACGCTGATCAAGAAAGACTTCGAAGATGTCTTTGCCCAAGGTATCGACGCGATCCTGACACCGGCGACACCTTCCGCCGCCTTTGGTCTGGGCGAAATGACGGATGCGGACCCGGTCGCCATGTACCTCAACGACGTCTTTACCGTCACGGTGAACCTCGCTGGTCTTCCCGGTATCGCCGTGCCCGCAGGGCTCGATAAACAGGGCCTGCCTTTGGGGCTGCAATTGATCGGTCAGCCCTGGGCCGAAGCCGATCTGCTGTGCACCGCTCATGTTCTCGAGCAGGCCGCTGGCTTTGTGGCCAAGCCTGCGAAATGGTGGTAATCTCGCGCAAACCAATAACAACAGGCAGACATCCCATGGCACCACGTGTCTTTTTCGCAGCAATCGCCTTGGCGGCGGTCTCCGCCTGTGCGCCACAGGTACCCGACAGCGGGCAGGGGGTCGGGTTCGACAATTCCTTCGAAGCGCAGCAGCAGCGCGATGCGGCCCTCTCAAGCGGTCAGACCCGCGTGCCTGATACCGTTGTACCCCCCACACCCGGCTCGGCAGAAGCAACTGCGGCAGAGACCACGCGTATTCTGGCCGAAACCCGCCCCGGTGCGCCGGACAGCCCGGAGCTGAACTCCGGCATTGCACCGGTACAGGCCAGCCCGTCCAACCCGGCGCCTGTTACACTCGATAACCCCGGTATTTCGGACGAGAATGATTTCGATGCGGTGGCAGAACGCGAGACCATCGAAAGCGATGCGGAGCGGATCGCCAACAACCGCGCGCAATACGAGGTGGTGCAGCCCGAAGCACTGCCGACGCGCCCCGGCAGTGAACAGCCAAATATCGTGGCATTCGCCCTCTCCACCAGTCACCCTAAGGGGCAAGGCGTCTATGCCCGTGCGGGCTTCGGTGGCGAATCCCGTGCCGCCCGTAATTGCGCGGCCTATGCCTCCCCGGATCTCGCGCAGATCGACTTCCTCGCGCGCGGCGGTCCAACACGTGATCGCAAAGGGCTCGACCCGGACGGCGACGGCTATGCCTGCGCGTGGGATCCTGCCCCCTTCCGCAAGGCGTCCGAAGGCTGAGACAGGGTGCTGTGGCATCCATCCCCGAATTTCGGACCGCGCAAGGACGGGCTGACCCCGACCCTTGTGGTACTACACTATACGGCGATGCAAACCGCTCAGGCAGCAGTAGATCGCCTGTGTGATCCGGCAGCAGAAGTCTCCGCCCACTACCTGATTTGCCGCAAGGGTGCTGTGATCCAGCTGATCGATGAAGATCATCGCGCCTGGCACGCCGGAATGGGGGAATGGCGCGGTCAGACTGACATCAACTCCCGCTCCATCGGCATCGAGCTCGACAACGGTGGGGATCACCCGTTCCCCGAACCCCAGATGGCCGCGCTTGAAACGCTGCTGCGCGCCATCCTTGACCGCTGGCAGATCACACCCGAAAACGTCATCGGCCACTCTGACATGGCGCCCGGGCGCAAGATCGACCCAGGCCCAAGGTTCGACTGGGCACGGCTTGCACGGAAAGGACTGGCCGCTCACGCCGGAGGCGACTACGGGATTGAAAACCCAGCACCCTCGGATTTCCGAACCCTTGCCCGGCAGGCAGGCTTCACAGCGGACGTCGACGATGAGACCCTTCTTGCCGCCGTCCGGCTGCGCTTTCGGCCTGGGGCCACCGGCCCTCTCACCGCTCAAGACTTCGCGCCCCTGGGTCCCAAAGCCCTCTCACGCTGATCCCCGGTTTCATTGTTCTCAAAATATGCCCGCCGGAGGCGTCCAGACGTGGATGAAATATTGACGCCGCCCGTATTTGCGCGCATCACCACCCGGCGCGGAAGGCCGGATGGCCGCGGCGCCGGGCAACCGGTGTCGAGGAAAGTCCGGACTCCAAAAAGCAACGGTGCCGGGTAACGCCCGGGCAGGGCAACCTGACGGAAAGCGCCACAGAAATGAAACCGCCAGCGGAGAGGTCGGGCAACCGAAACCGCCCGCGGGCAAGGGTGAAACGGTGGGGTAAGAGCCCACCGCGCCGCTGGCAACAGCGGTGGCACGGCAAGCCCCACCGGGAGCAATGCCAAATAGGGATCGCGTGTCGCAAGACAGGGCCGCTTTTGCCCCAGCAGATCCGGGTTGGCAGCTAGAGCCTGCCGGGCAACCGGCGGGCAAGAGGAATGGTCATCGAACCGGAGCAATCCGGGGAACAGAATCCGGCTTACAGGCCTTCCGCGCATAGACATTCGAGGGACAGAAATCATGCAACTGGACAACAAACTGGTGGTCGTCACAGGCGGCAGCGACGGCATCGGCCGGCACATTTGCCTGAAACTCGCAGCGGCGGGCTGCCGTCTGGCCATCCTGGGGCGCAACGCGGACCGGCTGGCCAGCGCCGCAGCGGATGCGCGCGGAGCAGGTGCATCAGAGGCGCAAAGCTACTCTTGCGACATGCAGGACCCGGCGGCGATTGCGGCTACCGTTCAGGCCATTCTGGACGGGCAGGGCGCGCCCGACATTCTGATCAACAACGCAGGCATCTGGCACAAGACCGGTCCGCTGGACAGCATTGACGACGCGATGATCGAGGCCACGATCCAGACCAACCTGACGGGCACAATCCAATTGACCCGCGCGCTCTTGCCGACGTTACGCGCGCAATCTGAGGCAGCCGTACTCAACGTCATCTCCAAATCCGGTGTCGTGGCCCAGGCAGGGCAATCGGTCTACACCGCGACGAAATACGGCATGCGCGGCTTTACCGATGTGCTGAAAGAGGATGAGCAGGAAAGCGGCGTGCGCATTGCCGGGCTCTATCAGTCGGGCACCAACACCGGCATGTTCGCAAAGGCGGGCGAAGAGGTCCCGAACCACATTTTCACCGAACCCGATGACCTCGCGGATGTGGTGGTTTTCATGTTGTCGCGCCCGGCGAAGCTCTGGATGCACGAGGTGCGTGTCGAGTTGTAGAGCGCGATAGGTTCAAACGCATTTCGCTTAAATTTGGGTCACATCGTGCCCTGAACCGCCTAATTTTATAGCGCTTTGTGAAACGCTCTCTTATTAGGCGGCGTATCGCCCTTTTGCTGTTTATTTCAGCAGGCCTTTGCACCACCCCGTTGCGCACTTGAATATGGGGAAGGATCAAAGACATGAACGGAGCGGATACCGCCTGGATCATCGTGGCCACGGCACTGGTGCTCTTTATGACACTGCCGGGTCTGGCGCTTTTTTATGGCGGGCTTGTACGCGCGCGCAACGTGCTCAGCGTTTTCATGCAGTGTTTCTCGATTGCCTGCCTGATGAGCATTCTTTGGCTGGCTGTCGGGTATTCCATCGCCTTTGGCGACGGCAACGCCTATTGGGGTGGTCTGGGCAAGGCTTTCCTGACCGGGGTCGACACGGACAGCCTTTCAGGCACCATCCCCGAAGTGCTGTTCTTTGCCTTTCAGATGACCTTTGCGATCATCACACCGGCGTTGATCGTGGGCGCTTATGTCGAACGCATCGGCTATGGATTCGTGCTGCTGTTCTCCAGCCTTTGGATGCTGATCTGCTACGCGCCTGTGGCGCATTGGATCTGGGGCGGCGGATTGCTGGCCGGGGCGGAATGGTCGCTGTTCGCCGACGGCGTGAATGATTTCGCGGGTGGCATCGTGGTGCACCAGACCGCAGGCATCGCCGCGCTGGTGCTGGCGGCAATGCTGGGACCGCGCAAGGGCAAACACCAGCCACCGCACAACCCGGGCATGGTGATGATCGGGGCCGCAATGCTCTGGGTCGGCTGGTTCGGCTTCAATGGCGGCTCGCAACTGGCCGCAGACGGCGGTGCCGCCATGGCGCTGACGGTCACGCATATCTCCGCGGCAACCGCGTCGCTGACATGGGCCGCGTGGGAGAAACTCCGCTATGGCAAAGCCTCTCTCGTGGGCATGGTCACGGGCACCATCGCAGGCCTCGCCTCCATCACACCCGCCTCCGGTTCCGTCGGTCCGGTTGAAGCGCTGTTCATCGGGGCCGTTGCGGGCGTCATGTGTCAGGAGCTTTGCGGGGTCGTGAAGAACGTCCTCAAGATCGACGACACGCTGGATGTCTTCGCTGTGCACGGGGTGGGCGGCATGTTCGGTATCATTATGCTGGCGGTCTTCGGTCACGCCTCATGGGTGGCGCAGCTGGGCGGGCTTGCGGTTGTGGGCGTCTGGACACTGATCACCACAGTTCTGATCATTCTGGTGGCGCGTGCAGTTATGCCGCTGCGAGTCAGCGACGAGGATGAAACCAACGGTCTTGACCTCTCCGCCCATGGCGAACGGGCCTACGACATCACGTCCTAGAACGATCAAACAATGGAGCCGTTCCGGCCAGCGCGCATATGTGTGCTGGCCATTTGACTTCCGACCGGTCGCAAAGCCCGAAATCCTGCCTTTTGCGGTTGACTCGGGGGGGCATCCGGGTAAAAGCCGGGCTTCAGGATTCACGTGGCCCCTCACCGGAGCAGGGCCGCAGCAGGAGAAGAAACATGGCCAAGCCAACCACGATCAAGATTCGTCTGAACTCCTCGGCGGGGACAGGCCATTTCTACGTCACCAAGAAAAACGCCCGCACCATGACCGAAAAGATGGTTGTGCGGAAGTATGACCCGGTGGCGCGCAAGCACGTCGAGTACAAGGAAGGCAAGATCAAGTAAGATCGCCTGAGATATATCTGCAGAAAGCCGCGCCGGAAACGAGCGCGGTTTTTTCATGGCACAAGCCGTTTCAGAACGGCTCCTCTGCCGGGGTGCCGTCCAGTGTCGTGTAATGCCTGGTTTCTGTTTCATGGTCGTAATGCATGATCCGGTCGAGCTCCGGATAGGTCACGGTATCGCGGGTCAGGCGGGTGCCGATCACAAGATAGCGGACAGGCTTCTGCGAGGTATTGATCAGGCAATGCGCTAAAGGGGTACCGGCCTTCCAGCAGGCAGTATCGCCCGGGTGCAGAATGTGTTCCACGCCGTCTTCGCGCAGGGTGACCTTGCCTTCGAGGATATAGACCATCTCATCCTCAGCAGCGTGCCAATGGTCGTAGGACGACGCAGCGCCGGGCATCAACTCTTCGATGAAAGCACCAAATTGTGTCAGACCGCCACTATCGCTCAGAAGGTCTGCCGCGTATTGACCCAGAGGGTCATCGGCTGCGCCTTCCTTCCGTTTCGCCTGTCCGTTTCTGATGATTGCCATGCGTTGCCCCCTGAGTGCGATTTACGACTACCGCGTATTTAATAGAGCAGTCTGACCCGCAAAAAAAAGGCCGATCCCCTGGGGATCGGCCCGATCATCTAGTGAGGCGTTGCCTATTCGCGATTGCCGAAGAGCGACAGCAGCATCATGAACATGTTGATGAAGTTCAGATACAGGCTCAATGCGCCCATGATCCCGGATTTCTGCAACCATTCCTGGTCGCCGTGATGGGCATGGGCCAGATAGGTGTTCTTGATGTTTTGCGTGTCATAGGCTGTGAGACCCGCGAAGATCAGAACGCCGATGGCTGAGATCGCAAACATGATGGCAGGGCTGCCAAGGAAAAGGTTCACGATGGATGCCACGACAAGACCGATCACACCCATGATCAGAAAGCTGCCCCAACCGGAGATGTCTTTCTTGGTGGTGTAGCCCCAAAGGGACAGACCGGCGAAAGCGATCGAGGTGATCAGGAAGATCTGCGCAATCGAGAAGCCGGTGAAGGCCACGAAAATCCACGAGATCGACAGACCCATGACCGCTGCAAAGGCGTAGAAAAAGAGCTGAGCCCCTGCCGCAGACAGGCGATTGATGGCTGCACCAAAGGCAAAGACCATGCCCAGCGGTGCGAACATGATGATCCAGCCCAGAATGTTGGGTTGCAGCGTGATCGGATCGCGGAAGACAGACAGCAGACCGGGTGCTGTGCCAACGGCCCAAGCCACTGCGAATGTGATCAACATACCTACGGACATCGTGCCGTAGACTTTGTTCATATGGGCGCGCAGCCCCTCATCAATCTGGGCGGCGCGGGATCCGGCTGTTGACCGGATTGTATTCACGTCAGCCATTAAGACCTCCACTTGAAACTCAATGCGCGTCAGACCTTCTGCGCGCTCTGGCACGAATATCGTGCTCAGACCTGTGCATTTCAAGGTTTTTCGGTCGGGAATGTGCTGGTTTGGCGCGATTTGGATAACAAAGTGTTAACATCGCACCAACCAAGGGACCAAACTGCGCGGTTTCAGCGGTTTATCCATGTACTGGGAACGTCCCAGAGGTGGCGCCGCGCTTCACGTTGTGCTGCTTCACTGTCAATACCAATGTCATCGAGCGCGCGCGCGTCCAGCCTGGCCAGGGCACGGCGTGATCGCCACACTGCCAGATAGGTTGTGAGACCAAAACGGTGCTTGCCCTGAGTAGTTTCGGTGCGGGTAGAAAAATGATCAATCAAAGCCATCGGTCAGTTCCTCTTGTGATGTGTTTAAGGTATTTCATCCGATTGCTTGATATATGGCGAAGGATCGTTCATATTGAAAACGAATGTTTGTGACGCGTTTAATCAAGGATGGTGATATGAGGAATCTCGACATCACGACGTTGCGGTCTTTTGTGGCGGTTGCAGATGCGGGCGGTGTTACCCGCGCCGCCGGTTTTCTGCATCTGACCCAATCCGCAGTGTCCATGCAGCTGAAACGTCTAGAGGAACTATTGGACGTGGAACTGCTTGACCGTTCCGGCCGAACCATTGCCTTGACCGCTTCGGGTGAGCAGCTCCTGGTCTATGCCCGCCGTATGGTTGCATTGAACGACGAGGTGATCGGGCGTTTGACTGATCAGGCCTATGAAGGGGAAATAACCCTTGGTGTGCCGCATGATATTGTCTACCCGGCAATCCCACAGGTCCTGAAACGCTTCCACGCCGCATTCCCGCGGGTCAAGGTGCAGTTGGTCTCGTCTTACACGCGCGCCCTGAAGGACCAGTTTGGTCGGGGCGAATGCGATCTGATCCTGACGACGGAGAATACACTCGAACCCGGCGGTACGACCCTCTGCCGGAAGCCTTTGCTCTGGATTGGGGCACCGGGGGGCGCTGCATGGCGGTGCCAGCCGCTGAACCTGGCTTTTGGCAGGCGCTGCACGTTTCGGCCCCGTGTTGTTGAGGCGTTGGATACGGCAGGCATTGAATGGGAAGTGATCGTGGAGACCGACAGTGATCGCACCATCGAGGCCACTGTCAGTGCCGATCTGGCGGTTCACACGATGATCGAAGGCACAGAGCCGCCGCATCTGGAGCGCATAGATCACGGGGGGGCGTTGCCAGAACTGCCGCATCAGTTGATCAATCTGTACGGGGCGCAGACCAAAAAGAGCGTCGTGCATGACACACTGGCGGATCTCCTGCGCCGGGCGTTCTCAGGTTCGGAAAGTGTGCGCTTGAAAATCGCATGATATTGCGTGGCAAATCTGAGGATTTTGAAATCAGATTCGGCTGGGCTTAATGGAACGCGAGGTCCCAAAAAAGCAGATTTTTTGCTTGGTTTGGCGATTTTCCGCCAATCCTGAATGGAATGGGTGATTTTCGCCGATCATTTTCTTTTGCTATGCGATGACCTACGAAAGGAGTAAACAATTCTAGTCTGCGGCGAAAAAGTTACCGCAAACAGGTCAAAAATCAACTTATAAGTGTATTTATCCAGATAAATTTGACCAAATATAAAAAATTTTAAACGAAAAGAGAATTGGCGGGATTTGAGACAAAAACCCCTGATTTGGAAGCAAAAGACGCCTTATGATTGATTTGATTGACGGTCTGCTCACTTTATTGGGAAGCGATTATTATTGATCGAAGAGTGAATTTCACTATTGTTCGCCAACATATCGGTTTTGTGGTGATCGCGGCTAGGTTGTGCCAAGGAGCAATCCGGTCGAAAGACCACCTTTTAACAAGGTAAATGCAAAGGATAAGCAAATGGTACATGTCGTAGATGTTCATGTCGGAAAACGTATTCGCCAGCGGCGCTGGCTCGTTGGAATGACACAACAGAAACTCGCGGAATGTGTCGGAATCAAATTCCAGCAAATCCAGAAATATGAAACAGGCGCCAATCGCGTCAGTGCGTCGCGGCTTTGGGATATCGCGGATGCATTGGAGGTGGACGTGGCCTTCTTCTTTGAGGGTTTGAAATCAGACGCCGAAAACACGACAGAGCACGATACGATTCCGGCGGATATGATGGGCGACAAGGAAGCGATGGATCTTGTGCGATCCTATTATGCGATCCCTGAGAACCAACGCCGCCGCCTGTTCGAACTGGCACGCGTTCTGAGCGACGTCGCCTGATATTTCTGGGACGTTCGTGAGACTGCGGCTTAGAGCGCTGCATGCATGAATACCGCGCGCAAGGCTTGCGCCGATGCGCGCGGACTGGCACCAGTCGGGTATGACCCTATCACCTGATACCGTTGAACTCGAAAACATCGACGCAATTGCGCAACGCATGGCGGATGCGGCACGCGCTGCCATCCTGCCGTACTTCCGGCAGTCGGGATTAAACTCCGAGAACAAACTGGCAGACGGGTTTGACCCGGTCACCGAAGCAGATCGCGCAGCGGAGCGTGCCATGCGTGCCATTCTCCAGAAAGACTGCCCAGATGACGCCATTCTTGGCGAAGAATACGGTCATTCCAATGGAACAAGCGGGCGCACCTGGGTGCTGGACCCGATCGACGGCACCCGCGGGTTTGTCAGCGGCACCCCGACCTGGGGTGTATTGATCGCCGTCTCGAATGCGCAGGGCCCATACTATGGCCTGGTGGATCAGCCTTATATCGCAGAGCGGTTCATTGGCAGCCCGGCAAAGGCCGAATTGACGGGACCATCCGGCACGTCGGTGTTGAAGACACGGTCGACCAAGGCGTTGCGCGACGCAATTGTATTCACCACATTCCCCGAAGTCGGCACGCCACAGGAAGCTGCCGCCTTTCGCGCCGTGGCGGAAAGGGCCAAGCTGACGCGTTATGGGATGGATTGCTATGCCTATGCCTTGTTGGCCGCCGGTCAGGTCGACCTAGTCATCGAGGCCGGATTGCAGGCGTATGACATCCAGGCGCCGATTGCGGTGATCGAAGCGGCTGGCGGCATTGTCACGAACTGGGAGGGCGGACCGGCACATGAAGGGGGGCGGGCCCTGGCTGCTGCGAACGCAGACATCCACGCGCAGGCGCTTGCCTTGTTGCAAGAGAGCGCTGCGTGACACGCCTTCTGCTGCGCGGTGCGGATCATCTGCTGACGATGGATGACGACCGCCGGGAGTTGCGCAGGGCGGACGTTCTGATCGAGGCCGGTGTCATCCGCGCCATCGGACAGAATCTGCAAAGCGATGCGCCGGTGATTGACGCCAGCGGATGCGTTGTAACGCCGGGCCTGGTGAACACGCACCACCATCTTTATCAATCCCTGACCCGCGCGGTGCCTGCCGCACAGGATGCGCTGCTCTTTGGGTGGCTGCAAACACTCTATCCGATCTGGTCGCGCTTCACACCCGATCATATGTTTACCTCCGCTCAGGTCGGTTTGACCGAGTTGGCCTTGTCTGGCTGCACGCTGAGCAGTGATCACCTTTACCTCTACCCAAACGGCGCAAGGTTGGAGGATACGATCCACGCAGCGGCGGAGGTCGGCGTCCGCTTCCAACCCACGCGCGGCGCGATGAGCATTGGCCGGTCGCAGGGCGGGTTGCCCCCCGATGACCTTGTGGAGCAGGAAGCCGATATTCTCGAGGACTGCATCCGGGTGATCGATGCCTTCCACGACCCGTCGCCGGAGTCGATGTGTCGCGTCGGCGTGGCGCCCTGTTCCCCGTTTTCGGTCAGCCGGGATCTGATGCGTGATGCCGCCCTGCTGGCGCGGGACAAAGGCGTGATGATGCACACGCATCTGGCTGAAAATGAGGAGGACATCGCTTATTCCCTCGAAACTTTCGGCTGCCGCCCGGGGCAATATGCCGAAGACCTTGGGTGGGTCGGCCGGGATGTCTGGCACGCGCATTGTGTGAAGCTTGATGCAGCTGAAATTGAACTTTTTGCCAAAACCGGCACCGGCGTTGCCCATTGCCCCTGTTCCAATTGCCGTTTGGGCAGTGGCATTGCACCGGTTGTCGATATGCGTGCGGCGGGTGTGCCTGTCGGGCTTGGTGTGGACGGATCGGCAAGCAATGACGCAGGCAATCTGGTGGCGGAAGCGCGACAGGCCATGCTGCTGCAGCGGGTTGCGCAAGGGGCGGACGCGATGAGCGCAAGGGCGGCGCTGGAGATGGCGACCCGCGGGGGCGCGGACGTGCTCGGGCGCCCGGAGTGCGGACGGATCGCGGTTGGATGCCGGGCGGATATTGCGATCTGGGACATGTCCGGGATCGAGACTGCTGGCAGCTGGGACCCGGCGGCCTTGCTGTTGGCGGGGCCGACAACAGTGCGGGATCTGATCGTGGAAGGCCGCCAGATTGTGCAGGACGGGCAGATTGTCACGCTGGACATGGCGACGCTGATCGCGCGTCAGAACCAGATGGCGCGCGGCTTGGGAGAAGCGGTGTGAGACACCTTTTCAGCATTCTTCTGTGGTGTGGGCTGACGACCGCTGCGGCCTCTGATCCAGCGGCCACCGATGCGCTGAATGCCTATCGCGCGGATAACGGACGCGCGCCGCTGACCTATTCGATGACGTTGCAGAGTGCAGCGGAAGCACATGCGCTGGATATGGCGGTGCGGGGGTTCTTCGATCATCGGGGCAGCGATGGCTCAAACGTGGGCGCGCGCGTGTCGCGGCAGGGGTACCGATGGTGTTTTGTGGCAGAGAACATTGCCAAGGGGCAGCCGTCGCTGGCGGATGTCATGCAGGCCTGGGCCGGGTCGCAGGGTCACCGCCGCAACATGCTCTCCCGTCAGGCACAGGAATTTGCCCTTGTCGAAGCACCGGGGCGCATCTGGGTCATGGTGCTGGCGGCACCTGGGTGCTGACACCGGTTGGGTGTGGCGCAGCCGGGCCCTCCGGGGGAGATATTTTCAGCCAGAAGAAGCCGCCCGGCGTTTTCCCGCGATCCAGACATCGGCGATGGCGCGGTCGTCCCCCATCATGAGCGTGGGGAAGAGGGTTTCCCAGACCGTGTTGGCCTCTGCCGACCGCTGCGCAATGGCGGGCGTCGAGGCGAGGTCAAGGATGGTCAGGTCCGCTTCGTACCCCGCTGCAAGCGTCCCGATTTTTGTGTGCAAATGCAGGCTGCGTGCGGAGCCGGCGGTGGCCAGCCACATCAGCTGCGCCGGATGCAGCGCGGTGCCCCGCAACTGCGCGATCTCATAGGCGGCAGCCATTGTGCGCAGCATGGAGAAGGACGACCCACCGCCGGTATCCGTGGCAAGCCCGAGCGGAATGCGACGGGTCGCGAGTCCGGCAACATCCATCAGGCCCGACCCGATGAAACTGTTCGACGTGGGGCAATGCACCAGTGCGGCCCCCGTTTCGGCGATGCGGTCGATTTCGCGGGGCTGCAGGTGGATGGCGTGACCATAAACGGCACGCGCGCCGATCAGCCCATGCGCCTCATAGGTATCCAGATAGTCTCGGGCGTCCGGAAAGAGCTGCCGCACCCAGTCGATTTCCGCGGGTTGTTCACTCAGATGCGTCTGCATCAGGCAGTCCGGATGCTCCGCCCAGAGGGCACCCAGGGCCTGCAACTGATCTGGCGTTGAGGTCGGTGAAAAGCGTGGGGTGATCGCGTATTGCGCGCGGCCCTTGCCGTGCCAGCGCGCCACCAGCGCCTTACTTTCGTCATAGGCGGATTGTGCCGTGTCGCGCAGGCCCTCCGGCGCGTTGCGGTCCATGCAGGTTTTGCCCGCGACGGTGCGCATGCCGCGCGTGGCCGCCGCCTCAAAGAACGCGTCCACGCTGCCGGGGTGGATGGTGGCGTAGGAACACATGGTCGTCGTGCCATGATCCAGCGCCAGGTCCAGATAGCGGGCCGCGATTTGGCGGGCGTAGGCCGGATCCTGCAGGCGCATTTCTTCTGGGAAAGTATAGGTGTTCAGCCAGTCAATCAGCTGCTTGCCCCAGCTCGCGATGATCGCTGTCTGCGGGTAGTGCACATGAGCATCCACAAAACCGGGGCAGATGAGATGCTGGCCGTAGTCATGCACTTCTGCCTGCGGGGCGTCGTGGCGCAGCGTGTCCCGATCTGCGACCCGGACGATCTGGCCATTTTCGATCAAAACGGCACCGGCGCTGTTGATCCGCACCGCGTCCTGCCACTGGCCGGTCATTGGATTGCCGGAGGTTTCGAACGTCTGGCCGAGGAGGAGTTTTTGCGTGTTCATGCGTCTTCTCTAGGCGCTTCGGGCGGTGGCGACAACGGGCAAGCGTGCCGGCATTGTGTCCAACGGGGCCGCCGCTTATGGTCCGATCCAAAGCAGGGGGACGCGCGCATGTCAGATCAGACCGCAGAGCTGGAGCCGGAAGGCGAGGACGACGCCTATCTCCTCGGTCCCAAGGCGATTGCTGCGATCCTCTACGCGGTGGATATTGAAGATTCCGCCAAGCTGACAGAGTTGATGGAGCCGCTGCACCCGGCGGATATCGCTGACCTTCTGGAGCAGATCAATGCATTTGACCGCTCCCGGCTGGTGCGGCTTTACGGGCGCGAGTTTGACGGTGAAATCCTTTCGGAACTCGATGAGTCGATCCGGGAAGAGGTCATCTCGGTCCTGACACCACAGGTCTTGACGCAGGCCGTGCGTGACATGGACAGCGATGACGTTGTCGATCTGGTCGAAGACCTTGAGGATCATCAGCAGGAAGCCATTCTCGAGGCGCTGGAAGATGTGGACCGGGCCGCCGTACAGCAGGCGCTGGGCTATCCGGAGTACTCCGCGGGCCGTCTGATGCAGCGCGAAGTGGTCATGGCGCCGGAGCATTGGACGGTGGGTGAGGCCATCGACTACCTGCGCACCACGCCCGAGGACGAGCTGCCCGCGCAGTTCTATCACATCGTGCTGGTCGATCCGCGGCTGCATCCCATCGGGAACGTTACGCTGGGCAAGGTGATGCGATCCAAGCGTGAAACCCGGCTGATGGACATCAAGGAAGAGACCTTTCAGGTCATTCCGGCGCTGCAGGACGAAGGTGAGGTGGCCTACGCCTTCAACCAGTACCACCTGATTTCTGCGCCCGTTGTGGATGAAGAGGACCGGCTGATTGGTGTGATTACCATCGATGACGCCATGGCCGTCCTGGATGAAGAGCACGAAGAGGACATACTGCGCCTTGCCGGTGTGGGCGAAGGGTCGTTGTCCGACCGGGTGATCGAGACCACCAAGCAGAGGTTGCCCTGGCTGGCGGTGAACCTCGTGACGGCGATTGCCGCAAGCCTGGTGATCGCTCAGTTCGAGATGGCGATTGCGCAGATCGTGGCGCTGGCCGTGCTGATGCCCATCGTGGCCTCCATGGGCGGCAACGCAGGCACCCAGTCACTGACGGTGGCAGTGCGCGCGATTGCCACCAAGGACCTGACCGGTGCCAATGTTTGGCGCGTGATCCGGCGCGAGGTGCTGGTGGGGCTGATCAACGGTCTGATCTTTGCCGTGGTGATGGGCGTGGTGGGCGTGATCTGGTTTGGCTCCCCCGCTCTGGGATACGTGATTGCGGTGGCGATGGTCATTAATCTTGTTGTTGCAGGGCTCGCCGGAACGGTGATTCCGGTTGTCTTGGAGCGTGCGGGCGTTGACCCGGCGCTGGCCTCCGGCGCCTTTGTAACCACGGTCACGGATGTGGTCGGGTTCTTTGCCTTTCTCGGCCTCGCGGCACTGGTGCTTTTGTGATCGATCTGGCGGAGGCGAAGGCACAGGCGCGGCGGGAGGGGTTTGCCCGGCGCAAGGAAGCGCATGCCGCCGATCCCGGGACCGGCGCAGGGGTTCTTTCCGGTTTTCTGGCAGGTCATCGGGGGGTGCCCTTGTCAGGCTATATGCCCATCCGGACGGAGATCGACCCGCGTCCGGCCATGGCCGAGGCCGCAGCCCATGGCCCTGTCGGCATCCCGGTCATTATCGGGGCAGGCCAGCCGTTGAAATTCGCCCGGTGGGAGCCGGACATGCCCTTGGTCGAAGGGGCCTTTGGCGCGCTGATCCCCGAGCAGCCGGATTACTTCGAGCCGGAAATCCTGATCGTGCCACTGGTGGCCTTTGACGGGCAGGGCGGACGGCTGGGCTATGGCGGGGGGTTCTACGACCGCACGCTGGAACAGCTGCGTGTGCGCCGCGGGACTCTGGCCATCGGCTTTGCCTATGCCGCACAGGAGGCCGCAGAACTGCCGTTGGAACCGACCGACCAGAAGCTCGATTTCATGGTGACCGAGACCGAGATGATCGACCTGCGCTAATCCTCGGCGTCCTTATAGGTCAGGATGTCACCCGGTTCGCAGGAGAGGGCTTCGCAAATCCGCGCCAGCGTGTCAAAGCGCACGCCTTTGACCTTGCCGGACTTCAGCAGCGATATGTTCTGTTCGGTGATGCCCACCCGTTCCGCCAGCTCCTTGGAGCGCATCTTGCGCCGGGCCAGCATCACGTCCAGCGTCACGACGATCCGCTTGCCGATTTCCTGTTCCGCATCAGACAAAGGCCTTGTTTTCCTCTGCCATATGGGCGGCGTCCACCATGATGTGACCCAGTGCCACCAGCATGAGACCCAGGATGATGGCGTAGATGTCGCCGTCCTCAAAGCCAATGCCGAAGGTGAGACGGGTGGGATCGGCCCAATACCGCAGGATTGCGCGCGCGATCCCATCGACGATCATGCTGACCGGGACGATCAGAACCAGCACCCAGCCGACCCGCCGGAGCCGGATGGCGGTCCTTTGCGTGAAGATCCCCGATCCTTCGCGGATACCTGCAAAAAGCTGCCGAATGAGCAGCATCATCGCAACCGCCATGAAGTCGGTTATCAGCCAGATCAGCGAGGCCAGCAGCGCGTTGGCCGTGGTCAGCTGCAGGACGCCGATGTCGAGGTTGAGTTCTTGCGCCAATTTCTGTCCCAGAAGCTGCGGATCGCTGATTGACAGAAAGACAAAATAGACCGCGACAATGATCGCGAGACCCAGGGCGAGTGTGCTGAACCACACGCCAGCGCGGGCGGTTGCCGCGATTTTCGATTGCCTGTCGAGGGGGTCGGACATGGGTGCATACTCCACATAAAATACTACGCTTAAAAATTATCGTAAAACAATAATTATTGCAATCCTAATGTGAATTTTGGTGTGTCTCCATCACGTGAAGCTACAAAGGTGCCTCCCGGAGTGGTTTCTGTGGGTCATTGGTTCCTGAACCGCACCTCCCGGCAGACCTTGCATGCCTCCAGTCGTCATCCTTTTTCGAAGGCGGTAAATGCCTCGGCCCAGTCCGGATGCCACCGGGACAGGGCCGGGCGGTTTTCCGCGATATCGCCTGCCGCCCAGAGCACGCGGCGCGCATCCACCGTCTCATCCACCATATTGTCGGGGCAGAGCACGTAGAAATCCCCGCGTCCGACACGGTCAAAGAGGTATTCCACACATTGCGCGCTGGTCCAGGCGCCCTCCGGTTTGTCCGGCATGATGGCCGCGATCATGCCCGTGTAGGTGAACCCCGGCACGAAGAGGTGGACGTCGATGGGGGCGCCTGCCTCACGCAGTTCGTGTGCCAGCTGTTCAGTCAGGACCTTCACGGCCGCCTTGGAGGCGTTATAGGCCGGGTTTCCGGGCGGGGTGGTGATGCCCTGCTTGGAGCCGGTATTGATGATCGCCGCAGGCTCGCCCGCGTCGATCAGCCGGGGCACGAAGGCCTGAACGCCATTGACGATGCCGAAGAAGTTGACATCGAAGGTCTTGCGCCACGCCTCGGGATCGTCCCAACAGGAGGAGCCGAGACCAATGCCCGCATTGTTCATGACCACCGTAACCCGGCCCATGGCAAAGGCCTGATCAGCCAGCGCGTTTACGGCATGCGCATCGGACACATCCACAACCCGCGTCTCAACCCGCGCTCCCGAGGCGCGAAGGTCTGTTGCCGCCGTTTCAAGAGCCTCCGCATTCTGATCGGCCAGCAGGAGGTGAAACCCCCACCCCGCCAATAGCTCTGCTGCCGCCAATCCGACGCCGCTGGCCCCGCCGGTAATGACGGCTAGCCCACCCCGTTTGCTGATTTCGGTCCATGACATCGTTTTGCCCTCCAGTATCTACATATCCCAACTTAACGCGAAATCGGTTTTCCGCCATGACGCTGTGCCGCATTATTATAAGGCCTGCCCCTTGCCCTGCCGGTGCCGGAGCCCTACCCATCAGACATGAAACTGATGTTCCTTGGCGATGTAATGGGGCGGGCCGGACGGCGCGCGATCACGGAAAACCTTGCGCGGTTGCGTACGGCGTGGAAGCTGGATTTCGTGGTGGTGAATGGCGAAAACGCGACCTCGGGCGTGGGTCTGTCGGGCGCGCATGCCAAGACGCTGCTCGAGGCCGGGGCCGATTGTATCACGCTGGGCGATCACGCCTTTGACCAGCGCGACATGCTGCAGTTCATCGAGCAGGAACCCCGGGTCATCCGCCCGCTGAACTTCTCCAAAACCGCACCGGGCAAGGGCGCGCGGCTCTTTACCTCGAAGAACGGGCGTAAGGTGCTGGTGACGCAGGTGCTGGGGCAAGTCTTCATGAAACGGCCCTTTGATGACCCGTTCTCGGCGCTGGAGCCGGTGTTGAAAATGCATCCCCTTGGCGGGCAGGCTGCCGCCGTGATCGTGGATGTGCATTGCGAGGCGACGTCGGAAAAGATGGCGATGGGGCATTTCGCCGATGGGCGGGCGAGCCTTGTTGTCGGCACGCATACCCATGTGCCCACGGCGGATGCGATGATTCTGCCCGGCGGCACCGGATATCTAACCGATGCGGGCATGTGCGGCGACTACAATTCCGTGATCGGTATGGACAAGGCCGAACCGCTGCGCCGCTTCATCACCGGCATGCCGCGCGACCGCTTTTCGCCCGCGAACGGCGAGGCGACCCTCTCCGGTGTCTACGTCGAGACCGATGATCGCACCGGCAAGGCTACCCGCATCGCCGCGATCCGCAACGGTGGTCTGCTTGAACCCGGTGCCCCGTGACCGTTCCCGCACGGTCTGACGTGGTGCTGTTGACCGGCGTGCTCATCCTTCTGGGAGCCGGTTGGGGCATGACGCAGCCCCTCACAAAGATCGCGGTTTCCACCGGGTACCAGCACTTTGGCCTGATTTTCTGGCAGCTCCTTATCGGGGCGGTCCTGATGGCGTCCATCTGTGCGATACGGGGTACCCGGCTGCCGCGCGGACGGCGTCAGATCGCCATTTGCCTGATGGTGGCGGCCATCGGCACGATGATTCCCAATTCCACCGCCTATCAGGCCGCGGTGCATCTGCCCTCGGGCATCTTGTCGATCCTGTTGTCGATGGTGCCGATGTGGGCCTTTCCCATTGCGCTGCTGATGGGGCTGGACCGGTTTTCTTGGCGGCGCTTTCTGGGACTGTCGTTGGGCCTCTGCGGCGTGTTGCTGATCGCGATGCCGGGGGCATCCGCGCTCAATCTCGCGGTTTTCTGGGTCGGCGTCGGGTTGATCAGCGGCATCTGCTACGGGCTTGAGGGCAATCTGGTGGCGAAATTCGGCACCGCGGGCATGGACCCGTTCCAGGTGCTCTACGGGGCGTCCCTGATGGGGGCGGTGATCATGCTGCCCGTGACGGTACTCTCTGGCCAGTGGATCCCCGTCGATGCCGCCCAGACCCGCGAGGGGCAGGCGCTGATCCTCGGCTCCATCATTCATGTGGTCGTCTATGCCGGTTATGTCTGGATGGTTGGGCGTGCGGGCTCCGTTTTTGCTGTGCAGGTGAGCTATCTGGTGACGGGTTTTGGCGTCCTCTGGGCCAAGCTGCTGCTGGACGAGGCCTATTCGACCGGTATCTGGGCGGCACTGCTGCTTATGTTTGCAGGCATGTATCTGGTGCAGCCGCGCCCGAAAGCGGCGCTTGCTCCTGCGTGAGCAATCGGCGTACCTTACCGCAGGTTGAACAACGACACAGGTCGCATCCCCTTGATCCCATTTGTTGAATTGTCATCTACCGTGAGTGCCGTGCTGACCCTCGCGGTGGTTGCGGTGATGTTCGCGCTCTTTGTGCGCGAGACCTTCCCGACCGAAGTGGTTGCCATCACCGGTGCGGCACTGATGCTGCTGCTGGGTGTTCTGCCCTATGAGAACGCGCTGGCCGTGCTCAGTAACCCCGCGCCCTGGACCATTGCCGCGATGTTCATCGTGATGGGGGCGCTGGTGCGCACTGGGGCGTTGGAGGTGCTGACCCAGCAGGCAGAACGCTATGCCAAGACCCACCCAAAGGCGGCGGTTGCGGGGGTCATCCTGTCGGTCATGGGCGCCTCGGCCATCATGAACAACACGCCCGTCGTCGTGGTCATGATCCCGGTGATGGTGCAGCTGAGCCAGACATTAGGGGCCAAGGCGTCGCGTTACCTGATCCCGCTCAGCTATGCGGCGATCATGGGCGGTTCGCTCACGCTGATCGGGACCTCGACCAACCTGCTGGTCGATGGGGTTGCCCGCACGCAGGGGCTCGATCCCTTCACGATTTTTGAGATCCTGCCGATTGGCCTAGTGGTCTGCGTCTGGGGGCTGATCTACCTGTCGATCTTTGCCAAGCATCTGCTGCCGGATCGCGACAGCATGGCGAATATGCTTTCGGACCGCTCGAAGATGAAGTTCTTCACCGAGGCCGTGATTCCGCCCGAAAGCAACCTGATCGGGCGCGAGGTGCTCAGCGTGCAGCTCTTCAAGCGCGAAGGCGTGCGGCTTGTCGATGTGATCCGCGGCGATGCCTCGCTCCGGCGCAACATGCAGGGCGTGACGTTACAGCTGGGGGATCGCGTCGTGCTGCGCACACAGATGACGGAACTGCTGAGCCTGCAGGCCAACAAAGAACTGAAACGGGTGGATCAGGTGTCCGCAGTCGAGACCACGACGGTCGAGGTTCTGATTACGCCGGGGTGCCGGATGGTCGGGCGCTCTCTTGGCAGCATGCGCCTGCGCCGTCGCTACGGTGTCTATCCGCTGGCCGTGCATCGGCGTAACCAGAACATCGGGCGGCAGTTGGACGATCTGCTGGTCAAGATTGGCGATACCCTTCTGCTGGAAGGAGCCCCCGAAGACATTCAGCGCCTGGCCGCGGATATGGATATGGTGGACGTGTCGCAGCCTTCCGCCCGCGCGTTCCGGCGCAGCCACGCGCCCATCGCCATTGCCGCTCTGGCAGGCATTGTCATCCTCGCCGCCCTCAACGTGGCGCCCATTCTGCTTTTGGCGATCATCGCTGTGGCGCTGGTGCTGGTGACGGGTTGTATCGACGCGGATGAGGCGTTTTCCTTCATCGACGGGCGCTTGCTTGCGTTAATCTTTGCCATGCTCTCCGTCGGTGCAGCGCTGCAGCATTCCGGGGCGATAGCGCTCATCGTCGATGCCGTCTCGCCGACGCTGATGGCAATGCCGCCGACGGTGGTGGTTCTGGTGGTATTCGCCATGACCTCGACCCTGACCGAGATCGTGTCCAACAACGCGGTCGCCGTCATCATGACCCCGCTGGCCATTGGCTTGGGCACGGCCCTTGGCCTCGATCCGCGCCCCCTGGTCGTTGCTGTCATGATCGCGGCGTCCTGCGCCTTTGCCACGCCCATCGGCTATCAGACCAACACGCTGGTCTACGGACCGGGGGGATACCGCTTCACCGATTTCATGCGCATCGGCGTGCCACTGAACCTCAGTATGGCGCTCATTGTCTCGATGATCATCCCGCTGATCTGGCCCCTCTGAGGCATATGCTGCTATGCAGCAATTGCAGGGCTGCTTTTCGTTTTTGAACGTTGTTTGTTAAGGGTTTCGATATCATGTTGGCGCTATCAGAACATCCGGTTTTGATGAAAGGAATGTCACATGAATGATATTATTAACCGACTGAAAAACGCGGCCGCGAAACGGGCCGAATTCAACCGCACCTATCACGAGCTGCGGTACATGCCACGCGATACGGCGATTGATCTGGGGATGTTCCCGGAAGATGCGTATCAAGTCGCGTATTCGCACGTCTACGGACGCTAACTGCGAAGGGCACCAAAAGGTGCCCGCCGAAATTCCTCAAGCCCGCGCCCGTCTCCTTTTGCAGGAGCGCGCGCGGGCTTTTCATTTTTACCGCTGCAGAAGCTAGAGTGGCCAGACAATCAGAATTCCCGTGACGTCGAGGCTGTAGCTAAGGCGGACGAAGTCGATGCGCCGAACGCCAGCTTGCGAAAGCTCGTCGACGGCAAAGGTCTTTGCGGAAAGTCCGACAATGACAGTCACCGGCACGGTGACCGCTTCACAAACCGCGCGAACCGCGTTGATGTCGGCAATATGACCGCCTCTCAGCTTTGCTCGGGGTGTATAAAACGGGCGTACAACAAGTCCCTTCACGCGAATTCAGTGGTCTATACAGCCTGGGTTCAGGGCCTTGCCGGAGGATTGATAGCTAGCGATACTACCGATGCAACCGTGGGGACACAGCGATGCGAAATGCACTACCTCTTGTACTCATCCTTACAGTGGCTTTGCCGGGCATGGTTTCTGGAGACGCAGCTGCGGTGAAAGACCGGGCCAGGTCGGGCAGTTTTGACTCAACGGGCGAGGTTCGCTGTGCGCAGGAGATTGGACAATCGCTGGGTGCGTGCAGCGCGGCTGTCGCCCGCACTGATGGATCTGCTGCGATTGTCGTGACCTTCGCAAACGGCTTTGCAAGGACTCTGCTGTTCTCGGACGGGGAGTTCTTGCGCGGCAACGCGACCATGTCTGGCGCGGGGACTGATACGGATTGGCAGCTGTCCCATGGCATTTATCACGTGAGGGTGGATGACCAGCGCTATGAAATTCCAGATGCACTGATCATCGGAGATTAGACCGCGCGACATGAGCGCGCGGCCACAAAGCCAATCAGCCGCCGGGGGTCAGCTTGTAGATCGTGCCTTCGTCGATGGATGTGTAAAGACTGCCATCCGGCCCCATGACAACCGAGCGGAAGCGTCCCGACTCCATGGGAAGGGTCATCTCCGTCACGTCCTCGACGTCCGTGTTGTCGTCGTTGAACTGTATCACGTCGATCCGCTGACCGATTGGTGTTCCGCCAAAGCCAATGCCCATAATCCCGACGACCATCGCGCCGTCCCAGTCCCCCCAGGCGTCCCCTTCGAGAAAGGCCGCTGATGAGGTGCCCTGCGACCAGCCGTTGTTGTTCCAGATCGGCGGCATCGCATCAGGGTAGGTGTCGAAGTCCGTCATCGACATGAAGGCGGCCCGCTCATAGCGGTTCATGCCGTCTTCCTGGTTCGGACTATACCCACAGTAATCGTCGGGGCAGTCGCCACGCCCTGCCATGTTAGGCCGCGGGTCCCATCCGGCGTTGCCGCCGTTCTGCAGGATCGTGATTTCATCGGAATGCCAGGGGCCGTGTTCTGCCGTGATCGCAGCACCTGTTTCCGGGTGAAAGGCGATACCCTGAACGTTCCGGTGGCCATAGGTGTAGGTTCTGGCGTCGAAACCGTCCGGCGGGCTGTTTTCAGCATTGGCGTTGCCGTCGGTATCAATACGCAGAACTTTGGAGCCCATCATCGTCGGGCTCTGCGGCACCTGGCCATTATGCGTATCGCCCGTCGTCAGAAAGAGGTGGCCATTTGCATCAAAACGCACGCGTCCGCCGTTGTGAGCACCGGGGCCACCGAAGGGATGGTTCGAGGCTGCCATCTTGTAGGGCACGTCATCGACAATATCCGTCCTGTCCGCGACGCCGGTGAAGTCCTCACTGAGCGTGAAACGCATCAGCCGGTTGGTGTGGGGGTCCGACATGTTGGACGTCGAATAGACGTAGATGCGGCGATTGCTATCGAAGTCCGGATCGAAGGCCACACCCATCATGCCTGCTTGACCTTCGCAGAACAAATCCGAACCATTCGATGCATAGCCTTCGGTTTCACCGACACCGTAAAGCGCATTCACCGTGCCGTCTGGCAGGCGCACCGAAAGGCCTGAGCACTTCTCAGTGAACAGCATTGTGCCATCTGCCAGAAATGCCATGTCCCACGGATTATCCAAACCCTCGAGTACGACCTCATGTTGCAGGCTGGTGGTGTTCATTCCATTTTGTGCGAAGGCAGGCGACGATAGTAGAGCCGTGCCAGCAAGAAGCGCGGCACCCATCCGCAGTGCGGAAAAAGACGTGACGTGAGACATGATTTCCTCCCAAAAATCGATTTGAAAGTCGACCGGGAAGGCCTTCCGGCTCATAGTCTGCCCAAGCCGACCGAGACGTTAACCATAGTTCTCGGTCCATCAACGGGTCAACGAATTTCTCGTTTGACTAGAGTCCCTTGGCGCAGCAGTACTTTCTGATTGTCGTCTCAGTCGAAGGCTGTGGCCACGTAGACGGAGATGTTGGCGATATCCTCATCTGAGAGTTTTTTTGCATGACTGATCATGAGAATGGAGTTCGGACCAATCTTCTTGCCGGACCTGTAGATTTTCAGCTTCTCCGCAATATACTCCGGCGTCTTGTCAGACAACTTTGGGTAGCTGGCTGCGCCCTGTGCCTTGTTCCCATGGCAGGCCCGGCACGATTTGCGAAATATTTTTTCTGCCGCCTCCAAATCCACCACGTGCTCTACTGTCGAGGTGTCGGAGTCTTCGGCCGCCGCGTCAGTTGCATGATTGTCTGCCCGCGCTGCGAAACCACAAATGATCATCAACATGGTCAGAACGCAGTTTCTCAGCATCAACACAATCCCTGTTGCTTGGTCGGCTTCAACCGTTCTAGACGGTCTTCTCGACAAGTCCAATGTTTCGTAATGATCGAAGGATGTCCCATTGCTTCGATTACTGCTGCTGCACGGGCAAGCAGCGAGCATTGCAAACGCGGCCTCGAACGGACAATCGTGCTGGGCGCGTCGATCGACCGCTTGTTCCTGCCGTAGACAAATCGCGCTTGAACGTCCCCGCCACGCTTGGGCTCACCCCCGCGATACGATGGAGTGCAGCATGTTCTTGGCCACCTCAAAACTGTCCGCCCCCGCTGCCCGTTCCTGATATTCGTTGGAGCAAGCGCATTGCTGAAAGCTTCCGGGCTTACATAAAACAGCATATTGAAGTGGTCTCATTTTGGATCGTAAAGGTAACCGATGCCGCGCACGGTTCTGATAACTTCGGGTTTTTCAGGGTTGGTTTCCAGT
Source organism: uncultured Roseobacter sp. (assembly GCF_947492555.1). Taxonomy (GTDB): domain Bacteria; phylum Pseudomonadota; class Alphaproteobacteria; order Rhodobacterales; family Rhodobacteraceae; genus Roseobacter. Next base: position 79,198 of record NZ_CANLNE010000003.1, read on the forward strand.
TTCCGGCGCAGTCGGGAGATTCTGATATCGACGCTTCGGTCAAACGGGTCCCAGGATCGGTCATGAGCTTGTTCCAAAAGCTGATCCCTGTTGAGAACGCGCCCCCTGTTTGCCGCAAAGACCTTGAGCAGACTATACTCCATCGCCGTCAATTGAACTTCGGACCCATCCGCCGCACGGAGCTTTGCGGCGACTTTGTCCAAAAGAAAATCTCCAAATGGAGCGCAGTCCCAATCAACCTTTTCCGCCTTTGCTGAGCTACTGATGGTTTCACGGCGAAGTATCGCTTTTATCCGGGCTTCGAGCTCTCGAAGATCAACGGGTTTGCCTAGATAATCATCCGCCCCCATTTCAAGACCAATGATACGATCAACCACGTCACCGGCTGCGGTCAGCATGATGATGGGGGTCGTGTCCTCTGGGCGCAGTGATCGTAGAATGGAAAGACCATCTTCCTTTGGCATGTTGATGTCCATGATGATGACATCCACAGTATTGGTCGACAGGATGTCCCGAAGTTCATCGCCACCTGCGGCTCCGGATACCTTGTATCCACGTTTGCCAAGGTATTCCTGGAGCATTTCACGCAGGTCGATTTCATCATCGCAGACTAGGATGTGGGCATTCTGGCTATCCATCTGGCATTTCCTCCTGCTCGGCGAGTAGCTGTCTGACGAGGTCTCTGAGCTCTGCCGGCGAAACCGGTTTCTCCAAATATGGAAGGCCAGCCTCCTTTAGAAGTCCCAGGGAAGTCTGTCCCATCGTATCACCGGTGATATAGGCCGTCCTCTTCAACATCTCTGGAAAACGGGCCACCAAAGCTTCGTATATCTGGCGCCCGTCGACACCCGGCATGTTCAAATCACTCAAGAAAACGTCGTACCTGGTTGAGTGAAGGCGGTTTAACGCTTCCTCCCCTGAGGCGACGAAATCGACTTCGAACCCTTCTTTTCTGAGAATTTCGGCGTTCAACTGGCCCACTTCAACCTCATCATCCACAATCAGTGCTCTCAGGTTTGCAGGTGCCGTGACCGGGTTGGTCGGCGCGTCCACTTCTGATCTGTGATCACTGGCGACGGGGAGCGTGATACGAAAACATGTGCTGGCTGCGCTGCTCTGATCCAGCCTGATCTGTCCGCCATGCGAAAGAATGATCCGGTGGCAGAATGCCAGACCGATGCCAGTTCCCTCGCCGACTTCCTTGGTGGTGAAAAAAGGCTCAAATATCCGCCCCCGAATGGCGGTGGGAATGCCGGGGCCGTTGTCTTGAACGGTCACTTCGACCATGCTCATCTCCGGCTTTGAGATGGCCGACAGTTCAATGCGATCGCCACGACCAGACGCGTTCAAAGCCTGTTCGGCGTTGATGATCAGATTAATGATAACCTGCGTAATCTGATCCGCATCGGCGGCAATAGGTGGCAGATCTTCCGGAATCTTGAGCGAAATACTGATGTCACCTGACGTGCTTCCATAGGCAGCGACATCTGCAGCCGTTTCGATCACGCTGGCAACATCAACTGGCTCGATCTTGCTTGGCTGCTGGCGTGCCATGGCAAGGAAGGTCTTTACGATCTTGGCACACCGCTCTGCTGCTGTACTGATCTTGTCGATCCTTGCGGTGAGATCAGGATCTGTGATCTCCTCTTTCAGCATCAGCGAATGACCTACAACAACGGAGAGGGGGTTGTTGAGCTCATGGGCAACACCGGCAAGCAATTCACCAAGTGCGGACATCTTTTCATTCTGGAACAGCAACTCTCTTTGCTTCGCAAGCTCTTCAGAAAGCGCCAATTCATCCGTCAAATCGCGTGTGTTTGAGACGATGACTTCTTCGCCATTGAATTCTATGAGGCGCGAGGAATCCGCCCCCCAGAACTTTCGCCCCTTTGCATCAATGAACTCCATCCGCCGATCCTTGAGCGTCCCGGCCTTTCGCAGGTCTTCAAGATAGCGCTCGCGCTCTGTTGGGTCCGCATAGTAGGATTTGGAATTGTTGGACGGGCCAAAAAGCTCCTCAAGATCTGGCGTCGCAAAAAGAACTTTCCCGGTTTCTGCGTTCGTCATGTTAATGGCGGCCGGATAAGCTTCCATGACTTGCCTGATGAGCGCGTCAGTTTCTTTTTGGACGGTTAGATCAATGGTACTGGTCACGATGACTTCTTCGCCCTTGAAATCGATCAACTGCGAAGAAATGGTCGCTGGAAAAATGTTTCCGTCAGCATTCAATAGATCAAGTTTGAAGTCATCCACACGTCCATCCGCCAAAAGCTGCGTGACAAAATCTGCCCGGCGCTCCGGACTGACATAATGTTCCCGCGCAGACTTGGTGGGTCCAAACATCTGCAGGGCGGCAGGTGTGCGGTAAAGAATCTGACCATCACCGATACGGGCCATGGTGACCGCGGCAGAACTGGCGTCCAGCACTTTTCTGATCAGAAGATCCCCGTCGCGTTCCTCGACCTCGGCTTGTTTTCTGGCTGTGATATCCTCGCGGGTTACGACAAAGCCGCCTGAGCAGGTCGGGTGAACAGACACCAGATAGGTCCGCCCGTCCGTTTCTTTCAGTTCAAAATCCTGAATGAACTCGATGCCATTGGCCAATCTGTCAGAAACCCATTTCTGTTCATCGCCCACAGCATCGGCATATATTCCGCGGCGGGCTGTCTCGCGCATCAGTATTTCCCAGTCCAGACCGGGTTTGAGGAGATGGGAAACCCCTTTGTTCATCTCGGCATATTTTTGATTGAACATCACAAGGCGCCGGTCGTCATCGTACAGGGCGAATCCTTCCTTAAGAGACTCGATAGCGTCCCGCAGAAGGCCCTGCGCATTGTCGATGTCTTCCAGATCGTTCGTCATGCCCGTCGTCATCCCGATTTTCTAAGACAGCATTGTTTCAATGCCATTTCAAAATTCGCATCTAGTGTTTCAATTGTTTCACAGGCTGCTGCGCCAAACCAGAGACAGCAAAAAAATCCCATATTTTGAAGGTTGCTGGCGGGGGATCAGGTGAAACTGGTCGTGCAACAACTGAAACACGGCACGCCTCATTCAGACATCGCAATGAAACAATCGGACGCCAATTGTCGTTCACCACCAACGCTTTTGGATTAGAACAATGACCTTTTCATCTCAGCCAACGCAACAAGGCAATGCGCCTATTGTTGCATTGCATTCCTCGGCATCAAGCAGCGGCCAATGGAGCCGATTGTCAGCGGATATGGAAGGCCGGTTTGACGTCCATGCATTTGATCTTCCCGGCTACGGGCGCGCGCCTTTGAGCGCCGATCATTCTCAGAAAGGGGCCGCCCGTTCCGCTGTTCCTGTTCTTCAGGAAATCGAAAAGATAGGGGGGCCCGTTCACCTTGTCGGCCACTCAAATGGAGGTGGCATTGCGATCAAGGTGGCATTGATGCGCCCTGACCTCGTGAAAAGCCTGACCGTCTATGAACCGGCAACGTTCCACTTTCTGAAGAATGGAAACAGCAAGGAAAAGCGCCTGTTTCAGCAGATCCAGACCCTTTCTGCTCTGGTGACACGTGCAGCAGAGGAAGAAGAAGTACCGACGGGAATGCGGCACTTTCTGGACTTCTGGAATGGTGAGGAGTTCTGGGACCAACTTCCCGACGTCGCCAGGCAGCGGTTTGCGGGCATGATCTCTTCGATCATGGCAGATTTCTCCAACGGAGTCGCGGAAACCTGGGAATTGGCAGATTTGTCCAAATTGGAGACGCCGACATTGGTGATGACGGGTCTGGAGTCCCCGGAAATCACGCAGCATGTGTCGATCGCCATTGCAAAGGCGCTTCCCAACGCACGCCTCGCACTGTTGCCCGAACTTGGACATATGGCGCCCGTCTTCCAACCAGAGTGGGTGAATTCACGCATTCTCGAACACGTGGCCAACGTTGAACGGCCCACCCCAATCTGCAGTTGGCCAAACCAGGTGGCGGCCTAACCCAACCACATTCACCCGACCCAACAATTTACAAAACGCTGGTGATGGACCAGCAAACCCCAAAGGAGAAAATCATGGGCTCTCACACAACAATCAATCCTTCAACCGACTACACGGCGATCAAAGCCAAGCAAAACGCCGCATGGGGGGCAGGAGACTACAGCAAAGTTGGCGTAACCCTCCAGATCACCGGTGAAGAACTTGCCGAAGCCATGGACATAAATGCAGACGCCAAGGTTCTGGATGTGGCAGCGGGCAATGGTAACGCAACGCTGGCCTTTGCACGGCGCTTTTGCAACGTCACCTCAACAGACTATGTATCGGAGCTTTTGGAAGCCAGCGGCACGCGCGCAAAAGCCGAAGGTCTCTATGTCAACTACAAGGTTGCCGACGCAGAAGACCTGCCATTCACAGATCAGTCTTTTGACGCGGTCGTATCCACTTTCGGGGTGATGTTCACGCCAAATCAACAGCAGGCAGCCGCAGAGCTTCAACGCGTCGTCAAACCCGGTGGCAAGATCGGGATGGCCAACTGGACACCGGAAAGTTTCATCGGCCAGCTCTTCAAAACAATCGGAAAGCATGTTCCACCGCCTGCCGGCGTCGGCTCTCCTGCCTTGTGGGGCAACCAGGAGTGGGTTGAAGAAACCTTTGGCGCCACTTGCCAAATATCTTCCTTCCAGCACAAGACCTTTTTGTTCCGCTACCGCTCTGCTGAGCATTTCCTGGAGTACTTCCGCGCCTTCTATGGCCCCATGCAAAAAGCGTTCGAAGCGCTGGATGAGGTCGGGCAAACAGCCCTGCGGAACGATATCATGACGCTGATTGAGACGTTCGACATCTCAACCAACGGTTCATTGTGTATCTCTTCAGAATATGCCGAAGTGATCGCAGTGCGTCACTAAGGTCATGATCTCAAATCACAAATCCCTTCGGCGTTTCAGCCGGGGGGCGCACTCATGTTGCGGGCGGTAGACAGGCTTAACTTGGTCAAAAAGAATTTGTAGTCTTTGGCCGGGGTGAGGCACTTTTGATCCTCCTCAACACGAAAGGAACCTACAATGGCTGAACGCACGCTCTATGAAGAGTATGGGGGGTTTTCAAAGGTCAGCAAGATTGTACTTTCCTTCTACGACAGCCTTTTGGACAATGATGAGGTAGGCCCGTTCTTCGACGATGTTGAAATGTCTCGGATCGTGGATCACCAGACCAAGTTCATTGCTTCGATCCTTGGTGGCCCGGCGTCCTACACAGACAATCAGTTGCGCCAATTGCATTCTCATCTGACCATCACCGACGGCCATTTCGATGAACTCGAAACGGTGCTTCGCGGCACATTATTGCAGCATGGGATGGCCAGTGAGGACGTTGACCTTGTTGTTGCGGAATTCGAGAAACGCCGCCCCCTTATTGTCAGGTGAGTTATGACTATTGAAGCGATAAACGAGCAACTTCTCCGTGCGATCGGGGTTGGTGTCGCGCTACTCGACCGCCAAACGCTGCAGTTCGGCTTCCGAAACGATACGTTTGAAGAGTGGTTCAGTGCCGAAACTCAGCCAGCTCAACTGCAGCAATTGTTCCCGGACCTGGACGTCAGCGCGATGCAGGAAAACCTGACCGGATCCGGACGTTATGCATCCGAAATCAGGTTCAAGAAGAAACGCAGAACGCTGGTGATTGCCCTAGATTTCACCGCCGCGGATGAGGACGTCCTTGTCCTGGTCTGTCAAAACATCACGCGCATTAAAGAACTGGAATCGATGATCGATTCCTATTCGATGATGGTTGAACGCAACACGCGAGAAATCAAACGAGAGAAAGAGCAGGTTGAAAAATTATTGCTCAATATCATGCCTCGCTCTGTATACGAGGAGTTCAAGACCTTCGGTGTTGTAACGCCGCAGATGTATGATCCGGTGTCCGTCCTGATGCTCGACTTTGTCGGGTTTACAGATATGGTTGCGTCGCAAGACCCCAGCGTGACCGTCACCGAACTGAACGATATCTACAGTGCGTTTGACCGCATCGGCGAACAATTCGGGTGTGAGCGCATCAAGACGATTGGTGATGCCTATATCACTGTTGCAGGCCTGCCTGACCCCACCCCGGATCACGCAAAGGCAATCGCCAACACCGCCATCCGGTTTGTGCGGTATTTGACGCGGCGCAATCTGAGCCATCCGCATCAGTGGCACTGCCGTATTGGCCTGTCCACAGGTTCAGTTGTTGGCTCTGTTGTGGGCATCCAGAAGTATGTCTATGATATTTTCGGTCCTGCCGTGAACCTCGCCTCTCGCCTGCAAGAGTTTTCTGAACCGATGCAAATCACAGTCCAGGACGATGTTGCAACTGTTCTGAAAGACCAGTTTGATCTTGAGAATGTTGGCGCGCGGACCATCCGCGGGTTTAGCAAGCAAGATGTCTGGCGGCTTTCCGACAGCAATTGAAATCAACGGTGAATTTCAGGCTTTAGTCGAGGGGCAGATTTGATTTTTGGGACTAGGGCCCGATACAGTAGATTTGCTGGTAAATTGGCCAGCCCGATGCATATCTTGGAAGGGTGCCGCAGCCACGCAAAGCTGGAGTTTCGGATTCAGCACGGACATCCAATGGTTTTGGTCGGTTAATGGTTTCCAGCCCTTGGCAGAATTCACGCCTGTCGACGATCTTTAACTTAAGTAAGTTGACCCGGCTTCACCTGGCGCAACCATTTCAAAAATGCGCGCTGAGGGGAATGCATCTTGCGATCCGAGGGCCAGACAAGCAGGTAGGCCTGTGTTTTGCAGCTTTGATGTCCAATCCGATGAAGGCGGCCATCGGACAATGCCTCCAAACAGAGCGGCGTGCGTGCCATGCCGATCCCCAATCCGTTGACGACTGCGGCTTGCACCTGATCGTAAGAACTCAAGCGACGTATCTTCGCATATCCAGGCAAAGGCGATTGGGCTTGCACACTCCATCTTTCCCATTCATCTTCATGCGCTTCATTCAAGATGATCGGAAATCTTCGAAGCGCCTGATCCCATCCAATTTGAGCCACTTGAGCGCTCAATTCTTTTGTTGCCACCGGGAATATCTCTTCGAGACAAAACAATTCCTGATCGTATCCACTCCACTCGGCGTCACTCCTGCGCAGCGCGAGATCGACCCCTTCGTTTTTTAGATCACAAACCCGATCGGTGGCGAACACCCGGAGTTCGACAGTTGGATTTGCCTCATAGAATGCAGCCAAATTCGGCGCGAGCCAAAGCGACGACAAAGTCTGCGGCGCGGAAATCGTGACCACGTTACTTTTGCTGTGTTTGACAGCTTTTAGCCCGCGTTCAATTTCTCGCAGACCAACGGAAACTTGTAAGTAGAATGCCCGCCCGACATCCGTAAGCTTTGCCCCGTTCCGGCCCCGCTCCAACAACTGAACGCCCAGCTGCGCTTCCAAGCGCGCAATCTGATGACTCACAGCTGACTCGCTCACGCCGATTTCTTCAGCCGCTATCCGAAACTGACCCGCGTCGGCAACCGTCACAAAAGCACGCAGGTTCTGGATGGGCGGATACATGACAAATCCTCTTCTAAAGATGACAACACTTCGTTCGACATAAAAGAAAACAGGGTTCACCTATGCAAAAAATAATCATGATGAGAAAGTAATATGACGGAATTTGACCTAAAGCAGAGCTTTGAATCGAGCTGTGGAAAGATCGCTCATGATGTGTTCGGCGAGGGTCCAGATGTGGTTTTGGTCCATGGCACCCCCGTGAGCTCGGTGATCTGGCACGGAGTTCTCAAGCGTTTGCAACATCGCTATCGGTTTCATGTACTTGATCTGCCCGGATATGGTTCGTCGGCCAAGTTTGACGGCCAAGAAGTTCGGCTGAGGTCGTTCGCGCGCGTGTTGGCCGAATGGCTCGCCTCTAAGGAGCTATCGCGCCCCGCTCTGGTTGGTCACGATTTTGGTGGTGCGACTGTGATGGGCGCGTATCTGATCGAGAAGGCGGATGTGGCAGCTATTTGTGTCAGCGATGGCGTTGTGTTGTCTCCCTGGGGCACGGCATTTTCGAGACATGTGAAAGAGAACGAGGAGGTCTTCGCCAACGTGCCGGAGTACATCCACCACGCGGTTCTGGAGGCACATCTGAAAACAGCGATGTCACGCACTCTGGATCAAGCAGTTCTGGACAGGTTGACTGCACCCTGGTTGAGCGAAAGCGGTCAGCGCGCATACTATCGGCAGGTTGGCCAATACGATTATGAATACACTGAACAGCTCGAACAATTGTATCCGACTACCTCAGTTCCGACTACAGTCTTCTGGGGTGAAGAAGATCGTTGGGTCGACAAGTCGGAAGGGGAACGGTTTTCGCAAATGTTGCCCGATGCAACCCTAAGAATCTTGCCGGATGCCGGCCACTTTGTGATGCTTGATGCCCCGGGCCTCTTCTCAAGATATCTGGATGAATGGTTGAGTGCATTCTTTCATGTGTAGTCGACCTCGCCTTCCTTGTGGCACGTATCGTTTCTCGCCTTGGGGAGATCTGGGTGGTACCCTGCTTTAAAAATCCGCGCCCTTGTTTCATGGGTCAATTAATTCAATAGAACCAATGTGTTTTGTGCGGTTTGCGGCTGTGACAAGCCTTGCTACAAGGGCCATACGATAAGGATCATGGGTATACTCACAGCCACGATGAGCACCTCCAAGGGTAGCCCCATACGCCAATAGTCGCCGAAAGAATATCCACCCGCAGATAGAATTAACGTGTTGTTCTTGTGCCCGATGGGCGTAAGAAACGCGGAAGAGGCCGCCACCGCTACGGCCATCAGGAACGGATCGGGTGACACATTCAGGCTCTGCGCCATCTGGATGCCAACGGGCGCGGCCACGATTGTTGTTGCCGTGTTGTTGAGCACATCTGACAGGGTCATCGTCACGATCATCAATACGGTGAGGACAGCCCAGGCGGGCAGTCCGCCGGTCCAGGAGACAAGCGCGCCTGCGATCAATTCGGTGCCGCCGGAGCTTTCCAGCGCCGCGCCAAGGGGGATCATCGACCCCAGGAGTACCACCACCGGCCAGTTGATGTGATCGTAAAGCTCACTGAGCGGGACAATGCGGGTCAGGACGTAGGCAACGACCACCAGCCCCAGCGCGATAGGCAGGTAAAGCAGCCCGACGCTGGCTGCGGCCACGGCTGCGGCAAAGAGGCCTATCGCCAGCCAGACCTTCCGGTTTTCGGTCACAGCCAATCCGCGGTCGGCCAGCGGTAGGCATCCCAGCCAGTCGGTGACATCCGGTCCGGTGTCGCGGGGCACCAGCAGCAGCAGGATGTCACCGGTTTTCACAACCGTCTTGCGCAGATGTTTGGTGATCCGCGTGCCCTGGCGCGAAATGCCCAGAAGCACAGTGCGCTGCCGCCATGCGAGACCGATGGATTGCGCCGTCTTGCCGTGGATGCGCGCGGCTTCCGGGACTACGACCTCGATGATCTCGACGCCTTCGCCATCGGCGCGCAGGGCCTCTTCGCGCTTGGCATCGGCCACGGCAAGATCAAGACTGGTGCGGAACTCGTCCAAGGCATCAGGTGTTGCTTCCAGAACCAGTGCGTCACCCGCCTGCAGCAGCGCATTCCGGGCCTGACCGTAGCGGCGCTTGCCATCGCGGATGAGACCGAGGATGGCCACATCCGCCTTGTCCGCCGCGTTATCCAGTTCCGCCAGACGTCTGCCAAGGTGCTTGCTGTCCTCGGGCACGGTCAGTTCGGCAATGTATTGCGACAGGTCCGCTTCCGGGGTTGTTTGCGTTGTGTCTTGTGGAATGAGCCGCCAGCCGATCAAGGCCACGAAAATCAGGCCTGCAATGGCTGCGGCCCCGCCGACAGGGGCAAAGTCGAACATCGCAAAAGGCGCGCCCAGAGCCTCCTCGCGGATCGACGCAATGATGATATTGGGCGGCGTGCCGATCAAGGTGGCCATGCCCCCGAGGATGGTGGCAAAGCTGAGCGGCATCAGGCTGAGCCCCGGCGCGCGGCCCGCTTTGCGCGCGGTTTGAATGTCCACCGGCATGAGCAGGGCAAGGGCCGCGACATTGTTCATGAAGGCGGAAAGCACCCCGCCGATGGCGCCCATCAGGGCTATATGGGTGCCCAGGGAGCGCGTCGCATCTACCAACGTACGGGTGATGAGGAAGACTGCTCCGGAGCGCACAAGCCCGGCGGAAACCACAAGAACAAGGGCCACTACCAGCGTCGCGGGATGCCCAAAGCCGGAAAACGCATCCCCGGTCGGGACCACGCCCAGAACCACACCGACCATAAGGGCGGTAAAGGCCACGATATCGTACCGAAAGCGCCCCCAGAGCAGCAGCGCAAAGACAGCCCCAAAGAGCGTGAAAAGGATAATCTGATCTGTTGTCACGGGGGCCTGCTCCACGCTCTTGATTTTGCGAGTTGTTTTACCTCAACTGCGGTTATGTCTGATTTGAACTTTTTAATCACCAACGGATTTCTGACGGCACTCGACAATGCGGGCAAACTGGCACCAAGGGCGGCGGCCAGGGCCAAGGTCCGTATTTTCAAGCTCAGGAAGTATCTGGATGGGGTCGAATATAGCTGGCGCAACCCTGACCATTTGCGCTGGAGCCATATAGATCAGGCGCAGCATGTTAAGAACAGCTATCCGCCCCCAGAATTCGGCGCATTCCTCTGCGAGATCGAAAAACCGCTTCTTTTTCAGAACATTGCGGGGCTGAACGATCCGGACCCCGAAGGATACTTCGCACGGTTCCGGTCCCGCAGATTCGAGCTGGCCTGCGTGGTTGTCTATACAGAAGAGCCCGACCGGCGTCTGGCTTTCCCCATGGTCGGGACACTGGCCGAGTGCAACAGACACCTGACTGCCCTGCGCGACAAAACACATGCCAAAAAGCTCATTGCAGACGTGCGGACCTTGCCGAAGCCTTCGACCACCGCGCGGTGAAACCTTGACAGACGGGGTGCTATTGCCTAAGTGTTGCTTTGTAAGACAACAGTTTTCGACCGCTACAAACGGATGATGACCCATGACTGATGTACAGATCAACGCAGGGGCCGAGGCCAAAGCACCCAAACGGGCGGGCGCCCGCTCGGCTGCACGCACCTCGAATAAATCGGCACCACCGGTTGCTGCTCTGGATGAGGTGGCCTTTGATGCCGCCTTCGACGCGCTTGACCCGGCAGAGAAACATGCCGTGTACCGCGATGTCGGCGAGGAATTGGCCCGCACGCTGGGCGCGCAGGTGATTGCCCAGATGCTGAACGGATCCGACCTCAGCATGCGCGAGATTGGCACGAAGTCCGGGTTTGACCATACCGCGTTATCGCGGATTGCCCGTGGCGCCTCCAAGACAGGCCCTACCTTGTGGAAGGTTTTCGCCCTTGCCGAGGCGCTGGGCTACCGGATTGAGCTGAACGCCGTCAAAAAGTGACCAAAGCCGGTCTCGTCTCCGACGCGCTGATCCTGGCCCCGGCGATCTGGGCCTGTTCTTTCCTGTTGCGGTCGCGTTGGTACGAACGCGAGGCCGACCGGCTGTTGGCGCGCAACGCCGATGAACACACTGTCCAGCTCAAACGGGAAGAGGCGCGATACTATCAGGATTTCGCGCGCGTCATGCCCAACTATATGCTGGCCGCGCTGACGCTTGGTCTGGCCATCCGCGCTTTTCTGATCATTGCTGCCATGATGGCGGGGTAGGCTGAGGGGTTGAGCGTCCTGCGCGTCACGGATACACATCGCCAAACTCAAAGAATGAATGGAGGGTGCCAATGGCCGGACACTCAAAATGGGCAAACATCCAGCACCGCAAGGGGCGTCAGGACGCCGTGCGGGCCAAGCTGTTTTCGAAGTTCAGCAAAGAGATCACTGTCGCTGCCAAGATGGGCGACCCTGATCCGGATAAAAACCCGCGTCTGCGCCTGGCCGTCAAGGAAGCCAAGGCACAATCCATGCCCAAGGATAACATCGACCGCGCAATCAAGAAATCGCAGGCGGGCGAGGGGGATGATTACGAAGAAATCCGCTACGAAGGCTACGGCCCCAACGGCGTGGCGGTGATCGTCGAGGCGATGACCGACAACCGCAACCGAACGGCGTCAACCGTCCGGTCGACCTTTACCAAGAACGGCGGCAACCTCGGAGAGACCGGTTCCGTCGGTTTCATGTTCGACCGCAAGGGCGAGGTGACATACCCGGTTGATGCGGGGGATGCGGACACCGTCATGATGGCCGCGATCGAGGCAGGCGCCGAGGATGTCGAGAGCTCGGAGGACGGTCACGTGATCTGGTGCGCGGACACCGATCTCAATGATGTGGCCACGGCGCTGGAGAAGGAACTGGGCGAGTCCGAGAGCACCAAGCTGGTGTGGCGTCCAACGACGACCACCGAGATGGACCTCGACAGCATGCAGAAACTGATGCGGCTCATCGAGGCGCTTGAAGATGACGACGACGTGCAGCGCGTCACCACGAATTTTGAGGCCAGCGATGACGTGATGGAACAGCTCTGAGCCGTTGTCACCTGCTACAAAATCAAAAGCCGCCCCGGGGTCATGGGCGGCTTTTGACGTCAGATCAACACCGGATCAGCGCGGTTGATTGCAATCCGTGCAAAAGAGGGACCGCGCAAATTGTCCCCAGCCAAGACGCTGCACGTCGGGGTGGCCCGCCGAACGGCGCGACGTGCTTCGGTTGATCCGTTTCATGAGATGTTTTAGATCGGTCAGTCGCTTGCGGGCACCGCTGCCGCCAGCCTCGCTTTGCACGGACAGGATCTTCTTTTGAGTGTGCAGCGCGGACTCGATCAATTCGATGTCTTTTGCCGTAAGATCTAGGTTGTGTAAATTGTCCAGCATCTGAGCGCATCCTTGTTACATCCCTATCATATGGGGAACATAGAGAGATACGCCAATCATCCCGGATAAGATTTCTGTGATTTTATTTTTTCACATCACACCTGCGTGAGGAACATTAACAAGATGTGATCTTGCGGCGGCTTTGATCCCCCGGCTGAGCGGGGTCAAAGCGTCGCTCATCAGGCGGCTGGTTTGCCAGTATAGCTTTACATCCAAAGGCTTTTCCGGAACGAGCGCGACCAGGGACCCGCGTTGCAAATGGGTTTTGACAAGGGGCAGGGGATTAAGACCCCACCCCAGCCCGGCCAGTGCCGCATCGACAAAGGCGTGGGTGGACGGCAGCTGATGCGCGGGCGGGGTCAGCCGTTCACCTGTCTGTTGCGTGATCCACCGGTGTTGCAGGGCGTCCTTGACGTTGAAGGTCATGACCGGTGCAGCGGCAAGGCTTGCGGGGGTGACGCCCTCGCTGAACCATATGTCATAAAACGCCGGGCTTGCGGTCGCGATGTAGCGCAAGGCACCGAGAGGGGTGCAGGTGCATCCCGACACCGCCTGGGCCTGCCCGGTGACCGCAGCACTCACCGCGCCGCGCAACAGCCAATCGGTCGAGGTGTCCTGATCGTCGATCACCAGATCGAAAAGCACTCCTTGTGCCAGCGTCAGCCCGGGCACGAACCATGTCGCAAGGCTGTCGGCGTTGACCGCAACCCGCACCCGCGGGGCCTCCTGTGCCAGATCGGGCGACAGATCGCGCAGGACGTGCGATTCCAGTAGGGCGACGTCATCGGCGTGGCGCGCCAGACGAGTGCCTGCGTCGGTGGGCGTGCAAGGCTGGCCCCGATAGATCAGCGCAGCCCCCATCCGCTCCTCCAAAGCCTTGATCCGCTGCGAAATGGCCGAAGGCGTCACGCCCAGATGTGCGGCCGCCGCATCAAAGCTGCCTTGGCGGACGATGGCAGCAAGGGCTGCGAGCTGGCTTGGGTCAATGGACATTAGATCATCTTAATCAAGCTTCATATGTTTAATTTGAGTAATGTCGCGAGGCACGCTAGTCAATGCGGCATCCCAAAAGGACTAATCGCGTGCTTGATACTTTCCTCCCCGGCTACCTGTTAAGCCTGTCTCTCATTCTGGCCATTGGTGCACAAAATGCGTTTGTCCTGCGGCAGGGTCTTCGACGTGAACATGTCTTTTGGGTCTGCCTGACCTGCGGGGTCTCCGATGCTGTTCTGATCGCGGCGGGGGTCGCGGGGTTCGGCGCTCTGGCAGAGCGTATGCCCTGGTTCGAAACCGCGATGCGCTTTGGCGGGGCCGCGTTCCTGCTCTGGTATGGATGGCGCAGCGCGCGGTCCGCCTGGCGAGGCGGGCAGGCGCTGCAGGCGGACGGCGGTGCAAAGCGCGCGTTGCTGCCGACGATTCTGACCGTGCTGGCGCTGACCTGGCTCAACCCGCATGTCTATCTTGATACGGTGGTCCTGCTGGGCTCCATCTCGGCGCAATACGACAACCGGCTGCTCTTTGGAGCTGGTGCTGTCTCGGCCAGCCTCACCTTCTTCTTTGCCCTTGGCTATGGCGCGCGATTGCTCGCGCCGCTTTTTGGACGCCCCGCCAGCTGGCGCGTGCTGGACGGGTTGATCGCGCTCACCATGTGGGCCATCGCCGTGGGATTATTGTGGCCCTAGCCCCTTGCGGCGCGCGGCAAAACACGCTGTCTATGGCACATGGTCACCCGCACCCCCCATCGCCCGGTTGTCGGTATCTTCTGGATGCTTCTCACGGGGCTGTGTTTCATCGCGGTGACGGCCTTGGTGAAACACATGGGCACCCGCGTACCACCCGCTGAATCCGCCTTTTTACGCTACCTGATGGGGCTGATTTTTCTGATCCCCGCCATCGGTGCCTTGCGCGCGGCACATCTGACACCCCGGCAGTGGCGTCTCTTTGGTCTGCGCGGGGCGATGCACGGGATCGGCGTGATCCTGTGGTTCTACGCCATGGCCCGCATTCCAATCGCGGATGTCACGGCGATGAATTATCTGGCACCGATTTACGTTACCATAGGGGCTGCCCTCTTTCTGGGCGAGCGGCTGGCCTTCCGCCGGATCGCGGCCATCCTTGCCGCCCTCATCGGAGCATTCCTGATCCTGCGCCCGGGCTTCCGTGAGATCAGCAGCGGTCATCTGGCCATGCTGGCCACCGCCATTGCCTTCGGGGGGTCTTACCTGACGGCCAAGGTCATGGCGGATGAGGTCAAGCCCGCCGTGGTCGTCGCCATGCTGTCGATTTTCGTGACGATCACCCTGGCGCCTTTTGCCCTGGCGCATTGGGTCACGCCCAGTCTCGCCGATCTTGGCGTTCTCTTCCTGGTCGCCTGTTTTGCAACGGCTGGCCACTACACGATGACGCTTGCGTTTGCCGCTGCGCCCTTGACCGTCACGCAGCCCGTGACCTTTGCCCAGCTGATCTGGGCCGTGTTGCTGGGCTATCTGGTCTTTGACGAAGCCATTGATATCTGGGTGGTTCTGGGCGGTGTGGTTATTCTGGGCTCGGTGATTTTCATCACCTGGCGAGAGGCCGTGTTGAAGCGGGGCGAGACCACGCCGCCTGTAAACGCGACCAAGGTTTGAACCCGTTATTTTTATTGATTGACTGGTCAATAAAAAACCCGCTACTGCATGCGAAATGCCACCGATAGGGGAGTCGCATGCCAAAACTGGGAATGGAACCGATCCGCCGCACCGCTTTGGTGGAGGCGACAATCGCTGAACTTGCCTCCAAGGGATCGCTGGACGTGACCGTTGGCCAGATCGCCAAACGTGCAGGCATGTCCACCGCCTTGGCGCACCATTACTTCGGCGGCAAAGACCAGATTTTCCTCGCAGCCATGCGCCAGATCCTGCGTGACTTCGGCGCAGAAGTACGCCAGGGGCTTGCCCAGGCCACGACCCCCAAAGCCCGTGCTGTGTCGCTGATCGAGGCCAGCTTTTCGCATACATGTTTCTCGCCCCAGACCGTCAGCGCGTGGATGACCCTTTATGCGCAGGCCCAGACCAACCGTGAGATGTTGCGTCTGCTGCAGCTTTACCAGCGCCGTCTGAAATCGAACCTCAGCCATGCGCTGCGTCCGCTGACTGTGCAGCCCGAAGCGCATGCGGAAACACTCGCCGCCCTGATCGATGGCCTCTACCTACGCGCGGCCCTCTCGCGTTCCCAAAGCCCCGATGCCGCGCGCCGCACGGCTTTGGAAACGCTGAACATGCTGCTGGAGGCGCGCTGATGTCCCGTCCGAATATCCTGATCCTGATGGTCGATCAGCTCAACGGCACCCTGTTCCCGGATGGCCCTGCCGACTGGCTGCACGCACCCAACCTGAAAAAACTTGCCGCGCGCTCGACGCGGTTTCGCAATTCCTACACTGCCTCGCCACTTTGCGCACCCGGGCGCGCCGCCTTCATGTCGGGCCAATTGCCCTCGGCCACGGGTGTCTACGACAATGCTGCCGAGTTTCCCTCCTCCGTCCCCACCTACGCGCACCATCTGCGCCGCGCCGGATACCAGACTTGCCTCTCGGGCAAGATGCATTTCGTGGGCCCCGATCAGCTGCACGGCTTCGAGGAGCGCCTGACCACCGACATCTACCCTGCCGATTTCGGTTGGACGCCTGACTACCGCAAACCGGGCGAACGCATCGACTGGTGGTACCACAACATGGGGTCGGTCACGGGTGCAGGCGTCGCCGAGATTTCCAACCAGATGGAATATGACGACGAGGTCGCCTTTAACGCAATCCGCAAGATCTATGATCTGTCGCGGGGTGCCGATGCGCGCCCCTGGTGCCTGACAGTCAGCTTCACGCACCCGCATGACCCTTACGTGGCGCGCAAGAAGTACTGGGACCTCTATGAGGACTGCGACCACCTGCTGCCAGAGGTCCCGGCCTTCGCCTATGAAGACCAGGACCCGCACAGCAAACGCATCTTCGATGCCAACGACTGGCGCAGCTTCGAGATCACCCAAGAGGATATCCGCCGCTCCCGCCGCGCCTATTTCGCCAACATCAGCTATCTCGACGACAAGATCGGAGAGATCCTGCAAACCCTTGAAGACACCCGGCAAGAAGCAATCATCCTCTTCGTCTCGGATCACGGCGACATGCTGGGCGAACGCGGCCTCTGGTTCAAGATGTCCTTCTTCGAAGGCTCCTCCCGCGTCCCGCTGATGATCTCTGCGCCGCAGATGCAACCGGGGCTGCAGACCACACCCGTCTCCAACATCGACTTCTGCCCGACGCTCTGTGACCTCGCAGGCGTGTCCATGGAGGAGGTGAAGGACTGGACCACAGGCGTGTCCCTCGTCCCGATGGGCCAGGGGGTGGAGCGCGGCGAACCGGTTGCCATGGAATACGCTGCCGAAGCTACCTATGCCCCCATGGTCTCGCTGCGCTACGGCAAGTGGAAATATAACCGTTGCGCGTTGGATCCCGATCAGCTCTTCGATCTGGACGCCGACCCGCATGAGCTCACCAATCTCGCAGAGGTCCCCGCCCATCAGGGCACCCTCAGCCAGCTCAAGGCGAAGTCCGAAGCCCGCTGGGACCTCGATGCCTTCGATGCCGACGTGCGCAAAAGCCAGGCCCGTCGCTGGGTTGTCTACGACGCGCTGCGGCAGGGCGGTTACTACCCCTGGGATTACCAGCCGCTACGCGATGCCTCTGAGCAATACATGCGCAACCACATGGACCTTAACGTGCTGGAAGACGCCAAACGCGCGCCCAAAGGCGACTGACCCTTTCATTGTTCTTCAAATATGCCCGCCGGAGGCGATCATGACCTATCCAACCCAACCTACTGCCAGCCATTTCATCAACGGTGAATACGTCGAGGACACCGCAGGCACGCCCATCGATGTGATCTACCCCGCCACAGGCGAGAAAATCGCAATCGTGCACGCTGCCACACCGGCTCTGATCGAACAGGCCATCGAAAGCGCGCGCGCCGCCCAAGGCGCATGGGCCGCCATGACCGGCACCGAACGAGGCCGCATCCTGCGCCGCGCCGCAGATATCCTGCGGGAACGGAACCACGACCTGTCCGTGCTGGAAACCTACGATACCGGCAAACCCTATCAGGAAACCAGCGTCGCAGACGCCACCAGCGGTGCGGATGCGCTGGAATACTTTGGCGGCATGGCCGCAACGCTGACCGGCGAGCATATCCAGCTGGGCGATGATTGGGTCTATACCCGCCGCGAACCACTGGGCCTCTGTGTCGGTATCGGCGCCTGGAATTACCCGACCCAGATCGCCTGCTGGAAAGGCGCGCCCGCGCTGGCCTGCGGCAACACGATGATCTTCAAACCGTCGGAAACAACTCCGCTCTGCGCCCTGAAAGTGGCAGAAATCCTGCACGAGGCAGGGTTGCCCGCCGGGGTCTACAACGTGCTGCAAGGTCTGGGTGGCGTCGGCGGCGCATTGGTCACCGACCCGCGGGTCGACAAGGTTTCGCTGACCGGCTCTGTGCCCACCGGGCGCAAGGTCTACGCCGCTGCCGCGGAAGGGATCAAGCACGTCACCATGGAATTGGGTGGCAAGTCCCCCATCATCGTTTTCGAAGACGCAGATATCGACAACGCTGTCAGCGGCGCGATCCTCGGCAATTTCTACTCCTCCGGTCAGGTGTGCTCGAACGGCACGCGTGTCTTTGTGCACAAGGACATTAAGGAGGCGTTTCTCGACCGGCTGAGCACGCGCCTCAAGGCCGCGGTCATCGGCGATCCGATGCGGCCCGAGACAAGTTTCGGCCCGATGGTGTCTGAGCGACAGATGAACATCGTGCTCGACTACATCGCAAAAGGCACAGCCGAGGGCGCGCGACTGGTCTGTGGCGGCACCCGACTGGACCGCGATGGGTTCTACCTCGCCCCGACAGTCTTTGCCGATGTTGCGGATGACATGGTGATCGCGCGCGAAGAAATCTTTGGCCCCGTCATGGCGGTCCTCGATTTCGAGGAAGAAGCCGATGTGATGGCACGTGCGAACGACACCGAATTCGGGCTGGCCGCCGGTGTCTTTACCCGTGATCTGGCCCGCGCGCACCGTGTGGCTGCCGGGTTCGAGGCCGGTACCTGCTATATCAACACCTACAATGACGCGCCAGTCGAGGCGCCATTTGGCGGCACCAAAGCCTCCGGCGTGGGGCGGGAAAACTCGAAAGCGGCCATAGCGCACTATAGCCAGCTTAAATCCGTATACGTCCGAATGGGCGATCTCGAAGCGCCATTCTGATGGCGACATCTGTACAGGAATCGAAGGGGTTTCAACCCGTCGACATCCTCAAGTGGGTGGCAACCGCGATCCAGCTTGTTGGCTACGGGCTGACCGGTCTGAACATCGTCCCGTGGAACGTCTTTGCCTTTTTCGCAGGCATCGTTCTGTGGTTCGCGGTGGGTGTGATGTGGAAGGACAAGGCGATCATGGTGGTGCATGTCGGGGCATTTGTCTCGCTGCTCATTGGCTATCTGAACGCCTGAATGGACAAGTAAAATGCAAGCAGATTTTGTGATTGTAGGAGCGGGCAGCGCAGGCTGTGCCATGGCCTACCGGTTGAGCGAGGCAGGGGCCTCTGTCATCGTGATCGAACACGGCGGCACGGATGCGGGCCCCTTCATCCAGATGCCAGCGGCACTGTCCTATCCAATGAACATGAAGCGCTATGATTGGGGCTTCACCTCCGAGCCTGAGCCGCATTTGAACAACCGTCGTCTCGCCTGTCCCCGCGGCAAGGTGATTGGCGGTTCCTCCAGCATCAACGGCATGGTCTATGTGCGTGGACACGCGATGGATTTTGACCATTGGGCAGAGCAGGGGGCCGACGGCTGGTCCTATGCCGATGTGCTGCCCTACTTTAAACGGATGGAGAATTGGCACGACGGCGGCCATGGCGGCGATCCGAATTGGCGGGGATCGGATGGTCCGCTGCATGTCAGCCGCGGGCCCCGGCAAAACCCGCTCTATCACGCCTTCGTCGAGGCGGGACGCCAGGCCGGATATCATACCACCGAGGACTACAACGGTCAGAAACAGGAAGGGTTCGGCCCGATGGAGCAGACGGTGTGGCAGGGGCGTCGCTGGTCTGCGGCGAACGCCTATCTGCGCCCTGCGCTCAAACGCGACAACTGCACGCTGATCAACGGGTTGGCGCAGCGGGTGGTCGTTGAGGACGGGCGCGCCACCGGTGTCGAAATCCGCCGTGGTGGCCGGGTGGAAGTAATCCGGGCCAACCGCGAGGTGGTGCTGGCGGCCTCCTCCATCAACTCGCCCAAGCTCCTGATGCTGTCCGGGATCGGGCCTGCCAACCATCTGGCGGAACACGGGATCGACGTGGTGGCCGACCGGCCGGGCGTCGGGCAAAATCTGCAGGACCATCTGGAACTTTACCTGCAGATGGCGGCGAGCCAGCCGATCACGCTCTACAAACACTGGAACCTTGTGTCCAAGGCGGTGATCGGTGCGCAGTGGCTTTTCACCAAGACCGGGTTCGGCGCCTCCAACCAGTTCGAAAGCACTGGGTTCATCCGCTCGCAACCCGGCGTGCAGTATCCCGACATTCAATTCCACTTTCTGCCGATTGCGGTGCGCTATGACGGCAAGGTGGCCGCCGAAGGGCACGGGTTCCAGGCGCATGTGGGGCCGATGCGCTCGCCCTCGCGTGGTGCCGTGAGCCTTGCGTCAGCCAATCCGGCGGATGCGCCACGCATTTTCTTTAACTACATGTCGACTGATGAGGATTGGGCTGACTTCCGGCGCTGCATCCGCCTGACGCGCGAGATTTTTGCGCAGGAGGCGTTCAAGCCCTTCGTCAAACACGAGATACAGCCCGGCGATGCGGTGCAATCGGACGCCGATCTGGATGACTTTATCAGGGAACATGCTGAAAGCGCCTATCACCCCTGTGGCACCTGCCGCATGGGCCGCGCGGATGACCGTCACGCCGTTGTCGACGCAGAGGCGCGGGTGATCAGCGTTGACGGGCTGCGCGTGGCCGACAGCAGCATTTTCCCGCGGATCACCAATGGCAATCTTAACGCGCCATCGATCATGGTCGGTGAGAAGGCCGCCGACCACCTGCTGGGCCGCGATCCATTGGCGCGGTCCAACGATGAGCCCTGGATCAACCCGGCATGGGCGACGGCGCAGCGTTAACCATCTGGTAACCTTAGTTAATGAATTTCCTTGCTTGACGGTCGGGGCGTCGTCATACCGCGCGGATGCGTAAGTTGATGATTTTGATGATTGTGTCTGGCCTGTGGTCGCCAGGTGTTGTGCTGGCCGGCAACGCTTTCTCTGGCGCGGTGCGTGTGATCGACGGCGACACGATAAACGTAGGCAGCGTTCGCGTCCGCCTCTACGGCATCGACGCGCCAGAGACCGACCAGACCTGCAAAACGGAGCAGGGTGAGGTTTGGGCCTGCGGCAAATGGGTGACCGATCAGGTGACCACACTGTTCGGCGGGCGGACCGCTCACTGTGCTGCGGTGACCAAGGACAAATACAATCGGACCGTCGCCCGCTGTACCGTGGCCGATCAGGATATCGGACATGAGCTGGTCAGCGCAGGACTGGCCTTTGCCTATCGGAAATACGCGCAGGACTATGTTTTTGCGGAGAAGGGTGCGGCCATCCGGGATATCGGGCTGCATGCCAGTCGTGTGCAAAACCCATCGCAGTTTCGTCAGACGCGCGCCGTAGGTCGGATCCCGCCTGACCGCGCGTGCCCTGTGAAGGGCAATATCTCAAGTCAGGGCACCCGAATCTACCATGTGCCCGGTCAGCACTATTACGAACGCACCGGCATCCGGACGGAACGGGGCGAGCGCTGGTTTTGCTCGGCAAGCGATGCGCAACGTGCCGGGTGGCGTGCGGCCAAACGGTAGCGGTTCCACAGCGATCTACGCGCCCGATACTGCGTCAGGAAAGGTCACGTTATTCAACCTGATAGGGCAGCACATCGCGCAGATTGGGATCGACTCGCAGCTTGCGTTCCAGCGGCGGCACCGCGCGTTGATGGCAATTCGTCCGCTCGCAAATCCGGCAGGAAATACCAATAGGCTCGAACGCGCCATCCCGGCTCAGGTCCATGCCGTCTGCATAAACAAGATCGTTGGCGTGCCGCACTTCGCATCCCAGGGCAATGGCATAGCGACGCACCGGCGCGCCGAACCGACCTGCGGGTTTCGACACGTCGCGCGCCAGGTTGATGTAACGGACACCGTCGGGGGTCTCGGCCAGCTGGCGTAGGAATTGGCTGGGCAGTTCAAAGGCCCGATGCACGTTCCACAGCGGGCAAGCCCCGCCAAATCGTGCAAATTGCAGCCTCGTGGCCGAATGGCGTTTTGTGATTGTACCCGCCTGATCGACCCGGACAAAGAAAAACGGGATGCCCTTGGCGCCGGGACGTTGAAGGGTCGACAGCCGATGCGCGACCTGCTCGATGGACGCACCGAAGTGGCCCGCCAGCGCTTCGACATCATGGCGGTAATTGCGTGCCTCCTGCTGGAATGCGGCATAGGGCATGAGCGCTGCGCCCGCGAAGTAATTCGCGAGACCGATCTTTGCAATCGCGCGGGCTTCAGCGCTGTGGAAGCGCGCCAGATCCAGCGTGGCTTCGAGCAATGCCTCCTGTTTGATCAGAGCGACCTGCAGTAGCAACTGGAACGTCTGGCTCTCGGGCGGCGCGCGACGTGATAGTGTCAGTTCGCGGGTGTCGGGGTCAAACCTGCGCAGCTTGTCGGTGTCTGCAAATTGCACTGAGACCTTTGCGTTTCCCAAGGCCGAAACGGCTGCGACCCGGATGTTGCGATGCCCGCCCTCCTTGTTTGCAAAGTGCTCGGCGGCCCGGTCAACAGCATCAATGTAGTTGTCGCAATAATGAAAGAAGTCGCGCACTTCTTCCCAGGGGCTTGGAGTAGATCGTGCATCTTCCCGGCCCAGTGCTTCGTCCAAAGACGCCAGTCGTTCCTGCATCTGGCGGTAGCTGCGATGCAGTTCGAGAAAGGCGCGCGCAAAGGCGGGGGCATTCGATGCTGCAAGGCGCAGGTCCGCGACCGGGGGCAGGGCGTCCGCAAAAAGTGGATCGGCCATGGCCTCACGCATATCGCTGACCAGCCGTTCACTGTCGCCCGTGCTCAGCTCGGTGACATCCAGCCCGAACTCCTGCGCCAGGGCCAGCACCACCGTGGTGGAGACGGGCCGGTTGTTGTTCTCCATCTGGTTCAGATAGGGCAGCGAAACCCCAAGCTTGGCGGCGAAGTCTTTCTGCGTCAGGCCAAGGCGCGTACGCAATTCGCGCAGCTTGGCACCCGCATAGAGTTTCTGTGTGGCCATCCCCCGCACCCTCCCGGCAGTTTGCAAATTTGCAGATTCGTCAAAGCTATCTTTGCAAATCACTGCGGACAAGGTGCGGCAATGTTGGTTAACAAATGGTTTTGCATCCTTGGGGCTTGTGAGTTTTTCTGGTGGTGCACCATACCATGTTGGCTGGACGGGCAGAGCCTCCCGATTTCTCACCATGCCCAGAACAAGCGCCGCCCTTCTGGGCTGGGCGTGGATAAGTTTGAGGGGCGGGCACCCTACCAAATCGACAGCGATGTGTCAGGTCAAAGGGTTCTGTAGCGCAATGCGTCTTTCGCGACGATAGACCATCAGAATTGAAACGACCGCCGCCGTTGATGTGGCCAGCATGATATAAAGCAGGGGAAAGGCCCCGGTTTCCGGGCTCAGTGACGCCCCGGCCAACACGCTGAGGCCAGCACCGCCGCCGATCATGATGGCGCCACCCAGACCAGACGCAGAACCGGCAAGATGCGGGCGCACGGAAAGCATGCCTGCGGTTGCGTTGGGGATGACCAGCCCATTGCCCAAACCCACAAAGGTCATCAGACCAAAAAAGCTGAGCGCGCTGCCCTGACCCACCAGAAAAATCAAGAGGGAGAGGAAAACCCCGAAGGCATTGATCAGGCTGCCAATCAGGACCAACTTGTTGATGCCGACGCGCTGCGCCAGCATGCCCGTGAACATATTGCCAAAGAAATAGCCCAGGGCGGGTGCGCCAAAATAAATGCCAACCCAGAACGGAGAGAGGCCGAACACGACGGATCCCACGAAGGGACCGCCGCCCAGGTAGGCAAAAAAGGCGCCGGAGCAGAAACCCGCAGCCAGCGAGTATCCCCAGAACCTCGGAGAGGTCAGCAAGGCTGGATATTCGCCGAACTGCTGTGTGAGTGTCTTGCCGCTCTTCGTGGCTGTTTCGCCCTGATCAGCCCAGGCGAGCCACAGCGTCATCGCGCCCATGATGAACAATGCCCAGAAATTGGCGCGCCAGCCGAAGAGCTCATCCAACACGCCGCCCAGCATGGGGCTGACCATGGGCACGATCGCCATGCCCATTGTAACGTAGCCGATCATCGACGCCGCTTTGTCTTGCTCGAACATGTCGCGGACGGCGGCACGGCTGAGAACCATGGCAACGGCGACCATCGCCTGACAGACGCGGAATACGAGGAAAATTTCGGCGGTCGGGGCGTAGATGCAGCCCAGGGTGGCGATGAGAAAAAAACTCAGTCCGAAAAGGATCACTGGTCTGCGGCCGAATTTATCGGAGATCGGGCCAATCAGGATTTGCAAAATCGCGCTGACCCCAAGATACAGCCCGACCGAGAGTTGCATTACACCGTATTCGGTCTGGAAGTATGCGGTCATATTCGGCAGGCTGGGCAGGAACATGTTCATCACCATCGCCGACATGCCGGACAGCAGGATCAGCGTCGCAATATGCGGCGGCGTGGTCCGATCCAGAAAACGAATGGTGGGAGGATTTTGCATCCGGCAACGCTAGGCCACGTCCGGATTGTTGTCCACGCATAGCTGCTATGCGTTTGGCGCTACTTTGCTGATTTGCAATTTGCAAAAGGCCAGTTGAATATAGTTTGCAAATTAACGAAATATCTCTTCGATCCTCAGTAATCCTTGAGTATGGTGCTGCAAACAACCAACGGGGTCGCCATGAAAGATATTCTGCACCAGCTTGAAGAGCGTCGTGAAACTGCCCGTCTTGGTGGGGGCCAGAGGCGAATTGATGCGCAGCACGGACGGGGCAAGCTAACAGCGCGAGAGCGGGTTGACCTTCTGCTGGATGAAGGCAGCTTTGAAGAGTTCGATATGTTCGTGACCCATCGGTGCACCGATTTCGGCATGGATCAGGAAAAGCCTGCCGGCGATGGGGTTGTCACCGGTTGGGGCACGATCAACGGGCGTCTGGTCTACGTCTTCAGTCAGGATTTTACAGTTCTGGGGGGCTCCGTCTCGGAAACCCACGCCAAGAAAATCTGCAAGATCATGGATATGGCGGTGCAGAATGGTGCGCCGGTCATCGGTATCAACGATTCCGGTGGTGCGCGGATTCAGGAAGGCGTGGATTCCCTGGCGGGTTACGGTGAGGTCTTTCAGCGCAACATCATGGCCTCGGGTGTGGTGCCGCAGGTCAGTGTGATCATGGGCCCCTGCGCGGGCGGAGCGGTTTATTCGCCCGCCATGACCGACTTCATCTTCATGGTCAAAGACAGCTCTTACATGTTCGTAACGGGCCCGGATGTGGTGAAGACCGTGACGAACGAGCAGGTGACGGCGGAAGAACTCGGAGGCGCAGGTACGCATACCAAGAAATCCTCCGTGGCTGACGCTGCATTCGAAAATGACGTCGAGGCCCTTGCTGAGGTGCGGCGTCTGGTTGATTTCCTGCCCTCGAACAACCGGGAAAAACCACCGGTGCGCCCCTTCTTCGATGATCCCGACCGGCTCGAGACATCGCTGGACACGCTTGTACCCGAAAATCCCAACACGCCTTATGACATGAAGGAATTGATCCTGAAGCTTGGCGACGAGGGGGATTTCTACGAGATACAGGAAGAGTTCGCCAAGAACATCATCACCGGGTTCATACGCCTTGAGGGGCGCACCGTTGGCGTCGTGGCCAACCAGCCGATGGTGCTGGCGGGCTGTCTGGACATCGACAGCTCGCGCAAGGCGGCCCGGTTCGTGCGCTTTTGCGATGCGTTCGAGATCCCGCTGCTGACGTTGATCGACGTGCCAGGCTTTTTGCCGGGAACCAGTCAGGAGTACGGCGGTGTGATCAAACATGGAGCGAAACTACTCTATGCTTACGGCGAGGCAACGGTGCCGATGGTCACGGTGATCACCCGCAAAGCCTACGGCGGTGCCTATGTGGTGATGTCGTCCAAGCATCTGCAGGCGGATTTCAACTATGCCTGGCCTACGGCGGAAATTGCCGTGATGGGGGCCAAGGGGGCGACCGAGATCATCCACCGTGGTGATCTGGGGGACGCGGAGAAAACGGCGAAGCACACGGCAGATTATGAGGAGCGCTTTGCCAATCCATTCGTGGCGGCGGAACGAGGTTTCATCGACGAGGTGATCATGCCGCGTACGACCCGCAAACGCATCGCCCGCGCCTTCGCTAGCCTGCGGAACAAGCAGGCGAACATACCGTGGAAAAAGCACGATAATATTCCGCTTTAGAAAGTCACTGACGTGCCGATCTTTCATAATGTCGATAGTGCCCCGGCCCATGTGGCGCCGTTTTCCCATGCCGTGGAGGCAGGGGGATGGGTCATGTTGACCGGGCAGATGCCGACCGTTCCGGGAGCGCCTGACGCCCCGCTGGCGGAAGGCATTGAAGCTCAAACCCGGCAGGTGATCGAAAACCTGACAACAGTGTTGACTGGGATCGATCTGGATTTGAGCGACGTGGTGCAATGCCGGTGCTACTTGACCGAGTTCGCCCGAGATTCCGCGCAGTTCAACGAAACCTATAAGGCGTATTTTCCTCAGGATCGGCTGCCCGCGCGCACGACCGTTGGGGTAACGGCGCTGGCGGTTGGCGCATTGGTGGAAATCGACTGCCTTGCCAAGCGGGAGGTTGTCGCATGACGCAGCGCTGGAAAAACCAGGCTTTCACGATCACACATGCGGATGACGGCAAGTTCGAGGGGGCGGGGTTGCGGCCTTTCTTCGAATACCGCGATCTGGGCATCAAAAACGCCACCAAGGGAAAATTCGGCGCGCATGTCATTCGGGCTGTACCAGGTATGGAGAGCCCCGCAACATGGCATTCGCATGATCCGGCGTTCCAGATGGTCTATGTCACCCAAGGTTGGGTGGTTTTCGAGTATGAAGGCACCGGAGAGCATACCTTGCGCGCGGGCTCCTGCGTGCTGCAACCGCCGGGGATCAAGCATCGAGAAGTGCGCCATTCGGATGACCTCGAATTGCTGGAGGTGATTTCGCCGGCGGATTTCGACACCCATGACGAGGTTGCGCCGTGAGCCTGATGACCGCCATAGCATTTGCGACCGCCACGGCCTTACCCGTGCTCGATGTGCCGTCGGGCCAGCCGGTCGAGCTTTACGAGGTGCTGGTTGACAAGGTCGGTGCCGAGACATGGTTGCGCTTCCGTTTTCTGACCCCCGAGATCGCGCGCGATGGTGGCAGCATCACCTTTGCCGAGGCCGAAGCGGATCTGGAGCACCTTTGCGCCGAAGTTGCGCTGCCCTATCTCTCGGAATACGATCTCGCGCCCGAGATCGTGGCGGTCACATTGCTGGACCGCCCGGTGGAATTTGGGCTCGCTGATCCGGATGCCACGCAGTTCATCGATGTTTTCCGGGTTAGCTCGGGGTCCTGTATCTGGGAGGGGTTCTGATGTGGCCACTAGATGTTGACGTGCAGCCTTGCCTTCGGCGGAAATCTGCGGCTTTGGAGTCACAACGAAGCGGATTGGCGCTGCTCACATTTCTTTTATCACCGGCATTGCCTATGGTGACGCCGAGCGGCCGATTTGGCCGTCTCGTTCCAAGAACGGGCGAGGGCACCCAATATGTGCACCCGTCCGACAGACATTGTGACAGGAGATACAGATGTCTAAGAGCATCAAACTGCTGGCGACTTTGGGCTTCATCGCCCTCGTGGCCGCGTGCGCAAGAGAGCAGGAAGAATTCGTTGTGGTCGACCCTGAGCCGATCTCGACCGAGCCGACGTACACCGGCAAATACAAGTAACAGAACGGCGGGGCGGACTTTAGGGCCCGCCCTGACCGGCGCACCTCTGCTGCGGGGAGGAGCGTCATGCTGAAACACCGCGGATTTCCCGGTCGATTACCGGGCACGGATTTTCATTTCACCCTCAGACGATTCAATCCGCGCGGTGTCACGCCGCTCACAGAGCGCGCGCGTTTCAGGGATCGCAAGCCTGCTGACCGGCGCGCAGACGCGGCCTTTTTCCAGGCACTCTGGGATCACTTTGGCACCGAGCCGTTCGCGCGGGGCAACCTCGATGCGGGCCGGTTGTCCTGGCTCTTTGGCCGAGAAGTGGTTCCTGCCACTGATGCCTTTGATCCGGCGGACTACGAAGCGATGCTGGTCATCGATGAACGGGTTGCGCGCCAGTCGTTTCCCGAGGCTTTCGAAGGGGGGTCGGCGTGATTTCGCCAGTGTCGATACCAAAACGGCGAGTCATGGCCCATTTGCTGCCGGTTGCTCCGAAAACGGTAGAATATTCAACCAGTGCGAGTATTGTGATTGTTGCAGCCGCGCGCGAATATCCCCGCACCGTGTCTGTGTACACTATTCGTACCCCTTCCCCTGGCGGGCAGTTCAGCGCGGTTGCGCCCGAACTGCCCGCCTTTTTCTTGGGCCGGTCCAAGGCGTTGGAACAAAGAGGTGCGTTCGGTGTTGACCGGACGTCAGCAGCGAAAACAAAAGGATATCGATTATGCCAGTCAGAAAAGTCATGCTTACGCTCGCGGCCTGTGCGGGTCTTGCGGCCTGCGGCGACACGCTTGGTGAACAAGCGGTCGGTGGCGCGGCCATCGGCGCCGGCACAGCCGTGGTCACAGGTAACAGTGCCCTGCAGGGTGCCGCCATCGGTGCGGCAGGCAATGTGGCCTACTGCCAACTCAACCCAAGCAGGTGTAACTGACCTAAGGTCAGACACCCTCTATCCTGAATTCAACGCCGCGCGTGCAGCCCACGTGCGGCGTTTTGCGTGGATTGCCCCTTCAATATTCTGCACTGCCAAAAGGACCCCTCATGTTCACTAAGATCCTGATCGCCAACCGCGGCGAAATTGCCTGCCGCGTTATCAAATCTGCCCGCAAGATGGGGATCAGAACCGTCGCGATCTATTCCGATGCGGACAAGCAGGCGTTACATGTGCAGATGGCGGATGAAGCGGTGCACATCGGGCCACCTCCCGCGAACCAATCCTACATCGTGATCGACAAGGTGATGGAGGCGATCAAATCTTCCGGGGCCGAAGCCGTGCATCCCGGATACGGGTTCCTGTCAGAAAACGCCAAATTTGCCGAAGCGCTGTCAGAGGTAGGCGTGGCCTTTGTCGGACCACCCAAAGGCGCGATCGAAAAGATGGGCGACAAGATCACCTCCAAGAAGATTGCGCAGGAGGCCGGGGTCTCTACAGTGCCGGGCTACATGGGCCTGATCGAAGACGCGGATGAGGCCGTGAAAATTTCAGGCGAAATCGGCTATCCGGTGATGCTCAAGGCCTCTGCAGGCGGCGGCGGCAAGGGGATGCGCATCGCCTGGAATGATGAAGAAGCGCGCGAGGGCTTCCAGTCATCGAAGAACGAGGCGGCGAATTCCTTTGGGGATGACCGGATTTTCATCGAGAAGTTCGTGACCCAGCCGCGCCATATCGAGATTCAGGTGCTCTGTGATGCGCACGGCAACGGTATCTACCTGGGAGAGCGCGAGTGTTCGATCCAGCGCCGTAACCAGAAGGTTGTCGAAGAGGCGCCGAGCCCATTTTTGGATGAAGCCACGCGAAAGGCGATGGGGGAGCAGGCGGTCGCCTTGGCGCAGGCGGTGGGATACACCAGTGCAGGCACGGTTGAGTTCATCGTCGACGGTGACAAGAACTTCTACTTCCTCGAAATGAATACTCGTCTGCAGGTGGAGCACCCGGTGACCGAGCTGATCACCGGCGTCGACCTGGTGGAGCAGATGATCCGCATCGCCAATGGCGAGGCGCTGACCATTTCGCAATCGGATGTAACGCTGACCGGATGGGCCATCGAGAACCGGCTTTATGCAGAGGATCCGTATCGCGGGTTCCTCCCGTCGATTGGCCGTCTGACGCGCTACCGTCCACCCGCCGAGGTGGCCGCTGGCCCCTTGCTCGACAATGACAAATGGCACGGTGATGCCGAAAGTGGTCCGGCCGCGGTGCGCAACGACACCGGTGTCTATGAGGGCGGCGAGATCAGCATGTATTATGACCCGATGATTGCCAAGCTCTGCACCTGGGCGCCGACACGGGCGGAGGCCGTTGAGGCGATGCGGGTGGCGCTGGACAGTTTCGAGGTGGAGGGGATCGGGCACAATCTGCCGTTCCTGTCTGCGGTCATGGACCATCCGAAATTCATCTCCGGTGACATGACCACGGCCTTCATCGCTGAGGAGTATCCCGACGGTTTCGACGGGGTTGAATTGCCGGAAAGCGAATTGCTCCGCATCGCGGCGGCCTGTGCGGCCATGCACCGGGTGGCAGAAATCCGGCGCGCGCGTGTCTCCGGTCGGATGGACAACCACGAACGTAAGGTCGGATCGGAATGGAACGTGCGGCTGCAGGGCCAGTCCTATGACGTCACCGTCGCGGCGGATCAGGACGGGTCAACGGTGACCTTCGAGGATGGCGCGGAATTGCGGGTGTCCGGTGCCTGGACGCCCGGGGATCAGCTGGCGGAAATGACCGTGGCCGGCGCACCCCTGGTGTTGAAGGTCGGCAAGGTCAGTGGTGGCTTCCGCATCCGGACCCGTGGGGCGGATCTCAAGGTGCATGTGCGCACGCCGCGTCAGGCGGAACTGGCGCGCAAGATGCCCGAGAAACTGCCACCTGATACGTCCAAGATGCTGCTTTGCCCGATGCCCGGCCTGGTGGTGAAGATGAATGTCGCCGTTGGCGACGAGGTGCAGGACGGTCAGGCGCTCTGCACTATCGAAGCGATGAAGATGGAGAACATCCTGCGGGCTGAGCGCAAGGGCGTGGTGTCGAAAATCAATGCGTCTGCTGGGGACAGCCTGGCCGTGGACGACGTGATCATGGAGTTCGAATAGGCGCTATGCCCCGCCCCCTCCGTCATACGCGAGCCTATCGCTCAATCGCGCGGTCCTTCTGCTCGCGGATTTCGCGCTGGCGCATGGGCATCTTGTCAATGCTGCGGCTGATTTCGCGCACGTCCCAGGGAAAGGGCTTGCGCAGTTTCACGCCGCCGTCCTTGCCGATGATCACCAGCATGAACCCGCGCGGGCGGAGTTTTTTGCGCAGGTCCGACAGTGCATCGGGGTCGGTATCGGTGATCACAACCACGTCGCGCTCTGCCAATTCGCCCGGACGTTGCTGCAACAGGCGCATCTGCTCTGCGAAGGCAGGGTTATCTTCACTGTCGGCAAAAACGACGATGGGGCGATTTTTCCACTTAAATTGGTTCAAATCGACCTCTTCCATGGTCACGAACAGCTTCGCCTCAGGCTCTGCCTCGGCAGTTTGCGCGGCGGTGCCATTGGCAAAAAGGCAAGCGAGAACAAGGGGTAATATCGGTTTCATCGTGTCTCCTGTCCCGTCCAATATAGGCTGCTCATCCAGATATGCGATGGGTAATACCGGCAAATTTACCATTAAATCCGCGGCAAGAGATTGCGTGTAATGATCAGGGCCTCCGCAATATCCGGACCGATCGGAGCGGTCTTCTTACATCGGGTCAGACAGGTCATGGACGTTATCCTTCACATTGGTGCGCATCGCACGGGAACAACGACATTTCAGGACTACATGCGCCGCCACTCCGAACCTTTGGCGGAGGCGGGTATTGGCTATTGGGGCCCGGGCCGGACGCGGCGGGGCCTGTTCTCTGGTCTGGTGCCGAAGCCCGAGGTGGCCAAGGGCCGTGACCTGCGCCGCCGGGCCGAGGGCCGCATTCAGTTGCAACTGACCGCAGCGCGGGCGCGAGGCCTCAAGACCCTGTTGATCAGCGATGAAAACATGATCGGCACGGTGCGCGACAACATCCGCACCGGCAGTCTCTACCCTGCCATTGGCGAGCGCATGTCACGGTTTGCCCGCGCGTTTGAGGGGCAGTTGAGCACGGTGATTTTCAGCCCGCGCAGTCTTGAACTCTACTGGAGTTCGGCCTTGTCTTATGGGATTGCCCGCGGACATGCCGTGCCGGAACGGGACAAGCTGCGCGGCATCGCGCAATCACGCCGCGGCTGGCGGGACGTGATTACCGATTTGGCCTGCGCGCTGCCCGAGGCCGACATCCGGGTGATGCCGTTCGAAACCTACGCCGGGCGACCAGAAGTGCTGCTTGAGCAAGGGGCTGGTCTGGAGGCGCCCCGGAATTCGGAACGCATGTGGTTGAACCGCGCGCCGACCCTGGCGGACCTGCGCCGCGTGCTGGCCGACCGAGGGTCGGAGGGCAGTGTGCTGCCCTTTGGCATGGGGCGCTGGAACCCCTTTACCCCGGAAGAAAATGCAGCTCTGCGAGAGACTTACGCGGATGACATGATGTGGCTTCATGCCGGTGCAGACGGCATGGCCACCCTGACAGAGGATCAAACCCGGACAAGAGCAGGAAAAATTCTGCCGGCCGGGCCACAGACAGAAGGACAAGGGAATGAGCTCGACGAAAGACAAGTGGCGCGACCTGGCTGAGGCGGAACTGCGCGGCAGGCCGCTCGACGATCTGACGTGGCAGACCCTCGAAGGCATTGAGGTTCAGCCGCTCTATACGGCGGATGATGTCGCGGACCTTGCGCATCTGGGCACCATCCCGGGGGAGGCGCCCTATACCCGTGGCGTGAAGGCGACGATGTACGCAGGGCGCCCCTGGACTATCCGTCAATACGCGGGCTTCTCGACAGCAGAGGAAAGCAACGCCTTTTACCGCCGCGCGCTGGCCGCCGGGCAACAGGGGGTATCGGTTGCCTTCGATCTCGCCACCCACCGGGGCTATGACAGCGATCACCCCCGCGTCGAGGGGGATGTTGGCAAGGCGGGCGTGGCCATCGACAGCGTTGAGGACATGAAAATCCTCTTTGACGGCATCCCTCTGGACAAGGTCTCCGTCTCGATGACGATGAATGGCGCGGTGATCCCGATCCTTGCGAATTTCATCGTGGCGGGGGAGGAGCAGGGGCATGACAAGTCCCTGTTGTCGGGTACGATCCAGAACGACATCCTCAAGGAATTCATGGTGCGCAACACCTATGTCTACCCGCCGGAACCGTCGATGCGGATCATCGCGGATATCATCGAATACACCTCCGACCATATGCCGAAGTTCAACTCGATCTCGATCTCCGGCTACCACATGCAGGAAGCGGGGGCGAACCTCGTGCAGGAATTGGCCTTCACACTGGCGGACGGGCGCGAATATGTGCGTACCGCCATCGCGCGCGGCATGGATGTGGACAAATTCGCCGGGCGGTTGTCGTTCTTCTTTGCCATTGGCATGAATTTCTTCATGGAGGCCGCGAAACTGCGAGCGGCGCGGTTGCTCTGGTCGCGGATCATGGCGGAGTTCGAGCCGAAGAACCCCAAATCCTCGATGCTGCGCACCCATTGCCAGACCTCTGGTGTGAGCCTGCAGGAGCAAGACCCCTATAACAATGTCATCCGCACCGCCTATGAGGCGATGAGCGCGGTTCTGGGCGGCACCCAGTCGCTGCACACCAACGCGTTGGATGAGGCCATTGCCCTGCCCACGGAAAACTCCAGCCGGATCGCGCGGAATACTCAATTGATTTTGCAGGAAGAAACCGGTGTGACCAATGTGGTCGATCCCCTTGCCGGGTCTTACTATGTGGAAAAACTGACCTCCGATCTTGCGGATGCCGCCTGGAAGCTGATCGAAGAGGTCGAGGAGATGGGCGGCATGACCAAGGCGGTGGCCAGCGGCATGCCGAAACTGCGCATCGAAGAGGCCGCGGCCACCCGGCAGGCCGGAATCGACCGGGGGACGGAAGTGATTGTCGGGGTCAACAAGTACCGCCGCGACAAGGAAGATCCCATTGATATCCTCGACATCGATAACGCTGCCGTGCGGGACAGCCAGATCGCGCGGCTCGACAAGATCCGCGCGGCGCGGGATGAGGAAGCCTGCACGCAGGCGCTTGATGCCCTGAGCACCTGTGCAGCAGAGGGCGGCAACCTGTTGGCCGCCGCAGTAGAGGCCGCGCGCGCGCGGGCAACCGTGGGAGAAATCAGCATGGCAATGGAAAAAACATTTGGTCGCCATCGCGCCGAAGTCAAAACGCTGGCCGGTGTCTATGGGGCAGCCTATGAAGGGGATGAGGGCTTTGCCGCCATTCAGAAATCGGTGGAGGAATTTGCCGAGGCTGAAGGGCGCCGCCCGCGTATGTTGGTGGTCAAGATGGGGCAGGACGGGCACGACCGCGGGGCCAAGGTAATTGCCACCGCCTTTGCCGACATCGGGTTCGACGTGGATGTGGGGCCATTGTTCCAGACCCCGGCAGAGGCGGCGCAGGATGCAGTCGACAATGACGTGCATGTCATCGGCATCAGCAGTCAGGCGGCGGGGCACAAGACGCTCGCGCCGCAACTGGTCAAGGCGTTGAACGAGGCCGGTGCCGAGGATATTCTGGTGATCTGTGGCGGGGTGATCCCGCAGCAGGACTATCAATTCCTCTATGATGCCGGCGTCAAGGCGATCTTTGGACCCGGGACCAATATTCCCAAGGCGGCACAGGACATCCTGTCGCTCATTCGCGCCGCGCGACAATAGAGGTTGTGGACGCTCGACACCCTGCGGAGTCGGAAATCTACGAAAAAACAAGGGCTTGAAGGAGCGCACGGATGCTATTGGACCATGTGGCCATTGCCGGTGAATCGCTGCAGGAAGCGCGGGATTTCGTCGAGAACGCGCTTGGTGTGCATCTGCAGCCCGGTGGGGAACATGCCGTTTTTGGCACGCACAACGCCCTGCTGGGATTGGAAGAGGGCCTCTATCTGGAAGCCATTGCGGTTAACCCGGCAGCGCCGAAACCCGCGCACGCCCGATGGTTCGACCTTGATCGGTTTGCAGGAACGGCTCGTCTGACCAACTGGATTTGCCGGACGGAGGACATCACCGGAACCCTGGCCGCTCTGCCCGGCGACATGGGCCGCCCCGTCGCGCTGGAGCGGGGGGATTTGCGGTGGCGGATGGCGGTGCCAGAGGACGGTATTCTGCCATTCGACAATTGTGCGCCTGCGCTGATCCGATGGGATACCCCTTTGCACCCGGCGCTGATGCTGGCCCCTTCCGGGGTCCGTCTCAGGAGGCTGACCATTCAGCACCCCGAAAGTGCGGATTTACAGGCGCGTCTGGCACCGCATATGGCAGATGACCGGGTCCAGTACGCGCAGGGGCCTGCGGGATTGCATGCGGCATTCGACACGCCCCATGGTCCCCGCGACATCGCGTGAGGCTCCGCCCGGCGATAGCGGCGGACGCGGGCGCAATCGCGGCGCTCTGGAACCCGATGATCCGGGATACGCTCTCCACCTTCACGACGGTTGAAAAAACGCCTGAAGATATCCAGGCGATGATCGCCGCACGAAAAGACGCCTTTCTTGTGGTACGAGAACGGGATTCCTGTGCGGGCTTCGTTACTTTCGGTCCGTTTCGGGCGGGGCCGGGGTATGCGGCGACGGTCGAACACACTGTGATCGTTGCGGATAGTGCACAGGCGCGCGGGGCGGGGCGCGCGTTGCTGAGCGCTGCCGAAGATGCCGCCCGCCGGCAGGGCCACCACGTAATGGTCGCGGGGATCAGCCACACCAACAAAGGTGCCCAGATGTTTCACCGGCGGTTGGGCTACACGGAGGTTGCCCGCATGCCGCAGGTCGGGCGTAAGGCTGGCCAATGGCTGGACCTTGTGCTGATGCAGAAAATCCTCTGACGCGACGCTTCGCCCCCTGACACGCCCGGGGGGAGCAGGTACAGTGATGGTCATGTCGATCTGGTTCCGCATTTCCGAGGCGCTGTCGGCCCTTACCGCGGGTGAGGGCCTGTCTGCGGTATTTGACCGGTTGCGCAGCCCGCCCGAGCGATCCGTGGCCTTTACCATTGCCGTGATTGCCCTGGGTGCGAAGATGGCCAAGGCCGATGGGCAGGTGACGCGGGACGAGGTGACGGCCTTTCGCGAAGTGTTTCACATCGCGTCGCAGGATGAGCAGGGCGCGGCGAAAGTCTTTAACCTCGCCCGGCAGGATGTGGCCGGTTTCGAGGATTATGCATCCCGAATCCGGGAGATGTTTGCCAGCCAGCCAGAGACGTTGCGTGACCTGCTGGAAGGTCTTTTTCATATCGCCATGGCGGATGGGTTTTATCACCCGAATGAAGATGCGTTTCTAGAACGGGTGACCGAGATTTTCGGGCTGCCACAGGCGGAGTTCAATCGCCTGCGCATGCGATTTGCGCCAGAGGCGCGGCAGGACCCTTACGCGGTTCTGGGCGTCACCCCCGACACG
The DNA here is from genome assembly GCF_947492555.1 of uncultured Roseobacter sp. Lineage (GTDB taxonomy): Bacteria > Pseudomonadota > Alphaproteobacteria > Rhodobacterales > Rhodobacteraceae > Roseobacter. The sequence continues at coordinate 115,661 of NZ_CANLNE010000003.1, forward strand.
CCACCCCAAGACGTACGGCGCGCGTGGCGGAGGCTGGTGCGGGAAAACCACCCCGACGCAATGATCGCCCGCGGGGTCCCCGAAGAGGCCATGCAACTGGCCCAGAAACGCATGGCGGACATCAATCGCGCCTGGGATGAGATTGCGGGTGCCGACGTCTGATGCGTCTGGCGACCTACAACATCGAATGGTTCACCAATCTCTTTGACGACAACAACCGGCTGCTGCGCGATGGCGAGTGGTCCGCGCGCCACAACGTGACGCGGGCAGAGCAGGCGGACGCTCTGGGCGTCGTGTTTCACGCGCTGGATGCGGATGCGGTCTTGATCATCGAGGCGCCGGATTCAAATGGCAAACGCCAGACCGTGCCTGCCTTGGAGGATTTCGCCGAGGTCTTCGGCCTGCGTGCGCGCCGGGCCGTGATGGGGTTCATGAATGAGACCCAGCAGGAAATCGCGCTGCTTTATGACCCCGATCACCTGCAAGCACGGCATGCGCCGATGGCGGGGACGGGCACGGTGCCGCGGTTCGACGGCACCTTCGAGATCGATCTGGATATCGATGCGACCCGGGATCAGGTCCGCTTTTCCAAACCCCCCCTGGAACTGGACATTGAAACGGCAGCGGGTGTGTCGTTCAGCCTGATCGGAGCCCATCTCAAGTCCAAGGCGCCGCATGGCGCGCGCAACAAGGCGCATGCGATGAAACTGGCCATCGCCAACCGCCGTAAACAGCTGGCGCAGGCGATCTGGCTGCGTGCGCGCGTGGACCAGCATCTTGCGCAGGCGCGTCCGCTGATGCTGATGGGGGATCTCAACGACGGGCCGGGGCTCGATGAATTCGAAGGTCTTTTTGGCCGGTCCTCGGTTGAGATCATACTGGACGGGGAGGCCGGTGCGCTCTTTGATCCGCACGCGCGCCGGGCGCTTACGTCTCGGCTGGGCGCGGCGCCCACCTCCGCCCGTTTCTGGATCAAGCCGGAAAAGCGCTATCTGCAGGCGTTGCTCGACTACATTATGGTAACGCCGGATTTGCAGCAGAGAGGGGCCAGTTGGCGCATCTGGCATCCGCTGGATGATCCGGCGTGCTGGGCGAATACCACCTTGCGCGATGCGCTGGTGACCGCATCGGATCATTTCCCGGTCAGTATCGATCTGGACATCTGACCTCGAAGAATCGCGCCGAAACGCCTATATTGCTGTCATGACACGCATTCTGACCGTTCTGGCCTTCTGCCATCTCTGTGCGGCACCCGTTACCGCGCAAGAGGAAGACGCGCCCTCGATGATGGAGCGCGGCGCGCAACAATTCCTCGAAGGCCTGCTGCTGGAGATGGAGCCTGCATTCGACAGCATGCGTGGTTTCATGGCGCAGATGGGGCCCGCCCTGACGGACCTGATGGGGCAGATCGAAGACTGGTCCGTCTATGAGGCACCTGAAATCCTGCCCAACGGTGACATCATCATCCGTCGCAAGCCCGAAGGGGCAGAGCCATCCGAAGAGACGCCGCCTCAGATCGATCTTTGAGCCTTTCCACGGATTTTTTTGATCTCCACTTCGGCTCCCAGTGACGAGGCCAGTGACATCAACCGGGCTTCCGCGACTTCGCCAAAAAGCGGGACCATGTCGGGTGTCAGGCGCAGGTGCAGAACCTTTTTCTTGGGGAACCACCGCAGCGTCCCGCGTTCCGCGTCTTGCGTCATCCAGAGCATGGAGCCAAAACGCATGGCCTTGCCAAGGATTTCGGCATCAAGCTGCGTTTTCTCATCAATGAGATCGTAGAGTTCCTCGAACCGGGTGCCCTGGCGCTTGTTGGAATAGCGGTGCAGCAGCGCAAGACCCAGAAATACGCGTTCCGAATGCTTCAGACCGCCGAGGTTGGCGCGCGTGGCATTGTCGAAACAGGTTTCCGCTCGATAGTCCGGGTGGGCGCGCCAACTGACGTCATGCAACAGGCAGGCGGCTTTGATCAGCCGTCGCCGCGCATCGGGCACCGAGCGGAAAATAGGGTGGATGAAAGCATAGAGCAGCTTGCCGAACCCGGGCATACGCGCGTCCTTGGCTTCGGCAAAACGGCAAGATTCGATCAGCGGGTCGCGATCGCGCAACCGTTGCGGCATCTGCTCATAAAGCATGCCCTCGCGGATGCCGTAGCTGGAAATCGCAATGTCCTTGGGGCCGAAGGTCTTGACCAACCGGCTCAGCACTTCGGTTGCGAGAGGCACAAGGCTCATACGGGCCGAAGAAATGCCACAGGCGGCGCGCAGCTCCTCCAGATCGGCCTTTTGGATGAATTTAACCGTGGCGCTGACGCTGCGCGCCGTCATCCGGTATTCGTGCAGCACATGCAGCGGGTAGTTGCGCCGGTGCATGTCGATCCGGGCAATCGCGCGCCACGATCCCCCCACGAGAAACAGGCGGTCGCGTTGCGGTCCCATCGTCTCCTGCAACTGCTGCATCGTTTCCTTGATATGCACGCGGCGCGCAGCCTTGCCGCCCTTGATCTCCTGCAGCTTCAGGGGTCCGAGGGACGAGGAGACGCGGCGGCCCACACGACCGCCTGAAATCTCCGCCAACTCCATCGACGACCCGCCGATATCGCAGACCAGCCCGTAAGAGCCCGGCCAGCCGAGCAGAACACCCTGCGCGGAGAGGCGTGCCTCTTCCTCTCCGTCGATGACCCAAATGCGCAAGCCGGTTTCCCGCAGGACCTCCTCGCGAAATTCAGGGCCATCACTGGCATCGCGAACGGCGGCGGTTGCGACGACCGTCAGTTCGGGCAGCCCCATGCCCTGCGCGAGGTGCTGGAACCGGCGCAGTGCGCTGAGCGCACGCACCCGGCCTTGGGGGTTCAGTTTTCCGCTTTCCGACAGGCCTGCGCCAAGCGCGCACATGATTTTTTCATTGTAGAAGTAGGCGGGTGAGCGGGCTGCCCCGTCAAAGACCACAAGCCGCACCGAGTTTGATCCGACATCGACCACCCCCACACGCGACAGCGCCCGCGCGCTTGGGTCCTGAAACAAAGGTCGCCCAAAAAGCCCCATGTCTGGGTGGTCGAGCTGCGCCACAGCGGCATCGGGCACTTCGGTTGCTTCGTTCATGCAGACATCCGGCTTTTGCTGACACCACCCTGTTCAATAACCAGCTATGGGTCAACAGGGGCGTTGTGACAAGCTTTCCTGGTCAAGAGCACGCGTGCGGGTGCTATTTCAGTCTTCGGTATGGGTCAGTTTCGGCACATCCGAGGCCCCGGCGGAGCCACGTCCGGAGAGAGATGGGTTTTCCATGAAGAAGCGGTGGCAGTTAAAGGCAAATGCTCCTTCGGGCAGCGGTGGACGCTCAAACGACCCATCCGGCCCCATGACCCAGCTTTGTGCGACGTCCGCAAGGTTGGCGGCCATGATCTGGCTGACGATCTGTGCTTTTACGGTGGCGTTTTCGATCTCGACCAGCGTTTCCACACGGCGGTTGAGGTTGCGCCCCATCCAGTCGGCGGAGGAAATGAACACCCGTGATTTCTTGTGCGGCAGGCCGGCGCCATTGCCGAAGCAGACGATGCGCGAATGCTCAAGGAATCGCCCGACGATGGATTTCACCCGGATATTGTCGCTGAGGCCCTTGATGCCGGGCCGCAAGCCGCAGATTCCGCGGATCACGAGGCTGATCTTCACGCCTGCCTGCGAGGCGGCATAGAGGGCGTCGATCACCTCGCTGTCGATCAGCGAGTTCATTTTGGCCCAGATCACCGCTGGTTTTCCGGCGCCCGCGTGCTCGGCTTCTGCGGCAATCAGCTCCAGCAGGCGCGGCTTGAGCGTTGTGGGCGAAATCGCCAGATTGTCGAGGCTTTCGGGCAGCGCATAACCTGACAGGTAATTGAAGACCTTCGTGGCATCGCGTCCGAGCCGCTGATCGCAGGTAAAGAGCGACAGGTCGGTGTAAATCCGGGCGGTGATCGGGTGATAGTTACCGGTGCCATAATGCGTATAGGTCACCAGCTGATTGCCCTCGCGGCGCACAACGGTTGAGATCTTTGCATGCGTCTTGAGGTCCAGAAACCCATAGACCACATGGGCGCCCGCCCGTTCCAGCCGTCGGGACTGCCGGATGTTGGCGGCCTCGTCAAAGCGCGCTTTGAGCTCCACCAGTGCGGTGACCGATTTGCCGTCTTCGGCGGCTTCACAGAGCGCCTCGACAATCGGACTGTCGCGCGAGGTGCGGTAGAGCGTCTGTTTGATTGCAACGACTTTCGGGTCCCGCGCTGCCTGCTGCAGGAAGCGCACCACCATATCGAAGGTCTCGTAAGGGTGGTGCAGCAGCATGTCCTTGGAGCGGATTGCGGCGAGCATGTCGCCATCGTGGTCGGTGACCCGTTCGGGCACGCGCGGCGTGAACATCGGCCAGAGGAGATCGGGACGCGCGTCCAGCACCAGTTCCTTCAGGTCAGCAGATCCGATCATCCCGTTGATTTCGATGACCTCTTCCTGATCGACCCCTAATTCCTCCATGATCACGGATTTCAATTGTTCCGGCGCGCCGGAGGAGTGGGTCAGGCGCACGACCTCGCCACGTCGACGGCGTTTCAGCGCTACCTCGAATTCGCGCACGAGGTCTTCGGCCTCCTCCTCAACCTCCAGATCGCTGTCGCGCAGCACGCGGAACTCGAAATGGGCCTTGAGCTTGTAGCCGGGGAAAAGCCCGGACACGTTCAGCACCAGCAGCTCTTCCAGCGGCAGGAAGCGGTGGTGCCCATCCTCCGCGGGCAGGGCCACAAAGCGGTCAATCTGACCGGGGATCGGGAGCAGGGCCTGAAGCGGCCTCTTGTCCGAGACGCGTTCCAACTGCAGCGCCAGCGCGTAGCCGGTGTTGGGGATAAAGGGGAACGGATGCGCCGGATCAATGGCCAGCGGGGACAGAACGGCAAAGACCTGCGTCAGGAAGACATCCTCGAGATATTTGAGATCCGCTTTGGTCAACTCGGCATTGCGCAGGACGGAGATGTTCTCTTTCTCCATCTCACTCAGCAGGTCGACCAGCACATGTTGCTGGGTTTCCATCAACCGCCGGGCGTTCTCGTCGATCAGGGCCAGTTGTTCGCTGGGGCTGAGTCCGTCTGCCGCCGGGGTCGTATTGCCCGCATGCGCCAGTTCCCGCAGACCGGCCACGCGCACGGTATAGAATTCATCGAGGTTTGCGGCCGAGATCGACAGGAATCGCAGGCGTTCCAGCAGGGGCACACGCGGGTTTTCGGCCTCCTGCACGACACGCCAGTTGAAGCCGAGCCAGCTCAGTTCGCGGTTGAAAAACCTGGCCGGTCCGCTGGCATCGAGATCGGGCATCTCGGTGGCCGCAGGGAAGTCGGCGGAGAGGAAATCGGCTTGGGTCATGGAGGCCTTGTGCGCGAGCTGTGTAAACTATCTATGACAGTTATCGCGCAGGGCCCTGATCATTGTCCAGCAACGTTGCCGCAAGTGCCCGTGATATCGGGCGTTTTTGTGCCAATGAGGCGGTGTCGAGGCGTTCGACCAGTGCACGGGCTGCGGCAAAGGACCGATCCATGCGGCGGATCAGATAGGGGATCAGGTCTGCCTTCGGGGTCACCTGACGATCCGAGAAGAGTTTGGCGAGAACGGCGCTCAGCAGCGTATCATCGGGCGCGTTCAGGGCAGCAGACTGCGCGGCGGCGACGCGGCTGGCCAGATCGGGCAGGGTAAGGCCCCAGTCCCGCACAACTCCGCGGCCCGTCAGCAACAGCGCATGGCCCTCGGCCAGCACAAGGTTGTGCAGGTGAAAAAGCGCGGTTTGTGCATCGGCATCCGTTGCAATGTCAGGAACGTCCTCTACGGCGGCGGCACCTTGCGCAAGCTCTGGAATGTCGTGCTGCGCCAAATCCTTGGCGGAGAGAATGCGCGCGCCGGTCTGGGCGGCCCAGACATGGGCGAGATGGGTTTTGCCCGCCCCTGCAGGACCGGTCAGTACCAGCTTGTCGGCCTGCGCGCTTTCGATCATCGCCACGGCCACGGCGTTAGAAGGGGCGACGAGAAAGTCCGCTCTCCCCAGCGCCGGAACGCTTGGAAGATTAAATCCCAGTTGCTCCGGCATGTCAGTCCTTTTTGCGCTCCGAAAGGCCACGGTAGAGGAGCGAGTCCTTGTATTGCGCGACGCCAAACCGTGTGATGACCCCAATGGCGGCTGCAACCGGCACGGCCACCAACATGCCGACAAAACCGAAAGCCGCGCCAAAGACCGAGAGCGCGAGGATCAGCCAGACCGGGTGCAGGCCGACGGAACTGCCCACCAGTTTCGGGGTGAGAATATTGCCCTCAACCACCTGGCCTACCACGAAAATACCGGCGACCAGCCCGATGGAAATCCAATCCCCCCAGAATTGAAACAGCGCCAGACCAATGGCCAGGGCACCGCCGATCAGGGCGCCCAGATAGGGGATGAAGGTGACCAGCCCGGCGACGAACCCGACGACAAGCCCGAATTGCAGCCCGACAATCATCAGGGCGATGGCATAATAGGTGCCGAGGATCAGGCAGACCGTGCCCATGCCGCGAATAAAGGAGGCCAGTGTCGCATCGATTTCGCGCGCGAGGTTGCGTATGGTGTCGGCGTGATCGCGGGGCAGCAGATCGTCGATGCGCGCCACCATCCTGTCCCAGTCCAGCAGCAGGTAGACCGAGACCACCGGCACGATGACCAGCAGGACAACCACGTTCAGCAGGGAGGCGACAGAGCTCAGCGCGGTTTCGAGCAATTGCGCGCCACGGCTCTGGATCGTTTCCCCCAGAGAGCTGATCGATTGTCGCAGGGTCGAGCTGTCATCGAGCAGCGAGGGGAATTTCTCGGTCAGAAAGGCGGTGATGCTCTTGGCGTAGTCCGGGGCGACGTTAACGAGTTGCAGTGCCTGGCTGACAAGGGTCGGGATCACCAGCAGGGCCATCAGCACGAAAATCAGAATGCCGACAATCGTGATCAGCCCCGTGGCCGCAATACGGCTCAGTCCCATCCGTTCCAGCCGGTCCGCAACCGGATCGAGGAAATAGGCAATCGCCCCGCCGAGCACGAAAGGCAGCAGCACATGGCCGAGCGACCACAGGATCATCAGGAAAACCGCCGCCGCGATTCCCCAATAGAGCAGTTGTTTTTGTACAGGCAGGGCCATTACATGCTCCGATGCATCTCTCTTGCGGTGACATCGCCCATGCGGGCCGGTCATTCAAGGCACTATCCGTCAATTGGCGGGGGAAGTGCAACGGGGTGGAACGCGCGCGCCGGAAAGTGGCCGTGACCCTCTGACGAAAAAGGCCCCGCAGATCGCGAGGCCTTTTGAGAAGTGCCGCCTGAAATCAGTGGCAGGCGGGGCGCGTGCCGGGCAGCAGGACCTTGTCAACCACGTGGATGACGCCGTTGTCAGCTTCGATATTGGCAATGATCACATTGGCGGTCTCGCCCGTGCCATCCGCAATCGAGACACCATCCGCGCCTTTGCTGATGCACAGACGCTCCGATGCGAGGACCGGTTTGAAATAGTTGGAGCCGTTGGGGATCATCTCGGCAGTCAGTTTGCGGTCATCCACATGGTAGAGCAGCACATCCGTCAACTGGCCCTTGTTTTCGGGCTCGAGCAGCGTCTCTACGGTACCTTCCGGCAGCGCGGCAAAGGCGTCATTGACCGGCGCGTAAACGGTGAAAGGGCCGGGGCCCTGCAGTGTTTCGACCAGACCGGCAGCGGAAACGGCAGCCACAAGCGTGGAGAAGCGGTCATCGCTGGAGGCGATTTCAACGATATCGGCGGCCTGGGTCGCGGTGCCGAGCGAGAGTGCTGTGACAGCAGCAGCGGCGATTTTGTGGATGGGTGTCATGGGTCGTACCTCCTTGAAGTGCATTGATGTCTGAATGACATGCAAAGCTTACGGGGGGGTGGCCTGTGCAGATCAGCCTCCTCGCGGTCTTGTGAGAAACGTGTAACATTTGCACACGCACGATGATCGTTGCGCGCACCATACGGATTTCCCGCTCTCATAGCGGCAACCGGACATTCCGGTTTCACGATTGCGGGTCCCTGGTCTTTGGCCTAATCAGGGCTGACCCAAGACCTGAAAGGACGTGCGATGCGCCTGACCCGATATTTCCTGCCTGTTCTGCGCGAAAACCCAGCAGAGGCGCAGATCGTGAGCCACCGCTTGATGCTGCGCGCGGGCATGATCAAGCAGCAGGCTGCAGGGATCTATTCGTGGCTGCCGCTGGGCTTCAAGGTGCTGCGCAAGATCGAGAACATCGTGCACGAGGAACAGCAGCGCGCAGGTCATATGCCGGTGCTGATGCCGACGGTTCAGCCCGCTGATCTGTGGCAAGAGTCGGGCCGCTACAACGCTTATGGTCCCGAGATGCTGCGTATTCGCGACCGGCATGATCGCGACATGCTCTATGGTCCGACCAATGAAGAGATGATCACCGATATCTTCCGGTCGCACATCAGCAGCTACAAAGATCTGCCGATGACGCTCTATCACATCCAGTGGAAATTCCGCGACGAGATGCGCCCCAGGTTCGGGGTGATGCGCGGCCGCGAATTCCTGATGAAGGACGGGTACAACTTTGATCTGACCAAGGAAGACGCGCTGCACGCCTACAACCGCCATCTCGTCACCTATCTGCGGACTTATGAGCGGATGGGCCTGCAGGCGATCCCGATGCGTGCCGACAGCGGACCTATCGGGGGCGACAACACGCATGAATTCCTCGTGCTGGCGGAAACCGGTGAGTCGGAGGTTTTCTACGACAGCGCCGTGACCGATCTGACGTTCGGAGACCGCGAGATTGACTACGACAGTGTCGAGCAATGCGCAGGCGTTCTGGAGGAATTCACCTCCAGATACGCCCGCACGGATGAGACCCATGACGCGGCGCTGTTCGATCAGGTGCCCGAAGAACGCCGCCGCACTGCGCGCGGCATTGAGGTGGGGCAGATTTTCTATTTCGGCACCAAGTACTCCGATGCCATGGGGGCCACGGTGCAAGGGCCCGACGGCAAGCCGACCCCCGTGCATATGGGCAGCCACGGTATCGGTGTCAGTCGTCTGGTGGGCGCGATCATCGAGGCCAGCCACGACGACAAGGGCATCATCTGGCCCGAAGGCGTGACGCCCTATCACTGCGGTATTGTCAATCTCAAGCAGGGGGATGCGGAAGCCGATGCCGCCTGCGAGAACCTCTACGCCAGCCTGACAGCGCTCGGGCTGGAACCGCTCTATGATGATCGAGATGAACGTGCAGGCGGCAAATTCGCCACGATGGACCTGATCGGTCTGCCCTGGCGGATCACCGTCGGGCCGCGTGGCTTGAAAAACGGGGTGGTGGAGCTGACCAGCCGCCGGACCGGGGAGAGCGAAGAATTGCCACAGGAACAGGCCGTCAAGAAGATTGCCGAGATTTACAGCGGGCATCGGTCGAGCGAGCACGTGCAGATGATGGGCAAACGGTCATTCCACACCTACATCTGAGGCTTTGCGGCAGGTCGCGCTTCTGTTAAACTGACACCCGTGCCGCCGGGGGGCGAGCAGGAGCGCAGACATGATCCTTCGCGCAGTGACCTTGGCCGTCGGGCTGACCGGTGCCTTTGGGGCCGCACAATTCCCCGCCTATTCACAGCAATACATGCAACGCCTTGGCGGAGCAGTGGATGCGCTGGCGCAGGTCGTGGCCGATTTCGATGCCTCGGCCGCCAAGGAAGGTCTCAGCCGTGCCGAAGCCCTCGCGCAGATGCGCGGCACCGCCTTTGTCGAACGCCGCCGGGCCGACATGATCCGCACCTTTGACCGTCATGCGCGCCTGCGCGGCGATCTCGTGGTGCTGCAGGGACAGGGGCCGTTCATGCGGGCCTATCATGCCACGCATCTGACGGACGCGGAAATTGCAAAGCGCGCCTGGCAGGCATTTCAGCCGGCCTTTCCCTTGACGCTGGCCACTGGGCTTTTTGCCTTTGCGGGATTTGTTACGTCGACTTTCCTGCTTGGTTTGATGCTTGCCTTGCTCCGCTGGCCGCTGCGTCGCAGGTCATTGCCTGCTTGACCCTCTGCCGCCAAAGCATCAGGTTGCGCGCAACCACGGATCAAGGAAAAGCATGGCTTCTTCAACCGCGCCTTTTGCGCCTTTCGAATGGATGATCGCCTGGCGCTACCTGCGGGCGCGTCGCGCCGAGGGCGGGGTCAGCGTGATGACCTGGATCAGCCTGATCGGCATCACCCTCGCCGTCTTCGCCCTGATTGCCACATTGGCCGTCCGCTCCGGCTTTCGGGCGGAGTTCGTCGATACGATCCTCGGCGCCAATGCCCATGTCACGATCTATTCGCTGGGACAGGTAACCGAGAACGGGCAGATCGACCGCTCCATTTCCGAGTACAACGCTCTTGCCGACCGTCTGGCCGCCGTGCCCGGTGTCACGCGCGCAGCACCGCTGATCAAGGGGCAGGTCATGGCGGCCAATCAGGGCCGCAATGCTGGCGTCGAGATCTTCGGGATCGACGCTGCCGATCTACAAACCCTGCCGCGCATTGCCAATCCCGACACCGCGCGGGGTGACATCGCCGATTTTGACGAAGGGATTGCGCTTGGGTCCGGCGTGGCGCGGGAACTCGGTGTGGGTATCGGAGACAAGGTGCGGTTGATCTCTCCGAATGGGGTCAAAACCGCCTTTGGCACATCCCCACGCGTGAACGCCTATGACGTCACCTATATCTTCAGCGCGGGGCGCTATGACATCGACCGCACCCGAGCTTATCTGCCATTCTCTGAGGCGCAATTATTTTTTAATAGAGAGGGTTTGGCAGATGAAATTGAAGTGATGGTTGAGGTGCCGGAGCAAGTGGATGCACTCTCTCCGACCCTGCTGGCGGCTGCGGGAGAACGGGCACAGGTCTGGACCTGGCGCGATGCCTCCGGCGGGTTTCTCCGCGCGCTGGAAGTGGAGGACAATGTGATGTTCGTCATCCTGTCCATTCTGGTTTTGATCGCCGCGATGAACATCGTCTCCGGGCTGATCATGCTGGTCAAGAACAAGGGGCGGGACATCGGTATCCTGCGGACCATGGGGCTCAGCCAGGCATCGGTCATGCGTGTGTTTTTCATCTGCGGGGCCTTTACCGGGCTTTTGGGTACGCTCTTCGGTGTGATCCTCGGCTCTCTTTTTGCGCTCTACATTGACCCGATTTTCTCATTCGTGAACGTTATGATGGGCGGCGGTGTCTGGGATCCGTCCATTCGCGGCATCTACGCGCTACCTGCGGAGCTGCACTTGACCGATGTGCTGTCTGCGGTTGCCCTGTCGCTGGGGCTCTCCTTTGTGGTCACAATCTTCCCGGCCCGCCGTGCCGCCCGGATGAACCCTGTCGAGGCTCTGCGGTATGAGTGACGCCGTCCTGACGCTGAGCGGGATCGAGAAATCCTACAACCGGGGTCTGCCCGGCGAGGTCACGGTGTTGCGCGGTATCGATCTGACGGTTGCCAAGGGGGAGGTTGTGGCCCTTGTGGCACCTTCCGGTGCGGGCAAGTCAACCCTTCTGCATATCGCGGGGCTGCTCGACACCGCGGATCAGGGCCGCGTGGAAATTGACGGGCAGGATATGACGCGCCTGTCCGACAACCGGCGAACTGCGGTGCGGCGTGCCGATGTCGGTTTTGTCTACCAGTTCCATCACCTGCTCCCGGAATTCTCCGCAGCTGAAAACATTCTCTTGCCGCAACTGGCCAATGGCACGCCGCGTAGCAAGGCCGAAACCCGGGCGCGCGAGCTGTTGGACCGCGTGGGTATCGCGCCGCGTGCCTCCCACCGGCCAGCGGCCTTGTCCGGGGGCGAACAACAGCGCGTGGCCTTTTGCCGTGCGCTGGCGAACCAGCCAAAGCTGCTTTTGGCGGATGAACCAACCGGGAACCTTGACCCTGAAACCTCTGATCAGGTCTTTGACGCCCTGATGGAGCTTGTGCGCGGCACCGGGCTTTCAGCTGTGATTGCGACCCACAACATGGAGCTGGCCGCGCGGATGGATCGCCAGATCCGACTTGACGCTGGCCGGTTGACGCCAGCCTAGCCATATCAAGCAACGCTTGACGGCCCGTTCCTCTTTCGACCAACCTGCATTCGGACAGGGTCAAGGAAAGAATACATGGGTCACCACACGCTGGATGAGATTGAAAGCCTTACAAAAAAGGCGTTGCTGGCCCATGGGGCAACGCCCTTCGCGGCAACCGAAGTTGCACGGGCCGTGCGGGCAGCGGAAGGTCACGGTAATAAGATTTGCGGCCTTTACTACGTCGAAAGCTATTGCCTTCAGCTTGAAAGCGGACGGGTCATCGGGGACGCGGCCCCTGTGGTCAGCACGCCGCGACCGGCGGCCTTGCATGTAGACGCGCAGTTCGGTTTTGCGCAACCCGCCTTTGCGTTGGGATTGATCCCCGGGTTGGACGCAGCCCGACAGTTCGGGACCGCCACGCTCGCCATTGGGCACGCACATACCTGTACGTCGCTGGGGTACTTTACCGAACAGATTGCCCGCGCCGGGTTCATTGGTATCGGCTTTACAAATGCCTCTCCCATTGTCGCGGCGCCGGATGGCAAAACCCGGGTGATCGGAACCAATCCGATCGCGTTTTCGGTGCCGGACGGGGCCGGCGGCCTGGCCATGCAGTTCGATCAATCGACGACAACCGTTGCTCTGGGCAAGATCACCATGGCCAAGGCGCTGGGGCAGCAGATCCCCCTGGGGTGGGCGCTGGACAAGGATGGTGCGCCGACCACGGACCCGGAGGCGGCCCTGCAGGGATCGCTTGTCTCCATGGGGGGATACAAGGGATGGGGCTTTGGCCTGATGGCAGAGATACTCGCTGCGGGGATGACGGGCTCTGTCCTGTCCGCCAGTGTCAAACCGCTCAAGGCGCCGGTCGGGCCGCCACATGATCTGGGACAGTTCTACATCCTGATCGATCCGGGTACATCAGCGGAGTTCGAAGCGCGCCTCGCAGCGCTGGGGCAATTGGTGTCGCAGGACGACGGCGCGCGGATGCCGGGGCAAAACAGACGGATGGCGGATGAGGTCGCAGTTGACGCGAGCACATGGTCCCGCCTGAAGGAACTGACCGAGGGCCCTACACCTTCTGCGTAACGAAAACCCCTGCTGCCATGAGCGCGATGCCCAGGGCGCGGCTGGCATCCATCGGGGTCACGCGCGCGCCGAAAAGCCCGAAGTGATCGATCATCGCGGTGCTGATCAACTGCCCGAGCAGCACGAAGAACACCGCATTTCCGACCCCGAAATTCGGCGCAACAAAGGTGATGGACAGCACGTAGAAAGCGATCAACACCCCGGCCAGCAACAGATGCCGAGGGGCCGATGCGACCTTGGCCAAAGCCTGCGGCCCGGTCACGACCATCACCACCGCACAGGTCAAAAAGGCGATGGTGAATAGCACGGTGGCCGCCGCCGCTGGCGATCCGATGCGCACGCCAAGGGCCGCGTTCAACGCCGCAAGCACGGGGATGCCGATCCCGGCCAGCAACATGATTACAGCGTAATGAGCCATTCATTCTTCTCCTATAGGCTGACGCGGAACAATTGCGACCATGGCGGCGCGGCATCGGATCGGCAAGACCGATTGCACGGCGCTGCGTCAGGATGATCAAGCGTGAGGGTCACATGTCGATACGCATATGGTGGATAGGGTTGCTGGCGAGCGTCGCAGTGACAGGCTGCGGCGAGGGGCGGGACCGGACGGCATCCGGTGCCGCGCTCTTTGCGCAGAATTGTGCGGTCTGTCACGGTCAGGACGCGCGCGGCGGCGGCGGTGGCGGTGTCGAAGGATTGAGCAAGACGCCGCCGGACCTCACCGGCCTCTCTGCGCGTAATGGGGGAAGTTTCCCGGCGAAGGACGTGCTCGCCGTGCTCCAAGGCTATGCGGCCGATGGCCAGCGCGGGCGCCACATGGCCGGGTTCGCCGCCCTGCAAAGCGAGGACCGCAAGCGCGCCCGCCTTGACGGCGCACGTATCCGCACCACGCCGCCGCTGGCGGATCTGCTGGTCTATCTGGAGGCTGTGCAGCGTCCCTGATCAGTGGCAAATGCCACCAATCTCCACACCATCCCAAGGCAGCAGCACGTCATGCGGGCGCGCCTTCGGCAGGGGGGCGACGGGCATCGCCCCTGAGATCAGCCGGTGCAGGCGTTCGGTGCGCGGCGCCGTGGGATCAAGCGCGCGGCAGCAGACGAACTCCTCCATGATCGCGCCCTGCTGCTCAAAGCCGAAGTCGCTGAATTTCGGGTTGGTATCGAGATCGAAGAGATACGGGTCCCGCGCACCGTCATGCTCAAACGCCGCGCGCAGGGGGGTATAGCCGGTCTCGCGACGGTTCTGCCATTGCCAGACATGCACCATCTCATGGGCAAAAAGCATGGTGGCGACGAGGCCGATCCGATCCGGATAGTCAGGCAGGTAGTCGTCGAGATACCAGTCCTTGTCAAAAAGGATGCGGTTCCAGAGCGCGACGGCCGCGGGCTTGGAGGTCACGATCTCATCGGTGCGCGGCGGCAGGATGCGCTCGCGACAGGTGGTACGCGGGCGCGGCTCACGGCGGAAGGTGACGGCGCGGGTGGGCGCACCATCGACCAGCCGGACCTTGGCCGTGTCGAGCGTATCGCCATGGATCGTGCGGGCAAAAGCCTCTTCTGTGGGCGTCAACGGTCGCCCGCAGGCCGTGAGGATCATCAGGAAAAGGAGAGCAAATCGCATGTTCTATGAGGGCCTGAAAAGCGCTGTCGGATCAAGCCCCCGCGGGCGCAGAACAAGCAAAAATGAACATCGGTGGAGTGGGCGAGTTTTGTGCAGGCAACGCATGACCTTCCGGCTGTGTGGCTATCATGCGAAACGGGTGAGCGAGGCTGTGCCCGACCTCGGGCCGGAGGGCGTCTTGTAGACGCTCCGGTGGAGCGTTTGAGCCCGGAGGGGGCGTGAGCCCCGGGGGGGCACGTATGTGCGCTCTCCCGTTGGGGGGTCGGGCGCGGCCCTAGGTGAGGTCTCGGGCACACATTTTACTTTAGTTCGTTTTCATGTCATCGCGTGGTTTTGGAAGCTTCTTTGGCTCTGCTTCTTCTTCAATTTGTTGTTGTCCTTCAACTTTTCGATAGGTTATCGTTAAGGCTTTCTGAATAGCACTAGCGATTGGTTGTGCGTCTTCGCCAATTCTCTTGACCAATTCACCTGCTTCGTATCCGGCAGCCAAGAAGGCTTCGAACCTAGATTTAGTCTTGAGTAGTTCATTCTCAATTTTCGAAATGTGGTGAAGAATATTTCTCTTTTGCCATTCTAGTAGGCTCTTGGCTCCATTCACACAGAATCGCGCGCTACTCATTAAGGTTCTTATTTCGTCTTTCTCATCGTCATTCAGTTCAGCGTAGTCGAAAGCATCAACGTCTGCTTCATCTAGAAAGTGATCATCCAAGTTGTAAGCGACCAATGCATTGACAGCTGTCTCCAACGAAAGACGAATTGAACTAAGATCGGAGTTCTCATCAGTTGTCGCGCTTTGTAGAACTATTCCTTTTAGATCTTCATCGCTTATCCTAGAGGCACAGCTATTGATTACCGCGAATGTGATCATCAGATCATTAGCGATGGAATGATTCTTCTTCTTTAATGCGAGAAAATTCGCGTTTCCCCCTTTTGTTGCACTTATGCCATGAAGCAAAGCAACTCTGAGTGCTTCCATGGGAGTCTTTGGAAGTGTTTTTAGGTTGAGCATCTATGAAACCCTTAGTCGGCTTAAAACAATGCTTCGTGATCTAGAACAGTTCAAACATCCAACTCCTCCACGAACTTCGCGTTCTCCTGAATATACTGGAACCGCAGTTCGGGCTTTTTCCCCATTAACCGCTCGACCAGATCGCCCGTCTCGCCGGGCATGTCTTCGTCAATCGAAACCCGGATGAGCTTGCGGGTCGCCGGGTCCATGGTGGTTTCCTTGAGGTCCTTGGCGTCCATCTCGCCGAGGCCCTTGAAGCGGCTGACGTCGATTTTGCCTTTGCCGCCCAGACCTTTTTCGAGCCACATGTCCTTTTCACCCTCGTCGAGGCAGTAGACGCGCCTCGCACCCTGGGTCAGGCGGAAGAGAGGCGGGCAGGCGAGGTACAAATGCCCAGCGTCAATGAGCGGGCGCATCTGGGTGAAGAAAAAGGTCATCAGCAGGGCGGCGATATGGGCGCCGTCCACATCGGCGTCGGTCATGATGATGATCTTGTCATAGCGCAGATCGTCGAGGTTGAACTTGGTGCCCATGCCGCAGCCCAACGCCTCGCAGAGGTCGTTGATCTCGGCGTTTGAGCCTAGTTTGCTGGACGCCGCGCCCAGCACATTCAGGATCTTGCCCTTCAGCGGCAGCAGCGCCTGCGTGTTGCGGTTACGCGCACCCTTGCCGGAGCCGCCCGCCGAGTCGCCCTCGACGATGAAGAGTTCTGTACCCGCGCGGTCTTTCGACGTGCAATCGGTCAGCTTGCCGGGCAGGCGGAGTTTTTTCGTGGCGGATTTGCGCGCCGTTTCCTTTTCCTGCCGGCGGCGCAGGCGTTCTTCGGCGCGCAGCACCAGGAAGTCGAGGATGGCGCCGGCGGATTTCGTGTCGGCGGCGAGCCAGTTGTCGAAGTGGTCGCGCACGGCGCCTTCGGTCATTTTCTGCGCGGCCTCGGTGGAGAGGCGGTCTTTGGTCTGGCCGACGAAGGCGGGGTCCGCGATGAAGCAGGACACCAGCGCGCAGCCGCCGGAGATCAGGTCCTCGCGGGTGATCTGGGCAGCCTTGCGGTTGTTCGACAGCTCGCCGTAGGCCTTGATGCCCTTGAGGATCGCGGCCCAGAAGCCGGCCACATGGGTGCCGCCTTCGGGGGTGGGCACGGTGTTGCAGTAGGACTGGATGAAGCCGTCGCGCGAGGGGGTCCAATTGATCGCCCATTCGACCTTGCCCGCCTGCCCGAATTTTTCCTTGAAGTCGACTGTGCCTGCAAAGGGTTTGTCGGCATAGGTGGTGGAAGCGCCCAGGGTTTCGCCAAGATAGTCGGAAAGGCCGCCGGGGAAGTGGAAGGTGGCTTCGGTGGGGGTCTCATTGTCGTCTATGGCGGATTTCCAGCGGATTTCGACGCCGGAGAAGAGGTAGGCCTTGGAGCGGATCGACTTGAAGAGCCGCGCGGGCTTGAAGCGGTGGGAGCCGAAGATCTCGGCATCCGCGTGGAAGGTGACGGTGGTGCCGCGGCGGTTGGGGGCGCTGCCCACTTTCTCGACTGGGCCAAGGGGCAGGCCGCGGGAGAAGCGTTGCTCGTAAAGCTCCTTGTTGCGAGCGACCTGCACAACCATCGAATCCGACAGCGCGTTGACCACCGAGGCACCGACGCCGTGCAGCCCGCCGGAGGTTTCATAGGCCTTGCCGGAGAATTTGCCGCCCGCGTGCAGGGTGCAGAGGATCACTTCGAGGGCGGATTTGTCGGGGAATTTCGGGTGCGGATCAATCGGGATGCCGCGCCCGTTGTCGCGGATGGTCACGGCGTAGTCGTCATGCAGCTCGACCTCGATCCGGTTGGCATGCCCTGCCACGGCCTCGTCCATGGAGTTGTCGAGCACTTCGGCCACCAGATGGTGCAACGCACGCTCATCGGTGCCGCCGATATACATGCCGGGGCGCTTGCGCACGGGCTCCAGCCCCTCCAGCACCTCGATCGAGGAGGCGTCATAATCAGGCGCCGCGGTATTGGACAGCAGATCGTTGGGCATCGGGCTCGAACCTCGTTCTTATGTTTGCCGTGATTATGGCAGAGCGGCGGGCAGGGGGGAAGGATTCGCCGACGCTTTGAGATGTGCGAATCAGCGTCACACCCTCCCTTGTGCAATCGGCGCCATCTCTCCCGTTTCGCGCGAGCTTTGCCGGGATGCGGTGCCATAAGTCGTGCTGATGTTCTGTAAATGGCTCTTAGTTCCCGTGCTGCGGGAATTAAGATGTGTTTTCAAAAGTTTATGTTGGGCGACGGCAATGTGTGTGGCATTAAATATTCACTAAAAATTCGACAACAATACCCAGGGAAGGGTGAAGCGCGTGCATGCTGATCCATCATTCAGATCATGGCGCGCTCGTTTAGGGAACGAGGAAACGTATGATGAGTTTTAGTTTGATAAAAAGTGGTGTGACTGCTGTGGCTATTTCCGCAGCGGTACTGGTCAGCGGAGAAGCTGACGCGGCAACGATGTACGAGGGTACATACGAAGCGACCAGCGTAACAACAAACGGGAATGACCATACCGTTTGGCTGCCGGGCCTTTTCGACGGCATCAATGCCTATTGGCAATTCAAGCCAAATGCAGGGAAGTTCGTTGTTGGTGAGGACAACGGAACGGCCAAGCTGACTGGCCAGATCCGCAACAATGTAACCACAGATTATGAGATGCTGGTTGATGTAAGCTACGTGCTGCGCAATCCGAATGTACCAGGTACGGAAGTCAAGACTGGTGGTGGCAGCTACGATGGGACTTGGTCCTTCTTCGACATCACGTCGGCGACTCTGACCGGTATCGGCGACCTCGCCGGTTTGGTTCTGAGCCTGACCGCCTACCCAAATACGGACACAAAGGATATTCCCTTCCAATTGGGTGAAGGTGCCAATGACAAAAACAGTGGTCTGGGCGGCGCCGGATGGTTCAGCTGGGTTGCCGAAATCGACGATACCTACTCCGGGCCTGATCCGATCAACTCCGCACGTACTGCTGCCGGTCATGGCGATATCAACATCAATTTGGCACCTGTGCCTTTGCCTGCGGCAGGTATGATGCTGCTGGCTGGCCTTGGTGGGTTCGGCGCGCTGCGGATGCGCAAGCGGAACGCCTGATCCGGTTTCAACTGGACGCAATTTCTTACGGAGGAAAGCCCCGCCATTCTGGTGGGGCTTTTTTTATGCGCTTGGCATTTCCAATGATATCGGGCTTGTTCTGCCGAAACCCACCTTGCAGACACGGATGAGCAATGACCTGGATCACTACTGTTCCTTTTGAAAAAGCCACCGGCAAACTGCGCATGCTTTATGAGCGCATTGCCGGCCCCGGTAACAATGTCGACAACATCATGATGGCGCACTCCCTTCGTCCGCACACGATGGAAGGTCATATGGCGATCTACAAGCATGTGCTGCATCATTCCGGGAACACGCTGCCAAAGTGGTTTCTGGAGGTTTTAGGCGTGTGGGTCTCTCACTTGAACAGCTGTGCGTACTGCGAGAACCACCACTTTGCCGGTATGAAGCGATTATTGGGAGATGATGACAGAGCCGACGCTATCCGTGAGTGTATTGCAACGGATGACATGCGGACGATACCGCTCGACCCCGCGCAACAGGTGGCGATGCATTATGCCCGAAAGCTGACCCGGACACCGGCGATGCTGATCGAAGCGGATGTGCAAGAGCTGCGTGCGGCCGGGTTCGATGATGGCCAGATCCTCGAAATCAATCAGGTGGTCAGCTATTTTTCCTATGCCAACCGTACGGTGCTTGGATTGGGGTGTTCAACGAAAGGCGACATCATCGGTTTGTCGCCCGGAAACGCGGATGATCCGGACGATTGGGGGCACCGATAAGCTGTTGCTGTGCGGGCAAGATGGCTTGTGGTCGAGATCGGATTGTTCAAACGTGCAAATCAATCTCTTCAGGGGATAACCTGTCCTGACACGATTGCCGTAATGCCTCTGCATGACCAGATGCGGAGCTATTCGCCCTTTTTCAGGGTTTCGAAGCGTAACCCCTTCGCCGTACGGGCGAGAAATCCAGCCCAATAGCTATGATCTTCAGTCGGTCGGGCCTCTTCGTCCAATGCTTGAATGCCGTCATCAGAGTTGGGGATCAGGTCCAGATAGGGGCGTTTGCTGACATCGCCCTTGAGGTGCAGATCAAAGAAGGCGGTCGCAAAATGCTGGGCAATGTTATTCATGCGCGTCGTATCCCACACCGGGTCGGAATAGTGCTCGAAGGGCACAAAATCGAGGCCCTCGACTGGTTTCCAGGCTTCCTTTGGCGCGGGGATCGGCGCGGCAGCGTTGTGATTGGCATGAATGAATGTCAGGAGGTGACGATCAGTGCCGCTGGTCTCGGCAAAAATGGTGCGGATCGCGTCATAGACCGAAACATCATCGGACCCGCCTGCCATGAGCAGCGTTGGTACGCGCAGACCGGCCAGGCCGTTGGTGTCCCAGAAGCCGGCGTTACGTCCCCACGGCCCGATGGCGATGATCGCACGCACGCGCGGATCGACCAGGGCCTCGTGGCTCTCGGATCCGGCCTGGTGGCTTGCCAGCAGCCCATTCGGTGTCCCCCAGCTATACTCGGTGGAGGCCTGGGTTACACCGGCACCCCCAAAGATCAATGCACCGTACCCTCCCATGGAATAGCCGATTACGCCCACCGCGCTGGCGTCGATGATCGCGCCGAGGTCACCATCAAGCGCCGCCATCTGATCAAGCACAAAACGCTGGTCCAGGGGGCGGTGATAAAGGGTGGCCCCGAAGGCCGCCTGGTCCGAATAAGTGCTGTCGGTGTGATCGATGGAAACGGTCACGAATCCCTTGGAGGCCAGGTTTTCGCCCAGATGAGCCATCAGAAACCGATTGCCCGGATAGCCGTGGCTGATCAGGATCAGCGGGTAACGTTCGCCGGTAGCAGGCGCTGCATCGCGCGCCGCCCGCCCTGTGAGGGTTACTTCGGTTTTGCCATCGCGCAGCATGGCACGGTAGGTGCCACCAGGCTGCGTGCCCTCCGCTGCCGGATACCAGATTTCCGCTCTCAGGGGGCGGTCATAGAGCGGTTGCTTCTGGCCGTCGATATTGACGATATCGATCTGCTCGGCGTTCACCAGTTCCAACGTCTGGACCCCAATCGGCAGCAGGCCATACGGCGCCAACTCTGGCGCATCGGGACGCACCATATCCACCGGGTTTGCCAGTGCGGGAGCCGCAATCAGGGCTGCCACGGCGGCGAGAGGGCGTGTTGCGGTCATCGTATGCTCCAAGCGGGTATCGTCCTACCTGCACGCATAGATTGACAGGTTTTCCCCGTCATTCAAGCACTTATGCGGTGTTTTTTGTGTCCAGATCACGGTTTTTCTGATGCCAAGCCCGAACGAGATGTGACCGGATTTGTACTCACGGCCCTGTTGTCGCCTTTCAGAGCATCACAGTTTTTTCAAAGCTGATGGCAAACGCCCTCTTCCACCGGGCATTTTCGCGGCGTAAGGCATGGGTATGGCAAAAGTGATGACATATCCTGAGCACGGGCGCGCGATCCTGGTCCTGGGCTTGCCACTGATTGGCGGTCACCTGGCGCAGATGGCAATCGGCGTGACGGATACTGTCATGCTGGGCTGGTATGGGGTGGACGCGCTGGCGGCGGTTACTCTGGGATCGACCTTTTTCTTTGTGCTCTTTATTTTCGGGTCCGGATTTGCCTGGGCGGTTATGCCGATGGTCGCGTCCTTTGCTGCCGAAGGCGATGAAATCGGGCTTCGCCGTGCCACGCGTATGGGGCTTTGGTTGAGCCTCGCTTTCGGCCTTCTCGCACTGCCCTTCATGGTCTGGTCGGAGCCATTGTTGCGTCTGCTTGGACAGGGAGAGATGCTGGCTGCTGATGCCAGCGCGTATCTCTCCGTCGCCGGTTTCGGAATTATACCGGCTCTCCTGGTGATGGTGCTCAAATCCTATCTCGCGGCTTTGGAGCGCACGCAGGTCGTGCTGTGGATCACCGTAATCAGTGCGGTGATCAACGGTTTGGTCAACTACGCGCTGATCTTTGGCAATTGGGGTGCGCCGGAACTTGGCATCACCGGGGCGGCCATCGCCTCCGTTGCAACGCAACTTGTGGGGCTCGTCGGGGTCACCGCCTACGCCGCCCTATCTTTACCGGAGCACGCGCTGTTTCAGCGGTTGTGGCGTCCGGACTGGCAGATGCTGGCGCAGGTATTCCGGCTGGGCTGGCCAATCGGGTTGACCAGCCTCAGCGAAGTGGGGTTGTTCGCGGCCTCCGCCATGATGATGGGTTGGCTTGGCACGGTGCCATTGGCGGCGCATGGAATCGCGGTGCAACTCGCGTCGATCACATTCATGGTCCACATGGGGCTAAGCAACGTGGCGACGATCCGTGCAGGCAACGCGTACGGAAGGCACGACCCGGCCCATATGGAAAAGGGCGCCTTGATGGTCACGGTGATGTCACTGGGCGCGGCTGCTTTGACCATCGTGTTGTTCCTGGTGCTGCCGGAGCCGTTGATTTCGCTTTTCATGCAGGAAGACGAGCCGCAGCGCCTGCAGATCCTGGCCATCGGAACCGGGCTTCTGGCCATGGCAGCGTTGTTCCAACTGGTCGATGGGGCGCAGGTCATTGCGCTGGGATTGCTGCGTGGCATACAGGACACGCGTGTGCCGATGATCTGTGCGGCACTGAGCTACTGGGTGGTGGGCGTTCCCTGTTCGTATCTCTTTGGCTTTGTTTGGGACCTTGAGGGGATCGGTGTCTGGCTCGGTCTGGTCGTGGGGCTCGGGCTGGCCAGTGTGCTGCTGTCAACGCGCTTCTGGGCAGTTGCCTTGCGTAAACTCAAAGGCGCAGAAAGCCAGCCTGCCTGATCGATTATTGCGTCATCTCGATTGCCTTGGATTTGAGACTTGAGCGCCGCGCCACCAGGCTGCGACATCCTAAAAATATCTCATGTATTGAGTTAAGTATGACTCATAGTGACATGTTTTCATGACTTAATACCGGATCAGTCAGGTATCCAGGATTTCAAGTGGTTCAGGATTTTTGCCAACACGATGCGTGCTGCCTGTGCCTTCACGGGATCGTAAAGCCACGGATCCCGTTCGGCTTGAAGGTAGGTCGACAATGATAGCTCCATCTGCAGCGCGTGCACCCCGCGTTTTGGACACCCGTAGCGGCGCACGATCCATCCACCCTTTAAATGCTTGTTGATATCACTGGTGTAATTTTTCTCGTTTAGGCAAATCCCTGCGATACAGGCTGCAAGCTTGTGATCGCATGTGGCACCCATGTACGTGCCGATGCTGAAGTTCGGCGCAACACCATCAAACAGATTTGGAATTTCCGACCGCGTCGCCCGGCAATCATACAAGACCGCAAAACCATGCTTGGATCTTACTCGGGCAATCTGTGTCGCAAGCGCCGCGTGATATGGTGCGTAAAAGGCAGAGCGCCAGCTGGCCATTTCGAGTTTGTCGGGAGCACACCTCCATATCGCCTGTCCATCCTGATTGAGAATGGGTGCCGAGGGTGTCAGGCTTGGACCTCTGCCTTTGTCATCCCACGCGGACGGATTGCAATCCAGGTCGCAGAGGTACCGATGGAAATTCGGTTTTACGACCGTCACGTCCTCCACCAAATCGTGGTGAAGCCGGTCGATATGCCAGTGCGTGTCGGTCAGTGCCCGCCCGATGTCATTCAGTCGCTGCATGATGCTGTGCGCAATCTGCGTGCTTGCATGCGGGATGGTGATGATCAGAGGGCTGGACCCCATCGTGACGTCGACTGGCATGGTGCGTGATCCTCGAATTGCCGCCTGACGGGAAGTGTTCCGACGCCGAGCGGCAATTCGATAGCACAAAAGAAGTTGCTACCAGTATTGACCTGCGTGCGGTCAGTTCACCCTGGTTAAGAGCGCGCCAAATCTGGGTGCGTCCGACCGGTGACATGTACGTGAGCAGCTGGAGGCCAACTCCACTCACACATGGGAGCAAACGTTAGCTTGGACGTATGTCAATGCAGCAGGATCATGTTTCCTTTTTGTCGTTCACAATGTTCATTTGCGCCAACCCGCTTTGCCCAAGATCGACCGAAGAGAAGGGACCACCGTGGCACATCTGACCAGGATCATTCAGATCGACAGGGGGGGCTTCGGCCAGTATCTCCGCTGCGAACTGCTCTGCATTGTCTTTCGGGCGGTACCCCAGAAAGGATGCCTTGGCGTTGTCCACCGGTGCGCGGTCGTTGTTCGACACGCCGTAGACGATCCCAAAGCCGACGGAGGGCGTATCAATCGCGCGGGTCACCAATTGGATGAGGTCATCATAGCTGAGCCAGGAGCCCAGAGCGCGCGTGTTGGTGACCTGCGCGCAGGACAGGATGCGCAGGTGCACCGATTCCAGCCCGCGTTTGTCCCAATACATACGGCCCAGATCTTCGGTGAAGCATTTGGCCAGCCCATAGAAGGTGTCCGGGCGGTGCTCCGCATCGATGCCGATGAAATCCGATTTCAGGTGCATGCCGACGGCGTGAATGGACGAGGCGTAGACGATGCGTTTCACGCCTGCCTTATAGCCTGCTTCCCAGATGTTGTAGGAGCCGACGAAATTGGGCCCGAGCAGTTCCTCGAAGGGTTTTTCATCCACGATGGCCCCGAAGTGGATGACCATATCCGCGCCCTCAAGCACGGGCGCGATCTGGTCCATCTGTGCCAGGTCGGCCTGGACATAGCTCTCGCCGTCATAGAGCTTGCCGATGTCCTCGGCGATGTCGGTGCTGATCAGCGTGTCGCACATCGCCGCCAGCGGTTCGCGCAGATAAGAGCCCAAGCGGCCTGCGGCCCCTGTCAAAACCAGTTTCATCTTTGTCCTTCCTGACCGTCAGATCACGGCCTTTTCCAAGAATTTCTCGCCGCGCAAGACCCGGTCCACGTAGAAGGGCCTGAGATCAAGACTACGGTATTCCCCATAGGCAATATGCTCGGCCAATCCGCGTCCGAGAGCAGGTGACTGTTGCAACCCATGCCCCGAAAACCCGTTGCAGAACAGGAAGTTCGGCACCTCAGGATGCGGTCCGACAATCGCATTCTGGTCGAGCGTGTTGTAGTCGTAATGCCCGACCCACATGTTGATCAGCTTGATTTCTTCAAACTGCGGGATGCGGGTGGCGATGATCGGCCAGAATTTGTCTTCCCAGAGCCCGTGATCGGCGTTGAAATCGTCAAAATCCACCGCCGGATCGTCGTCGGGCGGCCCGCCTGCGAGGTAGTAGCGCCCGTCGGTACGCATGTGCACGCCTGTCGGGTCGATGGTCAGCGGCAGGTCGCGGTCCAGCGGGTGGGCCGCATCGAAGATATAGGTGTAGCGGCGGCGCGGCTCGATGGGGATGTCGAGGCCCGCCATCCGCGCCACCAGCGCGCCCCGGGTTCCGGCGGCATTCACCAGCGTCCCGCAGGCAACCGTTCCGCCGGATTTCAGGGTCACGCCGATGACACGGGCGCCATCGCGCGCGATCGCCATGACCTCGTCATGGGCATATTCAACGCCGTTCTTGCGCGCCATGCGCTTGAACCAGTCGAACATAGTGCCGCCGTCGAAATAGCCCTCATCCACCAGATTGTGATTGGCCCCAAGGATGTCGTCGAGCCTGTAAAAGGGATATTCGGCGGCGATCTCATCCCGCGTCATGAATTTGGTGCCTGCACCGAGGCTGGCCTGCACTTTCTGGCTTTCGCGCAGGGTCTCGGCAAATTCGGGCGTGTCGGCGAGGTACATGTAGCCGTAACTTTGCAGCACCAGATCAGGCACCTCGGGGTCATCCCCCATGAAGCGGCGGAAATTCTTGATGAATTCTGCGCCGAACTGCGACACACCAATGTTCACCCGATTGGAAAACTGCTGTCGGATGCAGCTGTTGGTGTGGCTGGTCGCGGCATTCTCATAGGTGGGGTCTTTCTCCACCACCAGAACGCGCCCCTGAAATCCGGGCATCTGGGTCAGCCACCATGCCACGCTCGAGCCGTAGATCGCGCCGCCGACAATGATCACGTCATAGTTCTGGTGCTGAGTCGTCATCCCGTCCCCCTCTTGTCTTTTCGGAACACGGGCACGCGGGGTCGTCAAGCTTTGTGATCCCTAAAGTGGGCAAAAGGCTTGACCAGTGCACGTGCAACCATCTCCAGCCGGTCCTGCCCGTAGAACATATCACCCTCGACGAAATAGGTTGGTGATCCAATGACATGGCGGGCGATGGCCTCTTTGGTATTGGCGGCATGCTGCTCTCGTGTCGCGTCGCTCATGGCTTCTGTCACAAGGGTCTCTGCATCCATGCCGAGGCCCTCCACGATGTGGGCAACGGTACCGCTGTCCGCCGGGTCCGCGTCATCACGCCAATGGGCCTGCAGCAGCGCGCGGCTCAGGGCGTGCACGTCCCATCCCATCTCTTGCGCCGCGATGATCGCGCCATTGCCGAGGGCCAGTGGATTGTCGTGATGGGTCGGCCGCCGCATGATCCAGGGCAGGTTCCGAAATTCCGCCCACCGCATCAACTCGCGCCCGAAGAAGTAATCCATGTGCGGCTTGGGGCGCGCGTTGAACGGGGCACCCCCTGCGGCGGCCATGACCGGATTAAAGTCAAACGGGCGATGGATGACCTGCGCGCCATGTTCATCGGCAATCTCTGCCAGACGCCAGGCGCCGAAATAGGCATAGACCGAATGGCAGGCGTAGAAGTATTCAATGGTTTTCATGACCTTATCCTTCTTCGGCCAGAGCGCGTGCGTCCTGTGCCATCAAGGCGATGATCTCTCGCAGGCGTCCTGTGTCCTTGGGGTTCGATGCATTGCCGTCCAACCCGCGTTTCAACACACCCTGCAGGATCGCAAGCAGGCGGAAATACGAAAACACCACGTAAAACACCCAGTGATCTGGCCGGGCAATCCCGCGCCGCGCGCAATAGTCCGTGACATAGGCGTCTTCATCCGGCAGGCCGGTAGCAGCACGATCCACGCCGCCAAGGCCACGGAAGTGACCCGCGTGCGGCAACCGCCAATGCATGCATTGATAGGCCAGATCGGCGAGTGGGTGGCCCAATGTGCTCAACTCCCAATCGAGAAGTGCGACCACCTCTTCGCGGTCGGGGGCGAAGATCATGTTGTCGATGCGGAAATCACCATGCACGATGCTGTTGGCACCGTCATCTGTCACCATATGCTCGTCGAGCCAGCGCATCAGCCAGTCCACATCCGGCAGCGGGGCGGTGGCGGTCTGTTGATACTGGCCCGACCATCGCGTGAGTTGCCGCGCAAAATAACTCCCGGGCTTGCCATAATCCGCCAGACCGACCGCGTCAGGCCCCACGTTATGCAACGCGGCCAGCGCGCCGTTCATTGCATCGTAAACCCGCCCCCGCGCCTCCTGGTCGATCTCGCGCAGGGCCGGGTCCCAGAAAATGCGACCCTCGACCATTTCCATGACCATGAACTGGGTGCCCAGCGGGGTGTCGTCTCCGGACAGGTGATAGACCTGCGGCACCGGCACATCACTGGCCGCCAGCGCCTCCATCACGCGGAACTCGCGGTCCACAGCATGCGCGGATTTCAGCAGTTTTCCGGGTGGCTTGGCCCGCAGCACATAGTCGGTGCCGCCGCTGGTCACGCGGTAGGTCGGGTTCGACTGTCCGTCCGAGAATTTCTCGAAACCGTCCAGTGTGCCGAAACCGTCGACATGCGCGGCCAGATAGCGTTCCAGCTCTTTCGGGTCGTAGCGGTGCATCGGCAAATCTCCCTCGTGACCCATGGACAAGTCCCGGTGATCTAAGCAACTCTGCGGGCGCGGGGAAAGCCCCGATTACCGGTCAGGGAGGCGCGGGCGATGGATATGAATTTTGGCATGGCGGAGGAAAATCGGGCCCTTCTGGACCGGGTGGCGGCGATGATCCGTGACGAGGTGGTACCGATGGAGGCGGAATACCACGCGGAGATCGGCAAGGAGGACCGCTGGACCTACACGGATCGTCAGGCCGAGATCCTCGAAGGGCTCAAGGCCAAGGCCAAGGCGGCGGGCCTGTGGAATTTCTGGCTGACGGATAGTGAAAAGGGTTTTGGTCTCAGCACGGTGGAATACGCTTATTTTGCGGAGGAAATGGGGAAAACGCCGCTTGGCGCGGAAGTTTTCAACTGCTCCGCACCGGACACCGGCAATATGGAGGTGTTCGAGCGCTACGGCACACCGGCCATGAAGGAACTTTGGCTCGCGCGGCTGCTCGAAGGCGAAATTCGGTCGGCCTATCTGATGACGGAACCCGATGTCGCCTCTTCGGATGCCACCAACATCGCCATGTCCTGTGTGCGGGAGGGCGACGACTATGTCCTGAACGGGGAGAAATACTGGGCGTCGGGGGCGGGGGATCCGCGCTGCAAGGTCTATATCGTCATGGTCCGGACCGGGGATGAGGCGACACCCAGACATCAGCAGCATTCTATGATCGTTGTCGATGCCGCCACGCCCGGCATCGAGATTTTGCGGCCCATGCATGTCTTTGGCCACGACGACGCGCCCCACGGGCATATGCACATCCGATTCACAGAGGTCCGGGTGCCTGCCGAGAACATGTTGCTGGGCGAAGGACGCGGGTTTGAAATCGCGCAAGGTCGGCTGGGCCCCGGGCGCATTCATCACTGCATGCGGTCTGTCGGGCAGGCGGAAGCGGCGCTGGAGCTGATGTGTCGCCGATCATTGCAAAAAGAGGCATTCGGCAAACCGCTGGCGAATCTCGGCGCGAATTTCGACATTATTGCGGAATGTCGGATGGAGATCGAACAGGCGCGGCTCTTGTGCCTTAAGGCGGCCTGGATGATGGATCAGGGGGACGCGCGTGCTGCAGCCCCGTGGATTTCGCAAATCAAGGTTGTCGCCCCGCGCATGGCATTGAAGGTGATCGACGAGGCTATGCAGATGCACGGCGGGCAGGGAATCAGTCAGGACACGCCCCTTGCCATGGCCTGGACCTGGCAGCGCGCCTTGCGGTTTGCGGATGGACCGGACGCAGTGCACCGTCGTCAGGTCGCACGCACAGAACTGCGCAAACACACGCAGGAAAAAATCTGACGGCTCTCCATGAAATCGTTGGGTGAATTGCAGGCTGCCGCGTTTCGCTCAGGGTGAACCTGATGCACTGAGCCGCAGCGGTAACAGCAGAATTTTGCTTACATTTCTTGCCAACTAATGGAACCCACCAGCTACTTCCCGAGTTCTCCGACCGTTAACAAAGGCATTCTGGCGCAGTCCGGAGCCGGTTTAACGAGTACCTGGGGAGTTTGGGTAACGAGTGCCCGGTGGGTTGGGCCCTTGGCCTGACCCACCACAGCACGCGTGTGATGAAATCACGGTTCTGGCGCGGAACCGAAAGACAGCGGACTCGTGTAAACGAAAGCGAACAAAAATCCGCGAAGAGATGATTTTGTAAAGCAATGGTGCAAATTTGGGGACAACTAACCAGATTTGAATTGGAAAACTCAAGTAGCGCGATTTTGACCAACCTTGGTTAGGCGCTTGATGTCATCTGCGCCAGCGGCGCCTCACCAGGCATAGGAGTGGCCGTTGGGGAAGCGACAATAATTGAAGGCAGGTAAGGTGGGCTTTCAGGCCACCGTTAGCTACGCAAACGGATTCTCTTCATAACACACATGTGCAAGGTAGAGTCCCCGTGGCGGGCAGACCGGTCCACAGGCGGCGCGATCCAGCGCGGCCAATGCGCTGGCAACCTGATCCGGAGGCCAGGAGCCAGCGCCGACACGTTCCAGCGTGCCGACGAAACTGCGCACCTGATTGTGCAGAAAGGACCGGGCGCGCACATCGAAATGCACTTCCGGTCCGTGGGACGTCTCCACCCGTACCACATCCAGGCGGTCCAGGGTTTTCACCGGGCTGTCCGCCTGACAGATGGTGGACCGAAAGGTCGTGAAATCATGCCGCCCGATCAGATGCGCGGCGGCCCTCGCCATGGCAGGGACGTCCAGCTCGTGTTTGACCTGCCAGACCAGCCCGTCCTGATGGGTGGCCGGTGCCCGGCGCATCAGGATGCGAAAGAGGTATTGCCTTTGCAGCGCGGAGAACCGGGCGTGCCAGTCATCGGAAACCTCGGCACAGGCGACAATTGCCACCGGATCGGGCTTCAGGTGATAGTTCAACGCTTCCGACAGGCGAAAGGGATCCCAAGTTTCCATCATGTCGCAATGGGCAACCTGCCCCAGCGCATGCACCCCGGCATCCGTCCGTCCTGCCGCGGCAATCGTATGCGCGCGCGGCTCCAAGCGGGCCAGGGCGGCCTCGATTTTACCCTGGACCGTGGCCTGCGCCTTCTGGCGCTGCCACCCGGCAAATGGCTTCCCGTGGTACTCGACTTTTAATGCATAGCGCGGCATGGCGCAGGCCCTAGCGCGCGGCGCGTGTCGCGTCAAATGGCTTTGAAGCCTCTGGTACCCCCGCGCGCCAGCGCTTATGTGTTGCGAAACGAAAACTGCAGGGACAGGCAGGCTTTGGTCATCACTTCAATCGCCGACACGGTGCTGCGCCAGATCGAAAACGTGCAGGATACCGTAAACGAGACCCTGTTCGAGCCGGTGGTGCGTGTCGGTGTGACCGGGCTTGCACGGTCCGGAAAGACCGTCTTCATCACCTCGCTGATTGCCAACCTGCTGGATCGGGGCCGCATGCCGCATCTGGTGGCGGCGGCCGAGGGCCGGATCGAGGCGGCTTTCCTGCAACCGCAGCCGGATGACACCGTGCCGCGCTTCGATTTCGAGACCCATCTGGCGCAGTTGACGGCGCGCGAACCCGCCTGGCCGGACAGCACGCGGGCCATCTCGGAGCTGCGGCTCTCCCTGCGGGTGCAGCGTGCAGGGTTGCTGGCCGGGCTGCAGGGGCCGCGCACGATCCACGTGGATATCGTGGACTATCCCGGTGAATGGCTGCTCGACCTCGCCCTGCTCGACAAGGATTACGCAACCTGGTCCGCAGAGGTGCTGGCCCGGATCGACGACCGCGCGGAGGCATCGGATTTCAAGGCGCTTGTGGCGTCAACGGACCCGGCTGCGGCGCTTGAAGAACCCGCAGCAAAGGCCCTCGCCGCGGCCTTCACCGATTATCTGAATGCGGCACGACAGGCGGGATACTATGATTGCACGCCGGGGCGGTTCCTGCTGCCGGGGGATCTGGCGGGGTCGCCGGTGCTCACCTTTGCGCCTTTGCCCACCGACGGGACGGCCCCGCGCAAATCCCTCCTGCGCGAAATGACCCGGCGCTATGAAGCCTATAAACACCAGGTCGTGCGTCCGTTTTTCCGCGATCATTTCGCCCGGATCGACCGGCAGGTGGTGCTGGTCGATGCTTTGGGCGCAATCCACAAGGGGCCGCGTGCCGTGGAGGACATGCGCGGGGCCATGGCTGACATCCTCGGGGCCTTCCGCCCGGGCCAGAATGCGTTTCTGACCCAGCTTTTCCAGGGCAAGCGGGTGGAGAAAATCCTCTTTGCGGCCACCAAGGCGGATCACCTGCATCACCGGCAACACGGAAGATTGACCGCCATCATGGAGGCCTTGGTGCGGGGCGCCGTCGACCGGGCCCGGTTTGCCGGAGCAGAGACATCAGCTATGGCCATTGCCTCCCTGCGCGCCACGATCGAGGATACGGTGCCCCACGACGGACAAACGCTGGATGTGGTGCGTGGTACCCTGCTCGACAGCGGAAAACAGGCAGCATTCTACCCCGGGGAGCTGCCCGAGGATCCCAGCCACCTGCTGACGCCTGCGCGCAACGGTGCGCGAAACTGGCTGGAAGACGACTACCGTGTGATGAATTTCGCACCTTCCCCGCTAACTTTGCGCCCCGGCGATGGTCCGCCGCATATCCGGCTTGATAAGGCAGCCCAATTCCTTTTAGGGGATAGGCTATGAGCACGATCACCATTTCACCGGCGCGCACGCTTGATGCAGGTGCGGTAGGTCACATCCTGTCGGCCTCCAACGATATGATGCCTTGGTTGCCGCGGCTCCACTCGGCAGCTGAAGAGATCATGTACGCAGGTGACATGATCGAGGCAGGCTGGGTCCGCGTAGCCAAGAAAAATGGCAAGGTCGTTGGGTTCATTGCGCGTTGGGAAGAGGAAATCCACGCACTTTATGTCTTGCCGGACGCGCAGGATAGCGGCGTGGGCACGTCGCTGCTGGAAGATGCCAAGGCTGAGACGGACAAACTGGCGCTGTGGAGCTACCAGGCGAATTCATCGGCGACGAGGTTTTACGGGTTGCGCGGCTTCGTCGAGACCGCGCGGACCGACGGCAGCGAAAACGATGCAGGCCTGCCGGATATCCGGTTCGAGTGGGTCAAAGGGGCTTTCTGATGGCCCGGGGCCCAGTCCTGATCGAGCTGGAAGATGAAAAAGCCGACACGCTGACCGTCGCGGACGCGCCGCCAGTGCCGGACGACACACCGGGAATGCCAAGCGGTCAGGCGATGCAGGTCGCTGCGGGGATTGCCGCGCGGAAACCTTCGCGACTGGTGCGCTGGTTCTGGTCACTGGGGTTGGCGCTTGTCGGCGCGATTGTCTCGATCAAGGCGTGGGGGTTTCTGACCGATCTGGTCGCGCGCAACGCGATCCTGGGCTGGGGTGTCACCGGCCTGCTGGGCGCGTTCCTTTTTGTTTTGGCTGTGCTGGCCCTGCGCGAGATTGCTGCTCTGGGTCGGCTCGGGCGGTTGGACGGTCTGCGCCGCGCCGCCGATACAGCACTTGTGGATGAAGACCTTGAAGCGGCTCGGGCGGTCACGGATCGACTGGTGGCGCTCTACAAGGGGCGTGAGGATACCCGCTGGGGCCGGGACCGGCTGGCCGAATTGCGCCGCGATCAGATGGATGCGTCGAGCGTACTAGCGCTGGCGGACCGTGAGTTGCTGGGGCCGCTGGATCAGGCCGCGCAGCGTGAGGTCGAAGCCGCCGCACGGCAGGTGGCGACGGTAACGGCGCTGGTGCCGCTGGCGCTGGCGGATGTGGCTGCGGCGCTGACGGCCAATCTGCGCATGATCCGCCGAGTTGCCGAGGTCTATGGCGGGCGGTCCGGGTTTTTGGGCGGCTGGCGCTTGACCCGTGCGGTCATGGCGCATCTGGTGGCAACAGGGGCTGTTGCCGTGGGGGATGATCTGCTGGAGCCGGTGCTGGGCGGATCCATCATTGGCAAGCTCTCGCGCCGCTTCGGCGAGGGGCTGGTCAATGGCGCGCTGACGGCACGTGTCGGGGTTGCGGCGATGGAAGTCTGTCGCCCTTTGCCCTTTGCGGCTGGAAAAAAGCCGAAAGTACCCAATATCATTAAGAGCAGCCTCAGCGGATTATTCGGATCGTCTAAATCCTGAACCGTGACGGCGATAACGGGCTTCATGGGAGACGATTGAATGGAAAGCTTTGCCGCTGATCTGGCCACGATGGTGCGCAGACCGCTGGAGCCCGAACATGTCGCAGCGATGCGCAAGAAGGGCATCATCAGCGACAAGAAAGCCGGAGAGATGGTGCAGGAGCCGGGGGCGGAGTCGGCGGAGTTTCACTATGTCATCGACGGTGAAGTCGAAGCCGTTGACCCGATGACCATGCAACGCATGGGCAATGCCACGCTGGGGCCGGGCCAGTTCTTTGGCGATCTGCAATTCCTGTCGGGTGGCGTGTCTTTGGCGGGTGCCCGCGCGGTGGTGGACAGCACGTTGCTCTGCGTGCCGCGTGACGAGATGCTGCAGCTGATGTCGGACATGCCGGAGATGAGCGACATTGTCGTGACGGTATTGGCGGCGCGGCGGCGCCGGGCGGTGGAGCAATCGGATTCGGCGCTCACGCTGATCGGATCGGAGATCAGCCGTGACATCCGTCACGTGGCGAGTTTTGCCGCGCGCAATCGTATTCCCTTTCGGGAAATCGAAGTGACCTCGGACGAAGCAGTCGATCTGGCCGCCCAATGCGGGATCGGCGAAGCGCAGCCGGGTGTGATTTTCGGGCGCGAGCGGAAGATCGATCCGCCGACCCCGCGTGGCGTGGCGCAGATGCTCGGGCTGCATCTGGAAACGCAGGAAGATGCCAGTTTCGATGTGCTGATTGTTGGCGGTGGCCCGGCGGGGGTGGCTGCCGGTGTCTATGCTGGGGCCGAGGGGCTCAGCGCGCTGGTGCTGGAGGATATGGCCGTGGGCGGGCAGGCGGGCACGTCGAGCCGGATCGAGAATTACATGGGGTTTCCGACGGGCATTTCGGGCGGTGATCTGGTAGGACGCGGCGAGGTGCAGGCGATGAAGTTCGGCACCAAGTTTTCCGTGCCCCGGCGCGCGTCCGCCTTGCGTCAATGTGATGAGAAATGGTTTCACGCAACGCTGGACGACGGGCAGGAGGTAAGCGCCAAGGCTCTCATTGTGGCGACCGGTGTTCAGTACCGGCGCATGCCGCTGGACGGTTTGGAGGGGTTCGAGGGCGCGGGTGTCTACTACGCGGCCACGGAAGTGGAATCGCGCTATTGCAGGGACACGGAGGTGGCCGTGATTGGGGGCGGCAACTCGGCAGGGCAGGCCGCGATGTTCCTGGCGCGCACCACGCGCCATGTGCATCTGCTCGTACGCGGGCCGTCGCTTGCATCCTCGATGTCCGATTATCTGGTGCAACGTCTCACCACGCATCCGCGCATCACCATCCACACCCGCACCGAGGTAACCGCGCTGCACGGGGAAGAGACGCTGGACAAGATCACCATCTGCGACAATGCCTCCGGTCAGGACTGGGACCTGCGGACAGGGGCGCTTTTTGTCATGGTCGGGGCGGCGCCCAATACCGAATGGCTTTCCGGGTTGATCAAGCTGGACGACAAGGGGTTTGTGCTGACCGGAACGGATGCGGGCGGGCGGACGCAATATGAAACCTCCTGTCCCGGTGTTTTTGCCGTGGGGGATGTGCGCGCAGGCTCTGTCAAACGCGTGGCCTCGGCGGTGGGCGAAGGATCGGTGGTGATGTCTGCGGCCTGGGCGCATGTGAACGACTGAGGGGCAAGGTGGCCTGAAGCCCACCCTACCTGCCTGTTGAGAGCCAGCGCGGCTTGGGACTTGTCGCGCCGTGCCGGTCTGCTTATAAGGCGCGCATGGATGACCTCCGCGTGATTATCATTCGAATTATATCCCCGGCGCTCTGAGACCATGAGACGCCGGGCCAAGGTGTTTGAGCCGCTCGCACCGACCGCTTTTACCATTCCGCCAAGATATCTGAAGGACGTCCGCAATGTGCGCCGACACCACCGACACAGCTGAAAAACCTGACTATAAGTCAACGCTGAACCTGCCGAAAACCGACTTTCCGATGCGGGCGGGTCTTCCCAAACGCGAGCCGGAATGGCTGGCGCGCTGGGAAGAGATCGGCATCTACGACCGGCTGCGGGAAAAGCCGGGGCGCACCTCCTTTACGCTGCACGATGGCCCCCCCTATGCCAACGGGCATCTGCACATCGGGCATGCGCTGAACAAGACGCTCAAGGATATGGTCGTGCGCAGCCAGCAGATGATGGGCTTTGACGCGCGCTACATCCCCGGGTGGGATTGTCACGGGCTGCCCATCGAGTGGAAGATCGAGGAGCAATATCGCGCCAAGGGCAAGGACAAGGACGATGTGGACGTCGTCGATTTCCGTCAGGAGTGCCGCAAATTTGCCGAGGGCTGGGTGGACGTGCAGCGCGATGAATTCAAGCGTTTGGGGATCACCGGCAAATGGGAAAAGCCCTATCTGACGATGGATTTTCATGCCGAACGGGTGATCGCCGAGGAGTTCATGAAATTCCTGATGAACGGCACGCTTTACCAGGGGTCCAAGCCGGTGATGTGGTCGCCGGTCGAGAAGACCGCGCTGGCCGAGGCGGAGGTGGAGTATCACGACAAGGACAGCTTCACCATCTGGGTGAAGTTCAAGGCCTTGATCAATGAGACGACGTCGCCGGTGTCGGGTGAGGCTGGCCAGGTGCAGGCGATGTCTGATCTGGACGGGGCCTATGTGGTGATCTGGACCACCACGCCGTGGACCATGCCCTCCAACAAGGCGGTGGTGTATGGCGCGGATATCTCTTACGGGCTGTACGAAATCATCGGGCGGCCGGACGAATGCTGGGCAAACATCGGGGAGCGGTATCTGCTGGCGGACAAGCTGGCGGTGGATGTGCTGGGCCGGGCGCGGTTGGATGACACCATGTACCGCCGTGTGCGGGACGTCACGGCGCAGGAATTGAGCCAGCTGCGCGTGGCGCATCCGTTGAAAGATGCCGAGGGCAGTGGTGGCGAGTGGGATGACATCCGCGACTTCCGTGCGGCGGATTTCGTGACCGACGAAGAGGGCACGGGGTTTGTGCATTGCGCGCCCTCTCACGGGATGGAGGAATATGAGCTCTACCGTGATTTGGGCATGCTGCAGGATGTCATCACCTACAACGTCACGGACGAGGGGCATTTCCGCGACGGACTGCCGTTTTTTGGCGGCAAGGCGATCCTGAAGCCGAACGGCAAGGAAGGCGACGCCAACAGCGCCGTGATCAGCAAGCTGGCCGAGGTCGGCGGGCTGCTCGCGCGGGGCAAGATCAGGC
Source organism: uncultured Roseobacter sp. (assembly GCF_947492555.1). Taxonomy (GTDB): domain Bacteria; phylum Pseudomonadota; class Alphaproteobacteria; order Rhodobacterales; family Rhodobacteraceae; genus Roseobacter. The sequence continues at coordinate 152,107 of NZ_CANLNE010000003.1, forward strand.
ACAGCTACCCGCATTCCTGGCGCTCCAAGGCACCGGTGATCTATCGCAACACACCGCAGTGGTTTGCCGCGATCGACAAGACGGTGGGCGACGGGCAGGACGACCATGGCACCACAATCCGTGAACGGGCACTGACCGAAATCGACAACGTGCAATGGACGCCGAAATCCGGGCGCAACCGCCTGCATTCGATGATGGAGGCGCGGCCCGACTGGGTGCTGTCGCGCCAGCGGGCCTGGGGCGTGCCGTTGACCTGTTTCACCAAGAAGGGCGCGCTGCCGACGGATGCGGATTTCCTGCTGCGCAACGCCGAGGTGAACGCGCGCATCGTCGAGGCGTTTGAGACCGAAGGTGCGGATGCGTGGTACATGGAAGGCGCCAAAGAGCGTTTTCTGGGCAATGTCGTGAACCCTAACGACTATGACCAGGTGACCGACATCCTTGATGTGTGGTTCGATAGTGGCTCCACCCACGCCTTTACCCTGCGTGACCGTGAAGACGGGTCCGACGACGGGATCGCCGATCTCTATCTCGAAGGCACCGATCAGCACCGCGGCTGGTTCCATTCCTCGCTGCTGCAGTCGGTGGGCACGCAAGGCCATGCGCCCTACCGGGCCGTGCTGACCCACGGGTTCACGCTGGATGAGAAGGGCATGAAGATGTCCAAATCCCTCGGCAATACCATCGTGCCGGAAAAGGTCGTGCAACAATATGGCGCGGATATTCTGCGGCTCTGGGTGGCGCAGACGGATTACACGCTGGATCAGCGGATCGGGCCTGAAATCCTCAAGGGCGTGGCTGACGGCTATCGCCGCTTGCGCAACACCATGCGCTACATGCTGGGGTCGCTGACTGATTTCAGCGCGGCGGACCGAATGGATGTATCGGACATGCCAGAGCTGGAGCGTTGGGTGCTGCACCGTCTGGCGGAACTGGATCAGACGGTGCGTGATGGCTATGCGAAATACGACTTTCAGCGCGTGTTTCAGGCGGTCTTCACCTTTGCAACGGTGGATCTGTCGGCCTTCTACTTCGATATCCGCAAGGACGCGCTCTATTGTGATGGCGACACGGTGGCGCGCCGGTCGGCACGCACCGTGCTGGACCTGCTCTTCCACCGCCTGACCACATGGCTGGCGCCGGTGTTGGTCTTCACGATGGAAGAAGTGTGGCTGGAACGGTTCCCGGAGGCGGGCAGTTCGGTTCATCTGCAGGACTTCCCGGAGACGCCCAAGGACTGGATCGGGCCGGATCTTGCGGCGAAGTGGTCCGGGGTACGTGCCGCGCGCCGGGTCGTCACCGCAGCACTGGAAGTAGAACGGACCAACAAGGTCATCGGCGCATCGCTCGAGGCGGCCCCGGTCGTGCATGTTGTGGATGACGCCCTTCGCGCGGTGCTCGAGGCGTTGCCGTTTGAGGACATCTGCATCACCTCACAGGTAAACGTCACGGGCACAGCAGCACCGGAGGGTGCATTTACCTTGCCGGAAGTGCCGGGCGTTGCGGTTGTATTTGCGAAGGCTGAGGGCGACAAATGCGCCCGCTGCTGGAAAGTGCTGCCGGACGTGGGCACCCATGGCCATACGGGGGTCTGTGGACGCTGCGACGCGGCAATGACCTGACAGTGGGTCGTAGCGGTGGCCTTCGGGTCGCCGCTGTTCCTTCGGAAGCGCAGAAATCGGGTTGCCGTGGTGCGGGTCTCGCGCCACGATGACGTCTATGTTGGAAAAGACTGTCTCAACCCAATTTGGTGATCTGGTGCTCGTGGAAGACGCAGGGGCCATCACAGCCGTGCGCTGGGGCAAGGCGCGTCGTGAGGATACATCTCCAGTACTGGAGAGGGCGGCAAGTCAATTGCGAGAATATGATGCAGGAGAACGTGAGGTCTTTGATCTCCCCCTGCAAGTGCAGGGCAGTGAATTTCAGCGTGCCGTGTGCGATGCGATCTATGCGATCCCCTTCGGCGATACCTGCACTTACGGCGATATCGCCAAGGCTCTGGGGGCGCCGGCGCAGGCCGTGGGTCAGGCCTGTGGTGGCAACCCGATTCCGATCATCATTCCCTGCCACCGGGTCATGGGTGCCAAAGGCCTGACGGGTTTTTCCGGGGCAGGCGGCGTTGAGACAAAGGTTGCGCTGCTGCGCCATGAAAAAGCTGCCGGTCTACTGATCTGAGCCGACTAACGGTGGCCTGAAAGCCCACCTTACCTGCTGGATGAGACCGATGTGGCAGACAGGTAGGGTGGGCTTTCAGGCCACCCTTTCGAGATCAAGTCGCATCCCGCTGGGGGAACAACTGCTGCGCGATACCGGCAAAGACCAGATAGACCGACGTCGCGACCAGGCCCCAATGCGCCCAGCTTTGGGGATGGAAATCCACCCAGGCCGCCCAGCCCGCAAAGAATGTCCAGGCCAGCGCCGTAGGCAGGGTGATAAAGCGCCAGCGTTCTGTGCGCACAGGGTGTACGAACTTCAGCGGCAGGAACATGGCGATGGCGAGCGCTGTTACCAGCGCGAGCGAGACCCAGAAATTCGGCTGCAAGGCAAAGATCACCAGGACCAGCATATTCCAGCACCCCGGAAAGCCTGAGAAGGAGTTATCTTTCGTTTTCATGCGTGTATCGGCAAAATATAGGGCTGAGGCGAAGGTGATCACGATGATCGCGAACCACCCCGTCCAGCCATCCATAAGGCCGGACTTGAAGAGCGCGAAGGCCGGAATGAAAACATAGGTGAGGTAGTCGATGATCAGGTCGAGCAGAACGCCATCGAACTCCGGCGCGTTGACTTTCACATGGTAGTGCCGTGCGAGCGGGCCATCAATGCCATCAACAAAAAAGGCCACGACAAGCCAGAGGAACATCAGGTCCCACTTCTCATCGACCGCTGCCAGCATGGACAGCATGGCGAAAACCGCGCCCGTGGCTGTAAACAAATGCACGCCAAGCGCGCGTAACCTCAAAGTCATGCTGCGTTCATGCCGCAAGGGGCTGCGGGATGCAAAAGGAAAAGGCCCGCCGGGCGACCGAACGGGCCTGAATGAACCAGTTTTGCAGTGGTCTAGTTGCCGACGCGCACCTCTTCGACCGGATAGGCGAGGAAATCCTGATCTTCCCAGGCGGCATGGCAGTCATGGCAGAAAGCCTGCTTGAACTTCATTGGCTTGCCGTTGGGTTGCAAACCTCCATAGACCCAGTCATCGGTTTCAGGCGCTTCGCCCGCCGCCACCTTGGTCATGATGAAGAGCGGACCGGGTCGGGCCTGTTTCTTCTTCTTGCTGAACGACACACTTTCCTTGGCCAGAACTGAGCCCACAGGCATGACAACACCTTCTTCTTCGAACTTCAGATATTGTTCGGCTGCGATGTCATTGGCAAAGGTTAGAAGCGCGCGTTTACTGTGCGCGCCTTGCACGGCGGCGGATGTCGCCGTCACGGTCCAGCTACGGTATTCGGAGCCGGTTGCGTCCCCCTGCTTGGCGTAACCTTCTGCCATCGCATCCTTCACGCAATCATAGAGCACGTCGATCTCGGACTGTTCGAGATCGAACGGGCTTTCTGCGTTATACGCGCAGTCCGCAGCATGGGAAGCGGTCGCGGTCAGTGAAAAGGCCATGGCAGACAGGGCTAGGCTGAAACGTGTCATTGAGGTCCCTCAGGTTATTGTATGCGGCGGTATGCCGCAGATCGACACTGCCACAGGTGCCGCACACGGACGGGTAAACTCGCCGCACAAAGCCGTGAGCGGTCTCAGGCCTTGGGGTGTGCGCGGTCGTAGACTTCCATCAGGCGGGCGGTATCCACGGCCGTATAGGCCTGGGTTGTGGAGAGGGAGGCGTGGCCCAAAAGCTCCTGAATGGCGCGCAGATCACCGCCTGCGTCCAGCAGATGCGTCGCAAAGCTGTGGCGCATGGCATGGGGCGTGGCGCTTGCTGGCAAGCCAAGCTGCATGCGGGCCCGCGCCATGACTTTCTGGATCGCCCCCGCGCCCAATGGCCCGCCACGGATCGCCCGAAAGAGCGGCTGATCAGGCTCCAAGGGATAGGGACAAAGCTTTAGATATGCATCAAGTGCAGTGCGTGCTGCGGGTACGACAGGCACGACGCGCTCCTTGCCGCCCTTGCCCAGAATACGCAACACGTCTGGCAGGGGTGCCTCTGCTCCGGTTAATCCCAGCGCCTCGGATATGCGCAGCCCACAACCCCAGAGCAATGTCACAACCGCGACATCCCGTGCGGCCACCCACGGCTTCTCGGACTGCAACTCTATGGCATCTATCAGGTTCCGCGCAGCGTCTTCGGCCAGCGGGCGCGGCAACTTCTTTTGAAACTTGGGTGCGCGCACTGACAAAACGGCGGTTGGCTCAAAACCCTCTCGCTCGGCCAGCCACCGGTAAAATGCCTTCACCGCGGAGAGCTTGCGCGCAAGCGACCGGGCCGCGATCCCGTTGCCGCGGGCCTGCGCCATCCATGCGCGCATATCGGTGACCGTAATGCGCGCAAGGGCCGCCAGACCCTGCCGCTCGCCCTTGTGCTCGGTGATAAAGGCGAGGAATTCAACCACATCCCCTTGATAGGCAGTGACGGTGTTTGGCGCTGCGCCCTTCAAGGCCCGCTGATGGCTCAGCCAGGTCTCCAGCGCATCCCGCGCGGCTGGACTGATCAGGCTCACGACAACCAGCGGCGCATTGCCCGTTCGAACACGCCAGTGAAAAAGACCAAAAGATCGGCGCCCTGTTGTGGGCCGAACATATGTGGATCTTCCGCGCCAAGCACCAGAAGGCCGGGCAGACGACCAGGGCCGAAATCCAGCTTGAGACATGCTTCCGATTTGATCCAGGCCGCCTTGTCACCATAGAGGCGTTCGGACCCGCCTTGCACTTGCCGCAATGTCACCTGTCGCGCAGCACCGCCGCGCGCTTGCGTCAGGTAGTCCTCTACATAACCGGGATCCGCGATCGTCAGTACATCGCTAAGGCTGCTCAGCACCAGGTCCATGTCACCTTGCGCCGTCTCAAGCACAAGCCTGACCGCATCGACACGCAGGATTTCCGCAACATCGCCGCCGAGATCTTTCAGAAATGGTTCAAAGTCCACAGGGTCCAGCATGCGCAGGATGGCGCGGTGGATCTGGTTGGTGCCCGCGAGGTTTTCATAAGCCGCCGCAATCACCGAACGATGTGTGTCTTCGAGCCGGTCCAGCCGGGTCTCCATCCGGTCCATCGCGATGCCGCGCAGATCGACGATATTTGCACCCATCGCGCGTTCATTCGCGGCAATCAATGCATTCATGACATCCTTGTCGTCCAGAATGACATCGGGTTGAGAGATGATCGCCTCTCTCAGGGCGTCTTCAATCTTGGGACTGCTGCTCATTTTCTTACTCATTATTTTTTCACAACCCTAGCACGACATTCCCATAAAATCTGCCCTGAACTTCGCGTCTTGAGGTCAAGGTGAGCAAGGTGTTGCCAATGGGTGCCAGCGCCCTGAGCCGAGGCGCTGGTGGCATGCGTAGTCTCGACAGCGTGCCGGTCAGAGGATGTTCTGACCGGTCTTGGCCCAGTCGGCCATGAATTGCTCCAACCCCTTATCGGTCAGCGGGTGGGTCGCCAGCTTCTTGATCACTTCCGGCGGCGCGGTCATGACGTCGGCCCCGATCAGTGCGGCCTCCTGCACGTGATTGACCGAGCGGATGGAGGCGGCGAGGATTTCCGTTTCAAACCCGTAGTTGTCATAGACGGTGCGGATGTCCTGAATGAGGTCCATGCCGTCGAGGTTGATGTCATCAAGACGTCCGATGAACGGGCTGATGAAGGTCGCACCGGCCTTGGCGGCCAGCAGCGCCTGATTGGCCGAGAAGCAGAGCGTCACGTTGATCATCTTGCCTTCGCTTGACAGCACCTTGCAGGCCTTCAGCCCGTCCCAGGTGAGCGGCAGTTTGACGGTGATGTTCGGCGCGATCTCGGCCAGCTTGCGCCCCTCGGCGATCATCGCTTCGGCCTCAAGTGCTACGACTTCGGCGCTGACCGGGCCGTCCACGATGCCACAGATTTCCTTGGTCACCTCGAGAATGTCGCGGCCGGATTTCAGGATCAGGGACGGGTTGGTTGTCACGCCGTCGACCATGCCAAGATCATTGAGTTCGGAGATCGCCTGTGTGTCGGCGGTGTCGACAAAGAATTTCATGGGTCGGGTCCTTTCGGAGGTGGATGTGAACGCTAACAGTTTTCCGTCTTGCGCTTGGCTTTACCGCATGATCTGCGATGCTTAAACCCTCAAATGCCTATTCCCGCCGGAGCCTGCCCCGTTGAGCATGCCACAATTCTACGACCAGGGTGACCTGATCGGTGTTCTGACGACGCAGCCTTTGGGCCGTGCGCTGGATTACCGTGCGCCGGAGGGCGGGTGCCATCTGGGCGCCTTTGTCGAGGTGCCGCTGGGACCGCGCAAGGTGTTGGGCGTGGTCTGGGGGCCGGGCAGGGGTGACTATGATCTGGCTAAAATTCGCGCTGTTCTGCGTGTGCTTGACGTGGCGCCGATGCGCGAGGAGATGCGCAGCTTTCTGGAGCGCGCTGCCGATTATACGCTGACACCGCTGCCCGCGATGCTGCGGCTGGCCACGCGCGCGCCGGGATTGGGTGATCCGCCCTCGATGCGCAAAATCTACCGGCGCGGGGCGTCGGAGCCCGACAAGATGACGGCGGCGCGGCGCAAGGTCCTCGATGTTCTGGCCGACTATGGCGATCTGGCTTTCACGCTGAAGGAACTGGCCGAGATGGCGGGGGTGGGCCCGTCTGTGGTTAAAGGGCTCGTGGCACAGGGCGCCGTCGCCGAAGAGGAAAGCCCACGGGATCTGCCCTTTCCACGGCTCGATCCAGCGCTGCCGGGTAAAGAGCTGACCGAGGATCAGGCAGCAGGCGCGGCGCAATTGGCCGAGGCGGTGCGGTTGGAACGCTATGGCACCACGCTTTTGCGCGGGGTGACCGGGTCCGGCAAGACGGAAGTGTATCTGGAGGCGGTGGCGGCAGCGCTGAGTGCCGGGCGGCAGGCTTTGGTATTGTTGCCGGAGATCGCGCTGACGGCGGAGTTCCTCACCCGTGTCCAAGAGCGCTTCGGTGCCAAACCGGCCGAGTGGCATTCGGGGGCGACGATGACCGAACGGCGGCGCATCTGGCGCATGGTTGGGCAAGGCGATGCGCAACTGGTGATCGGCGCGCGGTCGGCGCTGTTCCTGCCGTTTCAGAATCTGGGTCTGATCGTGGTCGATGAGGAACATGACACCTCCTACAAGCAGGAGGAAGGGGTGCTCTACAACGCGCGCGATATGGCTGTGCTGCGCGCGTCGATCTGCGGCGCCCAGGTGGTGCTGGCCTCGGCCACGCCGTCATTGGAGAGCTGGGCGAATGCGGAGGCCGGTAAATACAAACGGTTGGAGCTGACCTCGCGCTTTGGTCTGGCAGTCATGCCCGAGATGCGCGCGATTGACATGCGGGTGGAGCAGCTGCCGTCCAACCGCTGGATTTCTGCGGTCTTGCAGCGCGAGGTCGAAGCGCGGTTGGAAGCCGATGAGCAATCGCTGCTCTTTATCAACCGGCGCGGCTATGCGCCGATCACGCTCTGCCGGGCCTGCGGGCATCAGATCGGCTGTGATCACTGTGATGCGCGCATGGTCGAGCACCGGTTCCTCAAGCGGTTGGTTTGTCACCAATGCGGCGAGACCAAGCCGATGCCGCAGGTCTGTCCTTCCTGCGATGTCGAGGGGAAGCTGGCCGCTGTCGGGCCCGGTGTCGAGCGGTTGGGCGAAGAGGCGGCGGCGCTGTTTCCCGAGGCGCGCATCGCGACCCTGAGTTCGGACATGTATGGGTCCGCGCGGGCATTGAAGGCTGAGATCGAGGGCATTGCCGAGGGGGCCGCGGATGTGATCATCGGCACACAACTGGTGGCAAAGGGGCACAACTTTCCCAAACTTACGCTGGTGGGGGTGATCGATGCCGATCTGGGGCTGCAGGGCTCGGATCTGCGCGCGGCGGAGCGGACCTTTCAGCTGATGCGGCAGGTGGCCGGGCGCGCAGGGCGGGCTGAGAAACCGGGCGCAGCCCTGATGCAGACCTATCAACCGGAGCATCCGGTGATCCGCGCTATTCTGGCAGGGGACGAAGAGAGGTTCTGGGCGGCGGAGGCGCGTGAGCGGGAGGCGGCAGGCGTGCCGCCCTACGGGCGTATGGCCGGGATCATTCTGAGCGCACCGGATGTGGCGATGGTGTTTGATGCGGGCAATTTCCTGGCCCGTCAGGATGCCCCGCTGCGGGCCATCGGCGCACAGGTTTTTGGCCCGGCTCCGGCACCCATTGCGCGAGTGCGGGGGCGGCACCGAGTGAGGCTGCTGGTCAAGGCGGAGAAATCGGCACCGCTGCAGGAGGCCCTGGCCAAATGGGTCGGGCAATTGCGCATCAAGGGTGATCTGCGGCTGGCGGTGGATATCGATCCGCAGAGTTTTTATTGAGCAGTCTGCCTCTCGCGCTGGCGCCGCGAGAAGGGCCTCCGGCGGGCATATTTGATGAACAATGAAAGGGCGGGTGCACCTGCGGACAGGTTTTGTGCGTTTTTGCGCCTCGCCAATGGCAGGCAAAACGCCTATGGCTCGGGCATGGCCCAGTTTGTGAACCTTGCAGATGCAAAGCGGTTGCCGTTTTGGCGGCGACCGATTGCGTTGTTGTTCCTGATGGCGCTGGCGATGCCCATTGCCTTCAACACCTGGTCTGCCCTGCTGAACAACTTCGTGATCGAGGCGGCCAGCTTTGACGGGGGCGACATCGGTTTGCTGCATACGGTGCGGGAGATCCCCGGTTTCCTCGCCGTGGGGGTGATTGCGATCATCATCTTTGTGCGGGAACAGGTGCTCGGGCTGGTGTCCCTGATCCTGCTGGGGGCGGCCACGGCGGTCACCGCCTGGTTCCCGTCGATGGGCGGCATTTTGACCATCACCATGCTCAGTTCGATTGGCTTTCACTATTACGAGACGGTCAACCAGTCGCTGCAGTTGCAGTGGCTGAGCAAGAAAGAAGCGCCGCAGATGCTTGGGTGGCTGCTGGCGGCCGGGTCAGCCGCGACGCTGGTGGCCTATCTGGCGATCATGGCGCTCTGGGACACGCTGCAGCTCAGCTATAACATCGTCTACCTGATCGGGGGCGGCATCACCGTTGCCATCGCAGTTTTCGCGATGATCGCTTATCCGCAGTTCGAAGCGCCCAATCCGCAGATCAAGAAGATGATCCTGCGCAGGCGGTATTGGCTCTACTACGCATTGCAGTTCATGTCCGGCGCGCGGCGACAGATTTTCGTGGTCTTTGCGGGCTTCATGATGGTCGAGAAGTTTGGCTATGACGTGCATGAGATCACGCTGCTTTATCTTATCAATCTGGTGATCAACATGCTGGTGGCGCCCCTGCTGGGGCGCGCGGTGAGCTATTTTGGGGAACGCCGCACGCTGGGTTTTGAATACATCGGGCTGATCATCGTGTTTCTGTCCTACGGTGGGGTCTATTATCTTGGCTGGGGCGTGGCGGTGGCGGCAACGCTTTACGTGATTGACCATATCTTCTTTGGTCTCGCGCTGGCGCTGAAGACCTATTTCCAGAAGATCGCGGACCCGGGCGACATTGCCCCCACGGCTGCCGTCGCATTCACGATCAATCACATCGCGGCGGTCTTTTTGCCGGTTCTTTTGGGACTGTTGTGGCTGGCGTCACCCGCTGCGGTGTTTTTCCTGGCCGCAGGGATGGCGGGGGTCTCATTGATCCTCGCGATGATGATCCCGCGCCACCCTGAGAAGGGCAATGAAACCATCTTTTCCCACCCGGTGACGGCAGCGGCGGAATGAGCGACGCCCGGTTCCTGACCGGCTCGACCATGGGGCATGTGGTGCGCATGACGGCTACGGGGGCCATGGGCATCACCTTCGTGTTTCTGGTGGATGCGGCCAATCTTCTCTGGGTGTCGCAGCTGGGCGATCCGTCGCTGGTGGCGGCCATCGGTTTTGCTTATGCAATTCAGTTCTTTTCGGTCTCCTCCGGGGTGGGGTTGATGATCGCGGCGACGGCGTTGATCTCACGCAGCATCGGCGCGGGTAACCGGGAGGCGGCCCGGCGGCAGGCCGGCGGTGCCATTGCCATTGCTGCGATCATCCAAACGGTCGTCGCTATTCTGATCGTCCTGTTCCGGCATGATCTTGTGGCCTTGGCGGGGGCCAGCGGTGACACGGCTGCTTTGGCGGCCCGCTATCTGGGGTTCACGATCCCGTCTCTGCCCTTCATGGCCGTGGGCATGGTCGCTTCGGGTGCCTTGCGCGCGGAGGGTCTGGGGGCGAAAGCGATGTATGTGACCCTGCTGTCCGGGTCGCTCCTGATGCTGGTGGACCCGATCCTTATCTTCTGGCTGGGTCTTGGGCTGGATGGCGCGGCCATTGGCCTGTTCGCATTCCGGCTGGCCTTGATGGGGCTGGGGCTGTTCTATGCGGCTTACCAACACCGGTTGATCGCCATGCCCAACCTGTCCCTGACCGGCGAGGTTTTGCGGCCCTTTATGATCGTCGCAGTGCCCGCCATTGCAACGCAGATGGCGACACCCGCGGGCAACTACTTCCTGACGATCGTGATGGCACCTTTTGGCGATGATGCCGTTGCGGCCTGGGCCGTGGTCGGGCGGCTGACGGTGGTGGCCTTCGGTGGGATCTTTGCCCTTTCGGGTGCCATTGGCGGGATTTTTGGTCAGAACTATGGGGCGGGGCAGTGTGATCGTTTGCGCACGACCTACCGTGATGCGTTGATTTTCTGTCTGATCTACACCGGCGTGACCTGGGCGCTTCTGCTTGTGGCAACGCCGCATGTGATCGCGGTCTTCGGGTTGAGCGGGCAGGGCGCGGAAGTGATTTGGGCCTTTACCACCATTGGCGTGGGCGGGTTCATCTTTGTCGGTGCGCTCTTTGTCTCCAACGCGGCCTTCAACAATCTCGGCAAACCCGGGCGTTCGACGGTGGTCAACTGGCTGAAGGACGGGGCGATGAGCTGGCCTGCCGCAGCCCTGCTGGCCACATATTACGGCGCGCCGGGGGTAATTTACGGCCAGGCAGCGGCCGGGGCCGTTGCTGGTGCCTTTTCCGCCCTCTGGGGGTGGCGCTTTGTGCAAAGTCTCCGACCTGTCCCGCCGGAGACGCTTGACCTTCCGCCCGCCCGGCCCTACCCGAACCCGGACCGATACCGGAGACGTTGATGCCCACTTTCACCGCCCTGACCACATTGCCCGGCAAAGCCGCTGCCGAAAAACTCGGGGCTGCCATGGAAGCGCTCGATCCGGAGCCAACGGGTGTTGGTGTCTTTGAAGTCGAAGACGACTCCGGCCTGTGGGAAGTGGGTGGGTACTTCACCGACCCGCCGGATGACACCGCGCTGACACTTCTGGCTCTTGCCATGGGCGCCAAACCCTTTGTCGTCTCCGAAGTGCCGGAAACCGATTGGGTGGCCCATGTGCGACGCGAATTGGCCCCCGTGGCCGCCGGGCGTTTCTTTGTCTACGGCAGTCATGATGCGGATCAGGTGCCGGCGGGGGCGGAGCCCTTGTTGATCGAGGCAGCAATGGCCTTTGGGACCGGGCATCACGGCACCACCCTGGGATGTCTGCGCGCCCTTGACAGATTGGCGAATGCGGGTGTGGTGGGCCAGAAAGTGGTAGATATCGGCTGCGGCACGGCGGTTCTGGCCATGGCCGCCGCCCGGATCTGGCCAAACCCGGTACTGGCAAGCGATATCGACGCGGTGGCTGTCGACGTGGCGCGCAGTAATGCGGCGGCAAACGGACTTGAGGGGCGGGTTTTGTGCCTTGAAGCGGCGGGTTTTGATCATCCAGATTTGCTTGCCACAAGCCCGTTCGATTTGGTTTTTGCCAATATTTTGAAGGGGCCGCTGATCGCTTTGGCCCCGGATATGGCACGGCATCTGGCCCCCGGCGGACACGCGATTCTGTCTGGTATTCTGAATGAGCAGGCCGATGATGTGATCGAGGTTTATGCCGATGCCGGCATCAATCTAATTCACCGCGAGCAGATTGTTGACTGGACCACGCTTACTCTGGGTAGAGAACTGCCTTAATTGCCCCATTTCCGCCGCATTTTGGTGGTTTGTCTTGAATTTGAGACGTTTTAGCGGCAATTTTGAATAGATCCGGTGGGGGCCTGATCTTCAGGAGAGTGTGGTGACAGATTACGCTCAATTCGAAAAACGCCTTGCCGTGCTCAGCACGAAACACAAGAAAATGGCGCGCGGCTACACTGCAAAGATCGGCCCCGATGGCCTGATCACGGTCGAGCCCAAGCGTGCGCGGTTCCCGATCAGACCCCGCACGATTGTCTTCACCGTTGTCGGCATTTTGCTCTTTAAGTCTTTGATGATCGTATCGACCGGGCTTGCCACGTATGAAGGGCGCATTGAGCGCTTGGAGGCTGGCACGATGTTTGAACAGGTTGTGGCGTGGGTGATGCAACCAGACGTCGTGTCGTCTTATATGGCCGAGACGATTGTCACGAAACTACCCTGATGTGTGCGAACGGAACCAGGTTCTGTTCGGGTGTGTGAATGAACGTCCCTCCAAAGGTGTTCACTGTTAAAAAAGCCGCCTCTCCCGTTTCGGAAGAGGCGGCTTTTTCGTATCTGCGCCAACATGGCACGACAGCAGCGCTTAGCGGATGATGTTGCTTTCAGCGACTGCGTCGATGTCCGAACGGCTCAGGCCGATGTCTTCGAGTTCACGATCAGTCAGGCCTGCCAGGGCATTGCGCGTCACGCGCGCGTCGTTCCATGCGATCATGGAGGCAATTGCTGCGCTGATGGTGCTGAAGAAACGGCTTGCAACAGTTGCGGAGCCATAGGTGGTGCGGGAAGTATCAAAAGTAGCCATTGTAGCCGTCCTTTATCTGAAGGTGAACCGGTCATGCCGGTGTGTGATGAGCTGCAGATAGGGATTGCCTGAATTTTGAGCAAGATGTGAAAATGCATGTTTGATATGCATTCCGTGCATGGGTTCACGTTGTGGTTAACAGTATGTAAATAAACAGAAAATAAAATCTACTGCGTGTCGAAAACAGACCGGAATCTGACGTATTTGACCTTCGATCGGGTCAGTGTTTGCCATTTGATTGAATTGCCGTCTGGAAAATGAAGCACTTTGCGGATGTTCGCCTTTCGTGCTAATGCATAAAAAACGACTTAAATCGTCAGGGCAGGGCTTATGATAAGGATAATTGGCATTGATCCGGGGTTGCGGAACCTCGGATGGGGCGTTATTGACGTGTCGGGCAGTCGGATCAGCCATGTTGCCAATGGAATCTGTCATTCAAGTGGTGCGGATCTGGCGCAGCGTCTGTTGTCCCTGCATAGCCAGTTGAGTGCCGTGGTCGCGGAACATGCCCCGCAGCAGGCAGCCATCGAACAGACTTTCGTGAACAAGGATGGCGCGGGCACGCTCAAACTGGGTCAGGCCCGCGGGATCGCGATGTTGGTACCGGCACAGGCGGGGCTGAGCATTGGCGAATATGCCCCGAATTCGGTCAAGAAGGCGGTTGTTGGTGTGGGCCATGCGGATAAGCGGCAGGTGCTGCATATGGTGAAGTTGCAACTGCCCGGTGCAGAGATTGCCGGGCCCGACGCGGCGGATGCACTGGCGATTGCCATTTGTCATGTGCATCATAGCGGCGCGGGTGGCCTTAGTGCTGCCATTGAGAGGGCGCGGGCATGATCGGCAAGATCACCGGCCGGATCGAGTATCGCGCCCCGGATCACGTGTTGATCGATGTGCGCGGCGTCGGCTATCTGGTCTATTGTTCTGAGCGGACCCTGGCCGCATTGCCTGGCGTGGGCGAGGCTGTGGCGCTTTTTACCGATCTTGTGGTGCGCGAAGACCTGATGCAACTCTTTGGGTTCATGACATTGGCGGAGAAGGAATGGCACCGGCTGCTGACCTCGGTACAGGGGGTGGGGGCCAAAGCCTCGCTGGCCATCTTGGGCACTTTGGGGCCCGACGGTGTGAGCTGCGCCATTGCCCTGGGGGATTGGAACGCGGTCAAGGCGGCCAAGGGGGTTGGCCCCAAAATCGCGCAGCGCGTGGTGCTGGACCTCAAGGATAAGGCGCCCGGTGTGATGGCCATGGGGGGCACCCTTGCCGCCGCGACCGGCGATGCCGTGGCGGCGGTCATCGAGACCCCCGCCACGGCGGCCCCCGCGCCACAGACGTCGCCCTCGGCTCAGGCGGATGCGCTGTCGGCTCTGGGCAATCTGGGATACGGTCCCGGGGACGCTGCGGGGGCTGTGGCGCAAGCGGCGGGTGAGGCACCTGAGGCGGATACCCCAGCGCTTATTCGTGCGGCGTTGAAACTTCTTGCGCCGAAGGGCTAAGATGCCCGGGACCCTGCAGGACACCCCATGAGCGATATTGACCCCACCGTGCGGCCGGAGCCGCTGCCCGAGGATCACGACCGGGCGCTGCGCCCGCAGATGCTCGATGAATTCGTGGGGCAGGCCGAGGCGCGGGCCAATCTGCGTGTCTTCATCCAATCCGCACGCCAGCGCGGCGAGGCGATGGATCACACGTTGTTTCACGGCCCACCCGGTCTGGGCAAAACCACGCTGGCGCAGATCATGGCGCGGGAGTTGGGCGTGGGGTTTCGCATGACGTCCGGCCCGGTGCTGGCCAAGGCGGGCGATCTGGCGGCGATCCTGACCAATCTGGAACCGCGCGATGTGCTCTTCATAGATGAAATCCACCGGCTAAACCCGGCAGTGGAGGAGGTGCTCTACCCCGCGTTGGAGGATTTTGAACTTGATCTGGTGATCGGTGAGGGACCGGCGGCGCGCACGGTACGGATCGAGCTGCAGCCCTTTACGCTGGTGGGGGCCACCACACGCATGGGGCTGCTGACCACGCCGCTGCGCGACCGCTTCGGCATTCCCACGCGGCTGCAGTTCTATACAGAGGACGAGTTGTTCATCATCGTGGACCGGAATGCGCGCAAGCTTGGGGCACCGGCGGATGAAGGCGGGGCGCGCGAGATTGCGCGGCGCGCGCGTGGCACACCGCGGATTGCCGGGCGGCTTTTGCGACGGGTCGTGGATTTCGCCGTGGTCGAGGGCGATGGCAAGGTGACGCGCGATCTGGCCGACATGGCGCTGACACGCCTGGGTGTCGATCATCTGGGGCTGGATGGGGCGGACCGGCGCTATCTGAGCTTGATCGCCGAAAACTATGCCGGGGGGCCTGTCGGGATCGAAACGCTGAGCGCGGCGCTGTCCGAGAGCCGCGATGCCCTGGAAGAGGTGATCGAACCTTTTCTGCTGCAGCAGGGTCTTATTCAGCGCACGCCACGGGGCCGCATGCTGGCACAGAAAGGGTGGACGCACCTGGGGCTACAGGCGCCGAAACCGCAATCTGATCTCTTTGGAGGCTGATCCGGTGCGCCACCGTTCCCCCCTGATCCGAGCAACGAAAGCAAGAAGACCCACATGATCGACGCCACCAAGATCGAGGCCCTATTCACACGTGAGAGTGGAGACTATGTCTTTGCCCGTTGGGGCCGCCCGATTGCGCCTGTGGTCTTCGGCGTGACCGACGAGACGCTGGCCGTCATCAAAGGTGCGCTGGAGGCGGTGATGACCTTATCCGGCCATCAGATGGCCGAGACGGACCCGGAATTGGGCAGCAACCTCATGGTGTTCTTCTTTCAGGACTGGGACGAATTGCCCGAGGTGCCGGGGCTGGACCGCCTGATCCTTGAGTTGGGACCGCTGGTGGAAAAGCTGAAAGCGGCGGGTGCCAATCAGTACCGTGTCTTTCATTTCGATCCGGAGGGGGCGATCAAGGCCTGTTTCGTCTTCCTGCGCATGGACGAGGCCTTGAGTGATGTGCCCGCACAGACCCTGGCGCTGAGCCAGATCGTGCAGTCGGTGTTGTTGTGGTCGGACGCTGCATTCCGGCAGCAGTCACCGCTGGCCGTGGCCGGGGACAAGACCATCCTGCGGCCGGAGATCTCCGCGCTGATCCGCGCGGCCTATGATCCGGTCATGCCGCCGGCGGCACAGGACAGCAGCCATGCACTGCGTCTTGCGGCCCGCATTGGACAGGTGCAATGAGCGCGATTGACTATCAGGCCTTTGCCAGGGCGTGGCAGGCAGGCTGGAACAGCCACGATCTCGACCGTATCCTGGCGCACTACAGCGACGACATCGTCTTTCACTCGCGCAAGGCGCAAACCCTGATGGGCGACGGTATGATCCGCGGCAAGGAGGCACTGCGGGCCTATTGGGCGAAGGCGCTGGAGGGGCAGCCCGACCTGATCTTTACCGTGGAAGATGTGTTCGAGGGCCACGAGATGATGGTGATCACCTACAAGAACCATCGCGGCGTACTGGCGGCAGAGACGCTCTACTTCGGGGCCGACGGCTTGGTGACGCAGGCCGCCGCGTGTCACCGGGAGGGCTAGGCCGATGCACCGTTTCAGGGTCCGCGTCTACTACGAAGACACCGACATGGCGGGCATTGTCTACCACGCGAACTATCTGCGCTATATCGAACGCGCCCGCAGCGACTGGGTGCGCGATATGGGCATCGACCAACTGGCGATGAAGACCAAGGGCGTGGTCTTTGCGGTGCGCCGGATTGAGGCGGACTACCTCCAGTCAGCGCGATTTGACGACACACTGGAGGTCGAAACCACGCTTATCCACCTGACGCCCGCGCGCATGGTCATGCGCCAGAAGGTGCGGCGCGATGACGATCTGCTCTTTGCCGCCGACGTCACGATTGCCTGTATCGGTGCGGGCGGAAAGCCCACCAGATTGCCAGCAGAACTCCGCTCAATGCCAATAACCCCGGCGTCATGACAGCATAGTGATAGCAATCCGCATTGTTCTTCGATAGAATCGCGTGAAATTGAGGTCGGCAAAACGACCCAAGAGCGGTGAACAGTAAAGAGCAGGCATCATGGAAGCAGAAACGCTGGCATTGGCGCATGAGATTGATTTCTCATTCTGGGGGCTTTTTGCCCGCGCGACCTTAATCGTAAAAATCGTGATGATCATGCTGATCGTGGCCTCCTTCTGGTCGTGGTCGATCATCGTGATGAAGCTGCTTGTCTACCGGCGCGCCCGTGCCGAGGCAGCAGAGTTTGATCAGGCGTTCTGGTCCGGCGAGCCGCTGGACGGGCTCTTTGAGACGGTCGGCCCCGCGCCGTCGGGCAGTTCGGAGAAGATATTCGCTTCTGGCATGACAGAATGGCGCCGCTCGCACCGCGATGACGGTGGGCTGATCGCCGGGGCCACCTCGCGGATTGATCGGTCAATGGACGTGGCGATCAATAAGGAAGCCGATTACCTGCGCGGCGGACTGACAGTGTTGGCGACTGTGGGGTCGTCGACCCCCTTTATCGGGCTTTTCGGGACGGTGATCGGGATCATGAACGCCTTCATCGAGATTGCAGAACAGCAGAACACCAACCTCGCCGTGGTTGCCCCCGGTATCGCGGAGGCTTTGCTGGCCACGGGTCTGGGGCTTCTCGCAGCGATCCCGGCGGTGATCTTCTACAACAAGCTCAGCGCCGATTGTGACAAGATCCTGTCGGGCTACGAGGCTTTCGCGGATGAGTTTGCCACCATCCTCAGCCGCCAGCTGGACGGATAGGTCATGGGCGCAGGCGTCATTCAGAACCAGGGCGAAGGCACGCGGCGCAGACGGCGCGGGCGCGGCAAGGCGCAGCCCATGTCCGAGATTAACGTCACACCCTTTGTGGATGTGATGCTGGTGCTGCTGATCATCTTCATGGTGGCGGCCCCCTTGCTGACCGTCGGTGTGCCGGTGGAACTGCCGAAAACCGCTGCCGGTGCGCTGCCGACGGAACAGGAAGAGCCGCTGACCATCACCATCACCGCGACGGGTGACCTGCAGATCCAGACCACCGAGACGGCGCGGGGGGAGTTGATCCCCAAGTTGCGCGCAATTGCTGCGGAGCGCTCCAGTGACCAGGTTTTCCTGCGCGCGGATGGGGCGGTACCCTATGCGCAGGTCATGGAGGTCATGGGCGCGCTGAACGCGGGCGGTTTTGCCAATATCGGGCTGGTCACGGACATCGGCGGGCCGACGCTGGACGGACAGGACCGGTAGGGCGCGGTGCACACCGGGCATTATATCTCAGGGGCGGGGCATCTGGCATTGATCGGCTGGCTGGTCTTTGGCGATGTCTTCGCCGCCGAACCCTTGCCCTTTGAGGCCCGCGCCGTGTCGGTGATTTCGGGTGAGGAATACGCGGCCATGGTGGCCGCCGGGCAGGCGCCGCAATCGACGACGGAGGTGGCGCAACCTTCCAGCCCTGAGGTGACACCGGACGCCCCGGAGATCGCGGCGACCGAAGATACGGTGAGCGATCAATCAACGCCCGCGCCCGCGGAGACGCCGAGCGTTGAAGAGGCCCCGGACGTGTCGCAGATCGAACCGCTGCCGCAGGCGGAGGTCAGTGACGAGGCACCGATCCTGCCAGAGCCGCCCGCAGATGTGGCCGTTCTGGTGCCGGAGGTCAGCGACACGCCGGTGCCTGAAGCTGCCGAGCGCGTGGCCCCGGAGGCCGTTGCCCAACCCGATCCCGAAGCGACCCCGGACCCGGTGGAGCAGGAGGCCGTGGCACCGGATGAAGCGGGCGAGACCCCTCAGGAGCCTGCCGAGGCAACCGCACCCGAGGCCGCGGCGACGGAGATTGTCACCGAGGCGGAGCGTCCGAGCGCTGTGCCGAACACATCGGCGCGCCCCCCTGCGCGCCGCCCCGACGCCCCGGTGCAGACCGCGCAACCGGCTGAGACCGAGGAATCCGACCCACCCGCAAGTGAGGCGCCGGAGCCAGAGGCGGAAGACCCGGTCGCCGCCGCGCTGGCCGAGGCGCTGAGTGGTGAGAACACGCCCTCAAGCGCGCCAAGCGCGCCGCAAGGGCCGCCCCTGACCGCCGGGGAGAAGGACACACTGCGGGTCGCGGTGCAGGCCTGCTGGAACGTCGGCTCTCTCTCTACGGATGCGCTGAACGTCACGGTGGTGGTCAGCGTGGCGATGAGCCAGGACGGCAAACCGGTCACCTCGTCGATCCGCATGACCTCCAGTTCCGGCGGCTCTGAGCAGGCCGCCCGGCAGGCATTTGAGGCGGCGCGCCGCGCAATTATCAGATGTGGCGCAAAAGGCTTCGAATTACCCGTGGAAAAATATAGCCAGTGGCAGGATATTGAGATGACGTTCAATCCCGAAAGGATGCGTATCAAATGAGATTTCTGGGAATGGTACTGAGTGCGGCCTTGGCGCTTGGCGGGTTCTGGTCAGGCACAGCGCTGGCGCAAAGCGACGGACCCTTGCGGATCGAGATCACCGAAGGCGTCATTGAACCCCTGCCGTTTGCCCTGCCTGTCTTTGAGGCAGAGACCGGGGATGCGGGCGGATTGGCGGCACAGATCAGCCAGGTTGTCTCTGCTGATCTGTCGGGCACGGGGCTTTTCCGGGAAATCCCGGCAAACGCCTTCATCAGCCAGGTCAGCAGCTTTGCTGCACCCGTGCAATACGCCGACTGGAAAGCCATCAACGCGCAGGCCCTGATCACCGGCGCGGTGTCGGTGCAGGGCAACCAGCTGGCGGTGAAGTTCCGGCTCTACGATGTGTTTTCGGGTGCAGAGATGGGATCGGGCTTGCAATTCACCGGCACAACGGATGGCTGGCGGCGCATGGCGCACAAAGTGGCCGATGCAGTCTATAGCCGGATCACGGGCGAGGGCGGCTATTTCGACAGCCGCGTCGTTTTTGTGTCCGAGACCGGCAGCAAGGACGCGCGGCAAAAGCGGCTGGCGATCATGGACTACGATGGTGCAGGTGTGCAGTACCTGACCGACAGCAGCGCCATCGTGCTGGCACCGCGGTTTTCGCCGAACGGGGACCGGGTGCTTTATACCAGTTACGAGACCGGTTTTCCGCGCATCTATGTGCTGGATGTAGGCTCGGTGCAGCAGCGGGTGCTGGAAAGCCAGGATGGCACCATGAGTTTTGCGCCACGCTTTGCGCCGGACGGGCAGAACATCGTCTTTTCGCTCAGCCAGGGTGGCAACACCGATATCTGGGCCATGAATGTCGGCGGAGGCGGCGCCACGCGGCTGACCTCCGCCCCGTCGATTGAAACCGCGCCAAGCTTCTCACCTGACGGTAGCCAGATCGTCTTTGAAAGCGACCGCTCGGGGTCGCAGCAGCTCTATATTATGCCTGCTGGCGGTGGTGAAGCGCAGCGCATTTCCTTTGGGCCGGGGCGCTATGGCACGCCGGTCTGGTCGCCGCGCGGTGATCTGATCGCCTTTACCAAGCAGAACAGCGGGCGCTTCCACATCGGCGTCATGCGCACAGATGGATCGGAAGAGCGACTGTTGACCGCCTCCTTCCTCGATGAGGGGCCGACATGGGCGCCCAATGGCCGCGTCATCATGTTTACCCGTGAAACTCAAGGCGAAGGCGGGCGCTCATCGCTCTATTCGGTCGACATCTCGGGCCGCAATCTGCGCCCCGTGCGCACACCTGAGGGTGGCTCGGACCCCTCGTGGTCGCCGCTTTTGCAGTGAGGACCCTGAAATCGTTCCCATGGGCCGCCGCCTGTGGTAAAACCCCGACAAAATAATAAACGGCTTATCCATATGAGGCAGAGAGCATGACACTTACGGCAAAAATCCTACTACTCGTTGCAGGGCTGGCCCTGGCCGCCTGTACGAACCCTGGACGTTTCGGTGCCGATGGCACGGCGGGCGGCGCAGGCGGTGTGGGCGGCGGCGCAATCGTGCCGGGCAGCGCAAATGACCCGACATCCCCCGCGTATTTCAACCAGGCGATTGGCGACCGGGTACTTTTCGCCGTTGACCAATCTGCCGTGACGGACGAGGGACGGGTCATTCTGGACGGTCAGGCCACATGGCTTCTGACAAACACCGATTTCACCGCGATCATCGAAGGCCACGCTGACGAGCAGGGCACCCGCGAATACAACGTGGCGCTTGGCGCGCGCCGGGCCAATGCGGTGCGGGAATACCTGGTCTCCAAAGGTGTGGCGGGCAACCGGTTGCGCACTGTGAGCTATGGCAAGGAACGCCCCATCGAGATTTGCTCCAACGAGGCCTGCTATGCCAAGAACCGCCGCGCGGTGACCGTGCTGGCCGGTGGTCTGACAGGATAACCCATGCGCAATCTGGTCGCTATCGTCACCGCCCTTGCGCTGCTGCCGCTCAGTGTCGCCGCGCAGGACGATCAAACCCTGGCCGATATCCGGCAAGAGATGACCGTGCTCTACGTGGAGATCCAGAAGCTGCGGCGCGAGCTTTCCACAACGGGCGGTGCCTCGGTCAATACGGGCGGCGCGTCGGTTTTGGACCGGATGACCGCAATCGAAGCAGAGATGCAGCGGCTGACCTCCAAGACCGAGGAGTTGGAATTCCGTATCAACCGCATCGTCGAGGATGGCACCAACCGTCTTGGAGATCTGGAATTCCGCCTGGTCGAGCTTGAAGGCGGCGATATCGCGGCGCTTGGAGAGACCAGCACGCTTGGCGGGGATATCCCGGCCACCGTTGCCCCCGCGGCCCCGACCCCGGGCACCGGTACGGCAACCGCTTTACCGGAAGGTGGCACACAACTGGCCGTGGGCGAAGAAGAAGACTTCAAGAAGGCACAAGCGGCGCTGGCGGCGGGTGATTTCCAACAGGCGGTCGCGCTGTTTGAGAGTTTTTCACAGACTTACCCGGGTGGCCCATTGGCGTCAGGGGCAGACCTTGGGCGCGGTGAGGCCCTCGAAGGGCTGGGAGACACGCGTGAAGCCGCGCGTGCCTATCTGAACAGCTTCAGCGTGGCACCGACCGGCCCTCTCGCGCCGCAATCCCTGTTCCGCCTCGGGCGGTCGCTGGGTGGGCTTGGTCAAACGCAGGAAGCCTGCGTGACATTGGGTGAGGTCGGATTGCGCTTTCCCACAGATCCCGCGGCCGAGCAGGCCCGCGCAGAGATGCAACGCCTGGGCTGTGCGTGATGTAATGCCGCAGGATCTGGGCAGTGAGGTTGCGAAACATCTGCTGCCCAATCCCCCACCGGCGCTTGGCATTGCCGTGTCCGGCGGCGGCGATTCTGTCGCGTTGGTGCATCTTTTGCACGCGTTCGCAGAGAGCCATCCGCTGCAACTTTATGCGGTCACCGTGGATCACGGGCTGCGCGCAGAGGCTGCCGAAGAGGCGAAGACAGTAGGACAGTTGTGCCAGTCGCTCGATATCCCCCACACTGTGCTGCCGTGGACCGGATGGGACGGGCAAGGCAATCTGCAAAAAGAGGCTCGGGACGCGCGCTATCAACTGATTGCGGACTGGGCGCGGGAAAACCGGCTGCAGACCGTCGCCCTTGGTCACACGCTCGACGATCAGGCCGAGACCGTGCTGATGCGCTTGGCACGTGGGGCAGGGGTGGATGGTCTGTCGGCCATGACGCCGCGACGTCTGGCTTGGGGCATCACCTGGATCCGCCCGCTTCTAGGCATCACCCGCGCTGATCTGCGCCATGATCTGCAGTCGCGGGGGGCAACCTGGCTGGAAGACCCCAGCAACGACGACCGGCGGTTCAACCGGGTTAGGATGCGCGAGGCGCTCAAGTTACTTGCCCCTCTGGGCATCGATGCGCAGGCGCTGGGTCAGGTTGCTTTCAACATGGCGCGGGCGCGCGACGCGCTGAGCTGGCAGGCCTTTCTGGAAGCGCGTCGCATTACCCGTATCGAGGCGGGTGCCGTGCGCATTGACTGGCGCGCGTACCGGACGCTGCCGGATGAAATTGCCCGCCGTATCCTGCTTAGCGCGCTGGGGTGGATCAGCGGCTCCGACTACGCCCCGCGCCGTCGCCCGGTTCTGGCCCTGATCGAGTCGTTGAAACGCGGGACCGGGGGCACTGTAGACGGCTGTCAGGCGTGGCGGGACCGTGACGCCTTGTGGGTTTTCCGTGAATATCAGCCGGTGCGTGAGGTGACCTGCCCAATGGGGGTGATCTGGGACGGGCGCTGGCATGTTCAGGGCGGGTTACCGGATGACCAGCTGCATATCGCGGCTCTGGGGGCTGACGGTTTGGATCAGCTGCCGGATTGGCGCGCGACAGAGCGCCCCCGCGATGTCTTGCGCGTCACACCCGCGGTCTGGCGCGGCACGGAACTGGTAGCTGCTCCCATGGCGGGCTACAGAAACGGCTGGCACGCGCGGATCGAGGGCGGCGAAGAAGCATTCTTTGCCGCACTTTTATCGCATTGAACATGGCAGCACAGTGTCTATCTTAAGCGGGTGGTGGTATCATGCCGATCCGCACCACGCGCATATTTGGGAGAATTTCGTTGGGTAACGCACGCAACATCGCCTTTTGGGTCGTTTTGTTCCTTCTGATCCTGGCACTGTTCAATCTGTTCAGCGGCCCCGGCAGCACGCTTCAGAGCCGTGAAATCAGCTATTCGGAATTCGTCAATGCGGTCGAATCCGGCAACGTCAGCAACGTCACCCTGGATGGGGAACAGGTCCGTTTCCGTCAGGAAGATGGTGCGGATTATGTTGCAATTAAACCTGAAGATGCTGAAATCACACAGCTTTTGATCGAGAACGACATCGCCGTGCGGGCCGAGCAACAGCAGCAGTCGGGTTTCCAGACCTTCCTGATGTCGCTCCTGCCCTTCCTTTTGCTGATCGGCGTCTGGGTCTATTTCATGAACCGGATGCAGGGCGGCGGCAAAGGCGGCGCGATGGGCTTTGGCAAATCCAAGGCCAAGATGCTCACTGAAAAGCATGGCCGCGTGACCTTTGACGACGTGGCGGGAATCGATGAGGCCAAGGAAGAGCTCGAAGAGATCGTCGAGTTCCTGCGTAATCCGCAAAAGTTTAGTCGTTTGGGCGGTAAAATTCCGAAAGGTGCCCTGCTTGAGGGCCCTCCCGGGACCGGTAAAACACTGCTGGCGCGCGCGATTGCGGGCGAAGCGGGCGTGCCCTTCTTCACAATCTCGGGGTCGGACTTTGTGGAAATGTTTGTCGGCGTCGGCGCGAGCCGTGTGCGCGACATGTTCGAACAGGCCAAGAAAAACGCGCCTTGCATCGTCTTCATTGACGAGATCGACGCGGTGGGTCGGCACCGGGGCGCGGGCTATGGCGGCGGCAATGACGAGCGCGAACAGACCCTCAACCAACTGCTGGTCGAGATGGACGGCTTCGAGGCCAATGAAGGCGTAATCATCATCGCGGCCACCAACCGCAAGGATGTGCTGGACCCTGCGCTGCTGCGTCCGGGCCGGTTCGACCGTCAGGTGACCGTGGGCAACCCGGACATCAAGGGCCGCGAGAAAATCCTCGGCGTGCATGCGCGCAAGACCCCGCTGGGTCCAGACGTCGACCTGCGCATCATCGCGCGCGGTACGCCCGGGTTTTCAGGTGCCGATCTGGCGAACCTGGTGAACGAGGCAGCTCTCGGGGCGGCGCGCGTTGGGCGTCGTTTCGTGACGATGATCGATTTCGAACAGGCCAAGGACAAGATCATGATGGGGGCGGAGCGCCGCTCCATGGTCATGACGCAGGAACAGAAAGAGATGACGGCCTACCACGAGAGCGGGCATGCGCTGGTCGGTATGATGCTGCCCAAGTGCGATCCGGTCTACAAGGCGACGATTATTCCGCGGGGCGGCGCCTTGGGCATGGTGATGAGCCTGCCGGAAATGGACCGTCTGAACATGTTCAAGGACGAATGCCACCAGCGTCTGGCCATGACGATGGCGGGCAAGGCGGCTGAAATACACAAGTACGGACCGGAGGCGGTCTCCAACGGACCGGCGGGCGATATCATGCAGGCCTCGGGCCTCGCGCGTGCCATGGTCCTGCGTTGGGGCATGTCGGATAAGGTCGGCAACATCGATTATTCCGAGGCCGCCGAAGGCTACCAGGGCAACACAGCTGGCTTCTCGGTCTCCGCCAATACCAAGGAGCTGATCGAGGAAGAGGTCCAGAAATTCATCCAGGACGGCTACGACTGGGCGCTCAAGATCATCAAGGAGAATGAGACGGAATTCGAACGTCTGGCTCAGGGCCTGCTGGAATATGAAACGCTGACCGGCGATGAGATCAAGCGCGTGATGAACGGCGAGCCGCCGGTGCCGCCTGCGGATGAGGAAGATAAGCCGGATGGCGGTTCCGCACCCAGCGTCACGGCCATTCCGAAAGCCAAGGCCAAGGCGAAGAAAACACCGCCCTCCGATGGCGGGATGGAACCGGAGCCTTCGACCTGATCACGGGTCGCAATGATCCGATCACAAAGTTTCATGGGCTCCGCTGCGGCGGGGCCTTTTCTTTTGCCCGAGGCTCTGATCCCTTGGCCGCATCACTTGTCGGAAGGACATCGAATGCCCGCACTTTTGCCCACCGGGTTCACGGGAAAGATCACTTGGCTTGGCCGGGTCATCGACAGCGAGACGCTGCTGCAGGCGGAGCCGTTGAACAGCGCTGAATTGACGTTTCACGGCATCGAGGGGGAGTGTCACGGCGGGCTGACCCGCCCCTCCTGCGTCCGCACCAAGGCGCAGTATCCCAAGGGCACCGAAATCCGCAATGTGCGCCAGCTCTCCGTGCTCTCCGCCGAAGAACTGGCCGCAACCGCGCAGGCGATGGGGCTGGACGGGATCGATCCCGCCTGGGTCGGCGCCTCCATGGTGATCGAAGGCATCCCCGATTTCACCCATGTGCCGCCGTCCTCGCGGCTGCAAATGCCCAGCGGTGCGAGCATCACCGTTGACATGGAAAACCGGCCTTGCGTGCTGCCCGGACGGGAGATCGAAAAAGAACACGCAGGGTTTGGTGCGGCGTTCAAACCGGCGGCGAAAAACCGGCGCGGCGTAACCGCCTGGGTCGAACGCGAGGGGGCCGTTGCTGTTGGCGACACGGTCACCCTGCATATTCCGGACCAGCCGGTCTGGGCCCATCTCGCGGACGCCCGAACGTAACATTCGTTTCCGAAAAGAAACGATTGGCGCGCTTGCCGCCGCGGATAGCGGCGGAAATGTCGGAATTGCCCTTCTTCCAGCTTCGGCGCGCTCGTAAGCATGACGCAGCAACACTGCCGTGCGCGGCGCATTCAGGGGGATTCTTCCATGGCCTATAAATCCGACATCGAAATCGCACGCGCCGCGTCGAAAAAACCAATTCAGGAGATCGGGGCGAAGCTGGGGATCTCCAGCGACGATCTGCTGCCCTACGGCCACGACAAGGCGAAAGTCTCACAGTCTTTCATCAACTCTGTACAGGGCAATGAAAACGGCAAGCTGATCCTGGTGACTGCGATCAACCCGACGCCTGCGGGCGAGGGCAAGACTACGACAACCGTGGGACTGGGTGACGGTCTGAATCACATTGGCAAGAAGGCGGCCGTCTGCATCCGCGAAGCTTCGCTTGGGCCGAACTTCGGCATGAAGGGCGGGGCCGCTGGCGGTGGTTACGCGCAGGTTGTGCCGATGGAAGAGATGAACCTGCACTTCACGGGGGACTTTCACGCGATCACCTCGGCGCACTCGCTGCTCTCGGCGATGATCGACAACCACATCTACTGGGGCAATGAACTGGAGATCGACACCCGCCGCGTTGTCTGGCGCCGCGTTGTCGACATGAATGACCGCGCGCTGCGGCAGATCACGACGTCCTTGGGCGGTGTGGCAAATGGTTTCCCGCGCGAGGCGGGCTTTGACATCACCGTGGCCTCCGAGGTTATGGCGATCCTCTGCCTGTCGAAAGACCTGAGCGATCTGCAGAAACGTCTGGGTGACATGATCGTCGCCTATCGCCGCGACCGCTCGCCGGTTTACGCACGTGACATCAAAGCCGATGGCGCGATGACCGTGCTTCTGAAAGACGCGATGCAGCCGAACCTCGTGCAGACGCTGGAGAACAACCCGGCTTTCGTGCACGGTGGACCCTTCGCCAACATCGCACATGGCTGTAACTCCGTGATCGCCACAACAACCGCGCTGAAACTGGCGGACTACGTGGTAACCGAAGCGGGTTTTGGTGCCGACCTCGGCGCTGAGAAATTCCTCAACATCAAATGCCGCAAGGCGGGGCTCGCACCCTCCTGTGTGGTTGTCGTGGCCACCGTGCGCGCGATGAAGATGAACGGCGGCGTGGCCAAGGCAGACCTGGGCGCGGAGAATGTGGACGCGGTGAAAAACGGCTGTGCGAACCTCGGCCGTCACATCGAGAACGTCAAATCCTTTGGCGTGCCGGTAGTCGTGGCGATCAATCACTTCGTGACCGATACCGATGCCGAGGTTCAGGCAGTCAAGGATTACGTGGCCGGTCAGGGCGCCGAAGCGGTGCTGTCGCGCCACTGGGAGCTGGGCTCCGAAGGCTCCGCCGATCTGGCCACCAAGGTTGTGGAAACCATCGAGAAGGGCGAGGCGGATTTCGCGCCGATCTACCCGGACGAGATGCCTCTGGCCGACAAGATCAACACCATCGCCACCAAGATCTACCGGGCCGATGCCGCGGTGATGGATCAGAAAATCCTCAACCAGCTCAAGGATTGGGAAGATCAGGGCTATGGCAACCTGCCGGTCTGTATGGCGAAAACGCAGTACAGCTTCACCACTGACCCCAATGAGCGTGGCGCGCCCACCGGCTTTAACATCCCTGTGCGGGAAGTTCGCCTGAGCGCGGGGGCCGGATTCGTCGTGGCGATCTGCGGTGAGATCATGACCATGCCCGGCCTGCCACGCGTGCCCTCGGCCGAGAACATCAAGCTCAATGCCGACGGCGATGTCGAAGGTCTGTTCTGATCACGACCGGCTGATGAATGACGCGGGGGCGGCGAAATCTGTTGCCCCCGGCACATGATGCCCGCAAGCTCTGTGTCATGACATTCAGGGAGATGATGATGACCAGATGGATTGCCTTGCTATGTGCGGTGTTCGTTGCCGGAGCCGTGGCCGCACAGGACCGCTATGTCGGGTACTACTACCCCGATGTAACCTCCGAAGAAACGTTTGACCGCGTGGTCCGGGACGGGGGCGGTGCGGGCAAGGCCGTGCGCATCGATTTCGTGAACGTACTGACCTCGGCGCAGTTGGAGGCGCCCGAAAGCCCGCGGTTTGTCTTTTTCGCCAAGGGGGAAGACGCCGACACGCTCATCCTGATCGCACTGGATGACGACGTGTTCTCCACGCTCTACCGGGCGCGTGCAATCATGGCGCAGCTCACGGTTGCCGTTCGGCAAGGCGGCTTCTTCCAGCAGGAAGAATTGCAATATGTGGCGACTTTTTACGATTTGCTGCAGCTGATGCACTTTGAGGAACTGGTGATCAGCGACGGCGAGGACTGGACCCACAAGGTCACTTTTGAAAGATAACAGGAAGATAGAAATGCCAGCCAAGATCATCGACGGAAAAGCATTCGCCGCCACAGTACGCGGCCAGGTCGCGGACCATGTGAGCAGGCTCAAGGACGATCACGGGATCACGCCCGGGCTGGCGGTTGTCCTGGTGGGTGAGGACCCGGCGAGCCAGGTCTACGTGCGCTCCAAGGGCAAGCAGACTGTCGAAGTGGGGATGAAGTCGGTCGAGCACAAGCTTGATGCCTCGACATCCGAAGCGGACCTGCTGAAGGTGATCGACGATCTGAACAACGATCCCGAAATCCATGGCATTCTGGTGCAACTGCCACTGCCCAAACATCTGGACGAAGATCTGGTGATCAATTCCATTGCGCCTGAAAAGGATGTGGACGGGTTCCATATCTCCAACGTCGGGCTGCTGGGCACTGGTCAGAAGTCCATGGTGCCCTGCACGCCGCTGGGCTGCCTGATGATGCTGCGGGATCACCATGGGTCCCTGTCCGGCATGGATGCTGTGGTCATTGGCCGCTCGAACATTGTGGGCAAACCCATGGCGCAACTGCTGCTGGGCGACAGCTGCACGGTGACCATTGCGCACAGCCGTACCAAGGATTTGCCCGATGTGGTGCGCCGCGCCGATATCGTCGTGGCAGCCGTTGGCCGCCCCGAAATGGTGCCGGGCGACTGGATCAAGCCCGGAGCCACCGTGATCGACGTAGGCATCAACCGTCTGGACGCGCCGGAGAAGGGCGAGGGCAAGACCCGTCTTGTCGGTGATGTGGACTATGACAGCTGTGCCGCGGTGGCCGGGGCGATCACGCCGGTGCCCGGCGGTGTGGGGCCGATGACCATCGCCTGCCTGCTGGCCAACACGGTGACGGCCTGCTGCCGCGCCAATGGTCTGCCGGAGCCCGACGGCCTGACCGCCTGACGGTCAGAGCGGCACCGGCACCA
Source organism: uncultured Roseobacter sp. (assembly GCF_947492555.1). Lineage (GTDB taxonomy): Bacteria > Pseudomonadota > Alphaproteobacteria > Rhodobacterales > Rhodobacteraceae > Roseobacter. The sequence continues at coordinate 181,523 of NZ_CANLNE010000003.1, forward strand.
TGGTGCCTTGCAGGATCGCAACCAGTGTTTCCTGACCGTCCTGCAGGGCATGCACCTTGCTGCTGACAACGACCAGCCGCCGGCCCGGCTTGATCACCGTGCCGGTGGCGCGCAGGTGGTCTCCAATGGCGGGGGCCAGCAGGTTGATCTTGATCTCCGCCGTCACCACTTCGCTGTCCAGGGGCATCATGCTGAGCGCCGCGTAACCTGCCGCGCTGTCGCCAATGGCAAAGGTCAGCCCGGCGTGGCCAAACCCCTGTTGCTGCCGCGCGCCGGGCAGGATCGGCGCGGTGATGTCGACCTCGCCTGCGGCGATCCGCGTGATCTTTGCCCCCAGCGTCGCCATCATCGACTGGGCGTCAAAACTCCGCTGAATGCGGTCTTTGTTGGCAGGGTCCATCTGCACCTCTCAGCGTGGCATCGGGATGCAGGTGGGCACAGGTCCGGTCAGAATGGCAAGCGCTTTTGGCTGCATCAACCGGCCCAGAACGTCACTGTGACTGCGGAGCCCCCCGGTATAGGTGCCATAGGCTGGCAAGATCAACCGGTTGGAATCACACAGGAATGCGGGGCGGGAGATACGTCTTCCCCGCGCCTGCAGGTCGGCCTTGGGGTGATAATGGCCGGAAACCTCTCCCCGGGCGTCGGGTGCTGCGATATGGCGGAAGGTCAGGGGACCGACGGTCAGCTCCTGCAGGTGTTCGCCGCCAAATTCGAGAGGGCCCGGATCGTGATTGCCCTCAATCCAGATCCAGCGGCGGCCCGCCTGCAACCGTGTGATCCACAGCCGGATGTCTTCGGGCAGGGCCGCGGCGGCGGCCAGATCATCGAAGCTGTCACCGAGACAAACCACGATGCGCGCATTGGTGTGTGCCAGATCAGCAGCCAGCCGGGTCAGCGTATCATGGGTCTCATAGGGGGGCAGGGATTGCCCGCTGCGACGCGCCACCCGCTCAGACTTGCCAAGATGCAGATCCGAGACGCACAAAAGCGCTTCGTCCGGCCACCAAAGGGCGCCCGACCCAAGGGCCTTGAGCGACGCGGAGGCAAAACTGAAATCATGGCAGTTCATGATTTGTTCATTGCGCAATCCCACGAAGGTTGCAAGGGGTTCAATATCCCACACGCCAACGCGGCCTGTTTGACGGTTGCGGCGTGATATCCGCAATCCCGGCAGTGTCCATCAGGCGCGCGGCCTCTTCGGCCAACAGCTTTTCTTCGGCGGCACCCTTCACCGGCACCCGCCCCATCTCGAGGAACATCGGGGCCGCCAGCGGGGTCACCCGCGTCAGTTTCAAGTGATCAATCCGGCCTGCGACACGGCGCGACATCTCTTCGATCCGCCCGAAATCCACGAGACCGCGCAGCGCCTCTTCGCGCGTGATGTCCAGCAGCAGATGTCCGGGGTCATATTTCTGCAGGGTGTCATAAAGGATGTCGGAACTGAATGTCGCCTGTCGTCCGGATTTACGCGCCGACGGCGTATTGCGCTGGATCAGCCCTGCAATGGTCGCGCTGGCCCGAAAGGTGCGTTTCATCACCGCGTTGCCTGCGAGCCAAGTCTCCAACCCGTCCTGCAGGGCATCGAGATCGAAAAGCGGGGCCGGGGTGTCGATCGCGTTCAGCCCCCAGATCAAAGTAGCATAGTCGGTGGCCACGAAACCCATTGGGTTCAGCCCCATCTCCTCCATCCGCTTGGTGAGCAACAGGCCCAGCGTCTGCTGCCCGTTGCGCCCGGCAAAACCATAGATCACTGTCTGTTCCCGCCCGTCATGGGGGAAGCTTTCGATCAGCAGCCGCCCAGGTCTGGGCAACTGGCTGACCTCGCGTTGAAGCGCCAGCCAGTCGGCGGTATGGGCGGGTAGTTCCGGCCAACTCTCCTGCTGGAACATGTCGATGACACGGGCGCTGAGCTGGGTCGAGGTGGCGAATTTGGTGCCCATGAAGGTGGCAACCTTGGGCTTTTTGGCGGCGTTCCGGCTCACCTCCACGGTCATCTCGCGCAGACCTTCATAGCGCACGATCTGGCCTCCGATCAGGAAGGTATCGCCGGGGGTCAGAGAGGCGGCAAACCCCTCTTCGATCTCGCCCAGAGGCTTGCCGCCGCGACTGCGTTTCAGCCTGACTTTCAGAGTATCCGTATCCTGAATGGTGCCGATGTTCATGCGGATTTTCTGGGTTGCACGGGGGTCGCGCAGCTGCCACTGACCGTCCGGACGCTGCAGCAATCTCTGCCATTGGTCATAGGCACGCAGCGCGTAGCCGCCGGTGGCACAGAAATCCAGACAGGCGTCGAAGGCGGCCCGCGTGAGCGCCGCATAGGCCCCGACCGTGATGACCTCTTCATAGAGATCGGTAGCGTCAAAGGGTCCGGCCGAAGCGGTGATCAGGATGTGCTGGCAAAGAACATCGCGGGGGCCGGGACCGCGCGGGTCGCCGTCGAGCGCACCTTCGCGCACGGCCTCCAGTGCGGCCACACATTCCACCACTTCGAAGCGATTTGCAGGCACCAGAAGCGCCTTGGAGGGCGCGTTGTAGCGGTGGTTTGCGCGTCCGATCCGCTGCACCAGACGTTTGACGTTCTTGGGCGCACCGATCTGGATCACAAGGTCCACATCGCCCCAGTCAATGCCAAGGTCGAGACTGCCGGTGCAGACAATCGCGCGCAGCTCACCGCGCACCATGGCACCCTCGACGCGCTCGCGTTGCTGTCGGTCGAGGGATCCGTGGTGGATGCCGACGGCCAAGCTGTCTTCATTGGCAAGCCACAGATTATGAAAGAAAATCTCTGCCTGCGCGCGGGTGTTGTGAAAGATCAGCGTGGTCTTGTGCTGGCGGATCTGGTCGAGCACGGCGGGGATGGCATAGGCGGCCCCGCCCCCTGACCACGGAGGGGCCTCGTCTGTGGTCAGCATGGAGATATCGGGGGCTGGCCCGGGGTCCGCCAGCAGGATGTCGCAGGGGTCTGGATGGCGGGCCAGTTGGTGCGCGATAGCCGCAGGATCCTCTATGGTTGCCGACAGACCGACACGGCGCAGGTCCGGGCAAAGCCGTTGCAGACGTCCCAGCGCCAGCATCAGTTGGTCGCCGCGTTTGCTTTCCGCCAGCGCATGGATTTCATCGACCACCACGCGTTTGAGGCCTTTGAACATGCGCGGGGCGTCTTCGTAAGAGGTCAGCAGGGCCAGGCTTTCGGGTGTGGTCAGCAGAATGTGCGGCGGGTCGGCGCGCTGTCTTTTCTTGCGGCTGGCAGGGGTGTCGCCGGTGCGGTCTTCGATACGGATGGGCAGGTCCATTTCTGTAACCGGCGTCGTCAGATTGCGTTTGATGTCAGCGGCCAAGGCCTTGAGCGGCGAGATGTAGAGGGTGTGCAACCCGTCGTGCGGTGCCGCGGCCAGATCGACCAGCGTGGGCAGGAACCCGGCCAGTGTCTTGCCGCCGCCGGTGGGTGCGATGAGCAGCAGCGCGGGTGCGTCGGCGCGGTCGAGCATCTGTTGCTGGTGCGGGTGGATGGACCAGCCTTTGGCGGAGAACCAGTCGTTGAATATCCGGGGGAGGGCGGTCATGCGGGGCAAGATAGCGGATCGCGTGTCGGGGACCAGCCCCGTCGTACAGCGGATAAAACTCCTAAGCACCTTTGAAATGGCAGAAAGTCTTGAACGCAATGTGCGTTGGGCAGGTCAAAACGCGCGTTCGCGAACCGGAAGCAATGTTTGTTTTCCTCGAAATCAAGTGCGAAAATTGTGTCGGGATCGTCTTGAGAGTTTGGGCAAGCAGCCGCACATTGAGCACTAAAAACAGAAGGCAACGGCTGCTCGCTGGCTAAAACGGGCATTCAAGCATGATGAATGGCGGCGCCGTCGCATTGCCTTGGAAGCTGAGAGCAATCGACACCTAGTCAGGATTGTTCAGGAGATGCTGCCCTGCCTCGGCGGAGGCCTGCAAACCTTTCATATGCTTCGGCAAAGCATCTTGTACTTCGACCCATGGCAACCGTTCGGACCAGAAGATATGGGCCGTCGGTCGGTACAAGGTCGGATCAATCAAAGTCGCAGCGTATAGATGGGTTTCGTCCGGAAAAACGTCCGTTTCGAAAGATAGGGGTGAACCACAGTCGCCGCAGAAACTCCGCGCCACCTTTGGCGACGAATGGTAGATTTTGCGAGGCCCCGACCACGCCACAGTCTGCCGCTGGACGCCGAACCAACTGACATAATCGGAAGATGATGCTCTGCGGCAGTCTTCACAATGGCAGAGCGCTGCCCAGAGAATTGGATCAGCGGCAACCCAAGAGACTGAACCGCATAGACAGTGCCCCGACAGATTTTTCACGGTTTCGATTTCCCACGCCTGCAAAGAAGTCTTCTTCGTTTTCAGTATATCTTTCTCAACTGCACGTCGTTTGCTACATGCGACGCGAACAGGCGCTGCCCCGACCTGATTTCATTGCTTGCTGTTTCCCGTTGCCTTCCGCAGCATCCGTCAAAATGAGCTTAATGCAGATATTTTCTTTGCACAGGCAGTGTCGGATTATTTCACGATATGCTCGTCTTTGACAAACATGTTCGCCCACGCGCGGTCGATGAGATCCGGGGACATCTGATACGGGATGCCTTCGAAATCGCAGATCGAAATCATCTGGTCGATCAGGAAAATCGGCTGGTAGTTGGCGTAGATGTTGTCGATCTCGGGATATTTGACCTTCAGCAGGTGCACAAGCGTGGCCTCGTCGAGCGGCATCTTGCGCTTTTTCGCGACCATGGCGAAGATTTTCAGGAAGTTTTCCTGGTTTGGGCCATCAATCTTGATCTTGAAGAAAATCCGGCGCAGGGCGGCCTGATCGAAGATCTCATTCGGGTGGAAGTTGGTGGAGAAGATCACCAGGGTGTCGAAGGGCACCTCGAACTTTTCGCCCGATTGCAGGGCGAGGATGTCCTTGCTTTCTTCCAGGGGAACGATCCAGCGGTTCACAAGGCTCTGCGGTGGCTCAGCCTGGCGGCCAAGGTCGTCGACGATGAAGATGCCGCCGGTGGATTTCAGCTGTAAGGGCGCCTGATAGGTGCGTGCGGTGGGGTTGTAGACCAGATCGAGCATGTCGAGGCTGAGCTCACCGCCGGTGATCACTGTGGGGCGCTCGCATTTCACATAGCGCATGTCGAACTTGGTCGCGCGGCGCAAAGAGGTTGGATCGTCTTCCTCCATCGGCACGGCGGCGTGCACGATGGGGTCATAGACGGTGATCACCTGGCCCGCGTATTCGATGGCGCGCGGGACAAAGACGTTGTCGCCAAGCGCGTCGCGGATGCCGTTGGAGATGGAGGATTTACCGTTGCCGGGCGGGCCGTACATTAGGATCGAACGCCCGGCGGAGACTGCCGGGCCCAACTGGTCGAGCAGCATGTCAGGCAGCACGAGGTGGCCCATCGCGCCGGTCAGCTGATCGCGGGTGATCTGCATGTTGCGCACGGACTGGCGCTTGACCTGTTCGCGGTAGACATCAAGCGGCACTGGCATGGCGCCGAAGTATTCCGATTGCGACAGGGCGTCGAGCGCGCGGGCCTTGCCCTGTTCGGTCAACTGGTAGCCCATTTCATTGCCGTTGTTGGCATTGAGCGTGCCTGTCGCCTCCAGCAAACGTTGCTCGCGGGCCATATCCACGAGTTCCTGTGTCACCGGGATCGGCAGGCAAATCGCCTTGGAAAGATCGCTGACCATATCCACGTTCTTGCGGAACATTGTCTTCAAAACGATGTCGCGCATCATCACGGTGGAAAGCTTCATGTCTTCCAGCGTGCGGGGCGGTGGTGGCGCCATGACGTTGGCGGTTTGCATATTCATGGGTCGGTCCTCAATGACAGCAGTTTTATCGCGGTGACGTGCACCCCGTTTGCCGGAACCGTAACGAGAAAAAATGGCGTAATTCAGGCGCCTTTAAGAGCACCGAGGATCAAGTAGAGGGCAAGAGCCATGCCAAGTGCGAGCCCCATGGGGAATTTCTTGCCCTGATCCCAGCTGGCCCAATGGGGCGCCAGGTTGCGCAGGCCGGTGGCGCGCGCAATGCGGTGGGTGACGAAGGCGGCAAGCAGTGATGCTGCGAGCAGCGCCATGATCAGCCGCAGGTCAGGCAATGCCACGTAAGGTGCTGCGGCTGCTATGAATTTCGCATCGCCAGCCCCCATGGCCCCGATCCCGTTGAGCAGGATGCCAAGGATCAGCATGATTGCCAGTTGCGCCAATCGCCACAGGTACACATCAAGGCTGGGCATTGCAAAAGGCCCAATCACCACGAAAACCAATGCCAGTACGATCACTGTCTGGTTGGTGATCTTCATCCGCGACAGGTCGGTGAAGGCCACGTAAAAGCACAAGGGCAGCACGAATGGCAAAAACCACCAAGCGGAAGAGGCCGTGATTGCCATGGGGCGCCTGCCGTCAGGTATCGAGTGCGTTTAACGCGCGCACGGCTGGCTCAAAGTGCTGCGGATGCGTTTCGATGGCATCCCGCAACAGTGATTTGCCGACGCTCACATCACCTTGCTTGATCGCCGACAGAGCCATGGTGTGCAGCAGTTGCGCCCGTTCTGTTTGATCCATCGGGATCACCGGCAGGGTATAATCCCGCCGCGCGCCACGGGCCAGAACGAGGTTGTTCTTCGCGGTAAAGAGTGTGGGATCCTGACGAATGGCTTCGCCAAAGAGGCGTTCAGCTTCCTTGTAGTCACCGCGGGTCAGCTTGGAATACCCCCAGTTGTTCAGCACGCCTGATGGTTTTGTCGTCAGCCCGGTCGCGATCTCGTAGAAACTATCGGACTTGGTCCATTCTTCGTTGCTGTCCGCCAGCATCGCCTCCAGCCGGTAGCGGTTGAAGGTTTCATGCGTTGGCGGCAGCGCGTCCAACGTGGCTTCGGCCTTGGCCCAGTCACCTGTGCGGATGAGGGTGTCGGCAAAGGCCACGCTGTCTTCGGCCGTGGTACCCTCCATCGTGGTCACTTTTTCCCAGGCGGTTGCCGCTTCGGTAAAGCGTTTCGCGCGCACCAGCGAATAGGCAAGCCCACGCTGCACATCGATGCGGTCCGGCTTTTCCTTGGCGGTTCGGGTGAAGTAATTTACCGCCTCGTTGGGATCCGCTACGGTGAGCATCACATCATTCAAATTGGATTCATCGACAACGTTGACGTCCTGAAAAGCGCGTTCAACGGTTTCGTCTTCATTCTCGGCGCAGCCTGCAACGAGTACTGCACCCGCCAGACAGGCGGACAGAAGGATAGGATGGCGCATGTTGTGCGTCCTTTTACTGCTCTTACCTCAATTACGGCGTTGGACGGATCAGGAAATCACTGCTGCCACGCCGGACCAACTTATAGTCGTCGGTTTGTAAGGCCGTTGTAGCAGAATTTTCGGATTTTGCGAGTGCTAAGCGCAAGTTGTCGCGAATTGCGACACTTTCGCCATTGTCGAGGGCAAAGGCACGTTTGAAAATCTGCTCTGCCTCGACCGTTTTGCCCGCTTCCATGAGCACAACGCCGAGATTGTTCCAGTCTTCCGGCTGCGCGCCCTCGGAGGCAATGGCACGGCGCAGAAGGGTTTCAGCCTGACCCAAGCGGCCCAGCCCAAGGTTGGCACTGCCCAAGCCCGCAAGGATTTCAGCGTCAATCTTGCCTCGATCAAGAGCGGCACGGTTGAAGGATCTAATCGCCAGTTCGTATTCCCCGGCTGCAATCAGGCGATGACCGACTTCGACCCCATCCACCGCATCAGCGTTCAGGTCAACGCCGGGGGCATCAATCTGACCCTCGGGAAGGGAACTGCCGCCCGTGTTGCAGGCGGCAAGTCCGAGACCGGCGATTAGTAAGGCAGCGGGCCAAGACGCCCGCGTCAGCCTTGATGTCATCAGTTAGCGCCCATGTTTCCCAGTTGCGTGATGCCGTGTACCGAAGGGCCGACCAGGATGATCAGCAGTGGCGGCACGGTCAACATCATAGTGGCAAGGGTCATCTTGGTTGGCAACTTGTTTGCGGCCTCTTCCGCGCGCATCACGCGCTTGTCCCGCATTTCGCCAGCGTAAACTCGAAGGGCTTCGGCGATGGATGTCCCGAAGGTTGCGGACTGGATCAGAACGGTCACGAACGAGGATACGTCCTGTACGCCACAGCGTTCACCCATATCGTTGAGCACCGTAACCTTGTCTTTACCAGCCTTCATCTCATAGGCAACCATGTCGAACTCCTGCGCGAGCGCGGGGTAGGAGGCGTGCAGCTCGCGCGCCACGCGGACGATGGATTGATCGAGCGATTGGCCCGCCTCGACGCAGACCAGCATCATGTCCAGACTGTCAGGGAAACCGCGGGTGATTTCCTCCTTACGCATCTCGACCCGGCGGGTCACCCAGTAGCTGGGCAGATAATATCCGACACCGCCGGGCACGATGAAGTAGATCATCATCTTGTTGCTGCTGAACCCTTCGCCACCGCCCAGAATGATCAGGTAGACAAAGGCGCCGAGCAGCCCCAGGATTCCCAAGGCAAACTGCGCGAAATGGAAGATGCGCACCGCATCCTTGCTCTGATAACCCGCCTGCGTCAGCTGCAGTTGCTTCTTGCTGAGCGTGGCCACGTCCTTGGGCTCCAGGAAGCTGGCGAACTTTTGCAGCTGCTCGTTGCGTTCGCCCTGGCGCAGGCGCTGCTGCGGTTCCTTCGCCGCATTGGGCGATTGAACCGATTTCTTCAGCTTTGCCATTGGGTCTTCGGGCTGTTGCAGGATCAAGGTGACCGTCACCGCAACCATGATCAAACCGATGGTGCCAAGTATAATGATCGGGCCAAGGGGGCCAAGAAGTTCGATGATCATGGTGTTGAAAGAGCTTAAAAATTCCATTGGATCAGTTCCCTACACCTTGATGTCGGTCAGAATGCGCATCACCAGAAGGTTCAGTGCGAGTAGAATGCCCACGGTGAAACACGCAGGAATGAACAGCGCGTGGTCGCGCACCTCATCGTAGTAATTGGGGTCAGAGACGTTGATGACGATCAATGCCACGATGGGGAAGGCGGACAGGAACTTGCCGGACCATTTCGCCTCTGCGGTGATCGCTTTGACGCGGCGGAAGAGACGGAAGCGCGCGCGGATCACCTTGGCCAAACCGGCCAGAATTTCGGCGAGGTTACCGCCCGAAGTCTGCTGGATTGTCACGGCCACGGCAAGGAAGCGCAGATCCTGCATGTCCAGGCGTTCCGCCATTTCCTTGAGGGCATCACCCACATCGCGACCATAGGCGGATTCATCTGCAATCATGCCGAATTCCGAGGCCAACGGATCCTGAACTTCCTTGGCCACGATCTGGATGGCCGAGGAAAACGGGTGACCGACGCGCAAGCTCCGCACCATCAGTTCCACTGCATCGGGCAGTTGTTCTTCGATCATCGACAGACGTTTGTTCGCCTTGGAGGACACCCAGAAGTAGACTGCCCCGACACCAATACCGACGGAGAGCAGGGCGCGTACGCCAACCTCCGTCGCGGTACCCACGGTCAATCCCATGAAGGCGACGCCACCCAGCAGCGCCATAACCATGATCAACTGGCGAGGCGTAAAGGCAATTGCGGCCTTTTGTGCTTTTTCACCGAGCAGGGAATAGAGCGGGATGCTCCGGCTTTTCATGTGCTGCTGCATTTCCTTGCGCAGCTTTTCCAGCACCTCTTCGCGACCATTGCCTTTGTCGAGCATTTCCAGCCGGCGATTCACGCGGCTGTTGAGGCTGATAGATTTGCCGAAGGTGACCAGATACAGGCCTTCGACCAGCACCAGTACGCCGATGAAAATCAAGCCGTAGATGATTGGTTCTGCACTCATTGTCCTGATCCTTATTCGGCCGCGATGGGCTCGTAGATGGAAGGTGGCAAGTCGTAACCCCACATGCGGAACCGTTCAGCATAGGCCGAGCGGACGCCAGTGGCGGTAAAGTGACCGATGATCTTGTTCTCGGGTGTCAGACCAACGCGCTGGTAACGGAAAATCTCCTGCATCGAGATGACCTCACCTTCCATGCCGGTGATCTCTGTGATCGATGTCATGCGGCGCGAGCCATCCTGAAGGCGCGAGGCCTGCACGATGAGGTTCACGGCCGAAGAGATTTGCGAGCGCACGGCCTTCAAAGGCATTTCGATCCCGGCCATGGCGATCATGTTCTCCAGACGGCTCACCCCATCTCGGGCAGAGTTGGCGTGGATCGTGGTCATGGAGCCGTCGTGGCCAGTGTTCATGGCCTGCAGCATGTCGATGACTTCCTCGCCGCGTGTCTCGCCGACGATGATCCGGTCGGGGCGCATCCGCAGGGCGTTCTTCAGACAGTCGCGGGGGGAGACCTCGCCCTTGCCTTCGACGTTCGGCGGGCGGCTTTCCATCCGGCCCACATGGGTCTGTTGCAGTTGCAGTTCCGCCGTATCCTCGATGGTCAGGATGCGTTCAGCATTGTCGATGAAGGAACTCAGTGCGTTGAGGGTTGTCGTTTTACCCGAACCTGTACCTCCAGAGACGATCACATTGAGGCGCGTGGCGACGGCTGCTTGCAGATATGCAGCCATTTCTTCGGTGAAAGCGCCGAATTCTACCAGATCATCGATACCCAACTTGTCTTTTTTGAACTTCCGGATGGAAACGAGGCTGCCGTCCACGGCCACCGGCGGTACCATCGCGTTGAAGCGCGAACCGTCCTTGAGACGGGCGTCCACGTAAGGATTGCTTTCGTCGACACGGCGGCCCACGGCGGAGACGATCTTGTCGATGATCCTAAGAAGGTGGCGTTCGTCCTTGAAGGTGACATCGGTCAGTTCCAGCTTGCCGGAGCGTTCCACGAAAATCTGTTGTGGCCCGTTCACGAGGATATCGTTCACGGTTTCATCTTTCAGAAGGGTTTCGAGTGGCCCAAGGCCTGTCACTTCGTCATAGAGCTCGGACGTCAGGTTCTGGCGATCTTCACGGTTCAGAACGATGCTGCGTTCTTCCAGAAACTCGCTCGAAATCGCACTGATCTCCTGGCGCAAATCCTGTTCGGTCGCATGCTCCAGGGCTGAAAGGTTCAGGTTATCGAGCAGCACACGGTGGAGATCGAGCTTGATCTCGCCCATGCGTTCTTTGCGCTTTCGTTCCTTGTCCATCGGCGTGACCTGTGCCGACGCCGCCGGTGCCGCTTTGCGGGTTACCGCTGCCGCGGCTGCTGGCTTGGCCGACGCGATATCGGCGACGGGTGCTGCTTCCTTGCTCGCGGCAGGCGGGGTCGCCGATGGCTTTTTGTACTTCGAGAACATGCGCTATTCCTTTGGCGGATCAGGCCGCTTTTACGTCATTGGTGTTCAACTCGTGGATCGATGCCGCCAGTTTCGCGATCTCGCGCCGCAGTGGGTTCTTGGGAGCGGATTGTGCAAGCGGCAGACCGTGATCGGCGCCCTGCGTGATGGGCTTGCCACCGTCGGGCATGTGCACATCAATCGAGATGCCGAGGCTTTCCGCCATCCGTTTCACACGAGCCTTGCCGCTGAGGTCGGTAAATTTTGGTGCACGGTTCATGACGTAGCGCAGTTTCTCGACCGGGAGTTCTTCGGCCTGCAACGCCCGCTTGAAACGCAGGGTGTTTTGAGCACAGCGCATGTCGAGCTCAACGGTTGCAAAGTAAACGTGGGCGGCGCTCAGGACCGCTTCGGACCAGCTGACCAGCGTTGAGGGCATATCGATCACCACGTAGTCAAAGTGCCGACGTGCCATATCGAGCACACGGTTCACGTCTTCGGCTGTGATGATGTCCAGTGGCAGCATTTCCATCGGCGCGGTCAGCACCTGCATCTTGTCCTGAAAGGTCAGCAGTGACTGGCCAAAAATCTCGTCGTCCATGCCTTCGGTGTCAGACAGCATATCGTAGACAACTTCGCGACGCGGCAGGTCGAGGAAGGTTGCGACAGCACCGTATTGAAGATCGAGATCCAGTACGCAAACACTTGGGCCGTTTTCCTTCTCGGCTGTCGCCAGTTCCCAAGCCAGGTTGACGCCGAGGGTGGTAGCACCAGTGCCGCCAGCCAATCCGTGCACAACGATCACCGCACCCTCTTTTTGGTTTGAGGATTGCAGGGTGGGGGCGGCGGCGGAGGCGGGCAACGCCTCTTCCTGCATGCGTACCCGTTCGATGGCTTCGCCCAATTCGTTTTCAGGAAGCGGGTAGGGGACAAACTCATCCGCACCCTGACGCAGCAAGGAATGCAGGGATGCGGGCGTCACGTCTTCAGCGATCAGAATGACCTTGATGCCACGCGCCTTGGCCTGCGTGATAATCTCACCCATGAGCGGCAGGTTGTCCTCGTCGGTTTCATCAATGGCGAGGGCAATGAATTCAAGCGCTTGCGCTTCCGGCTGTCCAAAAAATGCGAGCGCTTCAGCAAAACCGAGATCGCCCCAACTTTCGCCGAGGGCCAACTCCATATCTTCAATCAGCAAATCGAAGTTTTGCACATCGCGACTGACCGTGCAGGCGACGATAAGTGATGTATCCGGTTGCGGCATTGTGCTCATTGCCTCGTCTTCCTTTGTGTTCAAGGGCGAGGCAGAAAGCCGATGGAGGATTGTTTTTTATGTCACCCCAACGTCCCCTGCGACCGCCCATGCCCAGCTCTGTGGCCGGACATAAGTGTCCCATTGGAGGGAAAGTCGCAGTGAACTTGGGCGAGATTAGGGCTTAATCCGCCCAATTGTTGGGTATCTCGACACAATAACCGTGTTTGAGGGCGGATTTGTTGGAGTAGAGCCGGGGGCTCTACTCGCCTGTCGCTGTCGATACAGTGATGGCCTGGCCAGCGCTGCCAACATAGTCGCGATAAATCACGCGAGCATATTTTCCGTCCAGCCGACCCGTGCAATGTACGCGGTACACTGGATTTGCCGGAGAGCTCACAGGATCAAGGACAACCACCGGATCTTTTGGCGATGTGCCGATCTTGCCGGTCTTGTACGTGCTGCCGTTCGGGTTGCAGACATGGGCAACCATGTTTTGCATCGTTGCGTTGCCGAATTCGCCGCTGTCAAGCTGTGCTCCGGCTTCGCGGAACCATTTCCCGCCGCTTCCCTGTTCGCCGCACGCCGCGAGGGTCGCAAGACCGACAAGCAGGACAACTGCGTGTGTTTTCCGATATGTCAGGCGTTCCATCCTATCACTCCATCACGTAGCCGTAGGACCCGCTGAAGTCTTGCTTGGCGACTTCGCCGGCGGCACCCCGGCGGGGTGCATTGGCGTTTCTGGTGGTCCGACCAAAGAGAAACAGATCCTGTTCGGTCGGCGGCTTGATCCGGTCAGTTGGCAAGGACAGGGCCTCGCCACGGGTAGGGGAAACCAGGTGGGCGGTGATGATGATCACCAGTTCCGTCTGGCTGCGTTGATAGTCCGCACTCCGGAACAGGGCACCCAGAATGGGCACATCACCGATCCAGGGCAGTTGCGAAGACTGATCGGTGAAGTCATCTTGCAAAAGGCCTGCAATCGCAAAGCTTTCACCGTCGCGCATCTCGACCGTCGTGGAGGTCTCGCGGCGCGAGAAGGCGTCAAGTTCAAACCCACCGCCCAGCGAAATACCATTGGAGGGATCAATTGCCGAGACCGCTGCGGAAAGCTGCAGATTGATGATGTCTTCGTCTACCACGCGGGGGACGAAGTTCAGCTCGACACCAAAGGGTTTGAATTCCACGCTGATCGTGTCGCTGTCTTGCGCGACTGGAACGGGATATTCGCCGCCCGCAAGGAAATTCGCCTCCTGCCCGGACAGCGCAACCAGATTTGGTTCAGCCAATGTGCGCACGGCCCCTTTACGTTCAAGAGCTTCGAGCAAAATACCGACCTGTGTCGATCCGACGTTGAAGCCGAAGAGGACAGCACCAAAGTTGTCATTGCTAGACGGGATCAGGCCGTTGAGAGAGTTGGCAACGCCACCTGATGTGTTGGAAGTGCCGGTCCCGATCTGCCCGGTATCCCCGCCTGACAGCGGGTTATCCAGCGCCAGCGACGTGCTGAATGCCTTGGATACTGTGCGGTTCATCTCGGCAAAGCGTACTTTCAGCATCACCTGCTGAATGCCACCAACGCTCATCAGGTTGGACACTCTGTCCGGCGCGTAGCGCTGCGCCAGATCAAGTGCTTTTTGCAGTTTTTGAGAGCTGGATACCGTGCCGGACAAAACGATGCCATCATTCGCGGTGCGCACTTCAATGCGCTCGCCGGGAAGGATTTGGCCCAAACGCTCCTTGAATTCTGTTACATCAGGTGCAACACGCACCTCGACATTGGTGATCAGCTGACCGGTTGCATCCAGCAGCGTCAATGTCGTCATGCCCGGTGTTTTGCCAAGCACGTAGATGCTACGGTCCGACAGGGACGAGATATCCGCGATGCCGGGATTGGCGATGCTGAGTTCGGCGAAAGGAATTTCGCTTTCAACGACAACCGCGCGGTTCATGGGAACCGCAAGTGTCTTGTTGGTTCCCTTGGTGACCACACGCAATGTGTCTGCTTGTGCCGTGACTGGTGCGGTAAGCGCCAGCGGTGACACGCTTAGTGTCAGCCCCAAAAGGGCCGCTTTAAACATTCCATCAATTTTCATGTGACCTGCCCTTTTTGATCACGCCTCGGTTTCGGGTCTTGGTGCCCGCATAGGCTGTACTCTGCGTCGGTTTTGTTTTTTTTGCAAGAATCAACGGGTTCTGCACCTGCCTTTATGTGGATAAATGGCAACAGACAAAAAAATGAAAGGCGCCGCAGGGACGTGCGGCGCCTTCGTAATGTGTTGGTTTTGCTCTAGTTTGTGCAGGGGATCGGGATCGAGACAACTTCCGCCCCACGGCGGGTTCTGATGCTGCATTCCCGCTTTTGCTCTACCTTGGGTGCAGGTGCTGCCTCCTTCAGACCGAGCAGAGAAACCTGATCGACCTCGATTTCGGAAAGCTCTGTGTCGTCGCCAACGCCCACAAGCGACAGCGACAGGCTGCCAGTAGACTGCGCCTGTGCAAGGGCAGCCACCTGTTCCGGGCGGACAGCGACCGTTACCGTCCGGGCAATCCGTGTGCCGTTGGTGGTCTTGTCGTCCTGGTCCACAGCGATTAGGCGGATGGAGGTATCAATCAGCTTGGTTACATCTTCACTGCCGCCGCCGAATTCCACGCGGCCAGTCCAGTATACGTCAACCCGGTCCCCCGGACGCAGGAAACCCGAAACGCCGCTGGCCACGTCTACCCGGATGGCAAAAGCACGCATGCCCTTTTCCAGTCGGGTGGTCAGACCGATATCCTCACCGGGCTCGGTGACTTTTACCGCCAGCACGGCTTCGTCTTTCTCCATTGCCCGAACGATCAGGCGAGGTTCTTCTTCGTTTGCTGGGAACAGCACTTCGATATCACCAAAAGTACCTTCGGGGATCGCGGTCTGCGGCCAGGCAACGGGGCGCACATCTTCTTTTGTCAACCGTTCGCCATATCCCAATTCGCGTGTTGCGACGTAGACGATCTGGGTCGGTACAAGCTGCGCTTCATTCTGCTTGGCGCGCGCCAGTTCGGCCTGGTAAGTGCCGATGAAATTTTTTGCCATGTATACCGCGCCGCCAGCCAGCGCGAGCCCGGCCAGAAGCACCAATCCGAATATCATTCGCATAATCTTACCTCGTGTTTCACATGGCCCGTAAACAAACAGGTCATTTTGCCAAGGTTATCCCAAGGGATTGTGGCAATTTCGGGATTAACGCGTGTCAGACGCAGGGCTTTCTGTCGGATATCGCAACAATCATATCTAAAGGGGGCATTTGCGCAGTGCGTGAATCACGACAACATCAGGCCTGTCGTCACGCATCATTGGATCCGTCTGAGGTCTTCGCTTCACAAAAAAAGAACCGCCCTGTACGAGGACAGGGAGGTTCAATTGAGTCTGTCTGGCGCAATGTAACTTTATTCGCCAATCTCGCCGACAACCTGGGTGCCGAGAAAACTCTCGGTACTTTCGGTCAAACCGGCGGAACCGGCCTTGAGCTCAACAACGAGCCCAACTGCAAGTCCAACCACTGCGGCAGTCAAGACCACCCAGTCTACAGTAACAGCCCCGGCCTCATCGTCTTTGAAATTTTTAAAAGCGTGCAACATGTGTGATGCTTTCAATTGAGGAACCTTGTGTGGGTCCGGGTAAAAACAGGGCCGCGTTCACGCGAATGAAGGCGGCCCCATCAAATAAAGTCAGGCGGTAAGGGCGCCTGTATTAGCTGCTGCCGCTGGACGAAGATTCGCCGATGCTGCCAACTGTCTGGGTGCCCAGGAACGAAGATGTGGAGTCGGTCAGAGCTGTCGCGCCATCTTCGATGGACTGGTAAGCTGCGATCGCCAGGCCAACAACAGCGGCTGTCAGCACAACCCAGTCAACTGTCACGGCACCGTCTTCGTCTTTACGGAAGTTCTTGATAAATTTCATCATGGTATGTCCCTCCAAAGGATCATTTAGATTTCACTTGCTAACCTTGCCGTCCTCAGTGACCGTTTCTCTCGTTTGGCCCGTCCGACTTGGTATGCAGCAATATAGCCAAGGGATTGGGGCATGATTTTGGCGGCAAATGTGACTTTTGAGGATTCGCCGTCGAAAATCGCCAGAAAAATCGTAACGCGATGAATCAGAAAGAAAAAAAAACTCTCCGATGTTTACATTTCATTAAAGTGACGCCCGAATGTGGCAAAATCGCCGCGTTCAAGGCCCGGATTTACTGGTGTGATGTGGGATTCTCTGCGATGTTGGCTGCAAAACAACGCAGAAAACAGATCGCGAGCAGTCGATATGCGTATCCTACCATGTATCGCGGCCTTTGCCGTGGCGTTTTCAGGCGATTCCATAGAGGCCGAAACACCCAAACCCTTTCCTGTCTTCGAAGCGAAGCGGGTCGGGGTGCCAAAAACCGGGCAAAAACGGATTAAGGTGCAGATTGACCCCGAGGCGCAGAAGGCAGCACTTGCGGTGCCGAAACCTGAACCGGAGCTGCCTGAAGCGGACGCACCGCCACCTGCCACGCAGCCTCTTGGCCAATACAGCTGGTTCTGGGACAGGGTGTCGCCCTCCATTTTCGACGTTCAGCCGGGACGACTCGAGGCCATCATGGATGTCATCACCGGGTCAGGGAAAATTGCAGCCCCAAGATTGCAGCATATGCAGAGCATCGCGCAGGCCAATGGTGTCGAGATACTAAAGTCCACCATTGGAACGAAGGTATCACCCGCTTTGGTGCTCGCCGTGATCTCCGTTGAGTCATCTGGCAGGCCGGATGCCATCAGCAAGGCGGGGGCGCAGGGCCTGATGCAATTAATGCCCGATACGGCAGCACGCTTTGGAGTTCAGGACAGCCTGATTGCCGCCGAGAATATCGCAGGCGGTGTCAAATACCTTGATTGGTTGATGGGGGAGTTCGCAGGCGACCCGGTTCTGGTGCTGGCCGGGTACAACGCGGGCGAAGGATCCGTACGCAGCCACGAGGGCGTGCCACCCTTTGCCGAGACCCGGGACTATGTGCCCAAGGTTCTGGCCGCGTTTCAGGTTGCGCGCGGATTGTGCAAAACACCACCTGAATTGATTACGGATGGCTGCGTCTTTGCCGCCATGAACTAAACGCTGAAGACGTCGGCCCATTCAGGATGGCGCCGGCGTTGCGCGTTCACAAATGGGCAGAGCGGTACGATCTTGAAGCCTTGCTGGCGTGCATCTGCAATCAATCGGGCCACGAGAGCCTGTCCGGCACCCGACCCCCTAAGCGCATCCGGAACCGCCGTGTGATCGGCAATGACCGTTTGCGGTGAGAGAATGGAATATGTCAGGTCGGCTTCGTGCCCGTCCTGGACCAGCACATAGCGTCCCTTGGTACCATCAACACTGCGGGTGATGTCAAACTCGGACACTGAGTGTTCCCGTCGCACCGCACAATTTCAATGTTGTAGGCTTGCCTGCACTTGTCATAGGTTTCCTTGCCGTCGCGTGGGAGGGCCATTATGCGGAGCACTGTCCTCCGCCCGAGCACGCGATCTATCGTGTCAGAGTGGCGCCCGCCGGGACATCTATTGTGACAAAACTTCCCGCGGCCCCGCGTCCGAGCTGCAAAGTTCCCTCAAGACCTTCGATCAGGCCGTTGACCATGCGCCCGCCGACAGTGGTGGTGTCCGGCCAGGTCATGTAGTTCGGAATGCCCACGCCGTCGTCGGAAACGGTCACGCGCAGACCGCCAGCGCTGAGCTGCGTCATCCGCACCTCCACGAGCCCGGTATCAATGCGATCGAAAGCGTGCTGGAAGGCGTTTGTCAGTAGCTCCGCCACCACAAGCCCGACGCGGGAGGCGGTCTCGATTGGGATGTCGAGCGGGTCGATCTGCAGGTTAAGCCGAATACCGGAACGTCCATAGACATGTCCAATCGCGCAGCAGAGGCGCGACAGATAGCTACCCATGTGGATACTGTCGCGGTTTGACTGCATATCAGACAGCTTCATTTCTTCGTAAAGCAGCTGCAGCGTTTCGATGCGCCGGGTCAGGGCAGCGTATTCAGCCGGTACAGAGGTCGAATTCGACTGTTGCCGGATCATGCTGATGATCATCGACATATCCGCCTCGACCCGGTCCTGTACTTCTATCAACTGAGCGTTGATCTGTTCGGCCGTGTCGCTGCGCTCGCCGTGGCGTAACTCTTGCTGGACACCCATGAAGTACTGAACCTGCTCATTTTCATCAAAGATCGGCGCAATCACCAACCTGTTCATGAAAGGCTCGCCGTTCGCACGGTAGTTCAGGAGGTCCACCGTTGCAGATTCTTTGGCCTCAATCGAGGTTCGGAGCAGGTCTACAGCCGCTTTTTCGGTGTTTTCGCCCTGCAGAAAACGGCAGTTACGACCAATAACCGCACTGCGCGCATACCCCGTTTGTCGTGTGAAAGCCTGATTGACATAGACAATAGGGTTATCTTCGAGATGCGGGTTGGTCATGATCAACGGCAGCTGCGTGCGGCTGAACCCGTCGAAAGAGGTGTCTTCAATGAGCAAAGAATTTAGAGAATCTGCCATATCCGGCGCGCCTCACGCTGCTCGAGTTACGCGCCACGCGGCGCGCTGTTCATATGTGCCGCGTGCGACGTATCGCCCACACGTGCTCCGCAGGCTGTTCACATCACCTTGACGCAAGTGCTGCGGCGCATCCGTTTTGCCGCTGGTATGTGCAGTCCCTGTGCCAGCCTTCCTACGAGAATAGAGGATGCCACGCCCTTCGGAGATGCAGGCAACCAGTGCCTGGCGATCTCGCAATACTCCATAGAGCGTCAGCGACGCTGTATTCTGCCGATTGTTCATCTCGCTCCCTGAGCCCGACCGAAAGACCGGACGTCTTCTGATGTACGATAACCGCTCGTTGATTGGCGATCATGTCATTCAACTGGGATTATAGAACGGCTTTGGCCTTGGTCAAACCACTTTGGCCACTTTCAGATGGAAGCTGCACTATCCTGCAGAAGTCCGGAGCTCATGCTTTTTTAGCGACTGTTTTCTTCTTGGCTGGCGCCTTCTTTTTTGCAGCCGTCTTGCGGCGGCCCGTACCCTTTTTGGCAGCCTTTTCATCGATCAGCAGGATAGCTGCTTCAATGGTCAAATCGTCCGGTTCGGTGCCCTTGGGCAGCGTTGCATTGATCTTTTCCCACTTCACGTAAGGCCCGTATTTGCCTTCCATGATGCTGATCTGGCCGCCCTGATCCGGATGCTCGCCCAACTCCCGCAGCGTTTTGGCCGCGGCACCACGCCCGCCACGGCTGGCGACCTTTTCGGCGAGCAACTGCACCGCGCGGTTCATGCCGACGGTAAACACCTCATCAATGCTCTCGAGATTGGCGTTTGTGCCGCCGCGCTCCGAGGTTGAGGCCGCATGTTTCAAGTAAGGCCCATACCGCCCGATGTTTGACCAGACCGTCACGCCATCTTCGGGATGCGGGCCGATTTCGCGGGGCAGGGACAGCAGTTTGAGTGCCTGCGGCAGGTCCACATCCTCGGGCGGCCAATCCTTGGGGATCGACTGGCGCGGTGGCTTCTTGTTGTCCTCGGTGACCTCGCCACGTTGCACGTAAGGGCCGAAGCGACCCTTGAAGGCGTAGATCTTGTCGCCTGCGTCCTCGCCCAGCAGCTTGCCTTCGGGCGGGATGCCGCTGTCGTCTTCTTCACCGGGCGGACCGAAGGCGCGGGTGTAGCGGCATTCGGGGTAGTTCGAGCAACCGATGAACGCGCCGCCCGAGCGCGCGGTGCGCATGCTGAGCCGCCCGGCGCCGCAGTTGGGGCAGAGGCGCGGGTCGGTCCCATCCTCGTTGGGGGGAAACAGATGCGGCTCCAGCACCTCGTTGATCTTCTCCAGCACCTCGGTGATGCGCAGATCGGCGGTCTCAGAAATGGCGGCGGAGAAATCGCGCCAGAAGCGCCGCAGCACTTCCTTCCACTCAGCATCGCCGGCGCTTACGTCATCGAGCTCGTTTTCCAGATCGGCGGTGAAGCCATAGCCGACGTATTTACGAAAGTAATTCTCCAGAAACGCCGTGACGAGCCTGCCCTTGTCCTCCGGGATCAGGCGGTTCTTGTCCTTACGAACGTACTCACGGTCCTGAATTGTGGTGACAATCGACGCGTAAGTCGAGGGGCGCCCGATGCCCAGCTCTTCCATCTTCTTGACCAGCGTGGCCTCGGTATAGCGCGGGGGGGGCTGGGTGAAGTGCTGCTCCGGCGTGACGGCGCGCTTGTCTATCTTGTCGCCCTGGTCGATCTGGGGCAGGCGCTTGTCGTCCTCATCCACCACATCGTCGCGGCCTTCCTCGTAGACCCGCAGGAAGCCGTCAAAGAGCACCACCTGACCGGTGGCGCGCAGCATGATCTGGCCATCGGCGCTGCCCACATCGACCGTCGTCCGTTCCATCCGGGCGGCTTCCATCTGGCAGGCCAGCGTGCGTTTCCAGATCAGATCGTAGAGCTTGCGCTGATCCGCGTCAGAGGTCTTCAGGTCCTCCGCCTTGGTCATCATATCGGTCGGGCGCACGCATTCGTGCGCCTCTTGCGCGTTCTTGGCCTTGTTCTTGTACATGCGCGGGCTGCCGGGCACGTAGTCTTTGCCATAAAGCGTCTCGATCGCGGCGCGCGCGGCCTGCACGGCCTCGGGCGCCATGTCGATGCCGTCGGTCCGCATATAGGTAATGTAGCCTGCCTCGTAGAGCCGCTGTGCTGTAGACATGGTCTGGCGCGCGCCCATGCCGAACTTGCGGCTGGCCTCCTGCTGCAGGGTTGAGGTCATGAAGGGGGCGGCGGGGTTGCGGTTGGCGGGCTTGGCCTCGACCGACTGTACCGTCAGATCGCGGGAGCTGATCGCCTGCACCGCCATTTCGGCCTGGGTCTGGTTCTCGATGTCAAACTTGCCGAGCTTCTTGCCCGCCAGCACCGTCAGCCGTGCCTCGAACTCCTGCCCGCGCGGGGTGGCGAGTTGGGCCTTGACCGACCAGTATTCGCGGTTGCGGAAGGCCTCGATCTCCATCTCGCGCTCGACGATGAGGCGCAGGGTGACCGATTGCACGCGGCCTGCTGATTTTGCGCCCGGCAGTTTGCGCCATAGTACCGGCGAGAGATTGAAGCCCACCAGATAGTCGAGCGCGCGGCGGGCCAGGTAGGCCTCGACCAGCGGCATGTCGACCTGGCGCGGGTTCTGCATCGCCTCGGTCACGGCCTTTTTCGTGATCTGGTTGAACACGACCCGGGAGACGGGGGTATCCTTCTTGATCGACTTGCGCTTGGTCAGCGCCTCCTGCAGGTGCCAGCTGATCGCCTCGCCCTCGCGATCAGGGTCGGTTGCGAGGATCAGCGCGTTGTCATCTTTCAGCGCATCCGCGATGGCCTTGACATGCTTCTTGCTGTCGGAGGCCACCTCCCAGAGCATGTCGAATTCGTTCTCAGGGTCGACAGAACCATCTTTCGGGGGTAAGTCGCGGACATGCCCGTAAGAGGCCAGGACGGTGTAGTCACTCCCCAAATATGCGTTGATTGTCTTGGCTTTAGCCGGGGATTCAACAACTACAACTGGCATGTACTGGGGCACCTCTGGGTGAAATTTTCTGCGTCTATGCTCAAGCCAGATGTGCTGTGCAAGCGGATTTTGTCAATCTGCTCATTCTTGTCGCACGCAGTTTTCCGCGTGGATAGCAGCGGCGCATCGGGTCAAATTCAATGGAAAATCTGGCTCCATCCCGGACGGAATCGGCTCTGGCATGGCGTGGCAAGATAACGTGCAGATAACACTCAGGCGCGAGACAGCAGGCCGCCGGCGCGGCGTGTGATTTTACCATCCATTTCGAGATCGAGCAGAACCGGTGCCGCATCCGCCGGTGCAACGGCCAGATCGCGGATCAACTGGTCCTCGGCCACGGGGGCGGGGCTCAGGCGCGACAGGATCTTGTTGTGCAACGCGGCCACTTCTCTCAACGCGGGGCGCTTTTTCTCTACGGTCTTGACC
The DNA here is from genome assembly GCF_947492555.1 of uncultured Roseobacter sp. GTDB lineage: Bacteria > Pseudomonadota > Alphaproteobacteria > Rhodobacterales > Rhodobacteraceae > Roseobacter. The sequence goes on from NZ_CANLNE010000003.1 coordinate 204,076, forward strand.
GGCGGCTGCAACGGCAGTTCCGGCGCGTTGCCATGCAAGGGGGTGAGCGCTTCCAACACGTCATCTGCACCGCGCACCAGTGTAGATCCCTCCCGGATCAGCTGATTACACCCGGCGGCGCGGGCGTCGAAGGGGCTGCCCGGGACGGCCAGAACCTCGCGTCCTTGGTCCAGCGCGTCCCGCGCCGTGATCAGGCTACCTGATTTTGCTGCAGCTTCGACGACAACCGTCGCGCGGCTGAGCCCGGAGATGATGCGGTTTCGGCTCGGGAAGTGCCGCGCAATCGGCTGGAGCCCCATAGGCTGTTCCGACACCCGCACCCCGGCTGCCATTATGTCTTGCGCCAGCTTCATGTTTTCGGTGGGATAAATCACATCGACCCCACCTGCCTGCACCGCAACCGTGCCGGTGGCCAGGGCGGCAAGATGCGCCGCCGCATCGACACCGCGCGCAAGGCCGGAGACGATCACGTAACCGGCGGCACCGAGATCGCGGGCGAGCGCCTTGGCCATGCGTGTGCCAAGGGAGGAGGCGTTGCGCGCACCCACAAGTGAAATCATCGGGCGTTTGAGAAGGCTTGGATCCCCCATAATCCATAGAAACGGAGGGGCGTCGTCCAGATCTTCGAGCAATTCGGGGTAGGCCGGGGTGCCCTGCATGATCAGGCGCGCGCCGACTTTGCGGGCGGCATTCAATTCGGCCTGCACCACGGCTTCGGGACAAATCTGGTATTTTTCAACGCCGGCGGCACGCGCTACCTCAGGTAGCGCGGCCAGCGCGTTCTGCGCAGTGCCGTGTTCAGTCAGCAGTCGTTTATACGTCGTTACGCCAACCCGGCGGGATCGCAACAGACGGAGACGGGAGAACTGTTCGTCTTCCGAGGTGGGTGGGAGTGGGGGGTGAGTGGAAGAAGGATTGTGGTCCTTGTCATCAGTCATCCGCGTCTCCGTCCGTTGCAGAATCAGGTTTAAGGCGAGTTGGTTAACAACGCATGAATCAATGTACCGGGCTGGCCTCGCTATTTTTGGGGAGAGCGGCCCGGATCAGGAGGCCGACCCCCCCACCGTCAGCCCCCCGATCATCAACGTGGGTTGGCCTACACCCACCGGCACCCATTGTCCTGCCTTGCCGCAATTGCCCATGCCGGGATCAAGCGCCATGTCATTCCCGATGCCGCGAATCTGCTTGAGCGCGGTGGCCCCATCCCCGATCAGCGTTGCCCCTTTGACCGGCGCACCGACCTTGCCATTTTCCACCCGGTAGGCCTCGGTGCAGCTGAAGACGAACTTGCCGTTGGTGATGTCCACCTGACCGCCGCCAAACCCCACAGCGTAGATGCCATCCTTGAGATCGGCGAGAATGTCGCCCGGGTCGCTGTCGCCGCCCAGCATATAGGTGTTGGTCATGCGCGGCATCGGCGCATGGGCATAGCTTTCACGGCGCCCGTTGCCGGTGGGGGCCACGCCCATCAGCCGGGCGTTTTGCCGGTCCTGCATGAAGCCCACCAGAATGCCGTCGTCGATCAGAGTGTTCTTGCCCGAGGGCGTGCCTTCATCGTCGATGCTGATGGAGCCGCGCCGATCCGGGATTGTGCCATCGTCGAGCACGGTCACGCCCTTGCTGGCGATGCGTTGACCCATGAGACCGGCAAAGGCGGAGGAGCCCTTGCGGTTGAAATCCCCCTCCAGCCCATGGCCGATGGCCTCGTGCAGCAGGATACCGGGCCAGCCCGGGCCCAGCACGACATCCATGACACCAGCGGGGGCAGGCACCGCGCCAAGGTTCACGACAGCCACCCGCAGCGCCTCGCGCGTCTTGGCCTGCCAGTCCGCCGGATCGATCAGGCCATCCAAGTCCACACGGCCACCGCCCCCGGCGGAGCCGCTTTCCCGGCGTCCGTTTTCTTCCACGATCACTGAAACATTCACCCGCGTCATAGGGCGCACATCCCGCAACGACTGCCCGTCGGGGCGCAGAATTTCGACTTCCTGCAGGCTGGCTGCAATGGTGGCGGAGACCTGCACGACCCGCGCGTCGAGGTCCCGGGCAAAAGCATCGATCTGGCGCAATGTATCGATCTTGACGGGAAAGGCGGCCCCGGCAATGGGGTCTTCATCGGTATAAAGCTTGATATTGGTCGGGTTTGGCGCGTCCGCCATTGTGCCGCCGCCGTCGCCCACTGCCAGACGCGCGGTCTCGGAGGCGCGTTTCAGAGCGGTTTCCGAAATTTCGGTGGAATGGGCGTAGCCAGCCACTTCGCCGCACACGGCGCGCAGGCCAAACCCCTCCGAGGCATCGTAGCTGGCCGTCTTCAGGCGCCCGTCGTCGAAGACGAGCGCCTCGGAGCGGCGCCGTTCCAGAAACAGCTCCCCATCATCCGCGCCCTGGGTCGCCGCGCGCAGCACATCAAGGGCCGCATCCCGGTCGAGCGTATTCTGAAAGGGCATGAAAGGGGTGTCTGTCACAGGTGATTTCCTCCAAAGGTGGGTAAATCTGCATTCAGCGTCTCTATGACGCAAGCTGAACTCTTTATCTCGCGATCAGAATATGATTGTAAGAGCACAGATTACAACGGACGGGATGGTGCGCAGTCCTTTCCCCGCCCGCCAACCAAAGATGATCCCAAGATCAGGACGACACATGAAACGTTTTTTCACATTCTCAGGCCTGATGGCTGGTTTTGCAGCAACAGCGGCCCAGGCACAGGACAATCTCGAAATCATTGGGCGTCCCGTGGATGGCAAAATGGGCTTTCAACCTGCCGTGACCGAGCTGGCGGAAGACCTGCAGTGGCTGGACGGCATGATTCTGGTGATCATCACCGCGATCACGCTGTTCGTGACGGCGCTGATCCTCTGGGTAGCCATCCGTTACAATGCCAAGCGCAATGCGGAGCCTGCGTCCTTCACTCATAATACGCCGGTCGAGATCGCCTGGACCGTGATTCCGATCGTGATCCTGGTGTTCATCGGCGCGTTCTCTTTGCCGATCCTGTTTAAGCAGCAGGAGATTCCCGAAGCGGATATCACGATCAAGGTGACCGGATATCAGTGGTATTGGGACTATGAGTATGTGGATGAGGGGTTCGAATTCTCCAGCTACATGATTGGTGCGCCTGCAACGGGGGGTACAAATCAGAAGTCACCCGAGGTGATTGCGCAACTGGAAGCGGCTGGTTTCTCCGAAGAGGAGTTCCTGCTGGCCACCGATACCTCCGTCGTGGTGCCGGTCAACAAGACCATCGTGATGCAGGTCACAGGCGGCGACGTGATCCATGCCTGGACCATTCCCGCCTTTGGCGTGAAGCAGGATGCGGTGCCCGGACGTCTGGCGGAGCTGTGGTTCAAGGCGGAGCAGGAAGGTATCTACTTTGGTCAGTGTTCAGAGCTGTGCGGTCTGAACCACGCCTATATGCCGATCACCGTGAAAGTCGTCTCGGAAGAGGCCTATGCCGAGTGGCTGGCCGGAGCGAGAGAGGAATACGCAGGCATTCCGCAAACCCGCGTGATCGCGTCGAACTGATCTGGCACAGGTGGCCTGAAAGCCCACCCTACCTGCTGATGGCATAGAAGGCACATGAATGGCTGATGCGAGCTACACAACTCCAGCCGAGGAGTATGACACGCAACTGGGCGATTATTTTGCCCTGTTGAAGCCGCGTGTCATGTCGCTGGTGGTGTTCACGGCCCTTGTGGGGCTGCTGGCGGCGCCAGTTCCCGTGCATCCGGTAATTGCCTTTTCCTCCATCCTGTTCGTGGCGATCGGGGCAGGGGCCTCTGGTGCGCTGAACATGTGGTGGGACGCGGATATCGATGCCGTCATGCGCCGCACCGCCAAGCGCCCGATCCCTTCGGGTCGGGTGCCAGCGGGTGAGGCTCTGTCGCTAGGGCTGGCGTTGTCGGGCCTGTCGGTGATGATGCTGGGGCTCTCGGCGAACCTGCTGGCTGCCGGGCTGCTGGCCTTCACCATTTTCTTCTACGCCGTCATCTATTCCATGTGGCTGAAACGCTCCACGCCGCAGAACATCGTGATTGGTGGCGCCGCCGGGGCCTTCCCGCCGGTGATCGGCTGGGTGGTTGCCACGGGCAGTTTCTCGGTCGAGGCCTGGTTGATGTTTGCGCTGATCTTCATGTGGACGCCGCCGCATTTCTGGGCGCTCGCGCTGTTCATGAAATCAGACTACGACGACGCGGATGTGCCGATGCTGACGGTCACCCACGGGCGTCGTGCCACAAGGGCGCATGTGCTGGGGTATACGCTGCCGTTGGTGCTGCTGGCGGTTGGCACAGGGTTCACAGCCATTGGCGGGCCGCTCTATCTGGCGGCCGCGGTTATCCTGAACGCGATGTTCCTGAAGGGGGCATTTGACATCTGGCGCCGGGATGAAACGCAGGCCGAGGCCGACGCATACCGGGTGGAAAAGAAGTTCTTCCGCCTGTCGCTGTGGTATCTTTTTGCGCATTTCGGCATGATCCTGATCGAAGCGATGCTGCGCCCCTTCGGCATGGGAGGCTGGTGATCCATGACTTTCAAGCCTGAACATGAACTGCACACGCGGCGCAAGGGCCGGAACATCGGTGTTGGCTTGATGCTGGCCGGCTTCGTCGTGCTGGTGCTGGCTCTGACCTTCACCAAGGTCACCAATGGCGATTTTGAGCTGCCCAAGGCAGAGGAGCTGACCCAGTAATGGCGCTTTCCGGACCCGCGAAAACCGTTGCCCAGACTGTCAGCGTTGTGCTTGTCATGGGCGGGCTCGCCTGGGCCTCCGTGCCGTTCTACGACTGGTTCTGCCGGGTGACCGGATTTGGCGGTGTGACCGGCGTGTCCGATGTGGCACCAGACGACGTGTTGGACCAGACGATCAAGGTGCGCTTTGACGGATCGCTGCACAGCGAAATGGCGTGGACCTTCAAACCGGTCGAGCGCGAGATGGAAGTGCGCATCGGCGAGACCGGCCTGGCCTTTTACGAGGCCTACAACCCGACCAACCGTCCGATTGCCGGATCTGCCAGCTACAATGTCACCCCCTACCAGGCGGGCGGCTTTTTCAACAAGATCCAGTGTTTCTGTTTCGAAGAACAGATCCTGCAGCCCGGCGAACGGGTGCAGATGCCGGTGACCTTCTACGTGGACCCGGAAATCGTCGATGATCGTGACGGAAAATATGTACATACCATCACACTCTCCTATACATTCTACGAAATTGACCTGCCCGAAGGCTACGCCGCCGTGCAGGACATGGAACCAACCTCAGACACAAGTCTGAACTGACCAAGATAAGGCAAGCGACGTCATGGCCCATGAAAAGAACCACGATTACCATATTCTGAACCCCTCGATCTGGCCGCTGTTGGGTGCGCTCGCCGGGTTCTTCATGCTCTTTGGCGCCGTTTTGTGGATGCAGGGCATCACGCCGTTCATGTTCTGGGGCGGTTTCGTCGCCGTGCTCTATGTGATGTTCGGCTGGTGGTCCGAGGTCGTGGCTGAAAGCAAGATCGGCGATCATACCCCGGTGGTGCGGATCGGTCTGCGCTACGGCTTCATCCTCTTCATCATGTCGGAGGTGATGTTCTTTGCCGCCTGGTTCTGGAGCTTCTTCAAACACGCCATCTACCCGATGAGTGGATACGCGGGCACGGAATACGTGCAGCCGGAAATCTACCACGTGGACGCGTTCCACCTGCCGCTGATCAACACGCTGATCCTGCTATTGTCGGGCTGCGCGGTCACATGGGCGCACCACGCGCTGGTGCATGAAAACAACCGCAAGGATCTGATCTGGGGTCTGGCGATCTCGATCATCCTCGGTGTGCTCTTCACTGCGCTGCAGGCCTACGAATACTCCTACCTGCTCTACAAGGGCTGGGAGTTCGGCGGGGACAAGTTCTACTCCAACTTCTTCATGGCTACCGGCTTTCACGGGGCGCATGTGATCATCGGGACGATCTTCCTGACGGTCTGCCTGGTGCGGGCGATGAAGGGGCATTTCACGCCAGAGAAACACGTGGGCTTCGAGGCCGCCGCCTGGTACTGGCACTTTGTGGACGTGGTCTGGCTGTTTCTCTTCTTTGCCGTTTACATCTGGGGTGTCGGGCAGATGCCCGGAGCGCATTAAACGGCCTTACATGTCTTGAGAAAAAAGCGCGCGGCTCTCGCGCGCTTTTCCTTTTAGGTCCGGAACACTCATGCGGCGACTGGCATTCTTTCTGATCTTCGGGCTGGGAGGGGCGGCGATCCTGATCAGCCTCGGCATCTGGCAGGTGCAGCGGCTGGCCTGGAAAGAAGGTCTGCTGACCCGTATCGAGACCGAGATAGCCGCCGACCCGGTGGCGTTGCGCGACGCGCTGGAGCCTGAACCGCGCCGTTATGCGCCGGTGCGGCTTACAGGCGCATTCGATCCCGAAGGGGGCCATGTCCGGGTTTTGGCGTCACGGAAGTCCATTGGTGCTGTCTACCGCATCATCCGCCCGTTTCAGTCAGAGGGGTATGGTCGGGTGCTGGTTGATACCGGCTGGGTGGCAGATGGCATTACCGCTCTGCCGCCGGTACCGGAGGGACCGGTGACGCTGGTTGGCAATCTCGATGATCCCATTGAGGCGGATGGATTCACGCCCGCACCTGACCTTGACACCAACATCTGGTTTGCCCGCGACGTGCCCGCCATGGCCCGCACGCTGAGCACCGAGCCGGTGCTGGTCGTGTTGCGCGAGGTGCCGGATTCGGACCTTGGCGTGACGCCCTGGCCGGTAGACACCGCTGGTATTCCGAACGATCACTTGCAATATGCGATCACATGGTTCTCGCTGTCCGCCATCTGGCTGGCGATGACCGCCATTTTCCTGCGTCGCCCAAAGGCGGCCAACAAAAGCTGAGACCATGCGTTACATTTCGACCCGCGGCACCGCACCCATCCTGAATTTCGAGGAGGCGATGTTGACCGGCTTGGCCCGCGACGGCGGTCTCTACGTGCCCGAAACGATCCCGCAGATGACCGGGGCCGAGATCGCGCGACTGGAGGGTCTGAGCTATGAGGCGATTGCCTACCGCGTGATGCGGCCGTTTGTCGGCGATGTTTTCACGGATGACGAGTTCGAGGGGATAATCGACCGGGCCTATGCCGGGTTCGGCCATGCGGCGCGCGCGCCTCTGGTGCAGCTCGATCAGGGGCATTTCCTGCTGGAACTGTTTCACGGGCCAACGCTGGCCTTCAAGGACTTTGCCATGCAGCTCATCGGGCAGATGTTCCAGACTGCACTGGGCCGCAAGGGTGAGCGGGTGACCATCGTGGGCGCCACCTCCGGCGATACCGGCTCGGCCGCGATTGAGGCGTTCCGGGGTCTCGACAACGTGGATGTCTTCATCCTCTACCCGCATGGGCGCATCTCCGAGGTGCAGCGGCGGCAGATGACGACGCCAACGGAGAGCAACGTGCATGCGCTGGCGATGGACGGAGATTTCGACGACTGCCAGGCGCGGCTGAAGGATATGTTCAACGACTTCGCCTTCCGCGATGAGGTGAAGCTGGCGGGTGTGAACTCGATCAACTGGGGCCGGGTGCTGGCGCAGGTTGTGTACTATTTCTCTGCCGCCGTGTCGGTGGGCGCGCCACATCGCCCCGTCAGCTTCACCGTGCCCACAGGCAATTTCGGCGATATCTTCGCAGGCTACATCGCCAAACGCATGGGTCTGCCCATCGACAAGCTTGTGGTCGCGACCAACCAGAACGACATTCTCGACCGCTGCCTCAAGGGGCAGGGCTATCACAAGGGCGAGACCGTGCCTTCGATCAGCCCCTCGATGGACATTCAGGTCTCCTCCAACTTCGAGCGCGCGCTGTTCGATGCCTATGACCGTGAGGGGCCAGCCATTGTCCAGCTTATGGAAGAGTTGAAAGCGGGCGGTTTCGAGGTCAGCCAGGGCGCCATGCAGGTGCTGCAATCGCATTACCTGTCTGGTCGCGCCTCCGAGGAGGAAACCTCGGCCACAATTGCCTCCGCGCTGCAGGCAACCGGCGAGCTGCTCTGTCCGCATTCTGCCGTGGGCGTGAAGGTGGCGGAGGAGCAGCGCGTCACCGGCACGCCGATGATCACGCTGGCCACGGCGCATCCGGCGAAGTTTCCCGATGCGGTGGAAGAGGCGTCGACGCAACGGCCCCCCTTGCCCCCGCGTATGGCAGACCTGTATGAACGCGCGGAACGGGTGAGCCGGGTGCCGAACGATCTGGCCGCGCTCACCGCGCACATCAAAGGGCACAGAGCTGCGTGACACTGAACCAACACCGCCTGCCAAACGGCTTCCGCATCGTAACCGAAGAAATGCCCGGCCTCGCCTCGGCTTCCATTGGCGTCTGGGTGACCGCAGGCGCGCGGCATGAAACGCCCGCCCAGAACGGCATTGCGCATTTTCTGGAGCATATGGCCTTCAAAGGCACCAAGCGGCGCACGGCGCTGCAGATCGCCGAGAGCATCGAAGACGTGGGCGGGTATATCAACGCCTACACCAGCCGCGAGGTCACGGCTTATTATGCGCGGGTGCTGCAGAATGACGTGCCGCTGGCGCTCGACGTGATCGCCGATATCCTGCTGAACCCGACGCTGGAAGAGGCGGAGATCGAGGTGGAGCGCGGCGTGATCCTGCAGGAGATCGGGCAGGCGCTGGATACGCCCGACGATGTGATTTTTGACTGGCTGCAAGAGCAGGCCTATCCGGATCATCCGATGGGCCGCACCATTCTGGGCCCGGCTGAGCGGGTGGCCAATTTCGCCCGCGCGGACCTTCAGGGGTTCATCAAGCAGCACTATGGGCCTGAGCAGATGATCCTCTCCGCGGCGGGTGCGGTGGATCATGAAGCCATTGTGAAGCTGGCCGAAGAGCTTTTTGGCGACATGGAAGCACGGCCGGTCTTTAACGCGGACGCAGCACGGTTTCTGGGCGGTGAGCGGCGCCAGCCCAAGGCGCTGGAGCAGGCGCATTTTGCGCTGGCCTTCGAGAGCCCCGGCTACCGGGATGACAGCATCTATACGGCGCAGATTTACGCCTCAGCCCTGGGTGGCGGCATGTCGAGCCGCCTGTTTCAGGAAATCCGCGAAAATCGCGGGCTATGTTATTCGATCTTTGCGCAGGCGGGGGCCTATGCCGATACCGGCATGACCACGATTTATGCGGGTACCAGCGCGGCGCAACTGCCACAGCTGGCCGAGATCACCATTGACGAGATGAAACGCGCGGCCTCTGACATGTCTCCGGCAGAGGTGGCGCGGGCACGGGCGCAGATGAAAGCCGGGCTGTTGATGGGGCTGGAGAGCCCGTCGAACCGGGCGGAGCGGCTGGCGCGGCTGGTGCAGATCTGGGACCGGGTGCCGCCGCTGGAAGAGACCGTGGCGATGATCGACGCGGTGACCACGGGAGACGTGCGCGAGTTTGCGCAAGACATGGCTTCGGCTGCCCCGGCGGCGCTGGCCCTCTACGGGCCGATTGACGATGCCCCAAGCCTTGCGGCGTTGCAGGAGCGTCGGGCGGCGTGATGCTGCGCGGGTTTCGGAAACTCCGCATTGAAACGGAACGGATGACCCTGCGCCCGCCGATCCATTCGGATTTCCGGGCCTGGACCGCGCTGCGGGCGCACAGCAAGGATTACCTGACCTCCTGGGAGCCCAGCTGGGCCAAGGATCATCTGACGCGCAAGGCCTTTACCAACCGGGTCTATTGGGCGCAGCGGTCGGTGTCGGGAGGCACAGCGCTACCGCTTTTCCTGATCCGGCGGCAGGATGATGCGCTGCTGGGGGCGATCACGCTCGATAATATTCGGCGCGGTCCCGCGCAGGCGGGTACCTTGGGCTATTGGACAGGCGAGCCCTTTGCGCGGCAGGGGTATATGCGCGAGGCGATAACAGCATTGGTACATCACGCCTTCACGCAACTGGACCTCAGCCGGATCGAGGCGGCCTGCCTGCCGGAGAACGCCGCCTCGCGCGGATTGTTGGAGACCTCGGGGTTCAAATACGAAGGTGTGGCGCAGAGCTATCTGCAGATCGACGGGCGCTGGCGCACCCATGTGCTTTATGCCGCCCTGCGCAGCGACCGGCGCGGCAAGACGCAGGCGGGGTAGGATTCCCTTTTGCGGCTTTTTGCAAAAGCCGCGTGCCTCCGGCGGGGATATTTTTGACCAGAAGAAAGTGTTGGGGCGCATTTTTGGGCGAACGGCCTGTCGTATCGGCGGCGCGCCTGAAAACCCTTCGGTGAATCGGGAGATCGCGATAGGCTATCTGTGTGGGAGGTGGTCATGCTCATTCGGCTTTTTGCAGTTTTTGTTTTTATGGCGCAGATGGCGGTGGCGCAGGAACGTACGCCGAGCCATTGCGTCGCGTTGGCCGAGGCGCCGGGTCTGGAGTATGTGGTGCCTGCCAGCCTGGGTGCGGTGGCCGAAGAGACGGTGCGCATTCACTATATTGCCCACGCAAGTTTTCTGATCCGCAGCCATGGGGGCCTGAACATGGTGACGGATTTCACCGGGTTTACCGGATCGGCCCCGATGATCCCGGATGTGGTGACCATGAACCATGCCCATGACACCCATTGGACGGCGCACCCGGATCCGGCGATCCCGCATGTGTTGCCGGGGTGGGGGCCGTTCGGAGAGGGGATCGAGCATCATCTTGATCTGGGTGAGGTGTTGATCCGCAATGTCTCCACCGATATCCGGTCGCAATTTTCCGGGGTCGAGGAGAAGGGTAATTCGATCTTCGTCTTTGAACTGGCGGGCCTATGTGTCGGGCATCTGGGGCATCTGCATCACGAACCGGATGCGTCGCAATATGCGGCCCTCGGGCGGCTGGATGTGGTGATGGCGCCGGTGGACGGTGGGTATACGCTGGATTTGCCCACGATGATCCGGGTGCTGAAGCGGCTGAAGTCCTCTGTCGTGATCCCGATGCACTGGTTTTCGCTGTATGCGCTGGACGAGTTCCTGACCGGCATGTCGGATGAATTTGCGGTGGTGGAGGTCGGTGGTCCGGCGCTGGACATCTCGCTGGACCGGTTGCCGGGGCGGCCCACGGTGATGGTTTTGCGTCCGGCCCTTCTCAGCACGCCCTGAGCCCCCTTGCATCGCGTTCTTGCGCGGGGGATCAAGGGGCATGGATTTGAACTCTGCCGATTCCGCCTTTGAGACACGCCTGCGCCAGCAGTTGCCGGAGGGGGTGATCAAAACAACCGAACCGCGCCATCTGGAAGAGCCAAGGGGGCGCTACCATGGGCGCGAAACGCTTGTTGCCCTGCCGCGTACAACCCAAGAGGTGGCGGCGATTGTGCGGTTGGCCGCCGATGCGCGCGTGGGCATTGTGGCCTATGCGGGGGGCACTGGGCTTGTCGGCGGGCAGATATCGCCGGAGGGGGTCTTGCCGCTTATTCTGTCCTTGGAGCGGATGACCGAAATTCGAGCGGTTTATCCGGAGGAAAACGTGCTGATCTGCGATGCCGGTGCGGTGCTGGCCGATGTGCAGGCTGCGGCGGAAGAGGCGGGTCGGCTGTTTCCGCTGTCGCTTGCCTCTGAAGGATCGGCGCGGATCGGCGGAAATCTTGCGACCAACGCCGGTGGCACGGCCGTGCTGCGCTATGGGAATGCCCGCGATCTCTGCCTTGGGTTGGAAGCGGTGCTGCCCGACGGGCAAATCTGGCACGGGTTGAAGCGGTTGCGCAAGGACAACACCGGCTATGATCTGCGCAACCTGCTGATCGGGTCGGAAGGCACGCTGGGCGTGATCACCGCGGCAGCGTTGAAGCTGAGCCCACGCCCGGCGGCTATGGGAACGGCCATCTTTGTCGTGCCGTCACCGGAGGCGGCTTTGTCCCTTCTGGCACTGGCCCGATCACAATTGGGCGAATTGGTGAGTGGCTTTGAATTGATCAACGGTCAGGGGCTGGCGTTTCTGGCGGAAACCCTGCCCGAGGTGCGTCAGCCTTTTGCTGAGCGGCCCGAGTGGTCGGTACTGATTGAGGTGGGGGTGGTCGCCGGTCTGGACCCTCAGGCGGCGTTGGCAGATCTGTTCGAGAAGGCCGCGACAGAGGGGGTGGCCCTGGACGGAGTGATTGCGCAGAGCGCGCAGCAGTCGGACGCGTTCTGGTCGGTACGCGAACACATCCCGGAGGCCAACAAGCGCGTGGGGGCGATCATATCCAGCGATGTGTCGGTCCCCCTCGGCGCCATTCCGGAATTCATCGCCGAAGGCAGGGAGGTGATCGGAGGGGTCGGCACCTTCCGCATTAACTGCTTTGGTCACGTGGGAGATGGTAACCTGCATTACAACATCTTTCCCCTGCCGGGGCAGAAGGCGTCCGATCATGCCAATCAGCGCGCCGAATTGCAGCGGGTCGTGCACGATCTTGCGCACCGGCTTGGCGGGTCGGTCAGTGCCGAGCATGGCATTGGGCGGCTGAAAGTGGAGGATTTGGAGCGCTATGGCGACCCCGCCAAACTCTCTGCGATGCGGGCGATCAAGGCCGCGCTCGATCCTCTGGGCATCATGAACCCCGGCGCGGTCCTCAAGAAGTGAGGCGCTGCCGCGCCGCATGATGTTTTTCAAATCCTTCCAGGATTTGGTTCTGGCGCGGGTTCAAAGGCCGTCGAACGCACAGAGCGCATGGACATCCATGCCCATGGCTTCAAGTTTTTTGCGCCCCCCAAGCTCCGGCAGGTCGATGATGAACGCACAGGAGACGATTTCGCCCCCCAACCGCTCCAGCAGCTTGATCCCGGCCTCTGCGGTGCCGCCGGTCGCCAGCAGGTCATCGACTACGAGCACTTTCTCCCCTGCCGTGATCGCATCGTCGTGGATTTCGACAATCGCCTCGCCGTACTCCAGTTTGTAATCCTGACTGATCGTGGTGCCGGGCAGTTTGCCCTTTTTACGGATCGGCACGAAGCCGACCGACAGCTGGTGCGCGATGGCCCCGCCGAGGATGAAACCACGCGCTTCCAAGCCGACGACCTTGTCAATTTCGAGACCCGCGTAGGGGTGCAGCATCTGGTCGATGGCCATGCGAAAGCCGCGCGGGTCGGCAAAAAGCGTGGTGACATCGCGAAACATGATCCCCTCATGCGGGAAGTCCACGATGGTGCGAATGTAGTCCTGAACCGTTTTCATGACGCTTTTTCCTTAGTTCGCGCGGCGCAGCGTGGCAGTGAGCACGCCCATGCCGATCAGTGTTGTGCCGCCTGCGCGGGTGATCCACGTCAGGACCGAGGGGCGACCGATGACGCGGCGAAGCCGGTCTGCCAGCAGCGCATAGGCCAGTGCGTTTACCGCGGCGAGCGTTACGAAAGTGGTAATCAGGAGCGCAAACTGTGGGAGTAGTGGGGCCTCCGGGCGCAGGAACTGCGGCACGAAGGCGATGAAAAAGGCGATGGATTTTGGGTTGAGCGCGGTCACGGCTGCGGTGTGGCTGAAAACACCCTTTGCGTTGATTTCCAGAGTGCCTGGCGCCAGGCCGGCGCTCGGGGCAGAGCGGATCAGCTTGATCCCCAGCCAGACCAGATACACCGCCCCGATCCATTTCAGCAGGGTAAAGAGCGTGGCCGAGGCCAGGACCAGCGCCCCCAGTCCCGCGAGCGAAGCGCTCATGGCGATCAGATCGCCCATGGCAACACCTGCCGCGGAGGCGACGGCGACAGAGCGGCCTTTGGACAGGGCATAGCTCAGGACCAGCAGGACGGTCGGGCCGGGGATCAGCAGCAAGGCGGTGGAGGCGGCGACAAATGTCAGCCAGAGATCAAGAGGCATTGTGTTTCCTTGGTTTTCGCGATGACACACCGCCAGTTAAAGTGGTTTGAGCCACGCCACGTCAAGCGTCATGGTCAGGTGGGCGTCATTGAGGTGGGTAGTGTCGGCGCAAGGCCATGATGTCTTGCGGTTGCAGCCGAGTGACGGTGTTGTCAGACAACTCAGCAAAGATGGACCGGAACCTGTACCAGGGGCTGTCGATGTCCGTCATCAAGCCGGTTGCCTGCACGACCTCTTCGAGCATGATGGACTCGATTTCTTCCCATTTCACATCGCGGGCAAAGAGGATGACGGCCCGCTGGATTTCATCCCTGCCGTTCCACCATATCCAGAAAAGTGCGGCGGGCATTTCATTGCCGTTCAACTCGGGCTCCGGAAAATCCCTGATGATGCTGCCCATCTTTTGATCCACCAGATGGATCGCGATGTCTGGTTTTTCGTCAGGGGCCGCCCGGCGCAGACGCAGTCCGGCGTCGGCGGCGTTGACTTCGGTGATTGCCCGGTAAAGCGCGCGGCGGATCGGTGTGCGCAGAAGCCGCGGGTAATCTTGATGGATGGCGACGATGCCCAGGCTGAGGTTGCCAGCCATTTCTTCGGGCCAGCGCACACGGCTTTTGGCGCAAGGGCCGTCGGGGGCTGCGGCGCAGCTGACCAGATTGTAAAAATCAGTATCGTTCAGCGGCGCATTCGGGACGGAAACATAATCCTGCGCGCCCGCAGAGGGGCCAAGCCAGAGGAGTATGAGGAAGAGCCAGCGGATCACAAAAGGCGACCGGCAACCGCACCGAGTTTCGCCATCAAGGCCGGATCGCGGGCTTCGGGCGCAGTCAGGATCGCGTATTCGAGTGCGCGGTCGCATCCATGCGGGCAGGGCGTGCGCTCTGGTCCCAGCAATTCGGGAAGGCGGCGGACCATGTCGCGGCCCTTGTCCGCGTTCCCCATGAGCGTGGCGATGATCTGGGTCACGTCCACCTCGCCATGATCGGGGTGCCAGCTGTCATAATCGGTGATCATGGCGACGGAGGCGTAGCAAAGCTCGGCCTCGCGGGCGAGTTTCGCTTCCGGCATGTTGGTCATGCCGATCACATCCGCGCCCCAGCTTTCGCGGTACATTTTGGATTCGGCCAGCGTCGAGAATTGAGGCCCTTCCATCGCGAGGTAGGTGCCGCCCTTGTGTACGGTGATGCCTGCGTCCTTCGCGGCGATCTCACAGGCGTCGGTCAGGCGCGGGCAGGTCGGGTGAGCAACCGACACATGCGCTACGCAGCCGGTACCGAAGAAGGATTTCTCCCGCGCGAACGTGCGGTCAATGAATTGATCGACAAGGACGAAATCTCCCGGCGCCATCTCCTCGCGAAAGGAACCGCAGGCCGAAATGGATACCACATCGGTGCAGCCCAACCGTTTCAGCGCGTCGATATTGGCCCGGTAGGGAACGGAGGTCGGGCTATGAATGTGACCGCGCCCATGCCGGGGCAGGAACGCCATCTCGGTACCGTGCAACCGTCCGGTCAGGATCGCGTCTGACGGGGCACCCCAGGGGGTTTCCACACTGGTCCAGCTGGTGTCCTCCAGCCCGTCGATCTCGTAAATGCCAGAGCCGCCAATCACGGCGATCTTGGGTGCGGTCATGGTATGCTCCGTTCTGTGTCCAGCTTGGATCGTGGCGGGAATAGGCGGTGAGATCAATGGGGTGGGCAGGTTGATTTTTCGTGAGCGGCGCGTGCGTCAGTCCCGCCGGATGATCCCGGTCACGGCGGCGGCCGCAAGACCTGTGACAATCCATCCCGTGGTTGTCGCGACCCAACGCCACCACCACAGAAACGTTCCCCAAGCCCCGCGCGTGGCCGATGGCGCCCAGGCATCGGTCTGGCCGAACGCGATGATCGGAATGGCAATGTCCGCACCATAGGCCAGCGCATTGAACGTCTCCCAATCGCGGCCGGGGGCCGTATCGCGCCACATCTGCTCCGGTGTCTCAGGGTCGGGGGACCATCCCGCCGGGATGACTTCGCCGATCCAGACATGGGCGGGCGCCCCCTCAACAGCGTGATGCGCAAGCCACCCCGGTGACACCAGAACATGCGCGGAATTCGGGGTGATGCCGCCTGTCTGCCATGCGCGGTCGGCAAAAACGGCGCTGAGGGCGATCAAGGCAAACAGGATCATCACGCTGCGAAATGGGTGATAACCGTATCCCACCACCGTGCGCGCCAGAAAGGACCACAGGATGACGTGGAAATTGATTTGTCGGAGGGCCACGCCGTCCTCGGGTGTCCCGTTGTGAAGCGTGACCTTGCTGAAAAAGCGGTGCCGTAGCAAACGCCGTTCCCGCTCTGCGAGGATATCGCGTGCATCGCCGTCCTGCCCCATCTCGCGGTAGGTCTTGGCAAGCTGGGTATAGGGCTGGGGGTAGAACTCATGGCCCCAGGTGCTGCCCTTGGCAAGCCAGTCGAGCCGATCAGAAAGTCTTAGAAACTTTGCATTCTCCACGCGCGAATAGATGAATCCGTCCAGAATGAGCCTGTCTTTGGGTGGCCAGCTGTGCGGATCGTCCACCAGGGTGCCCACCTGTGCCGCGTTCAAATCGATCACGCCCTGGCCTGTTCTGACACGGCGAAAGAGGAAACCCTCCGCCACCTGCGCGCCTTGGGCTTTGAGCGCCGCGTTGAATGTAGCACCGTCGCAGCCAAGCTGCCCGCCGATGGTGGCGCCGCGGACATCGATGGTTGCCTCTGCGGTGATGTTTCGTAAAAAAATGTCGCCTGTTACCTGCGCGCCCTGGGCGTTGAGGGCGTCACCGGAGGTTGCGTTGAATGTGGCACCGGTGCAGGAAAGCTGCCCGCCGATGGTGGCGCTGTTGACATAGACGGTTGCCTCTGCGGTGATGTCTCTCAGGAAGACGCTTCCCTTTACTTGCGCGCCTTGAGCTTTGAGGGCATGGCCAGAGGTCGCGTTGAACGTGGCACCGGTGCAGTCAAGCTGCCCGCCGATGGTGGCGCTGTTGACATCGACGGTTGCCTCGGCGGTGATGTCTCTCAGGTAGACGCTCCCCGTCACTTGCACGCCTTGGGCGTTGAGCGCTGGAAACGCGCTGCTGTGCAGACTGAGAAGTTGCAGTTTCGCCTGGAGCGCCTCAATTGGCTCATCAAAACGGCACCGGATGAGCCCGGTGACACCCTTTTCTGTTGCGAACCTCAGGTCCAAGGCATCGATGACATGGGCGCCGTAAAGCTCGACGCCCCAATCGGCGACCAGATGCGTTTCACAGCCACCAGTGATGAGATAGCGCAGGACATCGGCGCGGATGCGGACCTGTGGGTCCGATGTGCCTTTTGGCGGAACCCCATCGCCCAGATAACAGGGCTTCCCGGCCAGACAGGCAGCGAGGAGCTGTTTCTCGGCGGGAGTAGGGCCGTCGAGCAGGTCGTCTATGTCGGCGCGGGTGCGGATGAGGGGCATGAAAGGCTCAGGTGCTAAAATCGCATTAATTGCGGGCAGAGTAACGTTGCATTGCTGTTTGTGAGGGGCCGACGCGCGGGCGTTCATGAAATATTTACCATAACCGCGCAGGCCGGTGGGGTTTCCATTTGGGGCGAAAGCGTCTAGGGAGCGCGCAAATCTACCGGCTCGGCCCGGGTTTTTTCACAAGATACGATTTAGGATATTGAGCATGGCGCGAACGACGTTCAGCAGCTTTACAAAGAATTTGGACGTGACCGATCTGCGCTGGATGCCGGAGGACGGGTTTTCGCCCGCCCGGCTTCGGATCGAGTTGTTGTCGGGTCTGACCGTGGCGCTGGCGCTGGTACCCGAAGCGGTTGCTTTTGCCTTTGTCGCAGGGGTGCATCCGCTGGTGGGGCTCTATGCGGCGTTTCTGGTGGGCCTGATCACGGCGTTGATTGGCGGTCGTCCGGGCATGATTTCGGGGGCGACCGGGGCGCTGGCCGTTGTGATGGTGGCGCTGGTGGCTGAACACGGGGTCGAATATCTCTTTGCGACCGTTGTCCTGATGGGGCTTTTGCAGGTCTTTGCGGGCGTGATGCAGTGGGGCAAGTTTATTCGACTGGTGCCGCATCCGGTGATGCTGGGCTTTGTGAATGGCCTGGCCATTGTTATTTTCCTGGCGCAGATGAGCCAGTTCAAGGTGCCGGGCACCATGGAGAACACCGGCCACGGCATGGGCGGCGGCGAATGGCTGAGCGGCCAGCCGCTGTTCCTGATGCTGACGCTGGTGGCCGCGACGATGGCGATCATCTGGGTCATGCCGCGGATCACGCGAACCATCCCGGCACCGCTGGCGGGCATTGGTATTGTTGCCGCCGTGGTGATCGGTTTCGGGCTGGAAGTGCCGCGCGTGGGCGATCTGGCCTCCATTCAGGGCGGCTTGCCGAGCCTGCATATTCCGATGGTGCCGCTCAACTGGGAAACCTTCGAGATCATTCTGCCCTATGCGGTGATCCTGGCAGCCATTGGCCTGATCGAGAGCCTGTTGACGCTGAACCTTGTCGGCGACATGACTAACCAGCGCGGCGGGGCGAGCCAGGAGTGTATCGCGCAGGGCGTGGCCAATACGGTCACCGGGTTCTTTGGCGGCATGGGCGGCTGCGCGATGATCGGTCAGTCGATGATCAATGTGAAATCCGGCGGCCGCACGCGGGTGGCCGGCATTGCGGCGGCGATCTTTCTGTTGCTGTTCATCCTTGTGGGCGCACCGATTATCGAGCTTATTCCACTGGCCGCACTGGTCGGTGTGATGTTCATGGTGGTGATCGGAACCTTTGCCTGGAACAGCCTGACGATCCTGCGCAAGGTGCCCTTTACGGATGCGTTTGTGATCCTGCTTGTGACTGTGGTCACGGTGATGGAAGACCTCGCGGTTGCCGTCGTCG
Source organism: uncultured Roseobacter sp. (assembly GCF_947492555.1). Classification (GTDB taxonomy): domain Bacteria; phylum Pseudomonadota; class Alphaproteobacteria; order Rhodobacterales; family Rhodobacteraceae; genus Roseobacter. The sequence goes on from NZ_CANLNE010000003.1 coordinate 222,746, forward strand.
TGGGCGTGATCGTGAGCGCGCTGGCCTACGCCTGGAACAACGCGCGGCGTATTTATGCCACGACACGCGAGTCGCACACGGAAAAAGGCGCCAAGGTTTATGAGATCAATGGGCCGCTGTTCTTTGGGTCATCGGACGGGTTCATGGAGCTTTTTGACGTGGCGAATGATCCGGATACGGTGATCGTGGACTTTGCCGAGAGCCGCGTGGTCGATCAGTCGGCGTTGCAGGCCATTGAAGCCTTGGCCGCGAAGTATGAAGCAGCGGGCAAGACGCTCATGCTGCGTCATTTGAGCCGGGATTGTCACAAGCTTTTGCAGAAGGCTGGACAGTTGATGGTCGACAGCGATGACGACCCCGATTACGCGCTGGCGGTGGACTATTCCGTGCGGACCGGGATGTTGGGCGGACACTGACGCTGGACGGCGCTGTTGGCCTGCGGCCAAGGCGCCCCGCCCACCGTCCCGTTTGGGCATTGTTTGGCAGACCGCAGGTTTGCTTTGCATGCCCACTTGTCTGCGTCGTCGCTCCTGCGGAGTGACGGGGTCAGTAGATTTTGAAGCTTGCCACGAAGGGCAGATGGTCGGAGACGCTTTTGCGGAAGGCTTCGCGCCCCAAGTTCATGGTCCAGTGCATCGGGAAAAGCCGCAAACTTCCTTTGATGTAATCCGTGGAGAAATTTCGGCTGACGGCAAATCCGTCCAGCAGGTTGGCGCGGCCTTTTTCGAGAATATGTGAGAACCGATCCTGCAGATCCCAGGAGGACACGAAGTCCATCACATCATCCCCGCCGAGGAAGTGGAAGTTCGACACGTCCTGCCCGGGGATCATGTTGAAATCCCCCATCAGGAAGATGGCGCGGCGCTTCAACCCCGGCGTCTGGTGGATCTGCGAGATGTAGTCACCGATCACCTTGCATTGGCTGTCGCGCATCTTCTGCTGCGGCTTGTTGCGTCCGGATTTCAGATGCACGCCGATGACGATGGCCTTGAGTTTGGCGATCTTGACGTCGACGGCAAAGGCCTGACGCCCGCCTGTATAATCGCCTTCCGAGCCTTCAATGAAACGTGGCTTGGTTACCTCTATGCCCGGCTTGTGCAGAAACCCGATGTGAATATTGCCGCTCTTCTGTGGCAGGAGGGTGTGGTTGTACTCGACGCCGTAGGTTTTCAGTTTTTGCACCAGCGTTTCGATGTAGTTAGCCGGTGATACCTCCACCAGCGTGACAAACTCCGCATCCAGCAAGGCCAGACCTTCTGCCTGTTTCTCAGCCTTCTTGGAACGCGCGGAGATCCCCACGGGACGCCCCGGCAAAGAGTAACCGGCTAGGTTCCAGACGGCTGCGCGAATAATCGAATGATTGAAATTGGTCATGATACCTCTCACTTCTTGCACCGGCGGTCGAAGGACAGGCCGCCATGCATCCATGGGTTGCACCATAGCACAAGAGTGAGAGGGCGTGATTATTGCCGTGCGTGGCGCCTACATGCCGGGGCGCACCAGCTCAAAAAGCTCCGTCACGCGGGCGTAGTCGTGATAGCCCAGACGGCTGAGCGGCTGGAAACTGGTGACGTCGAAACGCCCGTCCACGATGGTGTCGTTACGGATATGAACGCCCACCACCTCACCAAAAACCACAAAGTTGGTCTCACCCTCGACCTTGATGATCTGGGTCATCCTGCATTCGAGCGCGGCAGGCGCACCGGTCACGCGGGCGCAGTCGATCTCGGTGCATTCCGTCGGGGTGATGCCCGCCGCGTCGAACTCATCCTGATCCTTTGCCAGCGGGGCGGAGGAGGCGTTCATCACATCGCGCATCCCGTATTCGACGATGTTCACGCAGAAGGTGCCGGTTTCGCGGATATTCGCCACGGAATCCTTGGTGTCGCCCCGGTCGGGTTTGCTGCTGGTGGAGGCGAACATCACCTGGGGCGGCACATAGGCCACGGCGTTGAAAAAGGAGTAGGGGGCCAGGTTGTTGCGCCCCTGCACATCGCGCGTTGATATCCAGCCAATGGGGCGCGGGCTGACGATGGCGTTGAAGGGGTTATGCGGCAGACCATGGCCATCGGCGGGGCGGTAGAACATCGGAAACTCCTGATCGTTTGCAGCCGGTGTAACGCATGTGCTACGGGCGGGCTACCTGAAACCCAAGCCGGGGCAACGCGCCTGCAGTGTACGAACTGAAAGTAGAAACCGCGCAGGATGTGCATGAGGTCGAAGCGCTTTTCGATCTGTGTTTTGCGCCCGGACGCGAGGCGCTGTCGTCCTACCGGTTGCGCGATGACGTGGCCCCTGTGGCAAGCCTCAACCAGGTTGCGCGGGATGTGGATGGCATCCTGGCAGGCGCAATCCGCTACTGGCCCGTTCTGGCCGGAGGGGCGGTGTCTCTTTTGCTGGGTCCGATCGCTGTCCACCCCACGCGGCAGGGGGAAGGGTTGGCCGGTGAACTGATCCGCAGCTCTCTGGCGCTTGCGACGCGTGACGGGTGGGCGCGGGTGATGTTGGTCGGCGACGCGCCTTATTACGCGCGGTTCGGCTTTGAAAAGCTGAGCGGTGTTGTCATGCCGCCTCCCACCAACCCGGACCGTGTGTTGGGGCAGGCGTTGGCGCCCGGTGCGTGGACGGGCATCGCCGGAACGGTCCAGCGGTACCCGTCCGACGGTTTGGGGCCCGATTGAAAACGGCACATCTCTCCCCATTTGTGAAAGAGGAGAGATTTTATGGATGATATTTCACAGATCGTACCGGTGGATGTGGACGTGCAGTTGGATGCGCTGGCGCGGCGCTACAAACGCGCCAGTGGCGGGGCGGTCGATCTCCTGAACATCATCGGCGGACGGGCTGAAGGATTGTTGGACCGATTGCCCACCGCCGCCCAATCCGGACTTCAGGAGGCGACGCGCCGGGCGCTGGAGCAGGCCATGAAGGTGGCGCACAGCAGCCGCGATGTGGTGCCGGATCAGAAAGGCTGGCTCAACACCGTGGTGGGCACGGCCATGGGTGCCGCCGGCGGGGTCGGGGGGCTGCCCACGGCGCTCGCAGAACTGCCTGTGACCACAACCCTTCTGTTGCGGATCATTCAGGGCGTCGCCGTCGAACACGGGTTCGATCCGTCGTCGGAAAGCGTGCAATTCGACTGCATCGAGGTGTTTGCCGCTGCCGGACCCTTGGCGGACGATGACGGCGCCGATCTTGGGTTTCTTTCTGCGCGGGTGACGCTGACCGGTCCTGCATTGCAGAGCATCATAACGCGTGTGGCGCCAAGGCTGGCCACGGTTCTGGGCCAGAAGCTGGCCGCGCAGACCGTGCCCGTATTGGGGGCGGTGGCCGGGGCCGCGACAAATTACGCCTATACGACCTACTATCAGGAAATGGCCCATGTTCATTTCGGTCTGCGAAAACTGTCGATAGACGCGGATGTGCCCATTGAGGAATTGGTGGCCAGATTGCGCGTGCGCATGGCCGCGCGGGATTTGCGCTGATTCAAGATTGTCACAGGGCCCGATCTGTTTTGCCACGCAGGCCTTGATTTGTTGGCAAACCGCTCATCCTCGGGCATATTTGAAGATGTTCAGCGACGCATTGAGCGCCGGTTTTTCCAAAGTTCTTGTGATCTCACTATGATAAAACAACTGCCAATATCGCTGTCGGGCGCAGGCAAGCGGGACGTGCGGACGCAGTTTGCAGCATTGTGCTACCGGGTTCAGAAAGGCAAGATTCGCGTGCTTATGATCACCTCGCGCGGCTCGAAACGCTGGATTGTGCCTAAGGGGTGGCCCATGGATGGTCTCACCCCCGCAGGTTCCGCCGTGCAGGAGGCCTGGGAAGAGGCCGGGGTCCGCGGGACATCCGACGGGCGCTGCCTGGGCATCTTTTCCTACAGCAAGGATGCGGAGGATCTGGGCGCGCTGCCCTGCCTGGCCATGGTCTATGCCGTGGAGGTCGAAACGCTGGCCGATGACTACCCCGAGGCTGGCCAGCGGGAGCGCGCGTGGATGTCGCGTAAGAAAGCGGCGCGCCTTGTGGACGAACCCGAACTAGCGCGCATTCTGCGCGACTTCGATCCACGTGCCTCGGCCGGATCTCCTTGACGACAGGTGGTCTCTGCCCCATGTCATAAAGACTTGGTAACGGCTTTGGAGTATTCTGCGGGCCATGATTCAATATGCGCTGAAATGTGATCAGGGGCATGATTTCGACAGCTGGTTTCAGTCGGCGTCGGCCTTTGACAAGCTGCAGGCGGCAGGACATGTGGCCTGCGCCGTGTGCGGATCGGAGACCGTAGACAAGGCGGTGATGGCCCCGCGTGTTGCCCTCTCGGCAGAGGATGCACCAGAAAAGCCTTTGCGCACGTCAAAGACGGAGCAGGAAAAGGCGCTGACCGAACTGCGACGCCATGTCGAAGATAACGCGGACTACGTCGGGCCGCGTTTTGCGGAAGAGGCGCGGTCGATGTACCTGGGCGCCACGCCGGAACGGGCGATCTACGGCGAGGCGAACGGCGCCGAGGCCAAGAAGCTGATAGAGGACGGTATCCCGGTGGCACCGCTGCCGTTTTTGCCCAACCGAAAGGCCAATTGAAATCATGACCATTGTCATCACCGGTGCGAACCGCGGGATCGGCGCGGGGCTGGCTGCCGCCTATCGCAAGCGCGGTGAGCAGGTGATCGGCACCGCGCGGGACGGAGACCACCCGCTGGAGGTCACTGACCCGGCAAGCCATGCTGCCCTTGCCGCCCGTCTGGACGGGCAGGCGGTCGACCTATTGGTCTGTAACGCCGGTGTCTATCTGGACAAGGGGCAGATGCTGGAGGATGGCTACCCGCTCGAGCAATGGGCCCAGACCTTTGCCGTCAACGTAACCGGTGTCTTTCTGACGGTACAGTCGCTGCTGCCAAATCTGCGTCTGTCAAAGGCGGGGCGGATCGCGATTATCTCGTCGCAAATGGCATCGTCAGAGCGTGCTCCGGGCGGCAGCTACATCTACAGGTCCTCCAAGGCTGCGGCCCTGAACATCGGGCGCAATCTGGCCAGTGACCTGATGCCCGAAGGGATTGCGGTGGGTATCTATCACCCGGGCTGGGTGCAGACCGACATGGGCACATCTGCAGCGGAAATCACCGTAGACGAAGCCGTGAACGGCTTGGTTGCCCGTTTCGATGCGCTTGACGTGACCCGCACCGGTGTCTTTGAAACCTGGGATGGCCGTCCCCACGCCTTCTGAAATCCCGCGACACGATTGCTGGCAATAAGCCCCTGAACGGCTTGTGGTTCCCTGCGCCACAGCGTAAACCCGCCGCGATTAATGCAAGGGGCGCATCATGCCTGTTCTGGTGATGAAATTCGGTGGCACCTCCGTGGCCACGCTGGACCGTATCCGGCGCGCGGCCAAGCGCGTTGGCGTCGAAGTGGCCAAGGGCTACGATGTGATCGTCATCGTGTCGGCCATGTCGGGCAAGACCAATGAGCTTGTGGGCTGGGTGAACGAGACATCGCCGCTCTATGATGCGCGCGAATATGATGCTGTGGTCTCCTCCGGCGAAAACGTGACCGCTGGACTGATGGCGCTGACCCTGCAGGAAATGGACGTGCCCGCCCGCAGCTGGCAGGGCTGGCAGGTGCCGGTGAAAACCACCTCCGCCCATTCCGCCGCGCGCATTGAGGAAATTCCTCCGGACAATATCATGGCGAAGTTCGGCGAGGGCATGAAGGTTGCCATTGTCTCCGGGTTTCAGGGGGTGAGCCCCGAGGGCCGGATCACCACGCTGGGACGGGGCGGGTCCGATACGACGGCTGTGGCCTTTGCTGCGGCTTTCGAGGCGGAGCGCTGCGATATCTATACGGATGTGGATGGTGTCTACACTACCGATCCGCGGGTCAGCCCAAAGGCACGCAAACTGGAAAAGATCGCCTTTGAAGAGATGCTGGAACTGGCCTCGCTGGGCGCCAAGGTGCTGCAGACCCGGTCTGTCGAGCTGGCGATGCGCTACAAGGTGCGGCTGCGCGTGCTCAGCAGTTTTGAAGAACAATCGGATAACGCAGGGACGCTGGTCTGCGACGAGGAGGATATCATGGAAAGCAATGTGGTGGCGGGCGTGGCCTTTTCACGCGATGAAGCAAAGATGACCCTTGTGAGCGTGGCCGACCGCCCCGGCATCGCGGCCAGTATCTTTACGGCCCTGAGCGATGGCGGCGTGAACGTTGACATGATCGTGCAGAACATCTCCGAGGAAGGTCGCACGGACATGACTTGGTCCTGCCCGACCGATCAGGTCGCGCGCGCCGAAAAAGCCGTGGCGGACGCCAAAGCCGATGGCGTGATCAACTTTCACGAAGTCATCGCCGACACGGATGTGGCCAAGGTTTCCGTCGTGGGGATCGGCATGCGGTCCCACACTGGTGTCGCCGCGAAAATGTTCCAGGTGCTGAGTGCCGAAGGCATCAACATCAAGGTCATTACGACGTCGGAGATCAAGATTTCGGTGCTGATCGACAGGAAATACATGGAACTCGCCGTTCAGGCGCTGCATGATGCCTTCGAGCTGGAAAAAGCCGCCTGATCCGCGTTGACTGCGGACGGGTGCTCGAAGACGTGGGAGGATCGCACGCGTGGCAGAACGTCTGGAAACCGGATCGCGCAAGCTGCTGGGGCGGCTGCGCGATGCGATGGCGGGCGATGTCGAAGGACAGGCCCGGCTCGACAAGATCACCCATCTGATTGCCGACAGCATGGGGTGCGAAGTGTGCTCCATCTACCTGTTCCGCGATGAGGATACGCTGGAGCTCTGCGCCACGGAGGGGCTCAATCAGGACGCGGTGCATAAAACCCGTATGAAACTGGGCGAGGGCCTTGTGGGCCAGGTGGCACGGCGGCGCCAAGTGGTGAACACGGCTGATGCGCCTCAGGCCAGAGGGTTCCGCTTTATGCCGGAAACCGGAGAGGAGGTGTTCTCCAGTTTCCTCGGCGTGCCGGTACAGCGGCTGGGGGAGGCGCTGGGCGTTCTGGTTGTGCAATCCAGAACGGCGCGCGAGTTTCTGGCGGATGAGGTCTATGCGCTGGAGGTCGTGGCCATGGTGCTGGCCGAGATGACCGAACTTGGCGCTTTCATCGGCGACAACGCGGCGATGTCGGCACGCCACTCGCAACCGGCGATGTTCCGCGGGACCGTTGGTCAGGAAGGCGCGGCCGAGGGACATGTCTGGCTGCATGAACCGCGCGTGGTGGTGACCAACCCCATCGCTGATGATCCCGTGCGTGAGCTGGAGCGCCTCAAAGAAGCGGTCGAACAACTGCGCGTTGGTGTCGATAAGATGCTGGAGATCGCGGGCAGTCAGGACAAGGATCAGCAGCAGGTGCTGGAAGCCTACCGGATGTTCGCCAACTCCAAAGGCTGGATGCGGCGGATGGAGGAAGATATCTCCAACGGCCTCTCCGCCGAAGCGGCAGTCGAGAAAGAGCAATCACTGGCCCGTGCCCGTATGGGGCAGGTGACCGATAATTACCTGCGCGAACGTCTCAGCGATCTGGATGATCTCAGTAATCGTCTGCTGCGGATTCTGACCGGGCAGGGGGCGGATACGGGTGCGGAAATGCCTGCCGATCCGATTCTGATTGCGCGCAACATCGGGCCTGCGGAACTGCTGGAATATGGGCGCAGTCTTAAGGGCATCGTGCTCGAACAAGGGTCAGTGGGCAGTCACGCAGCCATTGTCGCGCGCGCCCTGGCCATCCCGCTGGTGGTGCATGCCAACCGGGTCACGACCGAAGCGCTGAATGGCGATCACATCATGGTGGATGGGGAGCAGGGCGTCGTGCACTTGCGGCCTGATGACACCGTGGTCAGCGCCTTCCGCGACAAGATCGCGATGCTGGCGGCGGCGCAGGAGCGCTATGCCTCTATCCGCGACAAGCCTGCGGAAACAAAGGACGGTGCGGTGTTGTCGCTGCACATGAACGCAGGTCTGATGGCGGATCTGCCGTCCCTGCCAAACTCAGGTGCCGAGGGTGTTGGGCTTTTCCGCACGGAATTGCAGTTTCTCGTGCGCAACCAGATGCCGCGCCGTTCCGAGCTCGTCGCTCTTTACGCGCGGGTGCTGGACGCGGCGCAGGGCAAGCGGGTGATTTTCCGCACGCTCGACATCGGGTCGGACAAGGTTCTGCCCTACATGAAACCGAATGACGAGCCCAATCCGGCCCTGGGCTGGCGGGCCATTCGCGTGGGTCTCGACAAACCGGGCATCATGCGGATGCAGCTGCAGGCGCTGATCCGGGCGGCCAATGGGCGTCCACTGACCGTGATGTTTCCTTTCGTGGCGCAATTCGAAGAATACCGCGCCGCCCGCAGGCTCATGGAAAAGACGCTGGCCGCCGAGGAACGTCTCGGCCATGTAATGCCTGCGTCTATCGAAATCGGGGCTATGCTGGAAACTCCTAGCCTGGCTTTTGCGCCGGTGAAGTTTTTCGAGGAGGTGGATTTTCTCTCCATCGGAGGCAATGACCTGAAACAGTTCTTCTTTGCCGCGGATCGGGAGAATGAACGCGTGCGTCGGCGCTATGATACGTTGAACGTTTCTTTCCTGAGCTTTCTTGAGGGCATCGTCGAACGCTGTGCCAAGACGGGCACGCCGTTGTCGTTTTGCGGCGAGGATGCCGGACGCCCGGTTGAGGCCATGTGTCTTGCTGCGATCGGGTTGCGCAGTCTTTCGATGCGTCCTGCCTCAATCGGCCCGGTAAAAAATCTGCTCCGCCGCAGCAATTTGGAAGAGGTTCGCAAAGTCATCGCCGACGCCCGTCACCGCGGGGAAATGTCGGTGCGTCCAGCCGTCATGGAGTGGCTGCGCACCCAGGGTTGATGCCGGGTCGTGCCCTCTTGTTTGCAAGAATTTTTGGCCAATCGGCTTGAGATAGATGAGGGCGAGCAGCGCGGCAGAGCTCTCTGTCATTCGGTATCGTTCGAACGCGCAAGTAAGGGGTGGATGGGATCGACAAATGCCTCGCCAAACGGTCAAGAAACCAACCGGTTTTTACATGGACACCTCAGTTTTCCCCGATACTGCAGGACGCCACGCGCGAGCGGCCCTTGAAAGCACCCTAAGCCTTGTCAAAGCCAGAATGAGGGCGGTTGGGAACGGGCGTCAGCTGTCATAGTGCCAGTAGCTGTCGTAAGGCGGATCAGCCGTTCCGGTCCCTTGATCGCCAGCGCGCGCGGAGTGCCGGACAGTCGGCATATGCGTCTGGAAAACCAGTCATTTCGGTACCTTGCAAAAGGATCATGGAACCGACATTATGGCGTCGCAGTTACAGGGACTAAATCATCAGATGCGCAGAAAAATACGCCGGCTTCTGGGGTTGGACAAAGTAGAAGCCGAACAGAAAGCTGCCTCAAAACCCGGTTTGGTGACCGCAAATCCAGAATTTGTTGATGGGTTTCTGACTGGCCTGATTGCACGCGAAGGTAAAATCGGTGTGCTGCAGTGCGGTGCGAATGATGGCGTTACGGTGGACCCGATCAACAGATTTCTGATCAGGAACAAATCCAATGTAAAGGCCGTTCTGGTAGAACCCTTGCCGGATGTTTTTGAGCAGCTGAAAGAGAACTACGCCGGGAACGAAAACGTAGCCTGCCTGAATGTAGCTCTGGGCCCGGAAGGGAAGCTTACTCTTTACCGCCTGAAAGCCGAGTATTCAGATCGGTATCGCGGCATCATCGCCTCAGGTATTACGTCCTTTGATCGAAATCACGTTCTTAAAAAATCGATGAATCTTGTAGGTATTGATGAAATTCCACCAGAGGACCGTGTTGAAGAGGTAGAGGTGGAATGTATGACAGTTTCACGTTTGATCGATGATCACGCGGATCGGCTAAGTGACCAACCATTCGTGCAGATCGATGCCGAGGGGTTCGATGATCAGGTGGTTTATTCCGTCGATCTTGAACGGCACAGGCCACTGGGCTTCGGTTACGAGTTCAACAAACTCTCAATCGAAAAGCTTGGTAAGCTCAGAGAACACCTGGCTCGCCATGGCTATTCGACCGTTACGTGGAGTAAGTCGGATGAACTGGCGTATCTCGTCAGGAACTGATGATTTTCTAGAGCTTAAACTGCATCAAGGAACGCAGGGCAGTTTGGCTCGAATGCACCTTAGGAGAGCGTAATGAAAGTGGATATGTTCCATATCGGGCCTCAGAAGACCGCAACGACGTGGTTTTTCGATGCGATCCGCCATCACCCGGATGTTGCCGTTCCTCCCAAAGATTCAGTACATTATTTCGACATGCACTATCTGCGCGGAGAAGACTGGTATCATGGGCTGTTTCCCACTGGAAATTTCACACGATATCTTGACCCTACGCCCAGTCACATCAGGGACCATGATGCCGCAAAGCGTATTCATGCCTATAACCCTGATGCGCGCATAATCATCAGTGCGCGCCATCCTGTCGAACGCGCTTTTTCGCACTACTGGCACGAGAAAAAGAAATTGAAGATCGGCTTTTCGTTCGAAGAAGTCTTTGAGAATTACGATCTGTTTGACACCTGGGTTTTACCCGGAATGTATGCAGGTCACTACAGAAGATATGCAGAGCTGTTTGGCGAGGAGAATGTGTTTATCGGCTTCTTCGATGATGTTTCCGCGAACCCGCAAAAACTGATGGATGAAATCTGTGACTTTGTCGGGATTTCCAGATTTGAGCGCCCCGATCTTTTCGCGCGTCGCGTGAACGTCGCAGGGGAACGCAAGTCAAAGCGACGCAAAGCTGCGGATAAGATCATGATGCGTTACCGCCTGCTGAGATCCGTAATGAAACGCTATGACAGGGCTATGGGTCGCAAGACAATGGAGACCCTTGCCGACGTTGATGATCGTTGTATTGCAAAGCTGTACGAGGTTTTTGAACCTGATATCCTGGACCTGGAACGTATCTCGGGGCGGGACTTGTCGGCGTGGCGAAGCAAGAAATGGTAGACGTGCCCGAGCGGGATGCGGTGGTCTATCTACATGACATCCGCGAAACCACTGACGGGCTGTCTGGTGCCAATCTGAGCAATGCAGATCTGCTTTCGGATGTGGAAACTTACCTTGAAGAAAGCGGCAAAAAAGTTCTTACGGCGGATGATGGTTACCGATCCGTCCGGCTCCTTTTGCCGTTGCTTGAGCGGACCGGTGCACGACTGGTTTTGTTCCTCACAACGGGCTTTTTGGACCGCACGGTTTTTCCCTACGAGATTGTCGCGTCCAACATGGTGTCGACGTTGCCCCGCGTTCAAGTTTTTGGAGAAGAGTTTGACACCGGTAGCGATCCAGAGGCGCGGGAAGTAGCGTTCAAAAGAGTGCATAGGGCGCTGAAACCGCAGTCTTACAAACGGCGTGTTCGTTTGATCGACCGTTTGGCGGCTGAAAACAACACCACCAAAGAACAGTTCGTCAGTGATGTTTTCCTATCGTGGGACGAAGCCGCTGAGTTGGCCCGGCATTCGCAGATTGACATTGGGGCGCATTCTCACAGGCACCTGCATCTGCCGGATGTCGGGAAACGGACACAGCTTTACGAATTGCTGTTTCCGCGCCTACGGTTGGCCCGCAGATTGAGAACGCCGGTCACGTCGATAGCTTATCCTTATGGTGGTGAAAACGCACGGGTGCAGAGATACGCGCGGGCCTGCGGCTACCGCAGCGCATTCGGGACATCGCCTGAAAGCGCAGGCCCCTATGCGCGACCACGGCAGACGTTAACGGACGCGCTGAACGAACTTTCCGGTCACCGATGAAACCCAGCTTTTTAGTCATAACACTGCACTCCGGCGAAAATGAGTTTGGCGCGTGCAAGGCATCTGTGGCGGCTCAGCAGGGTGTAGATGTCAGCCACGAGGTTATTGCCGGGCTGGACAATGAGGCGGCACATAAAGCGCTTTATCAGATGATCATGAGCAACGCGGATTCCTATGATCGTTTTCTGAAGCTGGACGCGGATATGGTTTTGAACCGGCCAACGGCGCTTCAGGAAGTGAACCGGGTTTTTGAGAACAATCCCGGTGTAGATCATGTGGTATCGATGGTTCAGGATCACTACACAAACCGTGCAATTTACGGGGTCCACAGTTTCAGCCCGCGCGTCCGATGGGAATTGGAAAAACACGACCAGCTGTTTGTTGATCCTGATCCGCAATACGAAGGAACGATGTTGCGGGATCCCGATGGCCTGGCAATTTATGTTGATCACGCCCCCGATCCTGACAGGTATCAGGCTTTCCATTTCGGGTTTCACCGGACCCTCAAGCTGATGCAGATGATCAAAAACAAGCAGTCCGCGAGGCATATCCAGTACCAGTTGGGTATTTTGAAAGATGCCGAGACTTACTACGAAAAAGATGGGCCAGAGACCCTGGGGATGACCGTTCTTGCCGCCGATTTGGTTCGCCGGGGGGAGTTGACTGCAAAAACCGGGGACAAGAACAACGCTCAGGTCGAAGCAGCTTTCCGGAAGATAGAAAACCTATCCGATGATCAAGTGCGCAAAAGGGTGCGTATGGGGAAGCCAGCGAGGATGTTGGCCTATTGGTGGTTGCTGCTCAGGATACGTCGGAAAGTGGAACGGGAAGAACGTCAAATTGCGCGGAATAGATAGGATCGCGGGGCCTCAAAGGGGGCAGACATGTCTGGATGACCGGATGACCTGCCCCCGCGCCGCAAGTCTGCCAAAAGCGCTCTTTATGTCGGATGTCTTTCATCTATAAGGGGATACCAACGCCACAGCGCGTGAGGTCACCAGGTTTACGAGCCTGGATTTGTGCCAGGAGCCCGGCATCGCCAGCCCATTCAACTGAAATAAAGAAAACTGACTTATGAAAAAGCAGACAACGATCCGGTTTGTTGTACACCGCAAGAGGATCAACTTCGGCAGTGCTGAGTTGCGGGTCGTGCAGCTTGTCAGGATACTTGAGCAACAACTGGGCTCACGGGTCAGGATCGAAATTGAAAAACTGCCTCGCCGTCGCGGCCTGGGCCAGGAACTCTGGGCCCTGAAACAAAAACCGGGCGATGTAATCGTTTTTGCGAAGATCTCGCTGCCTGAGCTGCGGAGTCGCGTGCTGGATATCCTGAGATACCGTGGTGCTCTCACCTGTCTCGACTATGTTGACTCTGATCTGAGACTGGTCACGAAGCGACGGGCTGATGTGCATATCGCGGCATCAGAGAGCGCTCTGCGCAAGATGCGGGATCTGATCAGCCAAGCGGAAGCTTCAGGCGCGCCAGTGTCCGGCCAGCCCTTCCTCCTGCATCACAACACGGATGCACGGCTTGCGGGTCTTAAAGTCCGTCCGTCTGACAGTCTGAACACCATTTACTTCGGGGATATCCGAAACACGATCATTTCAGATTCTATCGCTAAGCGCATATCTGTTCTGAACATTGATCGTGCCGATCAGATCGAAGACGCAAGTAAAACTCTGGCTGACTACAACTTGCACTATTGCGTGCGCAGGATGGTTGAAGAAGAACCCGGCGACATCGTGGCCAAGCCTTTTACCAAAGGGTTTATTGCAGCCCAGATGGGGGCGCCTGTATTAATCAACAAGGACGTTGATGATGCAGTCGAACTACTGGGGAATGACTATCCCTTCCTGATTGCGGATACCTCTGAAACGGCCATTCTGGACGGTCTTGATCTGGCCGAGGATGCATATGGAGGCCCTGCCTGGCAAGAAGCACTGAGCCGAATGGCGCAGATGCGACAGGTGTTCAGTCATGAGGCGATTGCGCGTCAGTTCGGGGACATTCTGGATTACCTGGCCTGACCCTTGGTCGGTGGTTCAGGAGCGTGCAATCAATGGGTCGAGCGGCGAATAGGGCACACGTGCTTTCGGGTGGCGCTGAAGAAAGTCCCTGACGGTTATCAGATTCAGCAACGCATGACGGTCCCGCTCCAGGTTTTCGTATCCCGACACGGATCCCGAATAACATATCTGTCTGCCCGGGCGCACAAAACCCACGCCCCAGTCGACATCCACGACATACATTTCAAGGTTCGAACTTTCGACACGGTGCCGCGCATATCCCTCCCAGCTTGTGCCGTTCCAAGATGGAAAAGTGCCGTTCACCTCGTATTCCTCACGGGCATGGAAAGCCGTCGGAGGGTTCAGGTCGTGCAACAGAATAACACCGCCGGGGTTGAGTGCTGCAAGTGCGCCATTGATATCGCGGTATACCTGCTCGCCGGTGTGCAGCCCGTCAATGAAGATAATGTCGAACGTATCCGCAGTCGTCTTGAAATACTCATCTGACGTGCAGCAATGGTCTGCTTCGGCGGTCGGGTCGGGATCAACGGATGTTCGAAACTCTGCAAGAATATTCTCGTGCATGTCCGACTTGTTCCGTGTGCCAATCTCAAGATAGTGCCTGTAGCCGTAGACTGTGACCAGATGGTTCACCAGCGCGATCCGGTTGGCTTCGCATTTTCCATGCGCAAAGCCATATATGCCGTGTGTGCCCATCAGGGTCCGATAGCCAACGAAGCGGCTTGCTTTGCTGCGAAGCTTTCTTAGTTTTTTGCTTTTCATGGGACGTCCTTTAATGGCTGAATTCCCTGCCTGCAATTCAAAGATGTCTGCACATGCCACTATACAACAAGGGCAGGTGTCGGTTGCCTGTTGCTGCAGATTACGGCAGCCCGTGGCTTTCCTTCATTTTGACGATGTTCCGCAAAATTCTGTTTTTGCGACGTTTGTAGAGTATTCTCGCAAAGGACAGGGCCCGCGGCTTGTCGACTGTATTGGATCGAATTTCGCGCGCGCGCTGGTCGTCGCGAATAACCGGCCAATCGGCGACCTCTGTCATTGGAAAATCCAACCGCGTCCATTTTTGCCGGCCGATGTGTTCAGCGAGATTCAGTGTCAATTGATCACGCCTGCAATAGCGCAGGAACAACTCAAACCAAAGGGCATTCAGTTCATCTGTTTTTACGTCACCGGCCATCTGAATCATGATGGTGTTCTGTGTAAGATCAGGCGTGTGGGGCAGGTCCACAGACTGAAATGTTCGGTGTAGCAGTCGCCAGGTTTCCTCGTTGAACAGTCCGACCTGGTAGCAGGTGTCCAGCTCATCTCGAACGAATTGTCTGGTCTGATGTCGAAACAGGTAGCGTCCGGGTGTCGGCGGAGCCGTGAGTTGTTGGGAAATTCTGTCTATGATTTCAGCGGGTGACGAAACAAGCGAAGCTCGATTGTCCACATAAATTGACCAAGTGTGCTCCGGAAAAAAAAGGTGCGGCATCAGTTTTGCCCGCCGCGATTCATGCAGCGGTCCTAGGGCATCAGAGCGCTGATGCAATAGCCTGATGCCATCGGGAACACTGAGATCCTTGCGATCCGTGACCAATACGCGATCATACCCTTCGCCGGTTCCCAGAGACGTCGGGTTGAAGGGTTCGGGCGCACCAAAAAAACAACCATAAACAACGATTTGGTTTTTCTTGGTTGTCATATGCGCAACCCTTTTGAAGATTGTTGTGTCCTGCCGGGATCGTCTTATGCAAGGGCCTGTCAGTGGCCTTGAGTGCGACAGTACGTTGCGATGTTCGAGGGCTGCAATTCGAATAGTAGCCCCCTCGGCTTCTGTGTGCGGGCGTCAGTCAGTTGGGCGTGGATTCCTGATTGTACTGAAGGTCGTAGAGATTTCGGAATACACCATCCAGTTCAAGCAATTCATTCAGATTTCCCTGTTCGATTATCTGGCCTTCTTCGAGAACAAGGATCTTGTGTGCGTTCAGTACCGTCGCAAGGCGGTGTGCGATGACAATTGTTGTCCGCCCCTTGCTAAGCCTGAGCAATGCTTCCTTGACCAGGTTCTCCGATCCACTGTCCAAAGCACTCGTTGCTTCGTCCATCAGCAAAATCGGACTGTCGCGCAGGACCGCACGCGCGATTGCAATACGCTGACGTTGTCCGCCTGACAGGTTGGAACCGTTTTCGCCAGCAGGAGAGTCATATCCTTGCGGCATTTTCATAATGAATTCGTGCGCGTTAGCCGCACGGGCTGCCTCGGCAATCTGATCTTCCGTGGCGTCCTTGCGACCAAGTGCAATATTGTCCCGGATGCTGCTATCAAAGAGGAAAGTTTCCTGACCGACAAATGCAATCTTTTCCCGCAAGGATGCAATTGTCGCTTCCCGAAGATCGCAACCATCGATTTCGATATGGCCCGCAGTCGGATCATAAAGTCGCATGATCAGGTTGATAACTGTAGATTTGCCGCCACCGGATGGTCCGACCAGCGCTGTTGTCTTGCCAGCCTCAAACTCCACATCGAGATTTTTGATCACGGGTTGGTTCTGAGCAGTGCCATACTGAAAACTGACGGACCTGAAGGAAACGGTCCCCTGTCCCTCAGGCAGATCCGCGGCGTTTTCGCTTTCGACAATTGCAATTGGCGTATCCAGGACTTCATACATCAGTGCCACACTGACCATATTACTCTCAATGCTGATACGCATGCGTGCAAGGCGTTTTGCCGGTTCATAGGCCATTAAAAGTGCCGTCACAAAAGACATCAGGCCGCCTGCGGTTGTGGAGGCCTCGCCAAAAAGGTTCAGCGCGCTCAAAGCGACGACTGCGGCGATTGCAAAACCGGAAAGGGTTTCCATCAGGGGGCTTGTTGCTGCACTTAGCCGTGCCATGGCATTTGTCCGGCTTTCTACCGTCGAAACGGCCTCTCGCATCCGGTCTTCCATCTGTTTTTCAAGCGCGAAGGCTTTCACCACACGGATGCCCGAGGATGTTTCATTGATTATTTTGATGATCTCCTTCGAAGAGGCGATCTGGCCCTGTACTATGTTTCCGACGCGGTTCAGGAGCAGCCGTATCCCCAAAAGCGCCAGCGGCCCAACAATCAGAGATATCATTGAAAGCGTAGGCTGCTGATAAAACATAACGATTATCAGGCCGACCAGTGTCAGCGTGTCACGGACCGCGCCCATCACAATGAGCTCGATAACCGTCCGTGCACCCTGCGCGGACCTTGTGACCCGGTTTAGAATGTCCGAAACTCCGCTATCGCTGAAGAAGGCAACGCCGTGCCGTAGAATGCAATTGTACAGGCGGCGCTGTTGCGAAGCGATAATGCTGTTGCCTGCATAGCTGAGTGATACAACCTGGACGTATGTTGCAGCACCCTTGATCGTAAAGATCAAAGCCACAGCGGCAGCAACGGACAGAACTCTGCCGGGTTCAGATGACTCCACGAGTGAATCGATGATGTCTTCCATGATCCAGGCCGTGAGTGCGGTTGTTATCGCGATAACGACCATCGCACCGATCGCGATGGAATAATTTCGAGTTTGGAGTTTGAAGTTTTCCCGCAGCAGCCGACGCAACATCTTGCCGTAAGATGCCTGGACTGCGTCCTTCGCTCTTTGCTTGATGTCGCTGCTCATACTTTCTCCTAGGTATGTGGGATTACCGGTACTGTAAAGCATCCAGAAACGCTGCCCTGAAAGACCGCCCCCGGGTGTGCTGTCAAGGCTTGGCAGGTCAAAATACGCGACAAAGAGGGGATGTTTGTTGAGGGCTGACGATCGCCAACTGACCAAAGAAACCGGCCGAATACGCGGTGGGCGCGTTTGTCGGCATAAACTTGCTGTTTGCCCTTTAAGCCGTTGTGTGAATGACTTGGTGCGCACGCGTTCCTCACCCGTGCATCGGACAGAATGGTTGCAAATCAGCGCTTCTTTTGATGTGAACGTGATACTTGGAATACGGATGTGACTGGGCGTGTTTGCCGATGTCCGTGAGACTGAAGTTTTATTCTGGCCGGGAGCGAGCAGAAGCCGCGGCACCACAAAAAAGGGCTTGTGCAAATCCGTCGCGCGGTTGAGAAGGCGCCGGGAGGGCAGGTAAGAAGCACAACCGGAACTTGTTTGCACTTGTCCGGCGGTAAACGGTAAAAGGTTCAAGATGATACCTCGATGGAAACTCAAACGCGAACTGACGCGCCTTTTGAGCAATTCAGCGAAGTTTCCGGCGTCGTTCACGACGTGGTTGTTCGGCGCGGGCTACTACGACTTTTTCTTGTCCGGCCGGGTTCAGCAGGAGCCGGGAGAAGTAGATGCCAGCCCGAGGCGGGCAGTCTATCTTATGTTTCCGTCAAAAGGGCTTTTGGCATCACACGAAAGATCCCTTCGGTATCTGCTGCGAAAAAATATCGCCACGACGGTGGTCTCTAATTTCCCACTTTCGCCGGAAGACAAAAACCGTGTGTTGGCGTTGTGTCATCGCTACATTGAACGTCCCAATTTCGGATATGACTTTGGCGGCTACCGGGATGGACTGCTGTCGATGGGAGACGAACTTGCCAGCCTAGAACAACTCGTCTTGCTGAATGATTCATCATGGTTTCCTATCACAGACAAGACCGATTGGCTCGATCAGGTCGAGGCACTGAATGTTGACTTTGCTGGGGCGGCTTCAAATTACGGAATGTCCCGCCCCGATCCAGAGAGCTATCGCAGTATCAAAGTGGACTATCGTACTGACCACCCGAATTTTCACTACTGTTCGTATGCGCTTAGCTTTTCAAGCAGGACACTGTCTCATCCGGGCTTCCTGCGCTATTGGAAGAAATTCCCCCTCAGCAATAGCAAGAAACGCACTGTGAGGCGGGGTGAGATCGGATTGACCCGATGGGCAATCAGCAATGGATTGACGCATGGTGCAACTTTTGATTCAGCAATGATACCGGAAAAGCTTGCCAGTCTCGAAGAGGCCCGGCTGCGTCATATCGCGGAAATGTTGATCATCATGGATGATCGCAAGCTTCGGCAACTCCAGGCGAGGGTTGAATCACAACTTGCCGCCATGCCCAAACTGGATCTGATCGGTTTCATTCTCACCGCTGCTGCCCGCAAAGGCGTCAGCTATGCCACGGCGGAGTTCAATATTTTTGAATGTGGTTTTCCGTTCCTAAAAAAGTCGCCGCTCTGGATGGAACAGGACACATCGCAAAAGACACTGGACTTGCTGGAAAGACTCAACACCCCTGCGTCGCTTGAAGCCCTGTTCGAAGCGAGGACGTTTCTGACCCGTTTATGATCGGTAGCGGGCTGGTGATGCCCAAGGTTTGATGCGGCTAGACCGCCTTGTCGCAACTATACTGAAGTGACGGATGCGATGAGACATTCGTTCGGCAACGCCCTCAAGGGCCGCAATACTTGCTGGTTTCGGAAACCAGATATGCCAAAGAAAGCGAGGGCTACACCCGCAGTAAGGTCTGTTTCTCGGACAATTGGTTCAAGATGCGGCGTTGGGAGAAGGGGCTTTCCCAGGTACAGGCGGATCACGAGAAAGCGCAAGAAGCCGAAGCCAAAGGCCGTGCCTGCCTCGCCGAGTGGATCCACGAACGCCATCCCCTGTGCCGTCGCATCACCAACCAGCAGATCGAGGACTTGATCGCGTCAAAGCTGGTGACGCCTGAGCAAGTTCGAGCTGCGGGTCTGCGGGCATGAGTGCAGCTCGATTGTTACGCCATGGCGTAAAATTCAAATAATTACGTTGCAGCGTAATTTACTTTAACTTACGCTGCGCCGTAAAAGGAGTCATATCATGGACCTCACAGCACGGACGGCCGAGCAGATCGGGGAGGCACTTCGCCGGACGCGCAAAGCGCGCGGCTGGACCCAAAGCGATATCAGCGCGCGAACGAATTTGCGCGTCGCGACAATTTCGTCGCTCGAGAATGGCGACGCGGGAGCGAAGCTGGCCACCGTGCTCGCTGTCATGGCGGCACTTGGGCTTGAGTTCCGATTGGCGGAGCGCGGTGGCGAGCTTGAGATTGAGGATATCTTCTGATGGCCAAACGCGGGCGTAGCGGCACAATGCAAGTGCTTCTGAACGGGCGGTTGGTGGGGGCTTTGCGTCTCGCTGGTTCAGGAGCGATCAGCTTTACCTATGATCCGGAATGGTTGGCATGGGTACATGCCATGCCCATCTCGCTTTCGCTGCCTTTGCGTGAAGAGGCACACCAGGGCGGCCCTGTTATCGGCTACTTGGAAAACCTGCTGCCGGACAATCAGGCGATACGAGAGCGCGTTGCTGCACGGGTGCGTGCGGGCGGCACGGACGCGTGGCACATGCTGGAGAAAATTGGGCGCGATTGCGTGGGGGCCTTGCAATTCGTCTCTGCTGAAGTCCCAGAGGTTGGCGTGCTCGAGGGAGAACCCGTATCTGAGGCGCAGATTGCCGATATGCTACGCAACCTCGCGAGCGCTCCGCTTGGCTTGGAGGAGGAAGATGATTTCCGCATCTCTATCGCAGGGGCGCAGGAGAAAACAGCGCTGCTGCGCCACGAGGGAACGTGGATCCGTCCATCGGGACTTACCCCTACAACTCATATCCTCAAGACTCAGCTTGGTGTTCTGCCCGCAGGGATAGATTTGTCCGACAGCGTCGAGAATGAGTTCTTCTGCATGAGCTTCTGCCGCGCCATGGGCATGGATGTGGCTGAGGTCGAGATTACTGACTTCGAAGACGAACGAAGCCTTGTCGTGACGCGGTTTGATCGGCGCTGGACCAAAGATGGCCGCTTGATCCGCCTCCCGCAGGAGGATTTTTGTCAGGCGCTCTCAGTCCCACCCAGCCAAAAATATCAAATGGATGGCGGGCCGGGGATCACCGAAGGGATCGGGTTGCTGACGGGCAGCGATGACCCCGAGGCGGATCAGCGTGTGTTCTTCCGCGCGCAGGTGCTGTTTTGGCTGTTGGGAGCGACAGACGGGCATGCGAAGAATTTCAGCATCGCATTGCGCCCTGGCGGGTTCCGCATGACCCCACTCTACGATGTGCTGAGCGCTCAGAAAGCCGTGGATGACGGTCAAATCCGCCAGAACCGGATGCGCCTCGCGATGGCCGTCGACGGACACTACCGGATCAACGAGGTGGTGCCGCGTCATTTCCTGCAGGCTGCGAAGGCGGCAGGTTTTGGTGTGGCGCTAGCGGAAGAGATCTTGTCGGGCGTCGCGTCTGAGCTTGTACCCGCCTTGGACAAGACACTAGCAGACCTGCCGGATGGGTTTCCACAGCCATTGGCGGAAGCAATTGCTGCTAGCATACGGCGTCGGGCGATTGCCTTTCATGCCGTATGATCCGCAGATCATATTTCCGCTTTATGGTCGTTAGATCATATCTACTGCGAGCAATCTGCAGGCCCAGTACAGTAGTTGCAGCGTTCCAGGCCAGCTTTGGCGGGAAAGCCCAGAGATTGATGGCCAAACTCAGATCCTCAACGCCGTGTTTCTGATTACTGAACATAAGCGGGCAGCCGTGTCAGACGCGGGACAAACCCCACTTCAACAAGAAAACTCCCCTGCGCCAGCGCATTCCTCGCGAAGCAAGTTTCTCGCTGACAGCCCCTTGGTGCCAGCTTTGGTCATGTTCATCGAAACACTCAAAGTGAGGATCGAAAAGTGGCTATTCAAACTCTGAAACTGAACGTCAAATCCGGCGAAAAAGATGGCAAGAACTTCTGGGACCGCTGCGGCGTGCTCTTCGTCAACACCGACGACCGCGGCAACATCACGTCGATCAACGTCAAACACAGCATGTTCCCCAACGTCGAAATGGTCGCCTTCCCGCGCCGCGATGACGATCCAGTCACCGAATGACTGCGGTGCCGGGGCGGGTAGCCCGCTCCGGGGAGGGGAGAGAAAACAGCCAATGCGGGACGCCTGAACAGAACATGCACAGAACGTGAATGAGTAGAGAGGCTTGCCCTACCCACTGCAAAATCTGCTAAGTACTTGGAATTAAATGGAGGCGAGTACCGGAATCGAACCGGTGTACACGGATTTGCAATCCGCTGCGTCACCACTCCGCCAACTCGCCCTACATGGTGTGCGCGAAGTGCTATCCGATTAGTTATGATGCTGCAAGTGCCACAAAGCGGCAAAATACAGCGTATGAGCGTTGCCGCAGCCGAATGAATGTGGCACATCTGAAAAACACACAACTGAACGGACGAGTTTAGCCACATGACCGATTTCGCCGCCCGCCGCACGATGATGGTAGATACGCAGGTCAGACCGTCTGATGTGACCAAATTTCCCATCATTGATGCGATGCTGACAGTGCCACGTGAGAACTTTGTACCGGCAGCGCAACGCGAAGCGGCCTACATGGGCGAAAACCTCGAGTTGGGTGAAGGACGGGTCATCCTTGAACCAAGAACGCTCGCAAAGATGCTGGATGCATTGGATGTTTCCAATGACGAGCTCGTACTCGATGTGGGTGCGGGCATGGGGTATTCCTCTGCCGTAATCGCACATGTTGCCGAAGCCGTGGTTGCCGTTGAAGACGATGAAACCATGGCGTCCGAGGCACAGGAGTCTCTGGCTGAGGCTGGCGTGGACAATGTGATCTTGCACGTGGGTCCGCTTGCCGAAGGCGCGTCACAGCATGGGCCTTACGATGTGATGTTGGTACAGGGTGGGATCACCGAGTTGCCTTTGACACTGCAGGATCAGATCAAGGACGGTGGTCGCGTCGCCTGCCTTTTCATGCAGGGTGCACTGGGTGAGGTGCGCATCGGGCACAAGAAAGGTGGCGTAATTTCCTGGCGGATGTCGTTCAACGCCGGCGCGCCGGTGCTGGCAGGTTTTGGAAAAGAACACGTATTCGAACTATAATTCAATCAGGGGCCCGGGCAGGGCAATGGCAGGAAGAGGCGTACAAAAATGGCCCAAGCGAAGAAATCGAAACGGTTGATATCCTTCTACCGCGGTCTGGCCTGGTCTGCAGGCCTTGTGGGTGTTCTGGCCGGACATCCGATGAAAGCCGAGACATTGGCGGACGCCTTGGTGGGAGCCTACAAGACCAGTGGGTTGCTGGAACAAAACCGCGCTCTTCTGCGCGCAGCGGATGAAGATGTGGCTGCGGCAGTTGCTGCTTTGCGACCCATTCTGAACTACAGCGCCGATCTGACCCGCGACTTTGGAGATCGTCGATCTTTGACGACAACCGGCGGTTCCACCGTGAGCGATTTGGAAGCCACCACAGGCACTGTCGGCCTGGCCGCGTCGCTGCTGCTTTATGATGGTGGCGCAACGTCATTGGGGGTGGATGCGGCGAAGGAAACCGTGCTGGGCACGCGCCAACAGCTCATAAGCTTGGAGCAGAACGTTCTACTGCGGGCGGTGTCCGCCTATCTGAACGTGGTCGCCGCGCGTGAATTCGTATCCCTGCGTCAAAACAACCTCAGACTGCTGACACAGGAACTGCGCGCTGCGCAGGACCGGTTTGAGGTGGGCGAGGTGACCCGCACCGACGTGGCGCAGGCGGAATCGAGCCTCGCTGAAGCGCGTAGTGGTTTGGCAACTGCTCAAGGTGATCTTCTGCAAGCGGTAGAAGAATACCGCAGCGTAGTGGGCAATACGCCTGGACAGCTGACGCCACCACCATCACTGCCCAGACTGGAAAGCAATGTGGAAAACGCGCGTGCTCGTGCGGTGCAAAGCCATCCTGATTTGCGGGCAGCCCAGCATTTCGTTGCGGTGTCGGAACTCAACATCCTGCGTGCAAAAGCATCGCTCAACCCGACCGTGTCGGCTGTGGGGTCCGTTGGCGTGTCCGAGAGCTTTGGAAACAGCAACTACACACGTTCTGGCAGCATCGGCATCGAATTGACTGGTCCGATCTATCGCGGGGGCGCTTTGTCTGCCGGTATCCGGTCTGCAATCGCGTCGCGTGACGCACAGCGTGGCAACCTGATCGAAGTGCGCAAGCAGGTCGCACAGGATGTCGGTTCCGCCTATGCCTCACTGGCAGCGCAGCGCGCCAGTTTGCAAGCCAGTGAAGAGCGTATTCGCGCAGCACGTATCGCGTTTGAAGGTGTACGGGAAGAGGCCACGCTGGGTGCCCGGACCACGTTGGATGTGCTGGATGCGGAGCAAGAGCTTCTGGATGCGGAGACTTCCCGGATTTCGGCTCAGGCCAACCTTTACGTCGCGGCCTATGCCGTTTTGCAGGCGACCGGGCGTCTGACTGCACGGGATCTTTCGCTGGGTGTGCAGCAATATGACCCCAGCGCTTATTACGATCTGGTGAAAGACGCGCCTGTGCCTTCGTCAGCACAGGGTCAACGGCTTGATCGCGTTTTGCGTGCATTGCAAAAAGACTGACAACTATAACGACCCATTGTGCGGTAATCGCCTGAGGGGTAGAGTTGAAGTGAGTAAGCGTGGTGCAGTATGTCAAAACCGGTTTCGAATTCAGATGTGGAAGACGTGTTGTCTTCAATCCGTCGTTTGGTGAGTGATAACAAGGTCCAAGGAGTATCTTCCATGGCACCTGAGACGCCTGATCGATTGATCTTGTCGCAGCAGCAGCGGGTTTCTGAAAGCGATGTCTTGCGCTTGCAGCCAGCCGATGCGGTGCATCTCCCTGAAAACGCGCATAGCGACTCCGAACATACGATAACGCGCACTGATGACACTTCTGAAACGGAAGATCAGGAGACGTTTTTCTCTTCTGATGCGGACGCAGTGTCTGTCGAAACCACTGAAGAGACCGAAACAACAAATGACGAGGCAACCGCGCGGTTTGGCGTAAACGAATTGACGGCAAAAATCGCAGAGCTTGAAACGGCCATTGCAAAGACGTCGGATCAGTGGGAGCCGGATGGTGTCAGCAAAGATGACTACGCCGGAACCGAATCCGAAGGCATGGCATGGCCAGATGCAGCGGAACTGGATGCGACCGGCACACCAATAGGCCAAGAGCACAAGGCGGATGACGCCGAGGTTGTGCCCGCCGAAATTCTTGCTGCGAAAAGCCCCGTTGATGACCAGCTTCTGGACGAAGACGCGCTGCGTGATCTCGTTGCCGATATTGTACGTTCCGAGTTGCAAGGGGCCTTGGGCGAGCGGATCACTCGGAATGTGCGCAAGCTGGTCCGCCGCGAAATCCATCGGGCCCTGGCGGCGCGCGACCTCGACTGATGCGTTTTTCTGAGAGCGGCGGGCTAGGTGCGGATCACCGGTGGCCGGGCCAACGCAAGCAGCGCGTTCAGATCAAGGTGGGTTTCCAGATGATCTGCCAGATCATCCAGCGTCGCCTCGACTTGGACGTCATAGGCCGTTTGTGAGGTCTGCCCGAACTGCGCGAGCCACGCGGCCCGAAACGCGTCTGAGCTGAAAATCCCATGTAGATAACAGCCCTGGATTTGGCCATTCCGGGCGCTGGCTCCTGTCGGTGTCCCGCCAATGTCGAGCCAGGGATGTGCGCAGTCAGGCCCCTGCGTATCCCCCATGTGTATTTCGTAACCGCTGAGCGCTGTGCCGCTCTGCAAATGCGTTCCATGGCTCAGCGCCAGTGTCTTGCGCGGGTGCAGCACGGTCTCCACGTCCAGATGCCCAAGACCGGCAGCGGCCTCCGGCGGCCCTTCGATCCCTTCGGGGTCCGCAATCGAATTGCCCAGTATCTGGTAGCCGCCACAGAGGCCCAGCACGTGCCCGCCGCGACGGACGTGGGCGGCAATGTCGATATCCCAGCCTTCGGCGCGCAGGGCGGCGAGATCGGACAGCGTCGATTTGCTGCCGCCGAGAAGGATGACGTCAGCCTCGACCGGCAGGGGAGCCCCACGTGGGGCGATGATGACGTTGACATTCGGCTCGGCGGCCAGCGGGTCCAGATCGTCAAAGTTGGAGATGCGCGGCAGCTGGGGCACCACGACGGTGAGGCCGGTACCGCCTGATCTGGCGCGCGCAGGCAGATCGGCGACATCTTCGGCTGGCAGGCGGCCCGCGCTGTCGAACCAAGGGACAACACCCAGACAAGGCCACCCGGTGCGTGCGCAAGTATCGTTGCGACCTTCATCAAAAAGGCGAGCATCGCCCCGGAATTTGTTGATTGCAAAGGCTTTAACGAGAGCACGGTCCGCACCATCAAGGACGGCCTGTGTGCCCACGATCTGCGCGATGACGCCGCCGCGATCAATATCCCCCATCAGCACCACGGGCACCTCAGCCGCGCGGGCAAACCCCATATTGGCAATGTCGCGCGCGCGCAGATTGATTTCCGCCGGGCTGCCAGCACCTTCGACAAGGACCAGATCGCAGCCCTCTGCCAGCCGGTGAAAACTCTCCAAGACGAAGGGCATCAGGCGGTCTTTTGCCGCTCCGAAATCCCGCGCGTCCTGCTGGCCATAGACCTGTCCCTGCACAATGATCTGCGCGCCGGTGCTCGATTGCGGTTTCAGCAGCACCGGGTTCATATCCGTGTGCGGTGCGATCCCGGCGGCCTTTGCCTGCAGCGCCTGCGCCCGCCCGATTTCACCGCCGTCGACGGTGACGGCGGCATTGTTCGACATGTTCTGCGGCTTGAACGGGCGCACGGCAAGCCCCCGGCGTGTATAGGCGCGCGCAAGCCCGGCGACGATCATCGATTTGCCGACATTGCTGCCGGTGCCCTGGATCATGATGGCGCGCGCCATGGCGTTCCTCTTTGATGTTTGGCGCAACCTGACGCATGATCGCGCAAAGGAAAAGGACCATTCATGAACACGCCCGCACATTTGCTGATCGGGGCCGCTGTGATGGGCCGCAAGAGCGCGCGCCCCGTTGTCTGGGCCGCGATTGCGGGCGCTCTGCTGCCGGATCTGTCGCTGTATCTATTGGCAGGCAGTGCGCTCTACATCTTTGGTATTGCCCCGCAGGTCGTGTTTGACGAGCTCTACTTCTCCGACACCTGGCAGACGATTTTTGCGATCGACAACTCGTTTCTGATCTGGGGCGGGCTGTTTGTCTTGGCACTCTGGCGCGGTGCGCCTTGGGCGATTGCCCTGACGGGGGCGGCACTGCTCCATCTGTGCTTTGATTTTCCGCTGCATCATGATGACGGGCGGGCGCATTTCTGGCCCCTGACGGGCTGGGTATTCGAAAGCCCGCTCAGCTATTGGGATCGCGATCACGGGGCGATGTGGCTGGCACCGGTTGAGGCGGTCGTGGCAAGTCTGGCCGCGATCACGCTCTGGCAGCGCCGGTTCGGATGGGGGTTGCTGGTGCTGATCACGCTGTTACTGCTCGCCGAAATCTGGGTCGTGCGGCAGTGGCTGTTCTTCTTTACAAACAGCTGAAAACACAAAAGCGCGCCCGACCGGGGCGCGCTTTTGTTCATAAGATCGAATTTTGATCAGGCAGCTTCGGCCTGTTGTGCGGCATTGCGACGTTCGGATTCTTCACGCGACAGCGCAACAGACGTCCGGACACCTTTGCCCACGAATTCCATCAGTCCGGACACAACCCGCTCGTTAGGGTCGATGCCGGCGCAGCTCAGCACTTCGCGGCCGTCGCGCGACCGCGCCCAGCGTGCGATTTGCTCAGGACCATTGCCATACTTCTTGTCGTCCGCGATGGCGTCGTCCAATGCAGCCAGTACAACGGCTGCAAAAAGTTTACGTGCACGGTTGCCTTGCTCGTTATTGAAGGCTGTGCCGTCAACGAAATCCTTCATTCGTCGTCCTTTCCATTATTCTTGCTCTTGTCTTTCGGCATGACGCTCCTTATGGCGGAGTTCAGACGATTCGGATACCCCGTAATTGCATGACTTCCATGCATCATGCGCATAGCTCTGTGCAGATGCAGCACGAGATATCGTTGTCTTGTCACCACCCAACCTGCCAGATATAGGGTGCGTCAACAATTCATCAACCTTTTGCCACGGTTCGGTCATATGCCTAAAATCAACGGAAACGAGATCCGCCCCGGGAATGTTCTGGAGCATAATGGTGGCCTTTGGGCTGCGGTCAAAGTGGACCATGTGAAGCCCGGGAAGGGCGGTGCGTTTGCACAGGTAGAACTGCGCAATCTCCGAAATGGTTCCAAATTGAATGAACGCTTTCGCAGTGCCGACAAGGTTGAGCGGGTCCGGTTGGAGCAGAAAGATCAGCAGTTCCTCTACGAAGACGCGGGCATGCTGGTTGTCATGGATACAGAAACCTACGAACAGGTGCAGCTGCCCGCCGAGCTGCTGGGCGAGCGGCGTCCGTTTCTGCAGGACGGCATGACCATCGTCGTCGAATTCTATGAGGAAGAGGCGCTGAACGCGACTTTACCGCAGAAGGTGACGTGCAAGATTGTAGAGACGGAGCCGGTGGTCAAAGGTCAGACGGCGGCAAATTCCTTCAAGCCCGCGGTTCTGGACAACGGGGTCAAGGTCATGGTGCCGCCCTTTGTCGGGCAGGACGAAGACATCGTGGTCAACACCGAAACGATGGAATATGCGGAACGCGCCTGAGGCGCGATATAGTACGCCAAACGCGCCTGAAATGCACGGATATGTGCTGTACCCGCGAAGCCTCAGGCGTCGTTGCGCGTGATGGTCGCTTCGCCCGCTGACATCTCACCTTTGGCACGATCAAACCTCAGATAGGCGATACCCGCATCCTCGGTTCGGCTGAGCAGGGTGCCCGCCGGTTTCCCGTTTGCCGTAATTTCCGTGCCCGTCTCCGCCGCGCCGGAGATACGCACCCGTGCCAGACCCTTGCGCAGCTCGGTCTTGTGTTTCATGCGCGCGGTGACTTCCTGCCCGACATAACACCCCTTGCGGAAATCCACGCCGGAGAGACGCTCAAACCCCACTTCGAGAATGAAGGTGTCCGGGGTCAGTTCGACCCCGGTTTCCGGGATCAGATGCGCCACCCGCAGCGCCGTCCAATCCACATCATCGTCTGTTTGGGGCGCATCCCGATAGGCGCGCCAGCCCAAAGCGGTGTGACGCGGATCGGCAAACCCATCCTCCGGCGGCTCTCCAAGGCCACGGTGCAGATGCAGCGGGGCTTGCATGATCGTCACATCGGCACGCAGTTTATACATCGTCAGGCGCTGTGTCAGCGCGTTGCCAAGGCTGTCGGCTACATCCAGCAGAATGCCGCCAGGTCCCTCGGCCAGGAAGAAATCGGCAATGTACTTCCCCTGTGGAGTGAGCAGGGCGGCATAGACCAGACCGTCACGCAAACGCTCGATATCGTTGGTGATCAACCCCTGCAGGAACTCCCGTGCGTCAGCGCCGGAAATCTGAAGAATGCGACGTTTGGTCATGGGGGGTCCTCTTTTCGCCTTCAATGACATATAGACGTGTCGCCGAAAAGAAGAAGAGGCATAACCTATGCGTGCACCGATTTCGGTGATCATCCCCACACTGAACGCGGAGGCCCATCTCGGCGACTGTCTGGCAGCACTCATGCCGGGGCTGGAGGCGGGCATCATCCGCGAGTTGATCGTCAGCGACGGCGGCTCTGACGATGCAACCGTTGCGGTGGCCAAGGCCTGGGGTGCGGAGGTTGTAACCGGCGCGGCGTCGCGCGGTGGACAGTTGGCGCGGGGATGTGCGCGGGCGCAGGGTGCATGGCTTCTTGTGCTGCACGCAGATACGCAACTGCGCCCCGGATGGGTCGGACCGGCGATCCTGCATCTGGACACGCGCAAGGCGGGCTGGTTCCGGCTGGCCTTTGCCAATGGGGGTGTGGCTGGGCGCGTGGTCGCGGGCTGGGCCAACCTGCGCAGCCATCTCGGGCTGCCGTATGGCGATCAGGGGTTATTGCTGCCGCGGGCAATGTACGCCGATGCGGGCGGCTATCCTGACCAGCCGCTGATGGAGGACGTGGCGCTGGCCCGCGCGCTCAAAGGCAAGCTGGTGCCCATCGATGCGGTGGCGGAGACCAGTGCCGCCCGATATCGCGCGCAAGGGTGGCTGCGGCGCGGCGCGCGCAACCTTTGGACCCTGCTGCGCTATTTCAGCGGTGTGTCCCCGCAACGGCTGGCCGAAAGCTACCGCCGCTGAGACCGATCCAATCACCTTGAATTTATCAATTTCGACGCCGGGCGCTTCGCTGATTGACCGGGCGAAATAGACGGCTAAGGTTGCGCCACGTAAAAAGGACAGCCTTTATGCCCCAATCACCCGGAAACCCCGCCGGACGCGGTTATCTTGCCATTCCCGGCCCCTCCGTGATGCCGGAGGCGGTGCTGAATGCGATGCACCGGCCCGCCCCGAATATCTATGCCGGGGAACTGCCTGATATGATGCCTGATCTGGTAGCGGATCTGAAACGGGTGGCGCGGACCAAAGGAGAGGTCGCGCTCTACATCGCGAACGGACATGGGGTCTGGGAGGCGGCATTGGCCAATGTCCTCGCGCCCGGCGACAAGGTGCTGGTGCCCGCAACCGGCCATTTTGGCACCGGTTGGGGCGGCATGGCTGATGCTCTGGGCGCAGAAGTCGAGGTTCTGGATTTCGGCAAATCCGCCCCGATGGACGCGGCCCGGGTTGCCGAGGCCTTGTCGGCGGACAAGGAGCACCAGATCAAAGCTGTGCTGGCCGTGCATGTGGACACCTCCACGTCCGTCCGCAACGACATTGCCGCCTTGCGCAGCGCAATGGATGCGATTGGCCATCCCGCGCTACTGATGGCGGATTGCATTGCCTCGCTGGGCTGTGACCGGTTCGAGATGGACGCATGGGGCGTCGACGTCATGGTCACCGGAAGCCAGAAGGGGCTGATGGTGCCGCCGGGCATGGGGTTTGTCTTCTTCAACGAAAAGGCCGCGCAGGTGCGGGCCGCCCTGCCACGGGTAAGCAGCTATTGGGACTGGACCACACGCGCCCATCCGGAAGATTTCTACCAATATTGGAACGGCACGGCGCCGACGCAGCATATCTATGGTTTGCGCGTCGCGCTCGACATGATCCACGCCGAAGGGATGGAGGCGGTCTGGGCGCGGCACGACCTCCTGGCCCGCGCCATCTGGGCCGCCTGCGAGACCTGGGCGTCAGAGGGACCCTTGCGTCTGAACATCGCCAATCCAGACCATCGCAGCCGGGCCGTCACCGCGTTGCATCTGGACGCGCCGCTGGCGACGCGCCTGCGGGATTGGACGGAACAGCGGCTTGGCCTGACGCTGGGGATCGGGCTGGGCATGGTGGACCGCGATGATCCGGCCTGGCACGGGCATTTCCGGCTGGGGCATATGGGCCATGTGAATGGTCATATGATCATGGGGCTTCTGGGCGGGATGGAAGCCGGCATGAAGGCCCTGGAGATCCCACATGGCGCCGGGGCGCTTTCAGCCGCCGCAGCCGTGATTGCAGAACACTAGCGCCGGGGCGGGAGCGACCATCGCGCGTCTTCCATGCGACGTCTGTGGTCGAGCCAGTCGAGCCAGCGGTTCACGGCGAGCCCAAGGAAGACCGCTGCGACCAATCCCCAGATTGCGAAGAGAAACAGCAAGACCCACGTCAGGTTCACCCCGAACATCACGATGCAGGCGCTGGTGTAATTGGGCGCGCGACCCAGTCTGTGTTTATCCATGGCGCGTCTCGTCTGGTGAGTGATGCGCAAATTATAAAGATTGGACGCTTTTCGTCATCTCATTTCTGCGGCCCGCAGGGCAACGGGCAGAACCTCCGCAAAGATGTCGAGGTTCGCAGGGGTGCCGCAGCTGACCCGGATACAGCGGTTTTGCGGCGCAACCGATGGCATGCGGATAAACACCCCCCGCGCAACCATCTCATGCAGCACATTCGCCGCATATGTCGACCCGCCGCCACAGTCGATGGACACGAAATTGGCAGCGGAGTTCAGCGGTTTGAGTCCGTTCTTGCGGGCGATTTCCTTGATGCGATGGCGCGACGCGACGATGCGGGCCTGCACCGAACGCAACCAGGTCTGATCTTCCAGTGCCGCAACCGCGCCAGCCTGTGCTGCGCGGTTCATGCCAAAGTGATTGCGCACCTTCTCAAAGGCGGCAATCAGGTCGGGCGCGCCCATGGCATAGCCGACACGTGCGCCTGCAAGCCCGTACGCCTTGGAAAAGGTGCGCATCCGGATGACCCGTGGATCATCCATGGGCAGGGGCAGGGCGGTCCCGCCCGGTGCGCATTCCAGATAGGCCTCATCCAGCACCAGCAGGGTGCCAGCGGGCAGCTTGTCCATGGCAGCGACCAGATCGGCCCCGTCATGCGCCGTGCCCATGGGGTTGTCGGGATTTGCAAGATAGACCAGCTTGGCATCCACCTCGGCCGCCTTGGCAAACAAGGCGTCAGGGTCTTCGTGATCGTTTTTGTAGGGCACCTTGTGCAGAACGCCGCCGTAGCCCGCAACGTGGTAGTTGAATGTCGGGTAGGCGCCGTCTGAGGTCACAACAGCATCGCCGGGTGCCACCATCATCCGCACCAGATACCCCAGCAGCCCATCGATCCCTTCACCCACGACAATCATGTCGGGCCGGATGCCATGATGGTCGGCCAGCGCCTCGCGCAGCTCATAGCTTTCGGGGTCGCCGTACATCCACTGCGGCGTTTCGGCCATGGCGCGGGTGGCCATGGGCGAGGGGCCAAAGACGTTCTCATTGGCGCCGAGGCGGGCATCAAAAAGGCAGGCACGCGCGCGTTCCTGGGCTTCGGGGCCAACGAAGGGCACGGTGTCGGGCAGGGATTGCGCAAGCGGGGTCAGGCGGTAGTTGGTCATGGCGTCTCTTAAAACGGCTTGGCCGCCATGGGCAAGAGCGAGATTTCCCCAACGTTTGTCTGGTCAATATGCCGCCGCTGCGCTCTGGTGGGGGCAGCGAAAAAGGAGAATCCGATGTCTCGCGTCATTGTCACCCTCACCGACCACATTGCCCATGTTCAGCTGAACCGCCCGGACAAACGCAATGCCGTCGACCCCGAGATGTTCGAATCGCTGATCGACGCGGGCCAGCAGGTGGCGGCATCGCACGCGCGGGCCGTCGTCTTGTCGGGTGCGGGTGAAGGGTTTTGTGCAGGCATCGACATCGGGTCGCTGGGCGGCATGATCGGCAAGGATATCGAGGCGATGATCCTGCCGCGCACCCATGGGGACGGCACCACCAACCAGTGGCAGGAGGTGGCGATGATCTGGCACCGGTTGGAGATCCCGGTGATCGCAGCCCTGCACGGGACGGTCTTTGGGGCAGGCATGCAGATCGCCCTGGGCGCGGATATCCGCATTGCCGCGCCGGATACCCAACTGGCGGTGATGGAAATGAAATGGGGTATCATTCCGGATATGGGCGGGATGGTGTTGTTGCCCCGACTCGTGCGCTCGGATGTCATGCGCCGGTTGATTTACACCGCCACGCCTATTTCGGCGGATCGGGCAGAGCGCTGGGGCCTCGTCACCGAGATTGCCGAGGACCCGCTGGCCGCGGCCTTCGATCTGGCGCGCGAACTCGCGGGCAAAAGCCCCAAGGCCATAAGAGCGGCCAAGGCGCTGATCGCTTGCGCGGAACGCGACACGGCGGAGGAGGTTCTGCTGGCCGAAGCCCGCGCGCAGGCCAGCCTCTTGGGGCAGCCCGAACAGATGGAGGTCATCGCGGCGCACTTCGCCAAACGCGCACCGGTGTTCAAATGACCCCGTCTCTCAGGACATGAACTTGCGCCGCGCCTCGCGGGCAATCTCGTAGCGCATCTCCAGATCGGCCAGTTTGGCCATCGCCGCTTTGCGCGTGTTCGTGTCCGGGGCGGCGGCATAGGCTTTGCGCGCCGCGTCCAGCTGGGTTTTCAACGTGAATTCCTCGGGCACCACGCCGGCCTCGGCCATGATCCGCATGGCCGTCGACACCGCCGCCTGCTCCCCGGTTTCAACGGGACGGTCGGGCAGGGGCGCGCCTTCACCTTTCAATCCGGTCAGACCGCCCGAGGCCCGCGCCCTGGCGATCTGCCTTTCGATGAGGGAACGAAAGCTTCGCATGGGGCGATTTTACCCCAATTCGGCCAGCCGTGCGAGCGCCTCTTGCAATTTAGCCTCTTCCTCTTCGCGCAGGGCGAGGTTGGCGCGGGTTTCCGCAACCACCTTTTCCGGTGCGGAGGCTGCGAATTTCGGGTTGTTCAGCCGTCCGCGCAACCCGCCCAACTCCTTCATCAGCTTGTCGAGCGTTTTCTGCAGCCGCGCCTTTTCCTCCGCGATATCAATGATATCGGCCAGCGGCAGGCCAAAGTTGCCGCCAGTGACGGCGAGAGTCACCGTGCCCTTGGGGAAGCTGTCGGCCCGTGACAAGGCTTCGACCCGCGCCAACCGCTTGATCATCACCTCGTTACGATCCCAGGCCGATTGCCCCGCCGCATCCAAATCGGTGACCAGCAATGGCACGTAGAGGCCCGCGGGCACGTGCATCTGGGTGCGGGCAGAGCGGATAGCCTCGATCAGCGAGACAACCCAGTTGAGTTCCTGATCCGCTGCCGGGTCCACCAGATCAGCCGCCGTGTAGTCAGGCCAGTCGGCGTGCACCAGCATCTTGTCGCGCTGGCCCGTGGCTGCCCAAAGCTCTTCGGTGATGAAGGGCATAATGGGGTGCAACAGGATCATGCATTGATCCAGCACCCAGGCCATGGTGGCACGGGTTTCCGGGGCCAGCGCCGCATTGGCGTCGTCCTGCAACAGCGGCTTGCTGAGCTCCACGTACCAGTCGCAGACCTTGCCCCAGACAAAGCCATAGGCGGCATTGGCCGCGTCGTTGAATCGGTAGTTCTGCAGGCTGGCGTCGATTTCCTCGCGGACCTTTGCGGTCTCGCCGATGATCCATTTGTTCACCGCGGCCCAGGGCTCCGGGCGGGCACTGGTGTTTGCCTGCGCGTAGACGCCGTTCATTTCCGCAAAGCGGCAGGCGTTCCAGAGTTTCGTGCCGAAATTCCGATAGCCTGCCACCCGCTGCGTGCTGAGTTTCAGGTCGCGCCCCATGGCGGCCATGGCGGTCAGCGTGAAACGTACGGCATCCGCGCCGTATTCGTCGATCAGCTCCAGCGGGTCGATCACATTGCCCAGCGATTTGGACATCTTCTTGCCCTTCTCGTCCCGCACCAGCGCGTGCACGTAGACGGTGTCGAAGGGTTTCTGGCCGACCACGGCGTATTGCATCATCATCATCCGCGCGACCCAGAAGAAGATGATGTCGAAGCCGGTAATCAGGATTGAGGTCGGGAAGTATTTCTGCAGCGCTTCGTTTGCTAAGTCTTGTTCCGCGTCGCTGGTCCAGCCCAGGGTGCCGATGGGCCAAAGCCCGGAGGAGAACCAGGTGTCGAGGACGTCGGGGTCGCGATCGAGATTGGCGGTGATCAACTTGTTGCCGCCATCGACTATACCTGAAACCCGTGAACCTGCACCGGACCCATTGGCTTCACCAACGGCTGCTTGCAAATCATCCTTTTCGTTTGCGAAATGAATCCTGACGTTACTCAATCCGCGTTCTTCATAGTAGCGTTTCGCTATCGTTTGGGCCGCCTGTGGATCGCTTGCACAGAAAGGCTCAGTCTCTCCGGGAATCGGATGCCCATGGTCATCTACTCTTGGCCCATACCACACCGGTATCTGATGCCCCCACCAGAGCTGGCGCGAGATGCACCAGGGCTCGATGTTTTCCAGCCAGTTGAAGTAGACCTTCTTGTCCTGCTCGGGGTGGATCGCCACATCACCGTTGCGCACCGCGTCAATGGCGGGTTGTACGATCTTGGAGGTCTCGACAAACCACTGGTCGGTCAGCATCGGCTCGATGACCACTTTGGAGCGGTCGCCGAAGGGCTGCATGATCTTCTTGGCCTCGACGAAGGGTACAAGGCGCTCAACCTCGTTGCCGTCTCCGTCCAGTTTGGTGACGCTCTGCATGACCGCGAGGCCTTCTTCGGTGATCTGGGCGACCACCTTTTTACGCGCTTCAAACCGGTCGAGTCCGCGCAGATCGTCCGGCACAAGGTTGACCGCATCGGCTTCGGCCTCGCTAAGATCCCGCTCGCCCTGCGCCACGGCCATGGC
This sequence comes from uncultured Roseobacter sp., assembly GCF_947492555.1. Taxonomy (GTDB): domain Bacteria; phylum Pseudomonadota; class Alphaproteobacteria; order Rhodobacterales; family Rhodobacteraceae; genus Roseobacter. The sequence goes on from NZ_CANLNE010000003.1 coordinate 258,555, forward strand.
AATCGCCGCCGCTTCCGCATAAGCCGCGCCATCATCACGGAGCGCTCCCTTGGTGTCCATCAGCCGGTAGAGGGGAATGCCGCCGCGTTTGGCGACCTGATAGTCGTTGAAGTCATGCGCCCCGGTGATTTTGACCGCACCCGAGCCGAAATTCCTGTCCGGATACTCATCGGTGATGATCGGGATCAGGCGGCGGTGTTCCTTTGGGCCGACCGGGATTTCACATAGTTTCCCGATGATTGGCGCGTATCTTTCATCTGACGGATGAACGGCAACCGCGCCATCCCCCAGCATGGTTTCGGGCCGCGTCGTGGCGATGGAGATGTAGTCCCGGGTCTCTCGCAGGGTCTCGTTGCCGTCCTCGTCTTTCTCGACATATTCATAGGTGGCCCCGCCCGCGAGCGGGTATTTGAAGTGCCACATGTGGCCGTCGACCTCGATATTCTCGACTTCCAGATCGGAGATGGCGGTCTCAAAGTGCGGGTCCCAATTCACCAGCCGCTTGCCGCGGTAGATAAGGCCCTTGTTGTACATGTCGACAAAGACCTTGATGACCGCATCGTGGAAGTTCGGTCCCTGACCCGCCTCCGGGTCGCCCGGCGCGCCGCCCATAGTGAAAGCCTCGCGCGACCAGTCGCAGGAGGCCCCGAGGCGTTTGAGCTGCCCGATGATGGTGCCGCGCGACTTGACCTTCTGCTGCCAGACCCGCTCGATAAATTTCTCGCGACCCATGTCGCGGCGCGAGGGTTCCTGATTGGCGGCCATTTCGCGTTCGGTCACCATTTGCGTGGCGATGCCTGCATGGTCGGTGCCGGGCTGCCAGAGGGTGTCGAACCCGCGCATGCGGTGCCAGCGGATCAGGATGTCCTGCAGCGTGTTGTTGAAGGCGTGCCCCATGTGCAGCGACCCCGTCACATTGGGGGGCGGGATCATGATGGAAAACGTCTCGTCCCGCGTGGCATTTGCCCCGGCCTTGAAAGCGCCTGATTTTTCCCATGCCGCGTACAGGCGGGCTTCGGCTTGCTGAGCGTCAAAAGTCTTGTCGAGCGCCATGATCGCATCCTCTGTCTGATCTTGGCGGGGGTCTACCGGAGGATGCGGGCAAGGGGAAGGCGGCGGGTGGGAAAACTTGACCGGCAAAGGTGGCCTGAAGCCCACCTTACCTGCAGGGGGCGACGGGTGTGGTGAACAGGTAGGGTGGGCTTCAGGCCACCCTTGGCAGCGGGGCCGTCGCACCTGCTCCGGGCGGGGCTTCTGGAATATCTTCGAAAAATGCGGACTAAAGCGCTGTTTCTACCGTTATCACCGGGACGACTGGACAAGCGTGCGGGTGCCGCTAGTGTCCGCCTGAACGCAGCGCGCGAAAAGGAGTTCCCCGATGGAAAAGTTCGGCAAGTCACAATCGATCAAACGGGTGGAAGACGTCCGCTTTCTGACCGGGCACGGGCGCTATGTGGACGACATCGCGCCTGAGGGTGCACTGCGGGCTTTTGTGTTCCGCGCCCCGGTTGCCCATGCCACAATCACCGGGCTGGATGTCTCGGATGCGCGGGCGGCGGAGGGTGTTCAGGCGGTGCTGACAGTTGATGATCTGGAGGCGGCGGGCATGAATATCAATATGTTCGGGGCCACCATCAAGAACCGCGATGGGTCGCAGGGGGCGGCACCCAAGCGTCCCTTGTTGGCCAAGGGCAAGCTGCGGTTCGTGGGCGAGCCGGTGGCTTTCATCGTCGCGGACACGCTGGATCAGGCGCGGGACGCAGCGGAGCTCATTATGCTCGACTATGACGATCTGCCTGCCAAGATGGACATCGCCGCAGGTGGTCCGGCGGTGCATGACGATGTGCCGGACAACCGTGGCTTCGACTGGGGGATCGGTGATGAAGCGGCAACCGAGGCGGCATTTGCCAAGGCGGCCCGCACGGTGAGCCTGGAGGTGGGTGACAACCGGATCATCGTGAATTCGCTGGAGCCGCGCGGCTGTTTCGCCGAATGGGATGGCGACCGGCTGCATGTCTCGCTGGGCGGGCAGGGTGTCTGGGGGCAAAAAGACGCGCTGGCCAAGGCGTTTGGGTTGGAGCCCGATCTGGTGCGTGTGACCACGCCGGATGTGGGCGGTGGTTTTGGTATGAAAGGGTTTCCCTATCCGGAATATGCGCTGGCGGCCGAGGCGGCGCGGGTCACCGGACGTCCTGTGCGCTGGATGTCGGAGCGGACAGAAGCCATGCTGAGCGACAATGCGGGGCGTGATCTGACCTCCACGGCGGAGTTTGCCTTTGACGAGACAAACCGGATTGCCGCCTACCGTGTGCACTCGCGCTGCAATCTCGGCGCGTATAACAGCCATTTTGGACAATTCATCCAAAGCCAGCTTTTCAGCCGCGTGCTGATGGGCGTCTATGATGTGCAGAACACGTGGCTGCGGGTCGAAGGCATCTATACGAACACGACTTACGTGGACGCCTACCGGGGGGCCGGGCGGCCCGAGGCCATCTATGTGCTGGAGCGCCTGATGGACCGGGCAGCGCGCGAATTGGGGGTAGACCCGATCGAATTGCGGCGGCGGAATTTCATCAACGCAGACCAGTTTCCCTATGAAACCACCGTGGGCGAAACTTATGACGTGGGCGACTTTGACCGGCTGCTGACCCGCGCCATTTCCGAGGCGGATCTGGAGGGTTTCGCCGCGCGGAAAAAAGCCGATAAGGATCAGGGCCTTATGCGCGGCGTCGGTTTGTGTTACTATATCGAAAGTATTTTGGGTGATCCTTCGGAAGGCGCGAAGGTTGCTTTTAACGAGGATGGTACGGTGACGATCTACGTGGGCACGCAATCCACAGGGCAGGGGCACGAGACGGTCTACGCAAATTTCCTGGCGGACCAGACGGGTATGCCTGCGGAATTGATCACAGTGGTTCAGGGCGACAGCGATCTGATCGCGGAGGGCGGCGGCACCGGTGGGTCGCGGTCTGTTACTGTGCAGAACAACGTGACTCTGGCAGCGGTTGCGGAGATGACTGAGAAGTTCATCGCGTTTCTGGCCGACGAAATGGGCGTGCCTGCCTCCGAGATCGGTTTTGATGATGAACGCTTTCGCGCAGATGGCTCTAACCTGAGCCCTACGATGCTGGAAGTGGCAGAAATGGCGCGTGCGCAGGGCCGCGACGATCTCCTGGTGCATGAAGCACGCGCCACTCTGGATGCCCGAAGCTTTCCCAACGGTTGCCATGTTTCAGAGGTAATTGTGGACCCTGAGACAGGAGTCGTGACTGTGGACCGCTATACCGTCGTCGATGATTTCGGCAATCTTATCAATCCGATGCTGGCCGAAGGCCAGGTGCATGGTGGGGTAGCGCAGGGTATCGGTCAGGCGCTGACGGAGCATGTTGTCTTTGACGAAGACGGCCAGTTGCTCACGGCATCGTTCATGGATTACGCCTTGCCGCGTGCAGACGACATACCCACTATTAGTTTTACATCGGAACCGGTGCCCTCCACCGCCAACATCATGGGGATGAAGGGCTGTGGCGAAGCGGGCACGGTGGGTGCATTGGCCGCTGTTGCGAACGCGGTTCAGGATGCGCTTTGGGAGCGGGGGGTGCGTCAGGCTGATATGCCTTTCACCCCGCATAAAGTTTGGGAGTTGTTGAACGGTGAGGTCCTCGCGGCGGAATAACAGGTGGCTCGGCTGGCTGCGCAGCAGGTTCTGGCGCCGGCCTGACAGCGATTTTGGCCCGCGCCGCGGCCCTGTCACCCATGTCGTCATTCTTGATGGCACGATGTCCTCGCTGGAGCCGGGCTGCGAGACCAACGCGGGGCGGGCCTATCATCTGTGTCGTGAAGTGGGCAGCCCCCTCTCGATCTATTATGAGCCCGGGCTGCAGTGGGACAGCTGGCGCTCGGCCATGGATGTGATGATGGGGCGTGGTATCAACCGGCAGATCCGCCGCGCCTATGGCTATCTGGCGTCACGCTATCATCCGGGGGACAAGATTTTCCTCTTTGGCTATTCACGCGGGGCCTATGCGGTGCGCAGCCTCGCCGGGGTCATCGACTTGATGGGCCTGCTGAAGGCCGAAAACGCGACCGAGCGAAACATCCGCGACGTCTACCGCCATTATGAAGCCGATCCCTCCAGCGATTGCGCCCGCCAGTTTGCCGCGGCTCACTGTCTTGAAGGGGTCGAGATCGAGATGATCGGTGTCTGGGACACGGTCAAATCGCTGGGCTTCAACGCGCCGGTCCTGTGGCGTCTCAGCGAGAAGAGACATGCGTTTCACAGCCACCGCCTCAGCCACAACGTGAAAGCGGGGTTCCACGCGCTGGCGCTGGACGAAACGCGCGCGGCCTATGCGCCGGTGCTCTGGTCCTCGCCCGAGGGGTTTCAGGGGCGGGTGGAACAGGTCTGGTTTGCCGGCACCCATGGTGATGTCGGCGGACAACTTGGCGGGTTTGAGGAAGCGCGACCTCTGTCTAACATTCCGCTGGTCTGGATGATGGAGCGGGCGCAGATGACCGGCCTGCCGCTGCCCGACGGCTGGACCACCCGTTTTGCGCAGGATGCCACGGCCCCCATGCTGGGAACCTTTCGTGGCAATGGTAAATGGTTCATCACCCGGCGGGCGCGCAGACCCCTGCAGGACCCGTCCGAGCAAATCCACGACAGTGTCGCCCTGCGTCAATCCGTGGCCCCCGCGCCGCGCGGCTGGATGGGGTTCGGAAAGACGGTCTGAGATCCGCGGTTTGCTGCGACGGATCGCTGTGAAATTCCCATTGGCCATTGCACAATGTTATGATCAGTGTGAGGACGTACCGCGTGGTTATTGTGTACGAGGGACCAGTTGAAACGATACGCAGCCTGGGGTGTTTTGGCGCTTCTTGTGGCACTGGTCTTTGCCGGGTTGGACACCATACGTGCATTTGAAGTGCCCGACAACGCTGCCGTTTCTGAACATGTGTTTACAGTGCAGGGTCACCACCTCGCCGGGACACTGGTCTTGCCTCCGAAGGTGGATGCGCCTCCCATTGTCCTGATCGTGCATGGGGATGGGCCGCAGGACAGGTGGTCTGACAGCACTTATCTGCCGTTGGTCAACGCCTTGGTGGCCCGGGGCACCGGCGTTTTTTCGTGGGACAAACCGGGCATCGGGCAAAGCGAAGGTGACTGGTTGGCGCAGTCGATGGCGGACCGCATAAAAGAGGCCGTGACCGCTTTTGAGTATCTGAGAGACCAGCAAGGATTTGCGCATACAACCTTGGGATTTTTAGGGTTTTCGCAGGCAGGTTGGGTCGTGCCTAAGGTTACAACGGACACCGGTGCCGGATACGCCGTGCTGATCGGGCCTGCCGTGAACTGGCGTCGCCAGGGGGCCTATTACACGTCAAAACGCCTTGAGAGCGCGGGGCACACTTTTGGGGAAATCGAGCAGGCTGTCGCTGACAACCTCGCTGAGAACGATCGAATTTTCCGGGATGGGTCCGTGTGCGCAGGCCGCGATGACATGAGCGCGGCGCGCTGCGCCTTCGTCAGGCGCAACTATGGGGTCGATGCGACCGAAGACGTGCTGGCAATGACGACACCGACCCTCGTTTTGATGGGCGCGGATGATCTGAACGTGTACCCATCCGAAACGGCAGAGTTATATGCGAAAAATCCGCACCATGATGTGCGGATCGTGCCGCAGGCAACGCACAGTTTACTGCGGGCGCAGCACTTCAATTTCCAGACCCCTGCAGATTGGACCGCTCTGGCGGGGCTGCGCTTTCTGCTCAGTGGAAGCCGCGCCTATGCGCCGGTCGTATTGGATGAGATTTCCCGGTGGGTTGCCACACGCGCGCAGTAACGCGCGGCCCGGAGACAGCTGGCCGGTCCGTGGCCACGTCTCTGCCAACAGATTTGCAAACCGGAGCAGATGACCCGAGCCACGAGTGGCTCGGGTCGGGACCGGTCAGAACGGGAACCGGTGTGAGAGAGGCGGAGGGTGTTCAACCTCCGGTTCGAGACCCACGTCCTCCCGCAGGTAGGCGGGCAGATGCGCGCGCGCATAAGGGTCGCGCCGCAGCCGTCTTGGCGCCCGGATTAAAACCGCCACCAACCGCAACAGAACACCGCGCGACCGGCTGAGGGGGATGTAGAGTGATAAGTTTGGCATTTGTGCTCTCCATGAATGATGGAAAGCCGCCGCATGAGGAGGATATAAAAAGAAAAGGCCGCTTCATGAGGCGGCCTTCGGAATAGAAACCTGTCAGACCGCTTTAGCTGGCAATCACGCCCGCTGCGCAAAGCATATGTGGTTGACGATTCTTCATGTCTGACCTTTCTGCTGTCAGGGTTTCCGTTCGGCACGGGTAGCAGGGCCGAGAGATTCGTTCAACTCCCGGATGCAGGGTCGGTGCAATTCTGCCGGTGACGGATCAGGTCATCTTCATGATGATGCAGGTCGTCGATCCGGTGGCATAAAGCTTGCCGTCCTCGACCCCGCGGATTTCGCCATGCGCAACGCCCGTAGATCGACCGGAATGATCAATCTCGCCGATACAATCGATGGTCGTGCCAAGGGGGATGTTGCGGGTTATGTTGATCTTGAATTCCAGCGTTGTGTAGATCGAGCCGCGCGGCACTTTTGTCATCACGGCGCAGGCCATGGCGGAATCGAGCAGGGTGCCGTACCAGCCGCCATGCACCGTCCCCATCGGGTTGGTCACGTTGAATTCCGGCGTGCCGCGAAACACGGCCCGCCCGTCGAACACGGCGTGCAGGGTGTAGCCCATGGTCTCGCCAATGGGCGGACCGGGGTGACGCCCGTCCAGAATGCCCTGCATGAATTCAAGCCCTGACATGGACAGAACATCAGCTTGGCTAAGCAGGTCAGCGGGGGATTTTGCGATGGGCATGTCAGGCTCCGACAAGAGGGAATTTATGTCTGGAGCTAAGCGTTTATCGGATTTGGGAACAAGGATTACGCGACGTCGCGCACGCCCGAGGTGGCCAGCGTAACGCCAAGTGCGTGGCAGATCTCGCGCGTCATGTCGGGGCGGTTCAGCGTGTAGAAATGCAGGTCCTCGACGCCCTCGTCGACCAGGTCCGAGCAGAGTTCTGTGCAGATTGCCGTGGCCAGCAGATCGTGCCGGTCATCACGGATTGCCGCCTCGAACGCCTGATCCAACCAGGCCGGAATGGTTGCGCCGCAGCGCAGGGCGAACTTGCGCGCGCTGGTCCAGTTGATGATGGGCAGGATGCCCGGCGTAATCGGCGCCGTGATACCCGCTTTGGCACAATCATCACGGAACCGCAGGAAGGTGTCGGCCTCGAAAAAGAACTGGGTGATCGCTTCATCCGCGCCCGCATCGATCTTTGCTTTCAGCCAGTCGATGTTGGCCTGCTGGCTGGCGGCCTCGGGGTGTTTTTCCGGGTAGGCACCCACGCGCAGGGTGAACTGGCCGGACTGCGCCAATGCCTCGATTAATTCGACCGCATTGGCAAAACCGTCGGGATGGGCTGTGAAACTGTCCTGGCCTTCTGGCGCATCGCCGCGCAGGGCAACGATGTCGGTGATCCCTGCCTTGGCAAACCGTTGGGCCACGGCGAGGGTCTCCGCCTTGGACGCGCCGACGCAGGTCAGATGCGCGGCAACCGGCAGGCCGGATGATTTGTGCAGCGTATAGGCCGCGTCATGAGTCAAATCGCGCGTGCTGCCGCCCGCACCATAGGTGACCGAGAAAAATCGCGGCTCCAGCGGCGCCAGTGCCTGCGCGGTTTCCCACAGTTTAAAGGACGCATCGATGGAGCGGGGCGGGAAGACTTCAAATGAGACGGATGGGGTGGACATCGGGCGACTTCCTTATGAGTTGTCACCTTGTGCCATACCGCACTTCGTGAGACAAACTCATAACTCTCATCTTTAACATGAGGCACGCATGCATATCGAGTTTCGCCACCTGCGCACGATCCAGGCCATCCACGAGGCGGGTGGGCTGGCGCGTGCGGCGGATCAGCTGCACATCACCCAATCTGCTTTGAGCCATCAAATCAAGGGGTTGGAGGATCAGGCCGGGGTCGAGCTTTTTGTGCGCCGGTCCAAGCCGCTCAAGCTGTCGCCGGCAGGCATTCGTCTGCTGAAACTGGCACAACAGGTCCTGCCGCAAGTGCAAGCCTTGCAGGAAGAATTCACCGGCCTGCGGGCGGGCAGCACCGGCCGGATGCATATCGCCATTGAATGCCACGCCTGTTTCGAATGGCTCTTCCCGGTGCTGGAGAAGTTCCGCAAAAGCTGGGGGGATGTCGATGTGGATATCCGTCCGGGGCTGGCCTTTGACGCGCTGCCTGCGCTGTTAAAGGAAGAGGTTGATCTGGTGGTCTCTTCCGACCCGGAGGAGTTGCCGGGGGTGAAGTTTGTCGAACTCTTTGATTACGCGCCGGTTTTTGTAGCTGCAAGCACGCATCCTCTGGCGCAGAAACCCTATGTCGAGGCGGCGGATTTCCGGGAGGAGACGTTGATCACCTATCCGGTGGAGCGCACCCGGCTTGATGTCTTCAGCCAACTTCTGATCCCTGCCAAGGTGGAGCCTGCCGCGATCCGGCAGGTGGAGCTGACGGCGGTGATCCTGCTGCTGGTCGCCTCCAATCGCGGGGTATCGGTGCTGCCGGATTGGGTGGTGCGGGAGGTGAAGTATTCCTCCGACTACATCACGCGCCCTCTGACTGAAAAAGGGATCACCCGAAGGCTTTACGCGGCAGTGCGCGAGGACGATCTGGGCAAGCCCTTCATGCAGCAACTGCTGGAATTGGCCGGGGAGGAAGCGCGGAAGCTGCAGGCTGTTTGAGCGCTACCTGATGATCCAGGGCTGTGTCGTGTCCGCCTGCCATCCCGCCTCGTGCAGCAGCGGCGTGTCGGAAATACGCTCGGCGTGGCCAAGGCAGAGATAGCCGGTCAGGGACCAGCTGGGTGGTGCGTCAAGGATCGCGGCAACGGCGACCGGGTCAAGGATGGAGACCCACCCCAGGCCGATGTTTTCCGCCCGCGCGGCCAGCCAGAGCGTGTGGATCGCCATGACCGTCGAATAAGAGAGCACCTCGGGCATGGTCTGCCGCCCCAGCCCGCGCCCTTCCTCGACAGTCAGATCGGTGAAGACGGCGAGGTGCACCGGGGCCTCGCGCAATCCGGCAAGCTTCAGGGCGAGATAGTCGCGCCGTGCTTCGGGCGCATAGGCCTCGGCGGCCGCGTTATTGCAGGCTTCGAAACTCTCGATGATCCGCGCACGCCTGTCTGGGCTGTCCACCTGCATCACGCGCCAGGGACGGGAATTACCGACTGATGGGGCGTGGTCCATACTGCGCTGCAGCCGGGCCAGCACATCTGCCGCTACCGGGTCTTGCAGAAAGTGCCGGACATCGCGCCGCCAAGTCAGGATGTCATCGAGGGCGGATCGGTGTGCGTCTGACAATTCCATGGCTGATTGGCCTGCTAACGCGCCAGTCGCGCGGCGCGCCCGCCTTTGCGTTTTTTCAACTGGCCGCCGCGTAGGGGCAATTCTGCCATCACGGCACGGCGTGCCTCCGGCGTCATGCCTGACCATGCGCTGATCTCGTCGATGGAGCGCAGGCAGCCGGTACAGAGCCGTGCCTCAGGATGGATCACACAGACCTTGATGCAGGGGCTCTCCGCCTCATCGCGGCGCCAGATGTCGTCTGTCATGTGCTACCCTTCATTGGCGACGCGAATGGCCCGCAACCGGTCCAGCGCTCCCTGCAAGATAAACCCCGCGGCCACGTGATCAATAACCTCGGCGCGACGTTTTCGCGATGTATCCGCCTCCAGCAGAGCACGTTCTGCGGCAACGGTGGAGAGGCGCTCGTCCCAGAAGGTGATGGGCAGGTCAAATCCATAGGTGCGATCAAGGTTCCGCGCAAAGGCTCGCGTGGACTGGCAACGCGGCCCTTCGGAGCCATCCATGTTGCGCGGCAGCCCCAGCACCAGCCCGCCGATCCGGCGCGCGGCGAGGATTTCCGTCAGTCGCGCAACGTCCTGCGTGAACTTGCGTCGCTTGATGGTTTCCAGCGGTGTGGCGATGGACAAGAAGGTGTCGGAGACCGCCACACCAATGGTGACCGTGCCCAGATCAAGGCCGGCAATGCTGTGCATCGGGGGCAGGGCGGCGGCGAAATCGCCGATCTCTTCGTGTATCATTCGACAACACGCGCCCGCTGGCCCGCGCGCAGCAGCAGGTCCAGCGCACGGGTGTCTTCGGCAAAGACCTCGACAGCATTATCATAAACCGCGCGCGCCTGTCCGGTCTGACCCAGCACGCCAAGCGCGCTGATCAACTGCGCCCAGTCCTGCACCGGGCCACCTTCGGTCGCGAGCCGTTCGGAGAGGCCAGAGACCATGCCCTGGATCATCTCCAGCCGCTCTGCCGGGGAAAGATCGCCTGCGGCCTCGATATCGGCGGCGGAGGGGCCGCGCCCTGTGCCGATTTCAGGCAACTGGTAGTTGACGCCTGCCCGGAATGACATATCTTCGATCTGTGCAAGGATGGGCGGTATCCACGGCGCGTCCTCCGGCCCTTCGCGCAGCAGTGCATCCCACATGCGAAAGGCGGTGTCCGGTCGTCCGGTCTGGGCCATCATCAGGCCAAGGTAGTAGCGCGCCGTTCCGTTGGCCTGATCCACGCTGAGCGCCGTGCGCAGCGCCGCTTCCGCCTCGGGGGACACGTAACCACCCGCAGCGAGCACCAGCATGTCGGCATAATCGACGTAATCGGCGACCTCTGCGTTGACCCCTTTCAGGCGCAGCACCTCGCCCTGCGCCCGTGCGGCAGCGCGGAAGTTGCCCAGGTTTGCCTCGTTTTGCGCCAGCAGGATATGGCCTTGCAGGTCGTCGGGCCGTTGGGCCACGGTATCGCGCAGTTGTTCGACCAGTGCGACGTAATCCGGGCTCGCCTCCGCCGGGGTGCCGCGGTTGGGCAGGCTGGCTTCGGCTTCGGCCTGACTGGGGCGTTCCGCCAGCGCTTCCTCGGCAAAGGCGATGCGGTCTGCCAGCTTCAAATCGCCGTATCCTGGTGCTCCAAGTTGCAGATAAAGCCCGGCACTGCCGGCGACCAGAACAAGAGCGATGACGCCGGCAACGATCCCGGGTGCGCCTTTGCTGGCGTCTGTAGCGACGTGGTCCCTTTGCAGTGCTGCATCGGCTGCAAGGATGCGGCGTGACACCTCGGCGCGCACGCGGTCGGCGTCTTCTTTGCTGACCACACCGCGCGCAAGGTCCTTTTCAACCTCCCGCAACTGGTCGCGATAGACCTGCAAATCATAGGCTGCGGCCGGTACCGCCGCCCCTGTGCGCGGTGCACGCAGACCCAGTGCCAGCAAAATCGTGATGCCCACGGCGAGCCCACTCGCCAATATCCAGAATAATGCCATTCAGTCATGCTCCTTGCGTCCCTGACTTAGCGATCAATGCGCACGGGCAAAAGGGACAAATCATCACGCCTGCGCGTGCACCCGTCCCAATTGAGACATGTGTCGCAAACCTGTTAGAAAGCGACGCGCGCAGTCTTTGCCTTTTTTGATAAGTACCGCAGAACTGTGCCAGTCTGGACGGCGGAGCGAATCCGGTGTCTTTCGTCTTGGGGTGATCTTGCCATGAAACGTTATTCCGTCTTTGCCGTGGCGCGTGAAGCTGCGCGGTATCACACCGGATGGGAGCGCGCGTGGCGTGCGGCGGAACCCAAGAAGAAATACGATGTGATCATCATTGGCGCGGGGGGGCACGGGCTGGCCACGGCGTACTATCTGGGCAAGCGGTTCGGCATCAAAAACGTGGCGATTCTGGAAAAGGGCTGGCTGGGCGGCGGTAACACCGGGCGTAACACGACGATCATTCGCAGCAATTATCTGCAGGACCCGTCAGCGGCGCTTTATGAAAAATCGCGCAGTCTTTACGAGACGATGAGCCAGGATCTGAACTATAACGTGATGTTTTCCCCGCGTGGCGTGATCATGCTGGCGCAGACCCATCACGAGGTCCGCGGCTATCAACGCACGGCCCATGCCAACGCGCTGCAGGGGGTGAAGACCGAGTTCATCGGGCCGCGCCGCGTCAAGGAACTGGTGCCGATCATCAACATCGACGGGCCGCGCTATCCGGTGCTTGGCGGCTTGTGGCAGGCGCGCGGCGGCACCGCGCGGCACGATGCGGTTGCCTGGGGCTATGCGCGCGCCTGTTCCGACATGGGCATGGACGTGATCCAGCAATGCGAAGTCACAGCCGTGCGCCGCGAGGGTGGCCGCGTCGTGGGCGTGGATACGACGAAGGGCGCGATTGACTGTGACAAGCTCGGCATCGTGGTGGCGGGCAATTCGGGCCATGTGGCGGGACTTGCAGGTTTCCGTCTGCCGATTGAATCGGTGGCCCTGCAGGCACTGGTTTCGGAGCCGATCAAGCCCTGCATGGATGTAGTGGTCATGGCCAACACCGTGCACGGCTACATGAGCCAGTCCGACAAGGGCGAGATGGTCATCGGCGGTGGCACCGATGGCTACAACAACTACACTCAGCGCGGATCGTTCCACCACATCGAGGAAACCGTGCGCGCGCTGGTCGAGACATTCCCGATGGTCAGCCGCCTCAAGATGCTGCGCCAATGGGGCGGCATCGTGGACATCACAGGGGACCGCTCGCCCATCCTGTCAAAAACACCGGTGGAGAATGTCTTCATCAACTGCGGCTGGGGCACGGGCGGATTCAAGGCGACGCCGGGCTCGGGCTGGGCAATGGCGGAACTGATGGCCAAGGGGCACGGCCCCCTGACGGATGCCTTCGGGCTGGAGCGTTTTCGCGAAGGCCGGTTCATTGACGAAAGTGTCGCTGCCGGGGTCGCGCACTGATGTCAGACGCCGCCATCCCCCGGTCCGCCGATCCCATCCGGCTTGCGTGCGATACCGCGCCAGACTACGGGAAGGACCTGCAAAAGCAGGCCGTCAAAGGCGATAAGATGGACCAAGGCGGGCATTGGGTGTCAGTCAGTGTGCGTTTTCTCGCCCTCACCCGCGGCAGACCCAAAGGCAATCAGGTTGCTGACATTCACCTCACGTCCGCCGCGCGCTGCCTTTCGCGCCGCAATGCCGCGCCTTTCGCGCACCAGCATGACCAACGCCAGTACACCTATGACGCCAAATACCAGAACCGCCGTCATCTCGTGGCTCATGATCGGATCCTCCTCACCCGGACTGCACACAGTGTAGCGCAGCGCACCAGATTTGGCGACAGTCGTAAGGTGCATGTTTCACGGAACTTTTCCCGTGGGCAGGGTGTTCTCTTTTCAATCGCAACGCGAAAAGGAGAAACAACATGTCCGATCAATCAAGCTCCAGTGGCAGCAACACCGGTATCGCCTTTATCGTTGGCGCACTCGTGGTTGTCGTCGCCATTCTTGCGTACTTCATGCTGGCCGGTGGCGAGGCTGTCTCGGTCGAAGGCCCGGACACAGCCCTGGAAAGCGCAGCAGAAGCCGTCTCGGGCAATTAAACCCGAAAAACCAACGTGCAAAAAAGCCGTTCGGGCGTCCCGTCGCCCGGGCGGTTTTTATCGTTTTACCGCTAAATCGGCATTTTTCGGCTTCCCGATGCGCGCTTATCTGGCTTGTGCTCGCCGAAATCAGACCACAGTGCCTGCCGTGGTTGCGACACTGCCGTCAGCCTTCACACTGGCCTCCCGTAACAAGGAGACAAAACAATGGCTGACTATACGACCCACAATGATGGCGTCAGTGGCAAAGGCATTTTCATCGCGCTCGTGGTTATCGGCGCTTTCGTCTTCCTGCTGGCCGTTCTTGGCACAAGCACCGTGCCCACAGATCCCGATGGCGCCGCAGATCCTGCCGCCATCGAAACCGCACCGGCGGCACCCGCCGACACAGCACCCGCTGTCGTCGAATAACACCTTCTCATTTTTGCGGACCGCCAAAGGCGGGTGTCTCCGGACGCCCGCCTTTTTCGCGTGCCGCCCCCCGATGGCCGGAGCCTACGCATGCTGATCCTGTCCTGTCCCGTTTGCGGCGTTACCGCCGAGGAAACCGAATTCCAGGGAGGCGGTGAAGCGCATCTGAAACGCTTTGGCCCCGGCGCATCCGAGGATGACTTCGAAGGCTATCTGTTCATGCGGGAAAACCCGCGCGGCGTGCATTTCGAACGCTGGCGGCACGCCTATGGCTGCGGCAAATGGTTTCACGCCGCACGCTGCACCACCACGCTGGAAGTTTTCGGGACCTATTCCGCCCAGACCACGGAGCCGCCCAAGGATCTGCGGGACAAGATCTCTGAAAAACGCCCCAATTGGGCGTGGAGAGAGTTCGAATGACCTTTCATTGTTCTAAAAATATGCAAATCCCCCCTTCGCCATCTATGCCGGAATCCCAGTCATGAGCACGCGCCTTGCAACAGGCGGCCGTCTGCTGAACAAGCAAAAGGCCCTGAAATTCACCTTCAACGGCAAGCAGTTGCGCGGCTTTGAAGGCGACACGCTGGCTTCCGCACTGCTGGCGAATGATCAGATGCTGGTCGGGCGGTCGTTCAAATATCACCGTCCGCGCGGCCTTGTAGCCTCCGGCGCTGAAGAGCCCAACGGGCTGGTGAATATGGGCGCTGAGGGCACCTTCGAGCCCAACCAGCGGGTCACCACGACCGAACTTTTCGAGGGGTTGACCGCGCAGAGCCAGAACCACTGGCCCAGCCTGGAATTTGACGTCGGCGCGATCAACACGCATCTGAGCCGGTTTCTGCCCGCAGGGTTCTATTACAAGATGTTCATGCATCCCCGCCCCTTGTGGAAACATGTCTACGAGCCGTTCATCCGGCAATCCGCCGGCTTGGGTCGTGCCCCCAAGGCGCGGGATGCGGATACCTACGAACATTTTCACTTTTTCTGCGATGTAATGGTCATTGGCGGCGGTGTGGCGGGGTTGCAGGCCGCTAAGACGGCCGCCGCGACAGGCGCCAAGGTGCTGCTGATCGAGCAGTCGGCCCATTGGGGCGGGCGCGGCCCCGTCGATGGCGGCACGGTGGATGGCGTCCCTGTGGAAAACTACGTGGATCAAATCGTCTCCGAGCTGGATTCGATGCCCAATGTCATCCTGCGCAAGCGATTGATGGGGGCCGGTGTTTACGATCACGGCTACGTCCTGGGCTACGAACAACTGCGTGATCACGCGCCGGAAAATCCCGGCCCCCGTCACCGCCTGTGGCGCATCCGGGCGGGGCATATCGTGACCGCCACCGGCGCAATCGAGCGCCCTTTGCCCTTCGCAGGAAACGACATTCCCGGCGTCATGCTGGCCTCTGCCATGCGCGATTATCTGGTCAATTACGGTGTCTCAACCGGGGATCGCACGGTGATCGTGACCAACAATGATGACGCTTACCTTACGGCATTTGACCTTAAAAACGCAGGGCTGAGCGTGCCGGTCATCCTCGATGCGCGGGTGCTAGCGCAGGACAGCCCCGCCATGGAACAGGCAAAGGCTCTGGGCATCCGGGTGATGATGGGGCACGCCATCGCAAAGGTGAAAGGCACCAAGCGTGTCACTGGTGTTTGCGTTTGTAGTCAGGCGGGTGAAGGGGCCGTGCTCGAAGAGATCGCCTGCGACGCGGTGGCCATGTCGGGCGGCTGGTCTCCCGTGGTGCATCTGTGGTCGCACTGTGGTGGCAAACTGATCTGGGATGAGACGCAGGCGCATTTCCGGCCTGATGTGGACAAAGCGCCGATGGGCGCGCAGGGCGAGGCATTTGTGACCGCCGCCGGGGCCGCGAACGGCGCTCTGCGATTGGCCGATGCACTGGGCGATGGCGATCAGGCGGGCAAGCTGGCCGCTGCTGCCACCGGGTTCAAGGTCCGGCAGACCAATTGCCCCGTCGGCGAAAGCCCGGAAGAGGCACCGATGATGCCCGTCTGGCTGATGCCGCAGGGCGCAGGTGTGAAACTGCGCAGCAAGGCCTGGCTGGATTATCAGAACGATGTGAAGGTCTCGGACGTGCAGCTGGCCGCGCAAGAGGGCTTTGAAAGCGTCGAGCACGCCAAGCGCTATACCACGCTCGGCATGGCGACGGATCAGGGGAAACTCAGCAACATCAACGGTCTGGCCACGCTGGCCGGTGCACTCAACAGCACCATCCCGCAGGTGGGCACCACCACCTTCCGCCCGCCCTATACGCCGATTTCCATGGGCTCGATTGCAGGCGAAGCGCGCGGCGAGGTCTTCCAGCCCATTCGCCGCACGCCGATGCACAATTGGCACGACACGCATGGCGCGGAGTGGGAGCCGGTTGGCCATTGGCGCCGTCCCTATGCCTATGTCCGCGACGGCGAGAACACCCATGATGCTGTGATGCGCGAGACGCGCAACGCACGGGAGAATCTCGGACTGCTGGACGCCTCGACGCTGGGCAAGCTAATCGTGAAGGGGCCGGATGCGGGCAGGTTCCTCGACATGCTTTACACAAACATGATGAGCACGCTGAAACCCGGCAAATGCCGCTACGGGCTGATGTGTTCGGAAAACGGGTTCCTGATCGACGACGGCGTGGTGGCGCGGATCGATGACGACACCTTCCTCTGCCACACGACGACCGGCGGGGCTGAGCGCATTCACCAGCATATGGAAGAATGGCTGCAGACCGAGTGGTGGGACTGGCAGGTCTATGTGGCCAATGTGACCGAGCAATATGCGCAGGTTGCCGTGGTTGGGCCGAATGCGCGCAAGGCGTTGGAAAAGCTGGGCGGCATGGATATCTCGAAAGAGGCCTTGGGCTTTATGGAGTGGGCCGATGGTGAACTCGGCGGCTTCAGGGTCCGGGTCTATCGCATCTCATTCTCTGGTGAAATGAGCTACGAGATTGCCGTGGATGCGGGGCAGGGGCAGGCGTTCTGGGATGCGCTGATGGTGGTCGGCCATGATCTGGGCGTGATGCCATATGGGACCGAAGCGCTGCACATCCTGCGGGCCGAGAAGGGCTTCATCATGATTGGCGACGAGACCGACGGCACGGTGATCCCGCAGGACCTGGGGCTGCACTGGGCAATCTCGAAGAAGAAAGAGGATTTCTTGGGCAAACGCGCACAGGAACGGAGCCACATGACCGACCCCAATCGCTGGAAACTGGTGGGGCTGGAAACGCTGTCAGGCGCGGTGCTGCCAGATGGGGCCTATGCGGTGGGTGAGGGCGAAAACGCCAATGGACAAAAGACCATGATCGGACGCGTGACCTCAAGCTATCATTCGCCGAACCTGGGCAAGGGTATCGCCATGGGGTTGGTGCTGCACGGCCCCGACCGGATGGGCGAGGTTCTCGAATTCCCGGGCACGGAGGGGGCGACCTACAAGGCGCGCATCGTAGACCCGGTTTTCTATGACAAGGACGGGGAGAAAGCCAATGTCTGAGCCGGTTACTGCTCTGGGCGGCGCGTCTTCGACCGACGGGATTGCGATGGTCTCGGAATGTGCTCTTCAGGGCATGATTACCCTGCGGGGTGATCTCTCTGCCAGCGCGTTCAAGAAAGCGGCTACATCGGCGTCTGGCGTTGCGATGCCGGAACAGGGCATGGCCACGGTCGAGGAAGATCGCGGACTGTGCTGGATGAGCCCTGACGAACTCCTGCTGCTCTGCCCCTATGACGCGGTGGGCGGGACCCTGGCCAACGTGCATAAGACGCTGGCGAAATCGCATGCGCTCGCCGTCAACGTTTCCGATGCCCGCGCGATGTTTCGCGTCAGCGGGGCGGGCGCCCGCGAGGTGATGACCAAGCTCTGCCCTGTGGATCTGGCGCCCGATCAGTTCACGCCCGGCATGTTTCGCCGCACGCGGATGGCACAGGTTCCGGCCGCCTTCTGGATGCCGGAAGAGGACGTGTTTCAGATCGTCTGTTTCCGGTCCCAGGCACAATATGTCTTTGATCTGCTGACTGTTGCGGCGCAGCCCGGGTCATCGGTGGGCGTTTACCAGGAGTAACGGTTGACGCCGCTTGGCGTCAGTGCCAGCATCGTGCGAAACCAATCTGGTGCGCGGATGGTGACGGTCGAGATGGATGCGACATCCCAAGGGGTTGCACGTCTTTCCGAGCGCGTAATGTGCGCCCACAACTTCTGGATACTCTATGCTGTCGCGCTTATCATTTTTGCTCTTTTTATTGCTTCCTCTACCGGCCCTCGCGGCGCAGGGCGTGCTCTATGACTGCGATATGACCAATCTCAAACGCGGTAAGGGGTGGATTTCCGAAAAAATCGCGATTGTGGTGCGCGACAATGGTACTGCGACGGTCAGTGATGCCTTTGTTCTTGAAGTGTACTCGGCGCCCGTTGCGGCAAACAGTGTGCGTCAAACGGCCAACAGGCTGACGGTCAAATGGACCATCAAGGACTATACGAACGGCGAAAATCAGAGAACTCCCTATTTCGACTTTGAAGCCACGATTCGCAAGAATGGAAAGATTTCGGTCTATGCGCGACCGGATCTTTATCACAATCAGTTTTCGGGCACGGGGACCTGTACCAAGCGCACCAGCTGATCGCGTGACCCCGGCCCGGTCGGCGGGGTTTTCCCATGGAAATCCGTATTCGGAGCACTTTTTGCACCCGTTAACACTTGAACTCCGGAGCGGCTGCGCTTCATGTGCAGTACACCCAACTGAAATGACAAAGGGGGCCCGCAATGGCTTTTTCACTTCCTGATCTTCCTTATGCCCACGACGCTCTGGCTGGCAAAGGCATGTCCGCGGAGACACTGGAGTACCACCACGATCTGCACCACAACGCCTATGTGACCAATGGCAACAAGGCGATCGAGGGCACCGAGTGGGAAGGCAAATCGCTCGAAGAGATCATCAAGGGTACCTATGACGCCTCTGCCGTGGCGCAGAACGGTATTTTCAACAACATCAGCCAGCTGTGGAACCACAACCAGTTCTGGGAGATGATGGGGCCGGGCGACAGCGCGATGCCGGGTGAGCTGGAAAAGGCGATCACCGACAGCTTTGGCTCGGTCGACAAGTTTAAGGATGACTTCAAGGCCGCGGGCGCGGGTCAGTTCGGCTCCGGCTGGGCGTGGCTGGTGAAAGACACCGACGGCAGCCTGAAGGTCACCAAGACCGAGAACGGCGTGAACCCGGTCTGCTTCGGTCAGACGGCCCTGCTGGGGTGTGACGTGTGGGAGCATTCCTACTACATCGATTTCCGCAACAAACGCCCGGACTACCTGTCGAACTTCCTCGACAACCTCGTGAACTGGGAAAATGTAGCCAGCCGGCTCTGATCCCAGGCCACCGTTTTCCTGCACATTCGAAAGGTCCTGCCCAGGGGTGGGGCCTTTTTACTTGTTGGCCGTGCCAATTCGGATCACAACCACGCTCAGAGGAGCAGGGTTGCGATGAACGAGCGAACCAAAGGCGTGCTGGCGATGATCGGGGCCTGCAGTATCTGGGGGCTCTCCCCCATGTATTACAAGCTGTTGTCGCACATTCCGGCGGTCGAGGTTCTGTCGCACCGGATGATCTGGTCACTGGTCCTCTTTGCGGTGCTGCTCGCTGTGCAGGGGCGGTTGCGCGAAATCACCCGCTCCATGAACACCCTGCGCACATTCACACTGGTGGCCATTGCCTCGCTGATGATTGCGGCGAATTGGTCGCTCTTCATCTGGTCGGTGCAGACCGGCAATACCACGCAGACCTCGCTAGGGTACTACATCTACCCGCTGGTGGCGGTCGTGATCGGGCGTCTTGTGTTTGGCGAGATGTTGAGCCGCACGCAATGGGTGGCGGTGGCCTTCGCGACACTTGCGGTGTCAATCCTGACCGTGGGTCTGGGCACCGTGCCTTGGATTGCCCTGACGCTGGCGATCACCTTTGGGTTCTACGGGCTGATCAAAAAGCAGCAGAATGCGGGCCCCGTGGTGTCTGTGACCGGGGAAATCCTGCTGTTGATGCCGGTCGCGCTGCTCGTGTTGTTGCAAACGCATCACGATGGTGGTGCGGTTTTTGGTGGTGATCGGCAGACGATGGCGCTGCTGATTTTTGCCGGACCGATCACTGCGCTGCCGCTGATCCTGTTTTCCTACGCGGCCCGCCGATTGGCGATGACATCCGTCGGCCTGCTGCAGTACATCAACCCGACACTGCAATTCGCCTGCGCGGTTTTCGTGTTCTCAGAGCCGTTCGGCCCATGGCACGTCGCGGCATTTGCGTTGATCTGGAGCGCGCTGGCGCTCTATTCCGCCACCGCCTATCGTCAGGACAAGGCGCGGCGCAAAGCGTCCCGCGCGGCGGCAGCATCTGGCACGATTTCATAGTAGCCGTGCAGCGTGTCATCGGCGAATCCCTGATCAGTGACATGCTTTAAAAGTGCCAGCAGAGGGTCCCAGTAACCATTTGTATTTACGAGAAATACCGGCTTTTCATGCAGGCCGAGTTGGCGCCAGGTCAGGACCTCGAAAAGCTCGTCCAGCGACCCCGCACCGCCGGGCAGAACCACGACCGTATCGCAGTTCATGAACATCACTTTCTTGCGCTCGTGCATGGTTTCGGTCACGACGTAAGAGGTCAGATCGGTCTTGCCGACCTCCCAGGCAACAAGGTGCTGCGGGATCACGCCAAAGGTCTCGCCGCCCGCCTGCTGCGCCGCCCGCGCAACCGCCCCCATTAACCCCACATCGCCAGCGCCATAGACCAGACGCCAGCCTTCGGCTGCAAGCGTGCTGCCCAGTGCCGTGGCGTCCGCCAGATAGGCGGGATCAGCGCCGGGGCGCGAGCCGCAGTAGACGCAAACAGATTTCAGGCGCATGAGAGTATCCCTTACCGTTGAAATTAATGGCAAATGTGATCGCCGGGGTTTTGACCGGTGATAGAGCAGTTGATATGTAGGCTCAACGTCTGTCCCACTGCTCGGGACGGCGAGCATTCGGGAAGAAGAGAATATTATGCGCGAAGAGGGGGCTGGCACCAAATCAGGTGGCACAGGATTGTTGGCGGCTGGCATCGTGATCGTCGCGGTGATTGCAGCGGGTGCCTACCTCAGCTTTGGCCCGGAACCCGCGCCAAGTGACGAAGAACTGGCCGCCATCGTAGCTCAGGATGCGTCGGTGCCTTCGCAGGATGCACCTGATGCGGCGACTGAAGGCGGTACGTCCGATGATGAAGCGGCGGACGGGGACAGTGCAGCCGAGCCACGCGTTGCCCCAAGCATAGATGAGGTCCGGTTGGAGGACGACGGTCTGACCGTTATCGCCGGACGCGCGGAACCCGGCGCGCAGGTGTCTGTGCTGGTGGATGGCGAGGAGGTGGCAACTGCAACGGCGGATGCGAATGGTGCCTTTGCGGCCGTGGGTGTTGTAGCCCCGAGCGATGACGCGCGCGTTCTAACGCTGCAGGCAAACGGGGCGGGCGCGCCTGTGATGTCGGCTGAAGACGTGATTTTGGCACCGCTTCCGGTGCAAACGGTGGAGACGGACACCGCACCTGCGCGTCCACCGGAGGCCGGCCTGTCCTCCTCTGGGGATGCGGCTCCGGCAGATACCGCGCTTGCAGAGAGACGCCCGGATACAGGTGGAACGGAGGAGGTCGCGGCGTCGGACGCAATGCCTGCACCGGAGGCCATCCAGCAGGATGAAACGGTTGCGGCTAAAGCGGCCCAAGACCCCCCTGAAGTCACAAACCCGTCGGAGGGCGCTGATCCTGTAGATGTTCCGGTGACCGAAGAGCTTGCGACGCTCGCGCCGGACACCACGCAAACGTCTACGGTCCCCGATGCTGACGTCGTTGTGACAACTGATGAGACTGACGCGCCATCCCGGCCGGATGTTGAGGCGCCGTCGGCGACCGCACCTACGCAGCCCGAGCCAACCCGGGAAAGTGAGGCAGAGGTCGCTGAGGTGGAGCCTGCTAGCCCATCGCAATCTGTCGCCGTGCTCAAATCGACCGAGGATGGGGTCGAGTTGCTGCAATCCCAACCGCAAGTGCTGTCGTCGATTGCAATTGACACCATTGGGTATTCTGAGACCGGCGACGTGCAGTTGTCTGGCCGGGCCGTTGCCGGAACATCTGAAGTGCGTGTCTATCTCGATAACCGTTTTGTCGGCGGCTTGCCCGTCGACGTGAGTGGCGGCTGGCGTGGTGAGATACCCGAGGTTGATGCGGGCATCTACCAATTACGGGTTGATGAGGTGAACGAAGCCGGTGACGTAACGAGCCGCCTGGAGACGCCATTCAAACGCGAGGCGCCTGCAATCCTGGCAGAAGCGTCCGCGGGGCAGGAGGGTCCTGTTCGTGCGGTGACGGTGCAGACCGGCGACACCCTTTGGGCAATCGCACGCGACAGATACGGTGAAGGGTTGCTTTACGTGCGTGTCTTCGAGGCCAATCGCGCCGACATTCGTGACCCCGATCTGATCTATCCGGGACAGGTGTTTGATCTGCCGGTCGAATAGCCCGCCGCATCAACGCGCCCAGATAGCGCGCGAATAATCCCCTCTTTGACTGGCAAAGGCCGGATGAGTGCCTTACGTAAGCCTTTGAACGCAAGCAGGACACTTCATGCCAGCCGATACGACTACAAGCCCGGACGCGGATGACGCGACGGGTGCACAAAAGACGGAAAATGAGGAACGGCAATCGGGTTTGCGAACGATCCGCAAGGTCGCGCCCTACCTGTGGCCGGAAGATCCTGCCTGGGTAAGGCACCGGGTTCTGGGTGCGATGGCGCTTTTGATCTTTTCCAAGCTGATTTCGGTGAGCACACCGTTTTTCTACAAAGGCGCCGTAGATGCGCTGGCTGAGGAAGGCGTGCCCATGCTGGCACTTGGCGCTGTCGGCTTGACGGTTGCCTACGGTGTGGCGCGGTTGATGACCGTCGGCTTCCAGCAGTTGCGGGATGCGGTCTTTGCGCGGGTTGGCCAGCGTGCCTTGCGGATGCTCGCGCTGGAGACCTTCAACCACATCCACAAGCTCTCTATGCGATATCACATCACCCGCAAGACCGGCGGGCTCAGCCGGATTATTGAACGTGGGGTGAAGGGCGTCGACTTCCTGCTACGGTTCCTGCTCTTTTCGATCGGTCCGCTGATGCTGGAACTGGTGCTGGTTGGGATCATTCTCGCGGTGGTGTTCGATTTCTGGTACCTGCTCGTGGTTGCCGCCACCATCGCACTCTATGTCTGGTTTACCTTTGCAGTGACCGAGTGGCGGGTGAAGCTGCGCCGGGAGATGAACGACCAGGACACCGATGCCAACCAGAAGGCCATCGACAGTCTGTTGAACTTTGAAACAGTCAAGTATTTCGGTGCCGAGGCGCGCGAGGCCCGACGCTACGACAGCGCCATGGAGAAGTACGAAGCGGCGGCAATCAAAACCAACTACAGTCTGGCGTTTTTGAACTTCGGCCAGTCTCTCCTGATCACGGGCGGGTTGATCGGGGTGATGATTATGGCCGCTATCGGGGTGCAGAACGGCTCTCTTACAGTGGGTGATTTTGTGATGGTGAATGCCTACATGGTCCAGATCACCATCCCCCTGAATTTCCTCGGCACGGTCTATCGCGAGATCCGTCAGGCGCTGGTGGATATGGGCGAGATGTTCGATTTGCTTGAGCAACCGGCAGAGGTGAAAGACGCCCCTGACGCAAAGCCGCTGCAGGTGACGGGCGGGCGTGTGGAGCTTGACGCCGTGCGGTTTGGATACGATGCCGAGCGGGCGATCCTGAAGGGGGTCAGCGTCATTGCGGAGCCTGGAGAAATGGTCGCCATTGTCGGGTCCACGGGTTCGGGGAAATCAACCATCGGCCGATTGCTGTTCCGGTTTTACGATGTGGGTGGTGGCGCCCTGCGCATAGACGGTCAGGATGTGCGCCAGGTGACGCAGGAAAGCCTGCATGCGGCCATTGGCGTGGTGCCACAGGATACAGTGCTGTTCAACGATACGATCCGCTACAATATCGGGTACGGGCGGGATGGTGCGACACAGCAAGAGATAGAAACGGCGGCCAAGGCGGCGCAGATTCACGATTTCATCGAAGGGCTGCCTGAAGGGTACCAGACGACCGTCGGAGAACGTGGATTGAAGCTCTCTGGTGGCGAGAAGCAGCGCGTGGGGATCGCGCGGACCCTGTTGAAAGACCCGCCGATCCTGTTGCTGGACGAGGCGACATCGGCGCTTGATTCCGAGACGGAACAGGACATCAAGGAAGCGCTGATGCAGGCAGGGCGGGGGCGTACAGTGCTGACCATCGCGCACCGGCTGTCGACCATTGCCGAAGCGGACAAAATCATCGTTCTGGAACAGGGCGAGGTCGTTGAACAGGGTCGACATGAGGACCTGCTGGAA
Source organism: uncultured Roseobacter sp. (assembly GCF_947492555.1). Classification (GTDB taxonomy): domain Bacteria; phylum Pseudomonadota; class Alphaproteobacteria; order Rhodobacterales; family Rhodobacteraceae; genus Roseobacter. The sequence goes on from NZ_CANLNE010000003.1 coordinate 282,908, forward strand.
AAGGGCGGTCGATACGCACAACTCTGGGCGCGTCAGCAATCTGACGAGGCCGCCTGACCCTTCCGCCGAAGGTGGCCTAAAGCCCACCCTACCTGTTTGCCACACCCGATGCTGCCTGCAGGTAGGGTGGGCTTTCAGGCCACCCATTCAGTCATTCGTCGGCGACCGCTTTTGAGGTGAGCTTGTCCAGGGCCCCGGTCATCATCTGCACGTATTTGGCGTCCGCAGGCAGCCCATGGGCCCCGGCAAAATCCGCAGGGTCGTGATAGACCACGCGCACCACACCTTCATTGTCGGCATAGGCCAGAACACGCAGCGGCAGATCCAGACCCGCGGTCTGCCCATCCAGCATTGCCGGTGTGCCCAGCTTGGGATTTCCGAACATCAGCATCTGCGTCGGGCGCAGATCCATCTCCACTTTCGCGGCCCCTGCCGCGTGATCGACCCGCGCAAAGACAGTGGCCCCTGCGGCTTCCACCGCAGCCTCGAGCCGGTCAATTGTTTCTGCAACCGAATGGGGGCTGGTCTTTTCGATCATATCGGCGGCTCCTGCTGTGGCGGTGATGTTCAGGCCCAGAAGGCTGGCGAAAAAGAGGGATCGGATCATCGGACTTCCTTGTTTAAATGCGATGATCCAACCCTAGCATGGATCGCCCGGATGTCCCGTCACGCCCGCGTGAAGGCCGCTATTCAGCGGCTTTCAGCGTGGCGGCATGGTCGGATGTCGGCGACAGCGCATCCTCTTCCCAGAGGATCTCTCCCGACACCACACGTCGGGCGTCTTTTTGCAACGCCCAGTCCCGCGCGACGCGGCTGGCGCGGCCCATGGACATCTTGGCCAGCAGGGTCGCGAGCCATTGCACGTAGGTCGTCGCCCAGACGCGGATGGCCAGCATCGACGGGGTCACGATCAGGGTCAGAACGGTTGCAATACCCAGCCCGAAAACCACGGCGGTGGCCAGTTGCTTCCACCACAGGGCCGTGGGGCTGTTGAACGTATAGCCACCCTCTGCAAAGTTCAGGCTGAGGCCGATCATCATCGGTGCGAGACCCGCCATAGTGGTGATCGTGGTCAGCAGGACGGGTCTGATCCGCGCCTGTGCTGTGCGGATGATTGCCTCGATGCGCGGCATGTACTGGCTGTATTCCTGATAGGTGTCGATCAGGATGATGTTGTTGTTCACCACGATGCCGGCCAGCGCGACGATCCCGGTTCCGGTCATGATGATCGAGAAGGTCTGATCCATCACCAGCATGCCGATGAGCACCCCTGTGGTCGACAGGACCACCGCCAGCAGCACGAGGATCGCGTTGTAAAAGCTGTTGAACTGGGCCAGCAGAATGATGAACATCAGCCCAAGCGCTGCGGCAAAGGCGGATTGCAGGAAGGCCTGGCTTTCCTCTTGTTCCTCCTGATCGCCGGTCCACTCGAAGGTGATCCCCTCGGGCAGAGGATCGCTTTCCAGCCACGCGCTCAGCACGCCAATACGCTCATTGGCATTCACCGGTATGAAACGGAGGTTCCCGGCATCAATCCCGGCCTGCAGATCGCGATCTGCCGGGGCCATACGATCGGTGATCTTATAGGCCGTCTGGTCCGCTGCGGTGATGTCGGCATCCGCACCGGCAGGGCGTAAAACGGCCAGCGTCTCATCCACATCGACGCCGTTCTCCCGCCGGGTTTCTACAAGCTTCACGAGACCCATGCCCACATCCGCCTTCACATCGAAATAGCGTTTCTGGTCGATCCGGTTGATCTCTGCCAGCTTTGGCACCGGCGTGCGCGTGATGAAATTCGACAGCGGGATCAGCCCGTCCGGCGTGCGGACTTTCAGTGTATCGAGGGTCGACAGCACGCGGTCGCTCTCCGGCAGGCGTACCCGGATGTCGATCTCTTCGTCTGAACTGTCCACGCGCATGGTGTCGAGCATCAGCCCGCGCGTCACCAGTTGCACCATCGCGCCGACCGTGGCCACATCCGCGCCGTAGCGTCCGGCCTTTTCCACGTCGACGTCAATTTGCCAGTCGATGCCGGGTAGGGGGCGGGTGTCTTCGATCAGGGTCAAGCCGGGGGTGCGTTCGAATTGCGCGCGTGCGATGGCGGCGGCGTCGGTCAGCGACACGAAATCATCTGCCTTGAGTCGCAGGTGCACGGGCTTGCCCGACGCCGGGCCATCGGCCACTTCCAGCACTTCGATATTGATGCCCGGCAGCGTTGAAAGCTGCTCCGTCAGCTCGGCGATCACGATGTTGCCGTCCAGATCGGGGCGGCCTGCGCGATCCTCCCAGGGAATCGTTTCAAACTGCACCTGTCCGATCAGATCCTTGGGGCGCGCGCCGCCGGAGGTGTCGGTGTTCAATCCACCATCTCCGGCGAAGGAGAAGGCATTGCTGATGCCGGGATGCGCCAGCACGATCTGTTCGGCCTGGCGGACAAGTTCGTCCTTTTCTTCCAGCGACAGGTTACCGCGTGCGAGAACGTAGACAATGCCCTGCTCGGGTTCGGATTCCACGAAGAACTCAACACCGCGGTTGTTGTTGGTAAAGAACATCAGGACAGAGCCGACAAAGATGAAAACGATACCGGCCATGATCAGTGGCATGACCGGATTGCCGGCAATGCTCTGGATGAAATACCCAAAGAGCGACCGTTGATAGCCCGCGTTGATCTGGTCAGGCTCCCGGCGGAAAAACTTGCTGACCAGCCAGCGACCGAAGCGTCCAAGGCGTGTGAGCAGTGCAAAGGCTGACACCAGCGTCAGCAAGAAGCCACCCAGGGCCACAAAGAGGCAGGCCGTGGCGGCAAGGATGAAGAGGAAAACAACCAGCAGTGTGGGGATCACCGATGAGACGATCTGCAGGCTGTTCATGGCGGCAAATTGCATGCCGATCAATCCGAAGATGGGACCCATGAGGCCAACGACGGCCATCATGACAAAGGCGACGGGGAAAAGTGCCAGATGCAGGTACCAGCGCAACCCGGCAATCGCCTTCATGTAGTCTGACATCCATCGTTCCAGACGTCCCGTGACGCCGCCCATCACGGGCAGGTAGATCAGCGCCACGACCAGCGAGGCCGAGAGCACGAAAATCAGGGTGACCGGCAGCATGCCCATGAATTCGCCCGGCACACCGGGCCAGAACAGCATGGGCAGAAACGCGCAAAGTGTCGTCGCCGTAGAAGAGATGATCGGCCAGAACATGCGCTTGGCGGCATCCACATAGGCCTGCATCGGGCCCACGCCCTCTTGCTGGCGCTTGTCGGCGTATTCGACCACCACGATGGCGCCGTCGACCAGCATGCCCACGGCAAGGATCAGCCCGAACATCACGATGTTAGAGATGGAAATGCCCATGAGCGCGAGAAAGGCAAAGCACAGCAGGAAGGAGGTGGGGATTGCGAAACCCACCAGCAAGGCCGCGCGAATGCCCAGAGCCGCCAAAACGACGATCATCACCAGCGCAATGGCCGTGAAGACGGAGCCCAGAAGCTGCTGCACCATCGCATTCACGATCCGCGACTGGTCATTCGATGTGCCCACTTCGACGGCTGCGCGCAGACCTTCGGGCCAGCCCGCGCTCTTCTCCTCGACCATGTCTTTTACGATTTCGGCGGTATCGATCAGGTTGAAGCCCTTTCGTTTGACCACCTGCAGCGCCACGGAGTTTTCCCCGTTGAAGCGCGCCGTGCCGGTGCGATCCTCGAACGTCGGATTGATTTCCGCCAGATCGCCAAGGGTCACCACCCGGTCGCCGTTGGTCTTGACGGGCAGGTTGTAGACATCGCGCGGCTCATCAAAGGACGACGGAATTTTCACCGAAAAGGTGCCCTGCGCACTGTCGACTTCACCGGCGGCAATCAGCTGGTTGTTGTTGCGCACGGTGTTGATCAACTCGCCCGCGGTGACGTTGTAGGCCTCCAGCCGCAGCGGATCGATCAGCACTTCGAGCATCTCGTCCCGGCTGCCGGCGATCCCGGCTTCGAGAACCGCATCGACCGCTTCGAGGTCATCCTGCAGGTCCTTGGCCACACGGATCATGGTGCGTTCCGGCACGGGACCGGTCAGATTGACGATGATGATCGGGAACTCCGAGAAATTGATCTCGTTGATCGAATATTGCTCCGCCCCATCAGGGAAATCGGCTTCAGCCTTGCCCATAGCGTCCCGCACATCCGCGAGAATCTTTGTCTTGTCCCAGCCGAACTCGAATTCCAGCGCGACGCCCGCGTAGCTTTCCGCCGCCGTGGCCGACATCGATTTCAGCCCGTCGAGGTCCGCCAGCTCGGTTTCCATCGGTTTGACGAGCAGCGTTTCACTGTCGGCTGCGGAAATGCCCGGGAAGGGGACGGAGACAAAAAGGGCGGGAATTTCAATGTCTGGCTCGCCCTCTTTGGGCAGGGTCGTGTAAGAATAGCCGCCCACCACAAGGCTGAGCAGGATGAAGGCAAGCACCATCCGCGCCCGGCCTGCGGCCCAATCGACGATACCTGTCATTGGCTAAGCTCCCGATAGGTTGGCGCCACCTGCACGCCCGCGATGACGAATTCCTGGCCCAGTACGATCACGTCCGCCGTCTCCTCCAACCCGGTCAGCCAAACACCTTCCGGCGTGTCGCGCATCAGCGCGATAGGGTGAAATTCCACGATGGCATCGGCATCAATCGTGCGCACGCCCAACGTGCCCTCATCGTTCAGGGTGAGGGCCGATTGCGGCAGCAGATGCGCCACCGCGCCCTCGGCGGAGACGAGGATTTCCGCCGTCTGACCGTCACGGATTTTGCCATCGGCATTGGGCACTTCGATCTCCACGCGGAAAGTCCGGGTGGTTTCATCGGCGGAACTGGAGAGGAAGGTGACCTGACCGCGCACTTCGTTGCTCCGCGCCTCGGGCCCTCCGGTAATCGCACCGCTCCCGGCCACCAGACGCGCGGAGGCCATGGCGCCCGGGATCACGCGCGCCACTTCGGTTTCCGGCACGAAGGCGACAAGCTTGATCGGGTCAAGCTGGATGATCGTGGCGCAGAGTGATCCGGGCTGCAGCAGGGAGCCAAGCTCCGCCGTGTCGCTTTCCAGAAGTCCTGCAAATGGCGCGCGGATGATCAGCCGTTCGATCTCCTTTTCCGCCGTGGCAACGCTGGCCTGCGCGCTCTGAATGCCGGATTGCGCGCCACGCAGCCCTGCACGTGCGCTCTCGACGCCTGCTTCTGCCGTTGCAAGTGCCGCTTCGGTATTGGCCACGCGGGTTGTCGAGGCAAAACCGCCCTGGCTCAGCTTGGCGGAGGCGTTGAGGTTGATTTTTGCTTCTTCGAGCTGGGCCATCGACTGCGTCAGACGCGCCTGCGCCTCCGGCACGCGCGAGCGGGCTTCGTCAAGTTCGGCCTCTGCCTGCGCCAGCGCGGTGCCGCGGGTGCCTTCATCAAGGCGGCACATCGGTTGGCCTGCCTCTACGCGTGCGCCCTTGCGCAGCGGTTCCGACACCACGGTTGCTGAGGTTTCCGCGCGGACATCCACGGTGCGGGCCGCCTCGGTCTGACCGCGCAAGGAAACGGCCGTGTCGATCTGACGCGCTGTCGACCGCAAGACAACAACTTTTACCAGGCTGGTATCTGTATCAAGCGCCGCGTCTGTCTCAGACGTTTCTGCCGTTTCCGCCGCATCGCTGCCCATGCCCAGCATGTTGAAGAGGCGCGGCCGGTCAATAATGAACAACGCCAGGATCGCAGAAACCACAAGGGCTGCAAGAATTGAAAAAATACGCATGTCGATCGCCTCGCACTGGACTGTCAGAACCGCGCCCGGCCAGAAATTGCCGTCACGTGGCGCGTGCTCAATACGACAGTTACGCTAAACTGACCAGTTCAGATTAGTAATTTCTGCAAGGTAAGGCAATGGGTGGCTCAGTCCGGGCTGATGCCGGGTCTTGGCTTGGGCTGAGGACCGCGTTATGAGGGGCGGAATTTCTTGCCAGCAGGTGATCATGAGCGACACGGATAGTTTTATCGACGAGGTCAATGACGAGGTCCGCCGCGACCGTCTGTTCGCGCTGCTCAAGCGCTATGGCTGGATCGGCGCGCTCGCAGTGGTGTTGATCGTTGGCGGGGCGGCCTGGTCAGAGTATCGCAAGGCAACGGCACGTGCCGAGGCCGAAGCGCTGGGAGATGGCATGCTGGCGGCGTTGAGCACGAATACGCCTGACGCACGCCTTGATGCGCTGACGGGCCTGTCCTCAGAGAACCCGACGGCGCAGGCGCTGGTTGCAATGCTCACAGCCTCCGAAGCCCAGCGGGCAGGCGATGTCGAAAAGGCCGTGACAGAGTTGAACGCGGTCGCCATCAATCCGGATGTGGATGAAATCTACCGCCAGATCGCCGGATTCAAGGCGCTGACTTTGCAGGCGGAAACACTGGATGCCGCAACCCGACGTCAACAGTTCGAAGCACTTGCGGCCCCCGGCTCCCAGCTGCGTCTGCTGGCCGTTGAACAGCTGGCTCTGATCGACGTGGCCGAGGGAAACACCGATGCTGCGATTGGTCGATATCAGGACATCCTGCAGGATGCTGCCGTGACCTCGGACTTGCAACAGCGCGCCTTACAGGTGATTGTGGCTCTGGGAGGCACCCCGGATCTGGATAACCTGCCCATCTCGGGGAATTGACCCGCAGATAGGGCACGGATTTTGGGCAGCGTAATGGGTGAAGCGAGCAGGGTATGATGTACTTTCTTAGAACCTCTGGACAAGGGCGCGTGACCTTTGCGCTTTTGACGGCGGCGACATTTCTGATGGCGTGCTCGGAACCGGATGTCATTTTGCCCGGAAAACGTGAGAGCATCCGTTCGGCGCTTCAGGAGGGCGAAACCGTTGCTCTTGCGGCTGAGACCGAAGATGCGCCGCGTGCGATTTCCCTGCCAACTGTTCAATCGAACACGGAATGGACTCAAGGCATCGGATCACCATCCTTCCGGGTGGCGCATCCAGCGCTCGGCGCCTCTCCACAACGCATCTGGACGGCCAATATCGGCGCAGGTGACAGCCGTCGTCATCGGATCACCGCAGACCCGGTTGTCGCAGGCGGTCTGATCTTCACCCTGGATTCCCAATCCTTGGTAACAGCGACCTCTGCCAGCGGTGAAACTGTCTGGCAGCAGGATGTCACCCCATATCGCGATGATGCCGGGGCTGCGACCGGGGGTGGAATGGCTTACAAGGACGGTCGCCTCTATGTGTCACTGGGCTATGGTGCGCTGGTGGCGCTGGAAGCCACGACGGGCAATGAAATCTGGCGGCAAAACCTCGAAGGCACAGGCTCTGGCCAACCCGCAGCCTTTGGTGATCTGGTCTATGTGACATCGGGCGACGATACCGGTTGGGCGCTTCGGGCAGAGGACGGACGTATCGAATGGCAACTGAACGCATCACCGGACGTGAACAACGTGCTTGGTGCTCCCGCGCCTGCGGTGTCCGATGATCTGGCAATCTTCGCCTTCGGCTCAGGTGAAATTCAGGCTGTCTTTCGCCGGGGTGGACTGCGCCGCTGGGACGCGTCTGCTTTGGGGCAACGGTTTGCCCGCGCCCTTGGCGCTGCGGGTGATGTGACCGGTGCGCCGGTGATCGCGGGTAACAATGTCTTTGTTGGCAACCAAGCAGGCCGGATCGTTGCACTCAACGTCGATTCGGGTGCACGCAACTGGACAGCACGCGAGGGTGCCGTTGGCCCCGTTGTGCCCGCCGGTGACAGCATCTTCGTGATCTCGGAGCTGGGAGAGCTTTTGCGCATCGACGCGTCCGATGGCACGCGCATCTGGGGCACGCAGATGCCGCATTTCGTCAAGGACCGTCCCAAGCGGCGGTCCGAGATCTTTGCGCACCATGGCCCCCTGCTAGCGGGCGGACGCGTCCATGTTGCTTCCAACGACGGGTTGCTGCGCAGTTTCGACCCCGAAAGCGGTGCGCTTGTAAGCACGGTTGACATCCCCGGTGGGGCAACCTCTGCGCCGGTGGTGGCAGGGGGGGTGCTCTACGTTGTCTCCACAAACGGCCAATTGCACGCTTTCCGTTGACGCTCATCTAGGGTAAAGCGCCTTTTTACCCGGTTCTCGGAGCCTTTGTCATGTCCTTTACCCTCGCCATCGTGGGGCGGCCCAACGTGGGCAAATCAACGCTGTTCAACCGGTTGGTGGGCAAGCGGCTGGCGCTGGTCGATGACCAGCCGGGCGTGACCCGCGACTTGCGGGAAGGGGCCGCGCGCCTGGCTGATCTGCGTTTTACCGTGATCGATACTGCCGGGCTGGAAGAGGTGACGGATGACAGCCTGCAGGGCCGCATGCGTCGCCTGACCGAACGCGCCGTGGACATGGCCGACATCTGTCTCTTCATGGTGGACGCGCGCGTGGGGATCACCCCGTCCGATCTGGTCTTTGCCGACATCCTGCGCAAAAGATCCGCGCATGTCATTCTGGCGGCCAACAAGGCGGAAGGGTCTGCGGCGGATGCCGGTGTGATCGAGGCCTATTCGCTGGGTCTGGGGGAGCCCATTCGCCTTTCTGCCGAACATGGCGAGGGGCTCAACGATCTCTACACCCACTTGATGCCCCTGGCCGATCAGTTTGCTGAACGCGCCGCAGAAGATGCACCTGATATCGACGTGACGCTGGATGAGGACGACGGCGATATGGTAGCCGAAATCCCGATGCCGACGGAGAAAAAGCCGTTGCAGGTGGCGGTGGTCGGGCGACCCAATGCGGGCAAATCCACGTTGATCAACCAGATCCTGGGCGAGGACCGCCTGTTGACGGGCCCCGAGGCGGGGATCACCCGCGATGCAATCTCGCTGCGCATTGACTGGACCGGGCCGGAGGGTCAGGCAGTGCCGATGCGCATCTTTGACACGGCGGGCATGCGCAAGAAAGCCAAGGTGCAGGAAAAGCTTGAAAAGCTGTCGGTTGGCGACGGGTTGCGTGCGGTCAAATTCGCCGAGGTGGTCGTGGTGCTGCTGGACGCGGAAATTCCCTTTGAACAACAGGATCTGCGCATCGCCGATCTGGCCGAGCGCGAGGGACGAGCCGTGGTCATCGCCGTGAACAAGTGGGACATCGAGGAAAACCGACAGGCCAAGCTCAAGGAGCTGAAGGAAAGCTTCGAACGGCTCCTGCCGCAGCTGCGCGGCGCTCCGCTGATCACGGTATCTGCCAAGACGGGACGGGGGCTCGACCGGCTGCAGGAGGCGATCATGCGCGCCTATGAGGTCTGGAATCGCCGGGTCAGCACGGCACATCTGAACCGCTGGCTCGCCGGTATGGTCGAGGCGCACCCGCCCCCCGCGCCACAGGGCAAACGCATCAAGCTGCGCTACATGACACAGGCCAAGACACGGCCGCCGGGCTTCGTGGTGATGTGCAGCCACCCCGATAAGGTGCCCGAAAGCTACAGCCGCTATCTGGTCAATGGGCTGCGTCTGGATTTCGACATGCCGGGCACGCCGATCCGGCTGTGGATGCGCGGGCAGAACGACGCCAACCCCTACAAGGGGCGCAAGAAGGCCGCACCGTCCAAGCTGCGCAAACACACCGAGGGGCGGCGCAAGGATTGATCCCGGCAGGTAGGGTGGGCTTTCAGGCCACCTTGCCTCCGGCGCGTTCCGCACGCCAGGCCTTGAAGACGGGCACCAACAGCGCGCCCGCACCCCCACCCGCCAGCGCTGCCACCATCGGATCCCCCGATAGGTTCTGCACGACGATGGCGACAAGCGCCCAGATTGCGGCAAGCCCATAGGTCGGCGTCCGGCGCAGCGTGGTTTGAATGGCAGAGGTCAGGACCAGTGCAATAAAGACAAAGAGCAGGGCTGCCGTCGGCCCGTCCATCCAACCATACCCCGCCGCCAAAAGCCCCAGAGACACGCAACTGGCCCCGCTCAACCAGCCCGCATAAAGACCCAGCGGATAGGCCGCCCAGAGATGATCGCGCGCGGGCGCACGATACAGCGCCACCAGCGCGCTGATCAGCATCGCCCAGATCAGGATCGAGGCCCAGATCGGGCTGCGCACCGCAACCGCCAGCCAGATCGCCCCAAAACCCAGCGACACACACAAAGGGGCCCGCATGGCCTGCCAATCCGCCGCATCGGCGCGGCGCAGGGCCCCGAACCCCATCCCCACAATCAGCCACAGGTAGATCACCCCCCAGATCGAGAACGCATAACCCGCGGGCTGTACGGGCGGATCCTCCTGCGGCACCGGGAACTGCTCGGGATCGAACCCGGAGAAATCCGACACCAGAAACGGCGATGCCGCAAAGGCGACCGCCAAGAGAAAAGCCAGATATGCCGTGGATTTGGGTGCCATGTTTGTTCCTTTGACAGCGCCTTGGTGAACGCAGCGTACGCCCGGTTAAGCGCCTGCGATGACCCTTCTGTCATGTCTAGGGCGCAAAAGGGGAATGGCAAATGGCACATATCGCGATCTTCTGTGATGGCACGTGGAATTCGGCACAAAACAGCGCGGCAACCCATGTCCTGCGTCTTTCGACCGCCTGCCGTCGGAGCGCCGGGCAAAGGGTGATGTATTTCGAAGGCGTGGGCACGGGCACCGGCAGGATCAGCGATCTGGGTCGCTGGTTGAGCAAACTGGGCGGTGGGCTCTTTGGCTGGGGCCTCAACCGCAACATCAAATCGGCCTATCTGGAGCTTTGCAGATGCTACCGTCCGGGCGACAAAATCCTGATCTTCGGGTTTTCGCGCGGGGCCTACACGGCGCGGTCGCTAGCGGGCATGATCCGAAAATGCGGCATACTGGCCGATCCCACGCCCGCCAACCTGCGCCGGGCGTTCCGTCTCTATCGCAAGAGAGGCGCACGGAACTCGCCAGACACGCCGCATATCCGCGCCGCGCGGCGCCGCTTGTCGCCGAAGTTCGCCACCAGCCAGGCGGATGTGATGGACCGCGGGGATGACAGCTGCCTTGTGCGGATCGCCTATCTGGGGGTCTGGGACACGGTTGGCGCTCTGGGCATTCCGGAAAGCATCTTTGGGCGCATCGCCGGATGGTGGAATGCGCGCTACAAGTTTCATGACACCACCCTGTCGCATCTTGTGGAATCCGCCCGCCATGCCGTGGCGCTGGACGAACAGCGCGTGCTTTTCGACCCAAGCCTTTGGGACAATCTTGAACCGCGTGGCGCGGTGCCGGGGCTAAATGGTCAGGATCAGAGCGCCGAGCGGCCTTATCAGCAGGTCTGGTTCGTCGGCACACACAGCATTGTCGGCGGGTCTGCACAGACGCGGGCGTTGACCGATATCACGCTTGCCTGGATCTGGGAGGGGGCCGCCCAGCAGGGCCTGCAGCTCAAACCGGGGCTGGCATTTCCGCAGGGCAGGCTGGACCCTGCCGCGCCAAGCAATGATCTGGATGACACGCGCTGGATCTACCGGGTGTTCCCGCGCCTTTTGGGCTGGCGCGCCGGACCTGCGCGTGTTGGTGATCTGGACAACAGCGTGCGCCTGCGGCTGGCCAGCAGACCCACCTATCGCCCTGGCAGCCTCCGCCGTCTGATGCCTACGCTGTCACGTCTGGACTGAACCCGCCCGGCGGGGTAGGAGGCGTGAGCCCAGCCGAAAAGGTGCCGACAATGCAAGACGATTCCGACACCGAGGTGCTCGCCACCGTGAAAGCCTCGGCCGGACGCCGTTTCCTCGGCATCGGCCTGTTGAGCGTTCTGGGGGTGCTGGTCATCTATGTGGCTTTTGTCACACCGCCGAGCTTTGGCTGGCAGGTGTTCCTGGTTGCACTTGGCATCACGGCTCTCATGGTGGCGGACGCCATGCGTCGCTCCACTGCGCATGTGCTGGAGCTCACCCGGACCGAGCTGCGCGATAGCGGGGGCGTGGTCATCGCCACTGTGGCCGAGATCACCGGGATCGACCGCGGTGCCTTTGCTTTCAAGCCCTCTAACGGATTTCTGCTGAGACTGGAAAACCCCGGAACACGCAACTGGCGCCCGGGGCTTTGGTGGCGGTTTGGTCGCCGTGTAGGTGTTGGCGGTATGACGCCCGGTCGTCAGACAAAATACATGGCGGAAATCATAGCCGTCATGCTGGCAGAGCGTGAAGCCGACTAATCAAACGCAAGCGGCGCCGTTATCCTGCCAGTTGTTGCTACCACTGCTCCGGTGCCGGGTGAAAATGAAGTTATGGATGTCGTGGTCGCCAATTCCGACATTGAAAGGTGCCACATACCGCGTCCAGGTTTCAACAACGGTAATTCTTTCTAGGTTGGGCATGATGGGCAGGAGCGTGTCCCAGTTCTCGACTTGTTTTATCGTCGCATCGCTAACAGTACCGATGGATTCCGACCATTCGCAGACGTAGCGGTTGTTTGCAGCATCGAACCATACCGAAGTGACCCGGACAGTCGACGGCTCTGCCGAACGGGCCAGGCTGTCGAACAGGCTCCGCGTGCCGGTCATATATGCATCGGTAAGGGCGCGGTCTTCTCGGGAGACCATATCGCCAATGGTATAGGCGGCCTTTTGGTTGATGCTATGTTGGCGGTACGCGTCAAAGATCACGAAAAGCGCCATATAGGCCCAGAACAGAATCGGCGTGATGATCACAGCCTCAAGGGCGAGGTTGCCGTCTTCACGTCTGGCAAAATCTCTGATCGCAAAACGGGCGCGGGTGAGGACAGGGATGCGCATTAGATCGGCTCCTGAACGAAGGCGGACATGGACACCATCATGGCTTTGCCGGCACCGTCTTTGTCAAAGGCGAAGCCGAGGCCCGTGGATGGAAAGACGGGATCGAATTTCACACAGGCGCGCATGACCATCAGCTGATGTTCTACACCGTTGGTGAAGCCACGTGGCGGGTTGATCGGTTCAGAGACGTCCACACAGTCGATGTCATCCGAGAGACCCGCGTAGTTGAACGGATCGACCGGCTCCATCTCGAGACGCAGGGTGCGGTCGCAATTGTTCTCGGAACCGGTGTTCAGGAAACCCGAGTTATCGCAGATCATTTGCTTGACCACGTCGTGATCAAAGTCAACGACCCCGTCATTGTCGAGGTCGATCCCGGTGTTGAGCCGAATGGCACGCACCGTCACGTCAAGACCGCGGTCGAGAAACATCTGGCGCATTGAATAGATTCCGAACTCCACGGACGCGAGGAACATGCTGAAGATGGCAGGCACAATGATCGCGAATTCGATGATCATATGCCCTTCTTCGTCCTTGCGAAAACGCTTTAGGCAGGAAGAGATGCGGCGGATCATTGGGTCAGCCTCAGTTCATTGATTTGGCGCGCAATGGTTGCAAAGGCTTCGGCGATTTGTTCTTTGCCGGTGGCTTTGAAGAAGTGACCCGTGCTGGAGGCGCAATATCTCATCTGGTCTTCCGGCGTGCCGGGAGCCTCGAAGGCAATCGTGTAGATCACCACATTGCGCGACTCCTCCTTGGCCAAGTCGCATTGCTTCTTGAAGTTTGTGACGTTGGTCGATTTAGACGTGATGGTCTCGCGGTCTGACGAACGCGCACCGAGGTGTTTGGTCGGGTTCAACGTATGCATGGTATCCTTCGGACGCACCTGTTCGGTGATCTGCCCGTCAGTCATCAGGACGATATACTTTACCGTTTCGCTGTCATCATAGGCCAGCGGGCGATTGTTGAATTGTGCCGGTACCAGATTGTTCGCAGGCAATGCCATCTGTGCGAAGTCGGGCTGCGTATCGGGGTTGAGCAGCGCGAGCGCCCATTTCATGGCATAGTGAGTGCCGGTGCCGTCATGCATCCGCATGGTATCGATACGGTTTTTGAGCACGGTGGCGTTGTTGGACGCGTAGATGATTGACGTTTGGTCCTGCGGGCACCAGCCCCAGTCCATCACGGAGCGGGTTGTTCCGCCGTTTTCGACCACATCTCCGTTTTCATCAAAGAGGACGGGATTGTCATCTTCGTCGCGCACGATTTCAGAGGCGATTTTCCAATTCATGAAATGCGCGGTCTGTGTGTAGTACCCATCAGACGGCAAACGGTCGTCGGAAAAATCGCTGTTATCGATCTCAAGGCAGGAAGACACGTTAGGATAAACGTACCGCACGCTGGCGTCGCTGCCAGTGCCTGCGTCATCGCTCGAGGGCAGTTGGGTGTTGTTGAAGAGCTCGTCGATGCCGCCATCATCCTCATCCAAAGCGGCTGCTGAATAGCGATCGCCCCCCAGTCGTCCAAACATGAATGGGCCTGGGTTGGTCTGACCGGCGTAAGGGATCAGGTTGATCGATGTTGTATTTGCCGACGGTCCAACCAGAACGATGTCGATGAAGTTCTTTGCGGCGGGGCGCAGGTTCTTCATCCGGTTCGAAAAGCGCATGGAGCCCGAGATGTCCAACACGAGGGAAATTTCTACATTAGGAACATCTTCAACCGCTTGGCTGAAGGCGGGCACCGGTAGCGAGTCGACCCCAAGCAGCCCCATGAATTGCGTGTTGGTCCGCATGAATGCTTCGGCCGTGACAGTGCGATAGTTCAGACCTTGGTTTGGGCGCACATCGGTCAGGAATTCGCGGAGGCCGGTCTTGTCGAAATAGTCTTCCACCACATCCGTGGCCGGGCGCGTCTGGTCAAGGTCTGCTGCGGCCAGTACAGCGCGGTCAACCGTATTCTGCAGGGCGGTCCTGCGCATTTCGTTTTGCATCAGGTCGACCCCGACCCCGGCAACCATGAGCATCATGAGCATGATGAAAATGGTAAAGATCGTAATGACCCCATCCTCGTTGCGTGCAAAGTCCGTTATCCTGTGCGGACGTGCAGCGTTCTCTTCGGGGTTCTCCGGCGAAATGCGTGTCATACGGGTACCAACTTGTTGCGTTAACGGCATTGCGCCGCTGAAAATTAGCTTCTGGATATGCTCTCCTTTTGTGGCAAAAAGCGGGCGGAACGCGGTTTCACCCCCTAAAAAGGTTAAAATTTTATCCTTAAATCAGTCCGTTAGCGGCGCTTTTGGAAACGGTGTTGGTTCTGACGAGGCGACTGTTTCGAATTCCGGGACGGCGGCAAGATCGGCGACATGCACGCGTTCTTCGTAAACCGCCCAAAAAACTGGCAATGAACGACTCACCATCATAGGGTGCGATTGTCACCAGACGCAGAACAGTGGCGACCAGCAGGAGAAAGACATTGAACAAGCACAGCATGGAACCGGGATTCAGAGATAGCGTTGACCAGATGTTCAACCGGGCCGTTGGCCTGATGGATCTCTCGCCTGGGCTGGAGGAAAAGATCAGGGTCTGTAACGCCACCTACACGGTGCGTTTCGGTGTCAGACTGCGGGGCAAGATACATACATTTACTGGCTACCGATCAGTGCATTCGGAGCATATGGAGCCCGTCAAAGGCGGTATCCGCTACTCCATGGGCGTCGACCAGGACGAGGTCGAGGCGCTGGCGGCGCTGATGACCTATAAATGCGCGCTGGTCGAGGCGCCGTTTGGAGGCTCCAAGGGCGGGCTCTGCGTGGATCCGCGCGAGTGGGACGAGCATGAGCTGGAACAGATCACCCGCCGCTTTGCCTATGAGTTGATCAAGCGCGATCTGATCAATCCGTCGCAGAACGTCCCCGCTCCCGACATGGGCACCGGCGAGCGCGAGATGGCCTGGATCGCGGATCAGTACAAACGCATGCATACGACCGACATCAACGGCAACGCCTGTGTCACCGGCAAGCCGCCCAATGCGGGCGGGATCGCGGGGCGGGTCGAAGCCACGGGGCGTGGCGTGCAATACGCGCTGCGCGCCTTCTTCCGCGACGAGGAAGGTGTGAAAAAAGCCGGGATGAGCGGCGATCTTGATGGCAAGCGGGTGATCGTTCAGGGCCTTGGTAATGTAGGCTACCACGCCGCCAAGTTCCTGCGTGACGAAGATGGCAGTACCATCATCGGCATCATCGAACGGGATGGCGCCTTGTTTAATCCCGAAGGGCTGGACGTTGACAAGGTGCGCGAATGGATCGCAAAACATGGCGGCATCGCCGGGTATTCGGACATGCACCACGTCAAGGATGGCGCGGCCGTTCTGGAGGAAGACTGCGATATTCTGATCCCCGCGGCGCTGGAGGGGGTGATCAACCTGCAGAACGCGGACCGGATCAAGGCGCCGCTGATCATCGAGGCCGCGAATGGGCCGGTCACTGCCGGGGCCGATCAGGTTCTGCGTGAACGCGGCGTTGTGATGATCCCGGACATGTACGCCAACGCCGGGGGTGTGACCGTCAGCTATTTCGAGTGGGTCAAGAACCTCAGCCACATCCGCTTTGGCCGCATGGGCCGCAGGCAGGAGGAATCGCGCCACCAGCTGATCATCAACGAGCTGGAGCGCCTGTCGCGGGACAAGGAATTGAACTGGGAGTTGAGCCCGGATTTCAAAGAGAAGTACCTGCGCGGCGCGGGTGAGCTGGAACTTGTGCGCTCTGGCCTCGATGACACGATGCGGATCGCCTATCAGTCTATGGCCGACGTCTGGCATGGCCGGGATGACGTGCAGGATCTGCGCACGGCGGCCTATCTGGTGGCCATCGACAAGGTTGCTGCAAGCTATCGCGCGAAAGGCTTGTGAGCCGGACCGACTCTGCGTAATCTCCGCTCCGACAAGGCTCCGGTGACCGCCACGCAAGGCCGCCGGGACCGTCGATTTTCAGGATGGGTGTAGGTATGGCAGACGTCGCGTTTTCTTGTTCCTGTGGTAAGGTGAAAGGGGTTGTTCAAGAGGCCTCGCCCTCGAACGGGTGCCACCTGATCTGCTACTGCAAGGACTGCAGGGCATTTGCGCGGCATATGGATCAGATGGAGGCGCTGGAGCCGGGCGGTGGCAGCCCGCTGGTGCAGGTGCTGCCCGCGCGCATCGAGATCACGCAAGGCGCAGACCAGATCGCCTGTTTGCGGCTCTCGCCCAAGGGGCTGCACCGCTGGTATGCGGCCTGCTGCAACACGCCGCTGGCCAATACGGTGGGCTCCTCCCGCATGCCGCTGGCGGGTATGTGGCGTCCGCTATTCGAGAGTACGGAAGCCTTCGGGCCCGTGGTCACCCATGGGTTCACCAAGGCAGCGCTCCCCGGTGGGCCACGCAAGGACAAGGGGCTGGGGCGCATGATGGGCGGGCTCGCGAAACGCGCACTGGCGGCCTATCTCAACGGCACCGCACGGCAGAGCCCGTTTTTCGATGCCACCGGCGCACCGGTCGCCACCCCCCGGATCATCAGCAAGGACGAACAGGCGGCCGCCTACGCGGAGTAGGCACCGCCGGTCTCTCTGCGACATGATTGGTCGGATTTGGTCGCGGACAGCGCGCAGGACTGCTGTTAGGGTTTGCTGAAAAGCATGGAGAGCGGACGTGAAATTTTCAGGCCTGCGCGTTCTGAAGGAAGGCCTTACCGGGAACAAGGGCTGGACACCGCATTGGCGCGACCCCGCGCCCAAGGCAGAGTATGACGCGGTGATCATCGGGGGCGGCGGGCATGGACTGTCCACGGCCTACTACCTCGCCAAGAACCACGGGATGACCAATATTGCGGTGCTCGAAAAGGGTTACATCGGCAGCGGCAACATCGGGCGCAACACCACCATCGTGCGGGCCAATTACTTTCTGCCGGGCAATTCGGAGTTTTACAGCCATTCGCTGAAGCTCTGGGAGGGGCTGGAGGAGGATCTCAACTACAACGTCATGCATTCGCAACGGGGCATGATCAACCTCTTCCACTCCGACGGGCAGCGCGACGCCTTTGTGCGCCGGGGCAACGCCATGATCAATCAAGGCGATGACGCGATCCTGCTGGACCGGGAGGGCGTGCGCAAACATCTGCCCTATCTCGATTTCGAAAACACCCGGTTTCCGATCTATGGGGGGCTGCTGCACCCGCGGGGCGGCACCGCGCGGCATGACGCGGTAGCCTGGGGCTATGCGCGCGGGGCGGATCAGCGCGGGGTGGACCTGCTGCAGAACTGCGAAGTCACCGGCATCGACATCGAAAACGGGGTCGTGCGTGGCGTGCAGACCACGCGCGGCGCGATCCGGGCCAAAAAGGTCGGCATCGTTGTGGCGGGCCGGTCCGGGCAGGTGGCGGCGATGGCAGGGATGCGCTTGCCGATCGAAAGCCACATCCTACAGGCCTTTGTGACGGAAGGGCTGAAGCCCTGTATCAACCATGTGGTGACCTTTGGCATGGGGCATTTCTACATCAGTCAGTCGGACAAGGGCGGGCTGGTCTTTGGCGGCGATCTGGATTTCTACGCCTCCTACGCCAGTCGCGGCAATCTGCCGACCGCCGAACATGTGATGGAGGCGGGCATGACGCTGATGCCGATGATCGGCAAGGCCAAGCTCTTGCGCAGCTGGGGCGGGATCATGGATATGACGCCCGATGGCTCGCCGATCATCGACAAGACCGACACGGAAGGTTTGTTCATTGATTGTGGCTGGTGCTACGGCGGGTTCAAGGCAGTGCCCGCTTCGGGCTACGCCTTTGCGCACCTGATGGCCAGCGGGCAGCATCACGAAACGGCCAGCGCCTTCCGGCTGGACCGTTTCCGCACCGGGCGGGGCATTCTCGATGAAGAGGGCACCGGCTCTCAGCACAACCTGCATTGAGGTGGATATGATGGATGCCTCCGGCGGGGATATTTGTAGCCAAGAGAAACGGAGGGCGTGTTCATGCGGCTGACCTGTCCCGTCTGCGGTGAGCGTGACCGCCGTGAGTTTTATTATCAGGGGGATGCGGTTGCGCTGGACCGGCCCGCGCGCGACGCTGATGTCGCCGCATGGGACGACTATGTGCACCTGCGCGACAACCCTTCGGGCCTGCGCCGCGAGCTTTGGCATCACGAGGCCGGATGCGGCAGCTGGCTGGTGGTGGACCGGAACACATCGACCCATGAAGTGCATGCCGTGGCGCTGGTGGAGGCACAGGGATGAGGATTGACGGCAAGGGGCTGGTCGACCGGTCAAAAAAGCTGCGCTTTCAGTTCGACGAGATCGGGTATTCGGCCTTTGAAGGCGACACGGTGGCCTCTGCGCTGCTGGCCGCAGGTCAACGCCTGATGGGGCGATCATTCAAGTACCACCGCCCGCGTGGCGTTCTGACGGCAGGTAGCGAAGAGCCCAATGCGCTGGTGACCATAGGGCAGGGCGCGTCACAAGAGCCCAACGTGCGGGCGACGACGCAGGAGGTCTATGACGGGCTGCGCGCCCGCTCGCAGAATGCCTGGCCCTCGCTCAAAACGGATGTGATGGCGGTCAATGATCTGGCCTGGCCGTTTCTGGGGGCGGGGTTCTATTACAAGACCTTCATGTGGCCGCGCGCGTTTTGGGAAAGGCTTTACGAGCCGGTCATTCGCCGCGCCGCCGGTCTGGGCGGGCTGAGCGGGGAACACAATCCGGATACTTACGAGAAAGCCTATGCTTTCTGCGATCTGCTGGTGATCGGCGCCGGACCTACCGGGTTGATGGCCGCACTGACGGCGGGCCGGGCCGGTGCTGACGTGCTGCTGGTCGATGAGGACAGCCGCATGGGCGGCAGGCTCAACGCCGAGACGTATATTGTGGACGGCATGCCGGGCAGCGACTGGGCCACAGAGGCCGTGGCCGAGTTGCGCAGCATGGAGAACGTCCGGCTGATGACCCGGACCACGCTTGTCGGGGCCTATGATCACGGCACCTATGCGGCTCTGGAGCGGGTGAGCAGCCACCTTCGCGGCCCGGCGGAGGGGGCCGCGCTGGAAACGTTTTGGCGTATCGTCGCCAAACGCGCGATCCTCGCGGCGGGCGCCTTAGAACGGCCCATTGCCTTTGAAAACAATGACCGCCCCGGCATCATGACGGCGGGGGCGGTGCGGGCCTACCTGAACCGGTGGGGGGTGAGCCCAGGGCAGCGGGTTGCGGTTTTTGTCAACAATGACGATGCGCACCGGACGGCCGCGGATCTAATTGAGGCCGGCGTAGAGGTCGCCGCCCTGATCGACAGCCGCCCGGATGCCGAACTGAAGGGGCACGCGTTTCCGACCTACGCAGGTGGCCTGGTTACCGGCAGCACCGGGCGTCTCGGCCTCAAGCGCATTGCCGTGAAATCCGACAGTATCACCGAAGAGCTTGAGGTGGATTGTCTGGCGATGTCGGGCGGCTGGAACCCCACGGTGCACGTGACCTGCCATATGAACGGGCGGCCCACATGGCGCGAAGATATCGCCAGTTTTGTTCCCACGCCGGGTAGCGTTCCGGGGCTGGAGGCCGCAGGTGCCTGCAATGGCGATTTCAGCACCGCCGCCTGTCTGGCTGCGGGTGCACAGGCTGCAAAAAACGCGCTTAAGGATCTTGGCCTGAAAGCACCGCGCGGCTCTGTTCCTGATGCGGAGGATGCCGCTTATCGTCTCTCGCCGCTCTGGGCGGTGCCGGGAAAGGGGCGAGCCTGGCTTGATTTCCAGAACGACGTGACGGTGAAGGACGTCAAGCAGGCGGCGACCGAAAACTTCCGTTCCGTCGAGCACATGAAGCGCTATACCACGCAAGGGATGGCCACCGACCAGGGCAAGAACTCCAACGTGGCGGCCCTGGCTTTGCTCGCCGATGCCACCGGGCGGGGGATCCCTGAAACGGGAACGACGACCTTCCGCCCGCCTTTTGTCCCGGTATCGCTTGCGGCCTTTGGGGCGGGCGCGCAGGGCGAAGGCTTTGCGCCCCGGCGTCTGACAACCTCTCACCACGTAAGCGTTGCCATGGGTGCGCCGATGATCGAGGCGGGGCTTTGGTATCGCCCCAGCTATTTCCCGAAGCCAGACGAAAGCCATTGGCGGCAGTCCTGTGACCGCGAAGTCGGATATGTACGTAGTGCGGTTGGCATTTGTGACGTCTCGACGCTTGGCAAGATCGACATTCAGGGGCCGGGTGCTGCCGCGCTTCTGGATTTCGTCTACACCAACACCTTCTCGACGCTGAAGGTCGGGCGCGTGCGCTATGGCCTGATGCTGCGCGAAGACGGCTATGTGATGGACGACGGCACCACGGCGCGGCTGGGCGAGCAGCATTACGTGATGACCACGACCACGGCGGCAGCGGGCAGCGTGATGCGACATCTGGAGTTCGTGCATCAGGCGTTGCGGCCCGATCTCGATGCGCGGTTCACTTCCGTGACCGAACAATGGGCACAGTTTGCCGTTGCCGGACCGAAATCGCGGGACCTGCTGAACGATCTGCTGGACGACCGGATCGACAACGACAGCTGGCCCTTCATGGCCTGCGGCACGGCGAAAGTTGCAGGTGTTGACGGGCGGCTTTTCCGCATCTCCTTCTCGGGCGAACACGCCTATGAGGTGGCCGTGCCTGCGCGCTACGGCGAGAGCTTGTTCAAGCTCCTGCTGGAACGTGCCGAGGCGCTTGGTGGCGGCGCTTACGGCATGGAGGCGTTGAACGTATTGCGGATTGAAAAGGGTCACATCACGCATTCCGAAATCCACGGGCGCGCAACCGCCTTCGACATCGGGTTTGCCCGGATGATCAGCGCCAAGAAGGATTGCATCGGTCAGGCGATGGCGGCTCGCGAAGGGCTTCTGGACCCTGACCGGGAGCAGTTGGTGGGTTTGAAACCCGTGGGCGCTGTCAAGGAACTCACCGCCGGGGCGCATCTTTTTGACCGGGGTGCAGAGGCAAAACGCGAGAATGATCAGGGCTATGTGACCTCTGTCAGTTTCTCACCCACGCTGGGCCACTTCCTGGCGCTTGGTTTTGTCAAACGCGGGCCGGAGCGGGTGGGCGAGACCCTGCGTCTCGTCGATCATCTGCGCGGGATCGAGACGGAGGTAGAGATTTGCGCCCCGGTCTTTGTCGATCCGGAAGGAGGGCGGACCCGTGGTTGACCTGCTTGCGAAAAGCCCCTGTGCGGGGTTGCTGCCGATCACGATTGGCGCGGTTTCAGTGACCGAGATTGATCTTGGGCACCTGACCTCTATCGCCCCTTACCGGGGGATGACCGTAACGGCGTCCGATGCGTTTACAGCCGCGCATGACATGAGCTATCCGGCGGCCAACCGGGCAACCGGCAAGGAGGGCGCCCGCGCTCTCTGGTTCGGGCGCGATATGGTCCTGTTGGCGGGGCCGCCCCCTGATCCGACGCTGGCAGGGACGGCGGCGCTGACGGATCAAAGCGACGCCTGGGCCAGTGTCACGGTTACCGGGGAAGGGGCCGAGGAGGTGCTGGCGCGGCTGGTGCCGATTGACCTGCGGGCGGCGCATTTCAAGCGGGGTCATACGGCCCGGACGCTGATCATGCATATGAACGGATCGGTCACGCGGACCGGGGCAGACAGCTTCCTGATCCTCGTGTTCCGCGCCATGGCCGGCACATTGGTGCACGATCTGAAACAGGCTATGGAAGCTGTCGCAGCGCGCGGGTAAGATGCGCCCATCGAAATGGATGCGGAGAGTTTAAATGTTGCGTTTTGTACTGGCGGGAACCCTTACCCTGACCGCCCTACCTGCGGTTGCACAGGATGAAAAGGAAGTCAGCTGCGGCTATCAGGCGGATGTTGTGGCGGCCGTGCGTCAGGCGCGTTTAGACCGCGTCCGGGAAGCCAAAGTGAAGGAAACGGTGCTGGCCAGTGACCCGGCTTGGCCTGTGAAGTTCAACAACGCCATCCCTTTGGTCACCCCCTGGATCTACGAAATGCCGCGCAAGGACGTGCGCGACAACGATCTGGCCCAGGTCTGGAAAGACGCCTGCCTCGCGCAGTGATGCCGCGCGCCCCGCGGTAATTTAGCGGGCGGCCACTGGACTCTGCCAGGGCCTGGCCTGATACTTGCGCCATGAGCCTGCCGCCCGGATTTCTTGATGAATTGCGCACCCGTTTGAGCCTGACATCAGTTGTCGGGCGCAAGGTCATGTGGGATCAGCGCAAATCCAATCAGGCCAAGGGTGATATGTGGGCGCCATGCCCATTCCATCAGGAAAAATCCGCCAGTTTCCACGTCGATGACCGCAAGGGATTCTACTATTGCTTTGGCTGTCACGCCAAGGGGGACGCGATCTCCTTTGTGCGCGAGACGGAGAATGTCGGTTTCATGGAAGCCGTAGAAATTCTGGCGCGCGAGGCGGGCATGCCGATGCCGGCGCGCGACCCGCAAGCCCAGCAAAAAGCAGATAAACGCACCCAACTGGCAGAGGTGATGGAGCAGGCGGTCAAGTTCTTCCGCCTGCAACTGAATACCGGGGCCGCGGCAGAGGCGCGCGCCTATCTGGAGCGGCGCGGGCTGGGGGCAGAGACGCTGGAGCGGTGGGAGATCGGCTTTGCGCCGGATCAGTGGCAGGGCCTCTGGGATCATCTCAAGGCAAAGAATGTCGAAGATCAGCTGATCCTGGATGCAGGGCTGGCCAAACCCTCGTCCAAGGGGGGCAAGCCCTATGACACCTTCCGGTGCCGCATCATCTACCCCATTCGCGATGCGCGGGGACGTGCGATTGCCTTTGGCGGCCGCGCGATGGACCCCAATGACAACGCTAAATACCTGAACTCCCCGGAAACCGAGCTCTTTGACAAGGGGCGCAGCCTGTACAATCAGGGCCCCGCGCGGACAGCCGCCGGGAAGGGTCAGCCGCTGATCGTGGCCGAGGGGTATATGGATGTCATCGCCCTGGCCTCAGCCGGTTTTGAAGCCGCCGTGGCCCCGCTCGGCACCGCGATCACGGACAACCAGTTGCAGATGCTCTGGCGGATCGCGCCCGAACCGATCATTGCGCTGGATGGCGATACGGCGGGTCTGCGCGCGGCGATGCGGCTGATCGATCTGGCGCTGCCGCTGCTGGAGGCGGGGCGGTCCTTGCGGTTCGCGATCATGCCGCCGGGTAAGGACCCCGACGATCTGCTGCGCGAGCAGGGTGCGCCTGCCTTGCAAAAACTGCTGGATGAGGCGCTGCCGATGGTACGGTTGCTCTGGCAGCGCGAGACCGACGGCAAGGTCTTTGACAGTCCGGAGCGCAAGGCCGCGCTCGACAAGGCCCTGCGCGACCGGATCATGACCATCAAGGACCCGTCGATCCGCAGCCACTATGGTCAGGAAATCAAGGACTTGCGGTGGCAGCTGTTTCGGCCCGCGCGCCCGTCAGGTGGGGGTAAGTCGGGCAAGGGGCAGGGGCGCTGGAAAGGCGCACCGGCAAGTGCTTTGGCTTCGACCAAGGCCTCTGTGCTTGCCGCTTCGGACGACAGCCGCACCGCTGAACATCTGCGCGAAGCGGTTATTCTCGCGGCATTGGTGACCTGCCCGGAGGTGATCGAGCCTTTCGAGTCCGGCATCGAGCAGATGCGCTGCACCGATCCGCTCCACGCCGACCTGCGGCAACTGTTGCTGCGAGATATGGACCTGGATGCCGATACCCTACGCACCCGTATATCCGATGCTCTTGGCGCCGAGACCCTTGAAAACCTGCTGGCCCAACGCCATGTCGCCATTGTGCCGTGTATCCGGTCCCCTGGGGATGTGGAAAAGGCGCGCATGACGGTGGCCGAAGAGCTGGCCAAATTGCACAGCGCACGGGGCCTCGACGCAGAAATTGCCGAAGCAGTTGAAGACCTCAACGGCGTGGCGGACGAGGGTCTGACCTGGCGGTTGTCCGAAGCCGCGCAGGCCGCGGACCGGGCCCGCAGAAGCGGGCAGGAGGACACGGCAGAATACGATCTGGGCGACAATGGTGCGCGAATCAGTCGGGAGGAACGGGGTGCGCTGGACGCATTACTTGATGCCATTAAGCACCAGAAACCGGGTGGTTAACCATATTTGAACGGGAAACCGGCAGAAAAAGAAGGTAAACGGGTGGCCGAATCACCCAAAACCACTAGATGATTCCCTAGTGATTCGGGCGAGCGAATCGATGAGACCCTTGAGGAGCAGTGCATGGCCGCCAAAGACAGCAACACCGATGCGAAACCAGACGATCAGGACGCAGGCCATTCGCTTGATATGAGCCAGGCCGCCGTCAAGAAGATGATCGGCGAGGCGCGCGAAAAGGGCTACATCACCTACGATCAGCTGAACACGGTGTTGCCGCCGGATCAGGTGAGTTCCGAACAAATCGAAGATGTGATGTCGATGCTGTCCGAGATGGGCATCAACATCATCGAGGACGAAGACGCCGAGGAAGAAGAAGCCAAGGGGTCGACAGAGCTGACGACCACCGAAGGCACGCGTGAGGTCACGCTGGGCTCCGGCACCTCCGAAAAGCTGGACCGCACCGATGACCCGGTGCGCATGTACCTGCGCGAAATGGGCTCGGTCGAACTGCTGAGCCGTGAGGGCGAGATTGCGATCGCCAAACGCATCGAGGCGGGGCGCAACACCATGATTGCCGGGCTGTGCGAAAGCCCGCTGACGTTCCAGGCGATCACGATCTGGCGCGACGAATTGCTGTCCGAAGAAATTCTGCTGCGCGATGTGATCGACCTTGAGGCGACCTTCGGTAACCAGATGGACGAAGATGGCGCCGTTGACGAGCCTGTGGTTGCCGCCGATGGCACGGCAGAGAAAAAGGAAGAGGCCAGCCCGGAACTGGACGCCGATGGTAACCCGATTGCCCAGGACGATGATGACGATGATGACGATCAGGCCAACATGTCGCTGGCGGCGATGGAGGCCGCGCTGAAGCCACAGGTGCTCGAAGCGCTCGATATCATTGCCGACGATTACGTCAAGCTCAGCGAGATGCAGGACAGCCGGATTTCCGCGACGCTGAACGAGGATGGCACCTTTTCGCAATCGGACGAAGACCTCTACCAGAAACTGCGCTCGGAAATCGTGCTGCTGGTGAATGAGCTGCATCTGCACAACAACCGTATCGAAGCCCTGATCGACCAGCTTTACGGTATCAACCGCCGGATCATGCAGATCGACAGCTCTATGGTGAAGCTGGCAGATCAGGCACGGATCAACCGCCGGGAATTCATTGATGAATACCGCGGCTACGAGCTCGACCCGAACTGGATGGAGCGCATGGCCGAGAAATCGGGCCGGGGCTGGCAGATGTTCATCGAACGCTCCACCGACAAAGTCGAAGAGCTGCGCACGGATATGGCGCAGGTCGGCCAATACGTCGGTCTCGATATCTCTGAATTCCGCCGCATTGTGCAGCAGGTTCAGAAGGGTGAGAAAGAAGCGCGCCAAGCCAAGAAAGAAATGGTCGAGGCGAACCTGCGACTGGTGATTTCCATCGCCAAGAAATACACGAACCGCGGGTTGCAATTCCTTGATCTTATTCAGGAAGGTAACATCGGCCTGATGAAGGCGGTAGACAAGTTCGAATACCGTCGGGGCTACAAATTCTCCACCTATGCGACCTGGTGGATCCGTCAGGCGATCACGCGGTCGATTGCGGATCAGGCGCGCACGATCCGTATCCCCGTGCACATGATCGAGACGATCAACAAGCTGGTCCGGACCGGTCGCCAGATGCTGCACGAGATCGGTCGCGAGCCGACGCCGGAGGAGCTGGCCGAGAAGCTGCAGATGCCGCTGGAGAAGGTCCGCAAGGTGATGAAGATCGCCAAGGAGCCGATCTCGCTGGAGACGCCGATTGGCGACGAGGAAGACAGCCAGCTGGGCGATTTCATCGAGGACAAGAATGCCGTTCTGCCGCTGGACAGTGCCATTCAGGAGAACCTCAAGGAAACCACAACCCGGGTGCTGGCCTCGCTCACACCGCGCGAGGAACGTGTACTGCGTATGCGTTTCGGCATCGGCATGAACACCGACCATACGCTTGAAGAGGTAGGTCAGCAGTTCAGCGTGACGCGCGAACGTATTCGTCAGATCGAGGCTAAAGCGCTGCGTAAGCTCAAGCATCCCAGCCGGTCGCGCAAGTTGCGGAGCTTCCTGGATCAGTAACGAGGCAACATCCCGCCTTCAGGTCCCGGGCGTATGGTTCAAACTGTCAGCGCTGTCTTTGCCGATAGCAGTGCTTGTTGGACTAGCTTCCGTCGTATTTGTTCATCACTTTCCGGTGGTTCGCTATATTTCGAGCCCTGAATGGTTTAAGTCGACCCGTATCCTTTTCGGCCCTGTGTTGTTGGCAGTAACTTACGCTCAGGTCTGGGTTGTTTGGTGGGACACCAAACGCCTGGATGAGATGGCACAAGCGCAATGGGCGCGCCGGGGCAAGAAAGGTGCTTTGCTGACTTTTTCAGATAAGCCATTAAAGGGGCTCGCAATGCTTCTGTTCGCGCCGCTGATGTTGTGGTGGTGCTATGCTTCCATAGCTTTTACCTGGCTGCCAATGGTATCGCTGGTGACAACGAGCGAACCTATACAGTATAAATTCGTCGTCAAAGAACTGAGGACGCCGTCACGCGGTCCGAACAAATTGATGTTTCAGGATCATCACTGGACATATGGCGGTATTCCACATCCCAATGAATTTCTTGTCCCGAGCCCGCAGCGAGGCGACATGGTCCGCCTGGTCGGAAAAGGCAACCGCTGGGGAATGTTCTACACCGACATGGAGTTGGTCAAGTAGGAGTGACGACCTGCTCCGCTCCCCGGCTTTCCCCGCGCGCCCCGCCGCGCTAGGCTTTGCAAAAGGAAACGAGGGAGAATCCATGTTATTACTCAAAAAGCTCTTCGGCGGTGGAGGTGGCTCGGAGGTCGAAGCCTCCAGTGAGAACTACGAAGGCTTCCGCATCACACCGACGCCCATCGCCGAGGGCAACACCTACCGCGTTGCTGCGACCATTGAAAAAGAAGTGGACGGCGAGATGCGCAGCCACAAGCTCTTACGCGCCGACACGTTGCAAGGGCGGGACGAAGCATTGGCGGCTTGCATCCGCAAGGCAAAACAGGTGATCGATGAGCAGGGCGAGCGGATTTTTAGGTGACTGGCAACCAAACGGTGGAGATCACCATCGCCACCGGCGGTCAGGGGCTCTACGAGTTCACGGATCGGATCCCACATCTGACAGGGTCCGGGCTACTCACGCTCTTCATTCGGCACACCTCGGCCAGCCTGCTCATTCAGGAAAACGCGGACCCGGAGGTGCAGACGGACCTTGCCAATTTCTTTGCCAGATTGGTGCCGCCGGCCACTGATCCGTCCATGTCCTATCTGACCCACACCTACGAGGGTCCGGACGACATGCCTGCGCATATCAAGGCCGCGCTGCTGCCCACGCATTTGTCGATCCCGGTCACGGACGGGCAGATGATGCTGGGCACCTGGCAGGGGATTTACCTCTTTGAACATCGCGCGCGGCCCCACACCCGCCGCATTGCGGTGTCATTTCTGAGCAACGGCTGAGAGTGCATTTCGCCTACCACATGTTGGTGCACAAATCCCCCCTACCCAAAACTTAGGCGCTCGCCTATAAGTGTGGATAAGTGGGGCGGCGATCCCACAAAGAGGCAGATAGACAACATGAAGGGGGACGGCCCATGCGCTGCCCGTTTTGCGGAAACATTGACACTCAGGTGAAAGACAGCCGGCCCGCGGAGGATCACGTATCGATCCGGCGCCGTAGGTTCTGTCCGGCCTGCGGCGGGCGGTTCACGACCTACGAACGGGTACAGCTGCGCGATCTGGTGGTGATAAAATCCAACGGCAAGCGCGAGGATTTCGACCGCGACAAGCTGGAACGGTCCATCCGCATCTCGATGCAGAAACGCCCGATTGATCCCGATCGGATCGACCAGATGATCTCCGGCATCGTGCGGCGGCTGGAAAGCATGGGCGAGACGGACATCAATTCCAAGCAGATCGGCGAGATCGTGATGGAGGCGCTGGCACGGATCGACACCGTCGCCTATGTGCGTTTTGCCAGCGTATACAAGAATTTCCAGGCTGCGGATGATTTCGATAAATTCGTCAGCGAACTGCGGCCGGACGTGCCACCGGAAGAGTGAGCGCGCGCGCCCGCTTCATGGCGCATGCGCTGTCGCTGGGGCGGCGCGGGCTGGGGCGGACCTCGCCAAATCCGGCTGTCGGCTGTGTCATCGTCAAGGCCGGGCGCGTGATCGGTCGGGGTTGGACCAAACCCGGCGGCAGGCCGCATGCGGAAACCGAAGCTTTGGCGCAGGCGGGGGCGGCCGCGTTGGGGTCTGATGTCTATGTCACCCTGGAACCCTGCGCGCATCACGGCAAGACGCCGCCCTGTGCGCAGGCGCTCATTGATGCTGGTGTGGCGCGGGTTTTCGTCGCCGCGGAAGACGTTGATCCGCGGGTTGCAGGGCAGGGATGCGCGATGCTGCGCGCGGCGGACATAGAAGTGCACGTCGGTCTGCTGGAACGTGAAGCACGCGCGGCCAATGTTGGGTTCTTCACTCGCCTCGAAATGGATCGGCCCTTCGTGACGCTGAAACTAGCGAGCAGTTTTGACGGGCGCATTGCCACGGGCACCGGCGAAAGCCAATGGATCACGGGGCCAGACGCCCGTCGTGTCGTGCATGCCATGCGGGCGCGCCATGATGCGGTCATGGTAGGCGGCGGTACAGCCCGCAAAGACGATCCCAGCCTGACAGTGCGGGGTCTGGGCGTCGACTGGCAGCCGGCGCGGGTTGTGGTCAGTCGCCGTCTCGACCTGCCGTTGATGAGTGGTCTGGCCCGCACGGCAAAGGAGGTTCCCGTGATCCTCTGCCACGGTCATGATGCGGATACGACGCTGATGCAGACGTGGAACGATCTGGGTGCCACGCTTTTGTCCTGTGCTGCAAAGGGCGGGCAATTGGACCCGCAGGACGTGTTGCGTCAGCTGGCATCGCACGGGCTCACGCGGGTGTTTTGCGAGGGTGGCAGCGCGCTGGCCGCGAGCCTGATCGAGGCGGATCTGGTGGACGAGTTGGCTGGTTTTACGGCGGGCCTCGCCATCGGCGCAGAAGGGCTGCCGTCAATAGGTGCCTTGGGTCTTGGCCATCTGGCGCAGGCGCAGCGCTATGTGCTTAAGCAAAACCAGACTGTCGGAGGAGACGTGATGCACATCTGGCAGCGCGCATCCAAGTAACTCACCCCCGCCAGAGATGCGCACGGCTGGCCAGAAGTCCTTGAAGCTTTGACAGAAGTCGGTTCGTGGGGCCGGGCAGGGGGAGATCGCCCGCCGCCAGCCTTTCAACGGCCACTTCGACCGGGCAGGGCAGGCCGGTCTTTGGATCAACGTAGCGCGGATAGTCGATCAGCGTCGCGTGAACCAGCCCGGCAAGCGAGGGTGTGGCGCGCCGTCGTGGCGGTATGTCCCCAAGGTCCGTGGTCAACCCCCAGCCTGCGTAAAACGGCACGCCCAGCGTGGTGACAGGCAGGCCACGCAACAGGGCCTCGAACCCCAGCAGCGAGGTCATGGTCCAGACCTCCTGCACTTGATCCAACAGTGCAAGGACATCCGCCTTGGTCGCGATGTGATCCGCCAGATCGGAGGCGTCACAGGTGCCAGCCCGCAGACCTGCTTCGACATCCGGGTGGGGCTTGTAGATGATCTGCGCTTCCGGGTGCGCCGCCCGGACCGCCTTAAGCAGATCGAGGTTGCGGGAAACGGATGTTGTGCCGAGCCTGATGGACGCGTCATCTTCGACCTGCCCCACGACGAGAATGCGGGGGCCGTCCGGCAAGGGGTCCGTCGCGCCGCCAAGGTTGTATTTGGTGACGCGCCTGCGCACCAGCTGCCGGATCAGAGCGTGCGCCCGCGCCTCCTGATCTGGTCGCAGCTGCGTACGGCTGGAGATCATCGTTTCCAGACGGCTTGGTGCGTTGGGGTCGTAGTAGATGCCCAGATCGTCAACAACAAGCGAGAGCGGTGGCACCAGCTCCGCCCCCAACCCGCGCGAGCGCAAGAACCCGTCCTCCACGCGCAGGGCGTCGCGGTGACCGACGGCAGCCTTGCTGGCCCAGACCATCCACGGCCGATCCGTGGCGCGCGCCTCTGAAGGCCGTTCTTCGAAGATCACCGTTTTGTGCTGGCCAAAGAAACGTTGCAGCGGCGCGCGTTTCCAAAGGCGCATACCGGAGGCGACCCAGCCTTTGTGGTCCTCGCGCCAGGCGCGCGCCTGCGCGGCCATCGCCTCCATTGCAGCGCCCAGATCGCAGAGGCGATCCGCGTAAGGATCATACCATTTCGGGTAGAGCATCATGGTTGCTGCAAAGAGTTGCGCGCGGGTCAGGGTGCGCTGACGCCGTTGCACCGGAAATTCGTCCTGCGACAGCCCCCAGCCAGCGTAGAAGGGCTGCCCGAAGAGCCGGGGGCGATGGCCTGCAAAGATTGCCTCGAACCCCAGTTGTGACGAGACGGTGTAGACACCGATGGCCCCTTCAAACAGTATCCAGGGGCTGACTGGGTCGGTGAGAAAACGTACCCGTTCAGAGAGGTCTTGATCTTCGAAATAGCCCTGGCGAAACCCGGCTAGGGTTTCCGGGTGGGTCTTGATGACGATAGGCGCACCGGGGTGTTCTTCCTGCGCGACAAAGAGCATTTCCAGAAACCGGTTCC
Source organism: uncultured Roseobacter sp. (assembly GCF_947492555.1). GTDB lineage: Bacteria > Pseudomonadota > Alphaproteobacteria > Rhodobacterales > Rhodobacteraceae > Roseobacter. The sequence continues at coordinate 314,376 of NZ_CANLNE010000003.1, forward strand.
GATCCGCGCCGCTGGCGGTCACCGAGGCATCGCCGCGGGTTTGATCCAGCACCAGAACATAGCCCGGGGGCAGGGGCGGCAGCGCGGGATCGACCGCGCTGAACTTTGTCAGATGCGCCTCCTGCAGGCGTGCGATTGCGCCGCGCGCAGTGTCCAGCAATGCCGTGTCGTCCAGCGGATGATTGCCCAGCAGATCTTCGAGGTCCGAGACCGTTGAAGGATCGTAATGCACGCCCGCATGATCAATCAGCAACCCCATCGGCGGCTCACCCACGCGGCCGGGATACAGCGAGCGCAGCCAGGCGTCCTCGACCCGAACCAGTCCGCTGCCCTTGCGGTCTGCGATGGCCTCGCCCCGATGTGCCGTCGGGCTCATGCCCCAGACCCCCACCAGATCGCCGTCTCCGGGGGTGCCGATCTTTACGTCGTATCCACTGAGCCGCAGGATGCGACGTATGCGCTTTTGCGTCAGGAAACCGCCGTTGTAAACGTAAAGCCGCCGGGCAGTTTCCTGTCCGGCGGTGCCTGGGTCACCCGTCGTGCCCATAAGAGGCGTCAGTTGGCCAATTGGTCGATGGAGGCGGCAGGTCCGACAAGCGAGCCGAAGACAGCGGAGACAGCCTTGTTCCATTGTGCCAGCGGTGCTTCGGTAACATAGAGCGTGTCGCCGTCGCGGATTACGAAATCGCGGGCCACGAACATGCCATTGGGTTCCGTGAGGTCCAGCAGGTAGATCATGCGCTGCGCACCGATGAGGTCGTCACGCCCCAATACCTGCGCTGCCACTTCAGGCGGCTCATTGCGGAAAACAAAAACGCCGGTGGCATCCGACGTTGAAGATACCAGCCCGCCCACCTGCGCTATGGCCTCCAGAGCCGAGAGATTCTGGGACTGAAACGGGACGCGGGCTTGTGCCCCCGTGGCACCAAGCGCGGTAAACGACCGGGTATCTTCCTCGACCAGAATGCGATCGCCGCCGCGCAGAGCGATATCCAACTCGGGATGATTGTAGAGATCCTGGAACCAGATGCGGCTGCGTTCGTGACCGCGGATGACCGTGATCTGCGCAATTTCCGGTTCAATTGTCACGCCGCCTGCCCGGGCCAGCATGGTGGAGAGGGTTCGTGTCGGACGTTCGATGGCGTAAACGCCCTGACCGCCAACGGCCCCGGTCAATGACACGGTTGAGCCATCACCCGCCTGACGGCGTACTTCGACCTGCGGATCGGGCGTCTGTTCTTCAAGCTTTTCGGTGATGATGCGGCGAATGGCCTCCGGCGAGTTTCCGGCAGCGCGGATGCGACCCGCATAGGGTACAAAGATAAACCCGTCGCCATCGACCTGCACACTTTCCAGCAGGGTGGCGTTGCTTGTCTCTGCCGCCAGCAGGCCGTCGTCAACGTTTTCCCAGATCGTCAGCCCCAGAATGTCTCCGGGCTGGATCGTATCCGAGCCGATGCGCGCAGAGTTTTTGAAGCTTTCGGAAAACCCGAGAGCGGGCACAATGGCGATCGCGCGGGTCACGCGATCATTCACCGCGACGACAAATGCGTCCCCCTCTTTCTGAACCGAGCCCTGGTAAATCTGGCGTTTGTTGGGGCCGACGTTCGGCAACCCGCACGATGCCAAGACGGCCAAAGCCGTCACAAGAGCGATGGGGCGCGCCCACCGAATACCGGAAGTTTTCACTGCTCGGTCTCCTCGACCTATTCGAATTCTGCCTCAAATCGCCGGTTTTTTCCGACGTATTTGAGGACAGCCTATCGCATATTTTTTAAAAATCCAGCATTTGAACGGGTTCGGGTCATGTCACCACCCGCAACTGTTGCTCATGCGCCTCGGTCGGGAGGTCGTTTATCTGGTAGGGATCCCGCCCGGACAGCATCAGATCAACCACGCCACGCAGCAATTGGACACGTCCTCGACTTGCGTAAAAGCTCCCCGGTAACTGGCTGGTCTGCAACAGAAAGCTTCTGAATTCTCTGTAGGCTTCCAGATCTGGACGTGCCGGATCAGCAAAGAATTCTGCAAGAGGTTGGTTCGAGACCAATTCTGGTTTATCATACACAGCGTCGCCAAATGCTTTCAGCGGGATGCCTCGCCAGAGCGCTTGCTGACCTGAGGTTGAATTTACGGTCACCGCGCTGCGGGCCTCGTCCAGAATGCCCGCCAGTTTGCCACCGCGCAGGTAATGCACCCGGTCGGAAATACCATGTTCGCGCGCCAGGCGCTTTATGTCGCGGCGCAGGGGCACCCGCCCGTCTTCCAGCGGATGCGCCTTGAACACGAGGTGATGATGTACCGGGGCTCCGACTGCAAACTGCGAGATCACAAGGCGCAGGAAATCTGACTGGGTGTCAAATGGGGCGTGCATCTGAAAGGCGGAATCGTGTTCCAACTGCAAAAGTGTCAGATGGTATGGGAACCTGCCGTTTTGGAGACGAATGGTTGCAAAGCGTCGCTCAAGCGCCTGGAAAGGCATCAGCAAAAGACGTCTGATGTAGAGCCTGAATTCCTGTCCTACATGCAAAGAGCGGTGCGGGCGAAAGCGCGCATATCGCTGGTTCCAGAACATCACAAACCAGTGGTAGAGCGCCCCGTAGAACACATGCTGTCGCATGTCTCCCCAGTGACTTGGCGGGACAGGTGGGTCAAAACTGCCCCGCGCCTGCGCATCCCGCATCGCACCGAGCGGCATGTCCATCAAGGGGGAATGTCCGTTGGCGCCGCCAATCTCGTAACTGACCCAATAGGGGCGCAGATAACCTTCTTCAAAGACATGCACGCGGATGTTGCGGGCCTTGGCGACCATCGCGGCCTGTGCATGCATCCACCGCGTATCACCATAGAGGACAATGTCGGTCACACCCTTGTCTTGCAACAGCTCGGTGATAAAGCCAGTCCACTCCTCCTGTGCCGCGCGAAAGGGAACATAGCTGCGTTTTTGTGGCCAAAAAACGCTGTCACCAGTGTTAAAGCCCACACGCCAGACCATTGCGCCGGCCTTTTGCAACTGACGTCCAAGCTGAAAAAAGAATGGGCCGTGCGGGCCTTGCAGGAATAAAAACACGCGCTCGGTATTTTGCGCGTTGGGGGCTGCAGCCAGGGATTTGGTCACAATTGCAGTTCACTCTTTGCTGTCACCCCGCTGTTCTTATGGCATTTTATGGTCGATGCGGCAAGCGCGGGGTCTTGTCAGTGCGGGCCTGCGCGGCTAACTCACTGAGTACACCCGCCCAGAGAGGTCTCATGTTCACAGGCATCATCACCGACATCGGCAAGATCAGCGCAGTCACCCAGGAAGGCGACCTTCGCGTACGTATCCAGACCGGCTATGACACCTCTGGCATTGACATGGGGGCCTCCATCGCCTCTGACGGTGTCTGCCTGACGGTCGTGGATCTGGGCCCGGACTGGTACGAGGTGCAGGTGAGCGCTGAAACGGTGGGCAAAACCAATCTGAGCACTTGGGTTGCGGGTAAACGCGTCAATCTGGAACGGGCTTTGCGGGTCGGAGACGAGCTTGGCGGTCATATCGTCTCAGGGCATGTCGATGGGGTGGCTGAGGTCATTTCAGTGGCTGAAGAAGGGGATAGTACCCGTGTCGTTCTGCGTGCACCGCCTGATCTTGCGCGGTTCATCGCCCCCAAGGGATCGGTTGCGTTGAATGGCACGTCGCTGACGGTGAACGAGGTGTCAGGCTGCGATTTCGGCATCAACTTCATCCCCCATACGAAAGTCGCGACAACATGGGGCGATGTGGCTGTCGGACATGCGGTCAATCTCGAGATCGATACGTTAGCCCGTTACGTCGCGCGCCTTGGAGAAATGCACAGCACCTGAGCGCAGCGCGCGTCTGGTCAAGGTGCGGGCGCTGCGATATGAGCCAGCCAAGTGAAACGAAAGGCACGCGCGCCATGAGCTTTGAAACACCCGGCCCGGTCGAGAAAGATCTGCGGGCCAGCATCGCACCCATCGAAGAGATTATCGAAGACGCGCGGCAGGGCCGCATGTTCATCCTGGTCGATCACGAGGATCGCGAAAACGAGGGTGATCTGGTGATCCCGGCGCAATTTGCCGATGCCAACGCAATCAACTTTATGGCGACACACGGGCGCGGGCTGATCTGCATGCCGCTCACGGCAGATCGTGTCGAGACGCTGGGTCTGCCGATGATGGCGGTGAACAACTCCTCCCGTCACGAAACGGCCTTCACCGTCTCCATCGAGGCGCGCGAGGGCGTCAGCACCGGCATTTCGGCGGCAGATCGGGCGTTGACCGTGGCCGTAGCCATCAATGAGGATATGGGGCAGGCGGATATCGCCACGCCCGGTCACGTCTTTCCGCTGCGGGCGCGGCAGGGCGGTGTGCTGGTGCGCGCCGGACATACCGAAGCCGCCGTGGACATCAGCCGGCTCGCGGGGCTGCACCCTTCGGGGGTGATTTGCGAGATCATGAAGCCCGATGGTGACATGGCCCGCCTGCCGGATCTCGTGGAGTTTGCCGCCGAGCACGGGCTGAAAATCGGCACCATCAGCGATCTGATCGCCTACCGCCACAAGCACGACAATCTACTGCGCCAGCGCGACGCGCGCACCGTCACCTCCGCCTATGGCGGGGAATGGGATATGCGTATTTTCTCCGACGAGATTACTGGTACAGATCATGTTATCTTGTCGAAAGGCGATATCAGCGCCGATGCCCCGGTGCTGGTCCGGACCCATGCGCTCAACGCGCTCGAAGATGTGCTGGGGCTGGGGCCAAGCCCGGCCGACGAACTGCCCCGCGCGATGGAGATCATCGCCGAAGAGGGGCGGGGTGCCGTGCTGCTTTTCCGGGAGCCGCACCCCAAGTTGCGCCTGGACGAGGATGATGATGACGGCCCGCGTACAATCAAACGCACCGGTGTCGGGGCGCAGATCATGTCCACGCTGGGCCTGAGCGAGCTGATCCTGCTGACCGACAGCCCACAGACAAAATACCTCGGGCTTGAGGCCTATAACCTGACCATCGTGGGCACGCGCCCGATTACCAAGGAGTGATCCATGGCTGTGAATGAAGAGCACTATGTCCTGCCGCGCCCGGAGTTCGACAAGCCGGTGAAAATCCTGATTGTCGTGGCGCCCTACTACAAGGATATCGCCGATAATCTGGTGGCCGGGGCCAAAGCCGAGATCGAAGCGGCAGGTGCCACTTGGGAACTGGTGGAAATGCCCGGCGCGCTCGAAGTGCCGACGGCCATCGGCATCTCCGACCGGCGCAGCAATTTCGATGGTTACGTGGCGCTTGGCTGCGTGATCCGTGGCGAGACCACGCATTATGAAACCGTCTGCAATGACAGCAGCCGGGCCTTGCAATTGCTGGGCCTGCAGGGGCTTTGCATCGGCAACGGCATCCTGACGGTGGAGACCCGGGCGCAGGCCGAGGTGCGCGCCGACGTGCAGGGCCAGAACAAAGGCGGCGGGGCGGCGGCGGCGGCCTTGCATCTGGTGGCCATGGCCCGTAAATGGGCCACCCAATCCAAAGGCATCGGGTTCAAGCCAGCAGGGCAGGACACGCTGATCGCCGGTTCAAGTGACGGATCCAAAACCGCATGACATCGCTGCATGGCAACCTCTCCGGCAACCAGCGCCGGAAAATGAAATCCGCCGCCCGGCTTTATGCCGTGCAGGCGCTGTTCCAGATGGAGCATTCCGCGCAGACCGTCGAAGCGGTGCGGGCGGAATTCCTCGATCACCGGTTCGGCGCGACCTATGACGGCGACGAGATGCAGGACGGCGATGTCGAGCTGTTCGAGGCCGTTCTTGAAGACGCGGTGAACCACCAGGCTCCGATTGACCAGATGACCGACCGGGCGCTGGTGGCGAAATGGCCCATCGCGCGGATTGACCCGACGCTGCGGGCGCTGTTCCGGGCTGCAGGGGCAGAGTTCCAGCGCAAGAACGCGCCTCCCAAAGTTGTGATCACCGAATATGTCGACGTGGCGCGCGCCTTTTTCCCCGATGGCAAGGAGCCAAAGTTCGTGAATGCGGTGCTGGATCACATGGCCCGCGAAGCGCAACCGGAAGCCTTTTGAATTCGCGCGTGACGGCGCTATGATCAGGGCAAAGGAGAAATCCATGCCGCGAGTCGTCAGATTATACGTGAAAAGCGCGTTGACCGGGTTTGCGGCGGCGGGCGCCTTTGTTTTCCTTGTTTTATGGCTGAACGTCGCCAATCTGTGGCATCTTGTGTCCGGCTCGGACGTGGCCGTGATGGCCGTTGCCGTCTTTTGGGTGCTCAACGGCATCGTGTTTTCCGGCGTGCAATTTGCCTGGGCGATCACCGCGATGGCGGACAAACCCGATCCGGGCGATGGCGGTGGTTTCGGCCCCCGGCAGGGGGTGCCCGTGATGGTTGCAGAGACGGTGCGTAAAGAGTCCTGTTAGCGCTATTTCGCGTCATTTGCCTCTGGACATTTCGGCATCAAGTGCCATCTTCTAAGACAAAGGAGACTGGCAATGTTCGATTTCATCCTTCGTTTGATCCGCAGTGCGTTCGCGCAGCCGCAGCGCGAGGAATTGCTGATCCCTGTCCGTGTCGAAGAGAAGCGGGCGCTGCACAAGCGTCGCTGATCCGGTACCGGACTGCCCTCTGAGTGCTAGAATATCTTGCGGGTCTGTGTGACGGGCCCGCTGCAACCGTTTGGTTTTTTATTCCCGAGGACCTGTATATACAGGTGGGCGCCAGGTAACTTGGCCAGGGCCAGGACAGAGCCAGCTCCCTCGGATTTGCTTAAGGCCACTGGAACGTAACCAGTCACGCGAAGAGCAGAACCCGTCACCTGTCTCACTTAGGCCGCCACCCACCGGGTAACAAGGGGCAATACCAACAGAGCGCAGGAATGTCCTTGCGCGATGTTCCCGATATGTTCATATTTGGTGCATGGCGCATGATGATCTGCAGAGTTTCCAACCCGGCCAGCTTCTGGCCCGTGGGGCGGCGCGGCTTCTGGCGAGCTACGGGTTCGCGAGCGTTGAAGAGCTTGTGCCCACCCGCGGATTGCGGGTCGATCTGATGGGGTTGGGTCCGAAAGGCGAGATCTGGGTGATCGAGTGTAAATCGAGTCGGGCCGACTATCAGTCAGACAACAAATGGCAGGGCTATCTGGAGTGGTGTGATCGGTTTTTCTGGGCGGTGGATGACAGCTTCCCGACGGAGCTTTTGCCGCTGGAAACCGGGTTGATCATCGCGGATGCCTACGGCGCGGAAGTGATCCGCATGGGCCCGGAAGACAAACTGGCGGCGGCCCGCAGGAAAACCATGGTTCAGAAACTCGCGACCACGGCCGCGCGCCGTTTGCAAGGCCTGCGTGACCCCGACATGGGGCTGGACTGGGGTTAGCGTTTGTCGCCGCGCATGTTCCGCGCCCGATTGGCGGCGGCAGTGATCTCATCGGCGATTTCATCGGCATCATCGGGTGAGAAATCCATTGGAATTTCAAGGCCCTGCGATTCGACATAGATGCGGACCATACCCTTGTCGGTGGGTCCGATCTGCAAATTGGCCTCAATCTCGCGTTCGGTGTCGATGCCCATGTGATGTCTCCTGAGTGAAGTGGATGCATCGCTAGCCTGCGCGGGGTTGAAAGGCAAGACGACTTGGGATTTGGTGCCGACATGGATAGCGTGACCATCAGACGGTTTACCGCCGACGACCGAGACTGGCTCGTGGATCAGCATGGCCGGCTTTATGCGCAGACCGAAGGATTTGACGACAGCTTTGGTATTCTGGTGGGTGACATCCTGGATGCCTTCCTGGCGGAACATGATCCTGAATTGGAACGTGGTTGGATTGCAGAGGAAGAAGGCGCGCGCCTTGGCTCGATTTTCTGTGTCCGACTGTCCGAAAAGACAGCCAAACTGCGGCTGTTCCTGCTGGTGCCGCGAGCGCGAGGCAAGGGATTGGGCAAACGGCTGTTGGAAACTTGCATGGGCTTTGCAAAGGACCGTGGTTATCAGGGCATGCAACTCTGGACTCATGAAAGCCACAAGGCGGCCTGTGCACTCTACAAGGCCCATGGCTGGCAGATGGAGAGCACCAAACCGGTGCATTCCTTTGGCCAGGATCTGGTCGAACAGAGCTGGAGCTATCGCTTCTAACCCTCTTGCAATCTGCAAATGGGGCCGTTAAATCCAACCCAGTGCCGCCTTAGCTCAGTTGGTTAGAGCGCCTGATTGTGGATCAGGAGGTCCCCCGTTCAAGCCGGGGAGGTGGTACCACTCTCCCTCCTGCCACTTGAAACTGCAGTCAAACTATTGAACGGAAATCGTTTTTTCGAGCTGACCCGTGACGCGGTCGAATATCAGGATCTCGTCGTTATCCGTGACCACGGCGTACCAATCGGGGCCTTGGGTAAAGGAAATGGCCCGCGCATCACCGGGCAGCGTGATCTCGGTCGGCAGGTCGGGTGCGGGGTCGTTGAAACGCATGACAATCAGGAAGATGATCAGTAGAACACCGCCAATCATCGTCGCGGTCAGCACTGTCACCAACCGCCGCAGAAACCTCAGGTTGGCGGGTTCTTGACCCTCCTCATCCGGTCCCAGTTCAGGATTTTCCATGCCGCTCCGCCAAATCCGCTTCTCCATCGACGAAACACCGCCGTCGCGCCTTGATAAGGCGCTTGCGCGCGATGTGCCAGTGGAGGCGGCCCTGTCCCGCACCCGCATCGGGCGTCTGATCGCAGAGGGGGCGGTCCGGGTAGACGGCACCGTGGCGCAGGACCCCAAGGCCCGGATCGACGCGGGCGCAGAGGTGATCATTGACGTGGAAGAGGCGCAGGACAGCCACATTCTGCCCGAAGACATCCCGCTGGACGTGATTTTCGAGGATGATGATCTGATCGTCGTGAATAAACCGGCGGGCATGGTCGTACACCCTGCACCCGGCACGCCGTCGGGCACTTTGGTCAATGCTCTGCTGGCACATTGCGGGGCCGACCTGTCCGGGGTGGGTGGGCTGAAACGTCCGGGCATTGTGCACCGGATCGACAAGGATACGTCGGGCCTTCTGGTCGTGGCAAAGTCGGATGTAGCCCATCATGGGCTCGCGGCGCAGTTCGAGGCGCATTCGGTTGAGCGCTATTATCAGGCGCTTGTCTACGGTGTGCCGGATGCAAACGATCCGCGGTTGCGTGGCGTCAAAGGCGCCAGTTTCGAGCCGGGAAACATTCTGAAGCTCACGACGCAACTGGCCCGCCACCGCACGGACCGGCAGCGTCAGGCGGTGCTGTTTCACGGCGGTCGTCACGCCGTGACGCGCGCGCGCACGATTGAACGGTTTGGCCGCCCGCCGGTTCTGGCGCTGATGGAGTGCTGGCTGGAAACCGGGCGCACGCATCAGATCCGGGTGCATCTGGCCCATGCCGGGCACGGTTTGGTGGGCGATCCCACCTATGGTGGAAAGCGTAAACTTGCTGCGAAGGCGGTGAGCGAACCCGCTGCGCAGGCCATCAAGAATTTCTCGCGACAGGCGCTGCACGCGGCTGTTTTAGGTTTTGTTCACCCTGTTTCCGGTGAAAATGTGCGGTTCGAAGCGCCTTTACCGCAGGATATGAGCGGTCTGCTTGAAACGGCGCGCGCGTCTGACACAAACAGCAAGCCTGCGTGAGCGCACTGACACGTGAAGTGTTAACGCTGGCGCTTTATGTCAGTCTTTCGTTAATCCGACAGTTGTATCGTTTCCGTTAACATTTTTCGGGTCAGACAACTTGAACTGATCAGTTCAGACCCTATTTACTATGTTAAGCCCGTAAACATTGGGAGGCTCCTATGGCAAATTATGCAAATCTACCGGCGCCAACGCCAGAAGGCGGATTGAACCGCTACATGCAGGAAATCCGTAAATTTCCGCTGTTGGAGCCCGAAGAGGAATACATGCTTGCAAAAGCATGGGTTGAAAAGGAAGACACGGCTGCGGCGCATAAGATGGTGACATCGCACCTGCGTCTGGCGGCCAAGATCGCCATGGGCTATCGCGGCTATGGTCTGCCACAGGCCGAGGTGATTTCGGAAGCCAACGTGGGCCTGATGCAGGCGGTCAAGCGGTTCGACCCCGAAAAAGGGTTCCGCCTGGCGACCTATGCCATGTGGTGGATTCGTGCCTCTATCCAGGAATATATCCTGCGCAGCTGGAGCCTGGTGAAGCTTGGGACGACGTCTGGCCAGAAAAAGCTCTTCTTTAACCTGCGCAAGGCAAAAAACCGCATTGGCGCGCTGGAAGAGGGCGATCTGCGTCCTGAAAACGTGACCCGCATCGCAACCGATCTTGGTGTGACAGAGGCCGAAGTGGTCTCCATGAACCGGCGCATGTCGGGCGGTGACGCATCCTTGAATGCCACCGTCGGGTCCGAAACCGAAGGTGCGATGCAGTGGCAGGATTGGCTCGAAGATGAAGATGCCGACCAGGCCGGCGATTACGAGGCGCGTAACGAGCTCGAAGCGCGGCGCGAACTGTTGGGCGAGGCGATGAGCGTGCTCAATGATCGCGAGAAGGATATTCTCACGCAACGTCGCCTGTCCGACAAGACGGTCACGCTTGAAGATCTCAGCGCTGAGTATGACGTCAGCCGCGAACGGATTCGGCAGATCGAAGTGCGCGCATTCGAAAAGCTTCAGAAGAAAATGCGCGACCTTGCTAAGGAAAAGGGAATGATGGCCAGCGCCTGATCCGACATCATAGCATTCTTTCGAGACCCCCGTAGTCTGACGGTTGCGGGGGTTTACTATTGTTAAATCATGCCTATCGCACCTGCTTCTGGTTGCGCTAACCTGCGTTGAAACAGGGAGATATGGGCATGACAACATTGCGTTGGGGCATTCTAGGCGCGTCTAATTTTGCGGCAAACTTCATGGGTCCCGCCATCCATGCGGCGCGGGGGGCAGAACTGACTGCCCTGGCCACGTCGACGGCAAACAAGGCGGCGCCCTTCGAGGCTTTTGCACCCGGTTTAAGGGTGCACGATAGCTATGATGCGCTATTGGCCGATGATCAGGTCGATGCCGTTTACATCCCGTTGCCCAACCACTTGCACGTCGACTGGAGCCTGAAAGCGCTGGCGGCCGGGAAACATGTGCTCTGTGAAAAGCCGATGACTCTGCAGGCGGACCAATTCGATCAGCTGATCGCGGCGCGTGATGCCTCCGGACTGCTGGCCGCCGAAGCCTTCATGATCGTGCATCATCCGCAATTCGTGCGGGCCAAAGCGTTGATCGCGGAAGGGTCAATCGGGCAATTGCGCCACGTGGACGCGGTATTCTCCTATTTCAATGCGGATCAGGGCAATATCCGCAATCAGGCTGCGGCGGGGGGCGGCGGGTTGCCGGACATTGGCGTCTATACCTTCGGGTCAGTGCGCTATGCGACGGGGCAGGAACCGCTTTCGGTGCCCTTTGCGCATATCGATTACGAAAACGGGGTCGATACCTTCGTGCAGATGGCCGCGAAATTTCCGGATTTCACCTACGCCGCCGTGATTTCCATGCGCCTATTCAACCGGCAGGAGATCGTGTTCCACGGCGATCAGGGTGTTTTGCGCGTGACTTGCCCGTTTAACGCAGGCGTTTTCGATCAGGCGGAATTATGTCTGGAATCCAAAATCCACAGCCGCGTGATCGAGAGGTTCCCCGGTGTAAACCACTACGTCCTGCAGGTGGAAGCCTTCGGCGCATCGGTCCACGAGGGCGTGCCCTATGCGTGCCCGCTGGAATTCAGCAAGGGCACGCAGGCCATGATGGATATGGTTTTTGAGGCGGGTGGCAGGCCGGAGGGCTGAGATCAGTCCTCCATCGCCTCCAATTCGTCGATGAAGCCCGAGATCATGCTGAGCCCCTTGTCCCAGAAGGCCGGGTCCGACGCATCGAGCCCAAAGGGGGCCAGAAGCTCCTTGTGATGCTTTGATCCGCCTGCCTTCAGCATGTCGAAATATTTGTCTTCGAATCCTTCGTCGCCTTCTGCGTAAACGGCATAAAGCGCATTCACCAGCCCGTCACCAAAGGCATAGGCGTAGACGTAGAAGGGCGAATGCACAAAGTGAGGGATGTAGGCCCAGAAGGTCTCATACCCCTCCATGAACTCGAAGGCAGGCCCAAGGCTTTCCGCCTGCACCGACATCCAGAGCGCGTTGATGTCATCGGGGGTCAGCTCACCGCCACGCCGCGCGGCATGCAGTTTGCATTCGAAATCGTAGAACGCGATCTGCCGCACCACCGTGTTGATCATGTCCTCAACCTTGCCCGCCAGCAGCACCTTGCGTTGGGCTTGCGTTTCGGCCCCGTCGAGCATTTTGCGGAAGGTGAGCATTTCGCCAAAGACACTGGCGGTTTCGGCCAGTGTCAGCGGGGTGGAGGATAGCATTTCGCCCTGTTCTGCCGCCAGCACCTGATGCACGCCGTGGCCCAGCTCATGCGCCAAAGTCATGACATCACGCGGTTTTCCCAGATAGTTCAGCATCACATACGGGTGCACGTTGGTCACCGTCGGATGCGCAAAGGCCCCCGGTGCCTTGCCCGGTTTCACGCCCGCGTCGATCCAGCCTTTGCGGAAAAACGGCTCCGCGATCTCGCCCATGCGGGGATCAAAGGCGGTGTAGGCGGTCATCACCGTTTGCTCGGCCTCGTCCCAGTTCACGATGCGCGTGTCTTCCATCGGCAGCGGTGCATTGCGGTCCCAGACCTGCATCTTGTCGAGGCCCAGCCACTTGCGCTTGAGTTCGTAATACCGGTGGCTGAGCTTGGGGTAGGCGTCGACCACGGCGTTGCGCAGCGCTTCGACCACTTCGGGCTCCACCTGATTGCTGAGATGACGGCCCAGCTGTGCTGTTTCCATCCCGCGCCAGCGATCTATGATTTCCTTTTCCTTGGCTTGGGTGTTGTGCACCCGCGCGAAGGTCTTGATGTTGTCGGAAAATACCTCGGCAAGCACCTGCGCCGCCGCCTCCCGCTTGCCCCGTTCCGGATCGGTCAGCAGGTTCAGCGTGCCTTCGATGTTGAGCGTCTCGCCCTCTACCTCGAATTCCAGACCCGCGATGGTCTCATCAAAAAGCCGCTCCCAGGCATCGCCGACCACGCCAAGATCGTGCAGGAACTTTTCCAACTCGTCGCTAAGTTGATAAGGCTTCATCGCCCGGATGCGGTCAAAGACCGGTTTGTAGCGCGCCAGATCGGCGTTCTGGGCATAAAGACCCTCCAAGTGATCATCCGGCAGGCGGTTGATCTCCAGCGTGAAAAACACCAGCGGCGTGGTGAAGTTGGTGATCTTCTCCTGCAGGTCGGACATGAACTTGGCCCGGCCCGCATCGGTGGTCAGCTGGTAATAGCGCAGACCGGCAAAGGACATGATGCGCCCGGCGATCTGGTTGATCTTTTCGTTCCGCAGCACGCAGTCCAGAAATCCCGGGGCATCCAGTTCACCAAGCTTGCCTTCGTAGTCGGATGCAAAGCTCGCGCAGGCCTGTTCCAGCCAGTCCAGATCACGCTTAAGTTCGGTTGCGTCTTCCCCGGTGTAGAGGTCATCGAGATTCCACTCGGGCAAATCGCCCAAAGGGGCACCGGAACCGGCAGCATTCGCGTCACGCAGGGGAAAGGGGAGTTGAAACATCAAGGACCTCATCAGTGTTTCGCTATACCTATTTCGGGCAGGGCGGCGGGACAAGCAGGGCCGCTGCCTTCATGCAGTGTCGAACCCAAAAAGACGCGCCGGGTTGTCCACGAGGACGCGCTGCCGGGTCTGTTCATCGGGCACAACGCGGTCGAATGCGTTCAGAAGGTCCGCGGCCTGCGGCATCTGCGCATCCGCCAGCATCAGATGCGGCCAGTCCGACCCCCAGAGGCAACGTTCCGGGTTGGCGGCGATTAATGCTGCAACCAACGGGTCCGCCTGCACATAAGGGGCCGGGCACATGCGATAAAGCGCCGAAAGCTTCACCCAGGCCTTCCCGTCGGCCAGCAGGCGGCAGAGCGCCTGAAAACCAACGGAGTCTGGCGTAGGCGCATCCTTGGGCCAGCCGATATGATCAAAGACGACATCGGTCTTCAGGGCGCGCACATCGTCGGCAATCTCCGCCATATGCTGATCCGCGTGGCAGAGCATCTGGATGTGCAGGCCGCGTTCCGCCAAGGCCGGGGCCATTGTTTTGGCACCACCCCAGCTCAGGACACCGCCGTGCACATAGTTGAGCCGCACGGCGGCCATGTTCCACGCCACAAAAGCATCCATCTGCTGGTCTGAGGCACCATCGGCAAGCAGCCCGACGCCCTTGAAACCCGGACCCATGCGTTTCACGGCTTCGACGGTGACGCTGTTGTCCGTGCCGTAGAGGATGGAATGCACAATCACCCCGCGCGAAAAGCCTAATGTTTCCAGTTGGGTGCGGAACATCTCAAGCCAGCCGTCCAGATCAGGGCCCGGCGCGGGGTTTTCGACGCGCCCATCCCACAGGGGGTACTCTTCTCGCCCGGCGACCAGATGCACATGCGCGTCGCAGGCCCCGTCGGGCGCGCGTTTTCGGGGGGCGTGTGGGGGCGGTGGCAGAAGGGCGTCCGGCTTATCCATAAATCCTCAGCATGTCGTTCAAATCGTCCAGCGTGTTGGCTTCCTGCAGCGGTTTGTCCTGCCGCCAGCGCGACATACGCGGAAACCGCAGGGCAACGCCAGATTTGTGGCGCGGGCTGGCCTGAATGCCTTCAAAGGCGATCTCGAACACATGGTGTGGCGTCACCTGCCGCACCGGGCCAAAGCGCTGCAGCGTGTTCTTGCGCACCCATTTGGTGATCTCGCGAAACTCCGCGTCTGTGAGCCCGGAATAGGCCTTGGTGAAGGGCACCAGATCATTGCCGTTCCAGACGGCGAAAGTGAAATCGGTGAAGAGATTGGCGCGCCGCCCGTGGCCCGCCTGGGCATAGATCATCACCGCGTCGATGGTCAGCGGGTCGAGCTTCCACTTCCACCAGTCGCCCTTCTTGCGCCCGACCAGATAGGGGCTGTCGGCACGTTTGAGCATAAGCCCTTCGGCGTTTTCGTCACGTGCGACGGATCGGACCTCCGCGAGGTCCTCCCAACTGTCGAAATCAAGCTGGGGAGAGAGCCGCACCGGCGCTTCGGCGGGCAGATCGGCGCAGGCACGTTCCAGCACGGCGCGGCGCTCGGCAAAGGGGGTCTCGCGCATGTCGGCCCCTTCCCATTCGAGCAGGTCATAGGCGTGCAGAACGACGGGCGCTTCGGCCAGCAGCTTTTTCGGCACCGTCTTGCGCCCAATCCTGCGCTGAAGCGCGTTAAAGCTCGCAGGGCTTTCGGTCTGTGGATGCCAGACCAGCAGTTCCCCGTCGAGCACCGTGCCTGAGGGCAGGAAATCCACCGCACGCGCCAGTTCCGGAAACCGGTCGGTCATCAACTCCTCGCCCCGCGACCAGACAAAATGCTGCCCGTCCCGCAGGATCAGCTGGCCGCGAATGCCGTCCCATTTCCACTCTGCGCGCCAGTCTTCGGGAGCGCCAAGGGCGTCGGGGCCGTCTTCCAGCGCATAGGCAAGATAGAAAGGGTAGGGGCGCGACGCATCGGCAGAGGCATCTTCGGCCTCAATCAGCGCCTCCCATGTGGTGTCGTCGGGGTGCCAGTTGCCCATCAGGCGGTGCGCCAGTTCCGCCTCCGATTTGTCGGTGGCGCGGGACAGCGCACGGGTCATCAGTTTCTGGCTGACCCCCATGCGAAACCCGCCGGTGATCAGCTTGTTGAAGACAAAGCGTTCCGTCCCGCCAAGCTGCGCCCAGGCCTGAAGAACCGCGGCCTTCCGGTCCTCTTCCTCGACACTGGCCAGCGCGCGCAAGGCGTTGATCCAATGCGACAGGCTTTCATCCGAAGACGTTTCATTCGGGGGCAGCACCAGGGCGATGGTTTCGGCCAGATCGCCGACAATCGGGTAGCTTTCCTCAAAGAGCCAGAGCGGAATGCGCGCCTCTTCCGCCGCCCATTCGCGCAGCTTGGTGGTGGTCACCGCGCGTTTCGGTCTGCGCCCGGAGAACAGCGCCATGGTCCACATCCGGTCCATATCGGGCGCCTCGGCAAAGTAATCCGCCAGAGCAGAAACTTTCACGGTGGTTTTGGTGCTATGATCGATGGCGTTGAAGAGGGCGGCGAAGTGCTTCATTCCTTACCCTCCGTGTCCAGCGTCTCCCCTTCGAACTCGGTGGGCACCACCTGAGCGTTCCAGCCGTTTTCCACCAGATATCGCGTGAAGATATCCGTATAGCCATGCGTCACATATATGTTTTCCGCGCCGGTTTCCCTGATCGTGTCGAGCAGGCCCTGCCAGTCGGCATGGTCGGAAATTACAAAACCCCGGTCGCCTGCACGCCTGCGCCGGACCCCGCGCAACTGCATCCAGCCGCTGGCAAAAGCGTTTTCCTGCGCGCCGAATTTCCGGGCCCAGGCGCTGCCCAGTGCCGAGGGCGGCGCCAGTACCAGGGCCCCCGGATAGGCCTTGGGGTCGATCTCAGCCGTCGCGTGTACAGTTTCCGGCAGGTCAATCCCCTGCGCCCGCAGTACCTTGTTTGTGGCTTCCACGGCGCCATGGGTCAGGATCGGGCCGATATCCGCATTCAGCATCGTCAACAATCGCTGTGCCTTGCCCAGGGCGTAGGCTCCCAGAAACGCGGTCTTGCCCGCCGCTGCGCAGGCCGCCCACCAGTCGTTGATCTCGCGCGCGATCTGCGCCTGAGGTTGCCAGCGAAAGACCGGTAACCCGAACGTCGATTCCGTGATGAAGTGGTGGCAGCGCTGCGGCTCGAACGGCTCTGACAGCCCATCGTCTTCGGTCTTGTAATCCCCCGAGGCCACCCAGATTTCCCCGGCCACCTCTACCCGGATTTGCGCAGAGCCGGGCACATGTCCCGCGGGGTGGAAAGAAACCTGCGCATCGCCAATGGTAACCACGTCGCCATAGGGCACGCCCTGCGCGGTGATCTCCCCCAGACGGTGCCGCATCACAGGCAAGGCTGCGTTGGTCGCAAGGTAGCTTTGGTGGCCACTGCGGGCGTGATCCGCGTGACCATGGGTGATCAGGGCACGCTCCACCGGACGCCAGGGATCGATATAGAAATCACCGGCCGCGCAGTAGATGCCATGGTCTGTAAATGTGAGGGCGGGGTAAGAACTCATGTCAGCCAATCTAGACGGCTGGCAGCTTTTGCCCAGACCCTAGCCGTGGCCGCCGCTGAGAAAAAGCTCAGCCATGCGATCAAAGAGCGGATCAGCCACTGCCGCGCTTTCCATCAGCACCTCATGCTCGCCGTCCGGCACCAGTTCGAGTGTGCCGCGTTTCCACGCATCCATACGGCGGTGTACGGCGCTGATATCGACAATGCGTTCGTTGGTGCCCAGAAAGGTGACACAGGGCAAGTTGGGCGACGGGCGGCTGGACAGATGCCGCGTTTCTAGCAAGGCCTCGCGCAGCCAGACGAAGCTGGGCCCGCCCAGAGCCAGTTCGGGGTGCGCTTCGAGTTGCTTTCGCATCATTTCGAACTGCTCCGGGTCACGCGTGAGCAGGTTGTCCTGGAACCCGTCGGTCAGAACATGGTGTTCGATCGTAGTACCTGGGGGCAGGCGGTGGCCCTGTCCGACGCGCGGCATCACATGGCTGAGCGTCCAAGCCACCGGTCGCAAATGCGGCGCAATGCGAATGCCCCACATCGGGCCAGTGAAGGCCGTGGCCTGCACCGACAATCCCTCCATCGCGGCGCGCAGGCCGATGGCCCCGCCCATGGAGTGGGCCAGCAGGAAAAATGGACGCGGCATCTCCAGCGTCCGCGCCGCCCGGACCAAGGCATTTACGTCTTTCTGGTAGTCGCTGAAATGCTCGACATGGCCCATCAACGGATTGTCGAGCAGTCGGTCTGCCAGACCCTGGCCCCTCCAGTCGATGGCCATGCTGGCAAAACCACGCCGAGCCAGTGCGGCCGCACAACCATCGTACTTTTCAATGAATTCGGTGCGTCCGGGAAAGATCAGTACTGTGCCTTTTGCCTCCGATTTCGACCATTGGCCGATCCGGACACGCAGATCGTCAGACGTCTGCGCCCAATGCGCAGCCCCGCCTTTCTCTCCAAAAGCGATGTCGCTGAGAAAAGGGGCGGGGCTAAGGCTCATCAGGCCAGCGCAGAGGCGAGTTGCATGGCCATACCCATATCGCCGTCCACGCTGAGCTTGCCGGTCATGAAGGCGCTTGTGGGGTTCGTGTCCCCGTCCAGAATGGATTTGAACGTGTCGGCATCCGCGCTCAGTGTCACGTCGGCGGCCTCGTCGCCCGCGCGCGCGCCGGAGCTGTCCATCATAACGCAGCCTTCGCCCGCAATGTCGAATTTGGCCGTGCCGCCAAAGTCCGATCCTGCCAGTTTTTCGTTCAGCGCCACCACGGCCTCATTCACAATATCGCTCATCTTCACGCCCTTTTGGGTTCACGGCATCTTTGGGCACTGGAATTGCCCTGCATGCCTGTTACATTCAAATGTGTTATGGCCATGAAACTCTATTTCCTCAAACGTGTCGTTACGGCATTTGTCATCGCGCTCGTTTTTGTCGCGCCAGCGCAAGCTCAGCAAAGCGAAGAGGCTTTATTGCAACAGTTGCGTGAGGCGCCCGAATCAGAGGCGCCGCGGTTGGACCGTGAATTGTCCCTGATCTGGGACAGGTCGGGGTCCGCGTCGATGGACCTTTTGCTAAAACGTGGTCGGGACGCGCTGGAGCAGGAGGAGACGGACAAAGCCATCGATCACCTGACGGCGCTGACCGATCATGCGCCGGATTTTGCCGAAGGCTGGCATGCGCGCGCGACCGCCTTCTATCAGGCCGGGCTCTATGGTCCGGCGCTGGATGATCTGGAACGGGCGCTGGCGTTAAATCCCAACAATTACAATGCGATCTTCGGGCTTGGCGTGATGTTGCAGGAGTTCGGCGACCATGACCGGGCCGCCGCGGCCTTCGAACGTGTTCTGGCCTTGCATCCCAACCATGAGAACGCGAAAACGGCGATGGAGCAGCTCAAGCGGCGCGGCATCGGTCGGACCCTCTGAGCAGCAACAAACGAAGGACAGCGCCGTGACAGGTGACACGCGGGTCGTGGCCGTTTTGGGCCCGACCAACACAGGCAAGACCACCTATGCCATCGAACGGATGCTGGGCCACCGCACAGGGGTGATCGGTCTGCCGTTGCGGCTTTTGGCGCGCGAAGTTTACGACCGGGTGGTTGCCGCGCGGGGCCCTTCCGTAGTTGCCCTGGTGACAGGCGAGGAGCGGATCGTGCCGCCGCGCACGCAGTATTGGATCTGCACGGTTGAGGCGATGCCCGATGGCATCGGCTGTGACTTTCTGGCCGTCGATGAAATCCAGCTCTGCGCCGACCCTGAGCGTGGCCATGTGTTCACCGACCGGTTGCTGCGCGCGCGAGGGTTGCACGAGACGCTGTTTCTGGGCGCCGACACCATGCGCGGCCCGATCCGCGCGTTGGTGCCGCAGGCGCAATTCGTTCAGCGCGAGCGCATGTCCGAATTGACCTATGTTGGTCCGAAAAAGATAAGCCGGATGAAGCCGCGCAGCGCCATCGTCGGGTTTTCGGTTGAGAATGTATATGCCATCGCCGAACTCATTCGCCGCCAGAAGGGCGGTGCGGCGGTGGTCATGGGTGCGCTCAGCCCGCGTACGCGCAACGCGCAGGTCGACATGTACCAGAACGGCGAGGTGGATTATCTGGTGGCGACCGACGCCATCGGCATGGGGCTGAACCTTGACGTGGATCACGTGGCGTTTTCGGCTCTGTCGAAATTCGACGGGCGGCGGATGCGGCCCCTGGCCCCGAACGAGCTGGCCCAGATCGCCGGGCGTGCCGGGCGGGGTATGAAAAACGGTACCTTCGGGGTCACGGGCGATGCTTCCCCGCTGGACGAAGGCGTGGCTGAGGCAATCACATCGCATCGGTTCACGCCGCTGAAAAAGCTCAACTGGCGCAATCACGCGTTGCGATTCGGCACCATCGACAGTCTGATCGCCAGCCTTGAAGCCCCACCGAATGACGAGGTGCTGGTCAAAGCCCGTGAAGCGGACGATTTGGGCGCCCTCAAGGTGCTGGCACAGGACGCCGAAGTGGCGGCGCGGTGCACCGATGGGCCCTCCGTCAGGCTGTTGTGGGACGTGTGCCGCATTCCCGATTTTCGCGGCATCAGCCACGCCGAGCACACAAGCCTTCTGGAGGCGATTTTCAACCATTTGCATGAGCGTGGCACCTTGCCCGACGACTGGCTGGCGCAGCGCATCAACAGAATTGATCGAACCGATGGCGACATTGATGCGTTATCCAAGAGATTGGCGTTTATCCGCACGTGGACATATGTCGCGCAGCGCAAAGGCTGGACGATTGATGAAAGTCATTGGCGGGAGCAAACGCGTTCTGTAGAAGACCGATTGTCGGACGCGCTGCACGAGCGTCTGACGCAAAGATTTGTAGACCGGCGCACATCCGTGCTCTTGCGCCGGCTCGGCCAGAAGGAAGCCATGGTGGCAGAAGTATCGAATACCGGCGAAGTAACCGTCGAAGGTGAGTTTGTAGGGCGGTTGGAAGGTTTCCGCTTTTCACAGGACAAGGGTGCCGGTGGCGCCGAGGCGAAGACGATCAAATCGGCGGCGCTGCAGGCGCTTGGGCCGCAGTTCCATCTGCGCGCGGATCGGTTCTACAATGCGCCCGACACGGAGATCGATTTCACCGAGCAAGGCGGTCTTGTCTGGGGCAAGGACGCGGTCGGCAAACTGGTGGCCGGTGCCGATGCGCTGAAGCCGCAGGTCGAGGTGTTTGTGGATGATGTTGCGGGCCCGGAGGTTGCGCAAAAAGTGCAGCGCCGGTTGCAGCATTTCATTGACCGCAAGATTGCAGCCCTGTTCGAGCCGCTGTTGAACCTCAGCCGGGATGAGGAACTTACCGGTCTGGCGCGCGGGTTCGCCTTCCAGATGGTGGAGGCCCTGGGTGTGCTGCCACGCGCCTCTGTAGCCGAAGATGTAAAGGCGCTGGATCAGGATGCGCGCGGTGCATTGCGCAAGCACGGCATCCGTTTTGGTCAGTTCACGATCTTTATGCCGCTTCTCCTGAAACCCGCGCCGACGCGCTTGCGGTTGGTGCTGTGGTCCTTGATGCAGGGCGTGCAGGATTTCCCTGAAGCCCCGCCGCCTGGTCTGGTGACCATTCCGGCGGACAAGACGGCCCCGGCCGGTGCCGACACGATGTCCGGCTACCGCATCGCAGGGGAACGCGCGATCCGCATCGACATGCTGGAGCGGCTGGCCGATATGCTGCGCGGTGAAAACTCGCGCGCGGGTTTTGAGGCCAACGCCGATATGCTGTCGATTACCGGGATGACATTGGAGCAGTTTGCCGATCTCATGCAGGGTCTTGGATACAAGGCCGACAAAGGCGAGCGGACCAAGGTGAAACCGGTCGATGCCGTGGTGACACCAAGCGAGCCCGTACCAGCGGAGGGCGACACACCGGTCATGGATCAGGCGGAGGCTGCCGAGGCTCCTGCGGTTCCAACGCCGGAGACACCTGACAGCGAAACGCCCGTACCGGTGACCCCAGCGGAAGAAACGCCCATCGGGGAAGCGCCCGATGCAGAGGAGGCGGGTCCGGAGCTTGAGACCTTCTACACCTTCACGTGGGGCCGCCCGCCGCGCAACGCCGGTGCGCCCAACCGACGACAGGGTGGGGAGCGTCCACAGGGCAAAGGCAAAGGGAAACCGGGCGGCAAGGGCAAACGCGGGGGACCGCGTGGCGAAAAGGATAAGGGCGCGCAGAAGTTCTCGGCCAGACCGCCCAAGCCGGAAAAGAAGATCGACCCGGACAACCCCTTTGCCGCTGCCCTCATGGGGCTGAAGGACACCAAGTGATTGGCTGAAAAACTCCGCCTCGACAAATGGCTCTGGCATGCGCGGTTCTTCAAAACCCGCTCGCTGGCGGCCACGCGGGTGGCGGCAGGGGATGTGCGCGTCAACGGCGTGCGCACCGAAAAACGCAGCCAGATGGTCGGGCCCGAGGATGTGCTGACCTTTGCCCAGGGCGATCACGTTCGGGTGATCCGCATCCTGGCTATCGGCGTGCGACGCGGTCCGGCCCCCGAAGCACAGACGCTTTATATCGATTTGTCCCCGCCGGAGCCCAGATCAAAGGAAACCGCCCCGGAAAACCCCGGGTTTGAGGGAAAAGGTCGCCCGACAAAGCGGGATCGTCGCATCCTTGATCTTTCTAAGGCGCGCTCCCTTGAATGATCGGGTTGGCTCATTTAGCTACCCTTCAGAGACTGGGGAAAAGAGGGTCCGATGACCTATATCGTGAACGACAGCTGCATTGCCTGCAAATACACCGACTGCGTCGAAGTGTGTCCGGTGGATTGCTTTTACGAAGGTGAGAATATGCTGGTCATTCACCCCGATGAATGCATTGATTGTGGAGTCTGCGAGCCTGAGTGCCCCGCGGATGCGATCCGCCCGGATACCGAGCCGGACACGGAGAAATGGGTCGAATTCAACCGCAAGTATTCTGAGATGTGGCCGGTCATCATCACCAAGAAAGACCCGCTGCCGGATG
This sequence comes from uncultured Roseobacter sp., assembly GCF_947492555.1. GTDB lineage: Bacteria > Pseudomonadota > Alphaproteobacteria > Rhodobacterales > Rhodobacteraceae > Roseobacter. The sequence goes on from NZ_CANLNE010000003.1 coordinate 337,033, forward strand.
CGGAAGAGCGCGATGGTGAGACAGGGAAGCTCGAAAAGTACTTTTCCGAGAAGCCCGGCGAGGGTGGGTAAGGCAAATTTCGCGCTGATTCGAAGCGATTCGCGTAAATATTTAGGCCTTAATCTCTTCGTTTCGCGGTGTTTTCCTTGAATTGACGCAGGGTCCGCTTTTTTGCGGTCCGTTTTTGTGTTATATTACTTTCACAAAGCAATAACGGATATGCTCATCGCCTTGCGACCTGATTGGTGGCTGGCACTGGAAAATCGATCGGCACACACTCGGACGCGCGGCCTCACGGTCAACGCTCGGTGTGTTTTTGACTGTCGAAACTCTGCGGGGCCGCTGCCGTTTTCTAAGGAACACTGAATGACCAAATCGAAGAAACTTGATTTCCGCCCGAACGAATTCGTCGTCTACCCCGCGCATGGCGTGGGTCAAATTCTGTCGATCGAGGAACAGGAAGTGGCCGGGATCTCGCTGGAGCTCTTTGTGATCTCCTTCGAGAAGGACAAGATGACGCTGCGGGTGCCGACGCATAAGGCGACGGAAATCGGGATGCGGGCGCTGAGCTCGCCGGATGTGATCACCCATGCGATGAAGACGCTGAAGGGGAAAGCCAAGGTCAAGCGGGCCATGTGGTCGCGCCGGGCGCAGGAATACGAGCAGAAGATCAATTCCGGCGACCTGATTGCGATTGCCGAAGTGGTGCGCGATCTGCACCGCACCGATGATCAGCGCGAGCAGAGCTATTCGGAGCGTCAGCTTTATGAGGCCGCACTGGAGCGTCTGACCCGCGAAGTGGCCGCTGTGAGCGGTGGCGATGAGTTGGCCGCTGCCAAACAGGTGGGCGACGTATTGGAAAGCCGCGTCGCGGCCTGATCCCAACATTGCTCTTGAAAAAACCGCGTGTCCGCCGGGCGCGCGGTTTTTCTATGGTAGCAGCAGCACGAAGACTGCCAGAATGCCAACCTCGGCCAGTTGCTGCGTCGCGCCAAGGACGTCGCCGGTCTGTCCGCTAATCTTCTGATGTGCAAGCCAGCCCAACGCGCCGGCGATGGCCAGCGCAACCAGCAGGCCGCCAATGGCCGCGCTTCCGACGCTTAGCCCGGCCAGCAAGAGTGCTATGCCCAATCCCAGAACCGCCGTCGGCGCATCCGGACGCCCCACGCTCTGCGACAGGCCAGCCTCCCGTGCATGAGGCAGGGCGGCCATCATGCAGGGCATCATCGCGCGCGAGAGGGCCGCGGCCGCAACCGCCGACCAGAGGCCTAGGGGCAGAAGGGTTGCATAGGCGGACCACCTGAGCCCGGTCACGATCAGCAGGGCCAGGATGCCATAGGTGCCGGTTTGGCTGTCCTTCATGATCTCGAGCCGCCGCGCCCGATCGAAGCCGCCCCAGAAACCGTCTGCCGTGTCGCCAAGCCCATCCTCATGCATGGCACCGGTCAACAGCATCAGAACGGCCAGCAGACCGCCTGCCGCAAAAACGGCCGGCAACCCCATCGCCAGGAAAATGCTGGCTGCAATCCCGGCAAGTCCCCCGATCACCGCCCCCACAACCGGATAGGCCCAGCAGGCATGCGCCGCGCGCTCGAATGCGGAGGGCGGCACATGCGGCAGGGGCAGGCGGGTCAGCAAAGACCCTGCGAGCAGAAGATCGGTCAGCCAGAAAGGGATTTTGTCGGTTTTCATACGGTGCCGTGTCGTTCGAGGCTTGTGGGGACGTGTTCATTGGGTAATCAGGTGCGCAGGATGTTGCAACCGAGGGACCCCATGACAGCAGCTTTTTCGGACATGGCCGGTTTCCGGTCCCTTCTGGCCGCACAGCCGGGCAGCGATGCCGCAGCCTTTGCCGCCGCCACTGCGCGAAACGGTCAGTTGACCAAACCGCCCGCCGCGCTGGGACGTTTGGAAGATCTTGCGATTTGGTATGCGGGCTGGCGCGGCACTGCGCGTCCGGTGGTCGAGAAACCGCAGGTCATTGTCTTTGCTGGCAACCACGGGGTTGCGGCGCAGGGGGTGTCGGCCTTCCCGCCGGAAGTGACCGCGCAGATGGTGCTGAACTTCCAGCATGGCGGTGCGGCGATCAACCAGTTGGCCAAGACCTTTGGCGCGCAGTTGGACGTGCACGCGCTCGCGCTCGACAGGCCGACCGCGGATTTCACCCAAACCGCCGCGATGAGCGAGGCGGACCTGGTCGAAGCTCTGCAGACAGGCTGGACAGCGGTGGATGAAGGCGCAGACGTGCTGGTGACCGGCGAGATGGGCATCGGCAATACCACTTCTGCAGCGGCGCTGGCGGCGGCTCTTTTTGGCGGCACTGCGTCCGACTGGACCGGGCGCGGCACGGGCGTGGATGATGCGGGCTTGGAGATCAAGACCCGTGTGGTGGCTGAGGGTGTCGCGCTGCACGGCAGTCAGGGCGATGGTCTGGAGACCCTGCGCCGTTTGGGCGGGCGCGAGGTCGCTGCCATGGTAGGTGCCATTGCGCGGGCGCGGAGTCTACGCATCCCGGTCCTGCTGGACGGATTCATTTGCTGCGCCGCCGCCGCCTGTCTGGAAAAGACCGTGGCCGGATCGCTGGATCATTGCGTTGCCAGCCATCTCAGTGCCGAGGGCGCGCATCAAAAGATGCTGGACGCCCTGGGCAAAGAGCCCCTTTTGTCGCTTGGTCTGCGCTTGGGAGAAGCCTCGGGCGCCGCCCTCTCCATCGGTGTGTTGAAGGGCGCCGTTGCCTGCCTGAGCGGCATGGCCACTTTTGCAGAGGCCGGTGTCACCGACGCCTGACCCTTGAGCGCTGCGAAAACTGGATCAAGCTTGCTTTTTTTCAGAATCCCGGCTCAGGAAGGCGGTCTCGAGTTCCTTTTGCAACTCCTTGGCACGGGCGAGATAGGCGGGGTTCTGGCTGGCCGGAACCTCCGGATCCCAGAGCTGTGCCAACTCCTGTACGGAGTGGCGGTCGTGATGGTAGAAAATCCGCTCCGCCTCCGAGGCCTCGTATTCGCTGAGCCCCATGTTCTCCAGCACATAGCGCCCGGCGCGTAGGGAGCTGTCGAAAAGCTCGCGCACGATGTCATCCGCACCGGCCTGGTAGAGTCTGTAAACGTGGGTCCGGTCGCGGGCACGGGCGACGATGTGTAACCCGGGCCGCAGCTTGCGGGCATATTGCACCAGTTTGATTGCCGCCTCGGAATCATCCAACGCGACGACCAGCACGCGGGCGGACTCCAGACCGGCCGCGCGCAGGATATCGGGGCGGGTCGGATCGCCCAGAAACCCCTTGAACCCGAAACGTCGCATCACGGCGATGGTTTCCATGTCATGATCAAGCACGACGGTGTTGAAACCATTTGCCTGCACCAGCCGGTTCACGATCTGACCGAAACGGCCAATGCCTGCGATGATGACCGGCCCCTCGATGTCAATCTCGTCGTCTGGATGTTGTTCACTCGTCTCAGGGGCGCGTTTTGAGAGCAGATCATAGATGATGAAGAGCAGGGGCGTGATCAGCATCGAAATCGAGATGACGAGCAGCAGCGTTTCCGCCACGCCGCGTGGAATGACCCCCTGCACGACGGAAAAAGACACAAGGACAAAGCCAAACTCCCCTGCTTGGGCCAGCGCGAGGGTAAAGAGCCAGTGATCCTTGCCCTTGAGTTTGAAAGCGCGGCCTAGGAAGAACAGGATCAGCCCTTTGATCAGGATGACCAGCAAGGCCATCCCGACGATATTGAGCACATTGTCAAAGAGCAGCGTGAAGTTGATGCCCGCGCCGACGGTGATGAAAAAGAGCCCCAGAAGCAGGCCCTTGAACGGCTCAAGGTCAGTCTCGAGCTCATGGCGGAATTCAGAGCTGGCCAGCACCACACCCGCCAGAAACGCGCCCAAAGCTGGTGAGAGGCCTACCAGCGTCATCAGAAACGAAATACCCACGACAATCAGCAGCGCGAGTGCAGTGTACATTTCGCGCAGGCGCGCAGAATGGATGTATCGGAAAACAGGGCGCGTCAGGAAGATGCCCGCAAAGATGACCGCCGCGATGGCCGCGATGGTCACCAGCGTCACGCCCCAGCCGGGCAAGCCTTCGACCAGAGACAGGCTGTGATGCGCCTTGTCATGGGCCTCCTCGCCGCTGCGCTGGATCGAGCCATCGGTGGCAATCTGCGCCGGCACTGTGGCGACGAGCAGCGGCAGAAAGGCGAGGATGGGAATAACGGCAATGTCCTGCGTCAACAGAACAGAAAAGACAGATCTCCCGCCACTTGTCTGCATCAGGCCTTTTTCGGAAAGGGTTTGCAGAACGATCGCGGTGGAACTCAGCGACAACGCCAGACCAATGGCAAGTGCAACACCCCATGGCTGATTGTAAGCCATGGCGATCCCCATGAGCGCAAGCGCGCTGATCGTGATTTGCAACCCGCCCAATCCGATGAGCCTGTGCCGCATGTCCCAGAGGGCACGCGGTTCGAGTTCCAACCCGATCAGGAAGAGCATCATCACCACGCCGAATTCGGCGAAATGCTGCAAATCCTCTGTTTCAGACCCGACCAGTCCCAGAAGCGGGCCGATGATGATCCCCGCGGCCAAGTAGCCCAGCACCGACCCCAGCCCCAGGCGCGAGGCGAAAGGCACCGCAATGACGGCGGCGGCCAGGTAGATCGAGGCCTGGAACAGGAAGCTATCCATGTGGGTGACGTCTCCTCATCGGGGGTCAGGTGGGCAGGGGCCCATCGGATTTCAGCTGGTCCATCACGATCTGACTATGCACCCGCGCCACAGCCGGATGCGGCAGCAGCACGTCATGGATCAGCGCATTCAGGGCCGGTAAATCAGCGCAGTAAACCCGCAAAAGATAATCCGCATCGCCGGTCATTGTCCATGCGCTCGTAATCTCCGAACGGGTGTTGACGAGGCGCGCAAAGCTCTTGGAGTGATCCGGTCCGTGCGTGCCCAGATGCACTTGCACAAAGCCCTGAACGTGCAGTCCCAGATGCGCGGGATCGAGCCGGGCGACATAGGCGCGAATGTAGCCGTCGGCTTCCAGCCGCTGGCGGCGGCGGCCTGCCTGGCTGGAGGAGAGATTCAACATCTCGCCCAATTGCTGCGCCGTCAGATGGGCGTTGCGTTGCAGCGCTTGCAAGAGGCGGGTGTCGGTGTCGTCAAGCATGATGCGGGTCTTTCGCACGTGTTGCGCCTATCATGCGGAAATTCCGCGCCGTAGTCGATGCCCGACATGGAGATTGCGCGGAAAATGCGCGTGAAAGGCGGTACTCTGCTCAAAATTCGCGCATCGGGCGCGACTCGCTTTGCTGACTGGAGATCACCATGGGCCCTTTTCCGCATGACGCACCGAAATCCACGATCACCGAGGAGAACCCCGCCGGGACGGATGGGTTCGAGTTCGTGGAGTTTGCCCATCCCGATCCGCAAGAGCTGCGCGATCTTTTTGCGCGTATGGGCTATGCGCATGTGGCCAATCACAAGACCAAAAATATCGAATTGTGGCAGCAGGGCGATATCACCTATGTGCTGAACGCTGAAGCCGATAGTTTCGGGGCGCAGTTCGTCGAGGCACACGGACCCTGTGCGCCGTCTATGGGCTGGCGTGTCGCAGATGCCCAGGCAGCGTTCGACCATGCGGTGTCGAAGGGGGCGGAGCCCTATGAGGGGGCGGGCAAAGTGCTGGATGTGCCAACCATCGTCGGGATTGGCGGGTCGCTGCTGTATTTCGTGGATCAATACTATGACACGAGCCCCTACAACGAAGAGTATGACTGGATTGCCCAGTCGAAGCCTGCGGGTGTTGGGTTCTACTATCTCGATCACCTGACCCATAATGTGCACAAGGGGAACATGGACAAATGGTTCAAGTTCTACGGCGATCTGTTCAACTTTCGCGAAATCCGGTTCTTCGACATTGAGGGCAAGTTTACCGGGCTGCTCAGCCGGGCGTTGACCTCGCCCTGCGGGCGTATCCGTATCCCGATCAACGAGGATCGGGGCGAGACCGGGCAGATCGTGTCCTATCTGAAGAAGTACAAGGGCGAGGGTATCCAGCATATCGCTGTGGGCTCAAGCGACATCTATGACAGCACGGACGAGATCGCGGCGCGCGGGCTTAAGTTCATGCCCGGTCCGCCGGAGACATATTACACGCTCAGCCATGACCGTGTGGTCGGCCATGATGAACCCGTGGAGAGGATGAAGAAACACGGCATCCTGATCGATGGCGAAGGGGTCGTGGACGGCGGAGAGACAAAGATCCTGCTGCAGATTTTTTCAAAGACGGTCATCGGCCCGATTTTCTTCGAGTTCATTCAACGCAAGGGCGATGATGGGTTTGGCGAGGGGAACTTCAAGGCGCTGTTCGAGAGTATCGAGCAAGAGCAGATCGACAGCGGAGAACTGGCAGCGGAGTAGGGGTGGCCTGAAGCCCACCCTACCTGCTGGCGCTCAGGTACCTGCGTATAACCGGCGGCAGCGCTACCCTTTGGGCATCTTGAGGACGAGGTTGCGCCCCCGTTTCTGATAGCGCAACTCGCCTTCGCCAATGGCGGAAATCCGGCCGCCATCGATACGGTCGCCAACCTGAACTTTCTTGTACCTGCCGTTGGAAAGCCGCACCAGTGCACGGCGGTCTGACGGTGTGCCATAGACGCCGATCAGGTTCACTTTACGCAGGTTGATCGCATTGCGGATCGTTGCCTCCCGCGTCACGGATGCACTTGAGGGGATGCTCGGCGCAACCGCGCGTGGCGCGATGCTGGCCGCGCCAACGGCGGCGGCTGAAGCCGCGGTTCGTTGCGCTCTCGCGACGATCTGTCCGAAGTTGTTGGGGCGGGCGTCCGGCCGCAACGACGCGGCGAGAGCCAGCTCTTCGCTGCTGGCGACAACACGATCTGACCCCTGTTCCGATAGGGGGGCGGCACCGTCACCCAGCGGAACAAGGCTAGCCGTGGCTGCATTGGCCGGCACAAGCGCTGGTGCAGGCCGAGCGGGGGGGCGCAATTCAGCAAGCTCCGAGCGGGTGAGCCCGTCGAGGGTCGCCCGCTCTGTGGTTTCGACCAGATCACCGGGGCGTGTTTGTGGCCGGAACGCAGCGAGTGCCGTTTGGACCGGGGCCAATTCGGTCGCCGCAGCCGCACGCGATGGGAAGCTCGCCGGACGTGTAGGAGGCGCGCCCGCAAAGATTTTTACGCCATCGGGGTTCAGCGTGCCCTGCGCCGTCGGCACCACAAGACCACGATTGTCCAATGCGAAGGTCGTACCGGCTGCGGCAGGCGAGGTTGGAGCATCAGGAGCAACGTCCTGCGAAAATGAGGTGGCGGGCGGCAATGCCACGGCATCGAAGGCGGGCTCAATCGGATCTATACTGGTCACGTATAGGTCTTCGATGTCCACAAGAGGTGGCGGCGTTGGCACATCGGGAGCCTGCGGCCAGATACCGGTCACGGCATAGCTTGCCCGAAAATCGTCGGGCGATTGTTCAGGCGCTGTGTCATTGGCAAGGGGCGTGCGCAGAGCATCCAAAACCGCCGCATCCTCATCTGTGAGATCTGGGTCCAGCAGGGAAAGTTCCGTTGCATCGCTTGTGTTCGGATTTGACAGGGATGTGGACGGCTGGATTGGCGGGGCGACCTCTACAGCCGTGATCTCGGGTGCCGCGTCATTGCGCCACCCGGCCATGCGGTCCTGCAGGCTCCCGAACGACCAGGTCCCGATACCCACAACAGCCAGAACCAAAACCGCCGCAAGCCCCAGGGGCAACACCCGCCTTTGCGGCGTCACTTCCTGCGCTTCACGTGCGCCGAAAACGGTATAGCGTTCGGCTTCGTTTGCGGGTTTCGTTGCCACGGGTGCCGCAGCTGGCAGGGGCACACGGACCGATCTGGCCTTGGGGGCGTCTGGTCTTGGGGTGTAGGGCTTTGCGGATTCTGCAAAACCAAAGGCTGCCGAGGCGGGTGCCGTGTCATGGGGTGGAGATATCGGGTCCGAGGGTGTGCGGCGGCTGGAAAATGGCGCGATCTCAGTCTCAATATCCCGTGGGGGCAGATCAGGCGCCGTGACATCGGCCACCTGAGGCTCCGAGGCGCGTAGGCTTTGCAAGGCATCCTGCAGGTTGTCTGCCCGTTCCGCTTCCGCCTGTCTGGCCGATTTAAACGTTAGGGCTTCAGTCTTGGGTTTGACAACAGGCTCGGCCACCGGCGGCATACCGGGCAGTTCCTTTGCCACGGGGCCTTTCGGTGTTTCCATATCGCCAACAATAACAATGGCAACGCCATCCGGCTCCACGGTCTGGCCGGGGTCAAGCAATTCCCGCGCGGCGCGGGTTGGTCCGAAATAGGGTTCTCCCGCGTAGCTCTGCGGTTCTGGCATCGCGACGAAGCTTACCGGATGGAACCGGTGCTCTACCGCGAAGTCCTCTGCTTCCTGCAGGGTCTCAAGGGCCACTGCAGCGACATCCGTGGAATCGCCGTCCACCGCTACGTCAAAAGCCAGGTCATCAAGCGCATAGGGCGTCGCCCCCGCCAGGGCATCGCGTGCCGCATCGCGCCGATCCGCGAGGTCGAGCCCGGGGGTCGCCAGCCTGAGATAGCGCAGCTGCTCGTTGGGGATAACCAGTTTGCACCGCAGCCCATCCGGAGCCATCGCGGTGGCCGTTTTGCGCAGCACGGTAAGCTTTGCGCCCAGCTCCTCGGCTTCCGGCGAAACCTCGCCGATCACGCGCCACCCGTCCCCCGAGCGATGTAGCAGACGGATGCTGTCGAACGACAGGGAAAGTGCGAAGTTTGGTTTCATAGCGCGGGTTTACCAGTCATCATGGTTCTTGCACAGATCGATCATGTATTGGCAGAACATATAGCGGGTCTTTGCCGAGGAAAAGTAAACGCCAAGTTTACCACTTGTTCAAACCGTAAGGGCCGTATCAGATGCCGCTGCAATCAGGAGATTAACAATGAGACATGTTTTGAAGGCGATGCTACTGGTGATCCTCACCACAGGGGTCGCAATGGCGGACGAAGACCGGATCATCACGGTCACTGGCGTCGGCACTGTTGAGACCGTACCGGATATGGCAACCGTTCGTCTTGGCGTCACCCATCAGGCCAAAGAGGCCGCGGCGGCCATGTCCGCCACCGGCGAAGGGGTCGCCGCTGTGCTCAGTCGGCTCGAAAAGGCGGGTCTCGCTGCGCGGGACATACAGACAGATCAGCTCTCGCTCCAGCCGGTCTGGTCGGACTACACCTTGAACAGTCGGCGGATCACCGGCTTTTCAGCCACCAACATGTTGATGGTCCGGGTGCGGGACCTTGATGCGCTCGGGCGCGTGCTGGATCTCGTGATCACGGATGGCGCCAATTCCTTCAACGGTCTTTCCTTCGGCTTGCAGGAGCCGAAACCCGCTCAGGATGCTGCACGCGCTGCGGCGGTGGCGGATGCGATAGATCGCGCGCGACAGCTGGCTGAGGCTGCGGGGGTGACCCTTGGCCCGATCCAGAGCATCAGCGAATATGTTGGCGGTGCCCGGCCCGAGATGATGAACATGCCGATGTCGCGCTCGGCTGCGGATGTGCCGATTGCGCAGGGCGAAGTGTCGGTTGCGTCACAAGTGAACGTCGTATTTGCGATTGTGGAGTGATCCGGTCGCGCACCAAATCGAAAGGGCGCCGCTGAGGCGCCCTTTTTACGTGGCGGAGGTCAGCTTGCGGCTTTCGACAACGCCTGATCGAGATCGGCAATCAGGTCTTCGGCATTCTCGGTTCCGATGGAAATCCTCACGACGCTGGGCCCGGCACCTGCGGCTTCTTGCTGCTCTGCCGTGAGCTGCCGGTGAGTGGTCGATGCCGAGTGGATCACCAGACTGCGGGTATCGCCGAGGTTCGCCACGTGGCTGAAGATTTCCAGCGCATTCACGAATTTCACGCAAGCCTCGTAGCCGCCCTTGATCGCAAAGGTGAACAATCCGCCAGCGCCCTTGGGGCAGATTTTCTTGACCCGATCATTGTAAGGCGACGACTTGAGCCCGGCATAGGTAACATAGTCAACGCGCGGGTCTTTTTCGAGCCAACCGGCCACGGTCTCGGCGTTTTCCACATGCCGCTCCATGCGCAGGCTCAGCGTTTCGGTACCCATCAGCGTGTAGTGTGCGGCTTGCGGGTTCATGGTCATGCCCAGATCGCGCAGCCCTATGGCGATGGAGTGGAAAGTGAAGGCCAGGGGTCCGAAAGTCTCGTGGAACTTCAGCCCGTGGTAGGCAGGTTCGGGCTGGCTGAGCGAGGGGAATTTGTCATTCGCCGACCAGTCGAACTTGCCACTGTCCACCACGCACCCCCCGGTGACGGTGCCGTTGCCGGTCAGGTATTTGGTGGTTGAATGCACCACCAGCGTCGCGCCATGCTCGATCGGGCGGCAGAGATAGGGCGTGGCCGAGGTATTGTCGACGATCAGCGGAATGCCCGCCGCATCGGAGATTTTCGAGATCGCATCGAGGTCTGTGATGTAGCCGCCGGGGTTGGCGATGGACTCGCAGAAGACTGCGCGCGTGTCATCGTTGATCGCGGCCTTCACGGCATCGAGATCGTCGAAATCGACGAAGGTGCACTCCCAGCCAAACCGTTTGATGGTGTGGCTGAACTGCGTGACCGTGCCGCCGTAAAGGCGCGTGGAGGCCACAATGTTCTTGCCCGGCCCCATCAGAGGGAAGAGCGCCATGATCTGCGCTGCATGCCCCGACGAACAGCAGGCCGCCCCGACACCGCCCTCAAGCGTTGCAATCCGTTCCTGCAGCACGGCGACGGTGGGGTTGGTCAGGCGGGAATAGATGAACCCCACTTCCTGCAGGTTGAAGAGGGCGGCGGCGTGGTCCGCATCCCGGAACACATAGGCCGTTGTCTGGTAAATCGGGGTCTGGCGCGCACCGGTCGCGGGGTCGGGACGGGCGCCTGCATGAATTTGCAGGGTGTCAAAACCGTAGTCGGGGCCGTCTGTCATGGGGTTCCTCCTGAGGACTTCGTTAACGGTATCGTTAGGCGATGGGGGGCAGGCATACAAGAGTGCCAGCCTGCAAGGCATGTGCCTCAGCGCATCCAGAAGCCCGCCGATTTGATCCGGTTGCGGATGGCGGCCTCGCGGCGCGGCAGGTTGTCCTGATCGAAAAGCGCGCGCACCTTTGTCCCGCGTCCCTGGTAGACATTTCGCTTGATCGGCGCGTGCGCCTTGAGCAGTTTCTTGATCTTGTTGGGGGCCGCGACCTCTTCGAGCACCTCGATCACCGTGTCACTTTCACGGGCATAGAGCAGCGGGAACATGCGGTAGTGGCAGCTGACGGAGCCATCGAGCAGCCCCTCCGGCAGCATGTCACGCCCGCCCCCCAAGGCGTGAATGACGAGCGGCAGCGCGATCTGATCCAGCCAGGGGGTCATTTCCTGCGCACATAGTTCTTTTGGCGGGTCGTCCCGGATGGCTACGGCATAGTCTTCGAAGAGCGCACCAAAGCGGCGCGGGCAGCTGTAGAAGAAGTAGCCTGCATTGAAGTAGAGATAGCGCCGCCAGTATTCATCCGGTTGGTTCCGATCAAGCGAGCTTTCGAAGTCCAACCCGAACTTGTCGTAAAGCGACCCCCACAAATCGCTGTATCCTGGCCCGTAGAGTTCCGGTTTCGGCCATGTGCCTTCCCGTTTGAGCGAGGCGGAGGGGCGGTCAAAGTCGAAAGGCACGGAGCTCAAATCCCCGGTAATCAGCGTGTCAGTGTCAAAAAAGACAAAGGGCGTGCCTTCGGGCAGCTCCCTGAGCATTTCGATCTTGTTGCCGTACGGATACTTGACCCCAAAATGGCGAGACTCGAAGGGAATGATCTCTGCCTCAAGCATCTCCAGCATCTCCAGCACACCCTGATCTGAAATGCGGGGGTCCTTCGGCCACAAGGGACCGGGCTGCGGTTCTGCGATCAGCAGGCGGCCCTTAAAGTCCGGGCTGGAGCGGCGCAGAGAAGCCGCGAAAAGCAACGCCTCATAGGTCAACCGACCCTCTTGGGCGACGACCACCACGTTGAAATCTGGTGTGAAATTCTCAGCCGTTGCGGCCATATCAGCCTGTTCGTTAAAGGTATTATGCCCCAACTATAGGGCCAAGTCGGGCACGACTAAAGCGATTTGCGCGCAGGAGGTTGGATGAGATGTCGTGAATGGTGGGCGACCCTGGAATCGAACCAGGCGTGCGTCTCCGCGAGGGAGTTACAGTCCCCTGCCACACCTTGCGGCCTGTCGCCCACGCCGCTGATGCATTGCACCTGCGGTGAAGGCGTGATTACAAGCGGTGCCCAGAGGCGTCAAGGCGAAATCAGAACCTTTTTGGCGCTGGAATGAACAGGACCGATCCGATGAAAAAACCCAAGTGGGTTGTGCAGAAAGAGCAGGATAAAAAGGCGCAAGGCCGCGAGACGGTCTGGCTTTTTGGCCTGCATGCGGTGCGTGATGCGCTGATGAATCCCGCGCGGGAGAAATTGCGGCTGGTGGTGACGCTGAACGCGCAGAACAAGCTCGCGGAGGCCATCGAGAGCGCCGGCGTGACGCCGGAGGTTGTCGATTCGCGCAGGTTCGCGGCCCCGCTTGATCCCGGATCGGTGCATCAGGGGGCCGCGATGGAGGTCAAACCGCTGGACTGGGGGCGTCTGGAGGATGTCTGCATCGGCCCGGTATCGCCCCGGGTCGTGATGCTCGACCGGGTAACCGATCCCCATAACGTAGGGGCAATCCTGCGGTCTGCTGAGGTCTTGGGGGCGTCCGCCGTGGTGGGAACCCGGCATCATTCCGCCCCTGAAACCGGGGCCTTGGCCAAAACCGCCAGCGGCGCCCTTGAACGCCAACCCTACATCCGCGTCCGCAATCTGGCAGATGCGATCAAGGCCCTGCAGGACATGGGATATATCGTCTTGGGGCTGGATGGTGAGGCGACCCAAACAATTGAGGCGGCGGTCGAGGGCAAGCGCGACCGGCCTGTAGCGCTGGTGTTGGGCGCCGAAGGGCCAGGGCTGCGCGAGAAAACTAAGGAAACGGTGGATGCGCTGGTGCGGATCGACGCTGGCGGTCAATTCGGCTCGCTCAACGTCTCGAACGCGGCAGCAATCGCCTTATATGCATCCAGAGCGTCCGCATGACGCTTGAGGTTTAGGACGCGCTGAATGGCTCATTCAACGAAGATTGCAACATGTTGCTATTGCGGGACACGCGCCGCGCTGGTGCTGGGGCGGGACCGTCACGAACTCGTCTGCTCCAGCTGTGGCGCACCGCTGCACGAGTTGAAACGTCTGCCGCAGGAGCACCCCGGGAAAACCGAGCTTGTACGCCCCTCCGCGGTGCGCAAGTCGTCGAAAACTGCTAAAACCCCCAAGATGAAAAAGCACAAGCCGCGTCGCAAGAGCTACAAGCGGCGCAAGGGTTTCATGCAGCATCTGATGGAAGAGGCCTTTGACGTGATCGAAGATATCTTTGATTGAGTATTCTGGCGGGTTTCTGCGCGAAAATTTAACGTTTCGTTCACAGATTTGCGAGACAGTCTGGATATGCGGGTTTGCACGCATATCTAAGTGTCATGTCAAAGAGCTCGGAACGCTTTTTGATTTCATGACTGTCCCTCGTTCCGTACCTCTGCGCGCCCCTTGCTTTATAGCATCGGGCGCTCTTTTTTTCGGGCGTCGGGACAGGTAGGAAGAGTCATGACCTATTCGGACGTCCAGCTTAAGAAAATTCTGACCCGCACGCGCCGCATTGCTGTGGTGGGCGTGTCGATGAACCCGGTACGGCCCAGCTATTACGTGGCGCGGTATCTGTCCCTGAAAGGGTTTCAGGTGGTGCCGGTCAATCCGCGTCATGCCGGGGAGGTGCTATTGGGGCAAAAGGTGCGAGGCGCGCTGTCCGATATCGAAGGTGGCGTGGATATGGTCGATATCTTTCGCCGCTCGGACGCCGTGCCGCCAATCGTTGATGAAGCTCTGGCGCATTTTCCAAAGCTTCAGACGATCTGGATGCAGATCGGGGTGGAACACGCCGATGCCGCAGCACAGGCCGAAGCGCGCGGCGTCACGGTGATCCAGAACCGCTGCCCCAAGATCGAATATCAGCGCCTGTTCGGAGAGTTGCGCATGGGCGGGTTTGCCACCGGGATCGTCTCATCACGGCTTTAGGAGCGTGCGGCTTTTTCGGCCAGTCCCGATTGGCCCTGACGACGGCCAAGCTCGTGCAGTACCTCATCCAGCGTCACGTCCGAGGCGGCCAGCATGACCAGCAGGTGGTAGAGCACGTCTGCCGCCTCCGACGTCAGGCGGTCTTTGTCGCCCTTCACCGCTTCGATGATCGCCTCTACCGCCTCTTCCCCGAATTTCTCGGCGCATTTTTGTGGACCCTTGGCAAGAAGCTGCGCCGTCCAGCTGCTGTCCGGGTCCGCCGATTTGCGGGCTTCGATGGTTTGGAACAGGTCGTCTAGGGTCATGTCAGCCTCATGGGGATGCCCGCAGCGGCCATATGCGCCTTGGCCTCGGCAATGGTGTAGTCGCCAAAGTGAAAGATCGACGCGGCCAGCACCGCAGAGGCTCCGCCTTCGGTGACCCCGTCCACCAGGTGATCCAACGTGCCCACGCCGCCCGAGGCGATCACCGGCACCGGCACCGCATCGGAAATGGCGCGAGTGAGCGGCAGGTTGAACCCGGCGCGTGTGCCGTCACGGTCCATCGAGGTCAGCAGGATTTCGCCCGCGCCCTTTGCCGCCACGGTTCGGGCGAATGCAACGGCATCGATGCCGGTTGGCTTGCGGCCGCCATGGGTGAAAATCTCCCATTTTCCGGGGCTGACGGTCTTGGCGTCGATGGCGACCACGATGCACTGGCTGCCGAACTGGTTCGCCGCATCCGCCACCACATCGGGGTTGGCCACGGCGGCGGAATTGAACGATACCTTGTCGGCGCCCGCCAGCAGCAGGGCGCGCACATCAGCGGAGGTGCGCACGCCGCCGCCCACCGTCAGCGGGATATAGCAGTGTTCGGCTGTCCGGCTGACCACGTCGAACATCGTGCCGCGATTTTCGTGGGTGGCGGTGATGTCGAGGAAACAAAGCTCGTCCGCCCCCGCCGCATCATAGGCAATGGCCGCATCCACAGGGTCGCCCGCATCGCGCAGATCGACAAAATTTACGCCTTTCACGACACGCCCTTCGGCGACATCCAGACAGGGGATGATACGGGTTTTCAGCATGTGGCACTCATTCCGGCAGGAGGGTGGACCGGCCATCGCGTTCAGCGCGGGCAACCCGGGCCAGCGCGTTGCGGGCGATCAGGATGTGAAACGGCAGGATGGACCGCAGATAGAGGCGCCCCCCCAGATTATGCGGATGCACCCAGGTGGCCAGAAAGACGTGGCCGGCATCGCTCAGGACGCTGACGCGGAAATTGAGGTGCCTGTCGTCAAAGCCAGCGATGAGTTCGTCGTCGGCGCTATGTTCAACGGGGAAAAATCCAATTTTTTCAGATTTCTCCGGGCCGTCCTTCATCAGACCAAAGGGCGCGGTGAGCAGGTTGCGCAGGGCGACAAGACCCTTTGCCCATCCCGGAAAATCCACGATGATGCGCGCCGCCGAGGGCGCGGGCAGGGTGCTGGCGACCCGGTAGCAATCCAGAAAGTCACCCGGTGTCATCCGTGCGTGCAGGCGGCTTTGCACAGGCAAGTCGGTTTTGGTCACTACTGGAACCATGCTTGGTCAGGCCTTCAGTGCTGCAAGTGCTTCTTTCAGGTCGATGGCCCCATCATAGAGGGCGCGACCGGAAATTGCGCCTTGAAGATCTGCGCCACAATCACGCAGGGCGATCAGGTCCTCCAGCGATGAGACACCGCCCGAGGCGACCACCGGGATCGACACCGCCCGGGCAAGCGCCGCGGTAGCATCGATGTTGGGGCCTTTCATCGCGCCGTCACGCAGAATGTCGGTGTAGATGATGGCGGCGACCCCGGCGTCTTCGAAGGATTTGGCGAGCTCGGTCACCCGGACGTCCGTCTCCTCCGCCCATCCCTTGGTGGCGACAAACCCGTTGCGCGCATCGATACCCACCGCCACATGGCCGGGGAAGGTACGTGCCGCTTCGCGCACCAGATCGGGGTTTTCGACGGCCACGGTGCCTAGAATTACGCGGGTGAGGCCTTTTTCGAGCCAGGCTTCGATGGTGGCCATATCGCGGATGCCGCCGCCCAGTTGCACGGGAATGGTGCAGCTCTTCAGGATCGCCTCGACCGGCGCGGCATTCACCGGCTCTCCTGCGAAAGCGCCATTCAGGTCAACCAGATGCAGCCATTCACACCCGGCGGTGACAAAGTCCTGCGCCTGGGCGACCGGGTCATCGTTGAAGACGGTCGATTTGTCCATATCCCCGTGCAAAAGGCGCACGGCCTGACCGTCCTTGAGGTCAATCGCAGGGTAAAGGATCATGGTGCGGGTCCTGTTTCGATATTGGGGGTATGGTACAGACCGTCTCTTGCACGCTTTGGCATGGTTTTGCAACGCGACGCAGGGTCATGCTTGCAGAGCCCGCCCCGGAATGCGGAGACTGCCGCGCAAAAGGGAGGACAATATGAAGAACCTGACAACAGCAGCACTCGCACTCGCGACATGCGCCGGTGTAGCACTGGCCGATCCTATCGAAGGCATCTGGCAAACCCAGCCGGATGACGGCGCCTATGCTCTGGTCGCAATGGCACCCTGTGGGCCGAACTACTGCGGCACGATCGAGCGGACGTTCAATGCGGATGGCGAATACCAGTCCGACAACATCGGGAAGACATTGGTGATCGATATGGCGGCGGAAGGCGGCGGCAAATACAAGGGTAAGGTTTGGCGCCCGTCCAACGATAAAATCTACATCGGCAAAATCGCACTTGACGGTGATAGCATGCGCCTGTCGGGCTGCGTGGCCGGTGGCTTGATCTGCTCCAAGCAGACATGGTCGCGCGCAAAATAGGGCAGCCTGCCGCGTTTACATATGGGCGGAAGAACTGACCTGGGCCTTGACCGAAGCTCCCCCCGCTCAACGCTTCATTAACAGGTAGTGGCTTAATACAGGTGTTGATCCTTGCTCCCGCGCCTTGGGGGTAGGGCGTTTCTTATGGGAACTCGCACCGGGCCGCCGAATGCCACAACGCCGCAAACCAGCATCCGAAGTGACACCTGAATACGAGGATTCAGGTCTGTTCAAGAACAAGGTCGGGCAGCTCTCGGTTGAGCTGGTGCCGCAGATGATGCGTAACGGGCGCAATGATCTTGTCGTACGGGGGTTCGTGAACCGCACGATTGAGATCGAAGTGGCCTTCGCCGGGCGGCGGGTCAAGGAAGTGGGCCCGCTGGAGGCGCGATTGCGGGCCATGATGACTCATGCGGTCAAGAAAGCGGCGGCCAGTGGGGGGAAGGAGCCGGATACGGATCACATTCGATTGCCGGTTCTGATCGAAGGCGCGTGGCGGCCCCGGTTCAAGCGTGACCAGGCGGGGTGGGAGACGCGCAGTTACTACCTCTTTGCGGCGCGCTGGTCCGTTCTGGACAATGAAGGCAACACGGTCTCATTTGGATCTCCACCCATCGTGGTTGCAAGCCAGTATCAGGATTGACGCAGGCGCGGGGACGCGCGCTGAGGTTCAGCATGCGCGGCACTCAGATGACTGCAAGCCCCGTGTTTCAAGGGCGCCAGGTGAGGAAATTTCCGATCATGCGCAGACCGGCGGCCTGGCTTTTTTCCGGGTGGAACTGCAGGCCGATCATCGTGCCGGTGCCAATCACCGCCGTGACATCGCCGCCGTAGTCCACATGGGCCAGCCGCTGTTCGTCGCGCGCGACTTCCATGTGATAGCTGTGCACGAAATACGCGTGATCCCCGGTCTTGATACCGTCAAAGACCGGGTGCGTGCCGTCCAGCACCAGATCATTCCAGCCCATATGCGGCACCTTGAGCGCGGGATCTGACGGTTCGATCTTCCGCACCTCGCCCGCGATCCAGTCCAGCCCTTTGGTATCGGTGTATTCGCGCCCCCAACTGGCCATCAGCTGCATACCAACGCAAATCCCCATGAAGGGACGGCCCTTGGTCTCCACCGCCTCGACCATCGCCGCGTAGAGGCCGGAATGGCCTTTCAATTCGGCCATGCAGGCGGGAAAGGCCCCATCGCCCGGCAATACGATGCGGTCCGCCCGCGCTACAACATCCGCGTCCCCGGTCACGACGATCTCGCCGCCGCCTGTTTCGCGCGCCATGCGCTCGAACGCCTTTTGCGCCGAATGCAGGTTGCCGCTTTCATAGTCAATAATCGCCGTCAGCACGTCAGAGTGCACCTTTGGTCGAGGGGATCGCATCCGCCTTGCGCGGGTCAACCTCCACCGCGTCGCGCAGCGCGCGAGCGACGGATTTGAACGCCGCCTCAGCGATGTGGTGGCTGTTGAGCCCGTGCAGCATGTCCACGTGCAGAGTGATGCCCCCATGGGTGCTGAGCGCCTGAAAGAATTCGCGCACCAACTCAGTGTCAAAGGTGCCGATCTTGGCGGTGGGCAGATCGACGTTCCAGATCAGGAAAGGCCGCGCTGACAGATCCAGCGCCGCACGTACCAGCGCGTCATCCATCGGCAGAAGGCAGGCGCCATAACGGCGGATGCCCCGTTTGTCACCCAGGGCGGCGGCCAGGGCCTGGCCGATGGCAATGCCGGTATCCTCCACCGTGTGGTGGTCGTCGATGTGCAGATCGCCCTGTGCCCGCACCGTCATGTCGATCAGCGAATGGCGCGCCAGCTGGTCCAGCATATGGTCGAAAAATCCAATCCCGGTCTGGTTGTCATAAGAGCCGGTCCCATCCAGATCGAGGGTCACGGTGATCTCCGTCTCCGCGGTGGAACGGGTGAGGGTGTGGCTGCGCATAGGGGCCTCCGGGCCGAAGTGAGTGCGCGCCCTTATAGCAGCCTGCGGGTCCGCGCCAAGATGTGACATTCGGGATTGCAGCGCCCGTGCCGTATATGTCAGCTTGGGGTCGAGGCGAACCGCCCAATCAGGAGCATTCATGGCCACATGCGTCTTTATCCAGATCCGCTGCACACCGGGCACGACCTACCGGGTGGCGGAGGAGATCGCCCTGCGCGAAATCCATTCCGAGCTCTATTCGACCAGCGGCGATTTCGACCTGCTGATGAAGCTCTACATTCCCAAAGACGAAGATGTGGGCAAATACATCAATGATCATCTGCTGGACATCAAAGGGATTGAGCGGTCGTTGACGACGATGACGTTCAAGGTCTTTTGAGGCGCGGGCTTAGCCTCGGCGCGCTGGCGCTCGTGATCTGTGCCGGGCCTTTGGCGGCCGGGCAGAAAACCTATGCCGGCGAAGAAGCCGCTGCCTTGCGCTGTGCCAATACGCTGGCTTTCACGGCGGTGGCCTTGGAATCGTCAGGCGGGATCGGCCAGTTGGAGAAGGATGTGATGCTGGATATCACCGTCCGTATCCTTGTCGATCATGTCAGCGGCACGTGGCGGCAGAAAAAGGCAGCACTGCGCATCGTGCGCGACCGGCGTGACGTGATCGAAACGCTGGATGATTTTCGGCGCTACGCCAATCAGTGCCTGGCGCAGTTTCCCATCAACTGAAGAGGAGGCCAGCCGTTGTTACGCGGCGGCGAGATGGCGCGTGATCCGCGCATATCGGCGGTCTTTTCGCAGGTTCTGCAGCATGGGCTCTTGCTCGAGCCACATGTGATCCCGGTAGCCTTCGTCAACGGCCGAAGAGAGGGCCTCGAATGCACGATCATGTTCGCCCATCGTGGCAAAGGCAAAGGTGTCGTGAATCTGGCAGAGCGAAGTTGCCGCGCCATGGCCGCAGAGCTTGTTGAATGCTGCTTCGGACTTGCCAAGCAGGGCCAGTACAGGGGCAAGCGTCTGACAGGACCTTGGATCATCAGGGTTCAGTGCCAGTTGCGCCTCCACGCCACGCCGACAAATCGCCGAAATCCGATAAGACAGCGAAGAGTCGAAAGCCTTGGCAGCGCGGGCCGCAAGAAAGAGTGCGCGCGCGGGATCCACGGTCAGTTCGGCGGCGCGCATCGCCAGCGTGGCGGCCTCGCGATGACGTCTGGACGCAAAGGCCGAGCGCGCAGCGAGGTAGTGCCCCTCGCCATCCCGGTCTCCCAGCTCGATGCTGCGCGCAAAGGCATTGCTTGCCTCAGCGTTGCGGCCAAGGCTGGCCAGCGCAAAACCATATGCGCTGTGTGATATGGCGCAGGTTGTGGCGCTGGAAACCGCGATCTGGCCATGTTCCGCAGCCGCCAGCAGTGTTTGTCTCGTGCCACCGCCATAGAGCCCCGTGTGCGCCAGCGAAATTGCGTGCTGAGCCTGCGCCATGGCAGCCTCCGGCGCAAGTGCAACGGCTTCACGGCTCAATTCCGTTGCGCGACGTACTGCGTCGCGGTCCCCGCCTGCCAGTGCGGTACGCGATTCGAGCACACGAATATACGCATCGATCGACATTGCCGGGACCTGCGGCGAGAACTGTGGCGTGACGCTGTCGAGCGGACGGGTTTGCACCAGTAACCGGTAGCCCACCTTGGCGACGGTGCCGATCATTGGTTCGGCATTTCTCCCGTTGCGGAAGGCCCGCCGCAGTTCTGCCACCGCCTGGCTGAGGCTTTCGTCGGTCACTGTGACATTGGGCCAGACAGCATCCAGAAGCGCCTCGCGAGTGACCGTTTGTCCATCGGCGGTGCATAGTTCTGAGAGCACGCCAAAAGCCCGTGGAGAAAGTCTTTTTTCAACGTAGCCATCGCTGATGGCACGGGCGCCGGGATCAACCCGCCAGCGTCCAACGGCAAAAGGTGCTGTGCGAAATTGGATAAATGACATGGTAAAATACCCCCTTGCTACGTGCATGTGGTGTCTGACAGAAATTTCCAGATTAATGTTCGATACAATTGGCGCAAAAAACACGAGCGCGATATGCCCTGTCAATTCAAGGCTGCGTGAGGAATGGGCGCAAGCGGCTTTACGCTTTGAAACGGCAATAAACTTTTTGAACGAATGGCGAAGTGCCCTGGTGTCCATATATGTAACTCGGATGTCACCCGGAGTTCTCGGAGCTGCGCCCGGTCTTTAAAGAGTGGCGCGGAGTTTGGGTGCCGATACGCGCATTGTGACATGCGAAATGAGCCAAACGTGTACCCTTAAACCTTGTCTCAAACTCTCTGTTGTACGATCACTGGGATATCCGCCCCGTGCGGTGGCGATGGTCATCCGAAAATGGAGTGCCCGGTGAAATTTAGTGATATGATTTTGGCTGCAGCCCTGTTTTGCTCGCCCGCGTCTCCGCTTGCGGCGCAGACGGAAATCGCGTTCTGGCATGCGTTCTCCGGGGGGCTGGCGGAGCTCATGTCAACACAAGTTGACGCGTTCAATGCCGCGCAGAACGACGTGATAGTAACCGCCGTCCGCAAGGGGGACTATGGGCAGACCCTTCGCGCCGGTCTTGAGGCTCTTGGTGCGGATGATCAGCCAAACCTGCTAATGGTTGACGATGTCGGGTCCGCTGCCATGGTCTCGACCCCAAGTGCTTTCAAACCGCTGCATGACGTGATGGTCATGCGCGATCCCGAGTTCACAGGTGACACTTACATCCCCGGCATCCGGGCTCTTTTTTCGGATCTGGACGGCAGAATGCTCTCCTTGCCGTTCAACACGTCAACACCGGTGCTTTGGGTGAACCGGGACGCGCTTGCCGCTACCGGGATTGATCCGGAAGTTGATTTGTCCACCTGGGAGCAGGTCAGCGATGTATTGAGCCTGTTGAAGGCAGCAGGCAGTACCTGTCCGCTGACAACCAGCTGGCCTAGCTGGATTCATCTGGAAAACTTCTCAGCCTATCACGACGTGCCTTTTGCCACGCAGGCAAACGGTTTGGGCGGGCGTGATGCAGCGCTTGCCCTGAACAGTGCCGCGCAGGTGGCGCACATCAACGCTTTGGGTGTTTGGGCGCAGGAAGGTAAATTCGTCTACGAAGGACGTCGCAATGCCGCCGGTGCAAAGTTCCGCGCCGGGGAATGCGCGCTTTTGACGGAAAGCTCGGCGGCATACGCCTCGATCCATGCGAGCGCGGATTTCGATGTTGACGTGCGCCCTCTACCTTACTGGCCAGCTTTGGTGGACGGGCCGCAGAATTCGAGTGTCGGCGGCGGGTCCATCTGGATCATGGAAGGGCAGACAGAGCCGGAGTATCAGGCCACAGCCGCATTTCTGGCCTATCTTAGCGCGGCCGACACGCAGGCACGTTGGCATCAAGCGACGGGGTATCTGCCGATCACCTATAATGCGGTACAGCTCACAAGGGCTCAGGGGTTTTATGCAACGAACCCGGGCACGGATGTCGCCGTGACGCAGATTTCTGTTGACGTTTTGACAGATAACTCAAGAGGGGTGCGCCTGAATGCGCTGGACCTGCTGCGTGGGATCATCAACGAAGAGCTTGAGGCCGTCTGGTCAGGAGAAGCAGATGCACAATCGGCTCTCGACAGCGCCCAGAGGCGTGGGGATGCTGTCTTGCGCCGATTTAATCAGGCCAACTGACAACAGGGCTCAGGTTGTGCGAGGAGGGGGGCAGATCGTTCCTTGCGAAAGCGGCTGGTACTTCTTTGCCTTTCCGTAGGCTGCGCGCCCGATAGAGATCTTGAGGCATTTTTGATGGTCTAATCAAGTGACGGGCATCCGGTAAACTGGGGCATTTGTCCTGTGATTTTAGCAGTTAGGTCCGCCCAAGACTTCAGGCGACTCACATCCGTGATTACACCAGTGCAAATTCCTGTAGCGCGTCTAAAAGGGTGCTGGCGGAACTCCCGGTAGACGGGAATTTTGAGCGAGTAGACAATTTGTCGCAGCTCCAAAGCCCAAGTCTGATACTGGCTGGTGTGCTTTGGGATATTTTTGCCATGGACCATGGGTTGGAGCAAGATTGTTACGGTGAAGTAATCATTGGTTAATCTTGCCGCCTGAGAACTCTTTTACAAGAAATCACTATTTCCGAAAAAATATTTACAAAAAATACCAATGAAACCAATGAAAAGGATGCCCAGTTTACAATTCTGAGTATGCTCTGAGGGCAAGCGCCATGTACCCCCGATGGTTGGGATGCAACGCGGCGCAGCACGAGGAGGATACCTATGACAACGGAAGACTTGCTAGCGCCGACCGAGGTGTCGCCAGACGTTACCGCGCGTAAACGGCCACATGTGACTGCAGAGGACTATGCGCGGATATACAACGCATCCGTGCAGGACCCTGACGCCTTTTGGGCCAAGGAAGGTCAACGGATCGACTGGATCAAGCCTTTCACCAAGGTCAAAAACACGTCCTTTGCGCCCGGCAACATTGACATCCGCTGGTTCGAAGATGGCACGCTGAATGTCTCGGCCAACTGCATTGACCGCCACCTCGAAGCGCGGGGCGATCAGACCGCGATCATCTGGGAGCCGGATGACCCGGCGAAGGACGCGGCCCAACACATTACCTACAACGACCTGCACCGCTCTGTCAGCAAAATGGCAAATGTGCTGCGGGAGTTGGGCGTCGCAAAGGGCGACCGCGTCGTCATCTACTTGCCCATGATCCCGGAGGCGGCTTATGCCATGCTTGCTTGTGCGCGGATCGGGGCCATTCACTCCATCGTTTTCGCCGGTTTCTCCCCGGACGCATTGGGCGCGCGGATCAACGGCTGTGACGCGAAAGTCGTCATCACTGCAGATTATGCCCCCCGGGGCGGACGCGAAACGCCGCTGAAATCAAACACCGACACCGCGCTGCTGCACTGCAAGGACGATGTGAAGTGTCTGGTGGTCAAACGCACCGGTGGACAGACCACATGGACAGATCGCGATTATGATTGCACCGCGTTGATGGCCGCGGCCTCGGCTGATTGCACGCCGGTTGAGGTGAATGCCGAAGACCCGCTTTTCATCCTCTATACCTCCGGCTCAACAGGCCAACCCAAGGGCGTTGTGCACAGCTCCGGTGGCTATCTGGTCTATGCCGCGATGACCCACGAAATCACTTTTGACTACCACGACGGCGATGTCTTCTGGTGCACGGCGGATGTGGGTTGGGTGACCGGCCACAGCTACATTGTCTATGGCCCGCTGGCGAATGGTGGGACCACGATCATGTTCGAAGGCGTGCCGACCTATCCAGATGCGGGCCGTTTCTGGGAGGTGTGCGCCAAGCATAAGGTCAACCAGTTCTACACGGCGCCCACCGCGATCCGCGCGCTGATGGGCGCGGGCAAGGAGTGGGTGGAAAAGCACGATCTGTCGAGCCTACGCCTGCTGGGCTCGGTCGGCGAGCCGATCAACCCCGAAGCGTGGAACTGGTACAACGAGGTTGTCGGCAAGGGCAAATGCCCCATCGTCGACACCTTCTGGCAGACCGAGACAGGCGGTCACATGCTGACGCCGCTGCCCAGCACCAAGCTCAAACCGGGTGCGGCGCAGCAGCCGTTCTTTGGCGTGCAGCCGGTTGTGCTGGAGCCGACCTCGGGCGAGGTGATCGACGGCAATGGCGTCGACGGTGTGCTGTGCATCGCCGACAGCTGGCCCGGACAGATGCGCACCGTCTGGGGTGACCATGAGCGGTTCGAGAAGACGTATTTCTCTGATTACAAAGGCTATTACTTCTCCGGTGACGGCTGTCGGCGTGACGAGGATGGCGATTATTGGATCACGGGGCGCGTCGATGACGTGATCAACGTCTCCGGCCACCGCATGGGCACGGCGGAGGTGGAAAGCGCGCTTGTGGCCCACGCCAAGGTCGCGGAAAGCGCTGTGGTCGGCTACCCACATGAGGTGAAGGGGCAGGGCATCTACGCCTATGTGACCTTGATGAACGGCGAAGAGCCGTCCGATGAACTCCGCAAGGAGCTTGAAAAATGGGTCCGCACCGAGATTGGTCCCATCGCCAAGCCGGATCTCATCCAATGGGCGCCGGGCCTGCCGAAGACACGCTCCGGCAAGATCATGCGGCGTATCCTGCGCAAGATTGCAGAGGATGATTTCGGCGCGCTTGGTGACACCTCAACCCTCGCAGACCCGTCCGTGGTCGATGATCTCATCGAAAATCGCATGAACCGGGGGGACACATGATGGACGGCTCAAAGACACCTGTTGCAGCCCCGGTTCTGATCCTTCTTGGGCCTCCGGGCGCGGGTAAAGGCACCCAGGCGCGCATGTTGGAAGAAACCCACGGGTTGGTCCAGCTGTCCACCGGTGATCTGTTGCGCGCCGCTGTGGCTGCGGGCACAGAGGCGGGCCAACGTGCCAAAGCGGTGATGGAGGCGGGCGATCTGGTCAGCGACGAGATCGTGGTCGCGATCCTGCGCGACAGGTTGGCGGACGCGGATTGCGCGCAGGGTGTGATCCTCGATGGCTTCCCGCGCACAACTGTTCAGGCTCAGGCGCTGGATGCGCTGTTGCAGGCCAACGGCCAGCGGATAAACGCCGCGATCAGCCTTGAGGTGGATGACGCGGCCATGGTCGACCGCATCTCAGGGCGGTACAACTGCGGCGGCTGCGGTGAGGGCTATCACGACACGTTCAAGCCGACGGCCAAACCGGGTGTCTGTGACCATTGCGGCGGCACAGAGATGAGGCGCCGCGCTGATGACAACGCCGAAACGGTGGCGCAGCGGCTTGCGGCCTACCATGCGCAGACCGCACCGCTCATCGACTACTACGCAGGCCAGGGTGCGCTGTCGCGTATCCCAGCCATGGGCGCGATTGACCAGATTGCGGTAGCGCTCGACAACGTCGTCACCGAGGCCACGGCCTAGCCAATTGAGGGAGGCCATACCGGCCTCAGGGAACCATACGGAGGAGGGCTTCATGTCCCAAACAAATGATAACAACGCCTATTGGAGTGCCAATGTGCGTCTCATCCTGATCAGCCTCGCGATTTGGGCGCTGGTCTCATTCGGGTTCGGGATTGTCCTGCGCCCGCTTCTGGCCGGGATCGCCGTGGGCGGCACCGACCTGGGCTTTTGGTTCGCGCAGCAAGGATCGATCATCGTCTTTCTTATCCTGATCTTCTTTTACGCCTGGCGCATGAACAAGCTCGACCGTGAACACGGCGTCGAGGAGGAATAAGAACAATGGATCAGTTTACACTCAACCTGCTGTTTGTGGGCGCGAGCTTCGCGCTCTACATCGGCATCGCGATCTGGGCCCGCGCGGGCTCCACATCGGAGTTCTACGCGGCCGGGCGCGGCGTGCATCCTGTCACCAACGGCATGGCGACCGCTGCTGACTGGATGTCTGCCGCTTCCTTCATTTCCATGGCGGGGCTGATCGCCTTCACCGGCTATGACAACTCGTCGTTCCTGATGGGCTGGACCGGCGGCTATGTGCTGCTGGCACTGCTGCTGGCGCCCTACCTGCGCAAGTTCGGCAAGTTCACGGTGTCCGAGTTCATCGGCGACCGGTTCTATTCCAGCACCGCGCGCATGGTGGCGGTGATTTGCCTGCTGGTGGCTTCCATCACCTACGTGATTGGCCAGATGCAGGGGGTGGGCATCGCCTTTGGCCGCTTCCTTGAGATCGACGCCTTCTGGGGTCTGCTCATCGGGTCCTGTGTGGTCTTTGCCTATGCGGTCTTTGGCGGCATGAAGGGTGTGACTTACACGCAGGTGGCGCAATACTGCGTGTTGATCACCGCCTATACGATCCCGGCGGTCTTCATCTCGCTACAACTGACGGGCAACCCGATCCCGGCGCTGGGTCTCTTTGGCAGTACCGAGAGCGGCGAGCCGCTGCTGGTCAAGCTGAACCAGATCGTGACCGACCTGGGCTTTGCCGAGTATACCGCAGCGCATGGCTCGACCATCAATATGGTGCTCTTCACCCTGTCGCTGATGATCGGTACCGCCGGTTTGCCGCACGTGATCATGCGCTTCTTCACCGTGCCGCGTGTGTCGGATGCGCGCTGGTCGGCAGGCTGGACGCTGGTCTTCATTGCACTGCTCTATCTGACAGCCCCGGCTGTGGGTGCGATGGCACGGCTGAATATCTCCGAGCTGATGTGGCCCAATGGCACAAGCGGTGAAGCGGTCAGCGTTGAGCAGATCGAAAGCGATCCGGAATACGCCTGGATGGCCACATGGCAAAAAACCGGTCTGCTTGGCTGGGAAGACAAGAACGGCGACGGCAAGATCCAGTACTACAACGATGCCAATGCCGATCTGCAGGCCAAGGCGGCGGAGAATGGTTGGGAAGGCAATGAGCTGACCAACTTCAACCGGGATATCCTCGTGCTCGCCAACCCAGAGATCGCAAGCCTGCCCGGCTGGGTGATCGGCCTTGTGGCAGCAGGCGGCCTCGCGGCGGCGCTGTCGACGGCAGCGGGTCTGTTGCTCGCGATCTCCTCTGCGGTCAGCCATGACCTGCTGAAAGGGCAACTCACGCCGAACATGTCGGAGAAATCCGAACTGCTGGCGGCCCGTATCTCGATGGCAGCGGCGATTGTGGTGGCGGTCCTTCTGGGGCTCAATCCACCGGGCTTTGCGGCTCAAACGGTGGCCTTGGCCTTCGGTCTCGCGGCAGCCTCGATCTTCCCGGCGCTGATGATGGGGATCTTCTCGACCCGCATCAACAACGCAGGCGCCGTGGCGGGCATGCTGGCCGGTCTGGTGGTCACGCTGCTTTACATCTTCCTGCACAAGGGCTGGTTCTTCATCCCGGACACCAATTCGTTCACGGATGCCGACCCGCTGCTGGGCCCGATCAAATCCACCTCTTTCGGTGCGATCGGGGCGGCGGTCAACTTCACGGTGGCCTACATTGTCTCCGGCATGACCAAGGAGACCCCGCAGGAAATCAAGGACCTCGTCGAAAGCGTGCGCATCCCCCGCGGTGCAGGCGTGGCCGTCGAAGGTCACTAAAACCGCCTGACGTCGCCACCCACCAGTGGCGGCGCCTCCCAAATCAGGCCCGTCCTGCCCGATCCTCCCTCGGGCAGGACATCCCGCTTCAGGAGGCTGACATATGCCCCTCTCGGCCCACCAAAGACAGTTTCTCGCCTCCGTGCACCCCTACGACAGCCTGTCGGATGCTGATCTCGATGCGCTGGCAGAGGTTTGCGAGGCAAAGGACTTCGCACCCGGAGAAAACGTGTTCGTGGTTGGAGAGGCCGCGACAAGCCTTTACATCATTGTCGCTGGCGAGGTTGAAGTCACCGACGAAACCGATGTGCAAATCTCAATTCTCGGGCCCCGCAATTCCTTTGGCGAAAGGGCCCTGCTGCGGGGCGAAGAGGCCAGCCGCACGGCTAGAACCACCCAGGACACGACGCTGATCGTGATGCCATCAGCAACGTTCTACGCGCTGATCGACGCCCACGCGCCGGTCGCGAAATTCTTCGACCGCCGCCGCCCGCCGCGCTCGGATCAGAAGGATCTGGCAACGCTGCCGGTAGGGCAGCTGATGACACGCGACCCGGTGACCTGCGCGCCCGACACCCCCATCCGCACAGCGGCCGCGCAGATGCATGCCAAAGGTATCTCGTCGATCTGCGTCAGCGATGCGCAGGGCTTTCGCGGCATCGTCACGCTACGCGATATGACGGGCCATGTGGTGGCGGGCGGACATGACCCTGACGCGCCTGTGTCCTCGATCATGACCGAGCACCCGCTGACCCTCGGACCGCAGGCGCTGGTGACGGATGTACTGCACCTGATGGTAGAGCGCGGCATCGGGCATGTGCCCATCGTCGAGGGGGCTGACCTCCTGGGCATCGTCACGCAAACCGACCTCACCCGCGCGCAGGCGATGTCGTCGGCGGATCTGGTGGGCCGCGTGGCCAAGGCGGCCGATGCGGCCGAGATGGCGCGCGCCACGGCGCAAATCCCGGAGCTGCTGGTGCAACTGGTCGAGGCGGGCAACCGGCACGAGGTCGTCACCCGCCTGATCACCGACATCGCCGATACCGCAACGCGGCGCTTGCTGACGCTGGCCGAAGCCGAGCTTGGGCCGCCGCCCGTGTCCTACCTCTGGCTCGCCTGCGGCTCACAGGGGCGGCAGGAACAGACGGGGGTGTCTGATCAGGACAACTGCCTGATCCTCTCGGACGAGATGACCGAGGCGCATCATCACTATTTCGCGGCACTGGCCAAATACGTCAGCGACGGTCTGGACACTTGCGGTTATTTCTACTGCCCCGGTGACATGATGGCGACCAACCCGCGCTGGTGCCAGCCGCTGCAGGTCTGGAAGGACTACTTCCGTGGCTGGATCGCCACGCCAAACCCCGAAGCACAGATGCTCGCCTCGGTGATGTTCGACCTGCGCCCCATCGGCGGCGATCACAGCCTGTTCGGCAACTTGCAGGAGACCACTCTGGCGGCGGCGTCGAAGAACTCCATCTTCACCGCGCATATGATCTCCAACTCGCTCAAGCACCAGCCGCCGCTGGGGCTGTTGCGCGGGCTTGCGACGATCCGATCGGGCGAGCACCGAAACCAGCTGGACCTCAAGCACAACGGTGTCGTGCCCGTGGTCGATCTCGGCCGTGTCTATACGCTGCAGGGACACCTCAGCCCGGTGAACACCCGCGCGCGGCTCGACGCCGCCCAGAAGGCCGGAGTTCTTTCAGCCTCGGGCGGCGCAGACCTGCTGCACGCCTATGACCTGATCGCGACGACGCGGCTCGACCATCAGGCGGCGCAGATCAAGGCGGGTAACAAACCGAACAATTATCTCGATCCCGCCACACTCTCGGATTTCGAGCGCAGCCACCTGCGCGACGCCTTCGTGGTCGTCAAGACGATGCAATCCGCTGTGGGATCGGGCAAAGGCGCGTTAGGATAGGTCCATGTTTGTCGAACTCATCGCTACCATCTTCGCCGGGATCGCCTGTGCTGGCGTTGCCATGCTGCTCAACATCATCACCGGGCGCCGTTTACCGAAGTGGGTCATGCCCGTCGCTGCGGGCGCGGGCATGATCGGCATGACGATCTCCAATGAATACACTTGGTTTGGACGTACTGCAGAAAGACTGCCCCAGGGTGTGCAGATCGCCACAACGGTTGAGGAACAAGGCTGGCTACGCCCGTGGACCCAAGTGTGGCCCTATACCAAACGCTTTGCTGCCGTCGACACGGGCACGGCGCGTAGACACCCGAACCTGCCCGATCAGCGGCTTGCGGATATCTATTTCTTTGGCCGCTGGTCGCCGGTCAACCAGGCCCCGATGTTGTTTGATTGCAGGCTGTCGCAATCCGCCCTGCTGATTGACGGGGCTGATTTTGCCGCGGATGGCACTGTGTCCGATGCTGATTGGCAGACAATGCCCGCGGATGATCCGATCCTGACACTGGTGTGCGAGACCTGAGATGTTCACGAACCTCTCCCTGCGCTTTCGCGTCTTTCTCTTCTTCTGCCTCGTGGCATTTGCGAGTGCGGCGCTGGCGGCGGGGGCGCTGGCTTTTGGCTGGTCGCGCGGCGACGCGGGCCTGCCCGCGGCGCCTTTTCTCACCGCATTCGTTGCCTTCACCTTTCTGAATACCGGATTCGCGCTCGGCATCTGGCTGCTGTTCGACGAGAATATGGCCAAACCCATCACGCGCCTCTCGGCCGATCTGCGCCTGCGCGCGCACTCCGGTGTCGACTGTGCCGTCGATACCGAAGCGGCGCGCTATCTCGGCGATCTGGCGCCCGCCGCCAGCGCGCTGTCGGAGACGATGAACAGCTCGGTCATGGACACTGCCGCCGAGGTCGCGCGCGAGACGGAGCGGCTGAAAGCGGAGAGCGCGCGGCTCACCGCGTTGCTCACCGAAATCCCGATTGCAACGATCCTGCTCAATCCGGCACGGGAAATCGTGCTCTATGATGCGCAGGCTGCTGACGTGCTGTCACAGATTGCGCCGCCGCGCTTGAAAGCACCGCTCGCCGATTACTTCGACCTCAGCCCGCTGCATGAGGCGATGGATAAGTTGTCGAAAGGGGCGGGAGAGGTAACTTTTACACTGCAGAACACCGCTGGAAATGGCGATTTCAACGCAAGGCTGAAAGCCCTGGGTGGCGATGGTCATATGCTCTGTCTGGACGTAAAGACGGTGAAAAGCCCGCCGATAGACCCGCGTCCACTGGTGTTTGATTTCGATCTGATGAATGCGTCCGAGACAAAAGAGATCAGGGAAATGCCGTTGCGCGATCTTTGCTTCGTGCCTTTTGATACCGAGACAACCGGTCTGTCGGTCGAAAAGGATGCGATCGTTCAGCTGGGCGCCGTACGGGTGCTGAATGGTCGGATTGTCGAGGGTGAAGTGCTGGATACCTATGTCAATCCCGGCCGTCCCATCCCGCCCGCCTCAACGAAGATTCACGGTGTGACTGATGCCGATGTCGCAGCAGCGCCTGATATCGGAACGGCTGGTCGCAGCTTTCACCACTTCGCCCGAGATGCCG
Source organism: uncultured Roseobacter sp. (assembly GCF_947492555.1). GTDB lineage: Bacteria > Pseudomonadota > Alphaproteobacteria > Rhodobacterales > Rhodobacteraceae > Roseobacter. The sequence continues at coordinate 368,524 of NZ_CANLNE010000003.1, forward strand.
TTCTCGTCGCGCATAACGCGCCTTTCGACATAGGCTTGTTGCGCAGGTTCCAATCCGACATGGAAGTGGAGTGGAACCATCCGGTATTGGATACCGTGCTCCTGTCTGCCGTGGTCTTCGGCACCAATGAGGAGCACTCCCTCGATGCGCTTTGCGATCGTCTGGCGGTGAGCTTGCCAACGCATCTACGTCATACCGCGCTCGGCGATGCTCAAGCGACTGCGCAGGCCTTGGTCAAGCTTTTGCCGTTGCTTGAGGGCAAAGGTCTTCGCACGTTTGGCAACCTGCTGGAGGCCACTCAAAAACACGGGCGCTTGCTACAGGACATGAATGGCTAGTTCCCTTTCAGAAGGCGGCAAGTGTCGCGCCTGGCATCTGGCGACCAATCTGGCTGGAGAGAGAACCGGCTCCTCCGAAAGCCCTGACCCTCAGTCCTGACGTATACCAGAGAGCGGTACCTTGAAGAAATAGGGGGGCCACTGGCCCCCCAGGGTTGGCTCTTACTTAATTTTTCCGGGCAAGCTCAGATCGCCAGAGGCGACATCGAAAACATCCACGACGCAGAGCAGAGGTGAATGAATGTTCGCATTCACGCGCAAGGCAGATGTCACGCCGTCGTAGGCGACGCCTGCCAATTCGACATCGCTTCGAAAGCCGACGTTGATCGCAATCTCCGGACCATCAAAAAGCGGTGTGAACCCCGGACTGTCGAGAAAGATCGGAAAACCTGGCCAAGTCGCCGGGAGTTGGGGGCTCTCCCCCTCGGGAATATCGCGCACGGCAAGCGCGCCCACGCCGCATGCCTCGGTCGGCGTCAGAACCACCCAATGACTGTGCCAGATCACGCCGTCATTGGTTGGATCGCCATCGTTGTTTTCATCATAGAGCGGCGTGTCGTCAAAGTCGGGGTGGCTGGTCGCCGCCAGCGCGAGAATTCCCGTGCCGCTTTCGAAACCGACGGCGGAAGGATCCAGTGACGTGGGCCAGACATAGGACAACACGGTCGAACCGCCCACTTCACCAATAGGGTGAGGGACATCGGCGCCCGCCATGCCGTTTGTGGTCATATGGAACGTGACGACATTGCCGGTGCGGTGTGCATGTGCCGCCAGAATGTCGAATGAGGCAACCTTTGTGCCATCTGCATCTGAGAGAACTGCGCCTTTCTGGGTGACCGCGTGCCCGTGATCGTGATTGCCCGCCGCGAAGGCCGTCGCGCCGAGAAGGACAATACCTGCAGAGAGGGCAAAGAGAGTTTTGGTCATGTCGTATCCTTTCAAGTGATTTCGACTCACTATTAATATCGAGTCGAAACTATTGCAATAATAATTTCGACTCGATACATTGTATCCATGGCAACAGATACGCATATCCGTGAACTGATAAACCGACTTGCAAGGTTGGATGCGGCCGCTGGCTGGGCAGGGGATTTGAACCCCTCGCAGCGCGCCGTACTCGGCTATCTTTGTCGGGCCAACCGATTTTCCAGAAGCCCGTCGCATGTAGCGGATTATCTTGGAACAACTCGGGGAACGACAACCCAATCGCTGAAATCCCTACTCCAGAAAGGATACGTGAAGGAGCATCGTTCAGAGCATGACAGACGGGTTATCAGCTATGAGTTGACGCAAGCGGGACGCATGGCCGCGGAGCGCCCTGCGCCGTTGCAAAGTGCAGTGTCTGCGCTCGGCAGGGATGATCAGAACGCCTTGCAAAGCTTGCTGCGCAACGCGCTTCAAAATGCGCTCGCTGAAAATGAGGGCCGCGAATTCGGTCTGTGCAAAACCTGCATTCATCATCGAAACGTTGAAGGTGTTCCCTTTTGCGCATTGTTGGACGTGACGCTGTCACCTGATGAAGGAAATCAGATTTGTCATGAACAGGAGAGCGTATGACGGCGTCCCTGACATCCCGGATAGACGGGCTTTTCGTTGGCCAGATACAAAATCGCTGGGAGGGCCGGGAGCCCTCGGCGATTGGCAAAACGGCGGTCACCAGCCCCATGCTGATCGATGAAAACGGATTTGTTGAGGATGCGCAGGCCGATCTCAAGAACCACGGGGGATGTGACAAGGCGATCCACCACTATGCTTCGGACCACTACGCATCATGGATAGCAGAAGGAGAGATTCCGGTGGGGACGATCCCGGCTGCATTCGGCGAAAATGTCGCCACGTCCGGCATGACCGAAGATATGCTATGTGTCGGAGATATCCTGCGTTTCGGAACAGCTGTCGTTCAGATCAGTCAAGGGCGACAGCCTTGCTGGAAGGTGTCCGAGCATACCCGGAACAGCCGTATGGCCTATCTGTTCCAGAAGACAGGGCGGACGGGCTGGTACTACCGGGTTTTGGAGAATGGCCGGGTGGCGGTGGGTAACGAGGTGCAGCTCATTGAGCGCCGACAGCCCGACTGGTCGGTCAGGCGCGTTACGGCTGCGCGCCTCACGCGGCGTATTTCCGAGGAGGATGCGGCGGAGTTGGCGATGGTGCCTGAGCTCGCCGAGGGCTGGCGTGTTGCATTCTCCAGAATGGCATCCGGAGATCGGACCGAAGACACCAGCCGACGGCTGGAAGGCTGAAACTACAGGCGAGGTTTCTCAAGCTGCTGCCGAGCAACCAATGGGTAAGACGGGTCATATCTGTCTTACTTCCATACGTCCTGCGCCTTGCTGAAAGGCGATCACGAAAAGCATCGTGGCCAAATGTCTGCTTTCAGCATTTGGCCGACCAAAAGGATCACATATTCCGATTGTGAACGGCTGCCGATCAAATAACCGAAACCCAACGAAAGACAGGTCTCTCTTTTAGACGCGATTCTTCGTGAATGGTCCCCATTGGAGCGGGCGAGGCGATTCGAACGCCCGACCCTAACCTTGGCAAGGTTATGCTCTACCCCTGAGCTACGCCCGCATCCTTGGGTGAGGCGTGAGATACCTGCGCTGCTCGCTGCCTGCAAGTGAAAAATCGGCTCGCGATCCAAAAAAGTTGGCAGGTTTTCACCGCGCATGTCACAACACGCGCGCCCGCTTACGAGGCTTTCTGGATCAGGTCCCAGCGGTTGCCAAAAGGATCGCGAAACACGGCCACCGTGCCATAAGGCTCGGTTCTGGGATTTTCTTCGAAAACGATGCCATGTGCCAGCAGGCGGGCATGGTCGCGTGCAAAATCCTTCGTTTCCAGAAACAGCCATACCCGGCCGCCGCCCTGATGGCCGATCATGGCTTCCTGCTGCGCGCCATCCGCACGTGCGAGGATGAGGGAGAGTGCCGCGCCCGGTGCCCGCACTTCGACCCATCTTTTCCGGCCCTGAGGTATGTCCGCGACAAGGTCGAACCCCAGTATGTCGACGAAGAAGGCGAGGCCCGCTTCATAGTCGGGCACGAGGATGGAGAAGGACGATATCTGCATGCGATCTTCCTGCCATGGATACCGGGAAAGCGACATGGAAAACCGAACCGTGGTCGGAATTGATTCGCCCTCCGCGCCCGATCTCACTCCGATAAGCCCGTCGGCTTTTGGTTGTGTGCCGGGGTGTTACTGGTCATCACGATTGAGATTTTCCACCGGTGGTGGAAATTGTACCCCCGATGCCGGGGTTTTTTGAGTTCGATGGTCTTGCCGCTTTGGGTTTTCACGGAATTTGCGTTAAGCTCTGGGGCGGTGGGTATGAATTTCAACCCGCTGCAGACGCCGCTTGTGCGGCACGTGGTTTAGGGGATTTGAAGTGAACTGGATTTTTAAATCTGTCGCAGCCGGCATCATAGCGCTTGGCTTGAATGTCAGCGCGGCGAGCGCGGCGGTCATTGAAAGCTGTGGGAACAAGGATTTCTCGGCAACGCAGGACGGCATGGATCTGTCCGTGACGGACCCGGGTTCCATTTGTGGCAATCTCGGTGGTCCGCAGGGGAACTCAACCGGTGCAGCCAGCCCGATCGCGGCCGCCGGCTGGATATCTGGCGCGGAGGTACAGGGCAGCAATCCCGATGGCGCCAGCGGCCAGGGTGACGGTAACCTGTCGTTGGCGATAAGTATCCTCGACAACACGTGGACGATCCTGAACCCTAACAACTACGAGAAAGTCGGTCTGTCGGTAAAGCATGGGAACGGGTTTGCGTTCTACAATCTCGATCTGACCAAGGCCCTGACCGGGACCTGGTTCACCTATGACAATGCAAATTCCGGCGCTGGCAACGCGTTTTCGCATATCAATGCGTGGTACATGGGGGACCCGGTTTCGCCAGTTCCACTGCCAGCCGCGGGTTGGATGCTGATCGCGGGGCTTGGCGGCTTGGGCGCGATGCGCCGGTTCCGCAAATCCTGACCATAGCCGAGACGCATTAGGTAAAGGCCCCTTCGTGGGGCCTTTTTTAGTTTTTGGCCCCCCGCGCGCATCCAGGCGCGGGGAGGCCAGTCAAAGTGCGCTTTGGATCAATCCAGTTCCACCAGCAGGTCCTTGGCGTCAATCTGGCCACCCGGCGTGACATGCACCGCCTTGATCACCGCATCGCGTTCGGCATGTATCCCGGTTTCCATCTTCATCGCCTCTATCGTCAGCAGCAGGTCGCCCGCCTTGACCTTGCCGCCGACACTGGCCGCAACCGAGGCGACGACACCGGGCATCGGCGCGCCGATATGATTGGCGTTGCCAACTTCCGCCTTGGGCCGCTGCGCCGTGCTGGCCTTGACCAGACGGTTGGGCACGCGGATCACGCGGGGTTGGCCGTTGAGCTCGAAGAACACCTTGACCTCGCCATCCTCGTTGGTGTCGCCCACCGCCTGCAACCGGATTTCCAGCGTCTTGCCGGGATCGATCTCGGCAGAGATTTCCTCGCCCGGTTCCATGCCGTAGAAAAACGTTTTCGTCGGCAGCGCGCGCACGGGGCCATAGGTGCGATGCCGTCCCATGTAGTCGAGGAAGACCTTGGGATACATCAGGTAGCCGCTCAGATCCTCATCATCGACCTCGCGGCCTTCCATTGCATCCGATGCTTCCTTGCGCAGTGCTTCCAGATCGGCGGGCGGCAGGTGCTTGCCCGGGCGTTCGGTGTTGGGTTTTTCGTCCTTCAGCACTTTTTCCAGAATGCCAGCCGGGAAACCGCCGGGAGGCTGGCCAAGGTTGCCGCGCATCATATCGACAACGCTGTCGGGGAAGGCGACATCGGTCTGAGGGTTCTCCACGTCTGCGCGGGAGAGGTTCTGCGACACCATCATCAGCGCCATGTCACCCACCACCTTGGATGAGGGTGTCACCTTCACGATGTCGCCGAACATCTGGTTCACATCGGCATAGGTCTGCGCCACCTCGTGCCAACGGTCTTCCAGACCCAGACTGGCAGCCTGCGCCTTGAGGTTGGTGAACTGCCCGCCGGGCATCTCGTGCAGATAAACCTCGGAGGAGGGGGCCTGCATGCCGGTCTCGAAGGCCGCATAGTGGCTGCGCACCTCTTCCCAGTAATCCGAGATTTCGCGCACCGCCTGCATGGACAGCCCGGTGTCGCGATCCGTATGCTTGAGCGCCTCCACGACCGAGCCAAGTGTCGCCTGGGACGTGTTGCCCGAGAGCGCGTCCATAGCGCAATCCACTGCGTCCACGCCTGCTTCGGAGGCTGCGAGGATTGTGGCGCAGGCTACGCCTGCGGTGTCATGCGTGTGGAAGTGGATGGGCAGGCCAACTTCGGATTTCAGCGCCTTGATCAACTGACGGGCGGCGGCGGGCTTCAGCAGCCCCGCCATGTCCTTGAGGCCCAGCACATGGGCGCCCGCGTCCCGCAGCTCTTTGCCCATATCGACGTAGTATTTCAGATTGTACTTGGCGCGATCCGGATCATTGATATCGCCGGTGTAACAGATCGTGCCCTCGCAGACCTTGCCGTTCTCGATCACTGCGTCCATCGCGACGCGCATGTTTTCGACCCAATTCAGGCTGTCGAAGACGCGGAAGACATCGACGCCAGTTCTGGCCGCCACCCGTACGAATTCCTGCACCACATTGTCAGGGTAGTTGGTGTAGCCAACGCCGTTGGAGGCGCGCAGCAGCATCTGGGTCATCAGGTTGGGCATGGCGGCGCGCAAGTCACGCAGGCGCTGCCAGGGGCATTCCTGCAGGAAGCGGTAAGCCACGTCAAAGGTCGCGCCACCCCAGCATTCCACGCTGAAAAGCTGCGGCAGATTGGCGGCATAGGTCGGGGCCACCTTGATCATGTCATGGCTGCGCATCCGTGTCGCCAGCAGGGATTGGTGCCCGTCCCGCATGGTGGTGTCGGTGATCAGCAATTGCCGCTGCTGCTTCATCCAGTCGGCAACCGCTTGGGGCCCCTTCTGTTCCAGCAGGTTGCGCGTGCCCATCATTGGCTCTGCCTTGAGCGCGGGCGGCTTGGGGTTCCGCACATGGGCTGCGGGGCGCGGGTGGTCCTTGGTCTCCGGGTGCCCGTTCACCGTGATGTCCGCGATATAGGTCAAGACCTTGGTGCCGCGATCCCGGCGGCGGGTGAACTGGAAGAGATCCGGCGTCTCGTCAATGAACTTGGTGTGGTAGGTGTTGTCGAGGAACGTCGGATGCTTCAGCAGGTTCTCGACAAAGGCGATATTGGTGCTGACGCCCCGGATACGGAACTCGCGCAAGGCCCGGTCCATCCGGGAAATTGCCGCCTCCGGCGTCTGCGCCTTGGCGGTCACCTTGACCAGCAGGCTGTCATAATACCGCGTGATCACCCCGCCCGAATAGGCCGTGCCCCCATCCAGACGAATGCCCATGCCGGTGGCCTCACGAAAGGCGGTGATGCGGCCATAGTCGGGGATGAAGTTGTTCTGCGGGTCCTCGGTGGTGATCCGGGTCTGCAGCGCGTGGCCGTTCAATTGCACGTCTTTCTGCGTGGGCTTGCCCGTCGCCTCGGCAATGCTCTTGCCCTCCGCGATCAGGATTTGCGCCTGCACGATGTCGATGCCGGTCACCTCTTCGGTCACGGTGTGTTCGACCTGCACCCGCGGGTTCACTTCGATGAAGTAGAATTTGCCGTCGTCCATATCCATCAGGAATTCGACGGTGCCCGCGCATTCGTAATTCACATGCTTGCAGATTTTGTAGCCCAGCTCGCAAATCTCTTCGCGCTGCTTGTCGGTCAGATAGGGGGCAGGGGCGCGTTCCACGACCTTCTGGTTGCGGCGCTGCACCGAGCAATCCCGCTCGTAAAGGTGATACATCCCGCCGTGCTTGTCGCCGAGGATCTGCACCTCCACGTGGCGCGCCTTGAGGATCATCTTTTCCAGATAGCCCTCGCCATTGCCAAAGGCGGCCTCTGCCTCGCGGCGACCCTCCAGCACCTTCTCTTCCAGCTCATCTTCGCCTTGGATCGGACGCATGCCGCGCCCGCCGCCGCCCCAGGAGGCTTTGAGCATCAGGGGGTAACCGATCTCTTTCGCCTCCGATTTGATGGCCTTCATGTCGTCGCCCAGCACTTCCGTGGCGGGGATGACCGGCACACCGGCCTCCATGGCCACCCGACGGGCGCTGGCCTTGTCACCTAGGGCACGCATGGTCTCCGCGCGCGGACCGATGAAGGTGATGCCGTTCTGATCACAGGCATCGACAAAATCGGGGTTCTCCGACAGCAGCCCGTACCCTGGGTGGATCGCATCCGCGCCGGACGCCTTCGCGACCCGGATCATTTCATCGATCGACAAATATGCAGCGACGGGCCCCAACCCCTCGCCAATGCGATAGGCCTCATCCGCCTTGAACCGGTGCAGGCCAAGCTTGTCCTCTTCCGCATAAACGGCCACCGTTTTCTTGCCCATCTCATTGGCGGCGCGCATGATGCGGATGGCAATCTCACCGCGGTTGGCGATCAGGATTTTGCGGAAGTCAGTCATAGGGGGCTCCGGTCTTTCGCGCTATTGTGCAGGTGCAGCAACGTGTATGACGTTTGGGTAACTGCAACAACACGTAGTAGTGGGTATATCGCAAGAATCCGTGTTTGAACGGCGTTTTGCGAAGGTTGAACCCTCTGTAAACGCCGTTGGAGCAGGGATATTCCCTGCTGATTGAGCTTCCCGGTAACTTCCCTGACGTCTGGACAGCGTGCATATTGGCCGGGGTGCCAACGTCATGTGATCCCTTCTGACACAGAGTTCGAGATGGTTAGATATGTCCTGGCCGCTCGGGGTGGGGGCGTGCACGACCGGGACTGCTCGCACGGAACACGCATGTCACTGTTGGGGTCGATCCAGGTTAAGAGAGGACGATGGGGGGCGGCAGGCTTGCCAGATTCTGCGCGCCCAATTGTCCCATATTGGCGATCAGATCCTTCCGCAGAATATCGACGAGGTGATCGACGCCTGAAGGGCCGAGGGCGGCAAGGGCAAAGTGGAACGCGCGGCCCAGCATGACGAAATCCGCGCCGCTTGCCAGTGCCCGCAGGATGTCGAGCCCGCCCTCAATCCCGGAATCGAAGATGATCGGCAGGTCCGTTTCGGCGCGGACGTGCGGCAGCGCTTCGATTGAAGCGGGCGCACCGTCGAACTGGCGCCCCGCATGATTGGACACCCAAAACCCGTCCACACCGATCTTTTCACAGGCGGGCACGTCGTCGGCGCGCAGAACGCCCTTGATCAGCAAGGGGCCGTCCCACGCATCACGCAGCCAGGCGACATAGTCCCAATCGGGCGAGGTGCGCAGCAGATAGCCCACATGCGCCGTGGACGAGAGTGCCGTGGTGGCCTCGCTGGCGTATTTCTCCAGCGTGCGCATCCGGGGCAATCCGCGCCGCGCCATTTCAAATGCCCAGCGGGGGCGCAGGGCGACCTGGGCCAGCAGGCGCGGCGTCAGCCGGGGCGGCAGCGTCAGACCAGAGCGCGTCTGGCGCTCGCGGCGCGAGGCAACCGGCACGTCTACCGTCAACACAAGCGTTGAGAAACCCGCGGCACGGGCGCGGTTCAGCATATCGGTGCGAATGGTCTCGTCGCGTGGTGGATACATCTGGAACCAGCCATCCGCGGCGAGGTGTGGGGCGATGTCTTCGGGGGTCTGGGTGGCCACGGTAGACAGGCTGTAGGGGATGCCCGCCCGACCCGCGGCGCGGGCCAGATGCGCTTCGGCATCCGGCCAGATCATCCCCGACATGCCAACGGGCGCGATGCCGAATGGCAGGGGCAGGGTGTCCCCAAAGAGCGGCGTGCTCAAGTCAGGATCGAATTCGCCGTGCAGGATGGAAGGGACAAAGCCAATGCGGTCCAAGGCCTTGCGATTGCGCGCCTTTGTGGCTTCCTGCCCGGTTCCGCTGTCAAGGTATTCCCAGACAAATTTCGGGATGCGCTGCTGGGCGCGCTGGCGCAGATCGACGAGGCCGGGGTAGGTATTGTGCAGGTCCATGGCGCGAAGCTAGCAACCAATGGGCGGCGCGGAAAGCGTCCTTTGCCCGCTTTCCGCACGCGCCATTCGGTGGCGTTCAACTGGCCGCCGGAAGGGTCCCGACCTTGGCGTGTTCCTCAAAGGCACGGTCCGCCTCTGCCTCGGCGTCCCCGTCAAAGGCGTCGACCTCGGTGCTGCCCAGGACCACCCGGTTGCGGCCCTGCGCCTTTGCCTCATACATGGCGTCATCGGCGACGCGCAGCAGGTCCTGCGGCATGTGCCCGTGATCGGGGAAAAGCGCCACGCCGACCGACACCGTGATCCGGGGCAGGTTCTTTTCGCCGTAGCGCAGCGTGATCGCCTCAATCGCCCGGCGCAGCTTTTCCGCCCGGCTTTCGGCGGTCTTCCGATCCGTGCCTGGCAGCAGGAGCATGAACTCCTCGCCTCCCATCCGGCAGGCGATTTCATCGCCATCGCAGGCCCGCTCCAGCGCCTCGCCAACCGTGCGCAGCACCATGTCACCCGCATCATGGCCGTGGTTGTCATTGAATTTCTTGAAGTGGTCGACGTCGAGGTACAGCATGCTGAATACTTCTTCGGTTCGCTGCGCGCTCTGGATCATCTTGCGCAGATAGTCCGTCATGTGGCGGCGATTGAAGAGCCCCGTCAAGGGATCGCGCACGGACCGTTCCTGCAACTGATCGCGCATCTGAACGTTGGCAATGGCCAGACTGATCTGTTCTGCGCACATCTGCGCCAGCTTCTGATATTCCTTGAAGGCATCGACAGACATCATCGTCTTCGCTTTCAGATGCATCAGGCCAACGGTTTCCCCATGCGCAAGGATCGGGAAGCAGAAGTAAGGCCGGTCATCATGTGGTTCGGCATGCTCACAGACAAAATCAATGCTGGACGTGCCGTAAACATAGGTCCGGCCCCGGCGCAGCCCCCAGCATTCTTCGGGATGGATATGGGCCTTGTGGTCGCCCTCGTTCCAGGAAATCGCACCATCCAACACGTCGCGGGAGTTGGAGTAGACATACACACTGCCCTCGCAGTCAGGCAGCATATGCGTCATGAAACGCGCGACCATTTCGAACAATTCGTCCAGTGACCGGCTTGACTGCAGCCACTCGTTCAGCTCACCCAGCAGGCTCACTTCGCGGGCCAATTGCATCTGACGCTCCAGACTTTTGCGTTCCTTGGTGGTGCGCGTCTCAAGCTCGTGCATCTGACGCCGTCCGCGTCGCAGAACGGACAAAACGATGATGGAAAAAATCGTCATGAAGATGGTCGAGACAATCATCATCAACCACTCGATACGCCACGCAAACGTGTCACGCTTTTTCGTGATGTCGGTGTAAAACTCGATCGCCCCGATCACCGAGCCGTTGAGGACGACGGGCGTATAGACCTCGGCCACTTCGCGCGTCATTTCATTGGTATCGGCTAGGGCGTGCAGCTCAAAGTCATCTACTTCGGATGCCGGTTTCATCTCGTGTTTGTAGTAAGATTCGCCATTCATCACCTCGCCGATGAAGTAGGGTTTGGTGTTGATTGCCCCGATATCGGACGGGCGGCTGGACCAGAAAACCCGACCCTCGGCGTCGAACATCTTGAAGCGGTAGATGTCCGAGGCGCGCGTGATCTGGCTGAGAAAGGAAATGTCCAGATCGGTGAGGCCGTGCTGATTGCCGCCGACACCGCCATAGGCGCTCAAGTCTTCGCCCGAGGGGTCTGCTTCGGTGGTCAGCTCGAACGTCTCTGCGCCGTGACTGAGTTGGTCCAGAACGCGTTTGCGCCAAAGCTTGGCTTCCTCCTTGATGTCGGCCTCCAGCATGCGGTCGACAATCGGGTAGGGAAGTTTGATGTTCGCAAAGATGTTGGCCGCCGCCATGACGATCAAAAGCGCCACCACGCCATACTTGCGGGTTTTGGCGCTGGCATTTTCCTGCGTCACGATTTCCGCAAGCTTCTTAGTCTGTTCTGCGGTTTCCACTAACACACTCCTTGTGCACCCTCATGCCAAGGGATGAAGTGGTAACATTTCCAATTCCTTAAACTTTGAGGGGCGGTAGCCTGCATGTGATTGGTTTTTAAGTCCAGTTTTCGTCAGATTGAGCCGTTTTGGATCCGATGTGCAGATTATTGAACATTATAAGAACATAGCTTTAAATCGCCGCCTGACTTCGGTACGATATCGCCATGAGCAGTTACGATGAAATGGACGCCTTTGATGGCGCATCGCTGTCGGCGCGGGCGATGGCCGCGCGACCGCAACCTTATCTGGACGGGTTGAACCCGGCGCAGCGCGAAGCGGTGGAGAAGCTGGACGGGCCGGTCCTGATGTTGGCCGGGGCGGGGACAGGCAAGACGCGCGCGCTGACCGCCCGCATCGTGCATCTGCTGAACACCGGGTCTGCCCGGCCCAACGAAATCCTGGCCGTGACCTTCACAAACAAGGCCGCGCGCGAGATGAAAAAGCGCGTAGGCCAGATGCTGGGCCAGCAGATCGAGGGGATGCCCTGGCTGGGCACCTTCCATGCGATCTGTGTGAAGCTGCTGCGCCGCCATGCGGAACTGGTGGGGCTGAAATCCAACTTCACCATTCTGGATACGGACGATCAGCTGCGGCTGCTGAAACAGCTGGTGGCGGCCGACGGGATCGACGACAAGCGCTGGCCTGCGCGGCAATTGGCGAGCATCATTGACGGCTGGAAGAACCGCGCTCTCACGCCCGAAAAAGTGCCTGCCAGTGATGCGGGGGCGTACAATCACCGCGGTGTCGCGCTCTATGCGCAATACCAACGGCGCCTGATCGAGCTGAACGCCACGGATTTCGGCGATCTGCTGCTGCATATGGTCACAATTTTCCAGACCCACCCGGATGTGCTGGAGCAGTATCAGCGCTGGTTCCGTTACATCCTCGTGGATGAATATCAGGATACCAATGTTGCGCAGTACCTGTGGCTGCGCTTGCTGGCAGGCGGACACAAGAACATCTGCTGCGTGGGCGACGATGATCAGTCGATCTATGGCTGGCGCGGGGCCGAGGTTGGCAATATCCTGCGGTTTGAAAAGGATTTTCCGGGTGCCCATGTGGTCCGGCTGGAACAGAATTACCGCTCCACCCCGCATATTCTCGCCGCGGCCTCCGGCGTGATCGAGGGCAATGAGGGCCGGTTGGGTAAAACGCTTTTCACCGATCTCACCGAGGGCGAGAAGGTGCGTCTGATCGGCCATTGGGATGGCGAGGAAGAAGCCCGCTGGATCGGCGAGGAAGTGGAGGCGGCGCAGCGCGGTACGCGGGGCATGAAACCTTTTGGCCTCGACCAGATGGCCATTCTGGTGCGCGCCTCCCACCAGATGCGTGCCTTTGAGGATCGGTTCCTGACCATCGGGCTGCCTTACCGCGTCATCGGCGGTCCGCGGTTCTATGAGCGGATGGAGATCCGCGATGCGATGGCTTATTTTCGCATCACTGTCAGCCCTGATGACGATCTGGCCTTTGAACGGATCGTGAATACGCCCAAACGCGGCCTCGGCGACAAGGCGCGGCAGACCATTCAGCGCATCGCCCGTGAAAACGGGGTTTCCCTGCTGGAAGGCGCGCGGTTGGTGGTGGAAACACGCGCCATCGGCGGTAAAGGCGGCGCGGCGCTGGCGCAGCTTGTTGACGGGATCGACCGCTGGGGCCAGATGACGAAGGGTCGCTTGATCTCCGTCTCTGAGACCGACGATGTGATCGACGAGGGCCCGGTCGAGCTGGAGTATGGGCCCCCCGATGTAAGCCATGTGGAGCTTGCCGAAATCATCCTCGATGAAAGCGGCTACACCGCCCATTGGCAGAACGACAAGACGCCCGAAGCACCGGGGCGGCTGGAAAACCTCAAGGAGTTGATCAACCAGCTGCACAACTTCGAGAACCTGCAGGGGTTCCTGGAACACGTCAGCCTGATCATGGACAATGAAACCGATGACGGCGGCGAAAAGGTGTCCATCATGACGCTGCATGCGGCCAAGGGGCTGGAATTTCCCGTGGTCTTCCTGCCGGGCTGGGAAGACGGTCTTTTTCCCTCGCAACGGTCGATGGATGAAAGCGGCATGAAGGGCCTCGAAGAAGAGCGCAGGCTGGCCTATGTGGGCATCACGCGGGCCGAAGAGGTCTGCACGATCTCCTTTGCCGCCAACCGTCGGGTGTTTGGCCAGTGGCAATCCTCCATGCCCTCGCGCTTTATCGATGAGTTGCCCGAGACCCATGTGGAGGTGCTGACCCCGCCGGGCCTTTATGGTGGCGGCTATGGCGCGGCGGCACCGACATCGAACCTGCACAATGCGGCCGCCGAGGCAAACGTCTACAACTCACCGGGGTGGCGCCGCCTGCAGGCGCGCAGCCAGGACCGCCCGGTCAGCCAGCCCCGCGAAAGCAAGAACACCGTGATCGATATGTCAGCGGTTTCAAGTTTCGCCGTCGGCGAGCGCGTTTTCCATCAGAAATTCGGCTACGGTGCCATCCAGGGCATCGAAGGCGACAAGCTGGAGATTGCCTTTGAAAAGGCAGGCGTAAAGAAGGTCGTGGCGAAATTCGTGACCGGCTGCGACGATATCCCGTTCTGACCAGCGCTGTCCGGGTCCTGCTGTAACCAAGCTATTTTGGATTCAGGTCACGCAAACAGACGCTTCTGTAAACAGAATGAATAGGCAAGAGTGTCTGATCTATGCTGCTGCTGGCTCCGAAGATCGCTCAGGTCAGCTTGATACCCTTAATATGAGTGACTTCACTGCGAGTTTTTTGGTCCCTAGACATAAATGGCGAGTAGCTTCCCGCATTATTTTCGACCATATGAAAGAGGATAGAAACCAACTTCGGCCAACCAAGCCGCGACAATTCGCGCTTTTTATTTCTGGATCGCAACCGGAGCTTTTGGCGACACTCAACAATACTCCTTAGAGTCAGCGGTAATATGCCGATGGGTTGCGGATAGTTTCTTGAATCCTGCTAACATACAGAAAAAAAGTCAGAAATTATCGGCAAGATTTAGCCTATATTAACCAGAGCTATCGATACCAAGGTGAAGGCAGCTGGAAAGAGACCATGTCGCACTGGGTAAGAGCAGTTCTGGAAGAAGCCATCGGTAATGATGCACAGCGACCATCCCAAGTTATGGAGGGGCTGAAAAGGATTTCGCATATCATCGAAGAGTCTGATGCCATCCAGTTTCGCACGGATGACATGGAGGAACTGGCCAACTCGATCAGTGTGTGCGACAACCTTACCGAGCTTTCGCAGCTTCTATGGCAGGCCGCAACCAACTCAGGATTCCAGCATTTTTCTCTGTTTGTTGTCGAGCAGGGACGATCCGCAAACTTTTCATCGCGCATGTGTACGTCATACGGGCAAAATTGGCTTCGGCGACACGAGGAGAAGTCATATCAATTCGTCGATCCAGTCTTTCTGGAAGCAAAGTCCGGAAATGACAGTTTTCTGTTTAGCGATCTGAGTACGTCATCTCCACTTGTAAGAGAGTTTTGGGATGACAGGGAAGAGCACAATGTCGGGACCAAGGGAATGTGCTATGCGAGCACACGGCCAAATGGCGCACGTATCGCAGTCACGTTTTCATCTTCGGACAGCGAAGAAAAGTTTAGCGAGAATATCCGGTTCAACCGTTCGGACCTAGAAGCCGTGGCTCAGCTCGCAATAGAAGGTTTCCAACACTGCGCCTCTTTGACGAACTTAGACGACAATACTCTGTCAGCGCAGGAACTCCGGTTTCTGCACACTTTGGCTACAAGTTCGCACCCGGCCAGCGCGCTGACCATGAGTTCGCCATATGGAGGGAATAACTCCCTGCAGGTATCAATCCGGCGAAAACTGAATGTGGAAACGATCTTTCAAGCGCTGGCAACGGCAAGCGCGAACGGTTGGTTCGACAATTTGCCATTTTACTCAGACGACGTTGTGACGCCATTTCCCAAGCTGGTAGGTTGGGAAGCTGCAGAAATGGCAGAAACCGACACATGAAACGGTCCTGGCGCCAAAGTACTTCGCAGTAATTGAAGAGGCCGTCATTGTCTCTACGTTCTTGAGGTCTGGCGTCAAGGGCAGGACCGCGCTGGATGGTCCCCGTGGCGCAAGGTTCCCAGACCTGGGGTCCAGTCACCTCAATCGCGAGATTTTGAGCTATTTTCGGCCAGCGGTCCTTGCCCCGGTCAAAGGGTTGCAGCCGAGGCCGGAAAAGGAAAAAGGCGGCACCCGGGAGGAGGGAGCCGCCTTCTTTGTCCGCTGCAGCGACTAGGGAGGAGGAAAGCCCCTGCAGCGTATGACAACAAGCCATCTCGGCTTGGGTATTAGGGACAGCGGCATCCGGGAGGAGGATGAATGCCGCTGCCTGGTCACAGACGCCCCAGGGAGGAGGAAAGGTGCGTCTGATCTGGTGACCTGTCCCGGCTGCCCGATGGGCTGGAGGGAGAGGCGCGCAATTTCATGCGCTTTTGTAAGGGCGACGACATCCGGGAGGAGGATGAATGCCGTCGCATGTTACAGACACTCTAGGGAGGAGACGAATGTCTGATCTGTAAACAGGTTCACTTACCTGCGTGTTTCTCCGCTGCTTCGAGCGCCAGGCCGCGGATCATCGACCGGGACAGGCCCAGATCGTTCAGGTCGCGGTCGTTCAGCTGTGCCAACTCGTTATACGTCTCGCGGTACACGCGATATGTCGCATAGCGCTGCGCGGCAGCCTGAAGCAGGTTTGCGGTTGCAGCCAGCGCCCGTTCGATCAGGCTGGTGGATGCTGAATTCGTCTGTGTGTAGTAGGCCATTTGCTGTGCCTCATCTTTCGTTCGTCGTTTTGTTGTGTCCCATATTTATGCTTATGCTGCGACTGCACAATAGACAGCTAAACAATGCTGCTATGCAGCAAATGCATGGGCGACCTAGCGTAAATTTATGCGTGTTGCTATAGGGTTAAGCAGTTTTCGACCCTAAATACTGTTAGCGGAAACAGGCGCTTATCTAAGTGGCGCATATGAGGAGAAATTGAGCATGTCTGTCACGAAGGCCGAAATAGAGGCAGCGCTGGCCCGTGTTGCGTTACCCGATGGCAAGAGCCTCATTGCGCATGATTTGATTCGTGCCCTGATCATTGACAGTGGCACCGTGAAATTCGTGATCGAAGCGCCCAGCCCCGAGGTCGCACGCCAGATGGGGCCGCTCCGCGATGCCGCGGAAAAGATCGTGCGGGAGCTGCCGGGAGTTGAGACAGCCTCGGTCGCGCTGACCGCGCACGGCCCGGCAGAGAAAAAGCCCAGCCCCCCCAGCCTCAAGATCGGCGGGCACCCGAAACCGCAGGCAGGGCCAACCAAGCCCAGCGGTGTGAAACGCATTCTCGCCATCGGCTCCGGCAAGGGCGGGGTGGGCAAATCTACCGTGTCCTCGAACCTCGCCGTGGCGCTGGCGCGGGCGGGCCGCAAGGTGGGGCTGCTCGACGCTGATATATACGGTCCTTCTCAGCCGCGCATGATGGGGGTGAACAAACGCCCCGCGTCCCCCGACGGCAAGACGATCATTCCCCTGCACGCCCATGGGGTCACGCTGATGTCCATTGGCTTCATGCTGGAGGAGGGCAAGGCCGTGGTCTGGCGCGGGCCGATGCTGATGGGCGCGCTGCAGCAGATGCTGGGGCAGGTGGAGTGGGGGGAGCTGGACATCCTGCTCGTTGATTTGCCACCGGGCACGGGGGATGTGCAGCTGACGCTTTGTACCAAGTCTGAACTCACCGGGGCGATTGTCGTCTCCACCCCGCAGGACGTGGCCCTTATAGATGCCCGCAAGGCGCTCGACATGTTTGATACGCTGAAGACGCCGGTGCTGGGGCTGATCGAGAACATGTCTATGTTCGTCTGCCCTGATTGCGGGTCTGAGCACCAAATCTTCGGGCAGGGTGGTGTGGCCGCCGAAGCAGAGAGGCTGGGTGTGCCTCTCTTGGGCGCACTGCCGATCGATCTGGACACACGCCTTGCGGGCGACGGTGGCACACCCGTGGCTGCGGGTGACGGGGCGATGGCTGAGGCCTACGCGCGTATCGCCGAGGGCCTGATCAAGGGAGGCATGGCCTGATTTGGCGGGCTACGCCAGTTCCCGTTTTTCGACCAGGTACCCGTAGAGCGTGCTGAGTAGGCTGAGTGTGACCAGTATCTGGAAAAAGGACAGCAGGACCTGAACCGCGATTCCCGTCATCGGCATGGCCCACACAAACTGAACCAGGGCCATGTTCAACAGGATATTCAGCACGGCGATGATGAGGATCACCCGGATCAATACAAATGAGACGGATGCTGTTGCTTTCCAACTGTCGATCATGCTCAGTCGTGCGTTGATCGCTATTGCGGGCAGGATCAAGCCAATCCGTATCAAGATCCAGGATATCAGAAGTGTCAGGATCAGACCAATCGCGATCCCGGCTCCAAGTCGCCCCTGCGCAAAGGGGTCGAGGAGGGCTGTTGTTGTCGAGCCAATGATAAAGCCCACGGCCAAGTACAATGGCAAGACGATCAGGACTATGAAGATCGTAGCAAAAAAGTAGCGGCCAAAAGCGGATGGTTTTGGCCGCATGATAAGGGCTCTGTCATCGCCCTGCAGGAGAGCATAGCGATGCCACATGACAGCGATCAGAATACTGGCAAAAATCGTTGCCACGAACTGTAGCAGTAGTGCGAGCGAGAAAAACGAACTTGACTGCATGGCGGCATCCGAAAAGACCAGACGACCGAAAAGAAGAAATGCTGCAACGAAGGTGAGTGTTCCCGGGGCTGTGACTACCAGGGTCTGCCAGGGGTTCGAAAAAATCAGCCCGAAGGTGTGGCGCAAGATAGCGATGTCAGTTTTCATACTAGAATCCTCGTGACCGGTTTCACACGTTGTCCCGCGCTTTCTGCCGGGCGTCTGGATTGCCATGGGACATCATGGGACATGATGCGTCTGCGCGGTCAGTAGGGTCTGGCACGACGTTGGAGGAGATCGCGAATCAAAAAAAAAGTCTTGATATCAGGAAATTTTATGGAACAAAAAGGCAACAAAAAAAGAGTGTGAGGCAGAATTGCAAAATTGTTGGGATATTAGGGGAAATTTTTATGAAGCAAGGAGGCTACTATATATAGTGGCTTCATGTGTCGTATTGTCAATTTGTGGAAGGTTTTGCCTGCTAGCTCCTCTTATGTCTGTTGTTTGTTAACGCCAAAAGAGGAAAATTAGAGATTTGCTAACTAAAAATCCCTTGCTATCCCATGGTTTCCCGCTGTATCCCTATTGCATCAGATGGGAACGAGACCGGGGCAGCAAACGACCCCACGCAAATAAAAAACTCTAGCAGGTTTCATACAGGCACCTCGCTTTCATCCGACCAAGAGATCCGGCGCGCGAGCGAGCAGACATCCCCCCAGGTGGCGCGCGCAGCTGGACTTCCCCGCAGACGCGGGACGAGGGCGGCGGGTTGATCAGTGGCAGCAGATCAACCCGCCGTTTCCATTTCACGGCAGGGGGATAAGCGTCAATCTTAAAGTGGCGTCAAAGATTGGGATAAGGCAGTGAGCCGCAGGTTCAGAGGCGAAAGCCATCACAAGGTCGACACCAAGGGGCGGGTCTCTATCCCAGCCTCTTTTCGCCGTGTGATCGAGGCCGCCGATCCCAATTGGTCCTCCGGCGACGCCCCGGAGCTGGTCATCGTCTATGGCGATCACCGCCGCAACTACCTGGAATGCTACACGATCGAGGCCATCAACGAAGTGGACGACAAGATCGATGCGCTGCCGCGCGGCGCGATGGAGCGCAAGATGCTCCAGCGTCTCTTTCATGGACAGTCTTTCCCAACCTCTGTCGATGAAACCGGGCGTCTGGTCCTGCCTGCCAAGCTGCGCAACAAGATCGAGCTGGACGGCGAGGCGTTTTTCATCGCCGCCGGTGACACCTTCCAGATCTGGAAGCCCGAGACCTACGAGGCGGAGGAAGCGGCCAAGACCGAGGCCTGGCTCGATGAATTGCCGGATGATTTCGATCCGCTGGTCTTCCTGGATTCCAAGCAAGGGGAGTGAGCCATGGCTGCTGCGGCTCCCTCTGACACATCCGCCCCGCATATTCCCGTCCTGCTGCCCGCCATTCTGAAGACGGTCGCGCCGGTCACCGGTGTCTGGCTGGACGGCACCTTTGGTGCCGGTGGTTACACGCGAGGCTTCCTTGAGGCGGGCGCTGAACGGGTGATTGCGGTGGACCGCGATCCGCTGGCGTTCGAGATGGCTGCGGATTGGGCGGCTGACTACGGGGGTCGGCTGACGCAGCAGCACGGTGTTTTCTCGAAAATGGACGAATATTCCAGCGATCTCGATGGGATCGTGCTCGATCTGGGCGTGTCCTCGATGCAGCTGGATCAGGCCGAGCGGGGATTTTCCTTCATGCGCGACGGACCTTTGGACATGCGCATGAGCCAGGATGGCCCGTCCGCCGCCGACATTGTGAACGAGGCGGATGAAGCGACCCTGGCCAACATCCTTTTCCAATACGGCGAGGAACGCGCCAGCCGCCGGATTGCAAAAGCCATTCTGCGCGAGCGCACACAGGACCCAATCACGACGACCTTGCGCCTTGCGGGCATCATCGAGGGCTGTCTGCCGCGCGCCAAGCCCGGTCAGTCGCATCCGGCCACGCGCAGTTTCCAAGCGCTGCGGATCGCTGTGAACAACGAGTATGACGAGCTTTTTCAGGGCCTTATGGCCGCAGAACGCGCGCTCAAGCCCGGCGGGCAGTTGGCCGTCGTGACCTTTCATTCGGTCGAGGACCGTATGGTCAAACGCTTCCTGACAGCGCGGGCAGGGATGGGTGGCAATGCCAACAGATACGCCCCGCAACAGGAGAAGGTCCCACCGGCCTTCACGCTCAAATCGCGCAAGGCCATCGCTGCGGATGCTGAAGAGATTGCGCGTAACCCGCGGGCCCGGTCGGCCAAGCTGCGGGTGGCAACCCGTACCGAGGCCCCGGCGGGTGAGATCGACGCAAAATCCATCGGCATGCCGATGGTCAAGGAGGTGAGTTAATGCGAACGGTTCTGTACATTCTGACCACCTTGGCCGTGATTGGGCTCGCGTTCTGGGCCTATCGGGAAAACTATGCCACACAGGCAGCGCTGGCGGATACCCGCACGCTGCGGCAGGACATCCGCGAGGCGCACGAACGGCTGGCGGTGCTGCGCGCCGAATGGGCCTATCTCAACCGGCCCGACCGTCTCCGTGATCTGGCAGAGATCAACTTTGACCGGCTTGGCCTGTTGGAATTGCGCCCAGAGCAGTTCGGCCTCGTGGGCCAGGTGGCCTATCCGCCCGATCCGCTGCTGCCGATCACCAATCCGGTGGATGTCTCCAGCCTCGCCGGTGATGTGACCGAGGAGAGCCGCCCATGATCCGGACACCCCTGCGCCCGCTGGCGCGCATTCTCGATGCCCGCGCCAAGGGCGAAAACCCCGATGCGATCGAGCGGGAAAACATCCGCATCCGGCACGAGCAGATGCGCGATCAGTCCCGTCAGCGCGCCGAGGGACGTCTGCTGGTGCTGGGGCTGTTCTTCGTGGTGGCCTTCGGCGTCATCGGTGCCCGCATGGGGCTGCTGGCGACCGCTGAACCGATGGAGCCGCGTGTCGAGGCACCGGGCGCCCGCATCCACGCCAGCCGCGCCGATATAGTGGATCGGCACGGGCGTCTGCTGGCCACGAATTTCGAGACGCATTCCCTGTATGCGCAACCGCCCCAAATGGTCGATCCGGCGCATTCGGCGCGCGAGTTGGCGCGTGTCTTCCCGGATCTCGATGAAAAGGATTTGCTGGAGGATTTCACCGGAAAGCGCAAATTCATCTGGATCAAGCGCAAGATCAGCCCCGAACAGATGCAGGCGGTGCATGAGATTGGCGATCCGGGCCTGCTCTTTGGTGCGCGCGACATGCGGCTCTATCCCAATGGTCGCCTGGCCGCGCATGTGCTGGGCGGCGCCAGCTATGGGCGCGAAGGGGTGCATGCTGCCGAGGTGATTGGCGTCGCCGGTGTCGAGAAGTATTTTGACGATCATCTGCGCGATCCTGCCAATGGCAACCAGCCGCTGGAACTATCGCTCGACCTGACCGTTCAGGCGGCGGCCGAGCGTGTGCTTTATGGTGGCATGAAGCTGATGAACGCCAAGGGTGCGACCTCCATCCTCATGGACGTCCACACCGGCGAAGTCGTCAGTGTTGTGTCCCTGCCCAGATTTGATCCCAACAACCGCCCGCGTCCGGCGGTCACTGGCGATGCCTCGGACAGCCCGCTTTTCAACCGGTCGGTACAGGGCGTCTATGAGTTGGGCTCGACCTTCAAGATTTTCACCGTCGCACAGGCGCTTGATCTGGGGCTGGTGAGCCCCGATACGGTGATCGACACCAAAGGCCCATTGCGCTGGGGCAAGTTCCGCATTCGTGATTTCCGCAACTACGGCAATGCGATGACAGTCAGCAAGATCATCGAGAAGAGCTCCAACATTGGCACCGCGCGCCTTGCCCAGCAGATCGGCGTGGCGCGGCAGCGGGAGTTCATGGGCACCATGGGCATGCTGGAGGCCACGGGTTTCGAGATTGTCGAGGCGGCGACGGGCAAACCCCTACTGCCCAAGAACTGGTCCGAGCTGAGCACCATGACCATTTCCTATGGCCACGGGCTGTCAACCTCCCCGATGCATCTTGCGGTGGGATATGCGGCGATTGCCAATGGCGGGTTGAAGGTGAAACCGACGATCCTCAAGCAGGACGGGCCGCAGGTGGGGGAACGGGTGATTTCCGAACGCTCTGCCGGTGCTGCGCGCAAGATGCTGCGCCGGGTGGTGACCGAAGGCACCGCCAGCTTTGGCGACGTGGCGGGTTATGCCGTGGGCGGCAAGACCGGGACGGCGGATAAACCGCGCCCTCAGGGCGGGTATTACGAGGATAAGGTGATCGCGACATTTGCCTCGATCTTCCCGGCGCATGACCCGCGCTATGTGCTGATCGTGACGCTGGACGAGGCGGTGGACACCACCGGTGAAAAGCCGCGCCGCACCGCAGGCTGGACCGCCGTGCCCGTGGCGGCGGAGATGATCAAACGCATTGCTCCGCTGCTGGGTCTCAGGCCAACCGTTGAACCTGCTGTGCTTACCGATGTAAAGCTCACCCGGAACTGAGCCGGAAAGGGCGGAGCCGATGAGCACAGACGCAAAGACACTTTCCTCCCTCGGCCTGACGGCCAAAGCCGGGCGCAATCCGGAGGTCACCGGGCTGGCCGTGGACAGCCGCGACGTGCAGGAGGGGTTTCTCTTTGCCGCCATGCCGGGCGTCAAGATGCACGGCGCGGAGTTCATCCAATATGCGCTGCGTATGGGGGCGGCGGCTGTGCTGACAGATGCCGACGGGGCCAAGATCGCCGCGGAGGAACTAAGCACCAGCGAAGCTGCCCTGGTCGTGACGTCCGAGCCGCGCGAGGCTCTGGCACGCGCCGCCTCGCTCTGGTTTGGTCGGCAGCCGCCGGTGATGGTGGCGGTCACGGGGACCAACGGCAAAACCTCGGTCAGCACCTTCGTGCGGCAAATCTGGACGCTGCTGGGCCACGCCGCGATCAACCTTGGCACCACCGGTGTGGAAGGCGCGTGGACCGCGCCGCTGATGCACACCACGCCCGAGCCGATCACTCTGCACCGCGCGCTCGCCGAGGCCGCTGAGCACGAGGTTACCCATGCGGCCATGGAGGCCTCCAGCCACGGGCTGGATCAACGACGTCTGGACGGCGTGACCCTCAGGGCTGCTGGCTTCACCAACTTTTCGCAGGACCATCTCGACTACCACGAAAGCTTCGAGGCCTATTTCGATGCCAAGGCAGGGCTGTTCGCGCGGGTGCTGCCCGAAGAGGCCAAGGCCGTGATCAACATCGAGGAGGAGCGTGGCGTCGATATGGCCGCGATTGCTAACGCGCGCGGCTGCCCGGTGGTCTCCGTCGGGCGGGACATCGGCGATTTTCACCTCGGCAATATTCAGGTCGATGCCACCGGCCAGACGGTCCAGTTCTTTCATCTGAGCAAATCCTACGTGCGCCGCATCAACCTGATTGGGGATTTTCAGGCCGAAAACGTCTTGCTGGCCGCCGCACTGGTGATCGCCTGCGGCGAAAAGCCCAACGTGGTGTTCGACACCTTCGAGGATCTCAGGACCGTGCGCGGTCGGATGCAACTGGCGGCGACACGCGACAATGGCGCCACGGTCTTTGTGGATTACGCCCACACGCCGGGGGCCGTTGCCACCGCCCTCAAGGCGCTGCGCCCGCATGTTGTCGGGCGGCTGATCGCAATCGTCGGCGCAGGCGGGGACCGCGATGCCACCAAACGTCCCTTGATGGGGCAGGCAGCGGCGGAGAACGCCGATCTGGTCATCGTGACCGATGACAACCCCCGCTCCGAGGACCCCGCGACGATCCGTGCCTCCGTCCTGCTGGGCGCGCCCGACGCACAAGAGGTGGGCGACCGGGCCGAAGCCATTCTGCGCGGTGTGGACGCGCTGGGGCCGGGGGATGCGCTGCTGATCGCGGGCAAAGGCCACGAGACCGGTCAGACCGTGGGCGACGATGTTCTGCCCTTTGATGATGCTGAACAGGCCAGCGTCGCAGTGGCGGCCCTGGACGGGAGGTTCGCGTGACGCTTTGGACCGCGCAGGACGCGGCGGCGGCGACAGGCGGGCAGGTTACCACCGATTGGACCGCCACGGGCGTATCCATCGACACCCGTAGTATCGAAACGGGTGACCTTTTCGTAGCCCTCGAGGACCAGCGTGACGGGCATGAATTTGTGGCCCAGGCGCTGGAAAAAGGTGCGGCGGCTGCCCTTGTCACGCACCGGCCTGATGGCGTGGCAGACGATGCGCCCCTCTTGATTGTTCCGGACGTGCTGGCCGGGCTGGAGGCTTTGGGACAGGCGGCGCGGGCACGGATGGGTGGCAAAGTTGCAGCTGTGACTGGCAGCGTCGGCAAGACGTCGACCAAGGAGATGCTGCTCGAAATGTTGCGCGTGCAGGGGCGCACCCATGCCTCTGTGGCCAGCTACAACAACCATTGGGGCGTGCCGCTGACGCTGGCGCGGATGCCTGCCGACACCGAATTCGCCGTGATCGAGATCGGCATGAACCACCCCGGCGAAATTGCGCCGCTTTCTAAAATGGCACAGCCGCATGTGGCGCTGGTCACCACCGTGGCCGCCGCGCATCTGGAGGCTTTCGACGACATCACCGGCATTGCCGTGGAAAAAGCCTCGATTTTCGACGGCGTTGTCCCGAACGGTGTTGCGGTGCTGAATTCGGATGTCGAAACCGCGGCGATCCTGATGGCCAAGGCGCAGGATTGCAAGCTGCGCGACATCAGCTTTGGCGAAAACGGCTATGATTTCAAACTGATCCGGGCCGATCTGCGGGAGGACACCACGGTCGTTCAGGCGCAGATGGGGGCGGAGCCGCTGCTTTACAAAATCGCTTCTCCCGGACGTCACTTTGCCATGAACGCGCTCGGCGCGCTGGCGGTGGTGGCAGCCCTTCATGCCGATATCGCGCTGGCCGTCGCCGCCCTGGGTCGATGGAAGCCCTACAAGGGCCGGGGTCAGCGCGAACGCATACATCTTGATGCTGTTGAAGTGGGCATGACGCTGGATCTGATCGACGACAGCTACAACGCCAACCCCACGTCGATGGCGGCGGCGCTGGACGTGCTGGCCGCAGCCCCGGTGACCAACGATATCGGGCGTGTCTCGCGCGGGCGGCGGATCGCTTTTCTGGGCGACATGAAGGAATTGGGGCCGGATGAGATTGCCCTGCATGCTGGTCTCGCGCACTTGCAGGCGATGCAATCGCTGGACGTTGTGCATTGTATCGGACCCCTCATGCGATCGCTCTACAATGTTCTGCCCGAGGCGCAGCGCGGGGCGTGGTTCGAGACCGCCGAGGAGGCGCTGCCGGGTCTGAAACGCAGACTCGACAGTGGCGATGTGGTGCTGGCCAAGGGGTCGCTGAGCATGAAGCTGGGTCTCATCGTTGACGCCATCCGCAAAATGGGACATGCCCCGCTGGATGTGGAAGAAGGATAATCGATGCTTTACTGGCTCACGCTGCTGTCGGACGGGGGGGATTTTTACAACCTCTTTCGCTACATCACCTTCCGCGCTGGCGGCGCCTTTCTGACGGCCTTGGTATTTGGGTTCCTCTTTGGCAAACCGCTGATCGCCGTGCTGCGCAAGCGTCAGGGCAAGGGCCAGCCCATCCGCGACGACGGTCCCGAGACGCATTTCGCCAAGGCGGGCACGCCGACCATGGGTGGTCTGCTGATCGTTGGGGCGCTGGTGACCTCCACGGCGCTCTGGGCGCGGCTCGACAACCCCTTTGTCTGGATCGTGCTCTGCGTGACGCTCAGCTTTGCCGCTATCGGCTTTGCCGATGACTACGCCAAGGTGTCAAAGGGCAACCACAAGGGCGTTCCGGGCAAGGTGCGGCTGCTGTTGGGGTTCGTCATCGCCGGGATTGCAACCTATTGGGCCATGTCGATACATGCCTCAAATGATGTCGAACTTGCGGCGCGGGTGGCGGAGTATGATCCGCTCGCCGGGCGGCTTGCCCTGCCTGTGTTCAAGGATGTGTTGATCAATCTGGGGATGTTCTTCATCCCCTTCGGCATGATTGTAATCGTTGGGGCGGCCAACTCGGTGAACCTCACCGACGGGCTGGATGGGCTTGCCATCATGCCGGTCATGATCGCGGCCAGTACACTGGGTGTCATTGCCTATGCGGTGGGCCGGGTCGATTTCACCGAGTACCTCGATGTGCACTATGTGCCCGGCACCGGCGAGATCCTGATCTTCTGCGCCGGTCTCTTCGGCGGCGGCCTCGGGTTTTTGTGGTACAACGCGCCCCCGGCAGCCGTTTTCATGGGTGACACCGGCAGCCTTGCTCTGGGCGGTGCTTTGGGTGCCATCGCCGTCAGCACCAAGCACGAGATCGTGCTGGCCATCGTCGGCGGGCTTTTCGTGGTCGAGGCGCTGTCGGTGATCATTCAGGTCCTCTATTTCAAACGTACCGGGAAACGCGTTTTCCTGATGGCCCCGATCCATCACCACTATGAGAAAAAAGGATGGGCCGAGAGCACCATCGTGATCCGCTTCTGGATCATTTCCCTGATCCTGGCGATGATCGGGCTGGCCACGCTGAAAGTGCGTTGACCGACTCGTTATGAACAGAAGTCAGCCGCCGGCTGGGTCTTCTATATCGGCTTAGCGCTAGTAGCCTTGCGATATCCGCTGGCGTGCGGTGACCCCTGTCAGCCCAAAGCGGACCAATGTCCTCTGACGAGAAGTGTAGTCGCCGCCTACACTGTTCTGATCTTTTAAGCCAGAGTCCCTTGCTTAAGCGAATTGCGCGTCAGTCATTTCGCGCCAGTCTTTTAAATTTTGCTGGCTAAGGATTGAATAATCCAGTGTCAGGCACCTTTTGAGCAGTAAGCTTCGACGTAATCGCGTAAATCATTCGCGATAGTTTCTCGGTCAGGAAGCGGAATAAACAGGTTCAGTGTCAGGTTTTCGACCGATTCAAATTTTTTCCCATCCCGCCTTTCTGAGTATGTATGCGCTTTCATATCTTCGAGCGGACGAAAGATACTGCCAAAGCCATACGCATATAGTTCAACTAGATAAAGACCACGGAACTCGCTTTGCTCAATTCGCCCGACCCGAGTTAGATCGATTGTCAAGATCTGCAGCTTTACACCAATTGGCTGCGGGTCCGGAGAACTATATTCAGTTTCCATTTGGAGTTCACATCCATTAAGTGTGGTTGAAACTTCTTTGACACGTTCCAAGTCGACGCCAACGCGTTCGGTCCAAGACAGCATTTGTTCTATTCGTGCAACCTCATCGGCGGAGGCTCTTTCTAACGCAACGAATGTCGTGCAAACTATTAGTGCTGGAAAGGTCATCAGCCTGAGAGCTGATTTCAAAAAAGAACTCAATGACAGTGCGAATTGGCGAGACACGTTTGGACCAATTTTTCTCAAATGAAATCTATCCTGATGGCTCCAAGCTGGAACACACTCTTTTTGTAAGACTACAAACATTCGCTCAAGCAGTTGGCCTTGTACTTGGCATTTCAAAATCATAGTCGCCGTATCCCGATCCTCCGAAAAACCGATCTGCGTGGACTGTATCGTCTCCCGCTATCACATGACAGATTACACGTGTCGTCTCGCTCATACTTCCTGTTTGGCCAAGCTGAGCTTTAAGGTCTGCTGTCGGGAAATTGTACACACTTTGCAAAGTCTGCTTCCTGCGCAAGCCAGACATCGGTCTCGATAGGGCATCGGCTGTCCACCGCGTCATTCACTCCTTAGCGCCCCCGGCGTGCGCCGCGTTAACCGGCTTGCCCCCGGACGCTCCGGGCGGCAATGTCTCCGAAACGTGAAGGGAGAGCCGTGCGTGATTCCGGTTGTAGGTGTGCAAGGTCAGAAAGTTGCCGTTCTGGGGTTGGGTCGCTCGGGGCTGAGCGCCGCGCGGGCACTGGCGGCGGGCGGGGCGACGCCGCTTTGCTGGGATGACAACCCAGGCGCCAGGGAGCGCGCCGAGGCGGAGGGGTTCACGTGCCAGCCGTTTCGTACGGCGGCTGATTTTGACGATATCGCACGGCTGATCGTCAGCCCCGGCATTCCGCATCTCTACCCCACCCCGAACCCGGTTGTTGCGGCGGCGCTGTCGGCGGGGGTGCCGGTCGACAATGACATTGGTCTCTTCTTTCAGTCCTTTGCGACGCACGCGTGGAACGGGTTTGATGTGGCGCCACGGGTTGTGGCGGTCACCGGGTCGAACGGGAAATCCACAACCTCCGCATTGATCCACCATATTCTGTCGGAGGTTGAGCGTCCCTGTCAGCTGGCCGGGAACATCGGGCGTGGCGTCCTTGATCTGGAGCCGCCCATTGACGGCGAAGTTGTCGTGCTGGAACTCTCCAGTTACCAGACCGAGCTGGCGCGCAGCCTGACGCCGGACATCGCAGTGTTTACCAATCTCTCACCGGATCATCTGGACCGGCACGCGGGGATGGGGGGGTATTTTGCCGCCAAGCGGCGGCTCTTTTCCGAAGGCGGGCCGGACCGGGCGGTGATTGGCGTGGATGAACCCGAGGGACAGTATCTGGCCGGACAGCTCTCCGAGGGGCGCAGGGATGACCGGGTCATCCGCGTCTCTGTCGCTGGAAAGCTGACCGGGCCGGGGTGGCAGGTCTTTGCGCGCAAGGGTTTTCTTTCGGAGTACCGCAAAGGCAAACAGGTGGGGTCCATCGATCTGCGCGGGGTTCCAGGGTTGCCGGGGGCCCATAACCACCAGAATGCCTGCGCGGCCTATGCCGTTTGTCGGGCGTTGGGGTTGGCGCCGAAGGTGATCGACGCGGCCTTCCACAGTTTCAGCGGGTTGCCGCATCGCAGCCAGTTGGTTGGAGAAAAGGACGGCGTGCGTTTTGTCAACGACAGCAAGGCCACGAATGTGGACGCGGCGGCCAAGGCATTGTCGGCCTTCGAGCGGGTGCGCTGGATCTGCGGCGGGTTGGAAAAAGAGGGCGGGTTGGCGGAGCTTGGCACCGCGTCCTCGGTGCGCAAGGCCTATGTGATTGGTCGGGAAGCAGCGTCCTTTGCCATGCAGCTGCCGATGGAGGCCGAGGTTTGCACCACGATGGAAAAGGCGGTGGCCTGTGCCGTGGCCGAGGCGGAAGAGGGGGATGTTGTTCTTTTGGCGCCTGCGGCGGCCAGTTTCGATCAATATGACAACTTCGAGCAGCGCGGTGACGATTTTGTGGCTGCGGTTCGGGCTTATCTCTGAATTCTTTGCTTTTTTCGGACGTTGGGCTGCCTCCGGCGGGCATATTTTCAGAACAATGAAGGCTCAGGCATTGAGCGCCCGTGCTGCGGCCATGGCTGATGACCACGCCCATTGAAAGTTGTATCCACCCAACCAACCGGTGACATCGACCGCTTCGCCAATGAAATAAAGTCCGCGCACTGACTTTACCTCCATCGTCTGGGCGGAGAGCGCATCGGTATCGATACCGCCCAGCGTAACTTCCGCCGTGCGGTAGCCTTCGGTGCCGGTGGGTTTCAGCCGCCAGTCGGACAGGTTGTTGCAGATGCTGCCGAGGTGCTGGTCGGACTGGTCCGCGAGGTTGCCCGTCAGGTCGATTTCGTGCGCCAGATGCTCCACCAGACGCGCGGGCAGGTGGGCCGCCAGTTCCGTGGTCAGGTTGCGCCGCCCCGACTGTTTACGCTGACTGCGCAGTCTGTCCATGAGGTCAACATCCGGCAACAGATTGACGGAAACCTCGTCACCCTCCCGCCAATAGGAGGAAGCCTGCAATATGGCCGGGCCGGAGAGGCCCCTGTGGGTGAAGAGCAGGGCTTCGTCAAAGCTCTGGTGGCCAGCCGTCACCCGGGCCTTAGCGGACACCCCGGCAAGGTTGGTGAACCGCTCCTTGGCGAAGGTAAATGGGACCAGCGCGGGGCGGGTTTCGGTAACCGGCAGGCCGAATTGCGCCGCCAGATCATAGGCAAGGCCCGTGGCGCCCATTTTCGGGATGGATTTCCCGCCAGTGCAGACCACGAGGTTCTTGGCGGTGATCTGCGTTGTGGTGCCGTCTGTGTCCAGGATGAATGTGAACCCATCCGGGGATTTTGCAAAACCCTGTGCCGTGGTTTGCAACCGCAGATCGACGCCGTTTTGCTGCATCAATCCCCGGAGCATCGCGATGATCTCCTTGGCTGAGGTGTCACAAAAGAGCTGTCCCAGCGTCTTTTCATGCCAGGCGACGCCGTGACGATCCACCAGATCGATGAAGTCCCATTGCGTGTAGCGGGCCAGTGCGGATTTGGCGAAATGCGGGTTGCCGGACAGGAACGCGCCGGCGTCCGTATGGAGATTGGTGAAGTTGCATCTTCCGCCGCCGGAGATGCGGATTTTCTCCCCCGGTGACCGCGCGTGATCCACCAGCAGAATGCGCCCTTTTGCGTGGGCGGCACACATCATGCCAGCGGCACCCGCGCCTATGATTGCCGTATCAATCTGCATCGCCGCCAACTGGCGTGAAAACCGAGCAATGGCAAGCCTTGAGGCTGGCGTTGCGAATGATTTCGCGCTACTGTGACGCCAGCAGACCCCGAAAAGGGGCGCATCGAGGCAGTATAGTAAGTCAAGGCAGGCACCCATGACGGAAATGGTCTATGGCGCAGTTCCGGTTCGCGATGGTGAACCGATCCTTCCCAAATGGTGGCGGACAATCGACAAATGGGCGATGTCCTGCATTCTGATGCTCTTTGCCGTAGGGCTTTTGCTGGGGCTCGCGGCGTCCCCGCCACTTGCTGCTAAGAACGGGTTCGAGCCGTTTCACTATGTGCAGCGTCAGGCGGTTTTCGGCATGTTTGCCCTGGTGGCGATGATCATCACCTCCATGATGTCGCCCGTTCTGGTGCGGCGTCTGGCGGTCCTGGGCTTTATCGCCGCCTTTGTCGCCCTTGCTTTGCTGCCCTTTTTCGGCACCGATTTCGGTAAGGGGGCCGTGCGCTGGTACGGGCTCGGGTTTGCCTCCGTGCAGCCCTCTGAGTTCCTGAAACCCGCCTTCGTGATCGTGGCGGCCTGGATGATGGCCGCCTCGACGGAGCTGAACGGTCCGCCCGGCAAGACCTGGTCGCTGGCGCTCTGCGTCGCGATTGCGTCGATGCTGGTGCTGCAGCCTGATTTCGGTCAGGCCTGTCTGGTGCTGTTCAGCTGGGGTGTGATGTATTTCGTGGCCGGTGCGCCGATGGTGCTGCTGGTGGGCATGGCGGCGCTGGTCGTCTTTGGGGGCACGCTGGCCTATTCCGGGTCAGAACATTTTGCGCGGCGCATTGATGGGTTCCTGTCGCCGGAAATCGATCCGCGTACGCAGCTTGGCTATGCCACCAACGCCATTCAGGAGGGCGGCTTTTTCGGCGTCGGCGTGGGCGAGGGGCAGGTGAAATGGTCGTTGCCCGATGCGCATACCGACTTCATCATCGCGGTGGCCGCAGAAGAATACGGGTTGATCCTCGTGCTGGTGATCATCGCGCTTTACGCCACGGTGGTCGTGCGGTCGCTGCTGCGGCTGGTGCGCGAGCGGGACCCCTTCATCCGCCTTGCGGGCACCGGGCTTGCCTGCACGCTAGGCGTTCAGGCCATGATCAACATGGGTGTCGCGGTGCGCCTGCTGCCTGCCAAGGGCATGACATTGCCCTTCGTCAGCTATGGCGGGTCTTCGGTCATTGCCAGCGGCATCGCCGTGGGCATGCTGCTCGCCTTCACGCGGACACGACCGCAGGGCGAAATCAGCGATCTGCTGTCACGCGGGCGCGCCCCGTGAGCGCGCAACCGCTCCTGCTGATCGCCGCAGGCGGTACCGGCGGGCATATGTTCCCCGCCCAGGCGCTGGCCGAGGCGATGTTGCATCGCGGCTGGCGGGTGAAGCTCAGCACCGATGCGCGCGGTGCGCGGTATACCCAGGGCTTCCCGCATTCCACCGAGATCGAAGAGATCAGCAGCGCCACCTTTGCGCGGGGCGGGTTGCTGGCCAAGGCGGTGGTGGCCCCGCGCCTTGTGCTTGGGACGCTTGCCTCGATCTGGGGCTTCATGCGGGACAAGCCAGCCGTGGTTGTGGGGTTTGGCGGATATCCGACGATCCCGGCGCTCTCTGCGGCCCATCTGATGAAACTGCCCCGGATGATCCACGAACAGAACGGCATTCTGGGCCGGGTGAACAAGGTCTTTGCTCCCCGCGTCGATGCCATCGCTTGTGGGACGTGGCCCACCGACCTGCCCGAGGGCGTCGAGGGTCAGCACACGGGTAATCCGGTACGGCGTGCCATTCTTGATCGCGCGGAGGCCGGGTACATCGCGCCGGGTGACTATCCCATGGAACTTTTGGTGATCGGCGGCTCGCAAGGGGCGCGCATCCTCAGTGATGTGATCCCACCCGCCATCGCCGCGCTGCCAATGCAGATGCTGCGCAACATCCGGGTGAGCCATCAGGCGCGGGAGGAAGATCTGGAGCGGGTCGCGGGTTTCTACGCCGAACACGGGATCAACGCCGACGTGCAGGTTTTTTTCAACGATGTGCCGCGTCGCATGACCGAAGCACAGCTGGTGATCAGCCGGGCAGGGGCGTCATCCGTGGCTGATCTGTCGGTCATCGGGCGCCCGTCCATCCTCATCCCCTATGCCGCGGCAACAGGCGATCACCAGACCGCCAATGCCCGCGGATTGGTGCAGGCGGGCGGGGCGATCATGATCCCGGAAAGCCGTTTGAACGTAGATGCCGTTGCGGAACATATCCTGACGGTGCTGGACAATCCGGATGCCGCCATGCACATGGCGCGCGCCGCTGCCGGATTCGGCAAGCCGGACGCCACGGAGGCACTGGTGGAGATGGTCGAGCAGCTGGCAGAAAAAGGGCAAAGCACATGAGCGCAGCAACCAAACTGCCCGGCGACGTCGGGCCTATCCACTTTGTTGGCATTGGCGGCATTGGCATGTCGGGCATCGCCGAGGTGCTGCTGAATCATGGTTATACCGTGCAGGGCTCTGATCTCAAATCCTCCCCGATCACCCGGCGGCTCGAAGAGTTGGGCGCGCATGTCTTTGAAGGGCAGCGCGCCGAGAACATCGCAAATGCCGAGGTTGTCGTGATCTCCAGCGCGATCAAACCCGGCAATGCCGAACTTGATGCCGCGCGGTCGCAGGGTCTGCCAATTGTCAGACGGGCGGAGATGCTGGCGGAGCTGATGCGCCTGAAATCCAACATCGCCGTGGCGGGCACCCACGGCAAGACGACGACGACGACGATGGTGGCAACGCTGCTCGATGCCGGTCAATTCGACCCCACGGTGGTGAATGGCGGGATCATCCACGCCTATGGCTCCAATGCGCGGGCGGGCGAGGGCGAATGGATGGTGGTGGAGGCCGACGAGAGTGACGGCACCTTCAACCGGCTGCCCGCGACCATCGCCATCGTCACCAACATCGACCCCGAGCACATGGAGCATTGGGGCGATTTCGACACGCTGCGGCAGGGGTTTCTGGATTTCGTCTCCAACATCCCGTTCTACGGGGTCGCGGTCTGCTGCACCGATCATGCAGAGGTGCAGGCGCTGGTGGGCAAGATCACCGACCGCCGCGTCGTGACCTATGGGTTCAATGCGCAGGCCGACGTGCGCGCAACCAATCTCACCTATAAAAACGGCATCGCGCATTTCGATGTGGCGCTGCAGGCCGAGGATATCCTGATCGAAGGCTGCACCCTGCCGATGCCGGGGGATCACAATGTCTCCAATGCGCTTTCCGCGATTGCCGTGGCCCGACATCTGGGCATGAAAGGCGAGCAGATTCGCGACGCGTTAGCCAAGTTTGGCGGCGTTAACCGGCGCTTCACCCGCGTGGGCGAAGTTAGTGGCGTGACGATCATTGATGACTATGGCCACCACCCGGTTGAAATCGCTGCGGTGCTGAAAGCGGCGCGGCAGGCGACCGACGGCCGCGTGATTGCCGTGCACCAGCCGCACCGCTACACGCGGCTCTCTGGTCTTTTCGATGACTTTTGTGCCTGTTTCAACGACGCCGACGTAGTCGGCATTGCCGAAGTCTACGGTGCCGGGGAGGACCCCATCGAGGGCGCCAGCCGAGATGATCTGGTCGCAGGCCTTATTCGTCACGGTCACCGCCATGCCCGTGCCGTCGTCGGCGAAGACGATCTGGAACGGCTGGTGCGCGAACAGGCGCGGCCCGGGGACATGGTTGTCTGCCTCGGTGCCGGTACCATCAGCACATGGGCCAATGGCTTGCCCGACCGTCTGCGCAAAGGGGCCGCCTGATGCTGCTCTGGGTCTGCATCGCGTGGGTCTTCGCCTCCGCCCTGGTGGCGATGCTGCCGATGCGCCATCAATACATCCCCGGTGTGGCTCTCCTGATCGCCGCCCCTGGCCTGATCCTCTGGATCGGCTTTGACGTCAGCTGGTGGGCTGCGGCCCTCGCGCTTTTTGCTTTTGTATCCATGTTTCGTAATCCGCTGCGTTATTTTCTGGCCCGGGCCCGTGGCGAAAGACCGGAGATCCCGAAATGAGCTTCCCCCTCATTCTGGCCGCGCTCTGGGCCGTGGTGGCCAATGTACTGGCCATGACCCCCAGCAAGGACCACCATTGGCGCAACGCCTATATGTTGATCGCCATCGGCATTCCGATCGTGGGCTATGTCACGTGGTTGCATGGGCCCTGGCTCGGCTTGCTGGTCATGGCGGGCGGGGTGTCGGTGCTGCGCTGGCCGGTGATCTATCTGGGGCGCTGGATCAAACGCCGGACCTTGCGTTAGGCTCCCACCATGACAGATATGCCTGACGTCCGCGGCCGCCTGACGCCAAACCGGTCCCTGAGCGATCTGACATGGCTGCGCGTCGGAGGGCCGGCGGACTGGCTTTTTCAACCTGCCGACCTGCAGGACCTGAGCGACTTTCTGGCCGCCTTGCCACGTGAGATTAACGTTTTCCCCATGGGTGTCGGCTCCAACCTGATCGTGCGCGATGGCGGGTTGCGCGCCGTGGTGATCCGTCTTGGGCGTGGCTTCAACGGGATCGAGGTGACGGACGGCCTTGTGATCGCCGGGGCCGCCGCTCTGGATGCCCATGTAGCAAAAAAGGCTGCGGATGCCGGGCGCGATCTGACGTTCCTGCGGACAATTCCGGGCAGCATCGGCGGTGCAGTGCGGATGAATGCGGGCTGCTATGGCAGCTACACGGCGGATGTGCTGGTCGAAGCGCAGGCCGTGACGCGTGAGGGTGAGATCATCACACTGCGGCCAGACGATCTGCGCTTTGCCTACCGTCAGAGCCAGGTGCCCGAGGGCTGCGTCCTGACACAGGCCACGTTTGCCGCCCACAAGGGCGATCCCGCAGAATTACACGCGCGCATGGCTGATCAGATCGCCAAGCGTGACGCAACCCAGCCCACGAAAGACCGCAGCGCCGGGTCGACCTTTCGTAATCCGGCGGGGTTTTCGTCCACCGGGCGGGCGGATGACGTGCATGATCTCAAGGCGTGGAAAGTCATTGACGATGCTGGCCTGCGCGGGGCGCAGCTTGGCGGCGCCCAGATGAGCGAGAAACACTCCAATTTCCTGATCAACACCGGGGGCGCCACCGCGGCGGATCTGGAAGGATTGGGGGAAGCGGTGCGAAAAAAGGTTTACGCCCAAAGCGGTATCACGCTAGAATGGGAAATCATGCGCGTGGGCGAGAATTAAGGTTTCCTTAACCACGATCCCGCCAGACTGCATGCAGAAAAAACGACGGTGAACCGGCGCAAAAGTCGGACCAAAACAACGAAGAACGGGCCCCAGAGGTCTGGTAAAGAGGCACCAAGTGGGTCAGTCGAGCAGGACACCCCAACGTGTGGCGGTATTGATGGGCGGCCCTTCGGCTGAGCGCGAAGTGTCTCTGTCAAGTGGGCAAGCCTGTGCTGCCGCGCTGCGGGGAGAAGGATTTGAGGTGATCGAGGTCGATGCGGGCCGCGATCTCTGTACCGTTCTGGCGGAACTCAACCCGGATGCTGTTCTGAATTGCCTGCACGGGCGCTGGGGCGAGGATGGCTGCGTGCAGGGGCTGCTGGAGTGGATCGGCATGCCCTATTCCCATTCCGGTGTGCTGTCTTCTGCCCTGGCTCTGGACAAACAACGCAGCAAGGCGGCCTTTGCCGCGGCGGGTCTGCCGACGGTCCCCAGCATTCTGGTCCCCTCAGCCGAGGTGCGCAGCCGCCATGTCATGCCGCCGCCCTATGTGGTGAAGCCCAACAACGAAGGCTCGTCTGTCGGCATCTATCTTGTGCATGAAGACAGCAACGGCCCGCCGCAACTGGCAGCAGACATGCCGGAACAGGTGATGGTCGAGGCCTTCGCGCCGGGGCGTGAGTTGACGACCACCGTTCTGGGGGATCGGGCGCTGACAGTCACGGATATCCTGACCGATGGTTGGTACGACTACGATGCGAAATACAAACCCGGCGGGTCGCGGCACGTGGTGCCTGCGGACGTGCCGAAGGAGATTTTTGACCTCTGCATGGACTATGCCCTGCGGGCGCACAGCACGTTGGGATGCCGGGGCGTGAGCCGCACCGACTTCCGCTGGGATGAAAGCAAGGGCACGGCGGGGCTGATCCTGCTGGAAACCAATACGCAGCCCGGTATGACCGCGACGTCGCTGACACCGGAGCAGGCGCAGGCCTGCGGTATGAGCTTTGGGCAGCTTTGCACCTGGATGGTGGAGGATGCCTCATGCGATCGCTGATGTCTCGCAAGCCGGGACCTTGCGATCCCGCACCCTCCCGCTGGGCTTGGCGGATGCAGCGGCTGATGCTCACGCCCGCATTCCTGCTGATGTTGCGTGCAGGCGTGCCGATGGCGCTGACATTCGGGGCCGCCACATGGTGGCTGTCCGAGGACGCCAACCGCCAGATGATCCGCGACACGGTCGCCGAGGCCCGCGCCAGTTTCGAGACGCGGCCTGAATTCATGGTGCAGCTGATGGCGATTGACGGCGGCGACGATGCACTTGCACAGGACATTCGCGAGATCGTGCCGCTGGATTTCCCGATCAGCTCTTTCGACCTCGACCTGACCGATATCCGGAACACGATCGCCGGGCTCGCGCCGGTCAAGACGGTGGGCGTGCGCATCCGTCCCGGCGGGGTGCTGCAGGTCGATGTCACACCGCGTACGCCGGTTGCCATCTGGCGCAGCCGCGAGGGCCTGACCCTGATCGACATCACCGGCGCGCATTTGGGCAAACTTGACAAGCGCATGGATCGGCCTGACCTGCTGGTCATCGCGGGCGAGGGCGCGGAAGGCGACGTGAAAGAAGCGCTCAATCTCTACCGGGCGGCCGCCCCTCTTGGGGTCCGGTTGCGCGGCATCGTGCGCATGGGTGCGCGTCGCTGGGACGTGGTGCTGGACCGGGGTCAGCGGATTCTGCTGCCGGAGCAGGGGGCGGTTGAGGCGCTCGAACGGGTGATTGCACTGGACGCGGCCGAGGATGTGCTCGGGCGTGATGTGGTGCGGGTTGATATGCGCCTTGGCACGCGCCCGACGGTGCAGATGAGCGAACAGGCGGCCACGCTGTGGTGGGAAATAAAGAAGGTTTCGGGGCAGTAGGAATGATGGACTTATACGAAAGCCAGCGCCAGATGCGCAACATGCGCAAAGCGGCCATGCAGCGCGGTGTGGTGGCCATTCTGGACGTGGGCAGCTCCAAAATCTCCTGTCTTGTGCTGCGCTTTGACGGCACCGGCGATCTGGGTGAAGAGGGCGAAATCGGGTCGCTCGCCGGGCAGTCGCAGTTCCGGGTGATCGGTGCGGCCACCACCCGTTCGCGCGGCGTGCGTTTCGGCGAGATCCACGCCATGCAGGAGACGGAGCGGGCCATTCGCACCGCCCTGCAAGGCGCGCAGAAGATGGCGGGCATCCGGGTCGATCACGTCATCGCCTGCTTTGCCGGGGCCGATCCCCGGTCTTACGGGCTTGATGCTCAGGTCGATCTCGACGGGCAGGCAGTGGATGAACAGGACGTGGCGCGGGCGCTTGCTGCCTGCGATGTGCCTGACTACGGCGTGGGTCGTGAAGTGCTGCACGCGCAGCCGGTGAATTTCGCGCTGGATCATCGCTCGGGCCTCAGCGATCCGCGCGGCCAGCTGGGCAATGCACTGTCTGTCGATATGCACATGCTGACGGTCGATGGCTCGGCGGTGCAGCACCTGGCGCATTGCATCAAACGCTGCGATCTGGAACTCGCAGGCATCGCCTCGTCGGCCTATGTCAGCGGCATCGCGGCGCTGGTGGAGGATGAACAGGAGTTGGGTGCCGCCTGCATCGATCTCGGCGGCGGCGCCACGGGCGTGTCGATCTTCATCAAGAAGCACATGATCTTTGCGGATACCGTGCGGATGGGCGGGGATCATGTGACGGGTGACATTTCCATGGGCCTCCAGGTGCCCATGTCCATGGCCGAACGGATCAAGACCATGCACGGCGGTGTGCATGCGACCGGTATGGACGACCGTGAGATGATCGAGATTGGCGGCGACACCGGCGACTTCGAACATGACCGTCGCACCGCCAGCCGTGCCGAGGTCATCGGCATCATGCGTCCCCGTGTCGAGGAAATTCTCGAAGAGGTGCGGGCCCGTCTGGACGCGGCCGGGTTTGATCATCTGCCCAGCCAACAGATTGTGCTGACAGGTGGGGGCAGTCAGATACCCGGACTCGACGGGTTGGCCAGCAAGATCCTTGGGCAACAGGTGCGTCTGGGCCGTCCTCTGCGGGTGCACGGGCTGCCGCAGGTCGCGACCGGCCCCAGCTTTGCCTCGGTGGTTGGCCTCACACTTTTCGCCGCCCACCCACAAGACGAGTGGTGGGATTTCGATATCCCGGCGGAACGCTATCCGAACCGGTCACTCAAACGCGCGGTCCGCTGGTTTCGCGATAACTGGTAAGGGCACGGCAATACGAATCACGGTGACGTAGCCCATGCGCTATGGTACCTTTCAAGCAAGGCCCGCGAGAGGCCCCAAGGCGACCGAGCAGTCGTCAGACATTGTGAGAATTGGCGCGCGAGTCGCGCATCGGGTGCTTCGCACCCGACCGAATCCTTTACGCGTTTTCTAGTGTTGGTTGCGCGCTGTTGCGCGACATCTTGCCAAAGACTACCGCTAGCAGGGGTTTGACGCCGTTTTCAGCCCATATTTTGTGTCGAAATGATGTTTTTTACGTGACGCTTCGGCGCTCAAAGGGTAGTGTCAGCCCTGAATAGGCACCAAAAACACCCGTGAATGCGGGGCAGCAGCACAGGCGGATTGTATTATGACCCTTACTCTTTCGATGCCCGGACAGGCGGACCTCAGACCTCGTATTACCGTGTTTGGCGTGGGTGGTGCCGGTGGCAATGCGGTCAACAACATGATCGAGAAAGAGCTGGATGGCGTCGAGTTCGTCGTGGCCAACACCGATGCGCAGGCGCTGCAGCAAGCCAAATCCGACAATCGCGTGCAGTTGGGCATCAAGGTCACCGAAGGTTTGGGGGCCGGTGCGCGTGCTTCTGTCGGGGCTGCTGCCGCTGAAGAGAGCATCGAGCAGATCGTTGACCATCTTGCCGGTGCGCATATGTGTTTCATTACCGCCGGTATGGGCGGCGGCACCGGCACCGGAGCGGCACCGATCATCGCGCAGGCTGCGCGCGAATTGGGTGTGCTGACTGTTGGTGTTGTGACCAAGCCCTTCCAGTTCGAAGGCGCCAAGCGGATGCGCCAGGCCGAAGATGGCGTCGAAGCGCTGCAAAAGGTTGTCGATACGCTGATCATCATTCCGAACCAGAACCTCTTCCGTCTGGCGAATGAAAAAACCACCTTCACCGAAGCCTTCTCCATGGCGGATGACGTTCTGTATCAGGGCGTGAAGGGCGTGACCGACCTGATGGTGCGTCCGGGCCTGATCAACCTCGACTTTGCCGACGTGCGCGCCGTGATGGACGAGATGGGCAAGGCGATGATGGGCACGGGCGAGTCAGATGGCGAGGATCGCGCGGTTCAGGCGGCCGAGAAGGCAATTGCGAACCCGCTGCTGGACGAAATCAGCCTGCGCGGCGCAAAGGGTGTGCTGATCAACATTACCGGTGGTCACGACCTGACCCTCTTCGAACTGGACGAGGCAGCCAATCGCATCCGCGAAGAGGTGGACCCGGAGGCCAACATCATCGTCGGCTCCACGCTGGATACGGACATGGGCGGCCTGATGCGTGTGAGCGTTGTTGCCACCGGTATCGACGCAACGGATGTGAACACGGAAATTCCCGTGCCACGCCGGTCTTTGTCGCAGCCGCTGAAACCTGCCGTGGTTGCTGAAGAAGAAGCGCCCGCGCCAACAGCGGCGGTCATGGCCATGCCGGAGCCGCAGGAAAGTGTTGTAGCAGAGGCGGCGGAAGAGCCGATGCTGTTTGAGTCGCTCGAAGCAGAGCAGACGGCGGCTGAAGGCAGAGGCGAAGATATTTTTTCTCGCGATGA
Source organism: uncultured Roseobacter sp. (assembly GCF_947492555.1). Lineage (GTDB taxonomy): Bacteria > Pseudomonadota > Alphaproteobacteria > Rhodobacterales > Rhodobacteraceae > Roseobacter. The sequence goes on from NZ_CANLNE010000003.1 coordinate 409,069, forward strand.
CGACGATGATCTTCCGGCACCAGCCTATCAGCCTCAGGTCGCGGCTTTTGAGCCCAACCGCGTCGATACGCCAGCGGAACCAGAGGCCTTCGTTGCCCCGCGCGCACCGACACCCGGCACTCCGTCGCCCGAAGCAATGGCCCGTTTGCGCGCTGCGGCTCAGAAGGCGAGCCCACAGCAGGCACATCGCCCTGCGGAAGCGCCGGCTGCTGCACAGGAGGAGCGCCCTCGCTTCGGGATCAATTCGCTGATTAACCGGATGACGGGCCATGGTGAAGGCGGTGCACAGCCAGCCCCGCGTCAGCAGCCCCCGGTACAGCAGCGGACGGCAGAACCGGCCCCAATGCCGCAGGAGCAGGCCGATCCAGATCAGGAACGCATCGAAATTCCCGCGTTTTTGCGCCGTCAGGCCAACTGATCTCTTCACGAATTTGCAAAAACGGGTCGCTTCTTTGCGGCCCGTTTTCTTTTGTAATCAGCATCTTAACGTGGTGCAGGCGCCTTTGTGCCTAAATGTAACAGATGTGTTTCAGTCCGTTGCAAAGATTGAGTTGAGCCTCATAGGTTCAATCCATAGGTACGGGTTCAACAGGACCGGAGGGTCCGTGGGTTTTGTGGGGCTATTGTGCAGACTACGATCAAATCAGCGATCAGCTTTTCGGGCTGTGGCCTTCATACAGGTCACAAGGCGACGGTCACGATCAGACCGGCGACCGCAGAGCATGGCATCTGGTTTTCCCGCACAGACGTCGCCGTCGGGGATCGCCTGATCCCCGCACGCTGGGACGCCGTTCTGCGTTCCCCTCTCTGCACAAAGATTCAGAATGCAGCCGGTCTGCAGGTTTCTACTGTAGAACACATCATGGCGGCGCTCGCGGGTTGCGGCGTGCACAATGCGCTGGTTGAAATTGACGGTCCGGAAGTGCCGATCCTGGATGGTTCCGCCGTGCCCTTCGTGCGCGGCATCATGCAGCGCGGTCTGCGGACACTACCCGCACCGGTGCGGGCGCTGGAAGTTCTGAAAACTGTGACCGTAACTGATGGCGAAGCGTCTGCGACGCTGGCACCTGCGGACACGTTGCAAATCGACTTCGAGATTGATTTCGCCGATGCGGCAATCGGTCACCAGAAAAAGTCGCTGGTGATGAACAATGGCAGTTTCGCGCGCGAACTCTGCGATAGCCGCACCTTCTGCCGTCAGGCGGATGTGGACGCGATGCGCGCGAACGGTCTGGCGCTCGGTGGAGCACCAGGCGAGAACGCGGTTGTTTTCGATGGTGATCGTGTCTTGAGCCCGGGCGGATTGCGGCACAGGGATGAACCTGTACGCCACAAAATGCTGGATGCTTTGGGCGATTTGGCATTGGCCGGTGCACCACTGATCGGGCTGTATACCGGGGTGCGTGCAGGGCACTCTCTGACCAACACGTTGCTGCGCAACCTTTTCGCGACACCGGGCGCAGTGCGCATGGTGGTCTGCGACAAGACCGTGGCATCGCGCCTGCCGGGCTACGGCCTGATCTGGGACGAGATTCCAGCCGTCGCCTAACCCGATGACGCGCCTCTTCATTCCCGGTGGTGCCTTTTCTCAAGCAAGCTTTATAAGACGTGCGCGCACAAAGGGCGCAATGGGCGTTTTGCACAGGAAATTTCTGTGCTAGGACCTCTCAGAGTTCGCGCAAATTGCGTCGTGCGGGGGTACGGAATAAAGGTGGCAGAGCATGAGTAAGCTTGGGTCGCGAAAGCGGGTAATCACGGCACTGCTGGTGGCGGCAACGCTGGCGGCATGCGGCGGCAGGGACTCGGGGCGCTCGGGTGGTAACTTTTTCAACCCCGAAGAGATTCCGCTGGAGACCTATTCAGCAGAGCAGATTTTTGAACGCGGCGAGTTTGAATTGAACCGCAGCAGGCCTGATGATGCCGCCTTCTTCTTTTCCGAAATCGAAAGGCTTTATCCCTATTCCGACTGGGCCCGCCGCGCGCTGATCATGCAGGCGTTTTCCTATCATCGGGATCAGGACTACCCCAACAGCCGGTCTGCGGCGCAGCGGTTCATCGATTTCTACCCCGAGGACGACGATGCGGCTTATGCACAGTATCTTCTGGCGCTCAGCTACTATGACCAGATTGATGAGGTCGGGCGGGATCAGGGGCTGACGTTTCAGGCCCTGCAGTCGCTGCGCGAAGTGATCGAGCGTTACCCGGATAGCGACTATGCCCGCTCCGCAATCCTGAAATTCGACCTCGCCTTTGACCATCTGGCAGGTAAGGAAATGGAAATCGGGCGCTACTACCTGCGCCGGAATCACTATACGGCGGCGATAAATCGCTTCCGGGTGGTGGTTGAGGATTTCCAGACCACCACCCATACGCCCGAAGCTTTGCACCGGTTGGTGGAAGCCTATTTGTCGCTGGGGCTGACCGATGAAGCCCAGACGGCGGGCGCCATTCTGGGCTTCAACTACCGCTCCACCGACTGGTACGAGGACAGCTTTGCGCTGCTGACCGGGCAGGGGTTGACGCTGGAGGCCGCCGGAGACAGCTGGTTGCGGCAGGTGTATCGCCAGACGGTGAAGGGCGAATGGCTCTGATCCGACAGCCATGACAAGCGGGGCGATATATGCTGCGCGGGCTTGATATCTCCGACATGTTGATCATCGACCGGCTGGAACTGAGTTTCCAGCCGGGTCTGAACGTTCTGACCGGCGAAACCGGGGCGGGTAAGTCAATCCTCTTGGATTCCCTGGGCTTCGTACTGGGCTGGCGCGGCCGTGCCGATCTGGTCAGGCAGGGCGCGGCGCAGGGCGAGGTGACGGCCTGGTTCGATCTGCCTGACGGTCATCCTGCGCATGCGGTGCTCGAGGAGGCGGGATTGCCGGGGGGAGACGAGTTGATCCTGCGCCGGATCAATACCTCGGAGGGGCGCAAGACGGCCTGGGTCAATGACCGGCGCTGCTCGGGTGATGTGTTGCGGCAGCTCTCGGACACTTTGGTGGAACTGCATGGCCAGCATGACGATCGGGGGCTGCTGAACCCGCGGGGGCATCGACTGATCCTCGACAGTTTTGCCGGGCTGGAGGCGGCCATCACAAAATGTCGCGCGGCCTGGGCGGAGAAGGGCAAGGCAGCAAAGGCGCTGGCGGTAGCAGAAGCCGCCATGGCCGCAATCCGCGACGAAGAAGAGTTTTTGCGTCATGCAGTTGCCGAGCTGGATGCTCTGTCGCCCGAGCCGGGAGAAGAGGCCACGCTGGACGTGCGTCGCAGGACCATGCAGGGGGCCGAGAAAATCCGCAGCGATGTGATCCGCGCGCATGAAATCCTGGGCCAGCAGGGTGCGGAAGCGGCGCTCAGCGACGCGTTGCGGTGGCTGGATGGTGCTGCAGAGCAAGCGGAGGGAGCGTTGGAAGCCCCTATGGCATCGCTGTCCCGCGCCTTGGTGGAACTCGATGACGCGATGGGCGGGATTACCGCTGCTATTGACGGGCTGTCCTTTGATCCAACAGAGCTTGAGGACACCGAAGAACGGCTCTTTGCCATCCGGGCGCTGGCTCGCAAGCACGACGTCCTCCCCGATGATCTGGCCGGTTTTGCGGGAACCCTGCGGGACAAGCTTGCGGCCCTCGATGCCGGTGATGCCGATCTGGCGGCGCTGCGCCAACAATGCGAGGCAGCGGAAGCGCGCTATGCATCTGCTGCGGCAGGTCTGACCGAGGCGCGCCGCCGGGCGGCCAAAGAGCTGGACAAGGCCGTGAGCGCAGAGCTGGCCCCCCTCAAGATGGAACGTGCCGTCTTCGAGACGCAGATCTCCGAGGACACACCGGGACCCGAAGGCGCCGATGCCGTGGCCTTTACCGTGGCGACCAACCCCGGCGCGCCCTCCGGGCCGCTCAACAAGATCGCGTCAGGTGGAGAGCTCAGCCGGTTCCTGTTGGCGCTCAAGGTCTGTCTGACCAAGGGCCAAACTGGCTTGACGATGATCTTTGACGAAATCGACCGGGGTGTCGGCGGGGCCACGGCAGATGCCGTCGGGCGCAGACTGGCGGCTCTGGCCAGCGAGGGGCAGGTGCTGGTGGTGACGCATTCGCCGCAGGTCGCCGCCTTGGGCGCGCATCACTGGCGGGTGGAAAAACAGGTGTCGGGTGGCATGACAACCTCCACAGTGACGCCACTGCCGACGCCGGACCGGGTCGACGAAATTGCGCGCATGCTCTCCGGCGATACGATCACGGAAGAGGCACGTGGCGCTGCGCGTGCACTCCTCGCGGGATAGAGAGGTCAAGGGGCTTCCCCCCATCGGCGGCTTGGCCTAGACAGGATGTAGCCAGAGTACGAAGTGATGTCCAAGCGATCCATCTTATCCCAGCAGCTCGACGTAGCGCTGACCACCTGCCGGGATGGGTTGCGGTTGCTGCGTCACCGGGGCCCCAACCAAATCCAGTTCTGGTTCATCGCGCTGCTTATCGGGATCGCCGCGGGGTTTGCCGCGCTGTTTTTTCGCAAGGGCGTCAATGCCTTGCAAACCTATCTTTATGGGACCGAAGATGTCCGCCTGTTGCATAGTTTCGCGGAATCCCTGCCGTGGTATCTGGTGCTGATCATCCCGATTTGTGGCGGGTTGGTCGTGGGCGTGATCCTGCATGTTTTCACCAAGGACGGTCGGGCGCGGTCGGTGGCGGATGTGATCCACGGTGCCGCGATGCACAATGGCCGCGTGGAAACCCGCGCAGGCCTGGCCTCGGCACTGGCCTCGATGATCACGCTGGGGACTGGCGGCTCAACCGGGCGGGAAGGGCCGGTTGTCCACCTCGCTGCCGTGATCTCCACCTGGGTCAACCGGCGCATGCACGCGAATGGGATCACCGGGCGCGATCTTCTGGGATGTGCCGTGGCCGCGGCCGTGTCGGCCAGTTTCAACGCACCAATTGCCGGGGCGCTCTTTGCCCTTGAGGTGGTGCTGCGTCACTTTGCGGTGCACGCCTTTGCCCCCATCGTGATCGCCAGTGCAGCGGGGACGGTGATCAACCGGCTGGAATTTGGCGGGGTGACCGAATTCACCCTCACAACCGTGAACGAAGTGCAATTCTATCAGGAAATGCCGGCCTACCTGATCCTGGGCCTGGTTTGCGGGCTTGTCGCCGTGGCCTTGATGAAGGCGATTTTCTGGGCAGAGGATTTCGGCAACCGCCTGCAGGATCGGACGGGCTTGCCGCGCTGGCTGCGTCCTGCCGTCGCGGGTGCCATGCTTGGGACAATCGCTATTTGGTTCCCGCATATCATTGGCGTCGGGTATGAGACGACGTTCCTGGCCATGGACGGTCAACTGCTGCTGCACGAGGCCGTGATCTTCGCGGTTCTGAAGGCCGTCGCCGTGGCGATCACCATGGCCGGGCGCATGGGGGGCGGCATCTTCTCACCCTCACTGATGGTCGGCGCGCTCACGGGGTTGAGTTTCGGGCTGATCGCAACCAGCATTTTCCCCGATGTCTCAGGCTCCATATCCCTCTATGCGCTGGCAGGGACAGGCGCGGTTGCGGCAGCCGTCCTGGGTGCCCCTATCTCGACGACATTGATCGTCTTCGAGCTGACCGGGGACTGGCAGACCGGGCTCGCCGTGATGGTGGCCGTTTCGATGTCCACCGCGCTGGCTTCGCGCCTCGTTGACCGTAGTTTCTTTCTGACGCAGCTTGAGCGCCGGGGCATTCATCTGGCTGCGGGACCGCAAGCCTACCTGTTGGCGATGTTCCGGGTCGGCACGGTCATGCGCCCGATGGATGACGAACGGGCCGCCAGCGAAGATGCCTGCTGGGAAATGATCGGCGATGGGGTCTACATCGATACCAACGCCACGCTGGAATCCGCCATGCCCATTTTCGAGACTGGCGTGCGGTTCATCCCCGTGGTCACACTGAGCGCGGATGCGTCACCCCCTGAGTTACAAGGGGCGTTATTCCACGTGGATGCGCTGAAGGTCTACAATCGCGCTCTGGCGGCCACGGCGGCGGAAGAGCACTCCTGATCAGATCTGCTCTACCGTCACATCTCCATTTGCATAAAATGCAAGGTGATCCTTGATCCGCGCCACCCCGTCCTTGGGTTGCTCATAGGACCAGGCGACATCCGTCAGCGTCGTGCTCTTGGTCACCACGGAATAGTAGCTGGCATCGCCTTTGTGCGGGCAATGGGTGGATTTCTCTGTTCGGTCCAGAAAGGCCATTGCGATATCGCCACGCGGGAAATAGATCACCGGCGGGTAGTCGCCCTCGACCAGTTCCAGCGCCTCAGTGCTTTCCCCCAGCACGGCACCGCCAGCGCGCACGCTCCACGTGCCTTCCGCCTTCCGTATGGTGATATGATCTGCCATGGCCAGCGTCTCCCCCTCTTGACGTCAAACTCTATCCGCGCCGCCTGTAACAGGACGATGACGCCGCAACGGGCGTCAGATGGGCGCAGTTGCGGCATCCAACCACGTTTTCGCAGCGGGCGATAGGCGGGGCCCGATTTTTTCTGAAACCTCAGCGTGATAGGCATTGAGCCAGTCGCGCTCGGCCACAGTCAACCGGTCAGCGACGATCAGGCGCCGGTCGATCGGCGCAAAGGTCAGCGTGCGCCAGTTCAGCATCTTGCGGTGATTGTCGCCGCCGGGTTTGTCCGGCGCCTCCTGGGCCACGATCAGGTTTTCAATGCGGATGCCGAATGCGCCCTCCCGGTAGTATCCGGGCTCATTGGACAGGATCATTCCGGCCTCAATGGGCACATGGCTCACCCGGCTGAGGCGCTGCGGTCCTTCATGCACGCTGAGATAAGCGCCAACGCCATGGCCCAGCCCATGGTCGAAATCCTGCCCCGCCAGCCAAAGCGGCATCCGCCCGATGGCCTCGATGTCGCGCCCGGCGAGCCCTATAGGCCAGCGCAGGCGGCTCATCGCGATCATGCCCTGCAATACGCGGGTGAAAGCCTCGCAGGCCTCCTCAGGCGGGGCACCAATGGCGATGGTACGCGTGATATCCGTGGTGCCGTCCAGATATTGCCCGCCGCTGTCCAGCACGATCAGCTGACCGTCTTCGAGAAGGCTGTCGGTCTCTTCGGTCACGCGGTAATGCATAATCGCGCCATTGGGCCCGGTGCCCGCGATGGTCTCGAAACTGATATCCTGCAGCGCGTTGTCCGTGCGGCGCAAGCCTTCCAGCTTGGTCACCACCTGAGTTTCACGCAGGCTGCCCACAGGTTGCGCGTCAAGCCAGGCCAGCAGTTCCACCACGGCCGCGCCGTCGCGCAGGTGGGCGGCAGCGGCGCCCTCGATCTCGGCATCATTCTTGCGCGCCTTGGGCAGGGCGCAGGGGTCCCCGTCAAAGACCGCGCGGTCTCCCAGAATTTCCGCCAGCGCAAAGGGCAGGGTGCCGCGATCCACGCGGATCTGCCCGTCGAGCGCATCCACCGCCGCCGTCAGATCGCCTGGCGTGTGCTGCGTCACATCCGGGCCCAGATGATCGCGCACATCCGTGAGCTTCTCTGCCGCCATGAACAAATCCACCGCGCCGGTATCGTGCAGGATGGCAAAGCCCTGCGCCACCGGGTTGCGTGGAATATCCGACCCACGAACATTGAGCAGCCAGCACAGCGAATCCGGCAGCGTGATCACCGCCGCCTTGTGCCCATCCGCGCGAAGCTCTTCGGACAGCCGGGCGCGCTTCTGATCATGGCTCTCCCCGGCAAACTCAAGCGGATGCACCTTGACCGCGCCCAAAGGCGCCTCGGGCTGATCCGACCAGATGCGATCGACGAGATTGTCGCAGGCCCGCATCTCCACGCCGGTATCCTGAAGCGCCTTGCGCAGGGTCTCGATCTGCCCGGCGCTATGCAACCAGGGGTCAAACCCGACCACACCCCCCTCTGGCAGCTGCTCCGGCAACCACGCTCCCAGCGACGTCTCGGGCCAGGGCACCGGCGTGAATACCTCCGCCACCTGCGCCTTGACCTGCGTCCGGTAGCGCCCATCAATGAAAACCCCGGCCACCTCCGCCAGTGCCGCGCAAAATCCGGCAGACCCTGTGAACCCGGTCAACCAGGCCAGCCGCTCATCACGCGCAGCTACGTATTCGCCCTGATGCGCATCTGCGCGCGGCACCAAAAACCCATCGAGCCCTTCGCCCGCGATCATCTCCCTCAGGGCCTTCAGCCGGGGCGGCCCTTGCTCGGGCCGTGCGGTGACTTCAAAGCTCTGAAACATGGATGCCCTTTCATTGTTCCGATCAATATGCCCCCCGGAGGGCCGGGATCAGCTTGCGCGCTTTATCCCCATGACACGCGCCCGCGCTCGGGGATCGCTGTCAAAAAGGGCCGCCAACTGCTCGGTCATGGCACCCGCCAGCTGATCCACATCGGTGATCGTCACGGCACGGTCATAGTACCGCGTCACGTCATGCCCGATCCCGATGGCCAGCAATTCGACCGCCCGGCGTTTCTCCACCATGGCAATCACATCGCGCAGGTGTTTCTCCAGATAATTCGCAGGGTTCACCGACAGGGTGCTGTCATCCACAGGCGCCCCGTCCGAGATCACCATCAGTATCTTGCGCGCCTCGTGCCGCATCAACATCCGTCGGTGCGCCCATTCCAGCGCCTCACCGTCGATATTCTCCTTCAACAGCCCCTCTTTCATCATCAGCCCCAGATTGGGCCGGGTCCGCCGCCACGGCGCGTCTGCGGATTTATAGATGATGTGGCGCAAATCGTTGAGCCGCCCCGGTTGCTGTGGGCGTCCGTCGTTGAGCCAGGCCTCGCGCGCCTGTCCGCCTTTCCACGCCCGTGTGGTAAAGCCGAGGATTTCAACTTTCACGTTGCAGCGCTCCAGCGTGCGCGCCAGCACATCGGCACAGATTGCGGCAATCGAAATCGGTCGCCCCCGCATGGAACCGGAATTGTCCAGCAGCAGGGTCACAACCGTATCCCGGAACTCGGTGTCCTTCTCGACCTTGAAGGAAAGCGGCGTCGTCGGGTTGGCCACCACCCGCGCCAACCGCCCGGCATCCAGCATGCCTTCTTCCAGATCGAACTCCCAGGACCGGTTCTGTTGCGCCTGCAGACGGCGCTGCAGCTTGTTGGCCAACCGGCTCACGGCGCCTTTCAAAGGCTCAAGCTGCTGATCAAGGTAAGCCCGCAGCCGCTCCAGCTCGACGGGCTCGGCAAGCTCTTCGGCACCGATCTCTTCATCATGATCGTTCAGGTATACAAGGTAATTCGGGTCTGCGTCCGAGGCAGGGGGCGGGGCTGGCGGCTCCATCGGAGCCTCCCCTTCCGGCATTTCCGCCTCATCGCCCATTTCCTGATCGGCCATGTCATCCATGGAAACCTGGGCCTGGCTGGCGTCCTGCTGCTCTTCCTGGCTCTGCTCGGGCGACCCCTCCGCTTCCTCTTCGTCCTGATCGTCCTGTCCGGTGCTGTCAGGCTCGCTGTCGTCTTCGGAACCTTCTTCAGCCTCGTCTTCCTGATCCTCGTCGATCTGGTCGGGATCGTCACCCAGCTGATCGCCATACCCCAGATCGGAAATCATCTGGCGGGCAAATTTCGCAAAGGCCGACTGGTCGCTCAGCGTCTCATCGAGATTATCCAGCGTCCCGCCGCATTGATCCTCGATGAACCCGCGCCAAAGCTCCATCACGTTCTGCGCGCCCGCCGGCAGGTCACGGCCCGTCGCAAGATGACGGATCAGATATCCCGCCGCCGTTGCCAGTGGCGCATCCGCCGCCTGCGTGACCTGATCATAACCCTTGCGCATCGCCTCATGGGCGATCTTGGCATCGATATTGCCCGCCGTCCCCGGCATATCGCGCGCGCCCATCGCCTCGCAGCGGGCGGTCTCCATCGCTTCGTACAGATCGCGCGCCATGTCGCCCTGCGGCTGATACTTCGCATGGGTCTGACCGTTGTGATACCGCCGGTTCAGCGCCAGCGCATCCGCTGTGCCCCGCGCCAGCATCACCTCGTCCCGCGTCATCCGGCGGCTGACCTGCGGCAGGCGCATGGCATCGCCCGACAGGCCCGCGGGGTCCACGGAATAGGACACCGTCAACTCCGGGTCATGCGCCATCACCTTGGTCGCCTCGGACAGCGCTTTCTTGAACGCGTCTGCCGGATTGTCTGACGGTTTGCTCATCCTTGGGTGCCTCCCGTTGGGTGCGGCAGGGCCGCCTTGCCCGTGGCCAGATCGGCCAGGAGCGCAACATGCACATCCAGCGCATCAATCACTTTATACCCCGGATCGTGCCCGTCAAATGCCAGGTTCAAATCCGTCCCGGCCAGAACCACGGCATCGGCACCCTGGTCCGCAACCATCCGGCGTCCGGCCTCGAAGAAGAGCGCGCGATCCTCTTCGGCGCAGTCGCCGCGCACGGCCATGTTCCGGTAAGCGGTGCCGACCTCTTCCATGTTGCCGTCGGGCGCCACGGCATGTGTCTGGTTCAACTGCCCGTAGAGCCTTGTGCGCATGACGACCTCGGTGCCCAAAAGCCCAATCGTCTTGACACCTTGCTCCGCAAAATACGCATCAAGAGGGGCCACGCCGCTGATCAGAGGCAGGGACGAGAGCGCTTCGGTCTCGGCGAAACAGAAATGCCCGCCCAAAGAGGTGATCGCCGCGCAATCGGCTCCCGCTGCCTTCAACCGATCAATCAGAACCGCATAGGCCTGTGCCTGTTCCTGCCGCAGATCGGCAAGGTTGTTGCGGACCAATTCATCCACATCCGCATGCACAATCGTCAGCTCCAGCCGATGCCCCCTAGATCGCACAAGAGAGGTCAGCCGCTGATAATAAACGACGGTCGCGGCGGGGCCGATGCCTCCGATCAGCCCCAGGTGCATGGTTCTGATCCCCGCATGCAGATCACCCCAGACTGACGCTGGCCGCGCTCTCCGGCAGCTCCTCATCAAAGAGACGCTGGTAGAATTCCGCGACGGTTTGTCGCTCCAGCTCGTCACATTTGTTGAGAAAGCTCAGACGGAACGCATAGCCGACATTGCGGAAAATCTCAGCGTTCTGCGCCCAAGCAATCACCGTCCGCGGCGACATTACGGTCGACAGATCGCCGTTCATGAAGGCGGTGCGCGTCAGGTCCGCCACGGTGACCATCTGCTTGACGATCTTGCGGCCCTTCTCGGTGTTGTAGTGCGGGTTCTTCGACAGAACGATGGCGGTTTCGGCATCGATGCTGAGGTAGTTCAGCGTGGCGACCAGCGACCAGCGGTCCATCTGACCCTGGTTGATCTGCTGGGTGCCGTGATAGAGGCCGGTGGTGTCGCCGAGGCCCACGGTGTTGGCGGTTGCAAAGATGCGGAAGTATGGGTGCGGCGTGATCACCTGATTCTGGTCGAGCAGCGTCAGCTTGCCGTCCACCTCCAGCACCCGCTGGATCACGAACATCACATCCGCCCGGCCCGCATCATATTCGTCAAAGACAATTGCCGTGGGGTTTCGCAGGGCCCAAGGCAGGATACCTTCCTGAAAATCAGTGACTTGCTTGCCGTCTTTCAACTTGATCGCATCCTTGCCGATCAGGTCAATCCGGCTGATGTGACTATCGAGGTTCACGCGCACGGCGGGCCAGTTGAGGCGCGCGGCCACCTGTTCGATATGCGTGGACTTGCCCGTGCCGTGGTAACCCTGGATCATCACGCGGCGGTTGTGCGCAAAACCTGCCAGAATCGCGAGCGTCGTGTCGGGGTCGAACTTATATGTCGTGTCCAGATCAGGCACACGGTCGCTGCGGTCTGCAAAGCCTTTGACGACCATATCCGTATCAATGCCAAAGACGTCGCGGACGTGGATCTCTTCGGTGGGCTTTGTGTTGATGTCCAGTGCGCCGTCGGCCATGAGGTCATACCCCTTTACAAAAATGCGAAAAGCGGGCCGCGCAGGCCCGGATCATCTGGTGCAACATATATTGCGCAGGTGCAAGGGGAAGGGGCGGTCCAGTTGGGCGAAAGTGATGGTGCCATCAATCCTTGAAGTTGCGGCTGCCCTTGATCTGATCCCAGGCCCAGACAACTTCCTGAAGCTGTTCTTCCTGGCTGCGGTCACCGCCATTCATATCCGGGTGCAACACCTTGATCAGCGCCTTGTAAGCCTTGCGCACTTCCGGCTTGGTCCAGGTGTCCTTGGCCTCAAGAATCTCCAGCGCGCGCCGTTCGGTGGGCGGCAGGCGGCGGCCCGCCTGTGCGCCGCGTCCCGGGTTTTGCGTGGCATTCGCGCCCAGCACCTGATGCGGGTCTTCGATGCCCAGACGCGCCCAGGCGCGTGCCTCCGGGTCGCCCATCGGTTTTGTATTCCGTTCCCAAACCTTGTCCTTTGACATCTGGGCGTTGAGCTCGGCCTCGGTGGTGCCGTCAAAGAAGTTCCACTTCAGATTGTACTCACGCACATGGGCCTGACAGAACCAGAAGAAGTCATCCAGAACATCGGGTGCTTTTGGCGCGCGATACTTGCCCGGCTCGTTGCATCCCTCGTGATCGCAGACGCGTGTCGACGTCTCCGAGGCACCGGACATGCCACGCCGACCACGTGGGTTTTTCTTCTTGGAAGAAGAGACGGACATATCGAATCCAAAGGGATCTTGTTTTGGCATATTGGCACCTATACGAGTCGAGGCCGCTTAGTTTAGACTGCACACGGAAAGAGTGAAGGGGTCTGGGCAAAAAAATGTCGAAACGACAAGAGATTGAAGATCGGTTGCGTGAAGCTTTTGCGCCCCACATGTTGGAAGTTGTCGATGACAGCGAGAGCCACCGCGGCCACGCAGGGTATCCGGAGGGTGGTGAAAGCCATTTTAACGTGGCGATCCGGGCAGATCAGTTCAAGGGCATGACCCGGGTGGCGCGCCATCGGGCGATTCATGCAGCGCTCGGGCCACAGCTTATCTCGGAAATCCACGCCCTGGCGATTGACGCAGACGTTTAAGGTCGCCGGTCAGCTATCTGATTTTTCTTCTTTTCTGACGGCTGCCAGTTTTTTCAGCGAGCTGGTCATACCAGAGACTTCACTGGCCTCCTCAACGCCATTGTCGCTGAGCATCCGGCTGGCGCCTGCGCTTTGAGAGGCGTCGTCTTCCGGTGTCTGGGGCGTGGCGAGCGGCGGTTCCGCGCGTTCTGCCGCGACTGGCACAATGATGCTGGCGGGGTCGGGCAAAGCTTCGTCCAGCGGTTTGCGGAAGACCAGGACATTGCGCCAGTTCGTGGTGGTCGAGGCCAGCCCGGAGCGTTCGACAGAGGGCAGGGTTTCGGCACGCTGATATTCCCAGCCCTCGGCGGCCATCTGGTTCATGACGTCTTCCAGCGCATGGGAAAACCGGTCCTCTGGAGACTTGATCCCCTTTGCCTTCACGCCCCGGTTAGGGGCGCTGATCACCCGGTACTGATACTGTGGCATTTGGCCGGTCTCCCGCATTGTGATCTGTTTTATAGCAAGTCGGTCCGGCGCCGCCAATTGAATGTCGGCGGGCGCCCATTTGGTCACTGATTTTTAGTGGTACCGCGTCGCGTTTGCGCAGGTCGCGATCAGCCCTTCAGTTTCTGCGCCACCAGTTGGTTCACGGCTTTGGGATTGGCCTTACCGCCCGTGGCCTTCATCACCTGTCCCACGAACCAGCCCGCGAGCTTGGGGTTTTCCTGTGCCTTGGCAACCTGGTCTGGGTTGGCCGCGATGATCTCATCCACGGCGGCTTCGATGGCACCGGTATCGGTCACCTGCTTCATGCCGCGCGCCTCGACGATCTCTGCCGGGTCGCCCCCTTCGGTGTAGACGATTTCAAAGAGGTCCTTGGCAATCTTGCCGGAAATCGCGTCAGACGCGATGAGGTCGATGACCCCCCCAAGCTGCGCTGGGGAGACAGGGCTGTCGGTGATGTCGGTGTCGTCTTTCTTGAGGCGACCAAAAAGCTCGTTGATCACCCAGTTCGCCGCCATCTTGCCGTCACGGCCTGCAGCTACGGCTTCGAAGTAACCTGCGGAGTCGAGATCGGCAGTCAGTACTGACGCGTCATAATCCGACAGACCGAAATCGCTGATAAATCGCGCCTTCTTGGCGTCCGGCAGTTCCGGCAGATTTGCGCCGATCTCATCAACCCAGGCTTGTTCGATCACCAGGGGCAGTAAATCGGGGTCCGGGAAGTACCGGTAGTCATGCGCCTCTTCCTTGGACCGCATGGAGCGCGTTTCGTTCTTGTCCGGATCATAGAGTCGGGTTTCCTGATCCACGGTGCCACCCGCTTCGACAATCGCGATCTGGCGGCGTGCCTCTACGTCGATTGCCTGCTGGATGAAGCGCATGGAGTTCATGTTCTTGATCTCGCAGCGGGTGCCCAGATGGCTGAAATCCTGTGTCGCCTGATATTTTTCATACTGGCCCGGACGGCAGATCGATACGTTCACATCCGCACGCATTGCGCCTGATTGCATGTCACCGTTGCAGGTGCCGAGATAGCGCAGGATCTGGCGCAGCTTGCTTAAGTAGGCGGCGGCCTCTTCGGGGCCGCGAATGTCAGGGCGGCTGACGATCTCCATCAGCGCAACGCCGGTCCGATTGAGGTCCACAAAGGACATATTCGGGTCCATGTCGTGGATGGATTTGCCTGCGTCCTGTTCGAGATGGATGCGTTCGACGCGGACCAGCCGCGCGGTACCGTCACCCATTTCCACCAGCACTTCCCCTTCGCCCACGATGGGGTGATAGAGTTGCGAAATCTGATAGCCCTGCGGCAGGTCGGGGTAGAAATAGTTCTTGCGATCGAAGGCGCTCTCCAGATGGATTTCCGCTTTCAGCCCCAGCCCGGTGCGCACCGCCTGTTCGACGCAGTATTCATTGATCGTGGGCAGCATGCCCGGCATGGCCGCGTCGACGAAGGACACATTGCTGTTGGGCTCCGCGCCGAACCTGGTGGAGGCTGCGGAAAAGAGTTTCGCCTTGGACGTGACCTGCGCATGCACCTCCATGCCGATGACCAGCTCCCAGTCGTGTTTCGCGCCGGAAATGACTTTGGGTTTGGGGGTGTCGTAGGTCAGATCCAGCATCGTGGTCCCTCATGCGGCAGGTCTCGGTGTGGAACCGGGTTTAGGCCAGCATGCGCAGTGCTGCAAGCCCCCGTCGCGGGTGTCCATCAATGGGTGCTTGGGAGATCGCGCCAGCGCAGTTGCACGGTATCTCCCGCGCTGTCTGGCAGGGCGTCGGCTGGCACCATGCGGGCTTCGCTGGTAAAGTTATCCTTGATCCGTACGACAATCAGACAACAAAACGGGAGCGACATATCAACACTGACGACATCGTGGGGTCCGTGTGGTGCGATGGTGATCAGTTGAGCAGGTTTGCAGTCATCGTGACAACGAACCGGTCCTCGCGTCGGCAAATCAAAGGCGATGGCGACGTGCAGGCGGGCGATGCCCTCGTATATCGGCAGATGCTCGCCCGTTAGCTCGAAATAGGCGCGGGCAGACTGTAGCAGGCGCATGTACAATGTGTGCAGCCGGGCCGCAGGGTCATCGGAGGGCGCGGTGCACGTATCTCCATGCGGCGGCGTGCCCTTGCGATGCCAGTCAATCCAGTCTCCACTGTCCCAGTGGGTGGCGTCTGCGGGTATCGTGCCCATGATGCTTCCTTTCGACGGGTTCAGGTTGGTTCGGTCACGGGACCGTTGGCGGTGAAAATGATGCGTTTGCCCTGCGCGATCTCCCGGCGAAAGAGATCGGCGATGATGCGCAGAGCTTCGGCTTGGCCTGCCGCCGCGAAGCCACGCGGGGAATGCACCCGCAGATTGTTGTCGAAGCCGGTCGCGGCGTGGGCCCATATCAGCGGATGCAATTCGGTCATATGCGTGCGCACGATCCAATCGGCACAGGCCGCGATTTGTGATCGCGCCTGATCGGCGGGATCGTAGCCGCTGAAATTGCTGCCGACGGTATTGGCGCAATAGGCGGCGAGCAGGTTGACGGTGTATTGATGTGGCTTGCGATCCAGGATGTCGTGCAGCCCTTCAACGAAAAACTCGAGATCCAGTTCCGCGCAGGCTGTGTCATCCCCTGAGAGAGCGTCAAACATAACCCAGGTGTAAGCCCCTGCGCCCCAGGTCGCCTGGGTACGGGCCGCAGTCCGCCGGGCTTCAAGCTCAAGCCGGGCATGGGTGCCGAACCAGCGTGGGCTGAGGTAGTTGCCAAGCGCCCGCATTGGGCCAGGGTTGCCCGGATCAAGATCAATCAATGTTTCGTAGTCGCGGGCCAGATCATCCGGCGTGCCGCGCCCGGCACCATGCAGCGCACATTTTGCGGCGGCCAGAACAGGCGAGAATATCTCTCGCATATCGAACGGCATAAGGATGTCACGTGCACGGTCGAAATGCGCATTAAAGGCCTCGCGGTTGCGATGCGGTATCTGGCTGTCCCATCCCGTGCCACGCCACGCCCATGCGATGTCCATATGCGCCTGGGCCACGATAGTGGCTAGGGTCACGTCATTCTCAGCGTCCGAGAGCATCAGCTCCAACGCTTCGATCCCGCTCAACAACGGGGCGCCGCGCGCAGGCCGTCCATCGAAGAGGGCATGCTCCACCGCGAGCACAACATCCGAGCGCGCGCCATAGCTCAGTAGATCGGCAACCGGCATGCCGCCCGGCGTGGCCCGCCGCACGGTTTCGGCGAGGCGAATGCCCTCGGCCAATTCCATCCATCGATCCTGACGTGCGAGAAACTGGCCGCGCAACTGATGCGTGTCGCGGGCATTCTCTTCTTCGGTCGGATTCGGACAGGCGATCATGAGAGCACTTTCCGGGCGGGTAGGTCTTTGCAGGCCCGCATGGATCGGCCTGTCCATACTCTGTTCAGCAGGGGTAGGCGCAGATCGACGCAAATGGGCCAAGGCAGTTTTGGCGTAACGGTGCAGCAGCGACATTTAAAACTTCCAACTTGGTACGCTGTGAAGGATGCCGGTTGTTTGGGGCTGAAACATGGCACCGGCACGGAGATATCTCGTTGATTGCGCCGGGACGCAGAGACAATGAAGTGCGGTTGTTTATCATTTGGTAACGATGATTTTGTCTGGTTTCACGCGGGGGTTGAGCGGATTTGTGACTGCGCTGTTTGATGCACGGCAGAGGTGCTTGCACCTTGGGCCAGTCTCGTCGCATAGAGGCTGAATGAAGATGATCCTGACCTTTGTTGCGGGCCTGATGTGCCTGCCGACGAGCCCGGTCTTTGCACAAGCTACCCAGGCGGCAGAGGCGCGTGAACCACTGCCAAGTATGCGGTGGAGCCACATGGAAAACCACACCCTGTGGAACGCGGCGGCCCTGCGCGCATTGCAAAGTCATGGCCAGGCGCTGGTGAATATGGTGCCTGCGGATATCGCCGACTGGTGTCCTTATTATGAAGTGGCAGGTACCGCTGGGCGCGAGGCTTTCTGGGTAGGGTTCATGTCCGCGCTTGCGAAACATGAAAGCACCTACAAACCCTGGGCCGTCGGGGGCGATGGCAAGTGGTATGGGTTGTTGCAGATCGCCCCGGCGACTGCACGTGGCTACGAATGCCGCGCTGGCAGCGGTGAGGCGTTGAAGGATGGCGGTGACAACCTCAGCTGCGCCATCCGCATCATGGCGGTTACGGTACCGCGTGACGGGGTGATTGCGGGCCGGGATACCAAATGGCGCGGCGTGGCAGCGGATTGGGGTCCGATGCGGGTGCCGTCCAAACGCCGCGACATCGCCGCCTGGGTCAAGGAGCAGCCCTATTGCGCGGCGCCGCCAACACCGGTCCGGGCCGCGCGCAGCAGGCCCCGTCAAACCCACGGGGAAGATCGCTAGATCAGCCGATCAGCGAAAAATGATGCCGTTCGGTTCGGATGCCAAACGCCTGCAGGGCGTCCTCGAAACGCTGGTGAGGTGGCGTGCATTCATAAGGCAGACGGATTTTGCGCCCCGAGGTCAGCACCGCCGTTGCCCGGACCGAAAAATCGAGACGGGTGTCGAGCCTCATGTGATCCACCTCCGACCAGCTTAGTGCAGCCTCTCGCCTGCCGGTGGACCAGTAGATGCCCTCCGTGTCCATGGTCAGCCCGGCGGCGGGGTTGGCGTAAAGCTCCCAGAGCGCGGGCAGTGTAAAAAGCGCCACGATCCCCATCAGCCAGGGCGCGGCCTCGACCCAGAGGATGGCGAGCAGCAAGACCGTCCAGACGCCAAGAACCGCCCAGAGCGTTGCCCGATTGCGGCCCTGACGTTGATAGCTGAACGGCTCAGCGGCCACCCGTGACGTCCAGCGTCGATCCGGTGACATAGCTGGCCTCATCCGTGAGCAGCCAGACGGCTGCCTGCGCCACTTCTTCGGCGGAGCCCTTGCGCTTCATTGGCACCATATGCGCCAGCCGGTCCGCACGGCCCGGTTCGCCGCCCTTGGCGTGCAATTCCGTTTCGATCAACCCGGGACGGATCGCCATGACGCGGATGTTGTCCGCTGCAACTTCGTCGGACAAGCCCTTGGTAAAGCAGTCAATTGCGGCCTTGGAGGCCGCGTAGTCCACATATTGGTTACCCGACCCCAGACGTGCGGCGGCGGAGGAGATGTTGACGATCACACCGCCGTCGCCCTGCGCCTGCATCCGCAGCACCGCCTCCTTGGCGACCAGCATCGCGCCGATCACATTGATGTCGAACATCCGTCTCAGCCGGGCGTGATCCATATCGGTCAGCTTGGCGGTTTGATCGACCACACCGGCGTTGTTGATCAGCGCGTCGAGACGACCGAATTCGGCATCAACCTTGGTATAGACATCCGCGATGGCCTCGGGGTCCGACACATCGCCGGGGCACAGGATGACCTTTGCGCCTGCCGCACGGCACTCTGCGGAGACGGCTTCGGCCCCGGTGGTATCGGTGCGGAAGTTCAGTGCCAGATCATAACCTTTTTGGGCCGCGATACGCGCGCAGGCGGCACCAATGCCGGCAGAGCCGCCGGTAATGAGCAGGACAGGTTTCATAGGTCAGGATCCTCGAATTCGGGTCAGCATTTCGGTGGTGTCGCGGGAGAGGTCGGGCAGGGCCAGAATATGATCAAGTTCGGTCGCAATCAGCGCCTGACGGTCGGCATCATAGCGTTTCCACGTCTGGAAGGCGGAACACATGCGCGCGGTCGTCTGCGGGTTCAGCGGATCCAGTTTGATCAACCAGTCCGCCAGCAGCCGGTAACCAGCGCCACTGGCATGGTGGAACCCGGCGTGATGTGTGGCAAGCGCGCCCAGAACAGCGCGGAACCGATTGGGGTTTTTCCAGTTGAAATCCGCGTGACCGGTCAGCGCTGCGGCGGTCGATGCCACGGCGTCCGGTTCGGCCTGCATCACCTGCAGACCGAACCATTTGTCCATCACCAGCCTGTCGTCTTTCCATTGAGCTTCAAAGGATTGAAGGGCGCTCTTGCCAGCTTTTTGGCGCAGCAGCACGGCAAGGCCCGCAAGCTGCTGGGTCATATTGTCAGCGGCATCGAATTGCCCCTGCGCGCGTTCGGGACCCTCCAGACGGCCAAGCAGCGAGAGCGTGGCATTGGCGAGGCTGCGGCGGCCCGATTGTGCGGCACTGGGCGCGTAGCTCTCCGTGACCTGATGGTCGGCGTAGAGCCCTGGCAAGAGATCGGCGAGGTGCTGCGCAAGCGTGTCCCGCATCGCCTCGGAGGCCGCCCAGATTGCGGCCGGGTCCGGGGTCTCGCCTGCATCGTGCAGCGCCGTCGCAAGATCGGATTGGCTGGGCAGGCTCAGCATCAGCGCGCGATAGGCCGGGTCAAGCTCTGCTTCCCCAAGGACCGCCCGAATGCCATCGAGGTATTTGTGATCGGGGGTGCTGTCCTCGCGGATCATCGCCAGCAGGCTGGCCCTTGCCAATCCGCGCCCGGCCTCCCATCGGTTGAATGGGTCGGTGTCATGGGCCAGCAGGAAGGCCGCGTGATCATCCGACAGCTCACTTTCCAGCACCACCGGCGCGGAAAATCCGCGCAGAACCGATGGGATAGGCCGTTCCGGCAGCCCTTCGAAGGTGAAGGATTGCGTCGCCTCCGTCAGCTCCAGCACCTGACTGGGCACCAGTTCCTCGCCCGATGGCGACAGCAGTCCGGTCACGATCGGGATCACCTGCGGCTGCGGGTCGGGCGTGGTTGCCGATGGTTTAAGAGTTTGCGTGAAGGTCAGGATGTAATTTCCCGCATACCAAGCATCTTTTACGGTCACACGCGGCGTGCCAGCCTGGCTGTACCA
This sequence comes from uncultured Roseobacter sp., assembly GCF_947492555.1. Classification (GTDB taxonomy): domain Bacteria; phylum Pseudomonadota; class Alphaproteobacteria; order Rhodobacterales; family Rhodobacteraceae; genus Roseobacter. Next base: position 429,332 of record NZ_CANLNE010000003.1, read on the forward strand.
GCGTTTGAACTGGGTTAGATCGCGCCCGGTGGCATCCTCGAACACCTGTAACCAGTCTTCGATGGTACAGGCCTGACCGTCGTGGCGGTCGAAGTAGAGATCAAGCGCCTTGGCGTAGGCATCAGCGCCCACCAGCCGGCGCAGCATGCCGATGACCTCGGCGCCTTTTTCATAAACCGTTGCCGTATAGAAATTGTTGATCTCCTGAAAGCTCTCAGGCCGGACGGGATGCGACAGCGGACCCTGATCCTCCGGAAACTGCCGTCCGCGCAAATCAATCACGTCTGATATGCGTTTCACCGCAGCAGAGCGCATGTCGGAGGTGAACTGGCTGTCGCGGAAGACGGTCAGCCCCTCCTTGAGGCAGAGCTGGAACCAGTCGCGGCAGGTGATGCGGTTGCCGGTCCAGTTGTGGAAGTATTCGTGCGCGATGATTGCCTCGATCCGCTCGAAATTTCCATCCGTGGAGGTCTCGGGTGAGGCCAGCACGGCGGCGGAGTTGAAGATGTTCAGCCCCTTGTTCTCCATCGCGCCCATGTTGAAATCGTCCACGGCCACGATGTTGAAGATGTCCAGATCGTATTCGCGCCCGTAGACGTCCTCATCCCACTTCATCGAATCCTTGAGCGCCTGCATGCCGAAGGCGCATTTGCCCTCATCCCCGGGACGGACGTAGAGATTGAGATGCACGGTGCGCCCAGATTGCGTGGTAAAGGTGCCGGGGTGCGCCACCAGTTCACCAGCAACGAGAGCAAAGAGATAGGCGGGTTTGGGCCAGGGATCGTGCCATTCGGCGTGACCGTCGGACGCGCTGACCGGATTGCCATTGCTCAGCAGCACCGGATGCGGGCCGTTTATGGTAACAGTGAAGACACTCATCACGTCCGGGCGATCGGGGTAGTAGGTGATCTTGCGGAACCCTTCGGCCTCGCATTGCGTGCAATACATGCCATTCGACATGTAGAGCCCTTCGAGGGCAAGGTTGTTCTGCGGGTCGATCTCCACCTCGGCTTCCCAGGTGAAAGGTGCATCCGGAACGGCGCAGGTCAGACCTTCGTCACTCAGTTCCGGCGTAACAGACGCCCCGTCTATCTTGGCAGATATCAGTTTCAACTTTTCACCGTGCAGGAACATGCGGCCCCCGGCGTCCGGCTTTGGCACAAAGGCAATGCGGCTTTTCACGCGGGTTGCGGTCGGATGCAGGTCAAAGGTCAGGGAAACGGAGGTGACCTCAAGCCCGAATGGCTTGTAGTCGCTCAGATAGATGGTTTGCGGGGCGGCGTCTGGCATGGGTCACTTCATCTTTCATGGAACGGAACAGACAGCGCAGACGTTAGGAGGATGAGAAGCAAGTCGCAAGTCGGCTTGCACAGCCGTGAAAAGGAGAGACCATGTCCGCGCCTGACACAAACATCGAACGCCAGAAGAAACGCCATAAACCGGCCATTTGGGGCCTGTGGGGTGGGCTGTTTCTGGCGGTGATCGTGATTGCCATCTTCGTTTGGCTGATGAGTGGAGACGAGGTCGCTGCCGCTGTTGAAGCGCTGCATCTGGTCATCTGAGTTATGCGCCGCAAAGGGGATCTGCCGCAAAAGATTTGCGTGGTCTGCGGGCAGCCCTTTGCGTGGCGCAAGAAGTGGGAAAAGGTCTGGGCAGAGGTCCGCTATTGCTCTGAACGGTGTCGCCGCGACCGGTCTCGCAGCGCAGGCCGCTGATTGGTAAAATAACATTACCAACTTTGTTGCCTATCGGAAACATTCCTCTTACACCTTCCGGCATAAGCCAGAATGTCGAGAGCGAGGAGTGTAACGCATGACCGGTTTTCAGCAAAAGGGTGACCTGAGTGTCGCCGATACACTTGTCGCATTTCTCGAGGAGCGGGCATTGCCCGGCACCGGTGTTAATGCGGCAGCATTCTGGTCAGGGTTTTCCGACCTCGTACACGAGACGGCGCCCGGGAATCGCAAGCTGTTGACCCTCCGCGAAGAAATTCAGGCCAAAATCGATGCATGGCATATAGAGCGGCGTGGCAGCCCGCATGACCATGAGGCCTATTGCGCCTTCCTGCGCGAGATTGGCTATCTGGTTGAAGAAGGGGACGCTTTCGAGATCGACACGGCACATGTCGATGACGAGATCGCCCATGTGCCCGGGCCGCAGCTGGTCGTGCCGATCACCAACGCACGCTATGCGCTCAACGCGGCAAACGCCCGGTGGGGCAGCTTGTATGACGGGTTTTATGGCACCGATGCCATGGGCAGTGCTGCGCCGAAAGGCGGCTATGATCAGGGCCGCGGTGCGCGGGTCGTTGCCCGAGCCCGCGTTTTCCTGGATGAAGCCTTCCCGGTTGAGAAAACCAGCCACGCCGATGCGCGGCGCTACTATATTCACAATGGCGCTTTGCTGATTGACGATCAGCAGTTGATGCAGCCCGAGAAATTCATCGGCTACACCGGCCACCCGAAGGCACCGGACAGTGTGGTTCTGCGGAACAACGGCCTGCATGTGGTGCTGGTCTTTGACCGGACACATGCGATCGGCAGCCGGGATCAGGCGGGGCTTGCGGATGTGCAGATGGAGAGCGCGGTCTCCGCGATCATGGATTGTGAGGATTCAGTCGCCTGTGTCGATGCCGAGGATAAGGTCGTTGCCTATGCCAATTGGCTGGGTCTGATGAAGGGCGATCTGCAGGACACCTTCGAGAAAGGTGGCCAGCAGGTGATCCGCGCGCTGAACCCGGACCGGGTCTTTACCGGGCCGGATGGGGCGGAGGTCACGCTCAAGGGGCGCGCGTTGATGCTGGTGCGCAACGTTGGCCACCTGATGACGAACCCGGCCATTCTGGACAAGGACGGTAATGAGGTTTTCGAGGGCGTGATGGATGCGATGATCACCACGCTGATCGCGATGCATGATCTGCAAAGGGATGGGGGGAATTCGCTGAAGGGCTCGGTCTATGTGGTCAAACCCAAGATGCATGGGCCCGAAGAAGTGGCCTTTGCCGACCGGACGTTTGCGCGGGTTGAGAAGATTCTGGGGCTGTCGCAATACACGGTGAAGCTAGGGATCATGGATGAGGAGCGGCGCACCTCCGTCAATCTCAAGGAATGCATCCGGGCGGCGAAATCGCGGGTGGCGTTTATCAACACCGGGTTTCTTGATCGGACGGGTGACGAAATCCACACCTCGATGGAGGCGGGACCGTTCAGCCGCAAGGATTTCATCAAGCGCAAGGCCTGGATCGGCGCCTATGAGAACCAGAACGTGGATATCGGTCTGGAATGCGGCCTCTCGGGACGGGCGCAGATCGGCAAGGGCATGTGGGCGATGCCCGACCTGATGGCTGCGATGCTGGAGCAGAAGATCGAACACCCCAAATCCGGTGCCAACTGCGCCTGGGTCCCGAGCCCGACGGCTGCGACCCTGCATGCGCTGCACTATCACAAGGTCGATGTCTTTGCGGTGCAGGAAAAGCTGAAGGCGGGCGGGCGGCGCGCTTATGTGGATACGGTGCTGAACATCCCGCTCGCTGAATACCAGAAGTGGAGCGACGATCAGAAGACCCGCGAAGTGGAGAATAACGCGCAGGGCATTCTGGGCTATGTCGTGCGTTGGGTCGACCAGGGCGTGGGCTGTTCCAAGGTGCCGGACATGAACGATGTGGGCCTGATGGAAGACCGCGCCACCTGCCGGATTTCGGCGCAGCATATTGCCAACTGGCTGCACCACGGTGTTGTGGATGCCCAGCAGGTGATGGCGGTGATGCGCAAGATGGCCGCTGTGGTGGACGGGCAGAATGCGGATGATCCGCTCTACCGTCCGATGGCACCGGGTTTTGACGGGATCGCTTTCCAGGCGGCGTGTGATCTGGTGTTCAAGGGGCGTGTTCAGCCGTCAGGCTATACGGAGCCGGTCCTACATGCGCGACGTCTGGAATTGAAAGCCAGCGGGTGACACCGGCGCGGATCACGGGGCTGTCCGGCACTTTGCCGGCGCCGCACCAGAGCATACTTTTAGGAACAATGAAACGAGGAGGTGTCATGACCATCAGCCTTAGAAAAGCCCGTACCATCGTCCACAAGACTTTTGAGAAGGGGCGCGAACTGGACTTGAAACCGCTGTCCGTGGTGGTGCTGGATGCCGGTGGCCATGTGCAGGCGTTCGAGCGTGAGGATGGCGCCGCACCCGGGCGGTTCGAGATTGCCTTTGGCAAGGCCTACGGGTCCGTCATGTTGGGTATTCCGGGCTCGGCGCAAATGGCGCGGGCGGAACAACAGGCCTATTTCATGACCTGTGTGAACGGCGCCTATGGCGGCAAGGTTATCCCGGTCCCGGGAGGTATCCTGTTGCGCGACAAGAAGGGCGTGGTGATTGGTGCGGTTGGCGTGACAGGTGACACATCGGACAACGATGTGATTGCGGGGCTTGCGGGGATCGAGGCCGCGGGGCTGAGTGCCGAAAGTTGAGGCATTTTGCAATTCTGCACAGGTTTCTGCGCGGTCATGGACTGTTAACCTGCGCCATGCAAAGCTATATCTGCGGGAAGTGAACCGAAGGGAACATCCATGGCGCGGCCGGTCATTGGCATCATTTGCAATCAATATCTGATCAATGATGAATACCCGGTGCATGCGGGTGGCAAGATGAATTCGGACGCGGTCTCCGCTGTGTCAGATTGCGTCCCGATGATCATTCCATCTGACCCGGATTATGTGTCCATCAATGATCTGCTGGAGACATGCGACGGTTTCCTGTTGACCGGCGGGCGCCCGAATGTGCATCCCGAGGAATATGGGGAAGAGGCAACGGAGGCGCATGGCGATTTCGACCGTGCCCGTGATGCGATTGCCTTGCCTCTGGTGCGGGCCTGCGTTGAGCGCGGTCAGCCGTTTCTGGGCATTTGCCGCGGGTTTCAGGAAGTGAACGTGGCGATGGGCGGCTCTCTGCATCCCGAGATCAGGGATTTGCCGGGGCGGATGAACCACCGCATGCCGCCTGACGGGACTCTGCAGGAAAAGTTCGAGAACCGACATACTGTTTCCTTTACCAAGGGGGGCGTCTTTCATCGTTTGATGGGCGCGCAGGAGGTAGTTACCAATACTCTGCACGGGCAGGGGATCAAGGTCGCCGGACCGCGGGTGGTTGTCGACGGGGTTGCACCCGACAACACGCCGGAGGCGATTTTCATCAAGGACGCTCCGGGGTTCACTCTGGCGGTTCAGTGGCACCCTGAGTACGAAGCAGCCAAGGACCCGGTGTCGCAGCCGCTGTTCTCAGCCTTTGGCCGTGCGGCGCGTGCGTGGTCGAATGGACGTAAGCTCACGCCCGCTCAGGTCGCTTAGGCGTCGGCGGGCGTTATTGTCTTGAGGCCCATCGTGCTGAAGCGCACGGGTTGCGACGCATTCTCACTTGCATTTGATGTGGCCAATTCCCGGTGCAGCGACGTCCAGCTCCAGTCCGACGGCCGGTCCACGAGACCTGCCTGAACCGGGGCTGTGTGAATCAGCGTGCGGTGCAAGGCAAGATCATGTGCAGAGCGGATGCGGTGTTCCCAGAAGCGGCGCTGCCATATCCCTTTTTCGCTGCGTTTGAATTGTGTCGCTGTACGACCGGGTGGCTCCGGAAGTGCGCGTGAGAACCGCGATTTGAGAAAACTCCACCGCGTACTGAAATCCGCATCGCCCTCCGGCAGCGTCCAGAGGGTATGGATCGCGGCAGGCAGGATCACGATTGCGTCGATTGCGAAGGGGTAGCGCGTGATGGTCTCTCGCACACAGCGCCGCAGTAAGTCGACCTCATCCGTCAGCAAGGTGCTGCGGCTGTCTGCTAGGCGCGCGGTGAAGAAATACGTGGCGCCGGGTGTTTGGGACCGGATGTATTTGGACATAGGGCAAGCGTATCAACCCTATGGTTAAGAAATCCCAAACAAAGGTGGCCTGAAAGCCCACCTTACCTGCTGGGCGCACCGGTTGAGATAGGCAGGTAGGGTGGGCTTTAGGCCACCCGGCTACATTTGCCCGCCGGCGATTTCAATCGCTTGTCCGTTGACGCTTTCCGATCCCGGCGATACCAGCCAGCGCACTGCGGCGGCCACCTCCTCGGGGGAAATCAACCGGTTATGACGGTTGGCGGAGATCATCATGGCGCGCGCCTTTTCTTCACTCACGCTCGCGCGTTTCGCGATGGAAGAAGTGTTGCGTGCGATGATCGGCGTGTCCACATAGGCGGGGCACAGGGCGTTGAACGTGATGGGTTTGCCCAAGTAGTCCTCGCTCAGCGCGCGAATGAGACCTATCATCCCGTGTTTCGACGCCGTGTAGCAAGACGCCCCCTGCAATCCGCGGAGCCCGGCAATCGAGGATACTGCAATCACCCGGCCCCAGTCTGTCGTGCGCATGGAGGCCAGAGCTTCCCGGATGGTCAGGAAGGCACCGTCGAGATTGGTGGACATCATGTCGCGCCAGAATGCCAGATCGGTTTTGTGCAGGGCGCGACCCTCGGCGATCCCGGCGTTGGCCACGCATATCTGTACCGGTCCGCGCGCAGCGACTGCAGCGCTGATGGTCTCCACCACCTGGGCCTCGTCCCGCACGTCCATGGCCATGCCGAAAATCCCGTGACCGGCCACCTCGTCCAGAACCGCCTGCCGTCTGCCGGTGATCGTGACTTGGCATCCTTCTGCCGCCAACATCTTGGCGATCGCCAGACCGATCCCCGTACCACCGCCCGTGACCAATGCGTGTTTCCCTGCAAGCGTCATCCCGTCTCTTTCCTTGTGCCACCTCTGATCAGCTTAGCTGCGGCACGGGGCAGCACAAGGGCGGCGGGTGATTGTCTTGGACGCAGCATCGGCGTAATCTGTCTCTGTCCAATGTGATTGGAGGGGCTCATGCAGCGCATTACAGGGTTTGGTGGCTTCTTTTTTCGTGCCGAAAATCCCGAAAACCTGGCGGCATGGTATGCGCGCCATTTCGGAATTTTAGAAGTGCCCAAGGACTACGAAACGCCGGTCTGGACGCAAGATCAGGGGCCTACCGTTTTTGCGCCCTTTGCTCAGGACACGACATACTTCGGCAATTCTGAAAAGCGGTGGATGCTGAATTTCCGCGTCGATGATCTCGATGCGATGGTTGCCCAATTGCGCGATGCAGGTGAAGAGGTGGAAATGCACCCTGAAGAACTGCCTAACGGACGTTTTGCGCGGGTCTACGATCCGGAGGGAAACCCGATCGAGCTTTGGCAGCCGCAAGAGGTCGAAACCAAAGTATGAAATGGCTTGATCTGCCGCCAGTCTGGCTGGTCTGCTTTGCAGTGCTGGCCTGGCTCCAGAGCCAGTATTTCTCGTTCGGCCTGAGCCTTACGCATCCTGTCACCCTGCTTCTGGCCGGGCTTCTTGTCGGTGCGGGCATCGTGCTGACCTTGCTGGCGGTGATGGAGTTCCGGCGTCACAAAACCACGATCATCCCCCATGAAACCCCGGACAGTCTGATCCAGTCCGGGGTGTTTGGCCGCTCGCGCAACCCGATTTATCTGGCCGATGTGCTGATCCTCGCAGGGCTTTGCCTCTGGTGGGACGCCATACTTGCGCTGGCGCTTGTGCCCATTCTGGTCTGGGTGCTGGAAAGGCGCTTCATCGTGCCTGAGGAGAACAGGATGCGCCGCGTCTTTCGGGTTGACTTTGCACGATATGAGCAAAAAGTGCGCAGGTGGCTCTGATTTCTTTGCGTTTATTGCGCGACCCTCTGGGCCAAGTGCTTGTACCTCGCCGCAGCGCGCGGTAGTGGACAAATTACCTTTGCGCGTGATCGCGCCGAAACGAACCAGAACGGGGGAGCTTCAGTTGAAGATCGGGACACCAAAAGAGATTTTTGAAGGCGAAGCACGGGTGGCCATGACGCCCGAGAGCGCCGCCCAGCTTCAGAAATTGGGTCATGAGTGCATCATCGAGACAGGCGCTGGGGCGAAGGCCGGGTTTGCAGATGCCGACTACAAGGCCGCGGGCGTGGAGATTGCCAAAACGGCCGCCGCGCTCTGGAAGGCCGCGGATGTGGTCGCCAAGGTACGGGTGCCCGATGAGACGGAGATGAAGCGCCTGCGTGCAGATCAGACGCTGATTTCCTTCTTCAGCCCGGTGGCGGATGAAGCCAAGATGAAGCAGGCCGCCAAAAAGGGCGCAACAGTCGTCGCGATGGAAATGATCCCGCGCATCAGCCGCGCCCAGAAGATGGATGCGCTCAGCTCCATGGCCAATATTGCCGGCTACCGTGCGGTGATTGAGGCGGGCAACAACTTTGGCCGCTTCTTCACCGGTCAGATTACGGCGGCGGGCAAGGTGCCCCCTGCAAAGGTTCTGGTGGTCGGCGCCGGTGTGGCCGGTCTGGCGGCCATTGGTACCTCAACCTCGTTGGGCGCGATCACGCTGGCCTTTGACGTGCGGCCGGAGGTGGCCGAGCAGGTTGAATCCATGGGCGCTGAATTTGTCTATCTCGATTTCGAGGAAGAGCAGCAGGATGGCTCCGCCTCGGGCGGTTATGCCTCCGTGTCTTCGCCGGAGTTCCGCGAGGCGCAGCTGGCCAAGTTCCGGGAACTGGCGCCGGACGTCGATATCGTGATCACCACGGCGCTGATCCCGAACCGCGAAGCGCCGGAGCTCTGGACCGAGGACATGGTTGCTTCCATGAAGCCGGGGTCGGTCATCGTGGACCTCGCCGCAGAGAAAGGCGGTAACTGCAAGCTGACCGTCGCGGATGAGAAAATCGTGACCGACAATGGCGTCACGATCATCGGCTATACCGATTTCCCCAGCCGCATGGGCACGCAGGCATCAAGCCTTTATGCCACGAACATCCGGCATCTTATGACCGATCTGACGCCGGAAAAGGACGGCGTGATCAACCACGACATGGAAGATGACGTGATCCGGGGCGCCACGATTACCCATGCCAAGGAGGTCACCTTCCCGCCGCCGCCGCCCAAGGTTGCCGCGATTGCGGCAGCGCCCAAGAAAGAGGCGCCGAAGGAATTGACGGCGGAAGAGAAGCGCGCCCAAGAGGTGGCCGCGTTCAAGAAACAGACACAGACGCAGGTCGGTCTGCTGGCCATCGGCGGCGCGTTGGTGCTGGCGGTGGGTCTGGTGGCCCCGGCGAGCTTCATGCAGCATTTCATCGTCTTTGTGCTGTCGGTCTTTATCGGCTTCCAGGTCATCTGGGGTGTGGCGCATTCGCTGCATACGCCGCTGATGGCGGTCACGAATGCGATCTCGTCTATCATCATTCTGGGCGCGCTCATCCAGATTGGGTCAAGCTCGATGTTGATCACGCTGCTGGCCGCGCTTGCGGTCTTCATGGCGTCGATCAACATATTTGGCGGCTTCCTCGTGACACGGCGCATGCTCGCCATGTTCCAGAAATCGTAAGGGGTTAGGGGACAATGGAATACGGATTTACGATTGCGGCCTATGCGGTCGCGGCAGTTCTCTTCATCCTCAGCCTGGGCGGATTGAGCGGGCAGGAAAGTGCGAAACGCGCGGTCTGGTACGGGATTGCCGGGATGGCGATTGCGGTTCTGGCCACGCTGATTGGGCCCGGTTGGGGCCTGTCTGGTGTCTCGATCATCCTGATCGGTCTGGGGGCGGCGGTTGGCTATCAGCTGGCCACCAAAGTGCAGATGACGCAGATGCCGGAACTGGTGGCGATCATGCACAGCCTGGTGGGGCTTGCAGCGGTGTTCGTCGGTTTCAACGCGGACATCATGATCAACAATATGAGCGCGCTCTTTGTTGAAAACGGCGGTGTTCTGGGCGCGGTGGCCGCCGATGGTTATACGGCCGTGGGCCTGCCCAAGGACATCTATGAGGGGCTGTCGTCCTTCGGTCAGCTGATTGCCAAGAAGACCTCCGTAGAGATCAACATCTTGCGCATTGAATTGGTGCTGGGCATCTGGATCGGGGCGGTAACCTTTACCGGGTCCGTGATTGCCTATGGCAAGCTGGCGGGCAAGGTGGATACATCCGCCAACAAGCTGCCCGGTGGACACTTGCTGAACGCGGGCGCTGCGGTGCTGTCGTTGCTCTTTACGATCATGTATCTGAGCGGGGCGGGCAGCTGGACACTGGTCCTGCTGACACTACTGGCGCTGTTCATCGGCTACCATCTGATCATGGGGATCGGCGGCGCGGATATGCCGGTCGTGGTTTCCATGCTGAACAGCTATTCCGGCTGGGCGGCGGCGGCGATTGGTTTCAGCTTGGGCAATGATCTTCTGATCGTTGTGGGCGCTCTGGTGGGTTCGTCCGGTGCGATCCTGAGCTACATCATGTGCAAGGCGATGAACCGCTCCTTCGTATCTGTGATCCTCGGGGGCTTTGGCGGCCCGGCGGGCGAGCAGATGGCCGTGGAGGGCGAGCAGGTGGCGATTGAGGCCGATGGCGTGGCCACGGCGTTGAACGAGGCGGAGTCTGTCATCATCATCCCCGGCTACGGGATGGCGGTGGCCCAGGCGCAGCAGGCCGTGAGCGAGCTGGTCAAGAAGCTGCGCGCCAAGGGCAAGAATGTGCGCTTTGCCATTCACCCGGTTGCGGGGCGTTTGCCGGGGCATATGAACGTGCTGCTGGCCGAGGCGAAGGTGCCTTATGACATCGTTATGGAAATGGATGAGATCAACGAGGACTTTCCGGAGACGGATGTGGCCATCGTGATTGGGTCCAATGACATCGTGAACCCGGCAGCCCAGGACGATCCGAACTCGCCCATTGCGGGCATGCCGGTGCTGGAGTGCTGGAAGGCCAAGCAGGTGTTTGTCTCCAAGCGCGGACAGGGCACCGGGTATTCGGGCATCGAGAACCCGCTGTTCTTCAAGGAGAATACGCGGATGTTCTACGGAGATGCCAAGGCATCGCTCGACAAGCTGTTGCCGATGATCGACTGAGCAGAGGTAAAATTTACTGGAAAACGCCGTCCCGAGGGGCGGCGTTTTTTTGTGGGAAAGGTGGCCCAAGGCCCACCCTACCTGTCGGATTGGATGGTGCCGCGCTTTGGAGAATGCTGGTGGCTTTGTGAGGTATGGATGGGGCAATTGCATCCGCCGCCCATCCATGTATACGATTGTACTCGGTTAACGCATTGAAAAATATTCATAAAATAATTTGACATCGCGTGGTCGGGCATTAAGCCTTGAGGGAGAAACTGGAGCGAACCATGTCATCGATTTCTGATCATCCCTTGCGGTACAAACTGGCGAATGAACTGCACGCGCGGCCTTTTCCGTCAATGACGGCACCCTGTTCTGCAGCTTATGTCGCGATCAAGCAACCTGAGGATGCTGTGAGCCGGGACCGTGCGCAGGATCTGGCGCATCTGACGGCGCTGCTGGATCGGCATGGTGCACCGCATCCGCAACCGGGGGCGACACACTATTATGGCCAGATCGGAAAATACTGGCTGAAGTGGGAGCAGCACACGGAATTCGTTACCTATACGGCGTTTTCCGAAGGGGCGGTGGCGCGACCGTTTGATCCGGCTGAATTCGATGTCTTTCCGTCGGACTGGCTGGCGGACGCGCCGGGCCAGCGGATGACGTCCATCCTGCTCAACGTCGTGCCGCGGCCTGCGGAGGATTCTGCTGTGGCGGGGCTGTTGGATGAGTGGTTTGTCTCGGAGAGTCTGGCAGCGTCGGAGGTTCTAGACGGCGCTGCGATCATGGCCGGGGATTTCAGGATCGATCTGAACGGTCATCTGCGTTTTGCGGTTTTTGCGGGGGCGCAGACTGGCGCGCGGCGCATTGGCCGGATCGTGCAGCGTCTCTGCGAGATCGAGACGTATAAGACCATGTCCATGCTTGGGTTTGCGCGGGTGCGGGCATTGCAGCCGGGGTTGAACGAACTTGATACCAAGCTGACCGGGCTGATGGGCACGATGAGTGATGAGCGTGCGTCTGCGGAGGAGACATTGCACGATCTGCTGAGCATTTCGGCGGAGCTGGAGACACTGTCGGCGCGGTCGTCCTTTCGGTTCGGGGCGACGGGGGCCTATGAGGCGCTGGTCGATCAGAGGATCGCGGCGCTGCGCGAAGAGCGGTTCCAGGGGCGGCAGCAGTTTGGCGAGTTCATGATGCGGCGCTATGCGCCGGCGATGCGCACGGTGCATTCGGCGGAGGCGCGGCTGGAGGCCATGTCGAGCCGGTCGATCCGGGCGTCGAACCTGCTCAGGACACGTGTGGATGTGGAGCGGTCGGCCCAGAACCAGACGCTTCTGGAGAGCATGGACAAACGGTCCGATCTGCAGCTGCGGTTGCAGCGTACGGTCGAGGGGCTGTCAGTCGTGGCGATCAGTTACTACGCGGTGTCGCTGGTAGGGTACCTGCTTTATCCGCTGACTCAGACCACGGGGTTGAGCAAGGGGATGCTGACGGCGCTGGTGACGGTGCCGGTTGTGCTGTTGGTCTGGTGGATGGTGCGGCGGCTAAGGAAGAGTGTGGAATAGGTCGATCTTTTCGCAGAAAAGTCGACCTGTGTGGACAAGTGGGTTTGAGCCGCAAACCTGCGGTCCAGCACCCGGTTCAGTATGTATGGGACAGCGGGACGGCGCTCTTTCTCCTTGCGCGAAAGACGCCCCGCCCGCCCTCCCATGTCTGTTATCCGGAATTGAGACGGGGTGCCGGACTCAGCAAAAATCCTGCGGATTTGCGCTCTGTCCGTAAGCGGATCCGCGGTCTACCGACCGCGGATCCGGGGGTCCAAGGCATCCCTCAGCCCGTCACCGAGATAGTTCACCGAGAGCACCGTCAGTGAGATCAGAATGCCGGGCAACATCACACGTTCGGGGAATTCCTCCATGCGCGGCACCGCGTCCGACAGCAGCTTGCCCCAGGTCGGGAAGTCCGAAGGGAAGCCCACACCAAGGAAGCTCAATGCGCTTTCGGTGATGATCGCTGTGGCAAGGCCCAGCGTGGCCGAGACCATGATCGGCGAGACCACATTGGGCAGCAGGTGCCGCCTTATGATGGCGAAAGGCGTGGTGCCGATGGAGCGGGCAGCGAGGATGAACTCGCGTTCCTTCAGGGCAAGGACCTCGCCGCGTACGATGCGGGCGGTCTGCATCCAGGAGGTGATGCCGATGACGCCAACGATCAGGATGAACATGCCTGTTTCAGGTCCGAAGCTGGCCCTGAGCGGTTGGCGGAATAGGGTCACGGCGACCAGCAGGAGCGGCAGGATGGGCAGGGAAAGAAACAGATCCGTCAGGCGCATGAGCGGTCCGTCTAGCCGCCTGAAGTACCCGGCAGAGACGCCCACCGCCGTGCCGATGAACAGCGCGAGGATCATCGCGGTCCAGCCCACGGCCATGGAGGCGCGTCCGCCCGCGATCAGCGTCGCGAGGATGTCGCGGCCGAGGTTATCGGAGCCCAGCGGCTTGGCCCAGCTGGTGCGCGCATCCCCGTCCCAGAGCAGGGTGTAGAGCGGGCGCATGTCCTTGTTGCGGATGTCCAGCTGTTTGGCGTCGACCGTCCAGATCAGGGGGCCAACCAGAACAGCCAGCGTGATGAACAGCAGGAAACCGCCCCCGATCAGCGCGCCCTTGTGCCTGCGGAACTGGTCCCAGACGTCGCGCCACTGGCTGCGGGGTTCCTTGGGCGGTTCCTTGTCCTTGAGGGCGCCGTACATCTCGATTTCGGCGGCTGCGGCATTCACATTTTGATCAGTCATAGCGAATCCTCGGATCCAGAATGCCGTAGAGCACGTCCGCGATCAGGTTGAAGAGCACGATGAGGATGGCGAAGATGAAGGTCAGCGTCATCACCATCGGCAGGTCATTGGCAAAAAGGGCCGTAAGCAACAGTTGCCCGATGCCGTTCACCTTGAAGAGCGTCTCGGTGATGATGGCGCCCCCGAAGATGGAGGGGATGCCGAGGGCGATCACGGTGATGATTGGGATCATCGAGTTGCGCAGCACGTGGACCAATACCACAACGCTTTCCTTGAGGCCCTTGGCGCGGGCGGTGCGCACATAGTCCTGGTTGAGGTTGTCGAGCATGGAGGCGCGCATGAAGCGGCTGATCTGGGCGGTGGTCTGCAGGGCGAGCACCATGACGGGCATGACCATCTGCTGCAGCTGAATTTTGAAGCTGGCCCAGTCGGTGACCACATGGGTGGTGTCATAGATCGACGGGAACCAGCCGAGATTGACCGAAAAGATGACAATGACCAGCACGCCGGAGAAGAAGGGCGGGATCGAGAAGCCGATCATCGACACGAAGGTACCCGCCTGATCGAAGAGCGAATACTGCTTGTAGGCGGAGTAAATGCCAATGGGCAGGGCGATCAGGATGCCCACCACGTAGGACATGCCCACGACCCAGAGCGTCTGCGGCATGCGCTGGACCACGATGTCCATCACGGGCGAGCGGGTCTGCCAGGAGATCACGCGCAGCTTGCCCTCGGCCAGCCCGGTGCCGAACCAGTGGTCGATCAGCACCTGCGGCTCAATCCAGAAGAACTGGACCAGCCACTTCCAGTATTGCACGTGGATTGGCGCACCAAGCCCAAGGGCATCGCGCATCTTTTGTTTCACATCGGGGGGAACTGTAAGAGGCACCTGGGCCATCGGGTCGCCCGGGGCCAGTTGCAACAGCAGGAAGATCACGACGCTGATGAACAGCAAAGTCGGGATCGACAGAACCAGCCGTCGGATGGTGTATGTCAGCATGCGCTACGCCTTTATGCGTCAGTCTTGTTATTGTCTGGAAACAGACGGCTTTTGATCAAGGCCGCAATAGGTATCTGGGGGACGGGGCGCAAGAATTAATGCGCCCCGCCACATTTCTCATCAGTTGCCGATGCGGTACCAGTCAGCGACATTCCAAAGCTCGGAATCCCATGTGTTCAGGATCACGCCACCCAGAGAGTTGGAGCGTGCCGATACCCGGCCACGGTCCACCAATGGCACGATTGTCATGGTTTCCTTGGTGATGATATCGTTCAGACGTTTGCCGATCTCGCCGCGCTTGTCGAGTTCGCCGGTGCGGGCCAGCTCATCGAGCAGCGCATCGTACTCCTCGTTGCAGAAGCGGTTGATGTTCTCACCCTGCCACTGGCTCGACGGTTTGGGCTCGAACCCGCAGCGATAGCCGGACAGGTAAGACTGCGGATCGGTGCCGTCGAAGTTATTGGCGTACATTTCAACGTCCGCATAGAACTTCTGGAACGTGTCCGGGCTGCCGGGATCACCGCCGAAGAAGACCGAGGCGTCGATGTTGCGCAGTTCGGTTTCGATGCCGATCTGGTTCCACCAGTCCTTGATCAGCGCCTGGAAATCCTGACGCACGGCATTGGTCGAGGTCTGGTAGAGGATCGACAGCTTAACGCCATCCTTGTCGCGGACACCATCACCGTCACTGTCCACCCATCCGGCTTCGTCCAGCAGCGCGCGGGCGCCGTCGAGATCCTGCGTCAGGCATTCGGTGTTGTCCGAGGCGTAGAGCGCCGGGGCAGGGACCAGATTACAGGTCGGGCGACCCGCCTGACCATATCCGATCTCGACCAGCAATTCGCGGTCAATGGCCATGGACAGCGCTTTGCGCACTTTGAAATCCGACAGGAACGGGTGCGGATGCGCGACAGTGGAGCGTTCACCTTCGGGCAGATCCGGCGACGGGTTCGTCAGGTTCATTTCCAGACGTTCCACCAATGTGCCAAAGGCCGAGATCGGTTCCCCCTTACCGGCTTCGGCCATTTTCGCCAACACGTCGGGCGCCAGTTGCAGGTTCCACGCATAGTCGAATTCGCCGGTCTCCAGGACCGCGCGGCCGGCGGCTGTGGCATCACCGCCGCCCTTTAGGGTCACGCTGGCAAAAGCCGGTTTGTTGGGGTCGCGGAAATTGGGGTTCGCTTCCAGCTGGATCACGTCATTGGGGCGGAAATCCGTGACCACGAAGGGTCCTGTCCCAACCGGATTGAAGTTCGCCTCGGTGCACTCTGGCGCCTTGGCGCCGAGACAATCCGCGAATTGCGCTTTTTGAATGATTGGCGAGGTGCCGCCGGTGAACGGCCCGTAAGGGTTTGGCTTGGCGTCGACGAAATTGACCTTGACCGTCAGATCATCGATCACCTCGACATTGTCAACGCCGTCGAACTTGCCCGCATAGGCGCAACCGCCTTCGGGGTGCATGCAGTACTCGGCGGTGAACGCAATATCCGCAGAGGTGACGGGGCTGCCGTCGGACCAGATCAGGCCTTCGGTCAGCTTCCATGTGATGGACTTGAGGTCAGAGCTGACACCGCCATTCTCAACCGTCGGGATTTCGTCAACCAGCCAAGGGGTCAGCGTGCCGTTTTCATCGTAGCGCGCGAGGGGTTCGATCACAAGCGACGCGGCTTCGAGATCCTTGGTGCCGCCGGACAGGTAAGGCGTCATGATCGACGGGGCCTGCCAGTAAAGAATGCTGACCTGACCGTCTCTGCCACGCTCGCCTTCGTGACCATCTGCATAGACAGCAGGTGCGAAAGCGGTTGTTGCGATTGCCCCCATCAATAGGGTTCTGATTTTCATTTTATACTCCATGTTGGACACGTGAATGCCTTTGCACGCCTCGTTTTTTTACATGCGCGCAGCGGTGCTGACCGGGAGCAGTGCGCCTGCACTGGCCTAACGTTGCGGAAAGACGCAATTTTTGAGCCGAACCCCGGATGCATGTGACCATCGAAGCATCTTTTGTGGAAAAAGCAACCCTTGTGATGGATGACTTTGTGGCAACTGCCGCGGACGGGTTTGACACCGCCCGCTGGATGGCTTTAGCGTCCTGCAACAACGACAATAGGGGCGGCAATGCTGGATCAGGATCAACAGAGCGCTAGGCTGCAGCCAATCGCGCAGCTCAAGGGGTTGCGTGTTGAATTTCAGACCAAGGATGGTCCCGTGGTGGGCGTGGAGGATGTCTCTTTCGACATCAATCCCGGCGAGACCGTTTGTGTGGTTGGCGAAAGCGGCTCGGGCAAGTCTGTATCTTCGTTGTCGCTGATGCGATTAGTGGAGTTCGGCGGCGGCGAGATCACCGGCGGGCAGCTGCTGTTTGACCGGCCCGGCACGGATGATGTTGATCTCGCCAAAACTGATCCGGAGATGATGCGCTCCATTCGCGGCAACGAAATCGGTATGATCTTTCAGGAGCCGATGACCGCGCTGAACCCGGTGTTCACGGTCGGGCGACAGCTGACCGAAGGGCTGCGTTTGCACAAGAAGATGGGCAAATCCGAAGCCCGCGAACGGGCGCTGGAGCTGCTGCGCGAGGTGCGTATCCCGGAACCCGAACGACGGCTCGACCAATATCCACACGAGCTTTCAGGTGGCATGCGTCAGCGGGTCGTGATCGCCATGGCGCTGGCCTGCAAGCCGCGACTGCTGATCGCGGATGAGCCTACCACCGCGCTCGACGTGACCATTCAGGCGGAGATCCTGGCCTTGATGGACCGACTCAAGCGGGAGACCGGCACGGCGGTGATGTTCATCACCCACGACATGGCCGTGGTGGCGCAGATGGCCGACCGCGTGGTGGTCATGTTCCGTGGCAACAAGGTCGAGGAAGGGCCGGTCGCCGAGATTTTCGAGAACCCGCAGCATCCCTACACAAAGGCGTTGCTGGCCGCGGTGCCGAAACTGGGCGAGATGCGCGGCAAGGCCTATCCCGAACCGATGAAGCTGCTCGGGACACAAGGCGACGAGATCAAGCCGATCAAGGGCACGGATGAGGTTCTGCTGAGCGTCAGGAACCTGACCACGCGCTTCCCGGTCAAGGGCGGTTTCTTTCGCCGCACGGTTGCGAATGTGCACGCTGTCGAGGATCTGTCCTTTACGCTGAACAGGGGGCAGACCCTCAGCCTTGTAGGGGAAAGCGGCTGTGGCAAGTCGACGGCGGGACGGTCGATTTTGCGACTGGTCGATCCGCTCTCGGGCGAGATCAATCTTGATGGCGTCGATGTCATGGCGCTGGACCAGACGCAGCTGCGCAAGGCGCGGCTTGATATGCAGATGATCTTTCAGGATCCCTTTGCGTCGCTGAACCCGCAGATGCAGTTGAGCGATCAGGTGGCCGAACCGATCCACAATTTCGGCACGCTCAAAGGGCAGGAGGTGCAGGACCGCGTGGCGATGCTCTTTGACCGGGTGGAACTGCCGCGCAGCTTCATGCGCCGGTTCCCGCATGAGCTTTCGGGCGGCCAACGCCAACGCGTGGCCATCGCGCGCGCCCTGGCGTTGAACCCCAAGTTGATCATCGCCGATGAGGCAGTGTCTGCGCTCGATGTCTCCGTGCAGGCGCAGGTGCTGAACCTGATGCTGGAATTGCAGGCGGAGCTTGGCCTGTCCTTCCTTTTCATCAGCCACGATATGGCGGTGGTGGAACGGGTGAGCCATCAGGTGGGCGTCATGTACCTGGGCCGGATCGTGGAGCTGGGACCGCGCGCGCGGGTGTTCGAAAATCCGCAACATGCCTATACGCAGGCGCTGATGAAGGCCGTGCCCATCGCCGATCCGCGCCAGCGCAAGGATGAGCGGGACCTGAATTTCAAACCGATCCCGTCCCCCATCCATCCCGCCGACTACGTGCCCGAACCATCGCGATATGATGAAGTTGAGCCCGGCCATTTCGTTCTGCAAGGCGATTGGGGCGGCTACAAACGCGACGCGACTCTGGTGCGGACCGAAAACAAGCTGCGCGAAGGGCAGGATGCCCCGGAAGGCCTGAGCGGACGTCGCCTTTATGACTGAAAGACTGAGCCCGCTGGAGCTGATGACACAGCTGGTCCGCTTTCCCACCGTCAGCCGGGACAGTAATCTGCCCCTGATCGACTGGGTCGAAAACTATCTGGCAGACCATGGCATTTCCGCCCACCGCTACACCGATCCTGATGAGCCCAAGGCCGCGCTCTTTGCCCATGTCGGCCCTTGGGAAGAGGGCGCCGTTGTGCTCTCCGGTCACACGGACGTGGTGCCGGTGGACGGCCAGCCCTGGGACACTGACCCCTTTGATGTCGTGCAAAAGGATGGTCGCTATTTCGGGCGCGGCACCTGCGACATGAAGGGCTTTGATGCGCTGGCGCTCTGGGCCATGGTCGAGGCGCATCACGCGGGTGTCAAACGCCCTTTGCAGATTGCCCTGAGCTTTGATGAAGAGATCGGCTGCACCGGGGCGCCGCCGATGATTGCGGCGATGCAGCCGGTGCTGCCCAAGGGCGCGTCGGTGATCGTGGGCGAACCGTCGTCCATGCGCGTGGTCTCCGGTCACAAGGGTGGGACGGGCTTTGACACCCATGTGCAGGGGTTTGAAGTGCATAGTTCGTTGCTGGATCGCGGTGTGAACGCCATCATGTTCGGCGCGAAACTGATCGACTGGGCCAACCAGATGAACGCCATCAATCAGGCGGCAGAGCCCGATGATCTGGCAGCGATGTTCGATCCGCCCTTCACCACGCTGCATGTGGGGCAGATTTCGGGCGGCACCGCGCATAACATCACGGCCAAGGATTGCCACTTTGCCATGGATTTCCGCGTGGTGCCGGGTGAGGACAAGAGCGCATGGGAAGCCCGCTACCGTGCACGCGTGGCCGAGGTCGAAGCCGAGATGCAGGCGATTGTCCCGGACACACGGATCACAATTTCGCCGCGTTTTGACGTGCCCGCCTTGCAACCGGAACAGGATGGTGCGGCAGAAAATCTCGTCCGCGGCGTCACCGGCGACAACGCCAGCAACGTGGTCAGCTATGGCACTGAGGCCGGACAGTTTCAGGAGGCCGGGTATTCGGCGGTGATCTGCGGTCCGGGTGACATTGCACAGGCGCACCAGCCCAATGAGTTCATCTCGGTGGTGGACTTTGAGGCAGGACACGGCTTTATGCAGCGTCTCGTCGACCGCCTGCGGCAATGATCTACAGGAGTTCCGGACCGCTCCCCTTACGTCCGGCAGGTAGGGTGGGCTTCAGGCCACCCGGATCGCGCGATGGGGACAGTCTGCGGTGACGCCCTTTCCGATCTCTGAACAGACATCTGTTCGTTTCACTGACCCGCTGCCCGCAGAGGCAGACGTGGTGGTGATCGGCGGCGGTGTCATTGGTGTCTGCACGGCGCTTTTTCTGGCGCGTGCCGGGCAATCGGTTGTCCTGCTCGAAAAAGGCCGGATCGCCGGAGAGCAATCCAGCCGCAACTGGGGCTGGATTCGTCAACAGGGCCGCGACCCCGACGAGCTTCCCATCATGGTGGAGGCCAATCAGCACTGGCGCAACCTCGCCACGCAGACCAACCGGGACATCGGTCTGACTGAGGGCGGCGTCACCTATCTTGCCGACAATGACGCGCAGATGGCGCGCTACGCCGACTGGCTGCCGGTTGCGCAGGCGCAGGGCGTCGACACACGCCTGCTGACCGCCGCCGAGACCCGCGCACTGCTGCCCGGCACCGGTAAATCCTACGCAGGTGCCCTGTACACGGCCTCTGACATGCGCGCAGAACCATGGGTCGCCGTACCGGCGCTCGCGGAACTTGCCGCGCGGGCGGGCGCGCAGATTCGCGAGGGTTGCGCTGTGCGGTGCCTTGATCTGGCGGCGGGGCGTGTGGCAGGCGTTGTCACCGAAGCCGGACGCATCGCCACGTCGGAGGTGGTTCTGGCGGGGGGCGCCTGGTCATCGCTCTTCCTGCGCAACCACGGCGTCGCCCTGCCACAGCTCTCTGTGCGGGCGACGGTTGCAAAAACGACCGAACTGCCCGCAGTGGCAACGGGCGGTGTGGCGGATAACCGGATTGCCTTCCGTCACCGCGCGGATGGCGGCTACACCCTGGCCCCTGGCGGGTTTCACGAGCTGTTCCTCGGGTGGGACGCTTTGCGCGCCCTGCCGAAATTCCTCACCCAATTGCGGGCCGATCCTTTTGGCACCCGTTTCCTGCCGATAGCGCCCAAAGGGTATCCGGATGCCTGGGGCACAGCGCGCCGCTGGTCCGGTGATGCGCCAAGCCCTTTCGAGAAACAGCGGGTGCTGAACCCCCAACCAAACACCGCGAAGGTCCGCGATCTGAAACGCAAATTCGCGATGCTTTTTCCGCAGCTCCCTCACTTCGATATCTCGCACGCCTGGGCGGGGATGATCGATACGATGCCCGATGTCGTGCCCGTCGTGGACCGTGTCTGCGCGCTGCCCGGCCTGACGCTGGGCACCGGGATGAGCGGTCATGGCTTTGGCATCGGACCTGCGATGGGCCGTATTCTGGCAGACATCGTGATGGGCAATCCGCCGGGTCATGATCTGACCCGGTTCCGGTTGGACCGCTTCACCGATGGCACGCCGATGGTGCTCGGACCGGCGCTGTAACGCTGCTGACGCACGCGTGTTCGGCTTCGGGTTGAAGCCGCCGGGCAGAGGATTAAGATAGCTGCAAGGGGCCAGAATCGTTCAGAGTTCCCGGTGCAGAACAACGCAGTCGTGTCCGTTTCAGATCAATATTCGACAGCGACATCAGCCCGAACGGCCCATGCCACCTCAAGGAGAGACATCCGATGCCCGTGAAAAACCGCTTTGCCGAATTGCACGATGAAATCACCGAATGGCGCCGCGATCTGCATGCACATCCGGAACTGCTCTTTGACACCCATCGCACCTCGGCGCTGGTTGCGGAAAAGCTCGCCGCATTCGGCTGCGACGAGGTGGTGCCCGGGATCGGGCGCACGGGTGTTGTCGGGGTGATCAAGGGAAAATCGGACACTTCGGGCAAGGTCATCGGGTTGCGCGCGGACATGGATGCGTTGCCCATTCTGGAACAGACAGGTGTGGAATACGCCTCCAAAACCCCCGGAGCCATGCATGCCTGCGGGCACGATGGGCACACCGCGATGTTGCTGGGGGCCGCGAAATACCTGGCTGAGACGCGTAACTTTGATGGTACCGCCGTTGTGATCTTTCAGCCAGCCGAAGAGGGCGGCGGCGGTGGGCGCGAGATGTGCGACGATGGCATGATGGCGCGGTTTGGTATTCAGGAAGTCTATGGCATGCACAACTGGCCGGGCCGCCCGATGGGTAGTTTTGCCATTCGTCCCGGTGCCTTCTTCGCGGCCACGGATATCTTCGAGATCGAGGTTGAGGGCCTTGGCGGGCACGCGGCGAAACCGCATGAGACCATCGACACGACCGTGGTGGCCAGCCACATTGTCATTGCCGCACAAACCATTGCCAGCCGCAATGCCGATCCAGTGGACCAGATTGTCGTTTCGGTCACCTCTTTCGAGACCTCTTCCAAGGCCTTCAACGTCATTCCGCAGCGTGTGACGCTCAAGGGTACCGTGCGCACGTTGTCGGATGAGATGCGCGACCTTGCAGAGATGCGCCTGAAAAAAATCGCCAAAGGTGTGGCCGAGAGTTTCGGAGCTCAGGTGCAGGTGGACTACACGCGCAACTATCCGGTGATGGTCAACCACCCCGAGCAGACGGAATTTGCGGCCGCCGTCGCAGCATCGGTCGCCGGGGCGTGCGAAGACGCGCCGCTGGTCATGGGCGGCGAGGACTTTGCCTTCATGCTTGAAGAGCGCCCCGGCGCCTATATTCTGGTGGGCAATGGCGACAGCGCGGCGGTGCATCACCCGGAATACAACTTCAACGACGACGCCATCCCGGCTGGCTGCAGCTGGTGGGCGGAAATCGTGGAACAGCGTCTGCCTGCCGCAGGCTAAACGCCAACGGCCTGGCCGGTGCGTCAGGCGGCGAGCAGGGCGCGATACATCGCGATAATGGCGGCGGCTTCCTGTTCGATCCGGAAATGGTCCAGCACGTTCTGCCGCGCTGCCTTCGACATGGTATCCAGTGCTTGGGGATCGGACAGCATACGACTGACGCGCTCGGCAATGGCGGCGGCGTCTTCGATGTCGACCAGATAGCCGGTTTCGCCTTCGATGATCAGTTCCTCGAAGGCGCCGACCCTGGTGGCGACAGCAGGTGCGCCGCAGGACATGGCCTCAAGCGGGGTCAGGCCGAACCCTTCCCAGCGTTGCGGGGCGACATAGAGGTCAAGCGCTTGAAAATGCTTTGAAAGGTCGGCAATCGGCACTTCGTCCCGGAAGAGGATGCGGTCCGTCAGACCGGCAGTCGCGACCTCCTCCTTGAGGGCTTTGAGGAAATCCTGATGCTCTGCCGTGGCGCGGCCCATGATCAACGCCTTGCCTTGCGGATGGCTTTTGAAGACCTCCACCATCGCGGTGACAAAAAGGTCATTGCCCTTTTGGTGCCGGATACGCCCGAAACAACCGATCAGCGGCCCGTCTTCCGGCAGATCCAGTGACCGGCGCAGGGCGGCACGGTCCGCCACGGGGGCGAATTGTTCACAATCCACGCCGTGCCGGATGACCGTCGCCTCGCGTTCGAGGTAGCCGGCGGATTTGGAAGAGGTGGCAATCACATCGTCCATCTGCCGGATAAGCCAGCGCGTGAACCCGGTGTGACGCCGCTGTGCAGCTGAGGTGAAAAGAAGTTTGAGACGTTTGCCCGCAAGGTATTTCAACGCCAGCCCCGCGAGCATTTCCACGTTCCGGCGGGCGTGCCAGACCCGCGCGCCGGAAGGTCCGGACCGGGGCAGCGACAGCAGGCGGGCGGGGGCGATGTTGGGCACTTCAGGCGGCAGATCGGGCGCCGAGGCGGTGATCGCGATATCCTGCGCCTGCAAGGGCACCAGACGGATCACCGTCGATGTCACGCCGGAATGACGGCGTTTGAAATTCGGGGCAATCACCTCGATGTCGCGCAAGGGCAGCGGGGCAGGCGGCGTCATCTGGCGTCATCCTCCAGCTTGAGCATGTGGACAAGGCGGGCTGCGATACTGCCAAGCGCCTCGGATTTGCCTTTTACAATGGTTGCTGCGGCCTGCAAGGCATCTGTGCGGGCGGCATGATCCCTTAACAGGGTATCGACACCTTGCGCCAACGCATGGGCGTCAGGAACGGTTTTCGCCGCCCCTGCCGCTTCCATATCGGCAAAGGTTTCTGCAAAGTTGGTCACATGTGGGCCGGTGAACACCGCGGCCCCGGCCTCGACGACTTCGAAAGGGTTGTGCCCACCGATGGGCAGCAGCGAGCCACCCAGAAATGCCGTATCCGTCAGGGCGTACCAATTGCCCAGCTCCCCCAGCGTGTCGGCAAGATAGACAGCTTCGCCTGCGCGGGGCCAGGCACCCTGTGAGCGCACCGCAAAGCTGAGGTCGCTTTGCCGGATCAGGTCGATCACCGCGTTACTGCGATCGGGATGGCGGGGCACGAGGATCAGCATCAGATCGGGATGATCCGCCAGCAAGGTCTTGTGCGCCGCCAGAACGATCTGCTCTTCCCCGGGGTGTGTAGAGGCGGCAACCCAAACGGGCCTTCCCTTGAGGGCGGCGCGTGCCTGCGCCAGCACCGCCGGATCGGTGGGCAGCGGGGCAGAGAGAGATTTGAGGTTGATGCCGCGCGCGACCCGGTCCACAGGCGCATGCATATCCACCATCGCCTGCGCCATTTCGTCATTCTGCGTCAGGATCAGGTCAAAGACCTGAAGGATATAGGCGGCCAACTCCGGGCGGCGTGCCCAGGCCGCGCGGGATTTGGCGCTGAGCCGCGCGTTCACCAACGCCATGGGGGTGCCGCGCTCGTGCGTCATCCGCAGCATGCGGGGCCAGAGCTCGCTTTCCACAAAAACCGCGGCATCCGGGCGCCAGTGTCCCAGAAACCGGCTCAGCGGCCCCTTGGCATCCAGCGGCGCGAACTGGTGTACGGTGCGGGGGGGCATACGGTCGGCCACCAGTTTCGCGGAGGTTGGCGTACCCGAGGTGATCAGGAAATGTGCGCGCGGCAACAGTTCGCCCATCCGGGTGATCAGAGCCAGCACCGACAGGCTTTCGCCAACGGAGGCCGCGTGAAACCAGATCAGCGGGCCACTGCCCGAGCGGGGCTGGCTGGCATGCCCCATTTTCTCATGAGCCCGCAGAGCGGAAACGCCTTGCCGGCGCAGCTTGCGGATTTCAGCCCAGGCTGCAAAGGGGGCAAGCAGCACCGTCGCCGCCACGTAAAGATGAAAGAGCGGCGGCGCGCGCATGGACGTATTCAGCCGCCTGTATGGCTCATGTGGCGTGGCATCTGCCCATCCAGCCGCTGGCGCGAATAGTCGAAGTCATGCCCCTTGGGCTTGAGGGCAATCGCCGCGCGGATCGCGTCTTCCAGCGGGCTGTCGTCATCAGGATGGGCACGCAGGGGCGCGCGCAGGTCGGCGGCGTCTTCCTGTCCGAGGCACATGAAAATCTCGCCGGTGCAGGTCACCCGCACCCGGTTGCAGCTTTCGCAGAAATTATGGCTGAGCGGGGTGATGAAGCCGATCTTCTGCCCGGTCTCTTCCAGCCGCACGTAGCGCGCGGGCCCGCCGGTGCGTTCCGCCAGATCGGTCACGGTGTAGTGTTCCGCATAGCGCGCCCGGACGTCTTTCAGTGACCAGTATTGCCCCAGCCGGTCCTCGTTGCCGATATCTCCCATGGGCATGACCTCAATCCACGTCAGGTCAATATCGCGTTCGGCGCACCATTCAGTGATATAGGGCAACTCGTCCTCGTTGAACCCTTTCAGGGCGACTGCGTTCAGTTTCACCCGCAACCCGGCGGCCTGGGCCGCATCGATCCCGCGCAGCACCTGCGGCAGGCGGCCCCAGCGGGTGATCTCTGCAAACTTCGTCTCATCCAGCGTATCGAGCGAGACATTTACCCGGCGGACACCCGCCGCATAGAGGTCGGTGGCAAAGCGCTCCAGCTGACTGCCGTTGGTCGTCAGCGTCAGCTCTTTTAGCGTGCCCGCCTCCAGATGTCGTGACATGCCCTGGAAGAAAGTCAGAATGCCCTTGCGCACCAAAGGCTCCCCCCCGGTGATCCGCAGCTTTTCCACGCCGAGCCCAACGAAGGTCGAGCACAGGCGATCAAGTTCTTCCAGCGTCAGCAATTCCTTTTTCGGCAAAAAGGTCATGTTCTCGGACATGCAGTAGACACATCGGAAGTCACACCGGTCGGTGACGGACACCCGAAGGTAGGTGATGGCGCGGGCAAAGGGATCAATCAATGGAGCTGTCATATCTTTATAGGTAATCCTCCCGGGCAGGCGCAGCAAGAGGTTAACGCCATTGATGCTGAATGGCGGCTATGGTTTAGAGAGAGCATGTCCCGCATCCTTTCATTTCGTCTGACTGCCCTTGCCGTCGTGCTGAGCCTGTCGGCCTGTGCGCAGCTGAACCAGATTAACCTGGCTTTGGGGGGTGGTGATCTGTTGGAAGAACCCGCCGTCTCTGCGCCTGCACAGACGCAGGCCATTCCGACCGGTTCCGCACGGACAGCCGAAGCGTTGGACCAGTCGACCGCACAGGAGCGCGTGGCCGCCACCCGCTCACGTGGGGCGGGCAGGGCTTTGGGGCAAACCGTGGCCTCTCTCGGCAGCCCATCCGAGCCCGGATTTTGGTTGAAGACGCCCCTTGTAAGCGCTCAATCGGCCGGACGGGTGAGAAATCCAGCAACCGGCAAATCCGTCGCCGTCACGCTGATCCCCATCGACGGGCCTGCAACCGCCGGCAGCCGCATCTCCCTCTCTGCGATGCGGGCGCTGGAGGTCAGCCTTGCCGATCTCGTCACCGTGGACGTCAGCTCGTAACCTCAGTCGCTGCCCTGCGCCAGAATATGCGTGGGCGCGCCGTCAATGGTGGTCTGGTTGCGCGTTTCCCAATACTCGGAAATCCCCTCGGCTCCGCGATCCTCGGTCCATTTTTCGAGCACGTCACGCTCGCCCTTGTACTCCATAAAGGGTACGGCATAGCCGCAGCTGGTCTGCACCAGATCCACCGCAACATCATAAATTTGCCGCGCGCCCTGCGAGCCCGGGAAGAGCGCGTTCAGCGCGTCAAATTCCGCGTCCCGCGGGTGCAGGGTCGTTGCGCTGCCGTAACAGCGCAGGATCATCGGCCTGGCCTCGAACCCGCACCACATCAGGGTCATCCGGTTGATCCGGGCCAGATGCCCGGCGGTTTCGTTCCCGGAGCCTGTGAGGTTGCGCCAGACGATGCGGTTAGGACCCAGCACCCGCAGGCTGTCCATGCCCTTGGGCGAAATATTGACCCGACCCTCCGGCGCGGCGGAGCCCACGAAAAACATGTGCTGATCTTCGACAAAACGGGTCAGCGCATCGCTCAGCGCATCAAATTGCTTGGCCATGGGTCATTCCACCGTGACGGATTTGGCAAGGTTGCGGGGCTGGTCCACATCCGTGCCCTTGGCCACAGCGGTGTGATAGGCCAGCAGCTGCGCCGGGATCGCATAGAGGATCGGCGTCATGATATCAGGCACCGTGGGCAGTTCGATGGTGGCAAAGGTGCCTTCGCCAGCCTCCTCGATCCCCTGCCTGTCGGAGACCAGGATCACGCGGCCCTTGCGGGCGATGACCTCCTGCATGTTGCTGACGGTCTTGTCGAACAGCGCGTCGCGGGGTGCCATTACAACGACAGGCACATATTTGTCGACAAGGGCGATGGGGCCGTGTTTGAGTTCGCCCGAAGCATAAGCCTCCGCGTGTATGTAGCTGATTTCCTTTAGTTTAAGTGCGCCCTCAAGGGCCAGCGGGAACATCATGCCCCGTCCCAGAAACAGTACATCACGTGCTTCGGCTATTTTGAGCGCGGCCTTTTGCATTGCTTTGTTCGCTTCCAACGCGGTCGAGAGCATGCTGGGCATGCCGCGCAGGGCCGACAGGTGATCGGCCAGTGTTTCGGCGTCGATTTCACCGCGATCCCGCGCAGCTTTGAGCGCCAGAATGAGCAACACCGCAAGCTGGCAGCTGAAAGCCTTGGTGGAAGCGACGCCGACCTCGACCCCCGCATGGATCGGCAGCACCAGATCACTTTCCCGCGCGATGGAGCTTTCCGGCACGTTGACCACAGAGACGATGCGGTCTGCTTTACCTTCGCAATACCGCAGAGCCGCCAGCGTGTCAGCGGTTTCACCCGACTGGCTGACAAAAAGCGCAGTTGTACGCGCTGGCACGGGCGGCTCGCGATAGCGGAACTCGGAGGCGACATCGACATCAACCGGCAAGCGCGCGATCTGCTCAAACCAGTATTTTGCCGTAAGGCAGGCATAGGAGGCGGTGCCACAGGCAACCATCGTCAGTCGGTCCACCTTTGAGAAATCCATACCGGGGTCGGGCAGGGTAATCTCGCCGTTCGCATCCAGGTAGTTCCCGAGCGCTTGCCCCATAACCGTCGGCTGCTCGGCAATTTCTTTGGCCATGAAGTGTTTGTGGCCTGCCTTGTCGATCCGTGTATCCCCGATTTGCACGGTTTTCACAGGACGATTGGCCAGCGTGCCATGCGCGTCGCGAATTTCGACACCTGTGCGTGTGATGACGGCGCGGTCGCCCTCTTCAAGATAGCTGATGCGGTCGGTAAGCGGTGCCAGCGCAATTGCATCCGAACCCACGAACATCTCGCCGTCGCCATGGCCGATGGCCAGCGGCGAGCCCTTCCGTGCTGCCACGATCAGGTCGTCCTCACCCGAGAACAGGAAGGCGAGGGCAAAAGCGCCGGTCAGGCGATCCAGCGTTTTGCTGGCTGCTTCGACCGGGTCCGAGCCTTCAGTCATGTAGTGTTCGGTCATCAACGCAATGGTTTCGGTGTCCGTTTGCGTCACGAACTCAACGCCATGCTCGGCCAGTTCCGCCCGCAGTTCGCGGAAATTCTCGATGATCCCGTTGTGTACCACCGCGACGCGGCCAGCCTGATGCGGATGCGCATTGACGACGGTGGGTGCGCCATGTGTCGCCCACCGCGTGTGACCAATGCCCGACTTTCCGGTCAGCGGTTCATGTACCAGCAAGTCCGAAAGATTAACCAGCTTGCCGACAGCGCGACGCCGGTCGAGAATGCCGTCTTCGACCGTGGCAATCCCGGCACTGTCATAGCCGCGGTATTCGAGCCGTTTTAGGGCTTCCACCAGAATGGGCGCTACTTCATGACTGCCCAGGACCCCTACAATTCCACACATTTTCAGCTGCCTCTTTGCAGTTTGGCTTTCTTGGCCTTTAAGATATCGAACAATTTCGTCGCCATACCCGGTTTCTCGACCTGTGGCGCACGGGCGATCGCAAGGGCGTCCGCGTCCACGTCCGAGGTAATGACCGACCCGCTCCCGGTCATGGCGCGGTCGCCGATGGACACCGGGGCCACCAGCATTGTGTTGGAGCCGATAAAGGCGTTATCTCCGATCTCGGTGCGGTGTTTCAGAACGCCGTCATAGTTGCAGGTGATCGTGCCCGCACCGACGTTCGTCTGCGCACCAAGCGTGGCATCGCCGATGTAGCTGAGGTGATTGACCTTGGTGCCTTCGCCGATCTGCGCGTTCTTGATCTCCACGAAATTACCGACCCGCACGTTCTCGCTGAGCTCGGCACCGGGGCGCAGCCGGGCATATGGCCCCACAACCGCACCACGGGCCACGTGACAGCCTTCGAGATGTGAAAACGCCCGTATGGTCGCGCCGGATTCTACGGTGACGCCGGGACCAAAGACGACATTTGGCTCAATGACCGTGTCGCGCCCGATCACGGTGTCAAAGGCGAAATGCACGGTGTCCGGCGCGGGCAGAGTGACACCGTCCTCAAAGGCGGCGGCGCGGGCGCGTGCCTGAAAGGCAGCTTCGGCGGCGGCCAGTTCGGTGCGGGAATTGATGCCCAGCGTTTCGCTTTCGTCGCAGGTGACAACGGTTGCGGAGAGGCCTTGGGACCGGGCGATGCCCACGATATCCGTCAAGTAGTATTCTTCCGCCGCGTTCTTGTTGTCGACCGCGTCAATCAGATCGAACAGCAACTCTGACCGGCAGGCAATGACCCCGCTGTTGCAAAGCGTGATGGCACGTTCCGCCGCATCGGCGTCCTTGAATTCGACGATCCGTTCCAGCGTCTCACCCTCAACGACCAGCCGCCCGTATCGGCCAGGATCGGCGGCTTCAAAGCCCAGAACGACCACATCATGCGTGGCTTGGGCCGCAATCATCGTCTCCAGCGTTTCCGGCTGGACGAAAGGCGTGTCGCCGAAGAGCACGATCACGGTACCGTCAAAGTCCTTCAAAAGCGGGGCGGCCTGTCCGGCCGCATGGGCCGTGCCAAATTGATCTGTCTGTTCCGCCACCAGGGCGGTTTCATCATGCGCCTGCGCGGCCTTGCGTACCGATGCGGCGCCATGACCGGCCACAACCACCGTGTGTTCGGGTGCAAGGCTGGCCCCGGCCTGCATTGCGTGGATCAAAAGCGGCGCACCTGCGAGCGGGTGGAGGACCTTGGGCAGGTCCGAGTTCATCCGGGTGCCTTTGCCTGCGGCGAGGATGACCAAAGCGGTTTTCATGTCGTTTCTCTTTGTGTTCTGCTTCGGCCCTGTTTATCCGTCTGGCGCAGCGGCGCAAGCCACGCAGGCATCAAAGAAGGTTGCGGCTTGCAACATGTCTGGGCGGTCATTCGCCCAAGGATGAGGCGGAGAACGGGCATGAAAACTGTTATTTTCGATCTGGATGGGACTTTGGCTGATACCAGTGGCGACCTGATTGCGGCGGCCAATCACTGTTTCCGGGCCATGGGCGAAGGCGATGTGCTGGACCCCGACGCTGATGCGGGCACGGCTCTGCGCGGCGGGCGGGCGATGCTGCGTGCCGGGCTGACGCGTCTTGGTCGCGAGGAAATGGAGCCGATAATTGATCACTACTATCCCCATTTGCTGGACGCCTATGGTGCCGCCATCGATGTCCACACGCAGGTCTATCCGCGGGCGATGGAGGCGGTCGAGCGGTTGAAATCCGGCGGCTACGGTGTCGGCATCTGCACCAACAAACCAGAGCGTCTTGCCGATGTCCTGTTGCAAAAGCTGGGCGTGCGGGATGCCTTTGCCTCGCTTGTGGGTGCCGATACGCTGTCGGTGCGCAAGCCGGACCCGGAGCCGCTACATGAGGCGGTGCGGCGGGCGGGCGGGGCCCCTGGGCGTAGCGTGCTCATTGGCGATTCCGATACGGACAGGAACACGGCGCGGGCGGCGCAGGTGCCTTGTGTGCTGGTCACCTTTGGTCCTGCGGGGGGCGATATGGCGGCATTGGAACCGGAAGGCCTGCTGGCGGATTACGCCGATCTGCCGCAGATGGTTGACCGTCTGCTGGCTTGACCGGAGCCGGGGCCATCGGCAAAGCTGCAATCAATCAAGGGGTGTCAGATGACAGAGATTTTCAGGGGCAGCTTCACCCAGCAGGAGCCCATCCCCGAAGCCGGTATCGAGGCCGCTCTCGCGGTACTGCGCCACGGTCGGCTTCACCGGTATAACACGTCCGCCGAGGAGCTCAGCGAAACGGCCCTGCTGGAGCAGGAGTTTGCCGCAGCAGTCGGTGCGAAGTACTGCCTGGCAGTCGCCTCGGGCGGGTACGCGATGGCCACGGCCCTGCGCGCGCTGGGCGTACAACCCGGTGACCCGGTGCTGTCCAATGCCTTCACGCTGGCGCCTGTTCCGGGGGCAATTGCCGCCGTCGGTGCCAAGCCAGCCTTTGTCGGCGTGACCGAGGCGCTGACCATTGATCTTGATGATCTGCGGGCCAAAGCGGGACAGGCGAAGGTGCTGCTGCTCAGCCATATGCGCGGTCACATCTGCGATATGGAGGCGCTGATGGACATCTGCGATGCCGCGGGCATCAAGGTGATCGAGGATTGCGCGCATACGATGGGCGCTGCGTGGAACGGGGTTCCCTCGGGGCGGCACGGGCTGGTCGGCTGCTATTCCTGCCAGACGTATAAACACGTCAATTCCGGCGAGGGTGGCTTTCTGGTCACCGATGATCCGGAGGTGGCCGCCCGCGCGGTGATGCTCTCGGGCTCCTACATGCTCTATGAACGGCATCTGGCGGCACCGCCAAAAGAGGCCTTTGAGACCATCCGTTATGAGACGCCGAACATCTCGGGCCGGATGGACAATCTGCGCGCCGCAATCCTGCGTCCGCAGGTGGCAGATCTGGCGACACAATGCGCCCGGTGGAATGATCGGTATCACCGGCTCGAAGCTGGGCTGCGCGGCACGCCGGGGCTGACCGTCATCGACCGACCCGAAGAGGAGACGATTGTCGGGTCGTCGATCCAGTTCCTGCTGCTCGACTGGGCAGGGGATGACGTCCGCAGGGTTCTGGCACGCTGCGCCGCGCGCGGGGTGGAGCTGAAGTGGTTTGGCGCGCCCGAGCCTTTGGGCTTCACCAGCCGCTACGACAGCTGGCGCTATGCCGAAACACCGCAGATGCCCGATTCCGACCGGGTATTGGCGGGGATCGTGGATATGCGCGTGCCCCTGACGTTCTCGCTGGAGGACTGTGACCTGATTGCGCGGATCATCCGCGCAGAGGTTGGCGCGGTCTATCAGAAGCAGTCGACTGCGGCCGAGTAACACGCACCGGGCGGCGTGTTATCTTGACCAATCAGGGTGCATGTGTCATTTATGAACGCGTGTTCAATAAATTCTGACGGGAGGGCGGCGCGATGTTTATGGCAACCATGGCTTTCGATCTGGGCGAGGATGTCAACGCGCTGCGCGACGTGGTGCACCGCTGGGCGCAGGACCGCGTCAAGCCGATGGCGGCGGATATCGACGAGAAAAACGCTTTTCCCCCAGAGCTTTGGCCGGAAATGGGCGAGCTGGGTCTGCTTGGCATTACCGTCGATGAAGAGTTTGGCGGGGCGGGCATGTCCTATCTGGCCCACACCGTTGCCATTGAGGAAATCGCCCGCGCCAGCGCGTCGGTGTCGCTGTCTTATGGCGCACATTCCAATCTTTGCGTGAACCAGATCAAGCTGAACGGCTCGCAGGAGCAAAAACAGAAATACCTGCCGGGCCTGATTTCCGGGACGCATGTGGGTGCCCTGGCAATGTCCGAAGCGGGTGCGGGATCAGACGTGGTGTCGATGAAACTGCGCGCGGAAAAGCGCAACGACCACTACCGGCTGAACGGCACCAAATACTGGATCACCAATGGCCCGGACGCGGATACGCTGGTGGTCTATGCCAAGACCGACCCGGAGGCCGGGTCAAAGGGCATCACCGCCTTTCTGATCGAAAAGGAGATGACCGGGTTTTCGACCTCCCCGCATTTTGACAAGCTGGGCATGCGCGGGTCGAACACCGCGGAGTTGATCTTTGAGGATGTCGAAGTGCCGTTCGAGAATGTGCTCGGCGAGGAGGGCAAAGGCGTGCGCGTGCTGATGTCAGGCCTCGACTACGAACGCGTTGTGCTGGCGGGCATCGGCACGGGGATCATGGCGGCCTGTCTCGACGCGATCATGCCGTACCTCTCCGAGCGCAAGCAGTTCGGCCAACCCATCGGGAATTTCCAGCTGATGCAGGGCAAGATCGCCGATATGTACACGGCGATGAACTCCGCGCGTGCCTATGTCTACGAGGTGGCCAAGGCTTGTGACCGCGGGGATGTGACCCGTCAGGATGCGGCGGCCTGCTGTCTTTATGCCTCGGAGGAGGCGATGAAACAGGCGCACCAGGCCGTGCAGGCGATGGGCGGCGCGGGGTTTTTGAACGATAGCCCCGTGGCGCGTCTCTTCCGGGATGCCAAGCTGATGGAAATCGGCGCAGGCACTTCCGAAATCAGGCGCATGCTTGTGGGCCGCGAGTTAATGGCGGCGATGGGCTGACCCGATGGGGAAAATCGGATCAACCCTTTCGCGTGCCTCCCGTGCGTCAGAATCTGTGGACGTAGGCGACACCAAAGAGGAAGGGATCAATCTCGGCAGTGCCGATGGATGCACCGTTGAGAGTGGCGTCAGTGTCGATGTCAAACCACCGAACGTTCAGCCGCAAGGACCCTGCATCGCTGATCTGGTAGTCGACACCGGCCTGCAGCGAGACACCCCAGGAATCATCCAGTTCGAGGGTGCCCAACGGGGATTCCTCTTCGAAGAATGTGGTGTAGTTGATCCCCGCACCAACATAGGGTTTCCATTTGCTCGCATTGGGGAAGTGATAGTTGACCGACAGGGTGGGCGGCAGATGCTTGGTGCTGCCAGCCGCGCCGATGCCGGCAATCGAGATGTCATGCTCGAACGGGGTCGCCGCCAGCAACTCGATTCCCAGATTGTCGCGGATGAAGTATTCGAAGGTGAAGGTAAAGCTGACATCGTCATCGATGTCCGCCTCGCCGCCAGCAAGGGTGCCATTGCCGGATTTCGGGTTCACGGTGGCGACACCAACACCGATTGTCCAATCGCCCTGGGATTGCGCCAGCGCGGGGCCGGTGACAAGCGCAAGCGCGCTGATCAGGAGGAGGGCTTTGATGGTGATCTTCATGATCTTTCTCTTTCCGTTTTTGAATTCTGGCCCCTGATGCGCCGGACCCGAAGTATGGGCATTGATGCAGATCAAGAGAGTGCGAAGACCGGCTGTGCAAAATTGCCGCAGGTGCGAAGAGCCGTTCGGAAACCGGTTCTGAGGATCTGCAAACGTGATGCGGCTGAAGGTGCACAACGGCCCTTCGGGCCCTGGCACTGATGCCGCGATGGTTATGGTTTACCCCTCTGGCCCTGCTGGTGGTCGCTGTCGCGATCTGGGCGTTTCGGCTTGGGTGGATCGCCGTCACCATTTCGGAATCCGACGTGATCAATACCTACGCACAGCGCTACCTGGAAGAGGCCGGTTCTACGGCGCTTCTGACCGACTGCACCGGTTTGTCGGGCACGGGCGACGGTGTCTGGATCATCGTCCGATGCACGCAGGCGGGACGACAGTTCGACTATCCGGTAGACCGTTTTGGGCGGTTGCTGGACCTGCCAGACGGGAGGACGCAACCCGGCGTCCCCCAGACATGAAAATGCCGCGCGGGCGAGGTCCTGCGATGAAGGAGGTTCCATGAAACTGACGTCACAGGCTTTGCCCGCCTCGGAAGGCTTCCAGGCCAATCGGTCCGCTCATCTGGCGGCATTGGAGGAGATTGCCGAGGCCGCTCAGGCTGCAGCACTAGGGGGTGGCGAGCGGTCGCGTGCCCGCCATGTGAGCCGGGGCAAGATGCTGCCGCGCGAGCGGGTGGCGAACCTGCTCGATCCCGGCAGCCCGTTTCTCGAAGTGGGGGCGACGGCGGCGCATGGGCTTTACGATGGCGCGGCGCCTTGCGCCGGGGTGATCGCCGGGGTTGGTCAAGTGCAGGGGCAGGAGGTCATGGTGGTCTGCAACGATGCCACCGTGAAGGGTGGCACGTATTACCCGATGACGGTGAAAAAACACCTGCGGGCGCAGGAGATCGCCCAAGAGAACCATTTGCCCTGTATCTACCTCGTCGATAGCGGCGGGGCCAACCTGCCCAATCAGGATGAGGTCTTCCCTGATCGCGATCACTTTGGCCGTATCTTCTACAATCAGGCGCGGATGTCGGCGCTGGGTATCCCGCAGATTGCCGTGGTCATGGGGTCCTGCACGGCGGGCGGCGCTTACGTGCCCGCCATGTCCGATGTGACGATCATCGTGCGTGATCAGGGCACGATCTTCCTCGCCGGGCCGCCGCTGGTGAAGGCGGCGACGGGTGAAGTCGTCAGCGCCGAGGACTTGGGCGGTGGCGATGTGCACACACGTCTCAGCGGTGTGGCGGATTATCTGGCGGAGGATGACGCACATGCACTGGCGCTGGCACGACGGGCAGTCGTTTCGCTGAACCGCGGCAAGCCCGCAACGGTGCAGTGGGAAAACCCGGAAGAGCCCGCCTACGACCCCGAGGAAATCCTGGGCGTGGTGCCCGCCGATCTGCGCACGCCCTACGATATCCGCGAGGTGATTGCGCGGCTGGTGGACGGCTCGCGGTTCGATGAGTTCAAACCGCGTTTCGGCGAAACCCTCGTCACCGGATTTGCGCATCTCAAGGGCTGCCCCATCGGGATCGTGGCCAACAATGGCGTGCTTTTTTCCGAGTCAGCGCAAAAGGGCGCGCATTTCGTCGAACTCTGCTCGCAGCGCCGTATCCCGCTGGTTTTCCTGCAGAATATCACTGGTTTTATGGTGGGGCGTAAATACGAGAATGAAGGTATCGCGCGTCACGGGGCCAAGATGGTCACGGCCGTGGCCTCCACGAATGTGCCCAAGATCACCATGCTGGTGGGTGGCTCTTTCGGCGCAGGCAACTACGGCATGGCCGGGCGCGCTTATTCTCCACGCTTCATGTGGACCTGGCCCAACAGCCGCATTTCGGTCATGGGCGGGCCGCAGGCTGCAGGCGTTCTGGCCACGGTCAAACGCGATGCGATCGAACGCGCGGGCGAGAGCTGGTCTGCCGAAGACGAGGCCGCCTTTAAACAACCGACCATTGATATGTTCGAGCGCCAGAGCCACCCGCTCTACGCTTCCGCGCGGCTTTGGGATGACGGCGTGATCGACCCGCGCAAGAGCCGAGATGTCCTCTTCCTGTCGCTATCCGCAGCGCTCAATGCCCCGATAGAGGAGACGCGGTTTGGCGTCTTCCGGATGTGAGGTGGCCCGTGGCAGATGCAGAGCACACATCCACGGTAGCTGCTGATCAGAGCGGCGCGACGAGGCACGGTGGCACATCGGGTTCCGTTTCGCGTGGGATCAACGAGCGTGTAAGGCCTTTCATCGGCTCAGGGTTAGATTTGGAGAATGGAAATGTTTGACACGATCCTGATTGCCAACCGGGGCGAGATCGCCTGCCGGGTCATGGAAACGGCACAGGCCATGGGTGTGCGCTGCGTCGCCGTGTATTCCGACGCCGATGCCGGGGCGAAACATGTCGCGCTGGCGGATAGGGCGGTGCATATCGGGAACTCTCCCCCGGCGGAAAGCTATCTGCGGGGCGAGGTGATTATTCAGGCCGCATTGGACAGTGGCGCGCAGGCCATTCACCCCGGATATGGCTTCCTCAGCGAGAACCCGGATTTTGTCGAGGCCGTTGAAGCCGCGGGCCTCGTCTTCATCGGTCCCTCCGCCTCTGCGATCCGCGCCATGGGCCTCAAGGATGCGGCCAAGGCGCTGATGATCGAGGCGGGCGTGCCGGTGGTGCCCGGCTATCACGGAGCAGATCAGGACGACGCCTTGCTGGCGCGGGAGGCTGAAAAGATCGGCTACCCGGTGTTGATCAAGGCCGTCGCGGGGGGCGGCGGCAAGGGCATGCGGCTTGTCGAGAAGGAAAGTGAATTCGCTGCCGCGCTTGCCTCCGCGAGGTCCGAAGCGCAGACCGCCTTTGGCAACCCTGACGTGCTGGTCGAGAAGTTCGTGACGCAACCGCGTCACATCGAAGTGCAGGTCTTTGGCGACGGCACCCGCGCGGTGCATCTCTTTGAACGCGATTGCTCCCTGCAGCGCCGCCATCAGAAGGTGATCGAAGAGGCGCCAGCGCCCGGTATGACCGAGGAGATGCGCAGTGCCATGGGGGAGGCGGCGGTGCGTGCGGCGGAGGCCATTGGCTACAGCGGCGCCGGAACCGTCGAGTTCATCGTGGACGGGTCGGGCGGGCTCAGCCCGGACGGCTTCTTCTTCATGGAGATGAACACCCGACTGCAGGTGGAACACCCTGTGACGGAGGCGATTACGGGCGTTGATCTCGTGGAGTGGCAGCTGCGGGTGGCCGCAGGCGAAGGCCTACCGACCGCGCAAGACCAACTGTCGATCAACGGACATGCATTCGAAGCGCGGCTCTATGCCGAGGACGTGCCCGCAGGCTTTCTGCCTGCAACAGGCACGCTGAGTCATCTGCGTTTTCCCGAGATGGTGCGCGCCGACAGTGGCGTACGCGCCGGGGACACCATCAGCCCGTTCTACGATCCGATGATTGCCAAGGTCATCGTGCATGGGCCGAACCGCGCCGTCGCACTCGCGCGCCTGCGGCAGGGGCTGGCGGGATGCGAGGTTGCAGGCACGGTGACCAACCTTGCCTTTCTCGGCGCGCTTGCCGCGCACAAGGGTTTTGGTCAGGGTGACGTTGACACCGGACTGATTGCCCGCGACATTGATGCGCTGACGGAAATACCGCTAGCGCAGCCGTGGCATCTCGCACTGGCAGGCATGGCCGCCCTTGATCTGACCGACCCTGATCCCGGCACCGGGTTCTCGCTGTGGGCGCCCCTGCGGCGCAGCGTGCAGCTGCTCTGGCGCGATGAAACGCATGCGCTGTCGGTGGAGGTGCTCTCTGCCGATCAACAGCGCTGGGACGTGGCTGGCACGCAGGTCTTGGCAGAGCGTCGCAACGGTCAGTGGGTTTTTGACGGACATGTCACACCGCAGGTGGCGGTGGCAGGCCACGACATCACGATTTTTGACTACTATGGGCTTGTCTTTACCTACATTGATCCGCTGGATCAGGCGGGCGGGGCAGCCGGGGACGGCAACCTCATCGAAGCGCCGATGCCGGGCCTTGTGAAAGCCATCGACGCCGCCATCGGCCAGACCGTCAGCGCAGGCGACAGTCTGGCCGTGCTGGAGGCGATGAAGATGGAACATGCGCTGCTGGCGGCCCGGGACGGCGTGGTGGCCGAGGTGCTGGCCAGAGCCGGCGATCAGGTCGAAGCGGGGGCCGCACTCATAAGGCTGGAGGCGGAAGAGAGCGCATGATCACCCTGCATCATTGTCCGCAGACCCGGTCCATGCGCACGCTCTGGCTGCTGCATGAACTGGATGTGCCGTTCCAGGTGCAGAGTTATCCGTTTGATCGCACGCTGCGCAGTCCTGAGTTTCTGAGCCTCTCGCCTGCAGGCCGCGTGCCCGCCCTTGATATCGATGGCGAACACATGTTCGAAACCGGCGCAATTACCCAGTATCTAAGCGAGCGGTTCAGCCCGGACGGGCTGGGACGGAGCCCGGGGTCGTTCGACCGGATGAGTTGGCTCGTTTGGTTGCATTTTGCGGAAACGATCAGCCAGCACGCGGCTGCGCTGACCCAGCAGCATGTGGCGCTCTATGAAGATCACATGCGCAGCCCCGTCGTGATGAAACTGGAGGCCGCGCGCGTGCGCAAATGCTACGCGGCAATCGAAGCGGGGCTCAGCACCCCCGGGGAGAATCGCGAG
Source organism: uncultured Roseobacter sp. (assembly GCF_947492555.1). Taxonomy (GTDB): domain Bacteria; phylum Pseudomonadota; class Alphaproteobacteria; order Rhodobacterales; family Rhodobacteraceae; genus Roseobacter. The sequence continues at coordinate 468,422 of NZ_CANLNE010000003.1, forward strand.
TACCTGCTGACGTCAGGCTTTTCAGCCGCTGATATCTCGGTGGGGCAGGCGGTTTACATGGCACGGCATTTCGCGACACTGGACGATTTTCCGGCAACAGCCGCGTGGTATGCGCGGATCACTGCGCGCGCAGGGTTTCAGGCCGCGTTGCCGCAGGGCGATGGAATTTATGCGCAAGACTTTTATGCGCCTTGGCCTGTAGACTAGGGTCAAACACGTCGGGGGAGGATGAAATATGAGCCTGGGGCCGTGTGAGATTTTCGAGGTCGGTCCGCGCGACGGGCTGCAGAATGAAAAGCGGGATATCCCCGTGACCGAAAAGGTGGCGCTTGTCGATTGCCTGAGCCGCGCGGGGTTCTCCCGGATCGAAGTGGCGAGCTTCGTTTCTCCTAAATGGGTGCCGCAGATGGCGGGCTCAGCGGAGGTCATGGCGGGGATCAACCGTGCGGAGGGCGTACGCTATGCGGCACTGACGCCAAATCCGCGCGGGTTCGAGGATGCCAAGGCGGCGGGTGTCGATGAAATCGCGGTTTTCGCATCAGCGTCAGAAGGGTTTTCCAAGGCCAATATCAACGCCAGTATCGCCGAGAGCATCGCCCGGTTCGAGCCGATCCTTGAAGAGGCGCGTCATATCGATCTGCCGGTGCGCGGCTATGTCTCCTGCGTGGTCGAATGCCCCTATGACGGGACCGTGGCCCCTGCTGCCGTGGCCGACGTGGCCGACCGGCTGTTCGCCCTGGGATGTTACGAGATCAGCCTTGGCGATACCATCGGCGCGGGCACGCCCGACAGCATCGCGCGCATGCTGCTGGCGGTGCGCGACGTGGTGCCGGTGGGGCGGCTTGCAGGCCACTACCACGACACTCATGGACGCGCGATCGAGAATATCGACACCTCGCTCAGCCTCGGCGTCCGGGTCTTTGATGCAGCGGTTGGTGGTCTGGGCGGATGCCCCTATGCACCGGGGGCGGCAGGCAACGTGGCGACCGAAGCGGTGGCGGAACATTTGGCCGCACTGGGCTATGACACAGGCCTCGACATCGAGATGATCAAGCAGGCGGCAGAGATGGCGCGCGCCATGCGCGAAGGCTGACGGCACAGGTATGGATATCTTCAAAGGTGCGGAACGGCTGATGTCCATGGATGACGCGGTCTGGCTGCGCCATGCGAACCCGTGGTCGGTCTGGACGCGGATGCTGACCGCCCTGCCATTGCTGGCGCTGGCGATCTGGAGCCGGGTCTGGCTGGGGGTCTGGGCGCTGATCCCCATCGTGCTGGCGTTGCTTTGGATCTGGATCAACCCGCGTGCTTTTCCGCCACCCCAACGTCTCGACAGCTGGGCCAGCAGGGGCGTGCTGGGAGAGCGTATCTTCCTGACGCACCGGAGCGAGATCGCGGCGCATCACCGGCGGGTTGCGGGTGTGCTGAGTGCGCTGAGCTTGCCGGGCGCGGGGATCATGATCTGGGGCCTCTACGTTTTGTGGTGGGAAGGGGCGGTCTTTGGGATGATCCTGACGGCGCTGCCCAAGATATGGTTCGTGGACCGCATGGTCTGGATTTATGACGATTGGGTGCGCGCGGGCCGCGCCGTGCCGGGACTGGAGAGCTTGGATGTTTGAGACCCTGACGATTGAGACAGATTTGCGTGGCGTGGCGACACTGACGTTGAACCGGCCGGAAAAGCATAATGCGATGTCGGCGCAGATGCTGGCGGACCTGACACAGGCGGCCGCCGATCTGGGCGCGGATGAAGCGGTGCGTGTTGTTGTTCTGACGGGCGCGGGCAAGAGCTTCTGCGCGGGCGGCGACCTTGCGTGGATGGCCGCTCAGCGCGAGATGGATGCGGAGACACGATCCGCAGAGGCACGCAAACTGGCGACGATGCTGGGCGCGCTCAACGCCTTGCCGAAACCGCTGATCGGCGCGGTGCAGGGCAATGCCTTTGGCGGCGGGGTGGGCATGGCCTGCGTCTGTGATGCGGCCATTGCAGTCGACAGCGCCAAGTTCGGTTTCACCGAAACCCGGTTGGGCATCATCCCCGCGACCATCGGACCCTATGTTCTGGCCCGCATGGGCGAGGGCCGCGCGCGACGGGTCTTCATGTCGGCGCGGATTTTTGGCGCGGCAGAGGCGGCAGAATTGGGTATTCTGGCCCGCGTTGTGCCTGCCAAGGCACTGGCCGAGGCGGTGGAGGCGGAGGTACAGCCCTATCTCGCCTGCGCGCCCGGCGCGGTAGCAGCGGCCAAGCAGCTGGCCCGCGATCTGGGACCGCGCATTGACGAGGCGGTGGTCGATCACACGATCACTGCTCTTGCCGCGCGTTGGGAGACCGAGGAGGCCGCCGAAGGCATCGGTGCGTTTTTCGACAAGCGCACGCCGGGGTGGGCCGTGGGCTAACTTTGGGCGCAGGACGCTTTCCCGGAGTGAGCAGCAGATGTCGCTACGCGGACAACATGCCGTTAAGGTCTTCTGGGTAAACGACCGCGTTGCGCGGTTAGCTGTCACACCCATTGTGACGTCGCCACATTTCTGCGTTATGACCTTCAGGGATCTTTGCGCAGGGGTCATTGGTGTAGCCACGCAGGTCGTTGTATTGTGCGACTTGCGCAGCACTAAGGACTTCCAGCGTCTCAAGATGACGCGACAAGTGTACAAATCGGAGATTGCTGCGCGCTTGACCGGCGGCATTGACCAAAACCTCCAACTCGGCAGCATCAAGCCCTCCGTTTGAGAAGGCTGTATCCAAAGCGCGTTCCGATGCGATGAAAACCGCTCCCGCGGCAATGGCTTCGGCTTGCATTGCCCCGAAGATGTCCTCCACGCGCGCGCGCTGCTTCGATGACAAACCCAGGTCTTCCGCAAGCTCCAAAACGTGCGCTGGCCCCGGATGCCCGTTCAATTCGGCGGCAAGCGCAAAACCCCAACCACGTCCCGCTTCGAGATCGGCAATATCGCTCTCTGACAGGGTTGCGATGTCCCGGGAGTCCAGCCCCGCATAAGGCGTATGGCTGTCATCGGCGAGAACGGGGGTGCTCAACACTGACGCCGCGAACCCAATAACAATGTGTCTTCTCATGATCCGATCCCGTTTTCATAGAACTTCTCATGGCGCGCGCCGCTCACACATGATTATGATCATGTCATGGACGATTTTCTGAAAGCGCTTTTTGACCATGGGGAACCAATGGAAATGGATGCCGGCGCTTATCTGTTTCACGCGGGTGACCCGGTGCGCTTTGTACATCTCGTTGAGACAGGCGGCGTTCATCTGGAACGGACGCAGATCAGTGGCCAAGTCATGTGCTTTCAAAGAGCGCGTCCGGGTGACATCCTCGCGGAGGCTTCGATTTATGCCGCAGCCTATCACTGCGACGCCAAGGTGATCGAACCGGCGCGCCTGGGAAAGCTTCGCGTCGGGCGTCTGATGGAAACGCTGGAGGCTGATCCTGAGACATCAACGGCTTGGGCTGCACATTTGGCACGGACCGTGCAAACGACCCGCCTGCTTGCGGAAATCAGAGGGTTGAAGACGGTCGAACAGCGCCTTGATGCCTGGATTGATCACAATGGCGCACTGCCCGCGAAGGGTCATTGGCAAACCGTGGCGCAGGAATTGGCGGTCACGCCAGAGGCCCTTTACCGCGAAATCGCGCGCCGCCGCAGCGCGCGGTGATCCGAAAGCCGCACGACCTAGCGCTGAGCTTCATCCTGCGCCGTGACTTGTGCCTGGTGCGCACGTTCCCGCTCCGGCCACTGCGTTTTGATCCATTCGAGGACGTCGCGCAGTTCATCCTCGGAATAGGTGTCTCCGAAGCCCGGCATGTTGCTTTCATAGCCTCTGCCGACGACCGCGGCCGTGCCACGCATGGTGATGTCCAAAAGCACCCGGTCGGAGTGGTGCCACGTGTGACCGGTCGCATCATGCGGTGGTGCTGGCAGCCTGCCATCCGGTCCGGGGGATCGCCAGTTCGGCTCGCCTTGCAGATTTGCGCCATGGCAGGCGGCACAAGCCTCCGCATAGATCGCTTCTCTGCGGGCCAGGTTCGGTTGATCGCTCACAGCAAGCGGCACCGACCCGCCCGTCAGAAGCACTCCGGAGAGTGCGACCAGCAACAGCAAAGCGCCAGATAACATGATCCATTTCCTCATTCCGCGGATACCTCTCACTGTGTTCTCGGGTTTGTACATCTGGGCTCGGCGGTCGCGGCGCACGCTCCCATGACGTTTTGAACTCTGACTACAGCTCGTAATGCGACCTCCAGTTGCTGGAAGGTCAAGCGGCATTTTGCTATTGACCTTCCAGCAACTGGAGGCTGCACACATATATTCGAAAGGCTTCCGGACCATAAGTCTCGGAGAAGTGTCATGTGCGAGCGATCTGCTTGCAAAGACGGCAACTTTGTCGTGCGGAATCGAAGAAGGAAGTTTCAAAGTGAAACGCGAACTCACGGCGATCGCCATCCTCCTATCTCTGAGCGGGGCGGCGGCTGCGCATTCCGAAAAGGAGGGCACGACGCCGGTTCACGGTGCACAACTGACCGAAACACCGGAAATGATCCACATGATCTTCGACGCCCCGATGCGCATCACCATGGTGCGATTGGTCAATGCCGAAGGCTCCGAGATGCCCATGGAGCGTGAAACCGGGCTGGAGCCAACACTTGAGTTCCACGCGGAGCCGGAACCACTGGCACCGGGAAATTATACCGTGGAGTGGCGCGGTCTGGCCTCGGACGGTCATGCCATGCAAGGCAGCTTCTCCTTCAAGTTGGCGAACTGACCCGTGATGCTGGCAACCCTCGCCATTGCCGACAGCGTCACATAGCTGTCGATCATCGTGAAGGCGTTTGCCTACGCGGCAACGCTGGTTGCTGTCGGCAGTGTGTTGGTGGTCATATCCTTGCGCGACCTGAGTGAGGATGGACGCGTGGCTCTTCGTCGAACGGCGGTTCTGTCAGCGTTCGCAGCAGCCATCTTTACCGGGCTGCGTCTTCCTGTGCGGGCAAGCTTCCTCATCGGCGGGACATGGGACGGTGCGATAGATCCCATGATCCTCGGAATGGTGGCGGAGAGCCCGCTTGGAACAAGTGCGGCTGTGCGTCTTACGGGGCTTGCGCTCATTTTCTGTATCCTGTGGCGCGCGCGGGCTGGCCACATCCTCGCACTTGTGGGCGCATTTCTTGCGTCCGCCTCCTTTGCGCTCCGCGGTCACGCGCTCGGCGAGCCGCAGGTGATCCTTGGCGGGCTCATCACCTTGCACATACTGTGCCTCGCTTTCTGGGTCGGCGCCTTCGCGCCGCTCCTGCGTGCGACACGGCGCGACCCACCCGCAAGCGCGGGAGCCTTGGCACATGAGTTCGGTCGCCGGGCGCTGTGGGTTGTCGGCCTGCTCGTCGTTGCGGGTGGGCTGGTCCTTATGCTTCTGGGTGCTGTGACACCCTCCGCTCTGTCCAGCCCCTACGGCCAGATGTTTGCGATCAAGCTCGTTCTCTTTGCGGGGGTCCTGTCTCTGGCTGCAGTGAACAAATTGAAACTGACACCTGAGCTTCTGGCATCGACGCCGGGCACGCGCAGGCGGCTCCGCCGATCAATTGGTTTTGAAGTGGCGCTTGTGGCCGGTATCCTGATCACGACCGCAGCGCTCACCACTGTTTCATCGCCACGCGGCGACGGAGAGAGCGAACAGGCCTCATTGGACACGCGACCGGCTGCGCCGGCGCGTCACACGTTTGGAGACGCTTCATGACACGTCTTAACCGCAGGCAATTCCATCAATCCGTCTTGGCGTCTGCAGCTGCCGCATCTCTGCCGAGCTTTGCGCGTGCAGAAGCCACGCCAATCCTAAATGCCCGGGAAGGCAGCGCGCGGCTTGCACCGGCCGAGTATCCGGAGACGCGCATATGGGGCTATGACGGCCTGACACCCGGCCCGATCCTAAGAGCGCGCCAGGGGGAAAGGATGACGCGGATGTTCCGGAATGACCTTCCGCAGGCCTCAACCGTGCACTGGCACGGTATCCGCATCGAAAACGCCATGGACGGTGTGGCTGGCATGACGCAACCCGCTGTCGAGCCGGGTGCAGACTTCCTCTACGACTTTGCGCTGCCGGATGCAGGCACCTACTGGTACCACCCACACAATCGAACCTACGAGCAGATGGCGCGTGGCCTTTACGGTGCGCTGATTGTCGATGAGCAAACCGGAACGCCGGAGGTCGATCTTGACGAGGTGCTCCTGCTCGACGACTGGCGCCTGACGGATGAGGCCCAGATCGCGGACGGCTTTGGCAATATGCATGATTGGTCCCATGGCGGACGGATCGGTAACTGGATCACGGTGAATGGCGATGGGGCTTGGTCGCGAGAGGTTCCGCGGTATGCGCGGATGCGCCTTCGTCTGATCAACACTGCAAATGCGCGGATTTTCTCGCTTGAAACGAAGGGCCTGGAAGGTTGGGTCGTCGCGCTTGATGGCATGCCGTTGGAGGCACCGCAGCCATTGGGAGACCTCACCCTTGCGCCAGCGCAGCGGGCGGACCTGATCGTCGATGTGGTCGCGGATGAGGGCGAGGAGGCCTTCCTTGTGAGCTTTGAACGCGACGGCGGTTATGCCATCGCGGCCTTCCCGGTTGGCGGTGCTGCTCGACAGACGCGCCGCGCCGCGCCGGACGCTCTCCCGCCAAATCCGGTGCCCGCACTCGGAGACCTTGAAACCGCCCGACACGCGGATCTGCGCATGGAAGGCGGCGCAATGGGCGGCATGCGTGGTGCGATGATGGGCGGTCGGATGATGGACATGCGTGACATGGCCGCCCAGGGCAAGGTCTGGGCCTTCAACGGCATGGCGGATATGGGTGATACGTCGTTGATCGACGCCGACCTTGGCGAGACCGTGCGGATCACCATGACCAACGACACTGCCTGGCCACACGGGATGCATTTGCACGGGCATCATTTCCGGCAGATCGCTTCGGACGGGTCCTCAGGCCCATTACGTGACACGATTTTGATGAACCGCGGCGAAACGGTCGAGATCGCCTTCGTTGCGGACAATCCTGGCGACTGGCTTTTGCATTGCCATATGCTGGAGCATTCCGCCGGCGGGATGATGACGTGGCTGCGTGTCTCATAACGGACAGCGCTAAGGACAATTGAGAAAGGAAGTACGGCACATGAATCGCAGAAACTTCATCCTCACCGGCCTCGCCTCAGGCATTGGCGCGGCTGCGCTGGCCCGCCCAACGCTGGCGATGTCTGGGCAAATGGAGGTCTTCAAAACACCGACATGCGGCTGCTGCTCAGCTTGGGTCGACCACATCGCCCGCGCGGGGTTCAATGTCACTGCACGCGACGTCGATCAGGAAACGCTTTGGACAATTAAAGATCGCGCAAACATTACACCAGAGTTGAGCTCTTGCCATACTGCCTTCATCGAGGGGTATTTCGTCGAGGGCCACGTACCTGCAGAAGACGTCCAGCGATTACTGTCGGAGCGCCCGGACGCAATTGGCTTAACAGTACCGGGCATGCCAATCGGTTCGCCGGGCATGGAGATGGGTAACCAACGCGATGCCTATGACACCTTGCTCGCCTTGCATGACGGCTCGGTCGAAGTGTTTATGAGCCACGCTTAGCTTAGCTCGACATGGGACAAACGAGAGCTGGATATCTGGATCAAGGATTTCAGGTCGAGCTGCTGCGTTGTGAGGTAGCCTTTTTTCGCCCAATGTCTGCTTTCGTTCCGACGCTACCGTTTATGCGGGGCGCAGCAAGTGGGAGGTAACCTGCAGGCGGTAGTTGCTTGGAAACGCGCATACCTTAACGGGGTGCCGGCATTGCAGACAAAGCCGCAGCTCATGATGGACCGGTGAACGACTGCATTCGGTATTGCCCTCCAGTTCCATCAAATTACTGCGGCAGCTTCAAAACCTACCCTCTGCCGCCTTCTACAATCAGGAAGTCCGTTTCAGCGTTCGCCATCCGGATATCCCGCGCTCTTTGGTATTCGGGTGACTGATAACAGGCCAGCGCCGTGTCGTAGTCCTGAAATTCCACCACAACATTTCTATCGCGCGGCGTGCCTTCCGGCGCTGTGTATTTGCCACCTCGAACCAAGAAACGCGCTTTAAACTTCTCGAACGCGGGTTTGGCCGCAGCCAGGTATGACGGGTAATTGTCAGCGTTCTTTACTGATACGCGTACGACCCAATATCCTTTAGACATAATATTTCCTTTCATCTCAATCCGTTGCGATAAGCTTGAACATAGTCGTCGCCCATTTCGGCACGGGCTGCGCCTTTGAGCATTTTTTGAGCAATCAGCCCATAAGCCGCCGCCCAAGCCTCTCGAACCTCGATCGACCAGATATCTGCAAGGCCCTTCTCAAGTGTCCAGAGCAAAGCCTTGCCGACCAGATCATAATGCTCTGGCTGAACGCCATATGTCGCATGCCGATGACCCAGCTCTTCCAAATCCCGGAATAATGTGGCCGGGGCGTGAAGGTCAGCAATTGTGGCGGCGAGCATCTGAAGGAGCTTTCCTTTTTGTGCCGAAAGGTCAGCGTTCTCAAATAGTGCCTTTACGCTCGGGTCGATCTCGAACAGCCGTTCGTAAAAGAGATCGGCGGCCACCTCGGCAATCGGCAGGACGTGCTGCCAAGTATCTTGTACAAGAATGATTTGCTCGCGTTGCATCTTGCGGTCCTATCATTGTTTCGAACAACGACTGGAGCGTCGGCCCCAGCCAACACGCCATATAAGGGTTTCCTAACGCGACAAAAAATGAATAATTAGGATTGTTTTAATCTCCAGGAGAGATGGATGGACCTGAGTGATTTGAGAATATTCACGGCGGTGGTGCGTGAGGGCGGGGTCACCAGAGCGGCGGAGCGCTTGAACCGCGTGCAATCCAATGTAACGACCCGCGTTCGTCAACTTGAAGATCGCCTGCAAACCAAGCTCTTCGATCGGCAGGGCAAACGGCTTATCCTGACGCCATCAGGCCGTGTGCTGCTCGACTACGCGGAACGGCTGCTTGCCCTGGCAAGCGAGGCGGAGGCTGCTTTGCATGATGATAACCCCAGAGGGTTATTTAGGTTGGGGTCGATGGAAAGCACCGCTGCGGTGCGTTTACCGGAACCGCTCTCGGTCTACACCGACCGCTTCCCCAATGTTGTTCTGGAAATGCGAACCGGAAACCCAACACAGCTGGCCACGGCTCTTCTTGCCGGCCACATCGACGCAGCTTTGGTCGCCGAACCCATAGCGGAAGCCAAGTTCGATTGGATCGTCGCGTTCGAGGAAGAAACGGTGATCGTTACTTCACAGGATCATCCGCCCATCAATGAGAAGACCGATGCTCCCCGGGCCATGATTGTTTTTGAGCACGGATGCCCCCACCGGCGCCGATTAGAGGAATGGTACGCCCAGAGGAAGGATTTGCCTGAACGCACAATCGAGCTGGGATCATACCACGCGATGTTGGGATGCGTTCTAACCGGCATGGGCGCCGCGCTTGTGCCCCACAGTGTCATTTCGACCTTCCCAGAAAGCAAACGCCTGCGCGTGACACGATTGCCGGAGGGGCAAAACAAATTGCGAACGCTGATGATCTGGCCAAAGGGGGTCAAATCACCCAAGGTGGACGCGCTGCGCCAAGTGCTGCAAGAGACTTGCTAAACTTCGGTCCTGACCGGTGCATTCTCCCGGCAAATGATGGCACATGATGCCGAAAGCCTTTGAGCGCTTGGTTGCAAGCGGACATCTGCTGCAACCATCGCTCACGTTCGTTATGGGCTCAAACCTGTCGCGAAAAGCCACTCCAAGGCTTAAATAGCGCGTCCCCGCCGGAGGTGGCGGGGAGCTTTGTAGAGCAAGCCTTTGGCGTTACTGCGGCAACAGCACCTTGTCGATCACGTGGATCACGCCGTTGGTCGCCAGAATATCTGCCGAAGTCACGTTGGCATCGTTCACGCGGACCGCGGCGGCAAATTTGCCGCCCGTGCCGTCGACGCGCACCGTCTGGCCTTGCACTGTGGCGACATTGGTCACCGAACCCAGTACATCACCCGATTGAACTGCGCCCGGCAGCACGTGATAGGTCAGGATGCTGACCAGCTGATCCTTGTTCTCGGGCAGCAGCAGGCTCTCGACTGTACCGGCGGGCAGCGCAGCAAAGGCCGCATCCGTGGGAGCAAAGACAGTGAACGGGCCGGGGCTGCGCAGTGTGTCCTCAAGGCCTGCAGCCTGAACGGCGGCGACCAGCGTGTTGAAGTTGCCGTTTGCGGCGGCGATATCTACAATATCGCTGCCTTGCTGCGCAGGTGCGCAGGCAGTGAGGGCGGCGAGAGCGCCAGCGGCGAGGGTCGCTTTGAGGGCGGAACGTCTGTTCATGGTCTGTCCTTCTGATGTTTGGTCGTATTCATGCAAGGCCGGAGTGACCTTGTTTCCCTGTCGTAGACCCTGTGTACGCCTCGGGTGTGACATCAGATCACATATGTTCGGTGGCACTGGCTTTTTGAGCGGAAATACGCACAATGACAGCGCTAACGCCGCTTGCCGGAATGCAACCAAATCAAGGGGTTTTCCGGGGCGGCATCTGTTGACCCTGCCGGAGGAGCGGCGTAAACCCTTGGCAGCCCCGGTCGCTGCGGGGCAGCATGGCGTGTCGCGCGTCAGAGCAGACAAAAGGAGCCAACCCTTGGACGAGATGCTGCGGGAATACCTACCCATCCTGATGTTTCTGGCTGTTGCGATAGGGTTGGGCCTTGTTCTGATCCTGGCCGCCGTGGTGCTGGCAGTGCGCAATCCGGACCCCGAAAAGGTCTCTGCCTATGAATGTGGGTTCAACGCTTTTGACGATGCGCGCATGAAATTCGACGTGCGGTTTTACCTCGTCTCGATCCTCTTCATCATCTTCGATCTGGAGATCGCGTTTCTCTTCCCCTGGGCCGTGGCCTTCAAGGATATCTCGATGGTGGGTTTCTGGTCGATGATGGTCTTCCTCGCGGTGCTGACGATCGGGTTTGCCTACGAATGGAAAAAAGGAGCGCTGGAATGGCAGTAGCCGCCGGAGCCAACGTTGCCGGTGTGGACCGCGACGTCGCCACGCAGGACCTGAACCGTGAATTGCAGGACAAGGGCTTCCTGCTGACGTCGACCGAGGACATCATCAACTGGGCGCGCACAGGCTCGCTGCACTGGATGACCTTTGGTCTGGCCTGCTGTGCGGTGGAGATGATGCACACCTCCATGCCGCGCTATGATCTGGAGCGCTTCGGCACGGCCCCGCGCGCCAGCCCGCGCCAGTCCGATCTGATGATCGTTGCCGGAACCCTGACAAACAAGATGGCGCCCGCGCTGCGCAAGGTCTACGACCAGATGCCAGAGCCACGCTATGTAATCTCCATGGGGTCCTGCGCCAATGGCGGCGGGTACTATCACTATTCCTATTCCGTCGTACGCGGCTGTGACCGCATCGTGCCCGTCGACGTCTACGTGCCCGGCTGCCCGCCCACGGCCGAAGCGCTACTCTATGGCATCATGCAGCTGCAACGCAAAATCCGCCGCACCGGCACAATCGTACGCTGAGGAGGTCCCATGTCTGACGCATTGAAAGAGCTGGGCGCGTATATCGAGGCCAAACGTACCGACTGTGTACTGGCCTGGGACGTGACCCATGGCGAGCTGAACCTCGACGTGACGCCCTCGAACATCGCCGGTCTGGTGGAGTTTCTGAAGGCCGACGCGACGTGCCAGTTCTCCTCGCTGGTGGACATCACGGCGGTGGATTACACCGGGCGCGCCAAGCGGTTCGACGTGGTTTATCACCTGCTGTCGATGTACCAGAACCACCGCATCCGCCTGCGGGTGAGCATCCGCGAGGATGCCATGGTGCCCTCGATCATCTCGGTGCACCCCTCGGCCAACTGGTTCGAGCGTGAGGTGTTCGACATGTTCGGCATCCTCTTCTCCGGCCACCCGGATCTGCGGCGCATCCTCACGGACTACGGCTTTCGCGGCTATCCGCTGCGCAAGGATTTCCCGACCACCGGCTACACCGAAGTGCGATACGACGAGGCGCAGAAGCGCGTGGTCTACGAGCCCGTGAGCCTCGTGCAGGAATACCGGCAGTTCGATTTCATGAGCCCCTGGGAGGGCGCGGAATACATCCTGCCGGGAGATGAAAAGCAGGAGGCCAAGTAATGGACGGCATGTGGTGGCTGGTCCTGTCTGCGCTGACGGCGATCCCGATGATCAAGCTGCTGCCGTTTTTCGGCATCAACAAATACTGGGCGGCGGCCTGCCTGATCCCGCTGGGCACCATTGCCTTGCTGTGGTGGATGGGTCTGAAGCTGCAAGAGCTGGAGAAGTTGTAATGGCGAACTCCTCTTCGTTTACTGCGTTGTTTGTCGAGGGATTTAAACTCGTTTTCTTTGGTCCCGTCATTTTGGTTTTGTACTTCTGTGCCATTGGTTTCTTCTTCGGTGGGAGAAGCGGCGGTTTTCTATATGTTTCAATCTTCTTTTTCTCCATTGGATTGATTGGGGCTATTAAATTTCTTTTCGACCCAGAGGCAGGTTTTGATTTTCCTGCGCCTGACGGCACCGCGTGGCAGCGCACTACGAGTATATTTGGCAATATATTTGGGTATTCGTGCCTGATCGTATCGGGGTACATAGCAAGGCGAATTTATGATCCTTGCAAAACACTGGTCTCCAAACTGCGAGGGTCTGCATAATGGACGGAAGCAAAGGCTTTGACGACGCCCTGACGGGCGAGCAGAAGATCCGCAACTTCAATATCAACTTCGGGCCACAACACCCGGCGGCGCACGGCGTGCTGCGGCTGGTGCTGGAGCTTGACGGCGAGATCGTCGAGCGCTGTGACCCGCACATCGGGCTGCTGCACCGCGGCACCGAAAAGCTGATGGAAAGCCGGACCTATCTGCAGAACCTGCCCTATTTCGACCGGCTCGACTATGTGGCCCCGATGAACCAGGAGCACGCCTGGTGTCTGGCGATTGAAAAGCTGACAGGTGTCGAAGTCCCGCGCCGCGCCAGCCTCATCCGCGTGCTCTTCTGCGAGATCGGGCGGGTGCTGAACCACCTGCTGAACGTCACCACACAGGCGATGGACGTGGGCGCGCTGACCCCGCCGCTCTGGGGGTTTGAGGAACGCGAAGAGCTGATGATCTTCTATGAGCGGGCCTGCGGCGCGCGTCTGCACGCGGCTTATTTCCGGCCCGGCGGTGTGCATCAGGACCTCACGCCAGAGCTGCTCGACGATATTGAGGCCTGGGCCAAGAAATTCATGGCCGGCTTTATGGTCGATATCGACGGGCTGCTGACCGAGAACCGCATCTTCAAGCAGCGCAACGCGGATATCTGCATCGTCACCGAGGAAGACATCCTCGAATACGGGTTTTCCGGCGTGATGGTGCGCGGCTCCGGCCTCGCCTGGGACCTGCGCCGCGCGCAGCCCTATGAATGCTACGACGAGTTCGATTTCCAGATCCCCGTGGGCAAGAACGGCGACTGCTATGACCGCTATCTGGTGCGGATGGAAGAGATGCGCCAGTCGGTCAGCATCATCCACCAGGCGATTGAGAAACTGCGCGCGCCGGACGGGCAGGGCGACATCCTCGCCCGTGGCAAGATCACCCCGCCGAGCCGCTCTGACATGAAAACCTCGATGGAAAGCCTGATCCACCACTTCAAGCTCTACACCGAAGGCTTCCACGTGCCCGAGGGCGAGGTGTATTGCGCCGTCGAGGCCCCCAAAGGCGAATTCGGCGTCTATCTGGTGGCCGATGGCACCAACAAGCCCTACCGCTGCAAAATCCGCGCGCCGGGCTTTTTGCACCTGCAGGCCATGGACCACATGTCGCGCGGCCACCAATTGGCCGACGTGGCGGCGATCATCGGCACCATGGATGTGGTCTTCGGGGAGGTCGATCGGTGACAGCAAATGTCGCGGAATGGTTGATGGCTGCCGCTTCAATTGCAACAGGCGGCTTTGTAGGTTGGCAATCAATGACCTTGAACAATTCCTTGAACTATCCTTTCGAAGCAAACCTTCAAGATCGCCAAATTGAAGTTTGCGCGGCAGCAATAAGGGCTGAGGGAAACTACCTTTCTGCGCAATCGATAATAGCGGTGATGGCTAGCAATAAGTTTTTTTCGAGCGATGAAGCTGGTCCCGACGGATCTTCAAAGAAATTGGAATATGTTGGTGGCTGGAATCCTATTGATGCGTTGAGTACAGCTACAGGTGAGCTTCGCGGTGCCCTGGCAGAGCTAAAGATCTATTCAAGCGACTACACCAAGTCGGCGATCGAAAGAGTGGAGCTAGGTTTGTCTGGCTTCTCATATTGGACAGACGGAGAAGAGTCTTCAAATGTTGAAACTTTGCAAGATAAGGACGTCGAGGCCGCGTTTGCTGCGGTAGAACTAGCATGCGAAGAAGCCATGCTTGGGAAGAAAAAAGGTTTGTTGTAATGCTACGTCGTCTCCACCCTGATCAACCCGACACTTTCGCCTTTACGTCTGACAATCAGGCCTGGGCGGAGGGTCAGATGACAAAGTACCCCGAGGGGCGACAGGCCTCGGCCATCATCCCGCTGCTCTGGCGGGCGCAAGAGCAGGAAGGGTGGCTGAGCCGTCCGGCGATCGAACATGTGGCGGCAATGCTGGGGTTGAGCTATATCCGCGCTTTGGAAGTGGCGACATTCTACTTCATGTTCCAGCTGCAACCCGTTGGCGCTATTGCGCATATTCAGGTTTGTGGGACCACGTCCTGCATGATCTGCGGGGCCGAAGACCTTGTGGCTGTGTGCAAAGACAAGATCGCGCCAAACGCACATGAGCTGTCGGCGGATGGCAATTTCAGCTGGGAAGAGGTGGAATGCCTCGGGTCCTGCTCCAATGCGCCGATGGCGCAGATCGGCAAGGATTACTACGAAGATCTGACCGCGGAGCGCATGGGGGAGATCATCGATGAGCTGGCCGCAGGTAAGGTGCCGGTGCCGGGTCCTCAAAACGGGCGCTATGCCGCAGAACCGCTTAAAGGCCTGACATCGCTAAAACAACATGACAGCGGCAAGACGCAGTACAATGCGAGCGTACAGCTGGCCGTGGACATCGGCGACACCGTCAAGCGGATCGACGGAACAGAGGTGCCGCTGTTGATGCCGTGGCAGGGTAAACCGGCCAATGCATCCGGTAAGCCTGCGAAAGACGCGCGCCCGGCAGAAGGGGCTCCGACCGACAGGACCGGCGTGACTGAACAGCAGGCCACGGAGACTTCCAAGGCCAAGCCACCGTCAAAAGCGGACCCGGGCCCGGGTGAGAAGCCGCAAGCCCTTTCCGCCGCGCGGGACAGCGGCGCGGATGATCTGAAGAAAATCAAGGGGGTCGGACCGAAGCTGGAGAAGCTGCTGAATACCATGGGCTTTTACCACTTTGATCAGATCGCTGCCTGGACGGAGAAGGAAGTGGCCTGGGTGGATGAGAACCTCGAAGGCTTCAAGGGCCGCGTGACGCGGGACAACTGGGTCGCGCAGGCGCGCAGCCTCGCCGAGGGCGCATCCACGTGAATTTCCAAAATTGTTAAAATCCGATAGTGTGAGAGACTGACAGGGAAAAACAGGAAAAAAAGGTACCGGGATGGACAACAATAACGGAATGATCGGCATGGCTCTGGGGAGTTGGCTTGTGGCACTGGCAGGGGGCGTCCTGGCGGCCGTTCTGCTGTGGGTTCTGGGCGGATGGAGTTTCATGCAGGGCGCCTTTGTCGGGCTCTTGGTTTTTGTCATCTTTGGCGGGGTCATCAGTTGGATCATGAGTCGCCCGCTGTCTGCGCCGGACACTGCGCGGGCCCCGGCATCGGATGCACCTGAGGCAGCCCCCGCGACACCCACGGCTCAGGCAGCACCGGCTGCAGCACCGAGCACGTCGGGCGAGGCGAAGGTCAAACCCTCCAAACGTCTGCCCGGCCAAGATGAACTGTCCGCACGCAAGGGCGACTGGAAGTACGAAAAGGAGCCGGAAGCCAAATCTGTGGCCAAGCCGGTGAAGAAAGTCGCCAAAAAGGCAGCACCGGCGACCGACAGCGGGGAGCGCCCCGCGGCTTTGTCCGATGCGCCACGTGCGGGTGGGGCGGATGATCTGAAAAAGATCAGCGGTGTGGGCCCGAAGCTGGAAGAAACGCTGAACAGCCTGGGCATCTGGCATTTTGATCAGGTTGCCAGTTTGACTCAGGATGACATTGCCTGGGTTGACGAACGTCTGCGCTTCAAAGGCCGGATCGAACGGGATGACTGGGTGGGTCAGGCCAAGAAACTGGCGGACGGTGCATGAGCCGTCCGGGATGAAACGCAAGAGCTAACAACGGAAGGCAAGACCGTTCATGAGTGCGCAAGATCACGACAGGCTGGCGCAAGAGCGCGCGCTGGCCGCCAAGGGGCGGCTGGTCAGCCTTGTGATCGTGGGCACAATGGTCTTGTGGCTGCTCGCACTTTGGCTGGGGCCGAAGCTGGGCATGCCCGGACGCTATGCGTTTCTGTTCGATTTTGCGGCACTTGCAGGGCTCTTCTGGGCGCTGGTGGTGTCATTACAGATACGGCGCGCGCGCAAACACGCGCGCGGCAACGAGTGAGAGGGGAGCGCAATGCTTCAGGACAAGGACCGGATCTTTACCAATATCTACGGCATGCATGACCGCACGCTGAAGGGCGCGCAGAGCCGCGGCCATTGGGATGGCACGGCGGACATCATCAAGAAAGGTCGCGACTGGATCGTGGACCAGATGAAAGCCTCCGGTCTGCGGGGGCGCGGTGGCGCGGGGTTTCCCACGGGGCTGAAGTGGTCCTTCATGCCCAAGGAGAGCGACGGCCGGCCCGCATACCTGGTGGTGAATGCTGACGAATCCGAGCCCGGCACCTGCAAGGACCGGGAGATCATGCGGCATGATCCGCATACGCTTGTCGAGGGCTGTCTGATCGCGTCTTTCGCGATGAACGCGCATGCTTGCTACATCTACATTCGCGGCGAGTATATCCGCGAGAAAGAGGCGCTGCAGGCCGCGATTGACGAGGCTTATGACGCGGGGCTGATCGGCAAGAACGCCGCCGGATCGGGGTGGGATTTTGACCTCTATCTGCACCATGGCGCGGGGGCCTATATCTGTGGGGAAGAGACGGCGCTGTTGGAAAGCCTTGAGGGCAAGAAGGGTATGCCGCGCATGAAGCCGCCCTTCCCGGCGGGCGCGGGGCTCTATGGCTGCCCCACGACGGTGAACAACGTGGAATCGATTGCCGTGGTGCCGACGATCCTGCGGCGCGGGCCGGAGTGGTTTGCGGGCTTTGGCCGGGCGAACAATGCGGGTACCAAGCTCTTTGCGATCAGCGGCCACGTGAACAACCCCTGCGTTGTCGAAGAAGCGATGTCGATCACCTTCGAGGAACTGATCGAAACCCATTGCGGCGGTATTCGCGGCGGCTGGGACAACCTCAAGGCGGTCATTCCCGGCGGGTCTTCGGTCCCGATGATCCCCGGTAAGGACATGAAAGACGCCATCATGGATTTCGACTATCTGCGTGAGCAGCGGTCGGGTCTTGGCACGGCAGCGGTGATCGTGATGGACAACTCCACCGATGTGATCAAGGCGATCTGGCGCTTGTCGAAGTTCTACAAGCATGAAAGCTGCGGCCAATGTACACCCTGCCGCGAGGGTACGGGGTGGATGATGCGGGTCATGGACCGTCTGGTCAAAGGTGAGGCGGAACCTGAAGAGATCGATATGCTGCTGGATGTGACCAAACAGGTCGAAGGCCACACCATCTGTGCCCTGGGCGACGCGGCAGCCTGGCCCATCCAGGGCCTCATCCGCCACTTCCGCGACGAGATCGAGGACCGCATCAAGCACAAGCGCACGGGCCGCGTGAGCGCGGTTGCGGCGGAATAGTTGGATGAACAGCCTGTCTTTTCTCATTTACCGTATGTCCCGTTCGAATAGCGGGACCTGTCCGCAGTGCGGCCATGAGAATGGGGTAAAGATTGGTCCGTTCGTCTGTGAGTCGTGCCGTTCTATGATCGACGAGAGTGAATATCAGCGCCTCACGCATCCGACATCGCGCCAGTGGTTAAGACTGTTCTGCGGCGGCTTGCTTGTTGCTTGCGGTATCTACGGATTTCATTTGGCAACGATGGACGTTGGCTAAGCATGCATCTCGCTGAATTCAACATAGGTACACTCAAGTACGACTGGGACAATCCGCGTGTGGCGGATTTCGTGAATGGGCTGGACCTTGTGAACGGGGTCGCGCAGCGCAGCCCGGGGTTTGTGTGGATGATGGACGAAGAGGCGATGGAAGCGGCGCAGGCTGATCCCAACGGGCCGCTCGGGGGCAACCCGCGCACGGCCTCGACGCTCTCGGTCTGGGAGAATGTGGAGAGCCTTGAACACTTTGTCTGGAACACCGTGCACAAGCAGTTCTATGACCGGAAAGAAGAATGGTACGGCGCGGTCGAGACGCTGCGGTTGGTGATGTGGTGGGTGCCGGAAGGGCATCGACCCTCCATCGAGGAAGCCATGGCGCGGTTCCGTCATCTGGAAAAACATGGCGAAACGGAACATGCCTTTGGCTGGTCGCATCTGAAAGATGCTCAGCTCTGGAAGCAAAAACAATGCGGGACTGCGGCATGATCGGACATCATCTTGCTGAACTCAACGTGGGTCGCCTTGTCGCCCCCATCGATGATCCGCGCGTCGCTGACTTCATGGCAAACCTCGACCGGATCAACGGGTTGGGCAAGCGCATGCCGGGGTTCGTGTGGATGATGGAAGGCTCTGGCGCGCCGGGCACGGGCAATACGGAAAACGCGATCGGGGGCGATCCGCTCTTTGTACCGAACCTGAGTGTCTGGGAAACGGCTGAGGCGCTGGAGACCTTTGTCTGGGGGACCATCCACAAGCAGTTCTATGACCGGCGGGCCGAATGGTTCGAGGTGTTGGGAGCGATGCATTTCGTGATGTGGTGGGTGCCCGAGGGGCATGAACCCACGCTGGATGAAGCGCTCGACCGGTTGGAACACCTGAAAAAACATGGGGACAGCGACCACGCCTTTGGCTGGGCGCATTTAAAAGAGGCCCGCCTGTGGCAGCGCAATACCTGCGCGCCGGTGGCGGCGGAGTGAGTGTGATGAGATTTACCGTTGGAAGTTTGATTGTTTGCGCCGTGCTTGCCGGATGCAGCAGCGACGCAGAGAAATTGCGGTTCGACGGGCAGTTCTACCGTACGAAGTTGTCCGATCTGGACGAGCGGCACAAGTTCCAGGTAACGGCATCACCGGTATCGGCCTCGCTGGAAGGGGCCCGCGAGGCAGCGCGCTACGAGGCGACGGTATTCTGCGTGAACGAATATGGCAGTTCGGCCATCGAATGGGTTGTGGGGCCCGATGACCCTGATGAGGCGCTGCCCATCGACAACAACACGCTGACATTGCAGGGGGCCTGCCCGCAGTGAGCCCGCGCGTCGCATATCTGGCGTCTCGCCGCATGTTATTGCATAGCAAGACCTGCGCTCCCCATTTCATGGGGTGGATGGGGCATACCGCCTTGCGCAGGAGACCGGATATGAAAAAGAGTGTTGTGATGCTGGCTACGGTGGCCGCTTTGACCGTGACGGGTGCGACCGCTGACAACCCGCCACTGCGGGAAGTGAAATCCATCGATGATGGACTTTTTGTGGTTGGTCTCGCCGACCAAATCCGCAAGAAT
Source organism: uncultured Roseobacter sp. (assembly GCF_947492555.1). Classification (GTDB taxonomy): domain Bacteria; phylum Pseudomonadota; class Alphaproteobacteria; order Rhodobacterales; family Rhodobacteraceae; genus Roseobacter. The sequence goes on from NZ_CANLNE010000003.1 coordinate 488,199, forward strand.
TGCCCCGACATTTCGGCACGGGTCTTCCGGGCGCTGGGAGCTCTGCAGGATTTGCATTCTCAGGCGCTTGCGATGGGCTACACGAAGTCGGAGATTGATGCCCATATCGACTCGGATGCGGAAAAAGACCGTCTGCGCACCCGCGCGGCAGACTATATGGCCGCGCAAGGACTGAAGCCGGACGCGGCGGGATACTGTGCCCTGGGCAGGGCGGAAATTGAACGTAACAGCACCGTTGGTGTGCTGCTGCGCGAACAGAATTGATCTGCGGCCAAGGCTGCATGTGGAACAAAGGCACGTGATATGAGCGACTTACGCAAAGTCATAATTGATGATCAGGAAGTCGAGGTAGACGGCGCGATGACGCTGATCCAGGCCTGCGAAGAGGCCGGCATCGAGATCCCGCGCTTTTGTTACCACGAGCGGCTGACGATTGCGGGCAACTGCCGCATGTGTCTGGTCGAAGTGGTGGGCGGGCCACCGAAACCTGCGGCCTCCTGCGCGATGCAGGTCAAGGATTTGCGGCCCGGACCCGAGGGCCAGCCACCAGTCGTGAAAACGAATTCGCCGATGGTCAAGAAGGCACGTGAAGGCGTGATGGAATTCCTACTGATCAATCACCCGCTGGACTGCCCGATCTGTGATCAGGGCGGCGAGTGCGATCTGCAGGATCAGGCGATGGCCTACGGCGTGGATTTCTCGCGCTACCGCGAGCCCAAACGGGCAACAGAAGACCTCGATCTCGGCCCGTTGGTCGAAACCCATATGACGCGCTGCATTTCTTGCACACGCTGTGTGCGGTTCACCACGGAAGTGGCGGGCATTCACCAGATGGGCCAGACCGGGCGTGGCGAGGATGCGGAGATCACGTCGTACCTGGGCCAGACGCTGGATTCGAATTTACAGGGCAATATCATCGACTTGTGCCCCGTGGGCGCTTTGGTCTCCAAGCCCTATGCTTTCACCGCACGGCCCTGGGAGCTGACCAAGACCGAGAGTATCGATGTGATGGATGCGCTGGGATCCAACATCCGCGTCGACACCAAAGGGCGCGAAGTGATGCGCTTTCTGCCGCGCAACCATGACGGCGTGAACGAGGAATGGATTTCGGACAAAACGCGGTTCGTCTGGGACGGGTTGCGGCGGCAGCGGCTGGACAAGCCCTACATCCGCGAGAACGGCAAGCTGCGGGCGGCCACGTGGCCGGAGGCGCTGAGCGCGGCGGCACAGGCGATGGCAGGGAAATCGGTTGCGGGTGTTATCGGCGATCTGGCCCCGGTAGAAGCGATCTATGCGCTGAAACAGATGGTCGAAGGTCGCGGCGGCGTTGTCGAATGCCGCACCGCGGGCACGCAACTGCCAGACACCAACCGCTCGGCCTATGTGGGCACAGCGGTCATCGAGGATATCGACACGGCGCGTAACATCCTGCTGATCGGGTCGAACCCGGCGGTGGAAGCGCCGGTGCTGAACGCACGTATCCGCAAGGCGTGGACGCAGGGTGCCGATATCGCTCTGGTGGGCGAAGAGGTCGATCTGACCTATGAGTATGCCCATTTTGGAGGCGGTCCTGCAGATCTGACCAAGTATCGCGACTGCGCGGTAGAGAACCTCTCGGACAACGGGCTGGTGATTGTTGGCCAGGGGGCGCTGCGGCGTCCCGATGGGTTGGCGGTGCTGGCCGAGGCGATGGCGATTGCCGAGGCGGCGGGCGCGGGCTTCATGGTGCTGCACACGGCGGCAAGCCGTGTTGGCGCGCTGGATGTGGGCGCGACCAACCCGGGCGGTATGGAGGCGGTGGTGCAGGCGGAGGTGATCTACAACCTTGGCGCCGATGAATTCGATATCGATGCCGGACCCTTCGTAATCTATCAGGGCAGCCACGGTGACCGGGGCGCACATCGGGCGGATATCATCCTGCCGGGCGCGGCCTATACCGAAGAGCCGGGCCTGTTTGTGAACACTGAGGGCCGCCCGCAATTGGCCTTGCGCGCCGGGTTTGCCCCAGGGGACGCCAAGGAAAACTGGGCGATCCTGCGCGCGCTTTCGGCTGAAATGGGGGCGACGCTACCCTATGACAGCATTGGACAGCTGCGCAAGATGCTGGTGGATGAGATTTCTCATCTGGGTAAGATTGACGAGATCGCAGAGACAACCCTCCGCCCGATTGAAGGGGGCACCCTGTCGGATGCGCCCTTCAAACAGGCGATCACCGATTTCTACCTGACCAACCCGATTGCACGTGCGTCCGAGCTGATGGCAGAACTTAGCGCGAACGCCAAGGCACGCCGACAGGAAGCGATTGCAGCTGAATGAGGCGGATCGCGCTCATATCCCCCTTGGCGCTTGTCGCCTGCGCGCCGCCCGTACCAATGGCAGAGGATTTCATCCCTGATTATCTCGGGGTTGAGACAGTGCCGCTGGACGGCGATCTCGTGCAATTTAACGTGGCCATGACCAAAGCACTCTCCGAGCAGGATGTGCGGCGCTATGCCGAATGCGCGGCGGCCCAATATACCGTGGACCGCGGATACGGATTTGTACGACATTTGCGCACAAATGTGACCGAAGAGGGTGGCGTGTGGGCAGCAGATGCTGTTTACACGATTTCGCCAACCCTGCCTGACGGGCTAGCTACAGTCGACGCCGAAGTCACCGTGGCCGCTTGCAAGGAAACTGGAATACCGACGGTGTGAGGACCTATGGCTGACTTCTTTACCACCCCCGGCGGCGTTGCCGTCCTGATCCTGGCACAGGTGCTGGCGGTGATCGGCTTTGTCATGGTGTCGCTGCTCTTTCTGGTCTACGGCGACCGCAAGATCTGGGCCGCCGTGCAGATGCGGCGCGGCCCGAATGTGGTGGGCACCTTCGGGTTGTTGCAGACCGTGGCGGATGCGCTGAAATACGTGGTGAAAGAGGTTGTTGTGCCTGCGGGGGCCGACAAGACGGTCTTCATGCTGGCCCCGCTCACGTCTTTCGTGCTGGCGCTGATCGCCTGGGCGGTGATCCCGTTCAACGAGAGCTGGGTTTTGTCCGACATCAACGTCGCGATCCTTTTTGTCTTCGCGGTCTCCTCGCTGGAGGTTTATGGCGTGATTATGGGCGGCTGGGCGTCGAACTCGAAGTATCCGTTTCTGGGGAGCTTGCGCTCGGCGGCGCAGATGATCTCTTACGAGGTCTCGCTGGGGCTGATCATCATCGGGGTGATCATTTCGACCGGCAGCATGAATTTCGGCGGCATAGTGGCCGCACAGGACGGGCCGTATGGCTTCTTCAGCTGGTACTGGCTGCCGCATTTCCCGATGGTGTTTTTGTTCTTCATCAGCTGTCTGGCCGAGACCAACCGCCCGCCGTTTGACCTGCCGGAAGCGGAATCGGAATTGGTTGCGGGCTACCAGGTGGAGTATTCCTCGACGCCCTTCCTGCTCTTCATGGCGGGGGAATATATCGCGATTTTCCTGATGTGCGCGCTGACCTCGCTGCTGTTCTTTGGTGGCTGGCTGTCGCCCATTCCCGGGCTGCCCGATGGTGCGCTCTGGATGGTGGCCAAGATGGCATTCTTCTTCTTCATCTTTGCGATGGTGAAGGCGATCACGCCGCGTTATCGCTATGACCAGCTGATGCGGCTGGGCTGGAAAGTCTTCCTGCCCTTCAGCCTTGTCTGGGTGGTCTTCGTGGCCTTCGCCGCCAAATTCGACTGGTTCTGGGGCGCTTATGCGCGCTGGGGCATGGGAGGGTGAAGATGGCTGCTACAATCCTCAGTCTCTCCGGTGCGATGCACGGCTCTACCGCAGTCGCAGACTGCGAAGCGGCATTCACGCGGTGGATTGAAGCGTTGCCTGAACATCAGGTGGCGGGTGCGCAGGAAATGTACATGAATGCAAAGACCCATGCTGGCAAAGAACAAGCTATGGCCATCTACAAGTACATCGACGAAATGGTTAAGGTTAAATTCAACCTGGAGCGGGACCGACCGGTAAGCTCCACCGTCGCAACTCGATTCATACTGGTTGATGATTGGCTGACATGCACGGAAGAGCTTGGGTATGAGCCTGAAGATCCGTCCGAGATCGAGTTCTTCGACGGCTTCTACGAGACAATTGGCAAGGAACGAAGCTCACTGAGGCAAACAGCGGAGGCTGCTCAATGACACAGATCGACTACACCCGCGCCGCCAAATATTTCCTGCTGCAGGATGTCTGGACCGGCATGAAACTGGGGCTGAAATACTTCTTTGCCCCAAAGGCGACGATCAACTATCCGCATGAAAAGGGGCCGCTATCGCCCCGGTTCCGCGGCGAACATGCGCTGCGCCGCTATCCGAATGGCGAAGAGCGCTGCATCGCCTGCAAGCTCTGCGAGGCAATCTGCCCGGCGCAGGCCATCACCATTGATGCGGAGCCGCGCGAGGACGGCTCGCGCCGCACCACGCGCTATGACATCGACATGACCAAATGCATCTACTGCGGCTTCTGTCAGGAGGCCTGCCCGGTGGATGCGATTGTCGAAGGGCCGAACTTCGAGTTCTCCACCGAGACGCGCGAGGAGCTTTACTACGACAAGGAAAAGCTGCTGGCCAATGGCGAGCGATGGGAAGCCGAGATCGCCCGCAACCTGGAACTGGATGCGCCTTACAGATGACCACCTCTGACGCATATACGCGCGGCAAGGCGATGGCGGAGGCCACCAATCCGGGCATTGAGGATGCGCTGGCCGCACGCTATGACGCCATCCTGCCGGGGTTTTCCACCTCGATGATGGAAGTGGCGTTTGGGCACTATTATACGCGCGAGGGGTTGGACGACCGGACGCGGTATCTCGCAACGGTCGCTGCTTTGGCGGCTTTGGGTGGGCAGACCGGCCCGCAGCTGAAGGTGCACATCCGCAATGCTCTGCGGTCGGGTGCGACCCAGCGCGAGGTGGCCGAAGTGATCAACCAGATGGCGCTTTATGGCGGCTTTCCGGCGATGATCAACGCGCTCAACTCCGCCCTTGAGGTCTTCGAGGAGGAGGCCGCATGAGCGACGCAAAGAACCCCTTCGAAGGCGCGAACCCTTTTGCAGCCATGTTCACGCAGGCGCAGGAGATGGCGAAAGCCTTTCCGGCGATGGAGGCCTTCACGCCCAAAGGGTTCGAGAAGATGATGGGCACGATGCCCAAAGAGATGATGGAAATGATGTTCGGCAACGCGCTGAACGAGGGCTCACTGGATGCGCGCACGCGCATGCTGCTGACGCTTGCGGGGCTGACCATGCAGGGCGCACAGAATGACGTGGCCTTTCGGCAAGCGGTGCGCCATGCGCTGGAGGCCGGGGCCACCGAGCAGCACATTGTTGAGACCATCGGCCAGATGTCGATGTTTGCGGGGCTGCCTGCGATGACCCGCGCGCTGGAACTGGCGCAGCAGGTGCTCGACGAAGGAAAGGACGAAGAATGACGGTTTTTGCCTTTTATCTCTTTGCAATCAGCGTGATCGCGGGCGGGCTCTTTACGGTCATCAGCCGCAATCCGGTGCATTCGGTGCTCTGGCTGATCCTTGCGTTTCTGAGCTCCGCCGGGCTCTTCGTGCTTTTGGGCGCGGAGTTCGTGGCGATGCTACTGATCATCGTCTACGTGGGCGCGGTGGCGGTGCTGTTCCTCTTTGTCGTCATGATGCTCGACGTGGATTTTGCCGAACTCAAGGCGGAGATGGCGAAATACATGCCGCTGGCGCTGCTGATTGCCGTGGTGATCCTGATGCAATTCGTCATGGCTTTCGGGTCGTGGGAGGCCAATGCCGCGGCAGAAGGTCTGCGCGCGAATGTCACGCCTGTTGATCGGCACAACACCGAGGCGCTGGGAATGATCCTTTATGACCAGTATTTCCTTTTGTTCCAGCTGGCCGGTTTGATCCTGCTGATCGCGATGATCGGGGCAATTGTGCTGACACTGCGTCACCGTTCGGATGTGAAACGCCAGGATGTTGTGGCCCAGATGATGCGCGACCCGGCCCTGGCGATGGAACTCAAAGACGTTAAACCGGGGCAGGGTTTGTGATGGACGGAGATCAGGTTGCCATACTGATTGCCATAGGTGTTGCCGTTGTTGCGGCGTTTGGATACTTCAACCGGTCGTAGACGCCGGGAGGGACAGAATGATTGGACTAGAACACTACCTCACCGTGGCGGCGACGCTCTTTGTCATCGGCATCTTCGGGCTGTTTCTCAACCGCAAGAACATCATCATCCTGCTGATGAGCATCGAACTGATGCTGCTGGCGGTGAACATCAACCTTGTCGCCTTCTCCAGCTTTCTGGATGATCTGGTGGGGCAGGTGTTCACGCTCTTTGTACTCACGGTGGCTGCGGCGGAAGCGGCGATTGGTCTGGCCATTCTGGTCTGTTTCTTCCGCAACCGCGGCACCATCGCCGTGGAAGACGTCAACGTGATGAAGGGCTGACGCCATGACACTCGCGATGTGGATCGCAATACTGATCGCGGGCGTGGGCGGCAGCGCAGCTGTACTCTACCTCGCCTGGCCCGACCTGACGCGCGCGGCGTCCAACGATACTCCGGAGAGCTGAGCCAATGGAAACCATCATCCTCTTTGCCCCGCTGGTAGGCAGCCTGCTCTGCGGCTTTGGCTGGCGCATCTTTGGCGAGACGGCAGCGATGTGGATTTCCACGTCCCTCCTCTTTGTCTCGGCCATTCTCAGCTGGGTTGTCTTCCTGACCTTCGACGGCACCACCGAGCAGATCCAGATCCTGCGGTTTATCGAAAGCGGCACGCTGAGCACCGATTGGGCCATTCGTCTGGACAGGCTGACGGCGATCATGCTGATCGTGATCACGACTGTGTCCAGCCTCGTGCACCTCTATTCCTTTGGCTACATGGATCACGACCCGCAGTGGAAAGAAGGTGAAGTCTACAAACCGCGCTTCTTTGCCTATCTGTCGTTTTTCACCTTCGCGATGCTGATGCTGGTGACGGCGGACAACCTTGTGCAGATGTTCTTTGGCTGGGAGGGCGTGGGGGTCGCGTCTTACCTGCTGATCGGCTTCTACTACCGAAAGCCCACGGCCAATGCCGCCGCCATAAAGGCCTTTGTGGTCAACCGGGTAGGCGACTTTGGTTTCGCGCTGGGAATCTTCGCGCTGTTTTTCCTCACGGATTCGATCAATTTCGATGATGTCTTTGCGGCAGCACCCGATCTGGCGGAAACGCAACTGACCTTCCTCTGGGGGGAATGGAATGCGGCAAATCTGGTGGCTATGCTGCTTTTCATTGGCGCGATGGGGAAATCGGCGCAACTGCTGCTGCACACCTGGCTGCCTGACGCGATGGAAGGGCCGACGCCGGTATCGGCGCTGATCCATGCCGCAACCATGGTGACCGCAGGCGTGTTCCTTGTCTGCCGCATGTCGCCGATCATGGAGTTCGCACCCGAAGCGATGATGTTCGTGACCGTGCTGGGTGCGACCACGGCCTTCTTTGCGGCGACCGTGGGTCTGGTGCAGACCGACATCAAACGCGTGATCGCCTATTCGACCTGTTCGCAGCTGGGCTATATGTTCGTGGCGGCGGGCGTGGGGATGTATTCCGCGGCGATGTTCCACCTCTTCACCCACGCGTTCTTCAAGGCGATGCTCTTCCTCGGCGCGGGCTCGGTCATCCACGCGATGCACCACGAGCAGGACATGATGAACTACGGCGGGCTGCGCAAGAAGATCCCCTATACGTTCTGGGCGATGATGATCGGCACGCTGGCGATCACGGGCGTCGGTATTCCTGTGTGGATTCTGACGTTGGGGGAAATACCCATCGGCTTTGCGGGCTTCCAGTCCAAGGACGCGATTGTGGAGAGCGCCTATGCCGCCGGATCCATGTACGGCTTCTGGGCGCTGGTGATCGCGGCGCTTTTCACCAGCTTCTACAGCTGGCGGCTGATGTTCCTGACCTTCTATGGCGAGCCACGCGGGGACAAGCACACCCATGACCACGCGCATGAAAGCCCGATGACGATGATCGTGCCGCTGGGTGTGCTGAGCCTCGGCGCGATCTTCGCCGGGATGGTCTGGTATGGGTCCTTCTTTGGTCACACCGACAAGGTTGCTACGTTCTACGGCATTCCCTACGCGGAAGAAGGCGCGCATGGCGACGATCATGGCGAAGCGAAAGCAGATGATCACGGTGACGATCACAGCGACGCAAAAGGCAAAGAAGGCGAGCATCACTATGCCTTTGCCGGTCAGCCGGGCGAGGGCGCGCTCTACATCGCGCCGGACAACACGCTGCTTGATGATGCGCATAAAGTACCCTACTGGGTGAAGACCTCGCCCTTTGCGGCCATGCTGCTGGGCTTCCTGACCGCCTATTGGTTTTACATCAAGAACCCCTCGCTGCCCGGTCGTCTGGCCGAGAACCAGCGCCCTCTGTATCTGTTCCTCAAGAACAAGTGGTATTTTGACGAGCTCTACGAGGTCATCTTCGTCGGACCCGCCAAATGGATCGGCAGCTTCTTCTGGCGGCGGGGCGATGGCGATGTGATTGACGGCAGCCTGAACGGTGTTGCCATGGGCATCATCCCGTTCTTCACCCGCCTCGCGGGCCGTGCGCAGTCCGGCTATATCTTCACCTACGCCTTTGCCATGGTGATCGGCATTGCGGTGCTGGTCACATGGATGTCGCTGAGCGGGGGAGCAAACTGATGGACAATCTGCTTTCCATTGTCACCTTCATCCCCGCCGTGGCGGCGCTGATCCTGCTGGTCTTCCTGCGCGGCGACGACGAGGCCGCGAACCGTAACGCCAAATGGCTGGCGATGGCGGCGACCTCGATGACCTTCCTCGTGTCGCTGTTCATTCTGGCCGAGTTCGATCCGAACGACACCGGCTTCCAGTTCGTGGAAGAGGCGCCGTGGCTCTTGGGCCTGCAGTACAAGATGGGCGTCGATGGTATCTCGGTGCTTTTCGTGATGCTGACGACCTTCATCATGCCGCTGGTGATTGCCGCGTCCTGGAACGTGACGGAGCGCGTGAAGGAATACATGATCGCGTTTCTGATGCTGGAAACGCTGATGCTCGGCGTCTTCATGGCGTTGGATCTGGTGCTCTTCTACCTGTTCTTCGAGGCGGGGCTGATCCCGATGTTCCTGATCATCGGCATCTGGGGCGGGGCGAACCGGATCTATGCGAGCTTCAAGTTCTTCCTCTACACCTTCCTCGGCTCGGTACTGATGCTGGTGGCGATGGTCGGAATGTTCGCCGAAGCGGGCACCACGGACATAGAGCAGCTGCTGATCCACCAGTTCGACTTTGAGACCTTCAGCATCGCAGGCGTGACCATCGTGGGCGGTCTGCAGACACTGCTGTTCCTCGCGTTCTTCGCCAGCTTCGCGGTCAAGATGCCGATGTGGCCCGTGCACACCTGGCTACCGGATGCGCACGTGCAAGCGCCGACGGCGGGGTCGGTGGTGCTGGCCGCGATCCTGCTCAAAATGGGGGGCTACGGTTTCCTGCGCTTTTCGATCCCGATGTTCCCGGTGGGGGCGGAGGTGCTGACGCCGCTGGTCCTGTGGATGAGCGCCATCGCGATTGTCTACACCTCGCTGGTTGCACTCGTCCAAGAGGACATGAAGAAGCTGATCGCCTATTCCTCGGTCGCGCATATGGGCTTTGTGACCATGGGCATCTTTGCGGCCAACCAGCAGGGCGTGGATGGTGCCATCTTCCAGATGATCAGCCACGGGTTCATCTCCGGCGCGCTCTTTCTTTGTGTGGGCGTGATCTACGACCGTATGCATACCCGTGAGATCGACGCCTACGGCGGCCTCGTGAACCGGATGCCGGCCTACGCGCTGATCTTTATGCTGTTCACCATGGCCAATGTGGGTCTGCCGGGCACCTCCGGGTTCGTGGGTGAATTCCTGACGCTGGTGGCGATCTTCCAGGTCAATACCTGGGTGGCAGCGGTGGCCACCACGGGCGTGATCTTCTCGGCGGCCTACGCGCTCTGGCTCTACCGCCGGGTGGTCATGGGCGATCTGATCAAGGAGAGCCTGCGCTCGATCACCGATATGTCCCCGCGTGAACGCTGGATCTTTGCGCCTCTGGTGGCCATGACGCTGCTGCTGGGCGTCTACCCGGCGCTAGTGCTGGACATCACCGGACCTGCAGTCGCGGCCCTGGTTTCAAACTACGATACGGCGCTGGCCGCGGCAGAAGCCGCCTCCCAGCTTGCGTCGAACTGAAGGATTAACGCATGACTTCCGCTGATCTGACCCTCGTGCTGCCGGAAATCCTGCTGGCGGTCTATGCCATGGTGATGCTGCTGGTGGCGGTCTACACCTCCAAGGACGGGTTGGCCTCGACGCTGGTCTGGATGACCGCCGGGGTGATGGTCGCGCTGGCCGCCTATATCGGTGTCACCGGCGAAGGGGCCAAGAGCGCCTTCAACGGGATGCTGATGATCGACGGCTTTGCGCGGTTTGCCAAGGTCACGATCCTGCTGGCTGCGGCGTCGGTGCTGATCATGTCCGAAGGCTACATGAAGTCCCGCGATCTGCTGCGGTTCGAATACCCGCTGCTGGTGGCGCTCAGCGCCGTGGGTATGATGGTCATGGTCTCGGCGGCGGACCTGATGGCGCTTTACATGGGGCTGGAGCTGCAATCGCTGGCGCTTTACGTGGTGGCCTCACTTCGCCGGGACAGCGTGAAATCCACGGAAGCGGGTCTCAAATATTTCGTGCTGGGCGCGCTGTCCTCGGGTCTGTTGCTCTATGGCGCGTCGCTGGTCTATGGCTACGCGGGCACCACGCTCTTCTCCGGCATCATCGAAACCGCGCAGGCGGGAGAGGTGTCGCTGGGCTTGCTCTTTGGCCTTGTGTTCCTGATGGCGGGCATGGCCTTCAAAGTGTCCGCTGTACCGTTCCACATGTGGACGCCGGATGTCTACGAAGGCTCGCCCACCCCGGTGACCGCCTTTTTCGCCACCGCCCCCAAGGTCGCCGCGATGGGACTTTTCGCGCGAGTGCTGCATGATGCCTTTGGCAATGCAGTCAGCGACTGGAGCCAGATCGTGGCGCTGCTGTCTGTGCTCTCGATGTTCCTTGGTGCGGTCGCGGCGATTGGCCAGACCAATATCAAACGTCTGATGGCCTTCTCCTCGATTGCCCACATGGGCTATGCGCTCATGGGGCTCGCGGCGGGCACCGTGCTTGGCGTGCAGGCGATGCTGATCTACATGGCCATTTATGTGACCATGAACGTCGGCACCTTCGCCTTCATCCTGATGATGGAGAAAGACGGCCAACCGGTGACCGATATTGCGGCGTTGAATATGTATTCCAAGCGCGAACCGGGCAAGGCGCTGGCGATGCTGGTGCTGCTGTTCTCCCTCGCTGGCGTGCCGCCGATGCTGGGCTTCTTCGGCAAGTTCTACGTGCTACGCGCCGCCTATGAGGCGGATCTGGCGTGGCTGGCAATTGCCGGTGTGGTCGCGTCGGTCATCGGTGCCTACTACTATCTGCGCATCGTATTCTACATGTACTTCGGCGACGAAAATGCCGAAGGGCTGGACAGTGGTGGCTCCACCATACTCTGGGGTTTCCTGATGGCGTCAGCGGCCGTGATGGTGCTGGGCATTGCCAATATGTTCGGCGTGGAATCTGCGGCCGCAGCAGCCGCAGCGACACTTGTCAACTGACCATCCTGCGCGTGGTGCACCGATCCTCCGGGAGAAGACCTTGAGTCGAGGACCCCATGATCGGCTGGCCTGAAGGATACGGGCGGCATGTTTTGCCCCAGGTCGACTCGACGTTGGACGAGGTGCAGCGCCGCGCCGGATCAGAACCGGCGCCATTCTGGGTCCTTGCGCAGAAGCAGGCTGCAGCGCGTGGGCGGCGTGGGCGGGCCTGGTCGATGCCCGAAGGCAATTTTGCCGCCACATTGCTGTTACGCCCGGCAGAACCCCCGCATCTCGCCGCTCTGCGTTCCTTTGTCATGTCGCTGGCGCTGCACCGCGCCTTTGTCGAGGTCTGCGGGCGGGCGGATGCCTTTGCCCTGAAATGGCCAAACGATGTGCTGCTGCGCGGCGGCAAGGTGGCGGGCATTCTGCTCGAAAGCACCGGGCTGGGCGCTGCGATGGGGCCGCTGGCCATCGGCGTTGGCGTCAATCTCGTCGCGGCCCCCGGTGCCGACGAAGTCGAACCTGGGGCTGTGCAACCAGTGTCGCTGCGCGGTGAGACGGGGATCACCGTGGCACCAGAAGCCTTTCTGGACGCTCTGGCCCGCGCTTATGCGCCGTTGGAGCAACAGTTCACAACCTTGGGCTTTGCGCCGATCCGCGCCGCCTGGATGGAGCATGCCGCGCGCCTTGGGGAGACGATCATTGCGCGCACCGGGCGTGAGGAAATCACCGGCACCTTTGAGGATGTGGACGCGGATGGTAACCTGCTGCTGCGCACGCCCAAAGGGCTCCGCGCTATCGCCGCGGCGGATGTATTTTTTTGAAGGGGGAGTGCCATGCTTCTGGCCATCGACTGCGGCAACACCAACACCGTTTTTGCGATCTGGGATGGCGAGCAGTTTCTGGCGTCCTGGCGTACCTCCACGGAGTGGCAGCGCACGGCGGATCAGTATTACGTCTGGCTGAGCACGCTGATGAAGCTGCAGGGGATCGAGGCGCAGATCACCGATATGATCATCTCCTCGACGGTGCCGCGGGTGGTCTTCAACCTGCGCGTCATGGCGGATCGGTATTTCAACACGCGGCCCTTGGTGGTGGGGAAACCGGATTGTCTGCTGCCGGTGGATGTGCGGGTGGATCAGGGCACGGCTGTCGGCCCCGACCGGTTGGTGAACACGGTGGCCGGACACGATCTTTACGGTGGCGACCTGATCATGGTGGATTTCGGCACGGCCACGACCTTCGATGTGGTCGACAGGGATGGGGCCTATATCGGAGGGGTCATCGCGCCGGGCGTGAATCTCAGCCTCGAGGCGCTGCACCAAGCCGCCGCCGCCCTGCCGCATGTGGACATTTCCAAGCCGCAGGCGGTCATCGGCACCAATACGGTCACCTGCATGCAATCAGGTGTTTTTTGGGGTTATGTCGGGCTCGTGCGTGAGATATGTGCCCGGATCAAGGCAGAACGCGAACGCGAGATGCGCGTGATATCAACGGGGGGGCTGGCCCCGCTTTTCCAGCAGTCCGAGGCGCTTTTCGACGCCTTCGAGGATGATCTGACAATTCACGGGCTGACCGTGATCCACCAATTCAACAAGGACGCCGCTTAAATAATATGAGCAATGAACGATTGATCTACCTCGCGCTTGGCGGCGCGGGCGAAATTGGCATGAACTGCTATGTCTACGGATACGGTCGCCCGGGCAAGGAGCGGCTGATTGTCGTTGACCTTGGCGTGGCCTTTCCCGACATGGAAACAAGTCCGGGCGTCGATCTGATCCTGCCGGACATCAGCTGGCTGATCGAGCGGCGGGAGCAGATCGAAGCGGTGTTCATCACCCACGCCCATGAAGACCACATCGGCGCTGTGGCGCATACCTATGAGCAGCTCAAGGCGCCGATCTATGCGCGCCCCTTCACCGCCAATATCGCTGCGCGGAAGATGGAAGAACACGGGCATCCCGAGGATGCGGTCCAGGTGGTCTCGGCCTGGCCCGAACAGGTGCAGGCGGGGCCGTTCTCCGTGGGTTTCCTGCCGATTTCGCACTCGATCCCGGAAAGCTCGTCTATGGTGATCGACAGCCCGGACGGGCGGGTCATCCACTCCGGTGACTTCAAGCTGGATGAGACCCCGCTGGTGGGCGAGCCATTTGACCCGGAGCTCTGGGCAGATGTCAGCAAGGGGGGCGTGAAGGCGCTGATCTGCGACAGTACCAATGTCTTTTCCCCGGACCCCGGCCGGTCCGAGGCGAGTGTCGGTCCGGAAATTACCAAACTGGTGCAATCTGCCAAGGGCATGGTGGTTGCCACGACCTTTGCCTCCAACGTCGCGCGTGTGAAAACGCTGGCCGAGGCGGGCGAGCGCGCCGGGCGGTCGATCGTTCTGATGGGGCGGGCGATGAAACGCATGGTGGAGGCGGCAGTGGAAACCGGTGTGCTCACCGATTTCCCGCCTGTTGTGCCGCCGGAAGATGCCAAATCCATCCCGCGTGAAAACCTGATGCTGCTGGTGACGGGGTCACAGGGCGAACGCCGCGCAGCTTCGGCGCAACTGGCGCGGGGCAAGTATCAGGGGATCGAGATGAAAGAGGGCGATCTGTTCCTCTTTTCCTCAAAGACCATTCCGGGCAATGAAAAAGGTGTGATCCGGATCATCAATGCCTTCTCCGAGCAGGGGGTTGATGTGGTCGATGACAGCACCGGGCGCTATCACGTCTCCGGCCATGCGAACCGGCCCGATCTGGAACGGCTGACGAGCATCGTGAAGCCGCAGGTCGTGATCCCCATGCACGGTGAGCACCGGCACCTGCGCGAGCATGTGAAGCTGGCGGAGCACAATGGCATGACCGGGGTTCTGGCCGTCAATGGGATGATGGTGGATCTATCGGGTAACCAGCCGAAGATCGCGGATTACATCGAGACCGGGCGCACCTATCTGGATGGGTCGGTGCAGATCGGCGCGCTGGACGGGGTCGTGCGCGACCGGATCCGCATGGCGCTGAACGGGCATGTGGTGGTGACCGTCATTCTGGATGACGAGGATGAACCCTTGGGTGAGCCGTGGTGCGAGCTGAAGGGGTTGCCGGAGACCGGCAGCAGCCGCGCGTCGCTGGTAGACGTGCTGGAGGCCGATCTGGGGCAATGGTTAGCGCGGGCAGGGGCTAAGACCCTGCGCGACGATGACAAGCTACATGAAGGGCTTAAACGCACGGTGCGTCAGACAGCACTTGACGAGATCGGGCGCAAACCCGAGGTCACGATTGTTGTCAGCCGTCTGAGCTGAGTTGTCTGGCCGGGGGGCTTTTGGCGTCCCGGCCCTTCGGGGAGGATATTTAAGGTCAGAAGAAGCGGGGGCGTGTCAGCCCGCGCTGCGTTCCTTGAAGCTGAGGCCGATGAATTCGGGCGTGTGATCGCCCAAGCCCACGACCTTGTTGCCGCCCCGGTCGGATTTGTCGTTTTGACCGCCACCGCCTGAACCGCGCCGGCCCCTGCTGCGTTTGGGTTGCTCGTCTGGTTTGGGATCCGATTTAAACTCGGGTTTTGCCGCGTTCTCCGGCTGCGCCGTGTCCGCCTCATCCTTCTTGCGGCTGCGGGACCGGCTGCGCTTGGGCTTTTCGTCAGCTGACTGCTCTGGCTTGGCGGGCTGGTCTTCCACCGGTGCGGCACTCTGGAGAGGGTTGTCGATCCGCGGGATCTCCCGTTGCACCAGCCGTTCGATATCGGCAAGGTTTCTTTCGTCGCGCGGCACGCAGATCATCACGGCTTTGCCGTCCCGCCCCGCGCGGCCCGTGCGGCCGATGCGGTGCACGTAGTCTTCCGCATGGCTGGGCACATCGAAATTGAACACGTGGCTCACCGACGGCACATCGAGCCCGCGTGCGGCCACGTCGGAGGCCACGAGGAACCGCAACGTGCCATCGCGAAAACCGTCAAGGGTGCGGGTGCGCTGTGACTGGTCCAGATCACCATGGATCGGAGCGGCGTCATACCCGTATTTCTTCAGTGACTTAGCAACGATATCCACGTCGACTTTTCGATTGCAGAAGACGATGGCATTGGTACATTTTTCACCCTCAGCGTCGATCACGGCGCGCAAAACCTTGCGTTTCTCAGAGGGTTCGCGGTCCTTGCGCGAGCCTTTGAACATCACGACACCCTGCGCGATGTTTTCGCCGGTTGTGGCTTGACGCGCCACCTCGACCCGCTCGGGCGCGGAGAGGAAGGTGTTGGTGATCCGCTCGATCTCCGGCGCCATGGTGGCCGAGAAGAACAGCGTCTGGCGGGTGAAAGGGGTCAGCGAAAAGATCCGTTCGATGTCGGGGATGAACCCCATGTCGAGCATCCGGTCCGCCTCATCCACCACCATGATCTGTACGCCGGTGAGCAGCAGTTTGCCGCGTTCGAAGTGGTCGAGCAGACGGCCTGGCGTGGCGATCAGCACATCCACACCCTTGTCGATCAGCTTGTCCTGTTCCTTGAAAGACACGCCGCCGATGAGCAGCGCCTTGGTCAGTTTCAGGTGTTTGGAGTAGGTGTCGAAGTTCTCGGCCACCTGTGCTGCCAGTTCCCGCGTGGGGCAAAGCACGAGACTGCGCGGCATGCGCGCCCGCGCACGACCCCGCGCCAGCATGGTGATCATCGGCAGCGTAAAGCTGGCGGTCTTGCCGGTGCCGGTCTGGGCGATGCCGAGGACGTCCTTGCCTTCCAGAGCGGGCGGAATCGCACCGGCCTGGATGGGGGTGGGGCTTTCATAGCCCGCTTCGTCAATGGCTTTCAAAACTTTTGGATTCAGATTCAGGTCAGAAAATTTGGTCATATGTGTCCGGTTTTGGCGGACACTTTCTTGGCCCGCAGCAGCATCCATGTCGGCCCGCATGGCCCAAGTGGCGACCGATGTCGCGACATGATGTGCGTCCATAGCAACATGTGCCTCCAGCGTCAAACAGATGCGCTATGTCTTGATGAATTAAGGGAAATGACGGGATGCCGCAGCGTCACACCCGATTTCAGCCCGTCATGGCACGGGATTTGACCGAACGCTGTGCGTCCCGCGGCTGCCGGGTTTTCCTAGGGGCATGCCGCGCCCGATGTCAGGCCATCATTTCCTTGGTGGCGGTCAATGTCACATCCGGATAGTCACGCGCAACGCGGTCGATATCCCACTGCAAGCGGGTCAGATACACAATGTCGCCATCATGATCGTGCGCGATATGTTGCTTGTTGCTTTCGCTAAATTTATCAACGGCTTGCTTGTCGCCGCTGACCCAGCGCGCAGAGGTGAACTGGGAGGCCTCGAAACGCACCGGAAGCCCATATTCCAGCTCGATCCGGCTGGCCAGAACTTCGAACTGCAACTGTCCAACAACACCGACGACAAAGCCCGACCCGATGGAGGGTTTGAAGACCTTTGCCGCGCCCTCTTCGGCAAATTGCATCAGGGCTTTTTCAAGGTGTTTGGCTTTCAGCGGATCGCCCGCCCGCACGCCTTGCAGCAGTTCCGGCGCAAAAGAGGGGATGCCGGTAACGCGGATCGCCTCACCTTCGGTCAATGTGTCGCCGATGCGCAGTTGCCCGTGGTTGGGGATGCCGATGATATCCCCGGCCCAGGCCTCTTCGGCCAGCTCGCGGTCACTGGCTAGAAACATCACCGGGTTGGTGATCGCCATTGGCTTCTTGGAGCGCACGTGGGTCAGTTTCATGCCCCGCTCAAAATGTCCCGAGGCCAGCCGCACAAAGGCCACGCGGTCGCGGTGTTTCGGGTCCATATTGGCTTGCACCTTGAAGACGAATCCGGCCACTTTTTTCTCTTCGGGCAGGATCTGGCGCGGCTCGGCCGACTGGATCTGGGGCTGCGGACCGTAGGAGGCGATGCCCTCCATCAACTCCTTGACGCCAAAGGAATTGATCGCGGAGCCGAACCAGATGGGGGTGAGCGATCCTTCGTGCATCGCGGCCATGTCGAGGGGGGGGAGCAATTCGCGCGCCATTTCCAGATCCTCGCGCAGCTTTTCCAGCAGCTCGGCGGGTACATGTTCTGCCAGTTTCGGGTCGTCCAGCCCATTGATCTCGACGCTTTCGGCGACCCGGTTGCGGTCCGCCCGGTCCATCAATTCCAAACGGTCGCGCAGGATATCGTAACACCCCAGAAAGTCGCGCCCGACGCCGATGGGCCAGCTGGCCGGCGTCACGTCGATAGCGAGGTTCTCCTGAATTTCGTCAATGATCTCAAAGACGTCACGGCTTTCCCGGTCCATCTTGTTACAGAAGGTCAGGATGGGCAGATCACGCATGCGGCAGACCTCAAAGAGCTTTTGCGTCTGGCTCTCGACCCCTTTCGCACCGTCGATGACCATAACCGCCGCATCCACTGCCGTGAGTGTGCGATAGGTGTCTTCAGAGAAATCGGAGTGGCCCGGCGTGTCCACCAGATTGAACCGGAACTCCCTGAAATCAAACGACATTGCCGAGGCGGACACGGAAATGCCCCTGTCTTTTTCCATAGCCATAAAGTCAGAGCGGGTGCGGCGGGCCTCGCCCTTGGCGCGCACCTGTCCCGCCATCTGGATCGCCCCGCCAAAGAGCAGGAACTTTTCCGTCAGCGTGGTCTTGCCCGCATCCGGGTGACTGATGATCGCAAAAGTGC
Organism: uncultured Roseobacter sp.; assembly: GCF_947492555.1. GTDB lineage: Bacteria > Pseudomonadota > Alphaproteobacteria > Rhodobacterales > Rhodobacteraceae > Roseobacter. The sequence continues at coordinate 506,507 of NZ_CANLNE010000003.1, forward strand.
GGCGGCGCGCGATTTCAGGCGGCAGATCGGGGCGGTTTTTGGTGGTGTCCAACATGAGCGAGCATATAGCGAGGCAGACCGGGCACAGCAAGCGCTGCGCTCTCGGTGGACAGGTAGGGTGGGCTTCAGGCCACCTGTGATCAGCGCAGCGAGGCGCGACGCAGCAACTCGGCAGCATCTGGATGGTTCAACAGGTCCTTCTGCACGTCGAGCCCCCGCAACGTATCATGGTGCCGTTGAGGCTGCCCGTCCTGACCATTCTGTCCCAGCACAGGTGGCAGCAAGGGCGCCGTTCGGTCATCCACAAGCATGGATTCCGCCGCGATACCTTCGGCGTAGATGATCTGGTGGGTGTCAAACAGCAGTTGAAAATAGTCGATAAATCCGCCTTGTTGTACAGTCACGCTCTGCCCGTTGACCAGATGGCGGGCCTTGACCAGTAATTCCGAACGCCCAGCACCCAACCGATCCGTCCGCTGATAGATGAAAAGTCTGTGGTCCGGGCTCACAACCAGGTTTCGAGTGTTGTTAAGCGTGCCTGCCGCTATGCGAATCGGAGCAAACTCGCCTACCGCGCGTTGCGTGCTGTGCCCGACCCAGCGGATCGGTTGCACCCCATCATCGCGGGTCAGTACCGGATCACCCGGCTGCAGCTCTTCGATCGGGCGCTGGCGGCCTGATCCCATGGTGATATGCGTGCCGCGGGAAAAGGAGACACAGGCCACCTGCGCCAGTTTTCGGGCGGCATCGGACCTGTCGATCCCGACCAGTTGGTATTCGGTCTTGGGGACCAGCGGTGCCAGCGGCAGCGCAAAAACATCCTCCGCATGCCCATCAGCGCCTACTTGCACAAGGATCAGCACTTCGGTCACCGGAGCATCCTGTGACATCAAAGTGAGCGCACAGTCCAGGTGCACCTCGGCGCCCGGTGTGCCCAATTCAGTGTCCGTGCCGATGACCATTTCGTGGGTATGCGCCCGCAACAAGGCCAGCCGCGCGAGCTCGGCGCCCGACCGTAGCCCATAGATGTCATCCATGATCAGATCATCGGCAAAGCTCAGGCCGTCCCCTTCGTTCGCGCCGGAGATCACCAGTAAATCGGCAGCCCGCAAAACGGAAACGGATTGGCTGGTGGTGATCAGGGACATCAGCGGCGGTCGCTTTCTTCAAGGTGCATCAGCGCATTAACCTAGAATTGTGGCAGGTACCGGTCAACTTTCCGGTGTTTTACTGGTCTCCACCGCGTGCGAGGTGCTACGCATGCGATGAATCACGGGAGGAGCATGACATGGATTTGGGTATTAATGGTAAACGGGCGGTTGTCTGTGCCTCTTCCAAGGGGTTGGGGTTTGGATGCGCCCAGGCTTTGGCGGCCGCGGGCTGCGATCTCATCCTGAATGCACGGGGTGCAGATGCGCTGGAAACTGCGGCCGACGCAATCCGCGCCGCCCACGGTGTGTCCGTTCAGACAGTGGCTGCGGACGTGACGAGCGAAGAGGGGCGCGCAGCCGTGCTCGACGCGGCGCAAGGCGTTGATATCCTTGTGAACAACGCTGGCGGCCCACCGCCCGGCATGTGGCACGACTGGGATCGGGATGATTTCATCAAGGCGCTGGATGCCAACATGCTGACGCCCATCGCGATGATCAAGGCGCTGGTGCCCGGCATGATGGAGCGGGGCTGGGGCCGGGTGGTCAATATCACCTCGCAATCGGTCAAGGCGCCGATCCCGCAACTGGGCCTCAGCAATGCGGCACGCACCGGGCTGACGGGCTATGTGGCGGGCACAAGCCGTCAGGTAGCGGGGTCCGGGGTGACGATCAACAACCTGCTACCGGGTATTCACGCAACCGACCGCGCCGAAGCGCTGGACGGCCCCGTGGCCAAGCGGGAAGGTATCACCATCGAAGAGGCCCGCGCGCGCCGCTCGGCCACCATCCCCGCCGGACGCTACGGCACCGCAGAGGAATTCGGGGCCACCTGCGCCTTCCTGTGTTCGCAGCACGCAGGGTTCATCGTTGGCCAGAACATCCTGTGCGATGGCGGCGCCACCAACGCCACGATCTGATCCATGGCGGAACGGTTTTCTCTCAAGGACGCGCTTTTCAACGCCGAGAGCGTCGGCCAGTTGGCTGGTGAATACGCAGGTGCTGTCCCCGGCTTTGATGCCGACAGGTTCAAGGCGGAGGCGCTGGCAGGATTTCCCGACCGTGAATTGATGGCGCGACTGGAGTGGCTCGCCGATTGCATCGAGACGCAGTTGGCCGATGACTTTCCGACCATGGCCGAGCAGCTGGAAGCCGCGATGCCCGCGCCATTGGACCCTGGCCTCAAAGACGACGACTTTGGTCAGTTCATTCACGCGGTGCCGGGCATTCTGGCCGTACGGCACGGGCTGGAGGATCATCGGGACCGGGCGATGGACCTGCTCTACCGGGCCACACAGCGGTTCTCGATGGAATTCTACATCCGCCCTTTCCTCAACCGCTGGACGGAGGCAACGCTCGCTGATCTGGAAACATGGGCCGTGGATCAGAACTACCATGTCCGGCGATTGGTGAGCGAAGGTACCCGTCCGAAACTGCCCTGGGCCAAGGCCGTGACGCTGACACCGGATCAGACCCTGCCGCTGCTCGACCGGCTGCAGGGGGATCCCACGCGCTATGTGACACGCTCTGTCGCGAACCATCTCAATGACCTCTCCAAAACCCATGACGATCTGGTGCTCGGCAGGCTGTCGGCGTGGCAGGCAAAAGCGATCCAGACACCCAAAGAGTTGGATTGGATGACCCGTCACGCCCTGCGCACCCTGATCAAGCAGGGGCATCCGGGAGCGATGACTGCTCTGGGGTTTGACGGGGACGTGCCGGTCTCTGTCGCCCTTGATATCGAAACGCCGCAGGTCGCAATGGGGGAGGCCTTGTGCTTTTCCTGCCGTGTCGCGGCGGAAGTCGATCTGCCGCTCCTTGTGGATTACAGGATCACCTTTGCCCGTCCGGGCGGCAAACAGGCGGCAAAAGTTTTCAAGCTGAAACAGGGCCAGAGCACACCGGCAAAACCCTTCGAGGTGCGCAAGGTTCACAAGCTGAAAGGCAACGCGACGACATTTACGCTGCACCCCGGCACACATCTGATTACGGTTCAGGTCAATGGCGTGGACCGCGCGCAGGCATCCTTTGAACTGGGCTGAGGCAGGGCTTGGCCGCACCGGTTGAATCTCGGGCGGGACGATCTGCCTGCACCACGGAGGCGCGCGCGCGGCTGCAGTGCTTGCGGGCACGCCAAAGGGCTGATAGCTCGTTATCCGATGAATTCTATCGGATTTGGACCGCCACGTGACCACTCCCCCTGCACGGCTGGAAATCAGGAACCTGCGCCGCGTCTTTGACGGGCGCGCCGTGGTTGATAACGTCAGCATTGCCATTCAGCCGGGGCAGGTGACCTGCCTGCTGGGGCCCTCGGGTTGCGGTAAATCCACGACCCTGCGGATGATCGCGGGTGTGGAAATGCAGGACAGCGGCGAGATTTACGTGGACGGCCAGCTGGTCTGTGACACGATTTTCCGCCTGCCGCCGGAAAGGCGCGAGATCGGCCTGATGTTTCAGGACTTCGCCCTCTTCCCGCATCTCAGCGTGGCCGACAATGTGGCCTTTGGCCTGAAGGGGGCCACCAAAGTCCAGAAACGCGCGCGGGTAGAGGAGCTGCTGGAGCGGGTGGACCTGATGCGCTTCATTGATGGCTTTCCGCATCAGCTGTCAGGCGGGGAACAGCAGCGCGTTGCGCTGGCCCGCGCGCTGGCACCGAAGCCCAAGATCATGCTGATGGACGAGCCTTTCTCCGGCCTCGACAATCGCCTGCGCGACGGCATTCGGGACGAGACCCTGACCATCCTCAAGGAGGAGAACACCGCCGTCCTGCTGGTCACCCACGAGCCCGAAGAGGCCATGCGCATGGCCGATGAAATCGCTCTGATGCGCGACGGCAGGATTGTGCAGCAGGGCGCGCCTTATAACGTCTATACCCGACCGGTGGACCGCGCCGCCGTAGCGTTCTTTTCGGATGCCAATGTGCTGCGGGCCACGGTGAGCGGCGCCTTGGCGGAAACACCCTTCGGTCAGTTTCTGGCGCCCGGCGTGCCGGATGGCACGGATGTGCACATCGTTTTCAGGCCGCAACACCTGCGCATTGATTTCGACCGGAACGGGCAGGGGCCCAAACCCACCGCGACGGACGGCACGGCGGCGCGCGGGGTTGTGCAGCGGGCGCGGTTCATGGGCAACGAAAGCCTCGTGGAATTTGCGATGGATTATGATGGCTCTGTCCTGCGCGCGACGGTGCCCAATGTGTTCCTGCCGCAGCCGGGGACCGTCATGTGGCTGACGATCCGGCGCGACAGATGCTTTGTATTCGATGCCTGAGGGGCGCAGAGGAGAATGGCGATGACAAGACTGCTGGTGGAATTCGGCATGGGCACCTCGCTGCGGCGGGGCGACTATACGCAGGCGGCGGTGCGTGGGGTGAAGGACGCCTTGTGGCATAATTCGATCAACCTGGCCGAGCTGTTCGGATTTGAGAAAACGGATATGCAAATCCGCGTCGACATCGGCGTCCAGAACCCCGATGCCGTCGATGTGGCGGAAGTGCTCAAGGTTTTTCCCTACGGCGATGCGCAGGTGCATGTGCAGCACGGCGGGCTGGATATTTCGCGCCCCGAGGGCGAGGGCAACCCGACGATCATGGCCAATGTGGCGCTGACCGTTGGCTTTGACATGGAGCGGGCCGATGGCTGAGCAACGTCTGATCATTGAAATGGGCATGGGCAACGACCTGCATGGGCAGGATTACACCAAGGCGGCCAAACGCGCGATCGAGGATGCGTTTCGCCATTCGTCGCTGCCGATCTTTGGCGTCGTTGGATTGGGGCACGATCAGATGCGGGTTCAGGTCACCGTCGGGGTGCAAGACCCCGAGGCCGTTGATGTGGACGCCCTCGTGTCTACCCTGCCGCGGGGCCGCGCAGAGGTGCGCGTGGTCAAGGGCGGGCTGAACGTCGGCACGGACACGGATGACCCGATTGTGATCGCGCAAGCCAGCGTGGAGGCCTTTTTGCCGCCGCAAACCGATTGGCGGCTGCGCGCTCAAAGCCAGTAATTTTTTTCGATAGTTTGGACTATTTTCGGACTTTATGCGTTATCCCTTCACGGGCGCGCTGCATGTCGCGGGCGACCCAATGTTTGAAAAAGGACCAGTACGATGAAAAAATTCGGTATTCTCAGCGCTTTGGGTGTGATGGCAGTGCTGCAGGCCTGTGCAACAACCCCGCAACAACAACGGCAGGTCGGATGCACCGGCGCCGGTGTCGCCGGTGCACTGGCCGGGGCTGCTGTTGGCAATCAGCTGGGTGGCGGATCCGGCAGAGATATCCTGACCGCCGGTGGTGCGGTCGCGGGCGGCCTCGCCGGCAACAACGCGGCGGGCTGCTGAGCGCAGAGCGTTACCATCCCGCGTTCCTTGCGCGGTGACCGATCTGCGATGCCTCAGGGCACGTAGTCGGCAAGCGTCTTTCCGGGCTCGTCGACAAAAAGCTCGGGAAGCGCGTCTGCTGTCTGGATCAGATCGACCCGGAACACGCGGAAATCATTGCGCAATTCGCACCATGATGTGAGCGTCCAGATCCGTCCCCAATACTCCATATGCAGGGGGCGGATCGTACGCGTGGTCACCCGCGCCTCCTTGGAGGTATAGGTCAGGCGCAGTTTCTGTTTCGCCCGGATCGCCGCGCGCAGTGTCGGCATATGGGCGAACCCGCGTGCGGCATCCGCGAAAGGGTAGACCGCAAATTTCCATTGATCCGCGTCGGCGATGGTCTTCGTGGGTAACACCGCATCGACCTTGTCCGCCAAGCTCAGGGCGGCAGCTTTCAGATCAGGGTCAGCGGCTTCCGCCACAATCGCCATGCCGAGGTTCAACGCCTCCAGCTCCGCCACGGTCAGGTTCAGCGGCGGCAGGCTGATCGCTTCGGTGATCATGTAGCCCACGCCACGTTCACCCTCCACCGGCACGCCAGAGGCCACGAGCGTGTCCATGTCGCGGTAAATCGTGCGGGTCGAGACTTCCAGGGTCTCCGCGATGTCCTGCGCGCGGTGCAGTTTCCCGTCGCGCAGGATCTGGATGATGTCAAAAAGGCGGTCAGTGCGACGCATGGGCCGACCCTGCCACCGACCCGCCGTCTAGTCCATCTGCATCAGAACCGGCGCATGGCGCAACTGCGCTGATCCCTCCGCCATCATAGCAAAGAACGCAGCGAATTCAGGGCGTTCCATTGCCTGCGCTTCGGTAGCCTTGGCCGCTTCAAGCGACGTCCAGAGGATGTAGTCGGTCCAGAGGCCATTTTCATCCCGCGACAATTGACGGGACAGGACGGCACCGGTGTCGCGCAGGAAGGCTTCGGTCTTGCGCGCCGCCTGCAACAGGTCTTCGGTTTCGATGCCATCCCTGACGGTGTAGGTCACAATTTCGGCAACCGGCATCTGTGCCGTGCCGCCCCTGGCAGTATCCGCTGCCGCAAATGGTACAAAGGGGGTAAGACGCGTGAGTCTGCGCATGAACGTATCCTTTCTGTATCTTGCGTTCGACGTGGACATGGCAGACATCAACTGACATAAACCTGTCAGTTGATGTCCAGAGGCCGTGATTTCTTGAATAAGTGACGGGTGTCCGAGGCCGTTTGGACGCATCAGCGCTTTCGGGATCTGCAGGATTTCCGTAGTTCTATAAGCGACTTGAGCGGGTCCCTGCTGTCGGGATTCGCACGATATGGGAGAAATGACATGTTGAACAATATTGGTCTGCCGGGCCTGCTGTTGATTGCCGTGGTGGTGCTTGTGCTCTTTGGCCGCGGTAAAATCTCGAGCCTCATGGGCGAAGTGGGCAAGGGCATCACTTCGTTCAAGAAAGGCATCAGCGAAGGTCAGGATGAAATTGCCAAGGCCGAAGAGGCCAAGGACGTCACCCCCGAGACGGAAAAAGACAAGGTCTAAACAATGCTCGACATCGGCTGGACGGAGATGCTGGTCATCGGCATCGTCGCGCTCATTGTTGTGGGTCCCAAGGATTTGCCGGTTCTGTTCCGCAAGCTGGGGCAGGCCGTGGGCAAGGCCAAGGGCATGGCGCGCGAGTTCAGCCGGGCCATGAATGATGCCGCCGATGAGACCGGTATGAAGGACGTGGCCAAGGGGCTGAAAACGGCAACGAACCCGATCAATTCCGCGATGGATGGCGTGAAAAGCGCCGCTGCCGATCTGGGCAAGTTCGATCCTGACAGCGAAACCGGCAAGCTGGCGGCGCAACGGGCGGAAGACACCAAGAAAATTCAGGCCGCCACGGCGCGTGCCGCTGCCGACCGGAAGATGAAAGAAGCGCAGGAGGCGCAGGCCAGGGCCGCCGAGCTTGAGGCCGCGCGCGATGCCGAGCCACCTGCAAAGAGTGATACATGAGCGCATCTGACGACATTGACGAAAGCGCCGCCCCGCTGATCGAGCATCTGGCGGAGTTGCGCACACGGCTGATCCGCTCTGTGATCGCCTTCCTGATCGGCATCGTGCTGGTCTTCACGGTGGCCGAGCCGATTCTGCAGTTCCTGCTCGGCCCCATCGAGGAAACTCTGCGCGAATTGGGCGATCCGTCGCCCACCATGCAGTACACCTCGCCGCAGGAATACCTCTTCACCCTGTTCCGCATCTCAATGGTCTTTGGCTTTGCGCTGGCCTTCCCGGTGATCGGGTTTCAGCTCTGGCGCTTTGTAGCGCCGGGCCTCTACAAAACGGAAAAGAACGCGTTTTTGCCCTTCCTGATCGCATCGCCCGTCATGTTCCTGTTGGGCGCATCCTTTGCGCATTTCGTTGTCACACCGCTGGCCATGGCCTTTTTCCTTGGCTTTGCGGATGTGCCCTCGATCATCGCGGACCTTATGGGGTCTGTCACTGGCGCGGATCAGGTCCCGGTTGTCGCAGGCGCTGCGCAGGAGGGTATTCGCATTACCTTCTTCGGGAAGGTGAACGAATCCCTTGATATCACGCTGAAATTCATCATGGCCTTTGGGCTTTGCTTTCAACTGCCGGTGCTTCTGACCCTGATGGGAAAGGCCGGGTTGGTGAACGCCGAGGGGCTTGGCAATGTCCGGAAATATGCTGTCGTGGCCATTCTCGTGCTGGCTGCCCTGGTCACGCCGCCCGATGTCATCACGCAGGGCATTCTCTTCACAGTGGTCTACGGGCTCTACGAGGTGTCTATTTTCCTTGTCCGGCGGGTGGAGACCAAGCGCGAAGCGAAGCTGCGCGAGGAAGGTGTCTGGTTCGAGGATGACGATGAAGAAGCAGATGACATCGCCGAGGACCAGCTGAAGTGATCGACGATCCGATGGACCGCATCGCGGCGGCATTGGAGCGCATGGCGCCAGCGCCGCAACCCGCGCCTGATTTTTCCGTAGCATCAGCTTTTGTCTGGCACGTGGAGCCGGATCGTCTGGAACCGGTGCAGCGTGTCGCGCGGGTGGACTTGCCGTTGCTGGTTGGGGTGGATCGATCACGGGATACCTTGCTGAAGAACACCGAACAATTTGCTCGCGGTTTGCCAGCGAACAACGCGCTGCTATGGGGCGCGCGGGGTATGGGAAAATCAAGCCTTGTGAAGGCAATACACGGAAAAGTTCACGCGCAACATGAGGCTTTGCGCATCGTCGAATTGCAACGCGAAGATCTGCCCTCGGTTGGTCGCCTGCTGAACCTTCTGCGCGATGCGCCCTATCGCTTTATCCTGTTTTGCGACGATCTGTCCTTTGGCCATGATGATGCACACTATAAGAGCCTGAAAGCGGTGCTTGACGGCGGTATCGAAGGGCGACCGGAGAATGTGGTGCTCTACGCGACATCGAACCGGCGTCACCTGATGCCACGCGACATGATCGAGAATGAACGCGGCAGTGCGATCAACCCCTCTGAAGCGGTCGAGGAAAAGGTATCGCTGTCAGATCGTTTCGGGCTGTGGCTGGGCTTTCATCCCTGTGACCAGGACCAGTATCTGGAAATGATCCGCGGCTATTGCGATGCCTATGGTGTCGAAATCTCGGATGCTGATCTGCGTGCGGAAGCCGTTGAATGGCAGGCCACACGTGGTGCGCGCTCGGGCCGCGTCGCCTGGCAGTATTTTACTGATTTGGCGGGCAGGCGGGGTGTGGTGCTGGCTGATTAACGGGCTGGACTAGGCGAACAACCTTGGCGCGGCGTCCAGAGCATCTCATTGCCGTTCGGTTGCGTTGCAAAGTGATGCAAAGCGATTTGCAGAATCCTCTGTCCTTGTTGCCGAGAAAAAACGATGCCGTGACCGTTTGTGCGTTTTTTCTCAAGGAATGGGTCATGAGAGAAGACACGCAGCCTCGAAACGGCGCAAGCAGCGCGCGGCCTTGGGTCCAAAGGACTGCAGGTCCGGGAAGAGTGTTTCGATTTCCATCCGCGCCGCAGGGTTCACGGTCTGCAGCGTCATGTCGCCGGGATAGAGGCTTTCCGACCACAATCCCGAGGCCTGCACCAGATGATGCGCATCAAAGAGGATGTGACAGTACGTCACGATACCCCCGGGGCGTCTGTAAACGCCTTCGTGTCCCAGAAGGTCGACAGCGCGTACCAGAACATCCGGCGCGCCATACAGCAGTTCCGCCCGCCAGTCTTCCAGCAGCAAGGCATGTTGTGGCGAGACAATCAGATCGCGATCGTTTCCTAAAACGCCTGCTGAAATGACGATGGGCGCAAGATCGCCCACTGCGGGCACCATGGTCGCGCCCGCCCATCGCAGGGGCTGTGCGCCGGCATCCCGTGTCAACACCATGTCATCTGCCTTCAACGTCTCTACAGCCCGCGGCCCGAATGGTGTTTCGATCAGCGTTCCCGCCGCAAAACATACAACGGTAGCCCCGAGACCCAGATGCGGCGTGCTATTGTCATTCTCGACGATGCCAAGGACGTTCAGGTCGGTGTCTGCCGGGGGCATGCCGTCGGGAAAGACCAGGAAGTATCCGTTTTCCGCACCTGCCTGGATGGAATCGTCATTGTTCAGATCGACGTCGATGACAGCGACCCGCCACGTATCGGTACCGTCGGTCACTTCGAACGTATAGTCCCAGATCAGCTGGGTCTGTGTGCCGCCGATATCGGTTGTTTGCTCCCAGGTACCGCCAATCTGTTCCTGCGCCGAGACTTCTTCATTTGTCGGATCGCCATTGAATTGGGTGGCCCCGTCGTTTTCCTCGACAACGAAATAGGTGTCGGTGCCGGTATAGCGCCAGACGCCGCTGGGGGCGAAGCGATAGTCAATCGCCGCGCCACCAGTGGTTGATGACTGTGTGCCAAAAATGGCGAATGTATAGGCGTAGAAAACCGCCATAGGTGCCGTCCAATGGTTGAAAACCTGTTGGATTGTTTCTGACGGTGAAACGCGGCAGCAGAATGGCCCGTGATCCGGCATTGGGGCAGGATCAGGGCATTTCCCGGGTTATTTCAGTGCGTTAACACTTTTAGATTGATTTGACCGACGCGCCTATCACTGCAGGTAGGGCATCGGATCGACACTGTCGAAGCCTTTGCGCACCTCAAAATGCACATAGGCATCGCTGCCGCTGCGCAGTTTTGCAATGGGCTGACCGCGTTTGACCTTGGTGCCTTTTTCCACGGAAACATCTGTCACATTTGCATAGACGGTCAGCAACTCAGGGTCGTGCCGGACAACAATGATAGGAATGCCATCGGCGCTTTTCGTGATCGCAGCCACCGTACCTGCATCCGCCGCGTTGACGGGGGCGCCGGCGTCGGCCTTGATGTTGATGCCTTCGTTCTTGCCCTTGGCGTATTCGCGGATGATCGAACCGGTAACGGGGAACACCATACGCGCGTCCGAAGAGGTTTGGGTCTGTTCGCCCACATCCACCGGCGGTGGGGCCGCGACAGTCTTCTGAGGCTCGGCCTCGGGCAAAGGCTTCACAGCACTGGGCGGGGTCGGCGTGGGAGAGCCTGCGCCGGGCTTGGTGACAGTGGCGGCAACCGGGGCCGCCTGCTTTGCAACCGGGATCAGGAGGTACTGCCCCTCACGAATGGCAAAATCTGAGCCCAGCCCGTTCCATTCAGCCAGCGATTTGACCGGTACCTGGTAGAGGCGCGCGATGGTATAGGCGGTTTCGCCACGTTCAACCTTGTGACGCGTGGGTTCATCACCGGTTTGTGGTTTTGGCGTTGCTGCCGCTGTTGCGGGGGGAAGGGCAGCCGTTTGCACGCCCTGACCTTCTGGCGTCCGGTTGATCGCGTCGCCGGCCAGCGTACCGATATCAACACTGCCGGACTGGATCGGGCCGGTTCCCACGGCGCCCGTTGCGGGAGAGGGTTCAGCCACGCGTTTCGGCAAGGCAATCACCTCGCCCTTTCGCAGCGGCACATCGGCCTCGATCCCGTTGAAACGCGCCAGCTCAGGCGTGCTGACACCCAGTCGCGATGCGATGCTCTGGATTGTGTCGCCGCGTTCGGCCACGGCCACTTGATAGTTCGGGTAAGAGATAACGCCCCGGTCATCGGGCTGTGGTCGCTCGGCCGTTGCGGCGCCGGTTGCGGCGCTTGCGGTACTGAAGCCCCCAAGCCCGCCCCGCAGATCGAAGTCCAGCGGATCGGTACAGGCGGTCAGTGCCACCAGTGACGTTACGGTCATCAGCGAAAGGCGCGCTCGGCTGCGCGAAATCCTAAGGGTCATCTGCTTGTCCTCAATCGGGCCACGGCCACGCATTGGTTGGTCCAACACTTTATACCCCTTTATAGCAGCTTATGCGTCCTTTCCCAAGCCTTCGAGTAAAGGCACGAAGCGAACCTGACGCAATTCTTCGTAATCAATGCCTTCCGCCGTCTTGCGCACGATGATGAGGTGCTGCACGGCATCGGATTGTCCGACCGGCACCACCATGATGCCGCCGACCTTGAGCTGCTCCATCAGGGTGCCGGGCGGGTCCTCGGCCGCTGCGGTCACGATGATCCGGTCAAAAGGGGCCTGATCGGGAATGCCGAAACTGCCGTCCGCGGTGATCGCGGTGATGTTGGTGAGCCCCATGTCGTCAAAAAGGTCGCGGGCCTCGCGCACCAGGCGGCTGTGCCTGTCGATGGTGTAGACGCGCCGGGCCAGTTTGCTGAGGATGGCGGCCTGGTAGCCCGAGCCCGTGCCAACCTCGAGCACTTTGTCGCGTGGGCTGACGTGCAGTGCCTGCGTCATCAATCCTACAACCGAGGGCTGGCTGATGGTCTGGCCACAGGCGATGGGCAGTGGCATGTCCTCATAGGCGCGCCCCGAAAAGATGCCCCGGATGAAGGGTCCGCGATCAATCGCCTCCATTGCGGAAAGCACGCGTTTGTCTGTCACCCCCTTGGAGCGGAGGGCGTAGAGAAACTGCATTTTGCGTTCCGCGTCCTCGCTCATGTGGCGATGCCCGAGAGCTGATCCATCATGTCGTGGGCCGTGAGATCCGCGCGCATTGGTGTCACGGAGACGTAGCCATCGAGGTTGTCGGCAGCGTCCGAACCGGGGGCTGTGGCGATCTGCTGATTGCCGCCCCTGATCCAGAGGAAGCGGCGGCCTGAGGGAGAGAGATGCGGCTCGGTTGAAAACCCCGTGCCCGGGCGCATGCCTTGGGTGGAAAGCCGGATGCCCTTGACGTCCGCGCCGGTCACCGGCGGGAAATTCACGTTGTAGAAAAGCCGGTAGCCGCCGTTTTCTTCTGGCGTGCGGGCCAGAATACGCCGGACCACCTCGGCACCATGCTGCGCTGCCGCCTCGAAAGGGTTGTCCGTCTTGGCGTTGCCGGGTCCGTAGTATTGCGACAGGGCAATCGCCGGAAGGCCTTGCAAGGCCGCCTCCATTGCACCGCCAATGGTCCCGGAATAGAGCGTGTTTTCGGCGGAGTTGTTGCCCCGGTTCACGCCAGACAGCACCAGATCGGGGGGCGTGTCTTTCATCACGTCATGCAAACCGGCAAGCACGCAATCGGCGGGTGAGCCTTCGGCGGCAAAGCGGCGTGGGCCAAATTCGCTGATCATCATCGGATGGGTGTAGCTGATGCAATGGCCAACGCCCGATTGCTCAAAGGCGGGGGCGACCGTCCAGACCTCGCCGCCGTCGCCGGCAAGTTCGGTCGCAATGGCGTGAAGCACCTCTAAACCGGGGGCGTTGATACCGTCGTCATTTGTGATGAGAATGCGCATGAATGGGTCCCTTTGCGCCTTGATAGGCGAGGGGTGTGCAGGCGGCAAGGGTGGGTGCCTCCGGCGGGCATATTTATAGTGCCGATGAAACCTGTATCTCTGCCAGAAGTCGTTTCGCCTGCCCGGCGGGATCGTTCAGAGGCGCGCGGTCTTCGCCCGGAAAGAAGCGGGCGCGGGTGGCCGTAGGCATCGGTTCCGGTGTCAGGATGTGAACCCTGGGGCCGGTTTTGATGGTTTCGGCCTGCCAGCTTTTGGCGAGGGTGATTTGCGCGGATTTGGTGGCGCCGTAGCTGCCGAAGAATTTTGCGCCTGCGTTTGGATCATCGAAGAATGCCGCCTGCCCGTTTTGGCCCAGCAGAGGGGCAACATAGCTGATCAGCGTGGCGGTGGCGGTGACATTGCAGGCGGTGGATTTGGCGAAATCCTCGGCATCAATATGATCAGCGGGTGCCAAAGGGGCCGCGTGGATGGCGGTGTGCAGCCATAGATCCAGGCTGCCCCAGCGGTCGAAGATGCCCCGGCAGAGCGTCGCCATGGCGTCGGCATTGGTGACATCCATCGGGGCCAGCGTGGCGCTGCCGCCCTTGGCGCTGATCCGGTCGTCCAGCTCTTCCAGTGCACCGGTGGTTTTGGCCACGGCGATGATGTGATGGGTTGGGCAGAGGGCTTCGGCGAGGGCGGCACCAAGGCCACGGGACGCGCCGGTGATAAGGGCTGTTTTTGTCATGGCGCCGGTGTGTGGCTTGTGGCCGGAAAGGTCAAGTGACTAGTGGGTGTCCGCCAATTGTCCCCAGTTCTCAATGAACGGATCAAGCCAGCCGTCCGGATAGGGATTTTGGTCAGCGCCGAACACTCTCTCGTAGTCCGGCAGAAAGCGGCGCATGGTGCTGTCTTTGCGTTGCTGGCCTTTCGCGCCTGGCGTTGCAAGCCATGTCGCGTGCGAAAGACGCACCGCGTCAGCGACGGTCCCACTGGGGACAATCCAGACCTTGCAGGCCTTTGCGCTGGTGGAGACGAAGTCGACGAAGCAGTAGTAAAGTGTTGGGCTGACGATGTTCTCATGCTTGGCACTCATGTGCCAGCCGCGATCTGCGCCGTGACCTCGTCTTGTTTTCACCTGAATGCCGGTTTGGAAGCGGCCATCTTCGGTTGAGACGACGATGTCGAGATTTGGCGCTCCTTCCGGTGCGAGCGCTGCGATATAGCCGCGCCGTAACAGGCAGGACATCACGTAGTGTTCGCCCGCCGCACCCATCAGCGGCGTCGCGATGCGGCTGCGCGACGGGCTCACTCCGCCGCTTTCATCTCGAAGCCGCTTTCGATCTGGTCGGCGGGCTCGACGGGGTATTCACCGGAGAAACAGGCGTCACAGTACTGTGGCTGCATGCAGTTGCGCCCATCCGCTTCGCCCACGGCGCGGTAGAGACCATCCAGCGAGATGAACTTGAGGCTGTCCACCTGCAGATGGTCGCGCATTTCCTCTTCGGACATGGTCGCGGCCAGCAGTTTTTCGCGCTGGGGCGTATCGACCCCGTAGAAACACGGCCAGGCGGTGGGGGGCGATGCGATGCGGAAATGCACTTCCTTAGCGCCTGCATCCAGGATCATCTCCTTGATCTTGCGGCTGGTGGTGCCGCGCACCACGCTGTCGTCCACCAGAATGACCCGCTTGCCCTTGATCAGCGCGCGATTGACGTTGAGCTTCAGCCGTACGCCCATGTTGCGGATCTGCTCGGTGGGCTCGATGAAGGTGCGGCCCATGTATTGGTTGCGGATGATGCCCATGGCGTAGGGGATGCCCGAGGCCAGCGAATAGCCGATGGCCGCCGGGGTGCCGCTGTCCGGTACGGGGCAGACCAGATCCGCCTCGACGGGGGATTCTTTGGCCAGCTCGCGCCCGATGGCCTCGCGCGTTTCATAGACGGAGCGGCCCCCGAGGATGCTGTCAGGACGGCTGAAATACACATGTTCAAAGATGCAGAAGCGTGGTTTTTGCGGACGGAAGGGGAAGTGCGATTCCACGCCGTTGGCGGTGATCACCACCATCTCGCCCGGCTCGATCTCGCGGATGAATTCGCCGCCGATGATGTCCAGCGCGCAGGTCTCGGAACTGAGCGCCCAGCCATCGCCGACCTTGCCCAGCACCAGCGGGCGCACGCCCAGCGGGTCGCGCACGCCAATCAGTTTGGTGCGGGTCATGGCGACCACGGAGAAGGCGCCTTCGACCCGGCGCAGCGCGTCTTCCATGCGTTCGGGGATGGTGCGTTGCAAGCTTCGCGCCATCAGGTGGATAATGCATTCACTGTCTGAAGACGACTGGAAGATCGAGCCGCGCTCGATCAGCTCACGCCGCAGGGCGTTGGCATTGGTGATGTTGCCGTTGTGCGCAATCGCCGCCCCGCCCATGGCAAATTCGCCAAAGAAGGGTTGCACGTCGCGGATCGCCGTCTGGCCTTTGGAGCCGGTGGTGGAATAGCGCACATGGCCGATGGCCAGCGGGCCGGGCAGGGTCTCCATCACCTTCTGCGAGGTGAAATTGTCGCGCACGTAGCCAAAGCGCCGGGCGGATTGGAAGCCGTGTTCCGGGTGATGGCTGACGATGCCGCCGGCCTCCTGCCCGCGATGCTGCAGGGCGTGCAGGCCGAGGGCCACGAAATTCGCGGCATCCCCAACGCCGATGACCCCGAAAACCCCGCATTCCTCCTTGAGCTTGTCGTCCTCATCCGCGTCGCGCAGAAAGGAGGTGTCAAAAGGATGTGCGGGAGGCATGATCTTGGACAACGGGGCAGCTCCGAATCCGGTAAGAGGCGTCGCCCCGTATGTAGGGCGTCAGGCGGCCGCTGTCACGAAACTATCATGATCTCACGCGGAATTGTCGCCTCGCGGCAACGGTGGCAACACGTCTTGCGGGAAACCTGCGGCTCTCCGCGGAAAAATCAGGCGCCGCAGTTGCCGACCAGCGTTTCATATTGCTGGGTGATCCAGCCAAGCGCCTGCTCAGGCTCTGAGTTCTGGATGCGGTCGGAGACCTGCGCAAAAACCACGGCAGAACGGCTTTCATCAACGACGGTGTAGGTTTCGCCTGTGACCACGGTCTCATAGACAAAGAAGGCGATGGCCACGAGCAACACGCCCCGCGCCACCCCAAAGACAAAACCAAACCCCTGATCGATGCCACCCAGCGCCGACCGCTGTACCACGGAGGCAAAGAGCGGGGTAAAGAGCGAGACCACGATCAGCGCCACGGCAAAGACGAGGGCGAAGGCGCCGATGATCGACAGCTCGCAGCTGTCTGCGAGGAATTCACCGACAACGGGGATTTCGCGCACCAGCGGTTCCACCTGCGGCGCAAAGAGAAATCCCAGCACAGCAGCGGCGATCCAGCCGACAATTGCCATGACCTCGCGCACGAGACCGCGCCCATAGGCCAGAAGCGCCGAGACGATGATGACCAGCGCCACAACGCCGTCAATGATGGTAAAACCTTCCATAGTGCTCAACGCCTCTCCGTTTTTGGCTCTCAGCCTGCGCCAAATATTTCGCCCACAAAGCCGGTCAGGTCGCTCATCGTGTTCAGGGAAATCCCGCTGACACCAACAGCTTTGCCGCCCCCGGGGGCAATTGCAGCGGTGAAACCAAGTTTTTGCGCCTCTTTCAACCTGTTTTCGGTCTGAGTGGCGGGACGCAGCGCGCCGGAGAGGCTGATTTCGCCAAAAACCACCGTGTCGGCGGGCAATGCCGCGTCTTCCCGGGCGCTCAGAAGGGCGGCGGCCACGGCGAGATCGGCGGCAGGCTCGGAGACCTTCATGCCGCCCGCGACATTGAGATAGACGTCGAGGCCTGCAAACGGGATGCCACAGCGCGCCTCCAGCACGGCGAGGATCATCGCCAGACGCCCGCCGTCCCAGCCCACAACCGTGCGGCGCGCCTGTGCATGGGGGGAGGGGGCGACAAGGGCCTGAAATTCCACCAGCACGGGGCGCGTGCCTTCAACCCCGGCAAACACGACAGATCCGGGCGAGGGTTCCCCTCGTTCGGACAGAAAGAGCGCGGAGGGGTTGGCGACTTCGGACAGCCCCTGGCCGGTCATCTCGAAGACGCCGATCTCATCTGCCGGGCCAAATCGGTTTTTCACCGCGCGCAGGATGCGGAACTGGTGGCCGCGCTCGCCCTCGAAGTAGAGCACGGTATCGACCATATGCTCGACCACGCGGGGGCCTGCGATCTGGCCTTCCTTGGTCACATGGCCCACGAGGATCACGCTGATCCCCTTGCGCTTGGCAAAACTGGTCAACTCATGGGCGGCGGCACGGACCTGGCTGACCGAGCCGGGCGCGCTTTCCACATTGTCGGCCCACATGGTCTGGATGGAATCGATGATGGCCAGCTGCGGTTTTTCCGTCTCCAGCGTGGTCAGAATATCGCGGAGGTTGGTTTCGGCGGCCAGTTTCACCGGGGCATCCGCCAGCCCGAGGCGTTGCGCGCGCATGCGCACCTGTGCTGCGGCTTCCTCGCCGGAGACATAGATGGTCTTGAGGCCCGAGCGGGCAAATTGCGCCGCGGCCTGCAAGAGCAGGGTGGATTTGCCGATACCCGGATCGCCGGCCACGAGGATCGCGGAGGCTGGCACCAGCCCCCCGCCCAGAACACGGTCCAATTCCTCGATCCCCGCTTTGGTGCGGGGCGGCGGGGCCTCTTCGGTCGCAAGATCGGTCAGGACAATCGACGCACCGCGCTTGCCGCCCAGCGATTTGGCCGGGCCTTTGGAAATTCCGGCATCTTCTGAAATGGTGTTCCACTCGCCGCAGGCTTCGCAGCGCCCGGCCCATTTGGTGGTGACATTGCCGCAGGCGGAACAGGAAAAGGAGGGGGATTTAGCCATTCGGCTTTCATGCCCCAGCCATCCTGCGGCGTCAAAGGGTAAAGCGCGGGCTACTCAGCGGCGACTTTGCTCAGACGCACAACGCGTCCGGCGGTGCCCTCTGCCTGCTTTCGGGCTTCGGGCAATACTTCATCCAACTCACCGACCAGCCGGTCCAGCTGGGACTGCGCCACGGCTTCGTCCATCTCCACCCGGTTCAGCCACTGACGGATGTCGTAGTTCAACGCCTTGGCATGGTCGAGCCGCTCCTGAAACAGCGCGACCTCCTGCTGCCGCTGCACAAGGAATTCACGGGCGCGGTCTACCTTCTCGTCGGAATAGGCCTGCGCGAGGTTCTGGCTGATCTGGCTCATCTGGGCGGCCACTTCCAGAAGATCGGGCTCCAGACTGCTCAGATCCGGATGATCGCGCAGAAACTCCATGCGTTCCTTGACGGCGTCATATTCCGCCGCGGCCTGAAAGCTGCCCTTGCGGTCTTCTGCATGGGCCAGCGCATAGGCCCGGGTCACGTCTTCCATGCGCATCGAAAAGCGGTGATGCGCTGCCTCCAGCCGCATGATGCGGTTGTTGGTGGGGACAAAAAAGCACAACACCAGAAGCAAGGCGGTCAAAGTCAGCTGCGCGTACATGCCCGCCTGGTCCACCGGTACGCCATTGACGCCCAGTGACAACTCCACCCACGGCAGCACCCCGGCAAAGGCAAGGGCGGAACCGATCACCAGAAGACAAGCGGATGTGACGATCAGAAAGAGCGAAAAGGTCTGGCAGACAGAGCGGATAATCGCGACAAGAGGGCGGGCCATTTCCATGATGAAATACTCCGAACAAAATCATTACAGGTCGGCAAAAAAACACCGTTACCGGGACAGAATACACCAAAACTGGCGAAAATTATAATGAAAGCAGGATATTGGTGAACGGCTTACCTTACGCGCGAAGATTGTTCGCTGTCCGTGATCAAACGCGTTTTGTGGTCTGGATTGTCGCCAAAAACCTTACCTGACGGCTTCAATCGGGCCGTCGGCCTTGCCTTGGATAAACTGGTCCAGATAAGGATTGCCGCTGGTATCCATCTGGCTCACCGGTCCCGTCCATTGGATCACGCCGTCGTGCAGCATGGCGATATTGTCGGCGATGGCACGTACGGAGGTCATGTCGTGAGTGATGGTCATGGCTGTCGCGCCCATCTCCACCACGATCTCGCGGATGAGTTCGTTGATCACGCCTGACATGATCGGGTCGAGACCGGTTGTGGGCTCGTCGAAAAAGATGATCTCGGGCTCGGCGGCGATGGCGCGGGCGAGGCCCACGCGCTTGGCCATGCCGCCCGAAAGTTCTGCGGGGAACCGGTCTGCCACGTCCGATTTCAGGCCGACGCGGCGCAGCTTTTCGATGGCAATTTCACGGGCTTCTTCGCGCGGACGTTTAAGCGAGCCGCGCAGCAGCCGGAAGGCAACGTTCTGCCAGACGGGGAGGCTGTCAAAGAGCGCACCGCCCTGAAACAGCATGCCGAACCGCGCCAGAAAGGCATCGCGGTCACCGGTGCCTGCGTCTTTGCCATCGACGGTGATGCTGCCGCTGTCCTGCTTGACGAGACCGAGGATGCACTTCAGCGCAATGGATTTACCGGTGCCCGAACCGCCGATGATCACCATTGAGGTTCCCTTGGGGATCGACAGGTTGAGACCGCGCAGCACGTGGTTTGACCCGAACGATTTCTGGATGCCCTTCATCTCGATCATAGCGTGAAAAACACTCCTGTGAGCACGAAATTGGCAGCCAGGATAAGAATTGCAGCGCCTTCGACGGCGGACTTCGTGGCCCGTCCCACGCCCATGGCGCCACGGCCCGAATTCATGCCATGAAAGCAGCCCATGAGTGCGGCGGCAAAGCCAAACACGGCGCCTTTTGTAAGCGATGAGATGATGTCCAGCGGTTCAAGGAAATTGACCGTATTGCGGATATACCCTGCCGGGTTGAACCCCAGCGTGCCGGTGGCGACGGCATAGCCGCCAAAGACCCCGATGATGTCACCCACGCCGACAAGCAGCGGCACCACCAGAACGGCAGCCAGCACGCGCGGCACGGTCAGGTATTTCATCGGGTGTGTGGAGAGGGTGACGAGCGCGTCGATCTGTTCGGTCACTTTCATCGTCGCAATTTCGGCGGCAATGGAAGAGGTCACGCGCGCAGCGATCATGAGGCCGACCAACACCGGGCCAAGCTCGCGCACCATGCCCACGGCGACGATCTGCGGCACCACCGCCTCGGCGTTGAACCGCGAGCCACCCGCGTAAATCTGGAGCGCCAGCGCGCCGCCGGTAAAGACCGCCGTCAGCCCGACGACCGGCAATGATAGCCAGCCGATGTTGAGCAGGGCAGAGAGGAACTCGCGGCCATAGAAGGGCGGACGCAACATATGGCTGATGGCCTCTACGCCGAAGAGCGCGATCCGGCCAATTGTGGCCAGAGCCGCCATCACGGTGCGGCCTATCAGGGCGAGCGGTTTCATCAGACGTAGACGCGTTTGTACCGCGCTCCCAGAGAGGTCAGGACTTCGTAGCCTATGGTATCGGAAAATCCGGCGACGGTGTCCACCGATTGATGTGGGCCAATCAGCTCCAGGGTGTCCGGCTCTTCGGCCAGCCCGGTCACATCCACACCGATCATGTCCATGGAAATCCGCCCGACCACGGGGACGGCGGAACTGCCGGTGTGCAGATGCGCCTGTGGTCCCATGGCCCGGATGATCCCGTCCGCGTATCCGGCGGCGATGGTGGCAATCCGCGACGGGCCGCGCGCCACCCAGGTGTTCGAATAGCCCACCGTCTCGCCCACGCTCACATCACGGATCTGGATCACAGGAACATGCAGGGCCACAACCGGGCGGGCGTCCACATAAGGCAGGCCGCCGTACAGGCCGATCCCGGGGCGGATCATGTCGAAATGGTAGTCAGACCCCAGCAGGATGCCACCTGTCGCCGCCAGAGAGCGCGGCGCGTCGATCCCTTGCGTCATCTCCACGAAGGTCTGCAGCTGCCGGGCGTTCATTGCGTGATCGGGCGCGTCGGCACAGGCGAGGTGCGACATGATGAGCGTCGGGTTCTGGCTGAGCGCCACGTCACGCAGGGCGGCCCACTCCGCATCTTCCATACCCAACCGGTTCATGCCGGTATCCAGCTGAATACCAAAAGCGTGACCGGGCAGGGACTCCACATGGCGCAGCATCTGGTCGATGGAATTCAGCATCGGCGTCAGGTTAGCGTCGCGGATCAGGGCGGTGTCGCCCTCCATATGCCCCGAAAAGACGTTGATCTTTGGGCCTTTGCCAAGGATCTGCCGCAGGGCAGCGCCTTCTTCGGCCATGGCGACGAAGAAAGTGCGCGCGCCGGCCCGCGCCAGCGCACTGGCGATGGGCTTCAAGCCCAGACCGTAGGCATCCGCTTTGACAACGGCACCGGCATCCGATTGCGCCATGGCGCTGAGGTTGCGCCAATTGTCAATCAGGGCGGTCATGTCGATGGAAAGAATTGCACTGGCCATTCCCGCGTTTTGACAGGGATCGGGCGAGCGTCAAGTGAAAATTGGGCCTTGGGCAAGCCCGTGCGCAGATGGCGTCGCCTGGTCAGGGAATGTCGAAATAAGCCCGGTTCTGTTCCCACATCTTTTCACCGATCAGGCAATCGTAGGGTTGTTCTTGTGTGAGTTGTGCACGGTAGATGCGCGCAGGCAGGCCGGCAATCTCCAACACCAGCTTGCGTTTGACGGCATCTGCGAACTGATCCCAGGCCAGAACCGGAATCACAAAGGCGCCCGGGCCCCCGATCACGCAGTGCCGGTAGTAAATGTCCAAATCTGGAATGCCCCAGATTTCGCTCAAAGGGTCCTGCGTCATCAACGGCAAACCATTAATGATGAACCCATCGGCCAGCGCTGCGTCACGGGCGCGTTCCACCGGACGGCCCTGGTTGTTCGGTCCGTCACCGGAGACATCGATCACCCGGCGCAGCCCCTGAAACCCGTTGTCGTCGAAATCCTCTGCGGCATAGAGCAGGGCGCCCGAGATCGACGTACGCCTGAGGCCCGCATCGAACCGCGCCGTGATCCTGTGCGCAATCGCTTGTGCCTCCTGGGGCGTGGCAAGCAAGGTCCAGGGCACAACAACCCGCTGCGAGTACTCGCCCGCCCATTCCACATACGTAATGGCGATGCGGCCCAGCAGACCGTTCTCAATGGCCTTCATCACCTGCGCGCTGGTGAGCGCTTCGGCATAGCCGCGCCGCTGGATTTCCAGCTCCGCAGGCGACATGGAACGCGAGACATCCACGGCGAGGAACAGCTCCACATCCACTTCGACATCTTGTGCGGACAGGAGGGTGGGCAGGATCAGGAGCAAGGCAAGCCAGTGTCGCATGTGTCCATTGCGCCAGAGAATGCGGAGCCTGTCCAATCACAAATGACGAAGCTGCATGCCACGGGGCAACTCGGGAAGTTTCGGGCCGGGTATCCGACGCAAACCGCACCCGCGTATGTCGAGAGTAGCGGGTGGGGACGAACAACAGGCATGCTGTGTCGAGATCACCCGGCTGGATTGTCGTTGCATGATGTTTGTTGCGCAGGCGCACTCCTTTCCACCTATGGTAATGCGAGAAATAGGTACGGGGAATCGCACAGATCATGATCAGCACGCCCAGACTGGCAGCGCTTGCCGTGGTGATCCGCGTGGATCATGTCCTGCTGGTAAAGCGCAAAAACGCGCCGGATGCAGGTCTCTGGGGGTTTCCCGGCGGGCATGTGAACCTCGGAGAAACGGCGCTTGCTGCTGCCGCGCGGGAGCTTCGGGAGGAAACTGGCGTGCGTGGGCGGCCGGTGCAGTATCTTACAAATATTGATGTCATTCAGCGCGACACGCACGGCGACATGCAGTTTCATTTCCTGCTCGCAGCGGTGCTCTGCGACTTCCTGGGCGGAACGCCGGAGGCGAATGACGACGCGAGCGCGGCGGCCTGGGTGCCTGCGACCGATGTTCTGAAGGGGCGGTTTTCCTGCAGCGCGCATGTCGATGACGTACTGCGCCTTGCGCAGGCGGTTGGACACGGCAGCACGTAACTGTCGTAGGACACGTGAAAATACCTGGCCGGGCTCAGAACTCCCGGTCACCGCCTTGTTGCCATGGTTGCACGAGGTTGCCGAAGCGGGTGAAGCGGCCCTCGAAGCTCAGTTCAACCGTGCCGATGGGGCCGTGACGCTGCTTGCCGATCACCACCTCGGCGCGACCGTGCAGGCGTTCCATCTCTTCCTGCCACTTGGCCATGGCTTCGAGATCGTGGTCACCGGGTTTCTCGCGTTCCTTGTAGTATTCTTCGCGGAACACGAACATCACCACGTCGGCGTCCTGTTCGATGGAGCCGGATTCGCGCAGGTCGCTGAGCTGCGGGCGTTTGTCCTCGCGGTTTTCGACCTGACGTGAGAGCTGCGAGAGCGCGATCACCGGGATGTCCAGCTCCTTGGCGATGGCCTTGAGGCCCATGGTGATCTCGGAGATTTCGTTCACGCGGTTTTCTGATTTGCCTGTGCCACGCACCAGCTGCAGGTAATCCACGATCAGCACGTCGAGCCCGTAGGTCCGTTTCAGACGCCGCGCGCGGGCCGCCAGCTGCGAGATCGGCAGGGCGGGCGTGTCGTCGATGTAAAGCGGGCAGGCTTCCAGCGCCTTGGCGGCATCGACGAAGCGACGAAATTCGGTCTCGGTCATATCGCCGCGACGGATCTGTTCGCTGGGCACTTCTGCTGCCTCTGACAGGATCCGCGCGGCGAGCTGCTCGGCACTCATCTCTAGCGAATAAAAGCCGACAACACCGCCATCCACGGCTCCCTCGGAGCCGTCCGGCAATTGGCCGCGCTTGTAGGCCTTGGCGATGTTGAAGGCGATATTGGTGGCAAGGGAGGTCTTGCCCATGGACGGACGGCCCGCGAGAATGAGCAGGTCGGACCGGTGCAAGCCTCCAAGCTTCTTGTCCATATCGATCAGGCCGGTGGACACCCCTGCCAGGCCACCATCACGCTGATAGGCGGCATTCGCGACATTAACTGCGTCTGTTACCGCCTTGAGAAAGCTTTGAAAACCGCTCTCCACCTGACCTTGTTCCGCAAGCTTGTAGAGCGCCTGTTCGGCCTCCACGATCTGCTCGCGCGGCTCGGAGGCGACATCGACCGTCGCCGCCTTGTCGGAGATTTCACGGCCCAGCTGGATCAGGTCGCGGCGCACGGCAAGGTCATAGATCATCTGCGCATAGTCGCGCACGGCAAAGGCGGAGATTGCGGCACCGGCAAGGCGCGCGAGATAGGCGGGGCCGCCCAACTCCTTCAAGCCCTCATCGTCCTCCATGAAGGCCTTGAGCGTGACCGGTGAGGCGAGGTTGTTCTTAGCGATCCGGGCGGCGGCAATTTCGAAGATGCGCGCATGCACGGGATCATAAAAGTGTTTCGGACCGATGATAGACGCAACCCGGTCGTAAATGTCATTGTTGGTCAGGATCGCGCCCAGAAGCTGTTGCTCAGCCTCGATCGAGTGCGGCATGGTCTCCGGCGATTGCACATCGACGCCGGTCGGATTGAATGCTGCGATTTCGTTCATGCCTGCCCCACCTTGTCCCGGCTCTGGTCTTACCCGCGTGCCTAGGGCAAGCGCAATCAGGATAAGACGGTATAACCTGTGGATATGTTTTTATCTCAAAAACATACCGGATCTGGTGGTGGATTGCACGCGAAATACAGGATGAGGTGGCGCGTCAGCTGCTTTTTCGGACGTCCTGCCAGGCGCGGGGATCGTTCAGGAAGGTTTCGACTTCGTCCAGCGTTGTGGCGTCAAACGTGCCCTGCGCCTTGGCTTCGGCCAGCACATCCCACCAGGTGCACAGGGAATGCAGAGCAACCCCATGATCGCCAAGGGTCTTTTCCGTCTCCGGGAAAATGCCGTAGTAAAAGATCACCGCCGTGTGCCCGCAGGTCGCACCCGTGTCGCGAATCGCATCGACAAAGGAGAGCTTGGAGCCGCCGTCGGTTGTGAGGTCTTCGACCAGCAGCACGCGTTGACCTTCGCTCATATCGCCTTCGATACGTGCATTGCGACCGTAGCCTTTGGGCTTTTTGCGCACATAGGTCATGGGCAGGCCCATCCGTTCGGCGACCAGCGCCGCGAAGGGGATGCCCGCCGTTTCGCCGCCGGCGATGTTATCGAAGGCTTCAAAGCCCGCGTTGCGCATCACGGTTACGGTCAGGAAATCCATGAGTGTTGTGCGGATGCGCGGATAGCTGATCAGCTTGCGGCAATCGATGTAGGTGGGGCTGGGCAGGCCGGAGGCGAGGGTGAAGGGTTCGGCGGCGTTGAAGTGGACGGCCTTGATTTCCAGCAGCATGCGCGCGGTGAGGCGGGCCATTTCGGTGGCGTCGGGGTAGCTGCTGGGGGTCATCATGTTGTCCTTTGCTGTCGTGCCGGAAAGAGTCTTGCCTCCGGCGGGGATATTTCTGGCCAGAAGAAACTAGCGCACGGCCCATGCCAGCGGAAAGCCGGGATCAAAAACTGTGACTGGCCCGTCAGCAGTTTCGATGTGAGGGGGGTAGGTTGCGCCGGACTTTTCCAGGGTGATGGTGTCGGTATTGGCGGGCAGGCGATAAAAGGCGGGGCCATTCAGGGAGGTGAACGCCTCCAACTGGTCAAGCGCGTCTTCTTCTTCGAAGACATGGGCGAGAATGGACAGGGTGTTGGGCGCGGTAAAGCAGCCTGCACAGCCGCAGGGCAGCAGCTTGTTGGCATCCGTATGCGGGGCGGAATCGGTGCCGAGGAAGAACCGTGCGTCGCCGGACGTGGCGGCCGTGCGCAGGGCCAGCCGATGCTCTTCCCGTTTCGCGACCGGCAGGCAGTAGTAATGCGGCCTGATTCCGCCCGCGAGGATGTGATTGCGGTTGATCACAAGGTGATGCGTGGTGATCGTGGTACCTAGGCTGTCATCCTGCGCTCGGGCATAGTCGACCGCGTTGCGCGTTGTGATGTGTTCCATGACGACGCGCAGACCGGGCGTCGCCCTGCGGATCGGGTCAAGCACACGGTCGATGAACACGGCTTCGCGGTCAAAGATATCGATGTCGGCATCCGTCACCTCGCCATGCACGCAGAGCGGCAGGCCGATTTCGGCCATTCTTTCCAGCACCGCACGCACGTTGTCAAAGTTGGATACACCACTGGCGGAATTGGTTGTGGCCCCCGCGGGATATAGTTTCACCGCATGCACAAGACCTGAGGCATGCGCGGCTGCGACATCCGCTGGGTCGGTGTCTTCGGTCAGATAGAGGGTCATCAGGGGGGTGAAATCCATGCCTTCGGGAAGCGCGGCACGGATACGGTCGTGGTAAGCGCTGGCCTGCGCGGCGGTCACCACCGGCGGCACCAGATTGGGCATGATGATGGCGCGGGCAAAATGCCGGGCAGTGGCAGGTAGGACAGCCTCCAACATCGCACCGTCACGCAGGTGCAGATGCCAATCGTCCGGGCGTCGCAGGGTCAGTGTCTGGCTCATGTCGCTGCGCTAGCACAGCTTTGCCCGTAGTGCCAGTATCAGCCGTCTTCCGCTTCGGTCAGCTGCTGCAGACGCTTGATAAAGCGGGGCGCTTGGAGGCGTTCAGCGACGTTGCGACAGAGCGCGTGAACCAGAGTATGCCGCCCTTGTTGGTCGAGCTTTGCCAGCAGGCGTCGTAGGTAAGGCAGGTGATCGCGCCGCGCCCGCATCAGTTTCGCGAAGCGGCCCGGTGTCAGGTCGCCTTCCCCGGTCGCAAGGATCAGCGCATGCAGCACATCCATCTGCAAGAGGCTTGTCTGAAGGATCCGCCCCATGTTGCGCATTGGCAGTTTCGTTACACCGGCTTTTGTGAAAAGGGCGGCGTGCATGGCGTCTTCGGTCTCGGTCGGATCGAAAATGATCAAGGTTTCCGAGGCCGCATCCAGCATGTCCGGCGCGTACCCATAGCGATCAGCGAAATTCACTCGGCGCATTTCGGTAAAGCGTTTGTCCCACTCAGTCACCCGCGGGTCGAGCGTTGCTTGCGGCTGGATGGCCAGCACTTTTGCGCCTGGCGCCGCAACGGAATAGGCTGCCGCCGCATACCCACAGGGACCAGCGCCGTAAAACAGGACCGTATCGAATTCGTCGAAAAACCCGTCATCCACGAGGCGATCGAAAAATGCGTAGACTGCCGGATCGCGAAACCAGGTATCGCCGTTGCTGATCACCCCCAGGTGGGACCATCCGGCGCGTTTGACCATGTCCCATCCCAGCGGGTGTGCTTGCTCTGAAAGGGTCTGGATGCCTTGATGGGTCTCAAACGTCACCAGCAGCGTGGTGCCGTCTTCTACAAAAGTGGCGATATGCTTGCGGCCGAGCGGCGTCAGATATCCGTGATCATCGACCAGGTCGGTCACCTCGGATATCCATTCCTGCCGGGTCATGTTGCCCAGCGAATGTTCAAAACTTATTGCCGCGTCCGGCATGGCACGCTTCCTCAACCTGCCTTCGGTCATATGCCGCAGGGCTTGTCATTGTAAACTAAGCTTGGTTTGAGGCAAAATTGCGGAAACAACGTGCGGAATTTTCGCTAATTGTTGCTGTTTTGGCGATCCTGAAGGGCGAAGTGCACCAGCTCTGCTGCCGCTATGCGGGAAACTGGTTGCGACGGCTGCGTCATGAGAAGCCGCGAATAAAGTGCGCGGAA
Source organism: uncultured Roseobacter sp. (assembly GCF_947492555.1). Taxonomy (GTDB): domain Bacteria; phylum Pseudomonadota; class Alphaproteobacteria; order Rhodobacterales; family Rhodobacteraceae; genus Roseobacter. The sequence goes on from NZ_CANLNE010000003.1 coordinate 534,437, forward strand.
TCGGTCTTGCAGCATCAGGGCTTCAAACCGTGCCTTGCGCCACGCGACGGCTGCGTGATGCAGATCGGCCAGGATAGGATCGGCCATCAGGTCGTTCAACGCTGCCGTGCTGGCGGGCCGGAGTGCGTGAATTGACGTATCTTCCTCGGTGTTCAGGTTCCGCTCCACCCAGTAATCGAGCGCGAGAGGGTCATCCGCGTGCACTGCGCGTCCCCGATCGGCCTTTAGAACAAAGCTTTGCATTGCGCCCAATGGGTAATGGTTGAGCTGCACCAGCGCGTGATTGGGTTGCCCGTAGTTGGAGAAAATGCGGTTGCGTTTGAATGATGTGCCCAGCTCTCGCCCTTCACCGTCAAACCACCTTGCACCGCCAACCCGATCAGCGTCCGGTGCCTTCGGTCTGTGCACCCCAAGTTTTCCGTAGGTCTGATCGTTGCGATACAGTGTTTTGAACATCGCCGCCCGCCAGGGCCAATAGATGACCTCGGGGGCGCAACGTGCGAACTGCCGGGTTATTGGAGTGTCTGTGAATTCCTGAACGCCTGCATTGCCGAAAAGGCGCCATGTCAGGGTAATGGCTGTGGCCTCGGGTAGCGCGGCGATCAGCGCGGGCAGCGTATGGTCGCCGCATTTCACATTGACGAATTCGTCGATATCGAGCGGCAGCAGCCAGTCCGTATTGCGGACGGATGGGTGTTTGTCGGCCAGATGCAGCGCGGTAAACTGGATGCCGCGTTTGCCATAGGGTCCGTCGTTGCGGATGTGCGCTAGCCAGCCGAGACTCTCCAGATGGTTCAGCATCGCGTCGGTGCCATCGCTGCAATCGTTCGAGCAGACTACGAAATCCGTGATCCCTGCCGCGCGGTGATGCGCCAGCCATTCCAGCAAAAATGCCGCTTCGTTTCTGACCGTCAATACGGCGGTGATCCTTGGTCGCTGATCAGACACAGCGCGTCGGCTTTCCGGAAACGCGCCTGATGGAGAATGTGCTCGTCTGCCGGGGGATATCGGTCATTGCCGATCCTCTCAATTGTCGCCGATTGACCATGCCACTTGCGGTAAATCGCGTCAACGTAGACCAAATGGCAAGTCATCAACGCTTGACCCGCCTGCCGTGGAGTGCAGGTTGTTTGCGGGAAAAGAGGAGAATGCATGGCCGGGTTTGATACGATTGACGCCGTTCAGGAGATGCTGTCGGCGCAGGGATACGTTTGCGACCGGGCGCTTGGCACTGTGGTGTTTCTGGCGCTGCGTCTGGGGCGTCCGCTCTTTCTTGAAGGCGAGGCAGGTGTCGGCAAGACCGAGATTGCCAAGGCCCTGTCTGCCGGTCTGAACCGGCGGCTGATCCGGCTCCAATGCTACGAGGGGCTCGATGCCTCCACCGCCGTCTACGAGTGGAATTTCCCCGCCCAGATGGTCGCCATCCGCACAGCGGAAGCGGCGGGCGATCAGTCCCGCGCGGATTTGCAAGCGGAGCTTTTCAGCGACGACTACCTGATCGAACGGCCACTGCTGGAGGCGATGCGTCCGGATGAAAACGGCGCGCCGGTGCTGCTGATTGATGAACTCGACCGGACGGATGAACCCTTCGAGGCCTTTCTGCTGGAGGCGCTGAGCGATTTTCAGGTGACAATCCCGGAACTGGGTACCATCAAGGCCCCCGAGCCGCCGATCGTGATCCTGACTTCCAACCGCACCCGCGAGGTGCATGACGCGCTGAAACGCCGCTGCCTCTATCACTGGGTGGACTATCCCGACTTTGACCGGGAGATGGAAATCCTGAACGCGCGTGCGCCCGAAGCGGCTGCTGCGCTCAGCCGCGAAGTGGTGGCTTTCGTGCAGCAATTACGCACCGAAGATCTGTTCAAGAAACCCGGCGTGGCCGAAACCATTGACTGGGCCAAATGCCTGCTCGCGCTGGATGTGATCAACCTCAGCCCCGAAGTGATCGCCGATACGCTGGGCGCGATCCTCAAGTACCAGGACGACATCCAGAAACTGCAGGGTTCGGAGGCCAAGCGCATCCTCGATCAGGTCAAAGCGACGCTGGAGCCCGCCTGATGTTTCTTCTGGCAAAAAATATCCCGGGGGAGCGCGCAGCGCGGGGGCAGCGCCCCCTGGACCGCGATGCCTGAATACGCCCCCCTTGATCTGCCCGAAAACCCGAAACTGGCGGGCAACATCACCCATTTTGCGCGGGCCTTGCGCCGGGCCGGTGTGCCTATCGGGCCGGGGCGGGTGATCGATGCCATCCGCGCGGTCGAAGCGGCAGGTTTCACCGAAAAACGCGATTTCTACTGGACGCTGCACGCTTGTTTCGTGAACCGGCCTGAGCATCGTCTGGTCTTTGCACAAATCTTCCGGCTCTACTGGCGCGATCCGCGCTATCTGGAGCACATGATGTCCTACATGATCCCGGCGGTGCGCGGCGTGCAGGAGGATCGCAAGGCGCAGTCCGCTGAGAAACGCGCCGCAGAGGCCTTGCTGGACGGGGCAGAGGCACCGGACTTTGGCGAGGACGCGCCGGAGAACGAGGACACAACCGAGATTGAGATCGACGCCAGCCTGACAATGTCCAGTCAGGAACGGCTGCGCAGTCTCGATTTCGAACAAATGAGCACGGCGGAAATGGCGGCAGCCAAACGCATGCTGGCCCGGTTGAACCTGCCGGTGCGGCCGATCCTGTCGCGCCGCGCCAAGGCGAGCCTGACTGGCCGTCGGGTCGATGCCGCGCGTACGTTGCGGGCGTCAATGCGGCAGGGCGGTGATCTGCACAAGATCGCCCTGAAGGAACCGCGCCCGCGCTGGCCAAATCTGGTCGTGCTTTGCGATATTTCGGGCTCGATGAGCCAGTACAGCCGCGTGGTGCTGCATTTTCTACATGCCGTGGCCAACGCCAAGGGCGCGGGCTGGGCCAAGGTGCATGCTTTCACTTTCGGCACGCGGCTGACCAACATCACCCGGCATCTGCGGCAACGGGATGTGGACGCGGCCCTGGCCGCCGCCGGGGCAGAGGCGCAGGACTGGGAAGGCGGCACGCGCATTGGCGACTGCCTGACCCGCTTCAATCGCGACTGGTCCCGCCGGGTCATGGGGCAGGGGGCGGTGGTGTTGCTGATCACCGACGGGCTGGACCGGGACGACCCGGCGGCGCTGACCCGCCAGATGGAGCGGTTGCATCTTTCGGCGCGTCGCCTGATCTGGTTGAACCCGCTGCTGCGCTGGGAAGGTTTTGCCCCCAAGGCGCAGGGTATCCGGGCGATGCTGCCCCATGTGGACAGCTTTCGCGCGGGCCATTCCATTGCCTCGCTTGAAGACCTCGCAGCCTCGCTCTCCCGCCCCGATGACATGGGCGAGAAAGACCGGCTCATGCGGCTGATCGACGGCTAGACGTCAGGCGACCGCATCGGCAAAGGCGCTGCGGTACAAGACGGAAAGCGCCGTCATTGACGCGGTGCTGCCACCCATCTTGACGTCATAGCCGCCAAAGGTGCCGACTTTCTCCAGCGTGAGACCGGCCGTTTTGGCCGCAGCCAGCAATGTTTCCGCGTCATCCGCTTCGCAGGAGATCAGGTAACGCCCCTGATCCTCGCCAAAGAGTTTGCCAGTGTCACCCGTCTCCAGTGTCACACCCAACCCGGCGTTTTCCGCCATTTCAAAGGCAGCCAATGCCAGACCGCCATCGGAGAGGTCTGTGCAGGCGGCAATGGTGGCCCGGTTGGCGCGGATGAAATCGCCATGCGCCACTTCCTGTGCCAGATCCACCGGCGGGGCGTCACCCTCTGCGCGGTCAAAGACCTCTGCCAGCAGGGCCGACTGCCCCAGATGTCCGGCCGTTTCGCCCAGCACCAGCGCCACATGATCCTCGCGCACGTCACAGCCGATGATGTCATCCACATGCGCAATCAGACCCACCGCGCCGATGGTTGGTGTCGGCAGGATCGCCGCGCCATCGGTCTCATTATAGAGCGACACGTTGCCGGAGACGATGGGCATGTCCAGCGCTTTGACCGCCTCTCCAATGCCTTTGATCGCGCCGACGAACTGGCCCATGATGCGCGGCTTTTCCGGGTTGCCGAAATTCATGTTGTCGGTCGTTGCCAAGGGGACAGCGCCGACAGCGGTCAGGTTGCGGTAGGCTTCGGCGACGGCCTGTTTGCCGCCCTCAACCGGGTTGGCCTGCACATAGCGCGGCGTGACATCCGAGGTGAAGGCCAGCGCCTTGTCGGTCCCGTGCACCCGCACGATGCCTGCGCCAATGCCGGGAATGCGCACGGTATCGGCCATGACCATTGTGTCGTATTGCGTGTAGACCCATTCCTTGGCCGCATAGTTCGGGCTCAGGATAAGTTTCCTGAGCGCCTCCATCGGATCGACCTGCAGGTCTTCGGTGAAGGCGGCGGGGGCGGGGGTTTCCTCCCACGGGCGGTCGTATTCCGGGGCCGTGCCTGCCAGTGTCTTGAGCGGCAGATCGGCTTTGACCACGCCATTGTGCACAATGAGGAAGCGATCTTCGGCAATGGTTTCGCCGACAATCGCGAAATCGAGGTCCCATTTGTCGAAGACCGCCTTGGCTTCGGCTTCAAGCTCGGGGCGCAACACCATCAGCATGCGCTCCTGGCTTTCCGACAGCATCATTTCATAGGCGGTCATGGCCTCTTCGCGCACGGGTACGTTTTCCAGATCAAGCCGCACGCCCAGGTTGCCCTTGTCGCCCATCTCCACAGCGGAGCAGGTCAGCCCGGCGGCCCCCATGTCCTGAATGGAGATCACGGCACCCGTCTGCATCAGTTCCAGCGTCGCCTCCATCAGGCGCTTTTCGGTGAAGGGGTCACCAACCTGCACGGTGGGGCGTTTTTCCTCGATGGTGTCGTCAAATTCGGCAGAGGCCATGGTGGCCCCGCCGACACCGTCGCGCCCGGTTTTCGCCCCCAGATAGACCACCGGCATGCCGACACCCGAGGCGGCGGAATAGAAAATCTTGTCGGCGTCCGCGAGGCCAGCGGCGAAGGCGTTCACCAAGCAATTGCCGTTATACGCCGGATCAAACCGGACCTCACCGCCCACCGTCGGGACACCGAAACAATTGCCGTAGCCGCCGATACCTTCGACAACGCCGTTGACCAGCTGCCGGGTCTTGGGGTGCGTGGTTTCCCCGAAGCTCAGCGAATTCATCGCCGCAATCGGTCGCGCGCCCATGGTGAAGACGTCGCGCAGAATGCCGCCCACCCCGGTGGCCGCGCCCTGATAGGGTTCGATGTAGCTGGGGTGGTTGTGGCTCTCCATCTTGAAGACAACCGCCTGGCCGTCGCCGATATCCACCACGCCCGCGTTTTCACCGGGTCCACAGATCACTTGTGGGCCTTCGGTGGGCAGGGTGCGCAGCCACTTTTTAGATGATTTGTAGGAACAGTGCTCGTTCCACATGGCCGAAAAAATGCCCAGCTCGGTGAATGTCGGCTCCCGGCCCACGATCTCGAGGATGCGGTCGTATTCATCCGGGCTGAGCCCGTGTTTTGCGATCAGATCCGGTGTGATGGCAGGTTCAGTCATCGCGCGTATGGCCCCCCGTGGCAGTGCTGCGCTGTCTTTAGAGGAAGGGGCAGGCGGGGAAAAGAGCAAAGCCGGACAGGCCCTGACGAAAAAAAAGGCCGAGCACGAAGCTCGGCCAAGTCCAACAGGGAGGTATGAAGGCAGATGCAGGGCATCCGCACCTTCAAGAGATCAAATAAGTGGCGGCCTGCACACGATCAAGGCTGATTCTGTATTAGAGTGAGCATGCCAGATATGCGGATTTTGCATAGCTGACCAGATGGTCAAGGATTCTGTTTGTCTCTCAACTGTTTGCGGTAACTTATGATCTCTTCCTGAACGAAATCCTTGAAGGCAGAGACCCGCTGCGAATGGCGCAATTCTTCCGGATATGCCAGAAAAACAGGCACATCCGCGGATTCCAGATCCGGCAGCACGCGCACCAGATCGGGAAAATCCTGTGTGACGTAGTCCGGCAGTACGCCGATTCCAAGATTGTGAAGAACACCCTGCAGAACACCGAAGTAATTGTTCACCGTCAGAAGCGAGCGGATGTCATAGGTCATAAGGTGCTGTACGAGGTTCAGGCCCGCACCCACCTGGTCGCTGTCCGTGTTCTGGCAGATGAGCCGGTGGTCCGCGATGTTCTCGATTTCCTTGGGCGTGCCGTTCTCGGCCAGATAATCGGGCGTGGCGAAGAGGCACATGCGGATCATCATCAGCTTTTTGCGAATGAGGTCAGCCTGGCTGGGCTCCTTCATGCGGATCGCGACATCCGCCTCGCGCATTGGCAGGTCGAGCACGCGCTCTTCCAGCATCAGGTCGATTTTAAGGTCCGGGTATTGCTCATAAAGCTTGGGCAGGCGCGGCGCGAGCCAGAGCGTGCCGAACCCGGTTGTTGTCGTGACCCGAAGCTCGCCAAACACTTCCTCCTCGCTGTCGCGGATGCGGGCAGAGGCCGTGTCGAGCCGTTTGGTCATGGCCGATGTCGCATCGAACAGCAATTCCCCCTGTTCGGTGAGAATCAGGCCCCGTGCGTGGCGGTGAAACAGCGTGGTGTTGAGCATCTCTTCGAGCCCACGCACCTGCCGGCTGACCGCCGATTGCGACAGATTCAGCTTATCGCCAGCGTGGGTCAGGGACCCTGCGTCCGCCACTGCGTGAAATATTCTAAGCTTATCCCAATCCATGTCGCATCCCGTGCAAACCCTCCGGCACGTCCTAGCGACATATTGTTTCGAAATACAGAGAAGGTGGTGATCTGAGCGGCGAAAAGTAAAAAATCCCCTATGCAGGTCAGTCTTTGTGACCTAATATTGCGGTAAATCTGTGCAAGACTGGGCAAACGCTGGGGAGGCGACCAATGAGCACTCAGAAGGTATCGCTAAATGACCGTTACGACCTGACAAAGAGCCCGGTGCTGCTGAATGGCACGCAGGCTCTTGTGCGTCTGATGATGATGCAAAAAGCGCTGGATCGCGCCGCCGGGCTGAATACCGCCGGGCTGGTCACCGGGTATCGAGGCTCACCACTGGGTGCGGTTGATATCCAGATGCAGCGGGCGCTGAAACCCCTGTCCGAGCATGACGTTACCTTTCAGACGGGTCTGAACGAGGATCTGGCCGCCACGGCACTCTGGGGCAGCCAACAGGCGGAATTGCGCGGCGAAGGCAAGTTCGATGGTGTCTTTGGCCTGTGGTACGGCAAGGGCCCGGGCGTGGATCGCACTGGCGATGTAATGCGCCACGCCAATATGGCAGGAAGCTCTACGCATGGCGGCGTGTTGATGGCGATGGGCGATGACCACACTGGCGAAAGCTCCACGGTCCTGCACCAGTCCGAATGGGCCATGGTCGACGCCTACATGCCGGTTGTGAGCCCGGCAGGGGTGCAGGAAATCCTCGACTACGGGCTCTACGGTTTTGCGCTTAGCCGTTTTTCCGGTCTCTGGGTCGGGCTGAAAACCATGAAGGACACTGTCGAGGCGACATCTGTCGTGGATACCGACCCTGGGCGGGCGTCTTTTGTACTGCCGCACTTTGAGATGCCGGACAGCGGGCTGAACATCCGGCTCATCGACACGCCGCATGAGCAGGAAGCGCGCATGATTGACTACAAGCGCTTTGCGGCGGAGGCATTTTCGCACGCCAACAAGATGGACAAGCGCGTGTGGGGTAAGCCAGGCGCCAAGATCGGTTTTGTGGCCGCCGGTAAGAACTGGCTTGATCTCGAACATGCGCTGACACTCTTGAACATCGACGCGGTGGAAGCAGAGCGGCTGGGGATCACGACCTACAAAGTCGGGCAAACTTTTCCGCTGGACATGGAAGGGTTCCACGACTGGGCTGAGGGGCTCGACCTGATCGTCGTGGTCGAGGAAAAGCGCAAGCTGATCGAAGTGCAGATCAAGGAGGCAATCTTTGACGACCGGCGCGGGCGGCGGGTCTACGGCTGGCACAAAGGCGGTGGCGCCGGGTCCATGCACGGCGAGGAGTTGTTCCCGACCCGTGGGGCCCTCGACCCAATCATGATTGCCGAGAAATTGGGTGAGATTCTGATCGAAGAAGGGCGTGATAATGATAGGTTGCGCGCAGGCCTTAACGTTCTTGAAGGTGCTCGTCGCAATGATAACGCCGAAGATATCGCGACGCGCTTGCCTTATTTCTGTTCCGGCTGTCCACATAACTCCTCCACGAAACTGCCGGAAGGCTCACGCGCCTACGCGGGCATCGGATGTCACTATATGGTGCAATGGATGGACCGCGAGACCACCGGGTTTACTCATATGGGCGGCGAGGGCGCGAACTGGATCGGCGAGGCACCATTCTCCACCCGTGATCACGTGTTTCAGAACCTTGGCGACGGTACCTACAACCATTCCGGTGTGCAGGCCATTCGCGCAGCGTTGAACGCGAAGACGAACATCACCTATAAAATTCTCTACAATGACGCGGTGGCCATGACGGGCGGCCAACACAATGAAGGCGATCTGGACGCGCCACGGATCGTCAAGGAACTGCAGGCGATGGGTGTTGCGCATGTTGCAGTTGTCTATGATGAAAAGGAAGACGTTGATCTCAATGCGTTTTCCGGCGTTGAAATTCACGAAAGAAAATATTTGCAAACTGTTCAGGAGGACTTTGCAAAGCTGTCCGGCGTGTCGGCGATTGTCTATATCCAGACTTGTGCAGCCGAAAAACGCCGTCGGCGCAAGCGCGGTCTTTTCCCCGACCCTGACAAGCGCGTGTTCATCAATACCGATGTTTGTGAAGGTTGTGGTGACTGCGGCATACAGTCCAATTGCGTGTCCATTGTGCCAAAGGAAACGGAATTGGGACGCAAACGCGCGATCGATCAATCGTCCTGCAACAAGGATTACAGCTGTGTCAAAGGCTTCTGCCCGTCCTTTGTGACGCTGGAGGGGGCTAAGGTTCGCAAGGATCCTACCACGAAGCTGGATCTACCTGATCTGCCGCAACCGGATCTACCGGCGATTAACGGCACATGGAATGTGGTGATCACAGGGGTCGGCGGCACGGGCGTTGTGACCATTGGGGCCGTGATGGCGCAGGCGGCGCATATCGATGGCAAGGGTGCTGGCATGATGGAGATGGCAGGCCTGGCGCAGAAAGGCGGCGCCGTTCATATCCATTGCAGACTGGCTGAAAAACCAAGTGATATCAGTGCGATCCGTGTTGCTACCGGCGAAGCCGATGCGCTGATCGGGGGCGATCTCGTTGTCTCTGCCGGGGCAAAGACACTTGGACTGACACACGCGGACCGTACCGGGGCCGTGGTCAACAGCCATGAAATCATCACCGGTGACTTTACCCGCGACACGGAATTTCAATTGCCCAGTGAGCGGCTGTCTCTGGCGCTTAAAGCGCGGTTGAAGGACAAGCTAGATCTCTTCGACGCCTCAGACCTTGCCAAGGCGACCCTGGGCGATTCCATCTTTTCCAACATGATGATCTTTGGCGCAGCCTGGCAGCGCGGGTTGATCCCGCTCTCGGCGGAGGCGATCACGCAAGCGATCACGCTCAACGGCACTGCGGTAGAGCGCAACCTGCGCGCCTTTGACATCGGCCGGTGGGCAGTGCTGTTCCCCGACGATGCAGCGGCAGTGTTGTCGCCCAAGGTTGTGCAGCTTCCGAAGACGCAGCAGGAAAAAATCGCTTTCCGCGCGGATCACCTGACCGCGTATCAAAGTGGTCGGCTGGCAAAAAAATACCGTAAGTTCCTCGACGATATCTCGGACAACGACCTGCGCGATGCAGCTTTAAAAGGGTATCATAAACTGCTGACGTACAAGGATGAATATGAAGTTGCGCGCTTGCTGCTTTCCAGCCGCGAGAAGGCTGCGGCGGAATTTGAGGGTGACTTCAGAATGACCTTCAACCTCGCCCCGCCCATGCTGTCAAAAAAGGGGCCGGACGGGCGGCCGATGAAACGCACCTTCGGTCCCTGGCTGGAAAAACCGCTGCGCGTTCTGGCCCGGTTCAAGCGGTTGCGTGGCACGCCGTTCGATCCCTTCGGATACACGCGGGAACGCCGTATGGAGCGCGCGCTGATCAAGCAATATGAGCGTGACATGCGCGAGGTTCTGCCCCTGCTGAGCGATGCGACGAAACCCGCCATCATCGCCCTCGCGGAACTGCCGCTTCAGATCAAGGGGTTTGGGCCGGTCAAAGAAGCGCATGAAGTAAAAGCGGCCAAGCGGCGCGAGGAATTGCTGGCAACGATACGCGCCGGGGGCACGGAAACGGCGCGCGCCGCAGAGTAGTGTCACATTGGTGTTATAATCACTGGGCATAGAGCGTCACCAAAGCTAGGGTTTGGCCAGACCGACTATGCACGGAGCCAAAGGGATGCGCCGCAACATCACGCGGGATATCAGCTATTCATACTCCGCCGAAACCAAAGGTGGCCGTGCCCTGATCCGCGTAATGGAGAACAGCACCGGTCGTCTGCGTCTCATTAAACGGGCCCGCGGGTATGAACGTGAGGTCGCGAGGGGCCGCGATTTCTTTGATGTTATGGTGGACCGCTATGGTCTCTCCCTCGATGTCGTGTCGGGGTCGCTGGATAACATTCCGCGCAGCGGACCGCTGGTCCTGATCGCGAACCACCCTTACGGCATCCTCGACGGGTTGATGATGGGCCATATTCTGGCGCGGACGCGGGGCGATTTCCGCATTCTGGCCAATTCGGTGTTCCGTAAGGCCGAGGATCTGAACCGTGTCATCCTGCCGATCAGTTTCGAGACCACCAAGGACGCGCTGGCGCTCAACATTGCCACCCGGAAAACGGCGCTCGACTATCTGCGCGATGGGGGGGCGATTGGTATCTTTCCGGGCGGCACGGTCAGCACCGCCGCGCGCCCGTTTTCGCGACCCATGGACCCGGGCTGGCGCAGCTTTACCGCGCGCATGATCGGCAAATCCGGTGCCACGGTCCTGCCGGTTTACTTTGACGGGCACACCAGCCGCCTGTTTCAGATCGCCAGTCACATGCATTCCACGCTGCGCATGGGATTGCTGATCAAGGAGTTCCGAAAACGCGTGGACACGCCCGTCCGCATTGCCGTTGGGCAGCCCATTGGGCGCGATGTGCTCGACCCTTTGGCGAAAGACGGCAAAGCGATGATGGATTTCCTGCGCAAAGCAACGTATGAGCTTTCCACGGACCCGGATAAACGATTTGATCTGGGTTATGAATTCGAAGAGCGGCACCGGTCCTGAGCGGGTGCCACAAAGGCACCGGACGCATGGCTGTTGGTATTTTTGATAGCGGATTGGGCGGGTTAACCGTTCTGGAGGCAGCGCAGAAGCGTCTGCCTGAGGTACCCTTTGTCTATCTGGCGGACAGTGCCCATGCGCCTTACGGGGTACGTACGGCCGATGACATCTATGAGCTGACCTGTACGGCAGTCTCGCGGCTTTTCGAGGCGGGGTGTGATCTGGTGATTCTCGCCTGTAACACGGCATCGGCCGCAGCGTTGCGTCGGATGCAGGAATCCTGGGTGCCCGAGGACAAGCGGGTGCTGGGCGTTTTCGTGCCGCTGATCGAGGCGATGACCGAACGGCAGTGGGGGGACAATTCCCCGCCGCGCGAAGTGGACGTCAAACATGTCGCCTTGTTCGCCACACCCGCCACCGTTGCCAGCCGCGCGTTTCAGCGGGAACTGGCGTTTCGGGCGATTGGCGTGGATGTGGAGGCGCAGGCCTGCGGTGGCGTTGTCGATGCCATAGAGGATGGCGATATGATCCTGGCGGAGGCGCTGGTGCGCAGCCACGTCGACGCGCTCAAGCGCAAGATGCCGGAGCCGGATGCGGCCATTCTGGGCTGCACGCATTACCCGTTGCTGCAGGACATCTTTCAGGATGCCCTTGGCGAGAATGTGCGGGTATTCAGTCAGGCGACACTGGTTGCAGAGAGCCTGGCGGATTATCTGACCCGTCATGCCGATATGGCGGGGGCAAGCGGCAGCGATTTCCTGACCACCGGCGATCCGCGCCGTGTGAGCGACCGGGCGACACAGTTTTTGCGACGACAGATCACCTTTCAATCTGCCTGAGCATTTCAACTCTATCGAGACGGACCTTCCATGACCTATTCCATCGCCATCCTTGGCGCCTCTGGCTACACGGGCGCAGAACTCATTCGGCTGATCGCCGAGCATCCTCATCTGAACATCACCGCGCTTGGCGCGCATTCCAAAGCCGGGCAGTCCATGGCGCAGGTGTTCCCGCATCTACGCCATCTGGACCTTCCCACGCTTTTGCAAATAGGTGACATCGACTTTGCAAACATCGATCTGTGCTTTTGCGCTCTGCCGCATAAGACCAGCCAGGAAGTGATCGCCAAATTGCCTGCCGACCTGAAAATCGTCGATCTGAGTGCGGATTTCCGTCTGCGGAACCCGGAGGCCTATCAGCAGTGGTACGGAAACGAACACGCCGCGGTAGAGCATCAAAAGGAGGCGGTCTATGGGTTGACCGAGTTCTACCGCACCGAAATCAAATCGGCGCGGCTGGTTGCTGGCACCGGGTGCAATGCGGCGACCGGGCAGTTTGTGTTGCGCCCCCTGATCCAGACCGGGTTGATCGACCTCGACGAGATCATCCTCGACCTCAAATGCGCCGTGTCCGGGGCCGGGCGGAGCCTGAAGGAAAATCTGCTGCATGCCGAATTGTCCGAAGGCTACCATGGGTACGCCGTGGGCGGGACGCATCGGCATTTGGGTGAATTCGATCAGGAATTCAGCGCCCTGGCAGGCAGGCCGGTCAAGGTACAGTTCACGCCCCATCTGATTCCGGCCAATCGCGGCATTCTGGCGACCGCCTATGTGAAAGGTTCTGCAGATGCGATCCATCAGGCGCTGGTGGATGCTTATAAGAACGAGCCCTTCATCGAGGTGCTGCCCTTTGGCGAAACGCCCAGCACGCACCATGTCCGTGGCTCCAATTTCTGCCATATCGGCGTTGCAGCGGATCGCATTGACGGCCGGGCGATCATCATTGGTGCGCTTGATAACCTGACAAAAGGTAGCAGCGGGCAGGCGTTGCAAAATGCCAACCTGATGTTAGATGTTGAGGAGACCGCAGGGCTGATGATGGCCCCGCTTTTCCCGTGAGGATCGATGAAAAGTCTCAAGAAACAGCGCCGTATTCAGGTCATCGCCGTGGCGGTGGTGGCCTTGTCGCTCTCGACGGCGCTGATCGGTTATGCGATGCGCGATGGCATCAACTTCTTCCGCGCGCCCAGCCAGATCGTGGCCGAACCCCCGGGACCATCTGAGGTCTTTCGCATTGGCGGGCTGGTCGAGGAAGGTTCCATCGTGCGCGGACAGGGCGAGACAATCCGCTTTAGCGTGACCGATGGTGGCGCCGTTGTCCCGGTGACCTACACTGGCGTTTTGCCTGATCTTTTCGAGGAAAATCAGGGGATGGTCGGCACCGGGCGCTACATTGACGGTGTCTTTGAAGCCCATGAAATCCTTGCAAAACATGACGAGACCTACATGCCTGCAGAGGTCGTGGACGCGCTAAAGGAGCAAGGGGTCTACCAGGACCCGAACGGTTAGCACCGTACGGTGGTTAAGAACGCACCGTTAGCCCATGTTTACCATTAATTGACTTTATCCGCCGCGACGTGATGCGAGCGGAGGGCAGTCATTATGCAAACGGTCAGAGAGATCGCGACGGAAATCGTCGCACGCGAAGGGGGCTTCGTGAACGACCCCGACGACCCGGGCGGGGCCACCAATTATGGCGTGACGATCCATACAATGCGGGCCCTGGGCATCGATCTGGACCGGGACGGGGCGGTGACGATCTCCGATGTGCGCGCGCTGACCCGGGAGCATGCGATTGAAATCTTCGAAAAACACTACTTCGAGAAGCCGCTGATCGCTTTGCTGCCGCCAGTGCTGCAAGCCTCGGTCTTTGACATGTATGTCAACGCGGGCGCCAATGCGGTGAAAATCCTGCAGCGGCTGTTGCGCGATATGGGGCACAAGATCGCCGTGGACGGCATTCTCGGGCCAAAGAGCATTGCGGCGGCGCAGGCGGCCTATCTTGACGCGCCAAATCATCTGGCCGACGCCTACGGAATTGCCCGGCGGAACTACTATTTTCGCGTCGCGGACAGACGTGTCGCCAGCCGAAAATATGCCCGCACACGTGCCGGCGGCAAGGGTGGCTGGATCAAGCGGGCCGAGGAGTTCATCTCCCGGCAATATCACATGACAGAGCAGCAATTTAAGCAAAGGGTGGCAGGATGGGTCTGATCTCGGGACTTCTCAACATCATTTTTGGAAATGATCGCAACGTGATACTGGAGACCGCGGAGGTGTTTCGGGAGAACACCGAAGAAGGTGCCGAACGGTCGCAGGAGCTGCGCCTTGAGGCGATGAAACAGTTCGCCCGCGAATTCGAGGCCTCCAAACAAGGCTGGTTCGATCAGGTGATGGATGGCGTCAACCGGATACCACGGCCGGCGCTGGCCTTGGGAACCTTGGGGCTTTTCCTTGCGGCGATGATTGACCCGATCTGGTTTTCCGCGCGCATGCAGGGTATCGCGCTGGTGCCGGAACCTTTGTGGTGGCTGCTGGGGGTGGTTGTGTCCTTCTACTTCGGCGCGCGGCATCAGGTCAAAAGCCAGCAATTCCAACGGTCTATTGCGCAAACCATGTCGCTGGCGCCAAAGGTGGTCGAAAATCTCTCCGCACTCCGCGCGTTGCGGCCCACTTCGCCGGGTCTTGCCGATACCGGTCATGATGCGCGCCTGGCGAGCCTGTCGGTCCTGCCGGATGACAACTCCGCTCTTGTCGACTGGCGCGCCCGGAAAGGTCCAGCCGCGACAAAGTGATCGCCCTGACTGGCGCGATTGTCATTGGAAGCCTCTGCGTGGCCCCGTATACTCGGGGACATGATCACAGAGTTTGGACATTTCGCGCTGATCCTGGCCTTCCTGGTGGCCATTGTTCAGATGGTGGTACCTCTGGTCGGCGCGCACAAGCGCTGGCCCGCGTGGATGGCGGTGGCGGAACCCGCGGCCTCCGCGCAATTTCTGCTGACGGCCTTTTCTTTCGCCGCGCTGATGTATGCGTTCATCACCTCTGACTTCAGCCTGCGTCTGGTCACGCTGAACAGCCACTCGGCCAAGCCGATGATCTACAAGATCAGCGGCACATGGGGAAACCACGAAGGCTCCATGCTGCTCTGGGTGCTGATCGTGACGCTCTTTGGCGCGATGGCCGCGTGGTTCGGGGGCAACCTGCCACCGACCCTGCGGGCGCGGGTACTGGCGGTGCAATCCGCCATCGGGGTAGCGTTTTTCGCCTTTATCCTCTTCACGTCGAACCCGTTTTTGCGGCTGGCGGTGCCGCCCTTCGACGGGCAGGACCTGAACCCGCTGCTGCAGGATCCGGGCCTCGCGTTCCATCCACCGTTTCTCTATCTCGGTTACGTCGGCTTGAGCATGGCGTTCAGTTTTGCCGTCGGCGCGCTGATCGAAGGCCGCGTCGATGCAGCCTGGGGCCGCTGGGTCCGGCCCTGGACGCTGGCGGCCTGGATTTTCTTGACAATCGGCATCGCTCTGGGCTCCTGGTGGGCGTATTACGAGCTCGGCTGGGGCGGCTTCTGGTTCTGGGACCCGGTTGAAAATGCCTCCTTCATGCCCTGGCTGCTGGCTGCGGCCCTGCTTCATTCCGCCATTGTGGTGGAAAAACGCGAGGCGCTGAAGAGTTGGACGATCCTGCTGGCCATTCTCGCCTTTGGCTTCTCGCTCATCGGCACCTTCATCGTGCGGTCGGGCCTGCTGACCTCCGTGCACGCCTTTGCCAATGATCCCGAACGCGGTGTCTTCATCCTGATGATCATGGGGTTCTTCATGGGCGGCGCGCTCATCCTCTTTGCGCTGCGCGCCAGCACAATGGAGGCCAAGGGCGTCTTTGGTCTTGTCAGCCGCGAAAGCGCGCTGCTCGCCAATAACCTGCTGCTCGCCGTGGCCTGTTTCGTGGTTTTCGTGGGCACGATGTGGCCGCTGGTGGCGGAGATGTTCTTTGACCGCAAACTGAGCGTCGGTCCGCCCTTCTTCAACATGGCGTTTTCGCCTTTCATGCTCGTGCTGGGGCTGATCCTGCCCATCGGCTCGGCCATGCCGTGGAAACGGGCGCGGATCATGCGGGCCATGCGCCCCTTGCGCTACGTCTTCGTGCTGGCTCTGGCGGTTGGCGGTTTGGCTTATGCGATGCAGTCCGGGCGGACTTTGCTGGGGCCCATCGGCATGTTTCTCGCGGCCTGGGTTGTGATGGGTACGATCGTCGATCTGGCGCAACGCACCGGACGTGGGTCCGGGCGCCTGGGCCGCTTGATGCGCTTGCCCCGCGCGGATTGGGGCAAGATGGTTGCCCATGCCGGTCTTGGCATTACGATGATGGGTGTGTCGGGCCTGATGGCGTGGCAGCAGGAGGACATCCGCGTCGCGCAATTCGGCGAACCTTACAGCATCGGGCGCTACACGATCACGCTGGATGATGTGGTGAACAGTGAGGGGCCGAATTACCTCGCCACCACGGGGTTCATCACGCTGGCGCAGGACGGGCGCGAGATTGCACAGCTGCGCCCTGAAAAACGCATCTACCCGGTGGCCCAGATGCCCACCACCGAGGCGGCGATTGACTATGATCTGGCGCGCGACGTCTACGTGGTGATCGGCGACCGTCAGAACGACGGTGGATGGGCGGTGCGGACCTACATCAAGCCGATGACCAACTGGATCTGGATCGGCTCCGGCCTGATGGCCCTGGGCGGATTGCTGAGCCTTTCGGATCGGCGGTTCCGCGTTGCCGCGGGGGCACGCAAGGGCGCTGTTCCGGTGCCTGCGGAATGATCCGCCTCGCGTTGATCCTGCTGCTGCTGGCCAGCCCGCTCTGGGCGCTGGACCCGTCCACGGCACTGGATGACCCGGTGTTGGAGGCGCGGGCCCGTACGATTGATCATGCCCTGCGCTGTGTGGTGTGCCAGTCGGAATCGGTGGCCTTTTCGAACGCCAACTGGGCCGAGGACGCCCGCCGCACCGTGCGCGAGCTGATCACCGACGGTGCCAGTGACGCGGAGGTGTTTGATTTCTTCGTGGCCCGCTACGGCGAATTTGTCCTGATGTCACCGCGGGCCAGCGGGTCGACCTGGCTCTTGTGGGCGGCGGGGCCGGCCATGCTGCTGCTGGCTCTGGGCGTCGGCTATGGATATCTGCGCGGGCGATCCCATGCCAAGGCGCCGCAGGAAGCAGCCCTGTCGGAGGATGAAGAGGCGCGCCTGCGCGAAATCCTGAAAGATTGACGCCTCGTTGCTCTTTTCTGAACCGGTCAGTTTGGTATGACGGGTGAGCGCGGTAAGAAAAGGAAGCCACATGGACTACCAGACGTTGATCTACACGCTGCAGGATGGCGTGGCCACGATCACCCTGAACCGGGTTGAGAAGATGAATGCGCTCAGCACGCAGATGCGGGCGGAGATCGCCTATGCGGTGTCCGAGGCGGGCAAGACCGCGCGTGTGGTGGTGATCACCGGTGCGGGCAAGGCCTTTTGTTCTGGTCAGGATCTGGGTGACCGGGTCAGTGCCGCCAATCTCGATCTGGAACGCACTCTGCGCGATGAATACCAGCCGATGCTGCATGCGATTACCGAATGCCCGGTGCCTACGATTGCGGCAGTGAACGGCCCGGCGGCGGGGGCAGGGGCCAACCTTGCGCTGGCGGCCGATGTGGTGATTGCGGCGGAGAGCGCCTATTTCCTGCAGGCTTTCGCCCGCATTGGCCTGATCCCGGATGCGGGTGGCACCTATGTCATGCCGCGCACCATGGGCATGGCCAAGGCCATGGGGGCCGCCCTTTTTGCCGATAAGATCACCGCCCGGCAGGCTGATGACTGGGGCATGATCTGGGAAGCGGTGCCGGATGCGGAATTTGACGCGCATTGGAAGGCCCGTGCGGCGCATCTGGCGCAAGGTCCAACGGCGGCCTATGCGGCGATCAAGAAGGTCATCCGGGGTAGCTGGGACAATTCGATGGAAGACCAGCTGACGCTGGAGGCCAAACAGCAGGGCCACTGCGGCAAATCAAGGGATTTCAAAGAGGGCGTTCTGGCCTTCACCGAAAAACGCCCCGCCCAGTTCGAAGGCCGCTAGGGTCAGTCCCTGGCGGTCACGAAACGTTCCACAAGCAATACATCGTCCACAGTCAGCCGCGGACCATCGGCACAGGCAACAATGGCCACGGCCACGCCGTTTGCATGCACGGTCTGCACCCCACCTGAAACGTCGGTGATGGTGATGGTGGGCGGTGTCTCGCCCTTGTCGTAAACCACGGCGATCTTGTCCTCATCCTCGGCGACGTCGGGGATAATCGCCCCTTCGAGTCCGCTGGCGGGACCCGTGGTCACCGGCATCCGCCGCGCCAGAGGGGTACTTTTCTGATAAGAGCCGTCCATCTGTCGTGTCATCCGCGCCTCGCAACAATACCATTCCGCGATGATGCGCCCTGCACATGCGGGTGCCTGACGCACCCAACCCCGCGTAACCCAATTCAACTGGCGCAGAAAACCTCGTCCTTCGAAATCCTACCGCAATATGGCAGGGATCGACGGGTCGGTCTGCGCACCCGACGCCTTTACCTAAAGGGTCGTGATCCAAATGGTCAAGAAATGCGGTTTATTATGCAGGGGTCCGAAACAATGACACATTTCGAACACATTTCGCTGAGGGATTAAGAGACAGTCCGCGCCGCAAATATCGGTAATCTCAGCAGAAAGGGCGCTTTGTCCACAAGGGCACTCTCGGGTGATTCGCCTGTTGCGGGGCCCCGCGCCGGCACATGCCGACGCAGGGCGGTTTGTCAGCGGTTTTCGATGTCGATGTAGTTGCGCGAGGTCTCGCCAAGGTAAAGCTGGCGCGGGCGACCAATCTTGTTCTGCGGATCTGCGATCATCTCTTTCCACTGGGAAATCCAACCGACCGTGCGGCTCAGCGCAAAGATCGGCGTGAACATGGAGGTGGGGAAGCCCATCGCCTCAAGGATGATGCCGGAATAGAAATCCACATTCGGGAAGAGCTTTTTCTCCGCAAAATACGGGTCGGCAAGTGCTGCGGCTTCCAGCTCCTTGGCGACCTGCAGGATCGGGTTGTTTTCAACGCCCAACAGGTCAAGCACCTCGTCAGCGGATTGCTTCATCACCTTGGCGCGGGGGTCGAAGTTCTTGTAAACCCGGTGACCAAAGCCCATCAGGCGGAAGGGGTCATTCTTGTCCTTGGCGCGGGCGATGAATTCGGGGATACGGTCCACGGTCCCGATCTCGTTCAGCATCTCCAGGCAGGCCTGGTTTGCACCGCCATGCGCCGGGCCCCAGAGGCAGGCGATACCAGCGGCGATACAGGCAAAGGGGTTCGCGCCTGAAGAGGACGCCAGACGCACCGTGGAGGTGGAGGCGTTCTGCTCATGGTCCGCGTGCAGGGTAAAGATACGGTCCATCGCACGGCTGAGGATCGGATTGACCTCGTAGTCTTCGGCAGGCACGGCAAAGCACATGCGCAGGAAGTTGGAGGCATAATCCAGATCATTGCGCGGATACACGAAGGGCTGGCCGATTGTGTACTTATAAGCCATCGCGGCAATCGTCGGCATCTTGGCGATCAGGCGGATCGAGGCGACCTCGCGCTGCCATGGATCGGCGATGTCGGTGCTGTCGTGATAGAAGGCGGACATCGCGCCGACCACGCCGACCATCACGGCCATGGGGTGCGCATCCCGACGGAAGCCGCGGAAGAAATTCATCATCTGCTCGTGCAGCATGGTGTGATTGGTCACACGGCTCTCGAAATCCTCCAGTTGTGCGGGCGAGGGAAGCTCGCCGTAGAGCATCAGATAGCAGACCTCCAGATAATGCGACATGCCGGCCAGCTGATCGATGGGGTAGCCCCGGTGCAGCAACTCGCCCTTGTCACCATCGATGAAGGTGATTGTGCTGTCGCAGCTTGCGGTCGAGGTGAAACCGGGATCATAGGTGAACACCCCGGCCTGAGCATAGAGTTTGCGGATATCAACCACGTCCGGCCCGGCCGTCGGGGAAAAGATCGGCAGATCATACTCCTTGCCGTCAATGCTCAGCTTTGCAGATTTTGTGCTTTCGGCCATGGGACGTCCTTCCTGTCTTGCTCGCGGGCGCACCCGCCATCCGGCTCTTGATGCAGGGCGCATCGGGCCAATTCCTTGCGCAGGGTATTACCCGGCGTCTTCAGCTGCATCTGTCAAACGGGCGAGGGTCTCTTCTTGGCCCAGAACCAGCATCATGTCGAATACCGAAGGTGTGACCGCCCGGCCTGCAAGCGCTGCGCGCAGGGGCCCGGCCAGTTTCCCGAACTTGGTGTCCTTGCTTGCCGCAAAAGCGTTCAGGAGGCCCTCCAGATTTTCTCTGTCCCAGCTATCAGTTTGCAACTGCGGCGTCAAATCCTTGAGTATACCACGGGATACCGTATCAAGGTTCTTGGCGGCTTTCTCATCCGGTTCTACAGGACGGGAGGTTAACGCAAAGTGTGCTTTATCAAGGAGTTCGGGTAAGGTCTTCGCGCGCTCTTTCACGCAGTACATGGCGCGCGACAGCATCTCGGCTTGGTGAGGTGTCAAAGCGGCTTCCCCCGCGGACGCCAGGTACTCGTGAGTTTCCTGCTGCAATGCGGCATCGTCGGACTGCGCGATATGCTGGCCCGACAGGTTTTCGAGCTTTTTCAGGTCAAACCGCGCCGGGCTTTTGCCGATTCCGTCCAGATCGAACCAGTCGCGGGCCTGCGCATCGGTAAAAAATTCGTCATCGCCGTGGCTCCACCCCAGCCGGGCGAGGTAGTTGCGCATGCCCGCCGCCGGATAGCCCATCGCCTGATATTCCTGCGCGCCCAATGCGCCGTGGCGTTTCGACAGTTTCTTGCCATCGGGCCCGTGGATCAGCGGGATATGCGCCCAGACCGGCACGTCCCAGCCCATCGCCTCATAGATCATCATCTGGCGCGCGGCATTGTTGAGGTGGTCATCCCCCCGGATCACATGAGTCACGCCCATATCATGGTCATCGACAACAACCGCCAGCATGTAGACGGGCGTGCCATCGGAACGTAACAGCACCATGTCATCGAGTTGGTCGTTGCGGATCGTCACATCGCCCTGCACGCGGTCCCGGATCACGGTTTCGCCGGATTGCGGTGCCTTGATCCGGATCACATAGGGCGCATCGGGATGGGTGCTTGGGTCCGCATCGCGCCAGGGAGAACGGTAGAGCGTGCTTTTGCCTTCGGCCCGCGCGGCTTCACGAAAGGCGGTGATGTCTTCCTGTGTGGCAAAGCATTTGTAGGCTTTGCCAGCGGCCAGCAATTCCTCGGCCACGGCGGCGTGACGGGGCGCGTTTTCGAACTGGCTGACGATCTCGCCATCGTGATCGAGGCCCAGCCACGCCATGCCCTGCAGGATGGCGGCGGTGGCTTCGGGGGTGGAGCGGGCACGATCCGTATCCTCGATCCGCAGCAGGAATTTACCGCCGCGTCCCCGCGCGTAAAGCCAGTTAAAGAGCGCCGTGCGCGCGCCCCCAATGTGCAGAAAACCGGTTGGAGAGGGCGCGAAACGGGTGACAACGGGCGCTGACATGCAGGTGTTTACCTTTCAGTAACCATGAGGGGCGTAAATCTAGAGTGTCTGTCTATCCAGTGCGCTAACCGGGGGCAAGGAGGTGCTGCGTGACACGGATCCGGGCCATTTTGCTCGATCAACGCGGGTCGCTCTTTGAATGGGTCCCGGTGTGCCTTGCCATTGGCATCGGCCTCTATTTTCTGCTGCGGTTCGAACCCTCCACCGTCTTTCTGGCCAGTGTGGGGCTTGGGGCCTTTCTGATCCTGTTGATGGGCAGGTGGTTGGGGGAGGCGTTCAGTCCGCTGGCCATTGCCCTTGTTCTTGTTGCCTCCGGTTTCCTGCTGGCGGCCTACCGGGCGCATGACGTGGCAAGCCCGGTCATGGGCTGGCGGTATTACGGACCCGTCGAGGGGCGTGTCGTCAACCTGGACCGCAGCAGTTCCGACGCGCTGCGCATCACACTCGATCAGGTGGTACTGGAACGGGTGTCGCCCCAACGCACGCCCGAGCGGGTGCGCGTGTCATTACACGGCGATCAAAGTCTCAGCGTTGCCCCGGCGCCGGGCCTACGCGTGATGACCACGGCGCATCTCTCGCCGCCGGGGGGGCCGGTGGAACCGGGAGGTTTCGACTTCCAACGCCATGCCTGGTTCGGGCAATTGGGCGGGGTCGGTTACACGCGGGTGCCCCTGCTGGCAATCGCACCACCGCAGGATGATCAGCTTGAGCTGGCCGTGTTCCGGGTGCGGATGGCCGTCGCAAAACGGATGCTGGACATTCTGCCCGGTGATGTGGGGGGATTTGCCGTCGCGGTCACAACCGGTGCCCGCAGTTCAATCAGCCAGGAGGCGCTGGAGGATTTGCGCGCAAGCAATCTGGCGCATCTGCTGGCAATTTCCGGGCTGCACATGGGGCTGTTGACCGGGTTCGTCTTTGCCCTGCTGCGCCTGACAATTGCGCTGGTCCCGCCGTTGGCGCTGCGGGTGCCTGCGCGCAAACTGGCAGCGGGCGGCGCGTTGATCGTGGCCTCCGGATATCTGGCCCTGTCGGGCGGCAATGTCGCGACCGAACGGGCGTTCATCATGGTGGCCGTGGCGCTGACGGCGCTGATGTTGAACCGTCGGGCGATTTCCCTGCGCGCCGTCGCCATCGCCGCCACGATTGTTCTGCTCTTGCGGCCCGAAGCCCTGCTGGGCCCGGGGTTCCAGATGTCATTCGCCGCGACCACAGCCCTTGTGGCGGTCTTCGGATACATGCGCGATCACCGCATCGGCATGGGGCCGAAATGGGCGAAACCGGTGGTGGCCGTGCTGATTTCCTCCGGGGTGGCCGGGTTGGCCACGGCGCCCATTGGGGCCGCGCATTTCAACGCGATTTCGCATTACGGGCTGCTGGCCAACCTGACGTCGGTGCCGATGATGGGGACGGTGGTGATCCCCGCCGCGGTGCTGGCGCTGATCCTGGCCCCTCTCGGACTGGATTGGATCGGGTTGTGCATCATGGGGGTCGGGCTGCGCTGGATCCTCTGGGTGGGCAATTTCGTGGCCAATCTGGATGGCGCGCGCTCCTTCGTGCATGGCCCCGAAGTCATTGTCTTGCCGATGATTGCCCTCGGCTTCTTATGGCTCTGCCTGTGGCAGGGCCGGACGCGGCTGATCGGGGTGGCGCCTGTGCTTGTTGCCTTCTGGCTCTGGGCCACGACGGACCGGCCCGTGGGGCTGATCGCCGAGAATGGCGCGCTTGTGGGGGTGATGACGGATCAGGGCCGCGCGCTCAGCAAGGCCAAAGGCGCAGGCTTTGTGGCGCAGAACTGGCTTGAGAACGACGGCGACGCGACCGATCAGTTTACAGCGGCCGCGCGTTGGCCCGACACCCGTGCCGCCCCGCTGCCCGGCGGGATCAAGGTCACTCATCTGTCTGGCAAAAAGGCGGTTGCGGCTTTTGACGGATGCGCCGACGGGCAGATTGTCGTCGCCAATCAGGATCTGCCGAAACGCGCGTCGGCTTGCATTCTGCTTGACCCGGAACGTCTACAGGACATGGGGGCCGTCGCCATCATGCAAAGCGGGGACGGGGTGCGCCTGAGTTCCGTGCGTGACCGGACGGGCGACAGGCTCTGGACCCCGTGGTACCGCGACAAGATGCGGCGTCAGTAGGTGCGGATCAACCCGACCAGCTTGCCCTGCACCTTGACCTGATCCTCGTTGAAAATGCGGGTCTCATACGCCGGGTTGGCAGCCTCTAGGGCAATCGCGTTGCCCTTGCGCATATAGCGCTTCAGCGTTGCCTCGTGATCTTCGACCAGGGCCACGACGATGTCGCCGTTATCTGCCACGTTCGTCTCTTTGATGACGACCACATCGCCGTTGTTGATCCCGGCGTCGATCATCGAGTCGCCGCGCACTTCCAGCGCATAGTGCTCTCCGGAGCCGGACAGCATCTGACCGGGAACCGCGACACTTTGGGAATGCTGACTGATGGCCTCAATCGGCACACCTGCTGCGATCCGGCCCACTAACGGTACCTCGGTCGCCGCCACAGGGCGGACAGATTGTGCATTTGCGGGTATCGGCGCGTCCGGTTTGTCGCCGTCAATGACACGCGGCGCAAAGCCAGAGGTCGAAGCGCCGCCAAGGCTTTCGGGCAGTTTGACAATCTCGATGGCGCGGGCCCGGTGGGCGAGGCGACGGATAAAGCCGCGTTCCTCCAGCGCCGTGATCAACCGGTGGATGCCGGACTTGGACCGCAGGTCCAGGGCCTCTTTCATTTCATCGAAACTGGGCGGCACGCCATCGCGTTGCACGCGCTTGTGAATGAATTCCAGCAAATCCAACTGCTTCTTGGTGAGCATCTTTTGGTCCTCCGACGCCTGAATTAACATTTGTTCTAGTGATGTTCCCGTTTTGTGTCAACGGTTTCAGAGCGGCAGATAGGAAATCCGCTCACCTTGATCGCGCGCGGGGTCATGCGGCGGGCGCACAAGAAGCGCATTGGCGCGTGCCAAAATGCTGAGCAGAGAGCTGTCCTGCTGATCGAAGGCGCGAAGGCCATCCGATGCGACGGTCGCGCGCATGTAATGTTCGCGTGGGCCATTTGCGGGCAGGGCGGCGGCAAGCGTCGTCTGCATTTGGGGTGCGGGATGTGCCCCGAGGCCCAGCATGGCGCGGATCACGGGCGCAACAAACACCTTGCCACACACCAGCGCGGAAACCGGGTTGCCGGGAAGGCCGATCATCGGCGTGCCGTTCAACCGCCCGGCCATCAAGGGTTTGCCGGGGCGCATTGCCACCTTGTAAAAGGATTGCTGCATGCCAAGCTCTTCGGCGACCGGCGCGACAAGGTCATGGTCCCCCACAGACGCGCCGCCAATGGTGACAATGAGATCGGCGGTGGCGGCCAGTTGAAACGCCGTTTTCAGCGAGGCTGCCGTGTCCCGCGCGATGGGCATCAGGCGGGCATCTGCCCCCTCGGCCTCCAGTTGTGCGGCAAGCCCAAAGGTGTTGGAGGCGATGATCTGATCAGGGCCGGGTGTCTCTCCCGGCATGACAAGCTCGTCGCCCGTGGCCATGATCGCCACCGAGGGACGCCGGATCACCGGAACCTGTGCGATGTTCATCGCCGCCAGCAGGGCGACATCGGAGGGGCCAAGACGCCGGGGCACCGTTATCCTGTCCCCCGCTTTGAAATCGACGCCGGCAGGGCGGACGTTATCTTTGCCATCCATGTCGCGGTTGAGCGTGATCAGATCGCCGCGCCGGGTGACGTCCTCCTGAATGACAACGAAATCCGTCTCGTCTGGCACCGGGGCACCGGTGAAAATACGCACGCATTGGCCGGGACCGACCTTGCCGTCAAAAGCGTGCCCCGCCGCCGCTTCGCCGACCACCTTGAACATCGCATCCGGTTCGACTTCTGCTCGGCGCAGCGCATAGCCATCCATGGAAGACGCATGAAAGGGCGGCTGGGTGCGGCTGGCCTGAACATCCCGTGCCAGAACACGGCCCGCCGCCGCGCGCAGCGGCACGGTTTCCGTACCCATCGCATCGGCCAGGGCAAAGAGATGGGCCAGCGCCTCGGCAACCGATATCATGTGGCCTCGAACCGGCCGGATTTGCCGCCGTCCTTCAGGACAACGCGCAAGTCGCTGATCTGCATGGCCTTATCAACGGCTTTTGCCATGTCATAGACTGTCAGCGCCGTGACGGAGGCGGCGGTCAGCGCTTCCATCTCCACCCCGGTTTGGCCGGTTGTCTTCACCGTCGCCTCGATCTCAAAGCCGGGCAGCGCAGCATCGGGCGCAAATTCCACGGAAACCTTTGTGATCGGCAGCGGGTGACACAGCGGAATGAGGTCGGAGGTGCGTTTGGCCGCCATGATCCCCGCCAGCCGTGCAACCCCGAGGACGTCGCCCTTCTTGGAGCGCCCTTCTGAAATGATATCAAAGGTTTCCGACGCCATCTTAATGCTGCAGCGTGCTGTCGCAATTCGAGCGGTGACCGGCTTCTCACCCACATCCACCATATGCGCATCGCCCTTGCCGTCGAAGTGCGTAAGCTTTCCCGTCATGCTACATGCCCCCGGCGGTGACCGGGTTGGCCAGCAGATCGCGCGTGGCCTGTTCCACATCCTCCTGCCGCATCAGGCTTTCCCCGATCAGGAAAATCCGCGCACCATATTGGGCCATATCCGCCAAATCTGCGGGCGTACGCAGGCCCGATTCCGCCACGATCAACCGATCCTCGGGCACCCGGCGGGAGAGGGTGCGTGTTGTGTCCAACGACGTCTCAAAGGTCTTGAGATTGCGGTTGTTGATGCCGATAAGGCGGCTTTTCAGACGCCCGGCGCGCTCCAGCTCTATTTCATCGTGGACTTCAAGCAGCGCATCCATGCCCCATTCCGTCGCGGCCTCTTCCAGTTCCTCGGCCTGCTCGTCGCTGACCGAGGCCATGATGATCAGGATGCAATCTGCGCCAAGCGCGCGCGCTTCGGCGACCTGGTAGGGATCATACATGAAATCCTTGCGCAGCACGGGCAGGTCGCAAGCCGCGCGGGCGGCAACCAAAAAATCCTTGGCCCCTTGAAAACTTGGCGTATCGGTCAAGACAGACAGGCAGGTGGCCCCGCCCTCGGCATAGGCTTGCGCCAGCGCCGCCGGGTCGAAATCCTCCCGGATCAACCCTTTGGATGGGCTGGCTTTTTTCACCTCGGCGATCAAACCGTACCCGTGGATCGTGGCATGGTGCAGCGCATCGGCAAAGGGGCGCACGGGGGGCGCTTCGCGTGCTTCGGCCTCCACCTCTGCAAGCGGTTTGGCGGCAATATCGGCGGCCACTTCTTCCAGCTTGTAGGCCTTGATCTTGTCGAGAATGGTTTCAGTCATGATGCCTCCGGCGGGTTGGCCCAATTTATGGCGCGGTCACCACGGGCCTGCAACCACGCATTGATACGGCTGAACGGGCGAGAGCCAAAAAAACCGCGTCGCGCGGAAAGGGGCGAAGGATGCGCGGTTTCGATCTTGAGATTGGCATCAGCATCAACCTGCATCGCCGCTTTATGCGCACCCGCCCCCCAAAGCAGATAGGCGCGGGGCTGGTCCGAGAGACGCTCAAGCACTTGCGCCGTCAGCGCCTGCCATCCCAGCTTGTCGTGGCCTTTGGCCTCCCCGGCGGGCACCGTGAGCACGGTGTTGAGCAGCAGGACGCCCTGATCAGCCCAGAACCCAAGGTCTGCAGTGGTCGGGTTTGCGCCGACATCCTCCTGCATCTCCTTGAAAATATTTCTTAATGAGCGGGGAAGTGGTCGTGTGCCCGCATCGGCGGAGAACGCCAGCCCATGGGCGTGTCCGGGCGTCGGATAGGGATCCTGTCCGAGGATGATGACCCGCGCGTCACCGGGTTGAACCTGCTCCAGGGCGCGGAACACCAGGGGCGCAGACGGCAGGATCTGGCGCGTGTCTGCGGCCAGCTGTTCCTGCAAGTACGGCCAGGCCTCCGTAAAAAAAGGCAGGCTACGCCATTGCCCCAACGCGCTGAGAGAGTAACCGCTCACGCGGCTTGCGTGATCTTCGCGACCGCGTCGATTTTGGCCCGTGCAGCACCGCTGTCGATGGACGCAGCGGCTTTCTCGACCCCTTCCTTGAGGTCGGCGACCGCATCGGCAACCAGCAGCGCCGCGGCGGCATTCAGCAAAACGGCATCGCGGTAGGCGGAGGTTTTTCCGCCCAGCAGCGCATTGAAATCGCTTGCATTTTCCTCTGGGGTCCCCCCGATGATCGCCTCGAACGGATGCACGGGCAGACCGGCATCTTCGGGGTGAACTTCCAGATCAGAGACCGTGCCGTCCGGCGCCAGCGCACTTATCCAGGATACCCCGGTGATGGTCAGCTCGTCCGTGCCGTCCGAGCCATGCACCAACCATGCCTTTTCTGACCCCAGCGTACCCAGGGTTTCGGCCATGGGGCGGATGAGGTCGCGGGAAAACGCGCCGGTCAGCTGACGTTTCACGCCCGCCGGGTTGGTCAGCGGGCCGAGAATATTGAAAATTGTGCGGGTCCCAAGCTCCGCCCGCGTAGGCATCACATGGGCAATGGCCGGGTGGTGCATCGGGGCCATCATGAAGCCGATCCCGGCCTCCTTCAGCGCCTTTTCGACCACATCCGGGCCTACCATCACGTTCAGACCCATTTGGGTCAACGCATCCGCCGCGCCGGATTTGGAACTGAGGTTGCGGTTGCCGTGTTTGGCGACAATGACACCGGCCCCGGCCACGACAAAGGCGGTTGCCGTGGAGATGTTCAGCGTCCCCTTGCCGTCCCCCCCGGTGCCGACAATGTCCATCGCCCCCTCGGGCGCGCGCACGGCGTTGCATTTGGCGCGCATCACGGCGGCGGCGGCGGCGTATTCATCCACGGTCTCGCCACGTGTGCGCAGCGCCATCAAAAGCCCACCGATCTGGCTGGGTGTGGCCTCGCCCTCAAACAGGATGGAAAACGCCGTCTCGGCCTGATCCTTGGTCAAGGGGCCGGTGGCTGCCGCGCCAATCAGCGGCTTGAGCGCGTCACTCATGCCGGCACCTTCATCTCGTCGATGAAATTCTGCAACAGCGCGTGACCATGCTCGGACCGGATTGATTCCGGATGGAACTGCACGCCATGGATCGGCAGATGCCGGTGTTGCAGCCCCATGATGGTGCCATCATCAAGCTCGGCCGTGATCTCCAGCGTGTCGGGCAGCGTCTCCCGATCCACGATCAGTGAATGATAGCGCGTGGCGGCAAAGGGGGAGGGCAGCCCGGCAAAAAGACCTTTGCCGGTGTGGGTGATCTGGCCAAGCTTGCCGTGCACGATGTCCCTGGCCTGGACAACCTTGCCTCCAAAAGCCTGCCCGATGGACTGGTGCCCGAGGCAAACGCCCATCAGGGGGATGCCGGTTTCTGCCGCTGCAAGGGTGAGGCTTAGGCAAATTCCTGCCTGATCCGGGTCACAGGGGCCGGGCGAGAGCAGAATGCCCTGCGGTTTCATGGCCATGGCCTGTTGCACGTCCAAAGCATCGTTGCGGTGGACCACAACATCCGCCCCAAGGCTGCCCAAATAATGCAAAAGGTTGTAGGTAAAACTGTCGTAGTTGTCGATCAGCAGCAGCATGTCCAAAACTTTGAATTCAGGGCTGGAGGCCGGGGGCTCTAGCGCGGTATATATCGCGCATACATGTTCAGGCTTGCAGCGCTGCGTCAAGGGGCGCAAAGGTGAGGAGCGGTCTGAACCGCACAGTGGGACCGGTCTTCGACGCAGCAGCGGAGCCGGGTGTGAGACGAAGAGGTGAGCGGAGCGTGGCACGAGGATTTCTGAGAGGCGCTTTATGGGGTGCGGCGGCCAGCCTGTGTGCGGCGGGCGTTGCATCTGTTGTTGTGGAAGGACCGACCGCGCCGGTGGTAAAGGCTTCTGCGCCCGTAACAGATGACGCGCCTCAACCGGCAACCACCGCTGCGAAGACGACCAGCGGCGATCGTGTGCCAGTGACTGGGCAGGAGGCCCCAAAAGCGCCGGCCCCCCAACCTGACACACTTGCCGCGGTGCGCGAGGACACGGTCCGATCCGCGGCTCAGCCGGAAACGGGGACAGCCGCGCTCTTGAGTGATCCGGGTGTGGACAGCAATCAAACCGGCATCAGTGCGGGCACGACGGAAACACCCGTTGTGCCCAATCCGCAAGCCCTGGGATTAAGAGCGCCGGTGGTTGATGCGGGGATCAATGTCTCCACGGACCCTGCACAGCCACCGGAGCCGGAAGTCACGCAGGAACTGGCTCTCAGCGAAGATCCGGCGCAGCCTGAGTCACCCTCTGTAAACGTGCAGCCTTCGGGTCTTGCGCCGGAGGGTGACGTGGCGCCCGAGGCAGATTTTGCAGACACGTCCATTTCGGTGGAACCTGTTCAACCGCCGCTCCCTGATGTTGCGTCCGAGACACAAGCATTCGAGCCTGAACCGGATGCGCCCACGCCAAGCGATACGCCTGCCACGGCAGAGGATGCGCCCGCGCCACAACCGGCGCAGACTGCGGTGACCGCGCCTTCACCTTCTGCCTCGGACGTGGAGGAGGATGTCGAGACTGCCGACATAGCACCTCAGCCGCTACCGCAGGATGCCGTCGACGCGCCGGAACTGGCTTCCGAAGATGTCTTGGCAGGCATCGGCACCCCGGTCGGGACTTTTGGCAATCTGGCACCGGACGTTCAGATCAACCGCCTGCCGACGCTGAACGATCCTGCGGCACAAGGCCCCGAAGAGATACTCTTACCGGAGGCGGAAGAGGAGGCGGCAACAGAGGTTACGATTTCTGACCGTCCCGTTGAGCGTTTCGCCGTGCCGCATGATAATCTGGATGGGAAGCCGGTAATGGCCATCGTGCTGATGGACGAAGGTGTCGATTTATCACGTGATACGATTGGGCTGCCCGCGTTGCGCAGCTTCCCCTATCCGATCAGCTTTGCAGTCGACAGCAGCCTGCCCGATGCGAAAGAACGGATGGCGGCCTATCGCGCCGAGGGGTTTGAAGTGCTGGCCACCGTGAACTTGCCGCAGGGCGCGAAGGCGGGTGATGCCGAGGTGTCGCTGGCTGTGGCCTTGGATGCGGTTCCCGAGGCTGTTGGTGTGTTGGAAGGTGTGGGCGAAGGGGTTCAGAGCTCCCGAGACGCCGCGCAGCAGGTAACCGAAATTCTGGCTGCAAGTGGCCATGGTTTTGTGACCCAAAACAAGGGCCTCAATACCGTACAGAAACTTGCTGCCAGGGCCGGAGTGCCATCCGCTGTGGTCTTCCGAGACTTTGACAGCAGCGATCAGACCCCAAGCGTGATCCGTCGTTTTCTGGATCAGGCAGCGTTTCGGGCAGGACGGGACGGCGCGGTGATCATGCTGGGACGTCTGCGGGAAGATACAATTTCGGCTCTGCTGCTGTGGGGGCTGCAGGATCGTGCAGAGCAGGTGGCGCTGGTGCCGGTTTCCGCAGCGCTGACCACGCAGCAATAGACTTCTTCAGGCGCGTTGAGCCGTTTTGTCGACGAAGTTTCGATACCAATCGGCAAAATCCTCTGCGGCCATGGGGTGCCCGATGGCGTAGCCCTGCACAACGTCGCATCCCAGCTCTTTGATCCGGGCGAAGAGCGCGTCGTTCTCAACACCCTCGGCCACCACGCGCATGTTGAGATTGCGGGACAGGGCCACAAGCGCGGAAATGATGCTTTCGGCGCGGACGTTCGGCACCGGTTCCACGATGGATCGATCAAGCTTGATCCCGTCAATGCGGAGCCGTGACAAGTTCGACATGGAAGCATAGCCGGTGCCAAAATCATCCAGAACCACGGAGAACCCCGCTTTTGTCAGGTTCTCGACGGTTTGGATGGCATCGTCATCGTCGCTTTCGATGAGCGTGTTTTCCAGGACTTCGATCGTTAGATCGCTAGGTGCCATGCCACGGGCGAGCACTTCCTGCAGCAGACGGTCTGGCAGGTTCGGGTCACGCAGAGTTGCGGGGGAGGCATTGATCGAGATGGTCGGCACGTCAATGCCGCGGGTGCGGAAATCTTCCAGAGCATCCAACCCTTTCTCCAGCATCATCAAATCGATTTGGCGGATCAGACCTGCTTCTTCCGCGGCGGCAATAAAGGTGGCTGGCGCGATCAGGCCGCGCTCTGGGTGCCGCCAGCGCGCAAGAACTTCACACCCGAACACCTGACCGCTGTCGGTACAGACCTGCGGCTGGAAATGCGGTTCGAAATGCTCCGCCTCAAGTGCATGTGTGATCTCTGCAAAGAGCGCCTGTCGATTGCTGATTTCTTCGCGCAGATCGCCGGAGAACGCACAAACCTGCCCCCTGCCGTCGCGTTTCGCCTTGTAAAGAGCGAGATCAGCCTCGATCAGCAATTGATCCGGCGTCGCCACCGATGAGGTTGCCAGCGTAAAGCCGATGCTGGCGCCGATTTCGCAGGGGGTGCCTTCAATTGACATGGGTTGGCTTATGGCCGTCACCAGACGGTCACCCAAGTGTTCGAGGTCATCCATCGACTTTGGTGCCTTGACGACAATAACGAATTCGTCACCGCCAATCCGGGCGACAAGATCGTCGGAGCGGGCATGCGCCAACAGTATTCGGGCTACTTCGATCAGAACGTCATCACCCGCCTTATGCCCCAGGCTGTCGTTGACGGCCTTGAAACGATCCAGGTCGATTTTCATGACGCTGACCGCAACGTCTCCGCTGGAACCTGTTTCGATCCCGGACAGATAGTCATAGAGCGCCCGGCGGTTCAGCAGGCCGGTGAGTGCATCGTGATTGGCCGCGTGGGTTAGGTTATTGCGTGCGGCGACCAGCTCCTTGTTGCGTTGACGGATGGATTCAAAAGAGGCGTTCAGCTGCTTTCCACGGCGTTCGAACCGCCGGATGGTGCGGCTCACGGAGACCTGTGCAGGCAGGAAAATGAATAACGCTTCCATCATGAGGATCACCAGCGCCGTTGCCAGTGCGATGGTTTCCAGCCGGTGCAGCCAGTGGGTCTGCGCTATGGATTGCGCTTCGTGCAGATTGGCCGCCCTGTTCAGGGCCGACAGCAGGTTTTGCTGACCCAGTGCCACCAACTGGTTCTGCATGTTCGTCTTTACCTCACCGCCGGCCTCAATGGTGTAGCGCGCGGTGGAGACAAATCGACGGGAAAAGTAGTCCAGAGGAAATTCAGGATCGTCAAAGTAGAGGCGCTGGAGTTCCGATGACAAATCCCTGCGCGTTGTGAGCCAGATGTTCGAATCCTCAAACAGCTTGATGGCGGACAGCAACCGCGCCTCCGTTTCCGCTGATGGGTTGCGTTCACTCTCGCGCATCAGGAAGAGGATGCGCTGGCTGAGCATGACCTGCCTTGTGCTGATCTGGCTTGCTTCGGCATCCGCTTCGGATTCGGAAATGGCGACGATGGAAGCGTAATGCGCGCCCGAGATCGTGATGCAGACGATGCACAGGCCCAAGGCGTATCGCTTCCACAAGGATTGTGGTCTCGTGATACAGACATGGCGGATAAATCCGCGTGTCAGCTTTTTGAGAATACCAGTCAACCCGGGCCCCAGACGTCGTTGCGCGATGCAAGGCGACCCCCCAACGGATCAAAAGCCCTGCCTGTCCTGACAAAGTGACCTGCGTGAGTTTCGATACTCTCAAGAAAACCGGGTTTGGGCGACGCGCGGCCCCGGTTTTTAGCCCGCAATTGAGACGGGTTTACTGAAAAATTGATGTAGTTTCCGGTGTCAGATGATCTCGTCTTCGTCGAAGAGCGGGTCTGTTTCGAGCTGGGAAGCAAGGTCTTCAACCGTGTCTTCCGCAACGCTGGGGCTGAGGGCGGCGAGGTGAAAGACCGCGTCTCCCTCATTCACCAGCGGCAGGATCGCGCGCCCGATCAGGATGCCGGGCGAGGGCGCGACCAGATCGGTTTCCAACCCGCCAAAGGGGTCCGAGATGGTCGCCAAAACGTCACCTGCGACAACGGTTTCACCCTCCGCGCGGAAGGTGCGCAAGAGGCCCCCGGCAGGGGCCCGTAACCACGTGGAGGATGTACAAACGTAGGGCTTTGCCTTTGCCTTTGCGATGCCCTTTGCTGCCAGCATCGACATGCTGCGCATCACACGCAGAATCCCGGCGACCCCGGCACGCACCGCCATTTCGTCAAAGCGCAGCCCTTCGCCGCCTTCATAGAGCAGAACCGGTGTGCCGCGCTCTGCCGCTTCCGCCCGCAACGACCCGTCGCGCAGGGGTGATGTGAGAACAACCGGTGCACCAAAGACCGTAGCCATGTCCCGCGTTCTTGCGTCGCCGGGTGACACACGGATTTGCGGCAGGTTCGTTCTGTGGATCGCGGCGGAGTGCAGATCGATCCCGACATCGCAGCGGGAAACGACCTCGTTCAGAAAGATATGTGCCAGACGGGAGCCGAGCGAGCCCGATGGGTGGCCGGGAAAGCAGCGGTTCAGATCACGCCGGTCGGGCAGGTAGCGGGAGCGGTTGAGAAAGCCAAAACTGTTGACCACGGGCACCACCAGCAGCGTTCCGCGCAGGGATTTGAGCTGCGGCGCGCGCAGCAGACGCCGCACGATCTCAACCCCGATCACCTCATCCCCATGCACAGCCGCCGAGATGAACATCACCGGTCCTGCGCGCTTGCCATGATGGACCTGCACGGAGAGGGTCACCGGCGTGTGATCGGGCAGGATGGAGACCGGCAGATGAACTGTTTCAATACTGCCGGGCCCTACGTGTTTGCCTGCAATTTCAAAGGGCTGGCGCGGCATGGATCAGCTGTTGCCCTGACCTGAAAAACGTGCGGCATCTGCGGCAGCGCGGCGGATGGCGTTGGATTTATGCACCGTTTCCTGGAACTCCGCCTCGGGGTCGCTGTCATAGACCACGCCGCCGCCGGCCTGGATGTAGAGCGTCTGATCCTGCACCACCGCCGTGCGCAGCGCGATGCACATGTCCATATCGCCGCCTGCGCTGAAATAGCCAACACCGCCGCCGTAGATCCCGCGTTTTTCCGGCTCCAGCTCGTCGATGATCTCCATCGCGCGGACCTTGGGCGCACCGGACACTGTGCCCGCAGGCATGCCCGCGAAAAACGCATCCAGCGCGTCCTTCTCGTCCTGCAGCTCGCCCACGACGTTGGAGACGATGTGCATCACGTGGCTGTAGCGTTCGACGATGAACTCTTCGGTCGGGCGCACGGTGCCGATCTTGGCCACGCGACCGACATCGTTGCGCCCCAGATCGAGCAGCATCAGATGCTCGGCCAGCTCCTTCTGATCGGCCAGCAGATCGGCCTCCAGCGCGTTGTCCTCTTCCGGCGTGGCACCGCGCGGGCGGGTGCCTGCGATCGGGCGGATCGTGACCTCATTGCCAAAGACGCGTACGAGGATTTCCGGGCTGGCCCCGATGACCTGAAAGCCGCCAAAGTTGAAATAGAACATGAAGGGCGAGGGGTTGGTGCGCCGCAACGAGCGATAGAGCGCAAAGGGGTCCTGCTTGAAATCCTGTGCCCAGCGTTGCGCTGGCACCACCTGAAAGATATCGCCTGCACGGATGTAATCCTTGGCGGTCTCGACGGCTTGCTTATAGCCCTCGTGGGTGAAGTTGCTGACCGGCGCGCCGGGGGCTTCCGCCTCACCCAGATCGCGGGTGGCCACGGGCATGGCGCGCTCCAGATCGCGCACCGCGTCCATCACCCGTTCAGCGGCCTGCGCATAGGCCGCGCGGGCGGATTGGCCCTCCGACACCCAGGCGGGGGAAACCACGGTAACCTCGCCTTTGACCCCGTCAAGCACGGCAACCACCGAAGGGCGCAGCATCACCGCATCGGGCAGGCCCAGCGGATCGGGATTGATATCCGGCAGATGCTCCACCAGCCGCACCATGTCATAGCCCAGATAGCCAAAGAGCCCGGCGGCAGCCTGTGGCAGGTCATCTGGCAGGTCGATGCGGCTTTCCGCGAGCAGGGCACGCAGGGTATCCATCGGGTTGCCGTCCTGCGGGGTGAAAGCCTCCGCGTCATAGCGCGCCGCACGGTTAATCTCGCTGGTCTCGCCCCGGCAGCGCCAGATCAGGTCAGGCTTCATGCCGATGATGGAATAGCGCCCGCGCACTTCGCCGCCGGTCACGGACTCCAGCACGAAAGCGTCCTTTTGTGCCCCCGTCAGCTTGAGCATCAGGGAGACGGGCGTATCGAGGTCTGCGGCCAGCCGCGTATAGACGATCTGATTACGGCCCTCCGCATAGGCCGCGTCGAAGGTTTCAAAGTCCGGGGTCAACGCCATGGGTCAGGGGAAATTCACGTGCACGGCCTGAAGCGCCTGCGGGTTGATCTGAGGATTTGCGCGCCGGGTCACGTCGGTGCCGAAAATCTCGAAGACATTCTGCGCCAGCGCCTGATCGGCCTGTTCGGCCAGCTGCGCGCGTATGGTTTCCGTGTCTTCGTCCTCTGAAGGCCCGGAAATCTCGTCGAGCCGGACCACGACAATTGCGCCATCATGCGGTTGCACGGAGATATCACCCACGGCCATATCGAAGACCTCTGACAGGAAACCGGGCGGGGTGCCGCCGACAAAATCGCTGCGCAGCAGGTTTTCTTCCCGCACCGCATCCAGACCAAGCTCCGCAAAGGGCGTGCCCTCGGTCAGTTGCGACATTTGCGCGTTGACCTGAGCCGCGAGGCGCGATTCCACCTCTGTAGCCTGCCAATGCGCCAGTACTTCCTCACGGACATCCTCAAAAGGGGCCGGACGCGGGGGCAATACCGCATCGAGCCGCAGGGCAAACAGCCCGCCGTCTTCCAGCTGGTCGATTTCCGGGAAATCCTCTTCGGTCACCGCCAGCGCCACGCGCCGGAACGCCTCATAGGCGGCGATATCCTCGGTGCTTTCGGTGCTCCAGTCGATCTTGTTCAGCACCATGTCCGTATCTGCGGCCAGTTCTTCTAACGTGAAACCGCCGGCCAGAAGGTCATCGAGGTTCTCCGTCTGCGCCTCCACCAAACGGCGGGCACGATCAGCGGCAACCTCGGGGCGCAAAACGGCCTGCGCGTCCTCGAACGAGGTGAACTGCGCCGGCAGCACCGCGTTCACCCGAAAAAGCGCCGGACCCAGCGAGCTGGGCAGGGGGCCGACCACGGCACCCACCTCGGCGGCAAACACGCCTTCACCCGCAGCGCCCAGATCCGCCAGGGTCACATCGCCCAGATCAATGTCGGCCAGCGCGAGCCCACGGTTGTCCACCAGCGTCTCAAAGTCGGTGCCGGTCTCCAGCGCTGCCGCCGCCGTGCTGGCGCTTTCGTCATCCAGATAGGCCAGACGTTCCACGAGACGGCGCTCAGGCTGATTGAATTCCTCGCTGCGCAGATCATAGGCCTCGCGCAGGTCGGCCTCTGCGATCTCCACCTCATCCACCATCGCATCCGGGCTCAGCAGCGCATAGGTGATCTGCTTGGTCTCCGGCAGGGTGAAATCAGCGATGTTCTCGTCGTAATGTGCTTGCAGGGTTGCATCCTCAGGGGTCTCGATCGGCGTTTCCAGATCAGCCTCAGAAAGCCGCGCCCAGGTAAAGCTGCGCTGCTCGCCCACGTAGTTGACCAGTGTATCGACAAAGGCATCCGGCATCACCACGCCGCTGAGGATCGCGCCCTGCATCAAGGTGCGCGCCACTTCTTCGCGCAGCTGGGTTTCGAACTGCGCCTCGGAAATGCCGCTCTGCTCCAGCGCAAACCGGTAGCCTTCACGGTCGAACTCGCCATCGATGCCGCGAAAGGCTCCGATCTCCAGAATGCGGTCGCGCAGGTTGCCATCCCCAATGGAAAGCCCGATCTGCGCGGCCTCATGATCCAGCGCGCGGGTGTCGATGATCCGCTGCAGCACCGCGCGGTCGAGCCCGATCTGTTGCGCCTGAGCAAAGAGCAGGACCTGTCCGGTCTGTTGCTGTACCGCCTGCATTTCCTGCTGCAGCTGGCGCGCGTAGTTGTCGACGGAGACGGGCATATCGCCCACGGTGCCGATCGTGCGGATGTTGCCGGTCAGGCTGGTGGCGCCAAAGCCGGCGAGCCCGAGGATGAGCAGACCCATCAGGATCCAGACGGCGGTTTTTGAAATGCTTGATGAGCCCTTGGCCATATCACCCCTTTGCGCTGGCGCGCCTGTCACGTTTTGCCGCTCTGTCTATGCGCAGCCGCCCCGGGGGGCAAGGGGCCTCACAGGCTCTTGTCCATCCCCGCCAGACGCGCAAAGAGTAGGCCGATCCCGTCCTCATCCAGATTGGCGAAAGCGATGCGCAATTGGCGTGCGCCGTCTGCGTCATCTTCGGGGTAAAACATCGTGCCGGGCAGGCACAGAATGCTCTGATCGCGCACCAGATGCCGTGCCAGATCGTCCGATTTCATTGCAAAGGGATGCTTCAGGTAGGCAAAATAAGCGCCCAGTCCGAGCAATTCCCACCCCTGTGCCGCGAGAACCGGGAAACCATCCGTGATCGCTGCCCGGCGCGCCAGGATTTCCGCGCGTTCACCAGCCAGCCATTGACCGAGGTTCTGCATGCCCCATAGGGCCGCGTGCTGCCCGATCTGCCCCGGGCAGATGGCCACGGTGTCGAGGAATTTCTCGACCTCGGCCAATCGGGCCTGCCCGGTTGCCATGGCACCCACGCGGTGGCCGGTCAGCCGGTAGGCCTTGGAAAAGGAATAGAGATGGATCAGTGTATCGGGCCACTCCGGATCTTCGAAGAGATCATGCGGCGCGCCCGATTGCGCATGAAAATCGCGGTAAGTCTCGTCGAGGATCAGCGCGATGCCGCGCCGCTGCGCGAGATCGTAAAAAGCGCGTATCAGCGCAGCAGGATACTCCACGCCACTGGGATTATTGGGCGACACCAGGGCAATTGCGCGGGTACGGGAGGTGATCAGCGCCTCTGCCCTCTCCGGATCGGGCAGCAGTGCTGCATCCGTCTTCAGCGGCACCGTCCGCACGCCGGACATGTCCAGCCACATCCTGTGATTGAAATACCACGGGGTCGGCAGAATAACCTCGTCGCCCTCGGCACAAAGCGTGGCGATGGCCGCGGCAAAAGCCTGGTTGCAGCCCGACGTGATGGCGATCTGATCCGTCGAGACCGCGCCCCCGTAAATCCGCCCCGTTTCCTGCGCCAGTGCGGCGCGCAGTTCCGGCAGTCCCAGCACCGGCCCATAGAGATGCGCATCGTCCCGCGTCAGCGCCACCTCCGCCATCACCTGCCGCAAGGCATCGGGCGGCGGATAGACAGGCGCGGCCTGACTGACATTGATCAACGGCCTGTCCGCAGGAAAGGCGACACCCTCCAGCCAGCGCCGGGCTTCCATCACAGGCGGGGCAAAAGTGGCGGCGGTACGTGTCGGGATCATGTGGCGGCTCCGGCTTCTTCTGGCTCAAAATATCCTCGCCGAAGGCAAGAAAACTCTTTTGGCGGGTTATTCCGTGCCGCGATAGGGTTCCACATATTGCAGTGCCATATCCCAAGGGAAGAAAATCCACGTATCCTGGCTCACCCCGGTGATGAAGGTATCGACCTGCGGCTCTCCCTTGGGCTTGGCATAGACGGTTGCAAAATGGGCCTGCGGATAGAGCGCACGCACCACTTCGAGCGTTTTGCCGCTGTCGACCAGATCGTCGAGGATCAGAATACCGGTGCCGTCGCCCATCAAGGCTTCATCCGGGGCCTTCAGCACCTCGGCCTCGGACTGCTGCTGGTGGTCGTAGGATTTGATCGAGATCGTGTCGACGGTGCGAATGTCCAGCTCGCGCGCCACGATCATGGCCGGTGCCATGCCGCCACGGGTGATCGCCACAATCGCGCGCCACGCACCATCATCGGGTCCGTGACCATCCAGCCGCCACGCCAAGGCACGGCTGTCACGGTGAATCTGGTCCCAGCTGATGTGAAAGCCCTTCTCATGGGGCAGGCGGCTTGGATCTTTGCTCATCTCAGTTCCTTTCAGTCAGCAGGCGCAGTCCCAGCGCGCCCAGCAATGTCGCGGCAATGCGGTCCAGAACGGGTTTCGCGCCGAGGTATCCCCGGCGCGCCGGGGCGCTGGAGAGTAGCAGGGCAACGATCCCGTAAAAGCAGACCTCCAGCACAAAGTGGTTCGCAACGATGATAGCGATCTCCGTCGCGGCCAGCCCCTGAGGAAAAACCACGACAATCACGGCGGCCGCAAACAGCATGGACTTGGGATTGCCCGCGTTGATCAGCAGGCCGGAGAGAAACGCGCGCCCGTGTGGACGGCTTGCTTCGCCAACGGGAGATTTCGCGTGCCGCCACGTCTGGACCGCGAGCCAGATCAGATAGAGCGCCCCGCCGACTTTCAGCACCGTGTAGGTCCAGGGGAAGAGGCGAAAGAGCCCTTCAAGCCCCAGAAGGGCGGCGAGCGTCCAGAGGGCTGCGGCAAATCCCAGGCCAATGCCGGTGGCAAACCCTGCGGCGCGCCCGGAGGCTACGCAGGTCTTTATGGCATAGAGCAGGGCGGCGCCCGGGCTGGCGAGCGCTGCGAGCAGCACGAGGTTGAAGGCGATCAGAGTTTCAAATGTCATGCGCTACCCCGCTGCGATACGTGCCCCGAAGAGGCCCAGCACGACGCCGAAACAGCGTTCAACACGCGCCTTGATCCGGGCATAGAGCTGTCGCGGTCCGCTGCGGGAAAAGACAAGGGCCAGACAGGCGTACCAGCCGGTTTCGACCACGAAGATCACCGCGAGGATCATGGCCCCCTCCAGCCACGTCATGCCCGGCGGGATGATACCGGTGAAGACGGCGGCGAAATAGGCGAGCGCTTTGGGATTTGCCAGATTGGTCCAGAGCCCCAGCGAAAAGGCCCTGACAGCGCTGCTTGGTGGGAGCTCACTTGCCTCGGGCATTGGCTCGGCGGCATGGCGCCAGAGTGAGATGCCAATCCAGATCAGGAACAATCCGCCTGCGATGCGCAGGCCCGTCTGCACCCAGGGCATCAGCTCAAACACCAGCGACAGCCCGGCGAGCGCCGCCACGGCCCACACAAGTACGGCACATGTCAGCCCGAGGTTCAGCAGCAAGGCGGGGCGCAGCCCCTCGCTTGCCGCCGTGCGGATCGTGAGCACCGCCGCGGGACCGGGGCTCACCGCGAGCATGAGTTGCAAGAGCGCCAGACCTGCGAGGGCGGTGAGGGTCATTCCTTGGCCATGTCCGGTGCATCCACCGCCTTCATGCCGACCACGTGATAGCCCGCATCCACATGCAGGTTCTCACCCGTCGTGCCGGAGCCGAGATCGGAGAGCAGGAAGAGCGCGGCCTTGCCGACATCCTCGGTGGTCACATTGCGACGCAGGGGCGAATTGTATTCGTTCCACTTCATAATGTAGCGGAAATCGCCGATGCCGCTGGCGGCCAGCGTCTTGATCGGCCCGGCAGAAATGGCGTTCACGCGGATACCGTCCTTGCCCAGATCCTCGGCCAGATATTGCACCGAGGCCTCGAGCGCGGCCTTGGCGACACCCATCACATTATAATGCGGCATGACTTTCTCTGCCCCGTAGTAGGTGAGCGTCAGGCAGGACCCGCCGTCGGTCATCATCTTCTCGGCGCGCTGCACCACGGCGGTGAAGGAATAGACCGAGATATCCATGGAGAGGGCGAAATTGCTGCGGCTGGTGTCGACATAGCGCCCGCGCAACTCGTTCTTGTCCGAAAATCCGATGGCATGCACGATGAAATCCAGTTTGCCCCACCGGTCCTTGAGCGCGTCAAAGAGCGCATCGATCGACGCCTCGTCGCCCACGTCGCAGGGCAGGACGATGTCGCTGCCCAATTGCGCGGCTAACGGATCGACGCGTTTCTTCAGCGCGTCCCCCTGGTAGGAGAATGCCAGCTCTGCGCCCGCATCGGCGCAGGCTTTCGCGATCCCCCAGGCGATGGATTTGTCATTGGCCAGGCCCATGATGAGCCCGCGCTTGCCCGCCAGAAGATCGTTTCCCATAAAGGTCCCTCGATTGTCATGTGGTGTTTTTGTCCTTTCCGTCCTTTAGGCGATTGCGGCAGGCCCATCAAGGTAGGTCGACGCACCCCCTTGACCTTTGCGCTGGTTCCGCCACTTGCTGCGGGAAAGATATGTGAGGATGCCATGGACAGCAGAAGCGGAAAATTCGCGGGCGACAACCCGTTTGATCTGGCCCAGAGCTGGCTGGACGAAGCCGGGAAAACCGAACCCAATGACCCCAACGCGATGGCGCTAAGTACGGTGGACAAAGACGGCCTGCCGAATGTGCGCATGGTCTTGCTGAAGGCGATCGAGCCAGACGCCTTTGTCTTTTACACCAACTACGAAAGTGCCAAGGCAGGCGAGCTTGACAGCGCGGGCAAGGCGGCTTTCGTGATGCACTGGAAAAGCCTGCGCCGCCAGCTGCGGGTGCGCGGGGCTGTCGAACGGGGCGACGCGGAAGAGGCGGATGCCTACTTCGCCACGCGGTCACTCAAGAGCAGGCTGGGGGCATGGGCCTCCAGACAATCCCGCCCGTTGTCCAGCCGTGCCGCGCTGATGGCCGAGGTGGCAAAAGTCACCGCGACCAAGGGCACAAACCCGCCACGCCCGCCGTTCTGGGGTGGGTTCCGGATCAAGCCGCTGGAGATCGAATTCTGGGCGGATGGAGAGTTTCGCCTGCACGACCGGTTCGTCTGGCGCCGTGCGTCTTTCGACGATAGCTGGTCGATCACGCGTCTCAATCCCTGACTGGTCGGAAAAAGCGCCAGTCTCAGTAATTCACTGTTTGTCAGCGCACATAATTGTGTGCATAGATCAGGGGTGTTTTGATTTTTCAGTCGTTTATGAGGCGGAATTCAACTGTGACTAGAATGACTTGGAAAATCACGGATGCGCGATGCTTGTGCGAAGGTCTTTTGCGATGTACGCGAAGAAATTCGTCTGAACTTTTTTGTTTCAACTTGAAAGAAGAAAGTTAATTCGCGCAAGACTATGTTAGAAGACCTTACGACGACTGAAAGAAGACGAGTGAGCGAGACCGAAGAAATATCTTCCCCGGTGACGGGGCTTGTTAAATGGTTTGATCCGGTAAAAGGGTTCGGCTTCGTTGTTTCTGACGCGGGTGGTCCGGATATTCTGTTGCACGTTAACGTTTTGCGGAACTTCGGGCAAAGCTCTGTTGCCGATGGCGCGCGGGTGGAGCTGGAAGTACAGCGCACGGAACGTGGTGTTCAGGCGACACAGGTCCTGGCTCTTTTACCACCGCAAGCAGGCGAGTCGGTGGGGCTCTCCGATATCGCGGCACTGGATCCGTCCATCGTGGCCGCTGCTCCCCTGGAGCCTGCGCGCGTCAAATGGTTCGACAAGGGCAAGGGATTTGGCTTTGCCAATGTCTTCGGACGTCGTGAGGATATTTTCCTGCATATGGAAG
The DNA here is from genome assembly GCF_947492555.1 of uncultured Roseobacter sp. GTDB lineage: Bacteria > Pseudomonadota > Alphaproteobacteria > Rhodobacterales > Rhodobacteraceae > Roseobacter. The sequence continues at coordinate 577,620 of NZ_CANLNE010000003.1, forward strand.
TGTTGCGACGGTCCGGTCTGTCCGATCTTGCCCCGGGCGAAGCGCTGGCGCTGCGCGTGATCGAGGGCAAGCGTGGCCACATGGCAGCCGAAGTCTTTGCCTGGGAAGCGGCGCTGGACACCTCCGAGGCATGATCATGCGCGCCGCGCTGCTGACGTGCGCCTTGGCGCAGGCGGGCGTGGCCGAGACATGCCGCACCGATACCGTTTATCTGAAGGGCGATTGGGGTGACGCGCGGTTTTCCGTAGAAGTCGCCGATGATGACCGGGAGCGGGCACAGGGGTTGATGCACCGGGAACATCTACCGGGATCGGCGGGCATGCTTTTTGTCTATGATCGTCCGCAGACCCTGTCGTTCTGGATGCGAAATACGCTCATTCCTTTGGATCTCATCTTCATCGACCAGACCGGGACGGTGCAAAACATTCATCATTCCGCGCAGCCTCTGGATGAGACTCCGATTCCCGGTGGCTCCGGCCTCACCCACGTGCTGGAGATAAACGGCGGGCTGGCGAAAGCGATGGGGATTACCGTCGGCACCGTGCTGCGGCACCCAACATTTTTGGCTACAGACGCCCGTTGGCCCTGTTAGGGGTTTTCAAACCCGCACGCCCCGTCTAAAGAGTGCTTCGTCGGAGCGTGGCGCAGCCTGGTAGCGCACCTGTTTTGGGTACAGGGGGTCGGAGGTTCGAATCCTCTCGCTCCGACCATTGAAACCTTTTTCTAAGATGCTGCGCGAACTGTGCAACGGGAAAGAAAAGGTACCTCTCCAAACACCTTATAGCTTCGACGCGGCGCAAGCATCGCCGGGTTCGCGCCTTGAAGCTCAATGTAGAGTGTATACCCGCAAGCTGCTTCCTCGCTCGGCCCCAGTTTCCACAATCCATTGTCCCGCACCGCGTCCAGGTGGAGAGGGTCTTCGCCCAGCGGTGAATCGCAGGGGTCGGGCAGGGGCCAGGGCGCACTCAACTGCAGCGCGGTGATGCGGGCCGACGGGCGTGGATCATCAGCGTTGAGCTCGATTGTTGCCGCAAAGCTCCGCCCGTCCGCACCTTCGGTGTGATGCTGACACGTGAGCGTCTGGGCGACACCGGCGGAGCCAAGCAGGCAGCCCATGATGATGGCAGACGGCAGGTATGTTCTGACAGCACGGATCATCGCGCATCCATCTCCTTTGGAAGAGTGCATTAGTCACCTATCAGGTGTCAGACCAGTGCGCCCAGTGCAAGATCGCCCGCGACGCCGCGATCAGACATTCAGCAGCGCCCTTGCTTTGCGCAGTCTCACGGCGACGGCACCTGTCGGGGCGGGGTCCGCTGCCGCGGCCAGCAGAGCCTGCGCGTCCGATTGGTACCGGGGATGCTGAACGGCAAGTTGTGCAGCGGCGTAGAGTGACCATGCGCGGATCAGTTTCTGTGTTGATGTGGCCTCGTGGGTGACAAAGCTCAGCACCGTATCGGCCACCGTTTGGGGGATCGGCAGGTGATCGACGCATTGAAGGATGTGCAACCGGGCAGCCCAATGGGTGAATTTTGGCAACATCGCGTAAACTGTGGCGCACATCTCGGGCAAGAACGCCGCTCCACCAATCTCGCATTGGTGTTTGATCAGCCATGTCGCGGCACTTTCAGTATCTGGTGCCTGGCAGGCTGCCACAAGCGCCGGGGTGAAGTCGGGTTCGGTGTGGTGCTGTTGATAAATCGCGCGGAGTGCTGTGGCGGATGCGCCATCCCAGTCACGCAGTGCGGCTGTGAGCATATCTTGGGGACACATCGACTATCCTCCTGAGCTGCGGATCATCTCTCGTCTTTACAGGGTCTGAAAATCAGAATCACGTCGAGATCGAACCGTCTGACCAGGATTGCCGTCAGAACAATGAGAGACCTTGCACGTACTACATATAGTTGATTTTTTCGATCACCTCTCCCGGCTTCGCTATATATGGGGAGGCTGGATTTGCAAAACGACCGCGCCGCGACACAAAAATGTAACACTTCGTGAGTAGGTAGAACGGCTGGTCAAACTTCTTGCGCTGGTCGCAGCAATTGAAACGTTAACGCGGGTCGTCTGTGGACAGTTTGAAGTCATGCATCAGTCTGGGCGACTAAGTCAGCCAATTTATTTGGAAAATAGAGTACAACAACAAGAAGCTCCAAAACCCTCCGGCTGGGGATATTAACCGGCTGTTAAGGTGTTGAATCGCGCAGGTGGCGGGGCAGACCAAAACATGGCTTCCGTCAAGTGAGGAAAGATCAAAAAAAACTAAAAATATCGTTGACCCGATAGGGCAAGATACGTCAGTTTGTGGAGGCCGACGATAACGCCACAACATGTAGTGGTTTAACGCTCAGGGGCGGATCGACGGGACAGGGGCTGACAGACGACACTTTTATCGATCTGATCCAAGGCCGGAGCGCTGAAACGGGCCGCTCCGGACAAGGAAAATGTGTCTTTGACCGATGGCACGGGGCTGGAGTAACGCGGCAATGACGGCGTTGGTCTGAAGATGGAATAGCTGGAAATGAGGCAGCGAAAAAATGAAAATCGAACGTAAATTCACCAAGGACGGACAAGACGCATACGCGGAGCTTGATTTCGTTACCACTGCATCCGAAATCCGCAATCCGGACGGCACAGTTGTTTTTCGTCTCGACGAGGTCGAGGTGCCCGGTTCGTGGAGCCAGGTGGCCAGCGACGTCATCGCGCAGAAGTATTTCCGCAAGGCGGGTGTCCCCTCGAAAACCCGTCGGGTGAAAGAAAAGGGCGTACCTGAATTCTTGTGGCGGTCGGTGCCCGCAGAGGGTGCGGAAATGGGCGGCGAGACCTCCTCCAAACAGGTGTTCGACCGTTTGGCAGGCGCCTGGGCCTACTGGGGTTGGAAAGGCGGCTACTTCTCCTCCGAGACCGACGCCAAAGCCTATTTTGACGAAATGCGCCACATGCTGGCCTCCCAGCGCGCCGCCCCCAACTCCCCGCAGTGGTTCAATACCGGCCTGCACTGGGCCTATGGCATCGACGGCCCGGCCCAGGGTCACCACTATGTCGATTACAAATCCGGCAAACTGACCAAATCCAAATCTTCCTACGAGCACCCACAGCCGCATGCCTGCTTCATCCAGTCTGTCTCGGACGACCTCGTAAACGACGGCGGCATCATGGACCTGTGGGTGCGGGAAGCGCGTCTGTTCAAATACGGCTCCGGTACGGGCACCAACTTCTCCAGCCTGCGGGCTGCGGGAGAGAGCCTGTCCGGCGGGGGCCGTTCATCCGGGCTGATGGGCTTCCTGAAAATCGGTGACCGTGCGGCGGGGGCCATCAAATCGGGTGGCACCACGCGCCGGGCCGCCAAGATGGTGATCGTTGATGCGGACCATCCCGATATCCAGGATTTCATCAACTGGAAGGTCATCGAAGAGCAGAAAGTGGCGAGCATCGTCGCGGGCTCCAAGATGCACGAGCAGAAGCTCAACGGTCTCTTTGAGGCGATCAAGACATGGGACGGTGCGGAAGCCGACGCCTATGATCCTGCCAAGAATGACGCGCTGAAAACAGCGATCCGCGCGGCGAAAAAGGTCTCCATCCCAGAGACTTACGTCAAGCGCGTGCTGGACTATGCCAAGCAGGGCCACACCTCGATTGAGTTCCCGACATACGATACCGACTGGGATAGCGAGGCGTACAATTCTGTCTCCGGCCAGAACTCCAACAACTCCATCCGCGTCACAAACGCCTTCCTGACCGCCGTTGAAAAGGACGCCGATTGGGAGCTGATCAACCGTGTGGACGGCAAGGTCACCGAGACTGTGAAAGCCCGCGAACTCTGGGAACAGATCGGCCACGCGGCCTGGGCTTGTGCTGATCCGGGCATCCAGTACCACGACACCGTGAACGACTGGCACACCTGCCCGGAAGATGGGGCGATCCGCGGATCGAACCCCTGCTCGGAATACATGTTCCTCGACGACACGGCCTGTAACCTTGCTTCGATGAACCTGCTGACCTTCCTCAAGGACGGCGAATTTCAGGTCGAAGACTATATGCACGCTACGCGGCTGTGGACCGTGACGCTCGAAATCTCTGTGATGATGGCGCAGTTCCCGTCGAAGGAGATCGCGCAGCGGTCTTACGACTTCCGCACACTGGGTCTGGGTTATGCGAACATCGGCGGTCTGCTGATGAACATGGGCTACTCCTATGACAGTGACGAGGGCCGCAGCCTTTGCGGGGCACTGACCGCGATCATGACCGGGGTGAGCTATGCCACCTCCGCCGAAATGGCGGGCGAGTTGGGCGCTTTCCCGGGCTATGCCAAGAACGCGCAGCACATGCTGCGGGTGATCCGTAACCACCGCAACGCGGCGAACGGCAAGGTCGGCGGCTACGAAGACCTCTCCGTCATGCCGGTGCCGCTCGACTACAAGAACTGCCCCGATGATCGGTTGATCGAGGTGGCGCGCGGCGCCTGGGATCAGGCGCTGGAGCTGGGCGAAAAGCACGGCTACCGCAACGCGCAGGTCTCCGTGATCGCACCCACCGGCACCATCGGGTTGGTCATGGACTGCGACACGACGGGGATCGAACCCGATTTCGCCCTGGTGAAATTCAAAAAGCTGGCCGGTGGTGGCTATTTCAAGATCATCAACCAGTCGGTGCCTGCTGCCCTTGAAAAGCTCGGGTATGGCTCCGCGCAGATCGAGGAGATCGTCTCCTACGCGGTCGGTCACGGCACCATCGGCAACGCGCCGGGCATCAATCACACGTCGCTTGCGGGCCACGGGTTTGGTGCCAATGAGTTGGCCAAGGTGGATGCGGCACTGGCCTCGGCCTTCGACATCCGGTTTGTCTTCAATCAGTGGACCCTCGGCGAAGAGTTCTGCACGCAAGTGCTTGGCATCCCTGCTGAAAAACTGAACGATCCGACCTTCGATCTGCTCAAGCACCTGGGCTTTAGCAAGAAGGATATCGAGGCGGCCAACGATCATGTCTGCGGGACCATGACGCTCGAAGGCGCGCCCTTCCTCAAGGATGAGCATCTGTCGATCTTCGATTGCGCCAACCCCTGCGGCAAGAAAGGCAAGCGGTTCCTCTCTGTGAACAGTCACATCACCATGATGGCGGCGGCACAGAGCTTCATCTCGGGCGCGATCTCCAAGACGATCAACATGCCGAATGACGCGACCATCGAGGACTGCCAGAAGGCCTATGAACTCAGCTGGTCACTGGGGGTGAAGGCCAACGCACTCTACCGCGATGGCTCGAAACTCTCGCAACCGCTGGCGGCAGCCTTGGTCGAGGATGACGACGACGCGCAGGAGGTGCTGGAAAGCGGCTCGCAGCAGGAAAAGGCGGTCGTGCTGGCCGAGAAGATCGTCGAAAAGGTCGTGGTCAAGGAGATCGTCAAATCCCACCGCGAGAAGATGCCGCAACGCCGCAAGGGCTATACCCAAAAGGCCATCGTTGGTGGGCACAAGGTCTATTTGCGCACCGGCGAGTACGAAGACGGCAACCTCGGCGAGATCTTCATTGACATGCACAAGGAAGGCGCGGGCTTCCGGGCGATGATGAACAACTTCGCCATCGCGGTCTCCGTGGGTCTGCAATACGGCGTGCCGCTGGAGGAGTTCGTGGACGCCTTCACCTTCACCAAATTCGAGCCCGCGGGCATGGTGCAGGGCAACGAGACCATCAAGAACGCGACCTCGATCCTCGACTACGTGTTCCGCGAACTGGCGGTCAGCTACCTCGACCGCACCGATCTGGCGCATGTTCAGCCGGAGGGGCACAGCTTCGACGATCTGGGCCGGGGTGAAGAAGAAGGGGTGAGCAATGTCTCGGAACTCTCTGAAACGGCGGCAACAAAGTCCCTTGAGGTGCTGAAGCAAATCAGCTCGACGGGCTATTTGCGCAAGCGTCTGCCGCAAGAATTGGTGGTTCTGCAGGGCGGTGCACAGGGCTTTGCCGACGAGGCGGTTGCTTTCGACGGGCTTGCCCCGGTCTCCGAGGGCAGCGTGGCGGTGGCCATGGCAACCACGGCGGTTAGCACCGGCACTGTCGAGATGGACGCACGCACCAAGGCCAAGATGCAGGGCTACGAAGGCGAAGCCTGCGGCGAATGCGGCAACTACACGCTGGTGCGCAACGGCACCTGCATGAAATGCAACACCTGCGGCGGCACGTCCGGGTGTAGCTGAGCCAAACGCGTCCCTGGGGGACGTGTAGGGGTGGCGGTTTTGCCCACGGGCAGGCCACACCCCGACGAGATTGAGGACGGGCAGGGTGGGACCTTGGCCTCTTCAATTGGGACAGAGTTGGACTCCGCAGGTTTCTGCGAAACCCGCTCTATCCAACCCGGCGGGTTTTCTATGAAAACCCGCGCGTACAAGGGGCGGGTGCGCTCGCCCCCGACGACGTTCAGGCCGCAGGCAGAAAAATACCGAGCGGTTAACATATTGAGCCTGAACGGCGAAACTCAACGGGGTGCTTCGGCGCCCCGTTTTTTCTTTTCGTCGACAGGTGTTCGATCTGATCGTTGCACGCCGCGGTGGCCCGGCGCACGCGTGCCAACCCGCGAGTTGGCTTTCCGTCATCTGCATCGGAATTTTCCCGCCGAGGTTGTGCGTCCACAACCGAACCAGAGAAATTATTTAAGAAAATCATTGCTCTCATGCTGTTTTCCAGCTGTTTTGCGACGCGCATAACTTGACAATCTGTCCACCAATGAGCAAGATTTCGCCATATTTAGGAAGGTGGGTTAAGATGACTTTTTTCAAGACGAGCGCCCTTTTGGTGGGCCTCATATTAAGCATGCCAATGGCGGCCTCCGCGGCAACCCTGATTGGCGATACTTTCAACTACCAGGTTGGCCTTGCATCAAATCCGAATCTCCAGAGCGGCTCGGCAGTTGCCGGGGCGGGTGTGGATTTTTCCGCTGATTTCGTCAGTGATCGTTTCATTGATGTGGATGTGTCTGAAGACACGATCACGTTCCAGTGGCGCGAGGCGGGCCTCATCGGCGCGAATTTCGAGGACTTCGAGGTGGCGGGCTGGTTCATCTCTTTGACGGGGCTGGACTTTGGCAACGGTATTGCCAGCGTTGGCGTCGTGGAAGAGGCTGGAACGTCCAGATTTCCGTTTGGCGGGAATGTCGTTGTAGCCCCGACACAAAGTTCGATCCTGCTCGGGCTCAACGGCGTCTGGGATGGCAACTCCTCTGTGACGGTATCTTTAACCGAGGTGGAGATCTCACCTGAGGTCGTTCCTCTGCCGGCGTCGGCACCGCTGTTGCTGGCGGGCTTCGGGGGTATCATGATGTTGCGGCGCAGGCGCAAAGCAGCAGCCTGACTTATCGCGACGACTGGATGTTTTGAGAAATCTAGGCGGGGCGTCCCTTTCTTGGGGCGCCCCGTTTTTTTGTGACTTAGTAAAGATCGGAAACCGGTGCTTTCTGAGTGATCCCCATTTCCGCGCGCAGCTTGGAACGGGCTCTGGCGAGACGCGACATCACGGTGCCAAGCGGCAAGCCCGTGCGTTCGGCCAGAATGGTGGGGCTGGTCTCCCCGGCAGCGATCATATGGATCAGCAAAGCCTGCGTTTCGGGCAGCTTCTCGACCGCCGCCGCGAGATCTGCGCAGGCCATGCGCGCGGGGGCCGTCGGGGGCACTGCGGCGCTTTCTTCCTCCAGCGGATCGGTTGGCTTGTCGGATCGCCAGCGTTGCCGGGCGAGATTGCGCAGGATGGTCATGGCGTAGCGGTCGAGATCGTCGACCTCTGCGCCCTTGCGCAGGGCTGCCCAGAGTTTCAGCGCGGTTTCCTGCGCCAGGTCGTCAGCGTCACTCTGGCTGTCGCTGAGGCGCCGGGCGCGCCCGGCAAGGCGGGGCAATAGGGCGTCCAGATCGGAAGGCATGTCGTGTGTCGGGTACATGTCGGGCTCCTTTTGATTGGGACCAACACCAGCATCGCAGGTCTGTTCCGGGGTGCCAGACGGGGGCTTTTTGCCGATCGCGGTTTTTGGGCCTTTTTCGGCGAGCCGCCGCCACCTGCCCATGCCTCAATCGGCGGGGAATGGCGCGATCCGCGAGTGCCGCACCGCAGCAGGGACGAAACAGCCGTTTTGCGCATCTACCCCACTGAGGCGCCGAGTTGTGCCTTGGACACTTATGTTCAAACCTTAATGGGAGTACCCAAATGAAACTGATCACCAAAACCACAGTTGCAACCATCGCTCTTCTGTCGGCCTCTGCGGCCTTCGCACAGCTGGCGGCGGATGCGAATGGCGATGGCGTTCTGACAATCGATGAGGTTCAGGCAGTATATCCTGACATCACCGCCGAGTCCTTCAGCACGATGGATCTCAATGCGGACGGCGCGCTGGACGAAGCCGAAGTGCAATCCGCGCAAGAAGCTGGCCTGATGCCAGCCTAACCAGCCAACAGGCCTGAGATGGACGCCTTTCGATTCTGATGGCAGGCGCTCAGGTCGAGATGCCCGGTTTCTCCCCCAAGAGCCGGGCATCTCCTTTTTCTATCCAGGCAGGTGGATGTTGAACCGCGCCCTTATCTGCGCATCCAAGGCGGGATCAAACCGTGCCGCGGCCCGTTGCCCCAATATGTCGTCTTTGCGTGCGGTGGCCTTTTCAATCAAATCGGGTTTTCCCAGTTCAACCCATTCCTTTGGCGACGTACGATCCCCGAAGGTCGGGTAGACGTGGTCCTGCTGCATGCGTCCCAGCGTTTGCTCCGTCCCGAGATAGTGGCCTGGCCCGCCCAGACAGACCTCCCGGATCTGATCGACAGCAAGGGTTTCGTCATTGACCTCTATCCCGCGCACGCAGCGCAACGCCTGACCGATCAGGTCATCGCCCAAAATCAGCGATTCATGGCAAAAGCCCAGCAATGAGGCATGCATGCCTGCCGCCTCATAGACCATGTTGAGCCCGGCAAGCCCGGCCATCACGTTCGAGCACATCTGCTCCCATCCGGCCTGCATATCGGGCAGCTTTGCATCGGCAATCCCTGCGGCAGCCCCGCCGGGCAGATCGTAGTACTTGTGCATTTGGGCGCAGCCTGCGGTCAAAAGTGCCTGTTCGCCGGACCCGCCGGTCATCGCACCCGTGCGCAGGTCGAGCCCAAAGGGCCAGGTGCCAAACACCGCCGGGTGGCCCGGTTTCACCGCGTTCACATAGACCAGCCCGGCGAGGCATTCTGCAACGGCCTGCACAATGGCCCCCGCTACCGTCGAGGGCGCCGTGGCCCCCGCCATGCCGGCAGAGAGCAGCAGCACCGGCATGCCCGCTCGGATACACTCCTCCATGACCTCACAGGATTCCGTGGCGAACTTCATCGGGGGAACGACGAAGCAGTTGGTATTGCTGACGAAAGGGCGCGCGCGCCAGGCCTCTTCGCCACCCGCGATCATATGCAGTAGCTCGATGCCGTGTTTCACGAAACCCGGCTCGGTGAAGGAGGTGCCGATGTGTTTCGTGGTGCCTGCACAGCAGGCGTAGATGGAATTCAGATCCATTTCGAGGTTGTCGGTGATGTCGCGGCAGACCATCGGGCGCTGGAGGAAGTGGATGTTGTCGAGCTGGTCGGCAATCCGCGCGGCGTCATGCAGGTCCTGCACACCGCATTCGCGGTAGCTGCTGCCATCCACCTCGACCAGATGTACAGCGGCACCTGCCGTACCGTAATGCACGCGGTGACCGGACAGCTCCAGATCATGCGCCGGGTCCCGGCCCATCAGGGTGACGGACCGGTTGGCGCGCGCAATCGTGTCCTCCACCAGTGCACGGGGAAAGCGGAGGCGACCGTCGTTTCCAAGGATGGCCCCCGCGCCGGTCAGATAAGCGATGCCGGACGACGGCGCATCGGCGAGGCCGATCTCTTCCAGCGCATTGAGGGCTGCGCCATGGATTTTGTCCATATCGGTGGCGGTAAAGGGTTTGTACTTGCCGCCGGACATGCCGGGCCGGATCGGGCGCAGGTGAGAGGCGAGGGGGGCGGCACGGGCAGCACGGCGCGCCGAGCGTCCGCCGCTGCGTGTTTGGGTTCTTTGTGTCATGTGGTCGTCCTGAAAAGAAAAAGAGGGTCGGCTTTGGCTTACGCCGCAGCTGGTCGCCCGCGCGCCGCACGGCCCCGCTCCGCACCGATGGTGCGGACCACGATGTTGATCTTGCTCAGATCATCCTGCATCGGGATTTCCTCTCCTCGGCCTAACCTGCGTTGCTGCTGCAGAACCGGTCAAGCCTGTTTGCGACCCGACGTCGTTTTTCGACTTTTTAAGAGCGACAGATGAACGCAGCAAATATCTGCCGATCTTGCCCGTCGAAATCAGGCGATTTGGGCCCGTTTCCGCCGCCTCACGTTTCGTTGATCGTCTGTGCATTGAACCAAACTGCAGCATCCACAGTTATGCCCAAGAGGATGCCGTAAAAGGCGTTCGCAACCCATGATAAGGACATGACAATGAAAAAGATTTTGAGTGCAGCAGCCGCGGTGACCGCAACAGCCCTGATGACCGTGCCCGCCTTCGCCGGGGCGCTGGATGAACCCGTCGTGACGCCCACTCCGACCGCGCCACCGCCTGCACCTGTCTATACAGGAGGTGACTGGACCGGTTTCTACGCCGGTGCGCAAATCGGTAATCTGGATGTGGATGGTGAAAACGGACTGGCCGGTGTCGGTGGCGATGACACCACTTACGGTTTGCACGCCGGTTACAACTATGACTTCGGCACCTGGGTTGTGGGTGGCGAACTCGACTATGACGATGCCAGCGTGGATCTGACACCCGGTGGTGCTTCCGTCGATTCCGTCTGGCGTGCCAAGCTGCGCGGTGGCTATGACTTCGGGCGCACGCTGGTCTATGCGACTGCCGGTTTTGCCGATCTGGACACATCCGTCGGCAGCGATACCGGCGAGTTCTATGGCGTTGGCGTTTCGTACAAAGCCACCGAACAATTCATCGTGTCAGGTGAATACCTGATGCATGACTTCAGCGACATCGGTGGTGCCGCTGGCGTGGATGCAGAGGCGGATACTTTCACAGTGCGCGCATCCTGGCAGTTCTGATCTGAGTTTCCTCCCCGGGAAGGGCCCGGTCGTCGCAAGACGCCGGGCCCATTTTCATGCGGCGCGCTTCTCTGCATGAGAGCAGAGCGTGTTCAAGGCCTGCTCAAAAGCCTGATCTTCAATGGTCATGGCGACGCGAACATGACCGGCTGCCGAGGTGCCGAAGCTTTCCCCCGGCATAACGGCGATGTGGTGGTTCTCCAACAAGTCGTAAGCAAAGGCTTCACCGGTCATGCCGGTCGCGCGGATGTCCAGCATCAGGTACATCGCCCCCTGCGCTGGCACGAGCCCGACGGTGTTTTGGCGCGCCAGCACCTGCTTAGCCAAGGCTCTGCGCCGCTGGAAAGGGGCTGCGATTTCCGCTTCAAATGCGGCGCCCTGCTTCAAGGCAAAACTGCTGGCATCCTGAATATAGCCCGGCACGCCGTAGGTGGTGTGGGTCGCGAGGGTAATCAGGTTCGCAATCACTGCCTCTGGCCCCACGATCCAGCCGCAGCGCGAGCCCGTCATGGCATGCGATTTGGACATGGAGCCCACGACCAGCGTGCGCTCCGCCATCTCCGGCAGGGCGCGGGGTGAGAGGTGGCGTCCTTCCCACACCTGCGTATCATACACCTCATCCGAGATAAGCCACAGGTCGTCTGACTGGCACGTTTCGGCGATCATGTTCAGGGTGGCGTCGGAATACACCACGCCGGTTGGGTTGTTCGGCGTGTTGATGAGCAAGGAGGTGGCGTTCCGCGACTGCGCGCGCAGGTCCTCCGCGCGCGGCTGAAACGCCTCCGCCGCGTGGGTTTTGATCGCTCGTGGTACAGCCCCCACACCGCGGAGTGTCCCTGGGTAGGTGGCGTAGTAGGGATCAATGTAGAGCGCGGTATCCCCGGGATCGCAGGCCGCCATGTGCGCGGCAAAGAGGGCGGCTTGCCCGCCGGGCGTGATCACGACGTTGTTTCGAGTGGTGGGGACGCCCGTGCGTTCCTGCACCCGTGCGGCCACCGTATCGCGTAGGGTGTCCGTTCCCGGCACCGCCGCATAGCCAGTGTGACCCGACATCGCGGCCTCATGCATCTTTTGCAGGATAGGTGCCGCGGTGCGGATGTCATGTTCGCCGATCGTCAGTTCCGTGACGGCAATGCCATCGGCAATCATGCGGCGGGCTTTCAGGAAAACGTCCCAGCCGTCTGAGCCGCCCCCGGTGAGGCCCGTTATGCGTGTGGATTGATGCATGGCTGTCTCCGTCCGTCTTTCGCGCAGGGGCGCAGAGGCGGCACGATTCGTCAATCGGCCTTGACCGGCGTATCTGGGTCGGGCTAGGGATGGAGTATGACCAGAACCACGCCCATTTGCTGTATTATTTGCTGAACTCCCCCAGCGGGCGGTTTTAGGTCGTTTTCAACCTGTCACAAGATTGCTAAGCCCGCGCCACACCCGCGCAAGGACTCCTGTCATGACGACATTGAAGCTCTACAATACGAAGACCCGGTCGAAAGAGGTCTTTCAGCCCATCGATCCAGAGAATGTGCGCATGTATGTCTGCGGGCCGACCGTTTATGATCGCGCGCATTTAGGCAATGCGCGGCCCGTGATTGTGTTTGACGTGCTCTTTCGGTTGCTGCGTCACATCTATGGTGCAAAGCACGTGACCTATGTGCGCAACTTCACGGATGTGGACGATAAGATCAACGCGCGGGCCGCTGAAAGTGGGCGGGCGATTGGCGAGATCACCGCCGAGACCACCCAGTGGTTCCTCGACGACATGGCGGAAGTCGGCGCGCTGGAGCCCACGGCCATGCCGCGTGCGACGCAGTATATCGCGCAGATGGTGGCGATGATCGAAGACCTCATTGCGAAAGGTCACGCCTATGAGGCCGAAGGCCATGTGCTCTTTGCGGTTGAGAGTTATGCTGAGTATGGCGCGCTGTCCGGTCGTTCCGTGGACGACATGATCGCCGGGGCGCGGGTCGAAGTGGCACCCTACAAGCGCAACCCGATGGATTTCGTGCTCTGGAAGCCCTCTTCTGAGGACCTGCCCGGCTGGGACAGCCCCTGGGGGAGAGGCCGACCGGGTTGGCATATCGAATGCTCCGCCATGGCGCGTGATCTGCTGGGAGAGCATTTCGACATCCACGGCGGTGGGATCGATTTGCAGTTCCCGCACCATGAAAACGAGATCGCCCAATCCCGCTGCGCGGGCCATGGGTTTGCAAACGTCTGGATGCACAACGAGATGCTGCAGGTCGAGGGTAAGAAGATGTCCAAATCCTTGGGTAATTTCTTCACCGTGCGCGATTTGCTGGACCAGGGCGTGCCGGGCGAGGTGATCCGGTTCGTGATGCTGTCGACGCACTACCGCAAGCCTATGGACTGGACGGAGAAGAAGCGGGAGGAAGCAGAGAAAACGTTGCGCAAGTGGCGTGGTCTCGTCACGGGCATCGAGCCCGCGTCGAGCCCTGCGCCCGAGGTGATTGCAGCGCTTAGTGACGACCTGAATGTGCCGGGCGCAATGGCAGAATTGCACCGTTTTGCGGCAGAAGGCGAAGCGGGACAACTTGCAGCTTCAGCTGCAGTATTGGGTTTGCTGGGTGACAACTTGTCTAACTGGCCAGCGGTCAGTGAAGTCAGCGAAGAGATCCGTGAAACAATAGGAGAACTTGTCTCGATTTGGTCCGACAAGCGTGAGAACAAACTTTGGGATGAAGCAGATGAAATTCGTAGCTGGCTGCTGAGTAAGGGCATTCGTTTGACCTCCCAGAAAGGTCGTGCAAGCGAGTGGCATCATGAGAATCCGGACATAAACAGCGATGACGAACGAGACCTAAGAGCGAATGACTTGCGCAGATTCAAGGAGAGCCTGAAATGACTGCGTCGCTCCGCGCCAAGGACAGCGCCCGAGTCTGGGGGGGCGTGAAGCGCCCTCCCGTGGGGAGGGTCGGGCGCTGCTCGGGTTTGCAGCCCGAACCGTTCTCTGCGCTGTCCACACACTCCGCCAACCACTCAGCCAAAGGTGGCCTGAAGCCCACCTTACCTGCCAGCCCACAGGTAGGGTGGGCCTTGGGCCACCTTCGCGAAAGGCTACTATGACCGAGCGCCTGTATCTTTACGACACCACCCTGCGCGACGGTCAGCAGACACAGGGCGTGCAGTTCTCAACCGAGGAAAAGCGCGCCATTGCCGAAGCTCTGGATGCGCTGGGCGTAGACTACATCGAAGGTGGCTGGCCCGGCGCGAACCCCACCGACAGCGCGTTTTTTGACGCCGCGCCAAAGACCCGCGCGCGCATGACTGCCTTTGGCATGACCAAACGCGCAGGGATGTCAGTTGAAAACGACGACGTGCTGGCGGCTGTTCTCAATGCGGGAACGCAAACCGTCTGCTTGGTGGGCAAGACACATGATTTTCACGTCAGTGCGGCCTTGGGGATTTCCAATTCCGAAAACACGGAAAACATCGCCCGCTCCATCGCGTACCTGACTTCCACCGGTCGGGAGGCGCTCTTTGACGCAGAGCATTTCTTTGACGGTTACCGCGCCAATCCCACCTATGCGCTGGAGGCTGTAAAGGCCGCCTATGACGCAGGCGCGCGCTGGGTTGTACTCTGTGACACCAACGGCGGGACCCTGCCGGAGGAGGTGGGGCGGATCACATCAGAGGTCATCGCCGCCGGTATTCCCGGCGATCATCTTGGCATTCACACCCATAATGACACGGAAAACGCGGTTGCCTGCACACTGGCCGCCGTCGATGCGGGAGCGCGACAGATCCAGGGCACACTCAACGGCCTTGGCGAGCGTTGTGGCAACGCCAACCTCACCGCGCTGATCCCGATCCTGCTGCTGAAAGAGCCCTACGCCAGCCGCTTCGAGATAGGCGTGACACGTGACGCGCTCGCAGGGCTTACTCGGATCAGCCGCATGCTGGACGAAATCCTCAACCGCGTGCCTTTCCGGCAAGCTGCTTTCGTCGGCTCCTCGGCCTTTGCACATAAGGCCGGGCTGCACGCCAGCGCCATCCTCAAAGACCCCACAACCTATGAACACATCGATCCGGCGGATGTCGGTAATGCCCGTATCATCCCGATGTCCAACCAGGCCGGGCAGTCGAACCTGCGGGAACGGCTCAGCGGCGCAGGGCTGGCGGTCAACAAAGGCGACCCGGCGCTCGGGCTGATCCTTGACCGGATCAAGGCGCGTGAGGCGGAAGGGTATTCCTACGATACTGCTCAGGCCAGTTTCGAGCTGCTGGCGCGTGACGCATTGGGACAGATGCCGGCGTTTTTCGAGGTCAAACGCTATCGCGTCACGGTGGAGCGGCGCAAAAACAAATACGACAAGATGATCAGCCTTTCCGAGGCAGTGGTCGTTGTGAAGGTCAATGGCGAGAAGAAACTCTCGGTCTCCGAATCCATGGACGAAAGCGGCTCCGACCGTGGACCCGTGAACGCGCTCGCCAAGGCGCTGGCGAAGGATCTCGGGCCGTATCAGAACATCATCGACGACATGCGCCTCGTCGACTTTAAGGTGCGCATCACTCAAGGGGGGACCGAGGCGGTCACCCGCGTGATCATCGACAGCGAAGACGGGCAGGGGCGGCGCTGGTCCACTGTGGGTGTGTCCCCGAACATAGTCGATGCGTCCTTCGAGGCGTTGCTGGATGCGATCCGCTGGAAAATCCTGCGGGACACGAGAGGATCGTCATGAGCGACGCCTATCGGGATGCCTTCTTTATGTTGCATCGTGATCTGCCGCGCGAAGGGCCCGGTGAGCCTGCAGATATCATCTGGGCGGCGGGTGTCGCGGGGACTCCAAGCTCTGCCCGCATCTGTGACGCGGCCTGCGGGCCTGGCGCGGATGTTGCGGCGCTGCGAAGGGTCGCCCCGGATGGAAAGGTGACCGCACTCGACAAGTACCCGCATTTTACGGCCCAGGCGCAGGCGCTGCATGGCGATGACCCGGTGGTGACCATCACCACCGGCGACATGGGTCAGATTACCGGCCCATTTGATCTGATCTGGTGTGCAGGCGCGCTCTACTTTCTCGGCATCACCGCGGGGCTAAAGACGTGGCGCGCTGCACTGGCGCCGGGCGGGGCCGTTGCCTTTTCCGAACCCTGTTGGTTTACCGATGCCCGGCCCCGAAAGGCAGTCGACCTCTGGGCGGACGAATATCCTGCAATGACCGATGTTGCCGGGATCGACGCGCAGGTGCAGGCGGCGGGATACACCACATTGGCCACCCGCAAGCTCTCCGCCGCGGCATGGGAAAACTACTACGGTCCAATGGACAAGCGGATCGCAGCACTCTCACCTGGCGACACATCGGAAATGCAGCAGGTACTCGCCGAAGCGCGTCGTGAGGCGGATGTCTGTCGCGCGCACCCGGAGAGCTTTGGCTACCTGCTGAGCGTGGTGCGCCCTGGTGGGATTTGACGCCGACTTGAACGCCTGCGCGGCGCTGGTTGAACAAGGCGACGCCGACCGGTTTTCGGCCACCATGGCAAGCCCGATCTCGGCACGTCACATCCTTTTTCCGCTCTATGCGTTCAACATCGAGGTGTCGCGCGCGCCCTGGGTGACGCAGGAGCCGATGATCGCCGAGATGCGCCTGCAATGGTGGCGCGATGCGCTGGAGGAAATCGCCGAAAGCCGCCCTGTGCGGCGGCACGAGGTGGTCACGCCGCTGGCGGGTTTTCTGACGCCGGATCAGGCCTGCGCGCTGGATCGGCTGGTCGACGCCCGCCGCTGGGATATCGGCGCGGCGCCCTTCGAGGACGAAGCGGAGATGTGGCGCTATCTTGAAGCCACGACAGGCACGCTCCTCTGGATCGCTGCACAAGCCTTGGGTGCAGCACCCGCCGAGGAAACCGCGTTCCGTAAAACCGCGCGCGCCGTGGCGCTGGCCAACTGGTTTCAGGCGTTGCCGGAGCTTGAAGCGCGGGGCAAACGCCCGATGCACGATGGGCGGCCCGAAACCTTGGCAGTTTTGGCCAAAGCTGCGTTGGCTGACCTCAAAATGCAATCCGCCCTCGGCAGCGCCTCACGTCTGGTTCTGCTCTCCGGTTGGCGCGCCCGCCACGTTCTGAAAATCACCGCGCGCCAGCCCGGGCGCGTCGCCCGCCGCGCCCTCGTCACCCCGGCGCTGCAGCGCAGCCTCAGCCTGATCCGGGCCCGTTTGACCAGACGCATCTGACTTCTTCTGGCTTCAAATATCCCGGGTGAGGCGCGGATAGCGCCGAGGGCAGAGCCCTCAAACCACCTGCGGCTTGGGCCGCATCACCAGCCAGATCAGAGCACAGCCTGCCAGCACCAGAAAGGGAATCATGGCGATGTTGACGGCTGCCCACCCCTCTTCGGCGGACCCGCCGGAGCAGTTCATCAACCCCCCCGAGGCGAGCGAGGCCAGTGTAACCCCGCCGAAGACCAGGAGATCATTTACCCCTTGCATGCGTCCGCGCTCATGCGGTTCATGTGCGCCCGCCAGCATCGTGGTGGCCCCGATGAAGCCGAAGTTCCAGCCCAGTCCGAGCAGGATGAGGGCGATGAAGAAATGCGCGAGCTCCACGCCGGACAGCGCCACGGCCCCGGCGGCACCGAGGATCAGCAGGCCGAGCCCCATGATCCGCTCTACCCCGAACCTGACGATCAGATGGCCGGTGAAAAACGACGGTGCGAACATCGCCAGCACATGGCCCGTGACCACGTTGGAGGCATCCGCCACCGCGAACCCACAGCCCACGACAGCCAGCGGCGTGGAGGTCATCACCAGGTTCATCAGCGCGTAAGACACCATGGCGCAGATCACGGCAACCGCGATGCGCGGCGTCTTCAACAATTCCATGACAGACCGTCCCCGCGGTGCCTCTGCCGAAGGTTTCAGCGGCTTGGGGATGTCGAGAAAAGCAAAGAGCAGCATGCCCAGCACGTTCAGCGCCATCGCCGCCATATAGACCGGGAAGAACCGCATGACCGTGGCATCGGGGTTTGCACTGGTCAGATAGCCAACCAGCTGCGGCCCGATGATGGCCGACAACAGCCCGCCCGCCATGACATAGGAAATTGCCTTGGGGCGAAAGCTGTCCGAGGCTGTATCAGCCGCCGCAAAGCGGAAAAAACCCTGGGAAGACATATAAATGCCGGTCAGATAGCTGCCGACCAGAAAGATCCAGAAGTTGTCCAGCGTCAGCGCATAGGCGCAGATGGCCGCACCGATCAGCCCGCCAACGGCGCCGACGAGAAAGCCCGCGCGCCGGCCAAAACGCTGCATCAGGCCCGAGAGCCAGGGTGCGGTGGTCATCGACCCGAAGACGATCATCGAAATGGGCAGTGTCGCAAGGCAGGCGTTGACCGCCATCTGCTGCCCCGCCAATCCGCCGATCACAAAAATCATTGTGATCTGGCTGCCCAGAAACGCCTGCGCCATGACCAGAACCATCACATTGCGCTTGGCGCGACTATCATCTGTTGCGTGCATGCGCCTTGGGTAATCTGCTTGCCGGGTCGGGGCAAGTCCCCTTGCCACCGGGGGCTTGTGGCCTAAAGTCGCGATATGAGAAATGCGGGTTCGATTCTGGTCATGGGGGGCGCGCGTGAGGCGCATGGCCTTGTATCCCGTCTTAAATCTCGTGGCCGCTCGGTTGTCGCCAGCCTGCCAGAGCCCGAACGGGTGTTTGAGCCCTTGCCGGTGCCGACGCGGGTGGGGGCTTTTGAGGACAACGCGAGTTTCGAGGCCTGGGTGGACACGAACAACGTGGTCTGTGTGCTTGATGCGAGCCATGCCTTTGACGCTGAGGTCTCGCGGCGCGCCGCGCTTGTCTCGACACGTCTGAATCTGCGGTATCTGCGGGTGTTGCGCGCGCCGTGGCGCGCCTCCGGGCAGGATTACTGGACGGACTACCGCACCGTGCGCAAGGCATCCGAAGACATCCAGTCGGGCGAGCGTGTGTTTAGCAATACCGGGCGGGCCTCCCTGCCGGAGTTCGAGACGTTTGCCGGGCAGGTGCTGTTTCTGCGCCAGACCCAAGCCCAGACAGCACCACCGCCCTATGACTTTGTGCGCTACGTCACCGGCACGCCGCCTTTCTCTCAGCACAGCGAAGAGGCGCTCTTTCAGACCCTGCGGATTTCACGCCTGATCTGCCGCAACGTGGGCGGATCGGCCAGCATCTCGAAACTGCTGGCCGCCCGGCGCCTGGGGCTTCGCGTGGCCATGGTTGCGCGGCCGGACCCGCCGACCGGCGTGCAGGTGGTTGAAACCGTGACCGAGGCGCTGGCCTGGGAAGCCGACGCATGAGCGTTGGGCGGATTATTGAAACCGACGCGGATGTGGCCGAAGGCGCGGCGTGGCTGGCCGATCAGGATGCCCGGCTGGCCCGCGCCCTGGCGGCAACCGGCCCGCTGCCACTGCGCCGCAGGCCGGATGGCTTTGCACAATTGTTGAGTGCCATCGTCAGCCAGCAGGTCTCCACAGCCTCGGCCCGTGCGCTCTGGGCGCGGCTGGAGGAGGCGGACGCGACAGAGCCTGCCACTGTTCAGGCCCTGAGCGCGGAGGCTTTGCGGTCTTTGGGGCTCAGCCGTCAGAAGGCGCGCTACGCGCATGCGCTTGCCGCGGCAGAGATCGACTTTGCTGCCCTCAGATCGGCACCTGATCAGGAGGTCATCCGGGTGCTGACCGGCGTCACCGGCATCGGTGTCTGGACCGCGGAAATCTACGCGATGTTCTCGCTGGGCCGTGCAGATGTCTTTGCGCCCGGCGATCTCGCCCTGCAGGAAGCGGCACGCCTTCTTTACGATCTGCCCGAGCGCCCCAAGGAACGGGACTTGCGCGAGAGGGCGGAAAGCTGGTCACCCTGGCGGTCGGTTGCAGCACGGCTGCTCTTTGCGTACTACCGGGTGGCCAAACAGAGGGACGGGATCACATGACACGGGTTTTGAATGCAGGCCGCCGCGCGCCGGTGTCGGGGGATACGCGGTCTGTCGTGGTGTTCCTGCATGGTTATGGGGCCAATGGTGCCGATCTTCTGGGGCTTGCGGACCCGCTGGCCGAACATCTGCCCGATACACTTTTTGTGGCCCCCGATGCGCCCGAAGCCTGTGCCGGCGCGCCCATGGGATTTCAGTGGTTTCCGATCCCGTGGATCGATGGCTCGTCGGAAGAAGAGAGCATGCGCGGCATGATGCAGGCCATCGACGATCTCAACGCCTTTCTGGATGCGCTGATGGTTGATGAGGACGTGCTGCCCGAGCAGGTGGTGCTCTTTGGCTTTTCCCAGGGCACGATGATGGCGCTGCATGTGGCCCCGCGCCGCGAAGACGCGGTAGCCGGTGTGGTCGGCTTTTCTGGTCGGTTGCTGAGCCCCGAAACCCTTGCCGATGAGGTGGTCGTGCGCCCGCCCGTGCTGCTGGTACATGGTGACGCCGATGATGTGGTGCCGCCGCAATCCCTGCCGCAGGCTGCCGAGGCCCTGCAGGAAGCAGGCTGGCAGGATGTCTACGCCCATATCATGAAAGGCACCGGCCACGGCATCGCGCCGGATGGTCTGTCCGTGGCGCTGGCCTTCATGCGCGACAAGCTGGGGCTCTGAGCGCAGGCGGACAGCGGATCAGATCACGGGTCGTCGATCTCAGTCGCCAGACCAGACCGGACCAGCACGGTTAGAAACTTGCGCGCGGCCCCTGCGTCCAGACCGCGGATCGTGTCTCTGGCGGTCAAGGTGGCCAGACCATGCACGGACGCCCAAAGCAGGGTCAACCGCACCGCGTCCGCGCCATTGTCATTTTTCACGCCCGCCACGCTGCGCAACATGGTCTGCAGTTCATCCTGCACCGTGAACAAACGGCCGTCATCCGGGGTCTGCACTGGGTAG
Source organism: uncultured Roseobacter sp. (assembly GCF_947492555.1). Lineage (GTDB taxonomy): Bacteria > Pseudomonadota > Alphaproteobacteria > Rhodobacterales > Rhodobacteraceae > Roseobacter. The sequence continues at coordinate 598,547 of NZ_CANLNE010000003.1, forward strand.
CTGAAAAGCGCCCGCCATCGCTCCGGTTCGGCCCGTGCAAAATCGAAATAGGCTTCCGCCATGGCGGTGAGCTTTGTCTCCAGATTCGCATCGGTACTGGTCACAGCGGCGGCCAACGCCGCCTGCAAGAGGCGGGCAGAGCGCATGTTCACTTCGCGCACCACGCCGTCGATATGACCAAAAGCGTTGTAGAGCGCGCCCACCGAGCAGCCTGCGGCCTGCGCCAGCCCACGGGCAGAGAGCGCCTCATATCCCTTTTTCAAAAGCAGCTGTTCTGCAGCATCGCCACCTTTTCGTCGGATGTCGGCAAGGTTGCGATCGCGGCGTGACGTAACGTTCTCTTCTTCCATTGCGTGAACATCGTTCACAGAATCAGAATTGTCAAATATGAACACTGTTCATGAACTGCGTTCACGATCAAATCAGATAAAGGTGAGACGATGCCAAGATTTGCAATTCCGGGTGGCTTTGCCCGTCAGGTCCGACAAAAAGGCCTCGACTATCTGCGCCAGCATGGCAACGGTCGCTATGCATCGCCCGGCCAGTGGGGCATGGCTGGTGTCTGGACTATTGCCTTGAGCGTTTCGACAGCGCTGCTGCTCACATCGCAGGGTCCAATGACGTTTCTTTGGTGTGCTGCCTGTGGTCTCTTTGCCTTCTTCGTGCTCGCCACACTCTGCCATGATGCGGCGCATGGGTCGCTGTCCCGCCATGGCTTTGTCAACCGGCTTGCCCTGACCTTGGGCTTTGGCATGTTCGGCGTGTCGGGCGCGCTTTGGCGGTGGCGGCATATCCGGCTGCACCACGTTTTCCCCAATGTCGAAGGAACCGACATCGACGGCGAGGGATCACGGCTGATTCGGCTGGCACCTTACGGGGACTGGCACCCGTGGCATCGCGCCCAGGCCTTCTATGCACCGTTCCTTTACGCGTTGGTCATGGCGCATCTCGCTTGGGTCGAGGATTGGCAGAACCGCAAGATGGCGCGCCGCATGGCTGCGGAGCAGTTTGCAAATCCGATGGCGACGGCAGAGTTCCTTGCGGTCAAGGCCATCCATGCGCTGGTGGTTCTGGGTCTGCCATGGTGGATCTTGGCTCCACCGCTTTGGGCGCTGGGGCTGGGGTATTTGATTTACACCGGCGTTGCGTCGATCCTCTTTATTGTCATCGTGGCAGGATCGCACCTGAGTGAAGAGGCGGATTTTGTCTCTCCTGACGGTGACCGCATTCCCCACGATTGGGCCGAACACCAGCTGCGTACCTGTCTGGACTGGTCGCCCGAAAGCGGCGCGGCTGCAATGCTTTCTGGCGGATCCAACGCGCATACGGCACATCACCTCTTTCCACAGGTGGCCCACTGCCACAACGCCGCTCTGAGCAAGATTGTTTCTGAGGCTGCGGCAGATCACGGCCTGACCCACAACATCACCACTTTCGCAGGGCTGGTTTTCTCTCACCTCCGGCATCTGCATCACCTTGGCCGCCCACCTTCGGGCCGCCTCAACCCCTTGCTGAAGGAAAAACAGTCATGAAATCCTTGCCATCCCACATGCGTTTCATTGGCGTCATCATCGCACTTGCCCTGACCCTGACGGCCTGCACCGCCCCTTGGGGAGGGTGGGGTCCGCCCATCCCGGTTCAACCCAAACTCGCAGGCGCAAAGGGGTTGGATGTCTACGCAAGTCAGCCAGCGGAAATCCGACCGCGCCTGAGGGGCAGGCGTGCCACCCAGATTCTGGTCTGGTTGAATGGGAAGAGCTATTACGACGCGGACTGCCAGATTTCAAACGATGCTTTTGAGCTCCGCTTTCCCAGCTTCACTGTACTGGAGTTGCCTGATTATGGTAGGGCGTCCCCGCCAGCGACCGTGTCCTGCCGTGCGGGCGATCTCCGGGGGCAGACCGAACTCGCGGTGGTGAATATCTCATCGGAGATCCGTCAACGCCGTTCAGGTCAGAGCGCGCTGCCGGGCGCACCGATGGTCACGGTCAATATCCCGCTCGGACGCGATGACCGTCCCGGTGACATCTGGGGCTACCCGACTGCAGTATGGGTCAACCTCCGCTAGTCCTTGGCCGCCTTGCGATAGGTGCCCGGGCTTTGGCCCATGATCCGGTTGAATTCGGTGTAGAAGTTCGACCGGGTCAGAAAGCCGGCGGTCTCGCCCACGGCGCCCACGGGGTCCGATGTACTGTGCAACAACCATGCGGCTTCTGCGACGCGGAATTCGTTGATGAATTGCGAGACATTCTTGCCCCCGGTTCGGTTGATGGCCTCAGAAAGCGCCCGATCCGTCACGCCCAGCCGCCGCGCCAGACGGGTCAGCGATAGCTGCGGATCAACGAACAGGCGGCTTTCTTCCAGAAAGGCGCGGGCCTTTTCCGCGATCTCCGCATCCTGGCTGTTTTGCTGGCTCTGCGCGGGCAGTGCATCGCCGCCGCGGATTGTTGCCGCAACCGCCAAGCCCAGTATGGCAATCATCACAAGACTGGCCAGCGACAGGAGCCAGCCGACGTTGGCGCCCTCATTGCGGGCAAAATCGATGGCAATCAGCGTGTCCATCACACAGGTAATCACCAGCAGGCCGACCCCGAACAGGATCAAACGGCGCATGAACCCCACATGAGCCACCGCCAGCTGTGACAAGCGGTCCGGTCCACCCCGCCAGAGCCGCAACAGCAGCAGCGCGTAGATGGCGTAGCTGAGCCCGATCATCAGGTCGAGCGCCACCCGGATGTTCGGGACAGCGGCCACGACGGCTGTCGCCGCGGCAGCACAGCCGAGATGCAACAGGAGCGCCGTTTGCAGACGCGGCGCGCGGTCCGACAGGGCAAAGTACCCAAGATAGATCAGCGGCCCGATCCAGAACGGCAGCAGCCGCTGTACCACCAGCACCGCGTCGATCTGATAGGCAAATCGCAGAGCGACCAGTATCGTTTCGACCACGATCAGTCCCGCAAGCGCCGCGAAAAGCGTCTTGGCAGGCCCCGGTAACCAAGCCCGTGTCAGCACCATGACACCAAAAATCGCGGCCAATCCGGTCAGAAAAAGGGGGAGGGGGACGGAAATCACGGGGGCAGGCCTGTCCTCGATTGCGTGGCGCTGTCCTGAAAGCCGTTTCAGGACAGTCAAGGCATTGCCCGAAAACGGCTCTTTGCTCAAGTCAGGATCATCGCAACACCAATTCATGAGGTCTGACATGAACACCAATCTTCGCCAATTCTGCCTGTCGGCGGCCATTATTCTGGGATTTGCAGCGACGGCGGATGCCGCCGATTTCGCCCCCGCCGTCGCCGAATACCGCGCGGCGCATAAAGAAGCGGATCGCGTGCTGGAAGGGCATGTGTGGTACCCGTCGCTGTCGCAGGAGCCGGAACGGTTGCTCAAGGGCAGCGCCGTCTGGCGCAACATTTCCGGCCATCTGGATGCCCGCATCGCACCCGGTGTCTTTCCGGTGGTGATGATGTCACACGGCATGTACGGCAACTCGATGAACCAGGCGTGGCTGGCCAAGCGCCTGGCTGCCGACGGGATCATCGTCGTGCAGCCCAACCACCCCGGCACCACCAGCTTCGGGCGCGACCCCGATCAGGCGCGCCAGCTGTGGCTGCGCGCAACGGACCTTACCGTCAGTTTCGATGAGTTGCTGACCGACCCGCGGTTTGCTGACCACATGGACCCAACACGTGTCGCCGCCGCAGGCCATTCGCTGGGCGGCTACACGGTCATGGCGGCCGCCGGGGCCCGGCACGATGTGGCGCATTTCAATGAAGCCTGCGCGGATACCCCTGAGCGCCCGGATTGCGCCGCACTGGAGATGTGGAAGGTGGGGCACAACCCCGATGACCTTGAAGCGCTGCAAAGCGACCGGTCCGATCCGCGCCTACGCACCGTGATCCCGCTGGATCTGGGGGGGACACAGACCTTTGCGCCGGACAGCCTTGCCGAGATCGACATCCCCGTGCTGGTCCTCGGCTCCGGGCGTCAGGACATGCTGGACCAGACCATCGAATCCCGCGCCCTGGTGGCCAACCTGCAGGAAAACCTGGTCACCCATGTTGAGGTGGAAGATGCCGGGCACTTTGATTTCATGGGCGTCTGCGTCGAAGGCGGATACGAATTGCTCAAGCGTGAAGAGCCGGGAGACGAGATCGTCTGTGTCAAAGGGCAGGACGCCCGGATTGCCCAGCACGACCGCATCTATGATCTGATCATGACGCATCTGCGGGCCACTGGCGTTGTGGCTCAACACTAAGGACACAAGGTCCGGTTCCGCCGTTTCTGGGTTGTGCCGGACCTTGTGGATAACTGTCACTTAACCGTTACCGTGTTACCCTATGCATCCTGCGACATGTTGTGGTCAAACAGGGGCTTGCAAGACGCAAACCACGAGATATAGTCGGCCTATCGGCGGGACTGGCCCGCTGGACCGGACGCGGAACGGCAAAGGGTGCGTGTAATCATGGACGGCGATTTCAGAACGGATTTTACCCGCAACCCTGCGAGCCTGAGGCACCGACCCGCGCTGGTGCTGAATGCGGATTATCGCCCCTTGAGTTACTACCCGCTGTCGCTCTGGCCCTGGCAGGAGGCGGTCAAGGCGGCCTGGCTCGACCGGGTCGACATCGTCGCCGAATATGACGACATCGTCCGCAGCCCCAGTACGGAGATCAGAATTCCGTCAGTCGTCGTTCTGAAAGACTACGTAAAACCTCAAAAGCGCGTGGCCTTCACGCGCTTTAATTTATTTCTGAGGGATGAATTCCGCTGCCAGTACTGCGGTGCAAAGGGAGAATTAACCTTTGATCACGTGGTCCCGCGCGCCTCTGGCGGGGTGACCAGCTGGCAGAATGTGGTGGCGGCCTGTTCGCCCTGTAATCTGAAAAAGGGCTCCAAACCGCTGCACCGCACTGGCCTGTGCCTGCGTAAGCCGCCGCGCCAGCCAGGCGCGGAAGAGCTGCGGAACATGGGGCGCAAGTTCCCACCCAACCATCTCCATGACAGCTGGATGGATTTCCTTTATTGGGATGCGGAACTCGAAGCTTAGGTCTCTCCGGGCCGAAGCCGTCGTGGATCGGGCGCGTGATGTCCCCAATGTCGACCTAGCCGCATAGATTGGTGTACATCAACCGGAATCCACGCGATCGGTCGAGCGTGCGGCACATCTCATTGCCCGCCTGATCTGGCCGCAGATAGAGATCGAGAAAGGGCAGGGAGGTTTGTCGGATCACCCGCTGCCAGACGCGTTTGCCGGGCCCGTAGCGGTGCAGGTTCAGCCAGCCAACGGTGAAGTCCAGGTGCGAGATTTTCCGCGGGCTCAGAACGACGAGATCACTGTCCGCCGCCGCGATCATCGCGTGGCTCTCATGCCGTTGCCGCTGGTGAAAGAGCTTGCGCATCAGGCGCAGGAAGTCCCGATCCCTGCGGGCGCCATCACGGACATTCTGCGCGACCTGCCCTTTCACATCGAAATAGTATCGCATATGCGGGTTGCGAATGCGTTCGTCTCGTCTTGTCGGGTCAGTGCCGTCCATATTGATCGAAACCTTGCAGCGCGGTTCGCTGTCACAAAAATGCCGGGACGCGGCGCCGCCGAAAGAATGCCCCATCGCGCCAACGCGGGACAGATCGAACATCCCGGTCAGCCCGTGTGACCCGGCGCTTGTATTGATGTCTTCGAGCGATGCGAGAACGAGCTCGATGTCGGCTACCCAAAGCGCAAGATAGGCGCGGCTGCCGCTGAGCACTTCGGATACCAGATAGTGGTACCGGTCGAGCAAATCACCCTCCGGCACGGCTCCCAGGGGCAGCGCGGCGAGGGCATCCGCCGTTGCCTCGTCAAACGCCAGATCGGGGTTGCGCCGGTCTTCGGAGAGCTCACTTTCGAAATACGCCTGCAGATCGGGGTCCACCTTGGCCACGCGGCCTTCCTCAAGCGTCACGAGGCTCGCGGCAAAGCTGTGGCCGATGGAGACCACAACGTATCCCCGCTGCACCAAGGCCTCAAAGTAGGGCTCGTTCGCCTCTGCCGCATTCCCGTTTCCGTGCGAATAGAGAATGACCGGCAAGGGCCGCGCGGTATCCGGTTTGGCATTCTGATAGGTGTTGCTGCGGCGTTTGCGGTTTCGCAGTTTTGCCAGAATGTCGTGGTTCCCGGCCGGATCAATCGCAAAATCAATCGCCGCGCTGTGAAACCCATAGTGCTTGCGGCTACCGGCATCCAACGGGGCCTGTGCCGGATACCAGACACGCACCATCAGATCCCTGTCACGGCGCCCGTTGGCGCGGGTCAGTATCCGTTGCATTTTCGGGGTCAGATCATCAATCAGGTCCGGGCTGGACAGCACCAGCCGTTGAGAGCCGATAACGTCGGCCCGCGCCACAGCAGTGAGCCCGGCAAGAACGAGGAGCAGGGGGAGGACGTAAACAATTGGTCGTAATCGCACGGGGGAGCCTTTCATCAGGAGCACACATCAAGAGACCGGTCGATCCGGTGTCCAAAGGTGCAGATACTGATGGTGTGCGGGGCGTGTCGTCCGGTCCGGTGGGGGCGGACATCCATTCCGCCGAATGTCAGGCGTCGAGATCGATCCAGACGGGCACATGGTCCGACGGCTTGTCACGCCCGCGCACGTCCTTGTCGATCACACAATCGGTCAGCAGGTCGGCCGTTTGCGGGCAAAGCAGCAGGTGATCGATCCGGATACCATGATTTCGGTTCCACGCGCCAGCCTGATAGTCCCAGAAACTATAGTGTCCGGGCCCTTGCGTGCGGGCGCGAAACGCTTCCGTCAGGCCGAGGTTGATCAGTTCGCGAAAGGCGGCGCGGCTCTCCAGCCGGAACAGGGCGTCTTCCCGCCAGCCGTCAGGCGTGGCGGCGTCCTCGGCCTGTGGAATGATGTTGTAGTCGCCAGCCATCAGAAACGGCGTCTCTTCGGCGAGGAGCGCCTCTGCCCTCGCCTTGAGCCGCGCCATCCACGCCAGCTTGTAGTCATACTTAGGGCCCGGGACCGGGTTGCCGTTCGGTAAATAGAGCCCGCAGACCCGCAAGGCATGTGACGTGCCCATGATCGTCGCCTCGATCCAGCGGGCTTGCTCATCGCTGTCGTCCCCCGGCAGGCCGCGCGTGACGTCCTCCAGCGGGTGTTTCGAAAGAATCGCCACGCCGTTGAAGCTCTTCTGCCCATGGGTGGCCACATTGTACCCGCGTTCTTCAAAAAGTTCCGTGGGAAAAGCCTCGTCGACCGACTTGATTTCCTGAAGGACCACAACATCCGGTTGGGTATCATCCAGCCATTCGGGTAGTGCGTTGATCCGTGCCTTGATCCCATTGATGTTGAACGTGGCGATCTTCATGTCGGCCCTCCCGAGATTTGTGCAAGCTATCGCGCAATCAGACGGCCAGAGCAAGCGCCGCAGTGACGCCAAAACATGTGCCAGGCTGGAGGTGATTCCGGTGATTCCCGTTAACGGTTAACGGAAAACGGCAGTTATAAGTTAATATCCACATATTTATCCACTGTGGATAAAAAAAAATTAACCAAGATTACCAAACTGAGTTTCGCGTCACGGTCGGTCCGTAGGGCGTGACTCTAGTGTGGATAAGTAGTGGTTAACACATTCTTAACGTGAAAATTTATTGGAAACTCTCCTTAAACGGGCAAGCGTGAAAGGGCGAAAACTTCATTTGAAAGGGATATGCAATGAAGACGAATGTACTGTTGGCGACACCCGCAATCGAAGACACATTTACCGTTGAGACGGACCTGCACAGCGGCGCAGGCACAGCGCTTTTCACCACCAGCATGGGCCCCGCAAGCGGCGACATGATGCGCGGCGAGGCGACCGAGCTCTTCACCACCTCGATGGCGCCCGAAGCAGATACCATGTCCGGTGCGGAAACCGGTCAGTTCACGACCAGCATGGTCGCAGGCCGTGACGCACTGTCAGGGGATGCAACCGGTCTCTTCACGACCTCCATGTAACCCAAGGTCTTTTGGATCGGGCCAGACACCCATCTGGCCCGGCCACAAGCCTTGCGCGGCAGATCTATCAGACAAAGGAAGAACCCCCATGTCTAACGTCGTCTCTTTAGGTCTGCCGCGCAGATTGGATCTGGCAGAACGTCAGGGCCTCTTGATTGGAAATTTTGCCTGTAACAGGCGCAGTCCGGACGATGTGTTCTGGCTGAAGGAAAATGCCGAAGTTCTGAATGTGCTGGCGAGCAGCGGTGCGATGCTGCCAGAGAGCGCATTGGCACCTTATCGGCGTGTCTACGACGGCCTAGACGAGCGGCTTCGGTTTTTTCCTCAATACTACCGGTTCCTGCTGTCGATCTGTCTCGACCTCGAAGATCTGGGGTTCGGCAGTGGCAAGGGCACCGATCTCTGCCGTTGGGTTGCGAAAATGGGACTCGTCGAGGCAGAGCTCTCTGATCTGCAACGCGCCGAGGCGCAGCGACTGCTGAAAAGACGCGGCGTGGGCAGCGAAGATATGATGCTGAAAGAACGTTTGCATCGGTTTATCAACCGGTCCGAGACCTTCACGCTGCCGAACAAGAAAGCCGCCTACGAGCTGACCCATATCGTGTTCTACCTGTCGGACTACGGCTTGATCGATCCATATCTGGAGGACGCGGCGATTGCCAGCCTCGAGTTTGCAGGTCTGCTGGCCTATCTGGATCAGGATATTGATTTACTTGCGGAAATCTGCGTTGCCATGCGCTTTGCCGGGAAGCGGCCAAGCGCGATCTGGGAAGACTGGATTGCGCAGGACATGGGCGGCTTCGTGTTGAAAGCGGATGGACCGCAAGGCTCCGATGCCTATCACGAATATCTGGTAACCTGCTGGTGGGCGCAGTTTGCGGACCGTCCCAGCTTTCCCGGTGAGGCGCAGTCCACTGGTCTTTATGTCCAACGGCATTCGGCGCGCAAGGGGCCTTTACGGGCGATGTCGGAGTATATGTTCCACCTTGGACCGGCACGCAACAACGACTGGAGCCAGATGCGGGCCGCCATGACGGACGCGGTTGGTGAGGACGGAGAAGACATCCTCAGCGGCGCAGAACAATCCTCTGACCGATTTGATGCTTTCTTTGAAAGCTTTGCACGCGCTGATTCTTGAAAATATATCAAAAGCAAAGATATACGTGCCGACGTTAATCTACATCGAGAACGAAGTACCACACCCGCAGGAGCTTGAGGCATTGGGGTTTTCGATGATGAACCGCGCCCCGATCAACTCTTCGGAAAAATCGATGACTGCATCGCCGAGGAACGGCAACGACACCGCGTCAATAACCACCTTCTGGCCAGACCCCTCAAGCACCAGATCATCCGCACGGGGTTCATCGAGCGCGATTTCATACTGAAACCCGGAACATCCGCCGCCTTCGACAGCCACGCGCAAGGCCTTGCCGTCGGTGGCGGCACCGATTTCAGCCAGTCTGTCAAACGCGCGGTGCGTAACCTTGGGCGGGAGTTGCATCTGCGTGCTCCGTCAAGCGGTTTCATTAAGTCTTCGCGTGCAATATAGAAACTCTTGAGACAGGCGACAAGGACCAGCACGTCATGACGGCAGTATATGCCTCTGATCCCAACCACGCCCGGGGACGGCGTGTGCGGGAAGAGGAAAGCACGTTTCGGTCCTGCTTTCAGCGGGATCGGGACAGGATCATTCACGCCAGCGCCTTTCGCCGGCTCAAGCATAAAACACAGGTCTTCATCGAGCACGAAGGCGACTATTACCGCACGCGGCTGACCCATTCGATCGAGGTGGCGCAGGTGGCCCGCACGATCGCGGGGGCCCTTGGGTTAAATGGCGAGCTGACGGAGGCGGTGGCCCTTGCGCATGATCTGGGCCACACCCCCTTCGGGCATACCGGCGAGGACGCGCTTTCCGTGCTCATGGCACCCTACGGTGGGTTCGATCACAACGCGCAGGCGATCCGCATCGTCACCCATCTGGAGCGGCACTACGCGGATTTTGACGGTCTGAACCTGACATGGGAGACCCTGGAGGGCATTGCCAAGCACAATGGACCGGTCGTCGGTCCGGTGCCCTGGGCGCTGAAGGCGTACAACGATCAACACGATCTCGAACTCTATACCTATGCCAGTGCAGAGGCGCAGGTTGCGGCGATTGCCGACGATGTGGCCTACAACCATCACGATCTGCACGATGGTCTGCGGGCGGAGCTGTTTTCGACCGACGAACTGGCCGCGCTGCCGATCCTGAACGCCTGTTTCGAGGAAGTGGATGGCACCTATCCGGGGCTGAACTACTACCGCAGGCGGCACGAGGCCCTGCGCCGATTCTTCGGTATGCTGGTCGAGGATGTGATTGATTTCGCGCAGGAAAGACTGCGTGAACTGGAGCCCCAGTCGGTGGATGATGTCAGGGGTGCAGGACGTACCATCATCCGCTTTTCAGATGATGTCTTCTCCGATCTCAAGGTGATCCGGTCTTTCCTCTTTGACCGCATGTACCGGGCGCCCAGCGTCGTGACGATGCGCGCACAGGTCACGCAGGTGGTGGAGGAGCTCTTTCCCTACTTCTTGGCGCATCCCGATCAATTGCCAAAGCAGTGGCGCAAGGATGTGCAGGAGGTGTCCGATGAAATCGACCTGGCGCGCATCGTGTCGGACTATATTTCCGGCATGACGGACCGCTTTGCGCTGCAGGAACATGAGCGGCTGATTTCGGGCGGGTAAGCTTGCCTAAACCCTGCGGCTGCGCGGTGTCCGGTTGACCCGCGCCTTGGGCGTGATACACCGCGCCAATCTCTGCCGAAGGACGCTGACATGAACCTTTTTGCCGATATCCGCGCGCTTGTTTTGGAGTGCCTGCAGGACATGGGGGCCGCCGGGCAACTGCCTGAAGGTCTGACCATGGACAACGTGACGGTCGAGCCGCCGCGCGATGCGGCCCATGGGGATATGGCGACCAACGCCGCAATGGTGCTGGCAAAGCCCGCTGGTCAGAAACCGCGCGACATCGCCGAAGCGCTGGCCACCCGGTTGGCCGAGGATGACCGGATTGTCTCCGCGGAGGTTGCAGGGCCAGGGTTCCTGAACCTGCGGCTCGCTCCTGCGGTCTGGCAGTCTGTCGTTGCCGCCGCTCTAACGGCAGGCCCGGATTTTGGCCGCGCGCAGCTGGGGCAGGGTAAGCGTGTTAACGTGGAATATGTGTCGGCCAACCCCACTGGCCCCTTGCACGTGGGTCACACGCGCGGCGCCGTGTTTGGTGACGCGCTGGCATCCCTGCTGGATTTCGCGGGTTTCGACGTCACGCGGGAGTATTACATCAACGACGGCGGCGCACAGGTCGATGTGCTCGCGCGGTCCGTGTATCTGCGGTATTTGGAGGCGCATGGGCAGGAGGTGGCCTTCCCCGATGGCACCTATCCGGGTGACTATCTGATCGCCGTAGGCGAGGCGCTGAAGGACAAGGTGGGCGATGCCTATCTCGACAAGGGCGAGCAGTTCTGGCTTGAAGACATTCGCAACTTTGCTACTGACGCCATGATGGATTTGATCCGCGCGGACCTCAAGGCGCTTGGGGTTGAGATGGATGTGTTCTACTCCGAAAAATCGCTCTACGGCACAGGCCGGATCGAAGCGGCGATTGATGATCTGCGGGGCAAGGGCTTAATTTACGAGGGCGTACTCGAGCCACCAAAAGGTAAAAAGCCCGAAGATTGGGAGCCGCGCGAACAGACGCTTTTCGCTTCGACCGAACATGGGGATGACGTCGACCGCCCTGTGAAAAAATCGGATGGCAGCTGGACCTATTTTGCGCCTGATATCGCCTATCATTACGACAAGGTGGATCGGGGGTTTGACGCGCTGATAGATGTCTTTGGCGCCGACCACGGCGGCTATGTGAAGCGGATGAAGGCGGCGGTTTCCGCGCTCTCGGGGGGCACCGTGCCGCTTGACATCAAGCTCACGCAGCTGGTGAAGCTCTTCAAGAACGGCGAGCCCTTCAAGATGTCCAAGCGGGCAGGGACCTTTGTGACCCTGCGCGATGTCGTTGATCAGGTCGGCGCGGACGTCACGCGCTTTGTCATGCTCACACGCAAAAATGACGCGATGCTTGATTTCGATTTCGACAAGGTCATGGAGCAGAGCCGCGAGAACCCCGTGTTCTACGTGCAATACGCTCACGCCCGTGTGGCATCTGTGCTGCGCAAGGCGGGAGAGGTGGACATCCCCGTGGATGATGCAACCCTGCAGACCGCCGACCTGAACTTGCTGGATCATGAAGCGGAGCTAGGGTTGGCGGCCAAGCTGGCCGAATGGCCGCGTCTGGTGGAAACCGCCGCGCGCAGCAATGAGCCGCACCGGGTGGCTTTTTACCTCTACGAGCTGGCCGGAACCTTCCACGCGCTGTGGAACAAGGGCAACGAGGTTCCGTCCTTGCGCTTTGTGCAGGATGACCCAAAAGTCACAGCGGCGAAAATCGCCCTCGCAAAGGCCGTGAGCGTTGTAATTGCAGCCGGTCTTGGTATTCTTGGCGTTACACCGGCGCAGGAAATGCGGTAGCAAATCGCGACCTTCGCCCGAGCAGGCAATCATAGACAGACCGACGGGGCATCGTATCCCATCGGCAGCGAGGCGATGATGGCGGACGTTGAATTTTCCCATGGTATGGGCGCGTATGGGCGTGAGCGTGAGGCTGCGCGCGATGAAGAGCTGTCGCCCAACGCCCTGACAATGATGACAAATGTGGCTGGTGCCGTGGTGTCTCTGGCTTTGATCGCGGGTATCGGGGTCTGGGGCTACAAGCTGATGGTGCGCGATGTCTCCGGCATCCCGGTGGTGCGCGCGGCCGAAGGGGAGATGCGGGTGCGCCCGGACGATCCCGGCGGACAGGTGGCCCGGCATCAGGGCTTGGCAGTCAACGCAGTGGCCGCAGAGGGCGTTGCCGCCGGACCCGTGGATCAGGTGATGCTGGCCCCGCGGGACATTGATCTGGCGCAGGAAGATCAGCCGATTTCTGCCACGAATGTGTCCCCGGTGGCGCAGCCCGAACCGCTCGCCCCGGCGGCGGAGGTTGTCGGCGGTGCAAAACGCATCCCCGCACGTGTGGACAGCACGCTGGCGGAAAACCTGCAAAGCGGCGCAATTGATGCGGTTGTGGCCGAGTTGACAGCCGGTGTGACCCCGTTGGCAGAAGAGGCCGATACAGCGGCAGAAACCGTTGCTGCGGAGGATCTGGCGGAAGCCCCGGCCGCAGAGGCGCAGGAAACCACCCCTGAGGCCAGCCCGGCACAGCTTGTGAAACGTCCGCGCCTGCGACCGGGCGCGCCCGCAACACTGCAGACCGCCGCCTTTGTCGCAGAGACTCCGACGGCCGAGATTGACGCGGCGGCGATCCCGGCAGGCACGCGCCTGGCGCAGTTGGGTGCCTTCGACAGCGCCGATGTTGCCCGCACCGAATGGGCGCGTTTGGAAAGCCGCTTTGGCACCTATCTGCAGGACAAATCCCGCGTCGTGCAGCAGGCGCAATCGGGCGGACGCACCTTCTATCGCCTGCGGGCCATGGGGTTTGTCGACCTGGCAGATGCGCGCCGGTTCTGTTCCGCCTTCAAGGCCGAAGGGGTCGACTGCATTCCCGTCGTGTCCAAGTGAGCAGGTTCGGCGCCACTATCCTGGACGCCGATGGCTTGGCGTTGACGCCTGCCGAGACCAGCTTTTTCCGGCAAGCCAATCCCTTTGGCTTTATCCTCTTTGCCCGCAACATCGACACCCCGGATCAGGTGCGCCGTCTGTGCGACCAGATGCGCGATGCGGTCGGGCGGGATGCCCCCATCACCATCGATCAGGAAGGCGGGCGTGTGCAGCGCCTGCGCGCGCCGCACTGGGCAGAATGGCAGCCGCCCTTGGATTTCGTGACTGCAGCCGGCGCACATGCCGAAAAGGCCATGTACCTGCGCTATCGCCTGATCGCGGCGGAACTGAAAGTGCTGGGGATCGACAGCAACTGCGCGCCCATGGTCGATCTGGCGGGCAGCGAGACGCATGATTTCCTGCGCAACCGGTGCTACGGGTCGGACCCGGCCACCGTGGCGCGCTTGGGCCGTGCCGTGGCTGATGGCCTATTGGCGGGCGGTGTTCTGCCGGTGATCAAACACATGCCCGGCCATGGCCGCACCACGCTGGACAGTCACCATGATCTGCCACATGTCAGCGCCGCACCTGAAGAACTGGCGCAGCATGATTTTGCCCCCTTTGCGGCGCTCAGGGATTTGCCGATGGGGATGACCGCGCATCTTGTCTATGAGACGCTGGATGACCGCCCCGCGACCCTGTCACCCAAGGTCATGAAAGTGATCCGGGAAGAGATCGGGTTTGACAACCTCATCATGACCGATGACATCAGCATGAAGGCGCTGAGCGGCAGTCTGGAAGAGATCACAACCGGTGCCCTCTCTGCCGGATGTGATGTGGTCCTGCACTGCAATGCACCGCTTGCCGATCGCGAACGGGTGACCGGGGCGGCGGGCGAGATGAGCGAGGCCGGGCAAGTCAGGGCGGAACGGGCCCTTGGCTACCGGAAAGCCCCTGACGATATTGACATTGACGCCACACGCGCGCAGCTTGAGACGCTGTTGAGCGGGGCGTAAAATCGTTATGGTGCATGGCTGAAATACCCTTTGAGGAAGACAGGACATCGGTTGCGGATCGGCTCGCCGCCGAGGCGCTGATCGTCGATGTGGACGGCTTTGAGGGGCCACTCGATCTGTTGCTGACGCTCAGCCGCACGCAGAAGGTCGATCTGCGCAAGATCTCCGTTCTGGCGCTGGCCCGGCAATACCTCGCCTTTGTGGAACGCGCCAAGGCGCTGCGGCTGGAACTGGCAGCAGATTACCTGGTGATGGCGGCCTGGCTTGCCTTTCTGAAATCGCGTCTGTTGCTGCCACCGGACCCCACTGAAGAGGGTCCGTCGGGTGAGGAATTGGCCGCGCATCTGGCCTTTCAACTCGAACGTCTGCAGGCGATGCGCGATGCCGCCGCGCGGCTGATGGGGCGTGACCGACTGGGGCGCGATTTCTTCTGCCGGGGGCAGCCGCATGAGGTCACCCGCACCCGCAAGATCGAATATACCGCGACGCTGCTGGACCTGATGCAGGGCTATGCGCGTATCCGCACGCGGGATGAATTCCGCCCCTTCGTGATGGATCGCGAGGCGGTGTTCACCATGGAACAGGCGCTGGAGCGGATGCGCGGGCTGATGGGATTTGCAGGCGACTGGACGGATATCTCCAGCTACCTGCCCGAAGGCTGGGAGCTCGACCCGGTGCGCCGCCGGTCGGCCACGGCTTCGACCTTTGCGGCCTCGCTGGAGCTTGTTAAAGAGGGCCATCTGGAAATCCGCCAGTCAGAGACATTCGCGCCTATCCAGCTGCGCAAGAAGGACCGCCCATCGTGAGTGACGAAACACCGGCAGCACCCGAAGAAAGCCTGTTCGAAGCGCCGCCCATGGGCGAACAGGAGCGGATGGTGGAGGCCATTCTCTTTGCCTCCGCCGAACCGGTATCGCTGAAGGAACTGGGCGCACGCATGCCGCATGGGTCCGACCCGGCAGAGGCGCTGGTGCATCTGCGCAAGCGCTACGAGGGCAGGGGGGTGAACCTGTGCAAGATCGGGGATGCCTGGGCGATGCGCACGGCACCCGATCTGGGCTTCCTGATGCAGCGCGAAACCGTCGAGACCCGCAAGCTCAGCCGCGCCGCCATCGAAACGCTGGCGATCATCGCCTATCACCAGCCCGTCACCCGCGCGGAGATCGAGGAAATTCGCGGGGTCTCCGTCAGCCGCGGCACCGTCGATCAACTGTTGGAGATGGAGTGGATACGCTTTGGACGTCGCAAGATGACGCCCGGACGGCCCGTGACTTTCGTGGTCACCGAAGGGTTTTTGGATCACTTCGGGCTGGAGAATGCCCGCGATTTGCCGGGCCTCAAGGAGCTGCGCGCGGCGGGTCTGCTGGAAAATCGCCCCCCGCCGGGCCTTGGATTGCCCGGTCCCGAAGAAGATGCGGAAGAGGAAAGCGCCGAGGGGCAGAGCGAGCTTTTCGAGGACTGACGCCTCTTGTCCTGAAAATTGCCGTAATTGGTGCTATAGTGACGGTGAGGCAATGCATCACAGGGCAGCACGATGGACAGACTTATCAGCATGATCCTGCGCCAGATCACCCGGCGGTTGGTCAACAAGGGCATCAATGCGGGTATCAACAAGGCCGCCTCCCTGCGTCCGCGCAAGGATGATGGGGGCAACACCCCTGCGTCCCCGCAAAGCAAAGAGAGCGCCCAACGAACAAAACAAGCGATGAAGATGCTGCGCCGCACCACGCGGATGTAAAGCGCCTCAGGTTGCGCGAAAATGCTTGCTGAGTTTCAGGCCCTGGCCTTGATAATTTGACGCGATGCCCGCGCCGTACAGCTGTGTCGGCACCTCTGCCATGCGCTCATAGACAAGGCGGCCCACGACCTGCCCGTGCTCCAGCACGAAAGGTGCCTCGTGACAGCGTACTTCGAGCACGCCGCGCGATCCGGAACCGCCCGATGCATCGTGGCCAAAGCCGGGATCGAAAAAGCCCGCGTAATGCACGCGGAACTCGCCTACCATTGCGAGAAACGGTGCCATTTCGGCGGCGTACTCGGGTGGAATAGTGACCGCCTCGCGGCTGACCAGAATGTAGAATGCACCGGGGTCGAGGATGATCTGCCCGTTGTCGCTGTGCACTTCCTCCCAGTAGTCGCGCGGCGGGTAGTGGTCGATCAGGTCGAGGTCGATCACACCAGTATGGGGCTTCGCGCGGTAACCCACCAGGGTCGTTTCCGTCAGGCGCAGATCGACGGAGAATCCAAGCCCGTCGTCGATTACCGCCGTGCCGTCGACGAGCGGTGTTTCGGCATGCAGCGCCCGCAGGGCATCATCATCCAGCACCGCCTGCCCATCGCCAAATCGGATCTGGTTCAAGCGCATGCCCGGACGCACCAGAACGGAAAACGACCGCGGGCAGATCTCGGCATAGAGCGGGCCGTGGTACCCCGGCGCAATCCGGTCAAATTCTGTACCGCCATCGGTGATGGTGCGGGTCAGCAGATCCAGCCTACCGGTCGAGCTTTTGGCATTGGCCACCGCCTGAATATCTTCGGGCAGGGCCAGCGATTCCATCAGCGGCACGACGTAGACACAGCCCTTTTCCAATACCGCCCCGTCGCTGAGATCCACGCGGTGCATCTCAAACTCCTTCAGGCGGTCGGAAACCCGTTCGCCGTGGCCTGCAAGAAAGGAGGCGCGCACCCGGTAAGCCGTTGTGCCCAAACGCAGATCAAGGCTGGCGGGTTGAATCTGTGCGGCGTTGATCTCGCGTGTTGCGGCGATCTGGGTGTCGGCGATCATCTGAGTGATCATCTGGTTGGGCAGCACGCCGCTCATGCTCTGTCTCCTGAATGTGCAAAGGCCCGCGCGAGGGGCGCGCGGGCACTTGGCAAATGTCGGATAGTGGTCGGGCTAGCAGGACTCGAACCTGCGACCTTCCGTCCCCCAGACGGACGCGCTACCAGGCTGCGCCATAGCCCGACATGAGGCGCTTCATACCCGATCTGGGGGCCGAGGCAAGAGCGAATTGGCATCTGTCAGTCTTTGCGGAGGTCTTTGCGCGCGCTTGCCATGCTGGCACGCAGCCGGATCAATTGCGCCAGAAGCGGCTTGGCGGCCTGCTGTTGATCCGGGGCCAGGGTCTTTGTCCGTGCGAGCGCCGAGAGCGCGGCGGGGTGCGCCGACATATCGGCCTCGTCGGGCAGAGGGCCAAGCTCGATGATCCGTGGTTTTGGCTCCGCTGGTTCTTCGGTATCCGCTGCGGCCTCGATGTGGATTTCGTCCGGTGTGCTCTCTTCAGCGTCGGAGCTGTCCGGTAGGTCATCGCTATTTTGGACCGAGTCTTCCGGGGTTTCGTCTGGCGGCGGCGCCAGAGGGCGGCGGATAAAGCTGGGCAGGCTGTCAGAGGCAGGCGTCTCTTCTGCGGCCACCTCTGCCGGGCTCTCCGCGTCCGGTTCCGGCGCGTCTTCTGCGCTTAAAGATGCTTCTTCGAGCGCCGCATCTTCAGGGGCACTTGCGTCGATGGGCGTCCCAGCCTCTTCGGCGTCCGGCGCGGGTGTTTCTTCTGCCGGGTCGGGCTCCTCAAACAGAGCCGGTTCCGGTTCGTCCGCAGGCACGTCGGCCGTCTCTTCTGTCGCCGGTTCTTCTTCCACCTCTGGAAGATCCAGCACCGCTTCTGAAACCGCGTCGAGCGGGTCTGGTTCGGGATCCGGGACTTCCGGGTCGGCCTCCAAAACCTCTGGTTTAGGTGCCTTTTCTGCTTCGGGTTCTGGTACCGCTTCGGGCTCAGGCTCCGGTGAAGGCTCTTGCGCAGGCTCTGCGTTCTGTGTTGCGTCTTCCGGTTCGGGCTCGGCTATCTCCTCAGCCTCAGCCTCAGCCTCAGCCTCAGCCTCAGCCTCGGGCGCGGCTGGCTCAGGCGCCTCGGCTGCGGGTTCCGGCAGGTCGATCGGCTCGGGCGAAGCCTCCTCAGCCATATCCACTGAGTCACCGACGTCTTCTGCTGTTTCAACCGGCTCAGGTGCCGCGGCCGCTTCGAGGGGCGGGTCTTCCGGTGCAGCTTGTGCAGGCTGATCGGAGCTGCCTTCGATCACCGCCATGGTCAGATCATCAAGAGCCTGCGACTGGTCCGCCACATGGCTCATGCCCTGTTCACGCAGGATCTTCTGCACACCCTTGATGGTCAGCCCATCGTTGTGCAGCAGCTTCTTGATGCCCCCCAGCAGCAGCATATCGGCAGGTCGGTAATACCGTCGCCCGCCCGCGCGCTTGATCGGTTTCACCTGCGTGAACTTGCTCTCCCAGAACCGCAACACATGCGCCTGCACGCCCAGCCAGTCGGCAACCTCCGAGATCGTGCGAAAAGCATCAGGTGATTTGGACATCAGATCAGGACTTGTTCCCGTCGGCCACGCGATCCTTCATCAGATGTGAGGGGCGGAATGTCAGCACGCGGCGCGGGTTGATCGGCACCTCTTCGCCGGTCTTGGGATTGCGCCCGACACGCGCGGATTTGTCCCGCACCGAGAAGGTCCCAAAGGAGGAAATCTTGACCTGCTCGCCGCGCACCAGCGCGTCCGACAGATGCTCGAGTACGGATTCCACGAGTTGCGCGCTTTCGTTGCGCGACAATCCCACCTCGCGGAACACAGCTTCGCTCAGATCCATGCGTGTCAAAGTCTTTTCGGCCATGTTGTCCCCCGTTGAGTTTTCAGCAACCATAGGGGACGGGGATTTTCAGAGTCAATATCAATGGCTTGCGTGATGCCGTTTGAGCGACAAATACCGCGCTACCAGCGCAGCACCACCGCCCCCCAGGCCAATCCGCCGCCAATGGCCTCGGTCACGATCAGATCGCCATCCTTGATTTGCCCGCGCGCGCGCCCGACCGAGAGCGCGAGGGGAATCGATGCAGCCGAGGTATTGCCGTGATCCTGCACCGTCACCACCACGTTTTCCATCGGCAGGCCCAGCTTTTTCGCGGTGCCCTGGATGATGCGGATGTTGGCCTGATGCGGCACGATCCAGTCCACATCCTCTGCCGTGACGCCTGCGCGCGCCATCGCCTTGTTCGCGGTGGCGGCCAGCTTTTCCACCGCGTGGCGGAAGACCTGATTGCCCTGCATGCGCAGATAGCCGGTGGTGCCGGTCGAGACGCCGCCGTCGACATAGAGCAGGTCCTTGTGCCGTCCGTCCGAGTTGAGATCGGTCGACAGGATGCCGCGATCCTCGGACGTGCCCGCACTGTCCTGCGCTTCCAGCACCAGCGCGCCCGCGCCATCGCCAAAGAGCACGCAGGTGGACCGGTCCGTCCAATCCATGATGCGGCTGAAGGTCTCCGCCCCGATGACCAGCACCCGTTTGGCCTGGCCGGAGAGGATCAGCGCATTGGCGTTGCTGAGCGCATAGATGAACCCGGCGCAGACCGCCTGCACGTCAAAGGCAAAGCCGTTTTCCATGCCCAGCTCGGCCTGCACCATGGTGGCCGCGGAGGGAAAGGTCAGATCTGCGGTTGAGGTGGCCACGATAATGGCATCGACGTCCTTGGGCTCCAGCCCCGCATCGCGCAGGGCGGCACGCGCCGCCGCCGTCGCCATGGTCGAGGTCGTTTCCCCGTCGCCCGCAAAATGCCGCCGTTCAATGCCCGAGCGCGACTTGATCCATTCGTCATTGGTGTCGAGCGTCGCCTCGAACTCCTTGTTCGGCACAACACGTTCCGGCAGGTAATGGCCGACACCTTTGACAACAGCTCGCAGGCTCATGTTTCGCTTTCCTCCGCGGGCAGGGCGGCGACCCGTGCTGCCAGTTTATCCGTGAATTTGATATCGGCCAGTTGTGCGGCCAGCTTGATAGCGGCCGAGACGCCGGTGGCATCTGCCGACCCATGGGATTTCACCACGGTACCATTGAGCCCCAGGAACACGCCACCGTTGACGCGCCTGGGGTCGATCTTCTTTTTCAGGCGGCGCAGCGACGTATAGGCCAGCACGGAGGCCAGACGTGACAGCGGCGAGAACTTGAACGCCTCGCGCAGCCGGTCGCCGATCAGGTTGGCGGTGCCTTCGCCGGTCTTGATGGCGACGTTCCCGGTGAACCCGTCCGTGACGATGACGTCGCAGATATCGCCGGAGATGTCGCCGCCTTCCACGAACCCCACGAATTCGAAGCCTGCGGTGTCGCGTTGATCGCGAATCAAATCATAGGCCTCTTTCAGCTCGGTGCGGCCTTTGTGTTCCTCGGTCCCGACGTTCAGAAGACCCACGCGCGGGCGGGGCAGATCGAGCCCGTTGCGCGCATAGGACATGCCCATCAGCGCATAGCGGAGCAGATCATCGGCATCTGCTTTGACGTCGGCGCCCACATCCAGCATGACGTTGAAGCCTTGCGGATTGGACGAGGGGTAGAGCACGGCAATTGCGGGTCGGTTCACGCCCGGCAGTTTGCGCAGGCGGATCATCGAGAGCGCCATCAGCGCGCCGGTATTGCCACAGGACACCGCAACCGTCGCCGTGCCTTCGCGCACCGCCTCGATGGCGGACCACATGGAGGTTTCCTTGCCGTTGCGTACGATGTGGCTGGGCTTGTCATCCATGCTGACCACGCCGCTGGCATCGCGCACTTCGACACGGCCTTCGAGGGCACGTTTACGTGCGACAAGGCCGGAAAGCTCTGCTTCCGGCCCGTGCAGGATAAACTGGATGTCGGGGTTCTTGCGGGCGGAGGCATCACAGCCCGCAACAACAGCGGCGGGACCTTCGTCCCCGCCCATCGCATCTACGGATATGATGATGCGTCTGGCCTTCGCGGATGCCTGATCGGTCTGCGCCGTCATAGTGCGACTGCCCCCAAAACCTTCTGCCCTTATTGTTTAAGGGAAAGGTTTAGGCCGCGTCGTCTTCCAGATCAATCTCTTCTGTGAGCGCAACCACTTCTTTGTCGTCATAGTGACCGCAGGCGGCACAGACGTGGTGCGGGCGCTTCAGCTCGCCGCAGTTGGTGCATTCGTTCGGGTTTGCCGCAACCAGGGAATCATGCGCGCGACGGTTGTTGCGGCGCGATTTGGAGACTTTGTTCTGTTGAACAGCCATTGTCTTGGGCCTTTTGTCATTCGGGGCCGGGCGCGCAAACGGGCGCGGGGCCGGGTTTCAATTCAGTTCCCAGTCTTCGGGTGTGACGTGCGTTTAGGCCCAAGCCCGGCACTTGTCCAACCCTATTTGGGTGAGCGGCGCAAAATACTGCGATTGCGCGGTGGTGCAAGCGGTTTTTTTACCTGTTTTGCAAGGTCTGCGCCGTGGCTGGCAGATTGCCGTTGATATGCGCTTTGACGAACCCGGCAAAGAGTTTCGGGTCTTCGCCCGCCCAGCCATGCCCAAGACCCTCTGCCGTGGCGGAGACGCTGCCGGGAAAGCACTCTTTGAAGACGTCCAGACCGTCTACGATGAGCGCGTGTTCCCGCGACCCGGCCACGAAAGCCAGACGGGTTCCCGGTTGTGGGGGCGTTTTGGAGAGGTTGAAATCGACAACTTCATTGGTGGCGCGTCGAAAGGCGGCAGGACGGGTCCGGGCGGCTGCAGCCACAAACCCATCAACATCCGCATTTGCCCCCATCATGCGGGCGGTGCGCCGGGCCATGAAGGGGCGCGGCGCCAGCGGCGCCATGACGGTCGACATGAGCTTCATCATCCCTTTGTTCGGCATATCACCGGGGTGGATACCGCTGAACAGGGCCGAGGCGCAAAGCTGGGGATGCTGCATCACCATCTGCACCCCCACATAGGACCCCAGCGACAGGCCCACGAGATGCACCTCCGCGCCAGCCGCCAGCCGCTCGATCTCCTCGGCAGCCTGATCGGCGCTATCCTGCAGCGACACCCACGGGACATCGCGGCTTTGCCCATGGCCGGGCAAATCGATCAGCAGAATGCGGTAGTCCGGCAATGCGGCGGCCACGTCCCGCCACATCCATGAACTGATGCCAACGGCATGCAGAAAGGCAATGATCGGCGCATCCTGGGGACCTTGAAGGGATGTGTGCAGCACGGGCGCTTTCCTTTTGGGGATCAAGGCGAAACCGGCGTGTGGGGTCTGCGCCGGTGCAGGGCGGGTCAGTCCTTGGACGTCTTGTCCAATTGCGCCTTGAGACCCGCCAGCCCGGCGAAGGGGCGGGCGTCTTCATCGCGCATCGGCGTCACACCCGGCTCAGCGTAGACGGTTTCGCCCAGTTCGGCGCCGTCACTGCGCGGATAGAGCGGCAGCGCCAGAACCAGCGCCTCAATCATCACCTGCTCGGGGTCGATCCACTGGCCCAGCGGCTCCGTGGTGTCATCCTCGGGCATCTCGACCTCCGGGGCGTCGATTTCTTCGTATTGCGCCAGATACATCCGTTCCACCGGCACATCGATCCGTGTCGTGACAGGCTCCAGCGTGACGCTGCAGGGCTGCACGACGGTTGCGCCAAGCGTGCCCTTCAGCCGCCAGTCGGCCCCGCCCTGGGCCGCGACCTCGCCGGAGAAGGACAGTTTGCGCAGGCCCAGCAGATCCAGTTCTGTGGCGATGGCCTTTAGTGCCGCGGCATCGGGGCGCAGAGAAAAGGAGGTGCTGCTGTTCTGATTGAGGTCCGCGACGCGCAATGCGCCGGCGCTCGGAGAGGATTGCTTGGCCATGAGATACTTTCGTTTCTTGAACCATGGGCGGTGCATGGTGTAAGCGAGATAAAAGCCGCGACGCACAAGGGCAAGAGGGCAGGTTAAATGGGTATCACGAAGACGGTTATCGGGGCCATGCCCAAAGCCACGCGCTGGGGTGCGGTGGCGCTTGTCTGCCTGAGCCTGTCCGCCTGTGCCGCGCGCTATCGCGATCACGGCTACATCCCGCCGCCCGAAGATCTTGAGCAAATTGTTGTTGGTATCGACACGCGGGCCAGCGTCGAAGAGACGCTTGGCTCGGCCTCTTCCAGATCCGTCGTGGACGAGGGTAGTATTTTCTTCGTACGCAGCCGTATCCGGACATTTGCCATGCTGGCCCCCGAGGTGGTGGAACGCGAAGTGCTGGCCATCAGCTTTGACGGCAACGATGTCGTCTCCAACGTCGAAACCTTCGGGTTGGAGCGGGGACAGGTGGTGCCGTTGACTCGCCGGGTGACAAGCTCCGGGGTGCGGGACGTGACCTTCCTGCGTCAGCTTCTGGGCAACCTGGGCCGGTTTACACCGGGTAACCTCGGCATCGACAACTAGAATTTGTCATGCGCGCTTTAAAAATGCTGTGCTAGAAGCCTGGTATCAGAATGCCGTGCCGGAGGCCGCAATGATATCGCTGACAAAAGGCCGCTACACCGCACGGGTGGCATCATCGATCGGGGACATCGAAGCCGCCCAGACCCTCAGAGCCCGGTGTTTCGGCCTGTCAGTGGATCGCGATTCGGATGCTTTTGACGCCTGCTGCGCACATATTCTGATTGAAGACGGGGACAACCGGGCGTTGGTGTGTACCTTCCGTATGCAGGAACTGACCGGCGCGGATGTCTCCGCCAGCTACGCCGCGCAGTATTATGAGCTCTCCGCGCTGGAAGCCTTCGAGGGACGCATGGTCGAAATGGGTCGGTTCTGCATTGACCCGGATGTGCGCGATCCCGACATCCTGCGCGTCGCCTGGGCGGCGATGACGGCCTATGTGGACGATCACGATGTGCAGTTGCTCTTTGGCTGCTCGTCTTTTGCGGGGACGGAAACGGCGGCCTATCTGGATGCCTTTGCCATGCTCAAGGCGCGCCACCTTGCGCCCAAACGCTGGTTGCCGCGGGTGAAGGCGCCGGACGTCTTCCGCTTTGCCGCGCGGTTGCGGCGCAAACCCGATCTGAAAAAGGCGATGGCGCACATGCCGCCCTTGTTGCGGACCTACCTGCTGATGGGGGGCTGGGTCAGCGATCACGCGGTGGTGGACCGTCAGATGAACACGCTGCATGTCTTCACCGGGGTGGAGATTGGCGCGATCCCGGCGGCCCGCAAGCGGCTGCTGCGGGCGCTCGCCTGAGGTTTTGCGCGCCACGTGGCGAAATTTTCCGCATCGGGAAACCGGATACGTTGACCTCACCCCGGATGCGGCATAGCTGCGGGGCATGGTACGTGTCCCTCTTTTGCAGTTGAATGATATCTCCCTGACCTTCGGCGGCGATCCCGTCTTTGAGGGTCTCGACCTCGTGGTACAGCCGGGCGACCGGATGGCGTTGGTGGGGCGCAACGGGTCCGGGAAATCGACGCTGATGAAGGTGATGTCCGGGCTGGTGGAGCCCGACAGGGGGGAGGTCACGCCGGGGCCGGGTGTGTCCGTGGGATATATGGAGCAGGAGCCTGATCTGTCGGGGTTCGACACCTTGGGGGCCTTTGCCGCCCACGGGTTGGAGCCCTCCGAGATGTATCTGGTCGAACGCGCGGGCGAGGGGTTGAAGTTCGATCCCGCCCGCCCGGTCGAAACGGCCAGCGGCGGGGAGCGACGCCGGGCGGCGCTGGCGCGTCTGATGGCGCGCGAACCGGATCTGATGCTGCTGGATGAGCCCACCAACCATCTGGATATCGAGGCCATCGCCTGGCTGGAAAATGAACTCAAGCAAAGCCGCAAGGGCTATGTGATCATCAGCCACGACCGCGCGTTCCTGCGCGCGCTGACCCGCGCCACGCTCTGGGTTGACCGGGGGGCCGTGCGGCGGCAGGAAAAGGGTTTTGCCGATTTCGAGGAATGGCGCGATACGGTCTGGGATGAGGAAGACACCCAGCGGCACAAGTTGAACCGCAAGATCAAGGCCGAAGCGCGGTGGGCCGTCGAAGGCATTTCCGCCCGGCGCAAACGCAATCAGGGGCGTGTGCGGGCGCTGCAGGACCTGCGCGCCGAACGGGCGGCCCAGATCAAAAGGCAGGGCACGGCGGCCATGGCGCTGGATGCAGGCCCCAAATCCGGTCGCAAGGTCATTGAGGCCACGGATATCAGCAAGTCCTTTGGTGACAAGGCGATTCTCAAGCCCTTCTCAATCACCGTGCAGCGGGGTGATCGCATCGCGCTGGTGGGGCCGAACGGCGTGGGCAAAACCACCCTGCTGAACATGCTGATCGGCAAGGAAGCGCCGGATGCGGGTACGATCAAGCTGGGCACCAATCTGGAACTGGCGCTCTTCGATCAGGCGCGCGCGCAGCTGGATCCGGAGATGAGCCTCTGGGACAGTCTGACCGGCGACCCGGAGATGCGCGTCTCGGGCAAGGCCGATCAGGTGATGGTGCGGGGGCAGCCGAAACATGTGGTGGGCTACCTCAAGGAGTTTCTCTTCGACGAGGCACAGGCCCGTGCGCCGGTACGGGCCCTGTCAGGGGGCGAAAAGGCCCGGCTGCTGCTGGCGCGGATCATGGCGCGGCCCAGCAACCTACTGGTGCTCGACGAACCGACCAATGATCTGGACGTGGAAACGCTCGATTTAATGCAGGAACTGCTGGGCACCTATGATGGCACCGTCCTGCTGGTCAGCCACGACCGCGACTTTCTCGACCGCGTGGCAGCAACGACGATTGCCATGGAAGGTGATGGCAAGGCGACAATCTACGCCGGCGGGTGGAGCGATTATCTGCGCCAGCGGGGTCAGGATGATTTCGCCGGCAGCGTTGTGAAACCCAAATCGAGCACGTCGTCGGAGAAGCCCAAACCCGCTGCAAAATCCGGGCTCAGCTTTACCGAAAAGCACCGGCTGGAGGCCTTGCCTGCAGAGATTGAGCGGTTGGAAGCCGAGATCGCCAAGCTCGAAGAGCTGTTGGGGAATCCGGCGCTTTTCACCGACCACCCAGTGAAATTCCAGAAGGCAACCGATGCGCTGGTCGAACGGCATGAAAAGCTTAGTGCCGCAGAAGAGGAATGGCTGATGCTTGAGGAAAAGGCGAGCGCCTAGCGCATCCGCAGGGCACCATCGATGCGGATCACCTCGCCGTTGAGGTAGCCCGCCTGCACGATGAACCCGGCCAGGGCGGCGAATTCCGCCGGGTCCCCCAGGCGTGGGGGGCAGGGCACATCGGCGGCCAATCCGGCCTGCACCTCTTCACCCAGCCCGGCCAGCATCGGCGTCATGAAAATGCCCGGCGCGATGGTCATCACCCGAATGCCCAGCTTGGAGAGGTCCCGCGCCATGGGCAGGCAGAGCCCGACAACTCCGCCCTTGGAGGCGGCATACGCGGTCTGTCCCTTTTGCCCGTCATAGGCGGCGATAGAGGCGGTGTTGATGATCACGCCCCGCGCCCCATCCGGTGCCGGATCGTTTTCCTGTATCGCTTCTGCGGCCAGCCGCGCCACGTTGAAGGTGCCGACCAGATTGATGTCGATGGTGCGCTGGAAGAGCGGCAGGGGGTGCGGACCGTCGCGCCCGACCGTTTTTGCGGCATCCGCGATCCCGGCGCAATTCACCGCCGTGGTGATCCGGCCCATTTTCTCCTTGGCGAAGGCGATTGCCGCCTGCACCGA
Organism: uncultured Roseobacter sp.; assembly: GCF_947492555.1. Classification (GTDB taxonomy): domain Bacteria; phylum Pseudomonadota; class Alphaproteobacteria; order Rhodobacterales; family Rhodobacteraceae; genus Roseobacter. The sequence goes on from NZ_CANLNE010000003.1 coordinate 625,645, forward strand.
TGCCTCACCCGTCACATCCGTTTGGACAAAATGCCCGCCGATCTCTGACGCCACGGCCTCGCCGCGCGCCGCATCCCGGTCAAAGAGTGTGACGGCGGCCCCCTGTGCCGCAAAATGCCGGGCGGTGGCTTCCCCCAGACCAGAAGCCCCTCCGGTCACAACGGCGGCTGTGTTGCTCAGCGGCATGGTGCTTCCCTCATGATTTGAACGTATGTTCAGTTAACCATGCGGCACGCAGCCTGTCTAGCCGCTCTGCATCAGCCTGCGGTCCAGTCGCGCAAGCGGGCGGAGTAGGGAAGTGAGGGGTGGCCACCATAGCCAGGTGCCGCCAAGCCGGTGCGGCAGCGCCCCAGTGCCCAGTTTGAACCGCGCCAGCCCCGCGTTCTCTTCGGTGTCGAAGGTGCCGAGTTCCAGCTGCTGCACGCCCTTGGATCTGGCCCATCGGATGGCCGACCACAACAGCAGCGTATGGGCGGAGGTAAGGCGACCAGACGCTCGCGTATGGCCAATGTGGTAGGTTGCCCCGGTGCCATGTCGCAGGATCAGCAGCGCCGCCACCGGTTCGCGCCCCCAGAACGCGGTAAAGAGTTTGGCTTGGCCCGGGTTGGCCCGCCCATAGGCCAGGGTCAGCGCCAGCGGCCAGCTGCGATAACCCCGCTGGTGCCGCTGGACCAGATCGGCCTGCAGCATCCAGTGACCCGGATCGTCGGGCATGTTCTGGCGGGTGACACGCAGTTTCTGAGATTGTGCGTGGCGCAGCCGGTTGCGCCATTTCTGGTGCAGCCCGGCAAACAACGTCGTTTCATCCGGTGTCACATCCAGCCGGGCAATGGTGCTGGGGCTGACCAGGGGCAGAGCACCGATCCGGTTGAGCGGCATCGGGCGTTCCGGGGCCAGCAATACCGGCCCCCTGACCTTCATGCCGCGCGCCAAGTCTCGCAATGTCTCGGGCGTTTCGGCACCGGGGCGGGTGATCATGTGAACCGGCAGAGGGCCGATTTTCCGGTGCAGCGCCAGCGTGCCATCCTCCAGCCGCAGAGGCGGTGTTCCGAGCGCGTTCAGCGCCCGCGCAAAGGCATCACTTTGCTGTAAAGGGGAGGGGTCGGAGGCAGGGGCGGCATCAAACATGACCTGCATTAACTGTCCGGAAACCTAAATCCGGGTTAATGGCACCATGAAAAAAACGGTCCAAGGCATTGCTGCCCCCGCCCCGCGCATGACAAAAACCACGGCTTTCCTGATCGCAACCGGGCTCTCCATCCCGGTCTTCGCCATCCTGACCCTGATCGATTGGCTCTGGCTTTAAGCCAGTTGCACCAAGGCGTGCCGCTTCTTGCCCGCGCTCAGCTTGATCGGGCTGGAAAGTGCGCCCGCATCGATCATCAGACCCGCATTGGTCAGCGGCTGATCGTCCAGCCGCGCGCCGTTCTCGGCAATCAGACGTTTGGCCTCCTTGCCTGATCCTGCCAGACCTGACTTCACGATCAGCTGCACGATCGAAATACCATCCCCCACATCGGAGGCGCTGAGCGTCAGGGTGGGCAGGTCGTCGCCGACACCACCTTTTTCAAAGACTTCGCGCGCCGTGGCCTCGGCCGCTGCCGCCGCATCTGTCCCGTGCAAAAGTGTCGTCACCTCATTGGCAAGACGCACTTTGGCCGCGTTGATTTCCGACCCTTCGAGCGCGCCGAGACGGTCGCATTCCGCGACCGGTAACTCGGTGTAGAGCTTGAGAAAACGTCCCACATCGGCATCCGTGGTGTTGCGCCAGAACTGCCAGAATTCATAAGGCGACAGCATATCGCCATTCAGCCAGACGGCACCGCTTTGCGATTTGCCCATCTTCTTGCCATCGGACGTGGTGAGCAGGGGCGAGGTCAGGCCGTAAACTTCGCCCTCGATCACCCGGCGCGTCAGGTCGATCCCGTTGACGATATTGCCCCATTGATCCGACCCCCCCATCTGCAGAATGCAGCCATAACGACGGTGCAGCTCCATGAAGTCATAGGCCTGCAGGATCATGTAGTTGAATTCCAGGAAGGACAGCGATTGCTCCCGGTCAAGCCGGGATTTCACGCTCTCGAAGGACAGCATCCGGTTGATCGAGAAATGCCGCCCGATGTCGCGCAGGAAATCGAGGTAGTTCAGATCATCCAGCCATTCGGCATTGTTGATCATCATCGCATCCGTCGGGCCGTCGCCGTAAGTCAGGTAAGCGGAAAACACCCGCTTGATCCCCGCGATATTGTCATCGATGGACTGCGCGTCAAGCAACGGGCGCTCATCAGCGCGAAAGGATGGATCGCCCACCTTGGTGGTGCCGCCCCCCATCAGCGTGATCGGCTTGCCACCGGTTTTCTGCAACCAGCGCAGCATCATGATCTGGATCAGTGAGCCCACGTGCAGCGACTTGGCCGTGGCATCAAAACCGATGTACCCCGGTTGCCCACCTTTCAGCAGCGCGTCGTCCAGCCCCTGATAATCGGTGCAGTCGGCCAGAAAGCCACGCTCCATCATCACAGCGACGAAATCGGATTTGGGATGGTAGGTCATCTTGCTTGCTCTCGGCTGGAATTGCGCCCACTCTATAGGCGGTGAGCAGGCAAAGGAAAAGGCTTTGAAAAGGCCCATAGAGAAAACCGGAGACATGACCGCTCTGGGCGCGATGAGCGGCACATCGCTTGATGGGGTGGATGCCGCCGTGGTGATCACCGACGGCCACCGGATCAACGGGTTCGGCGCGACCTCGTATCGCGCCTATGGCAAAGACGAACAGACCGTGCTGCGGGCGGGGCTCGGCCATTGGTCCGGATCTGCGGTCGACGCCGCGACGGACGTTGTCGAGCAGGCGCATTTGGCGCTTCTGGAAAGCTTTGATGCGATCGATCTGGTCGGTTTTCACGGCCAGACCTTGGCCCATGCCCCGCGCACCCGTGGCACTTTGCAGGTCGGCGATGGCGCGTGGCTGGCACAGGCGCTCGACACCCCGGTGGTCTGGGATTTTCGCAGCGCGGATGTCGATCTCGGGGGCGAAGGTGCGCCGCTGGCGCCGTTTTTTCACTTCGCCTGCGCGCACCACATCGGGGCCACGGAACCGCTTGCTTTTCTGAACCTCGGCGGGGTGGGCAACCTCACCTATGTGGACCCCGCATTGGATCGCCCGGAAGACCCCGGTGCATTGCTGGCCTTTGACACCGGCCCGGCAAATGCCCCTCTGAACGATCTGCTGCAACACCGTTTGGGTCTTGCCTATGACGAGGGCGGCAAGATCGCGCGGCGCGGAACCGTGGAGCAGGGCGCGTTGGAGTTGTTCCTGGCCGAACCCTATTTTGCCCGTATCCCGCCCAAGTCACTAGACAGGAATGATTTTTCCGAAATGGTCGCGCTGGTCGGAGAGTTGTGCGATGCCGATGCTGCCGCAACTCTGACCGCGATGTGCGCGGCAGGGGTGGCCGAAGGGGTGCGGCATTGCCCACAACCTCCCGCGCGTATTCTCGTGACCGGGGGCGGGCGGCACAATCCGGTGCTGATGCAGATGCTGGCCGTTTCGCTCGACTGCCCTGTTGGGCCTGTCGAAGACGTCGGGCTGGACGGCGATATGCTGGAGGCTCAGGCCTTTGCCTATCTGGCGGTGCGGGTGGCGCGCGGGCTGCCAACCTCTTGTCCCGGCACGACCGGGGTACGGGCTGCCGTGGGGGGCGGTACGTTGAGTTGGCCGCAAGCCACGGATATCGCGGTCTAATCTCTCGGAATGTCGAAGCCGGGAGCGGCGAGCGTGAACCCTTCGAACTGGAACCCCGGCGAGACGGTGCAGCTGACCAGTGTGAAATCGCCCGTGCTGCGCGCGGCCTGCCAGTGGTTTTCGGGCACGATGATCTGTGGCGCGCCCTTGGTCAGATCCGGGGTCAGCAGGTGATCGTGCGCGGGGCCGCTATCCGTTTCACTCAAGGACAGCACCAGCGGCGCGCCCGCATGGTAGAGCCAGATTTCCGTGGCATCGACCCGGTGCCAATGGCTTGCCTCACCCGCCGCCAGCAGGAAATAAATGCAGGTGCCGCTGGGCCGCCCGTCATTCTCCGCCACCCATGTCTGGCGAAAATGCCCGCCCTCGGGGTGTGGCATAAGCTCCAGATGCGCGATGATCTCTTGTGCTGTCATGGCGCAAGGCTAGTCTGACGAAAACGGAAGGCCAAGGGGGCAGGGGCATGAAAGTCATCGTGATCGGCGCGGGGATCATCGGCGTGTTGACCGCCCTGCGTCTGGCGCAGGCGGGGGCACAGGTGACCATCATTGAGGCGGGACAGCCCGCGGCGGCGGCCTCTGGTGCCTCATTCGGCTGGATCAACGCCAGTTTCCATGTGGATTCCGATCACTTCAATTTGCGGCTGGCCGGCATAGAGGCCCATAGGCGACTTTCGTCAGAGCTTGCCTCGGACGCGGTGCGATGGCCCGGTTGCCTGTGCTGGGAGGAAGAGGGCGAGGCCTTCGACGCACAGCATCAGGCGCTGACGGATCTGGGATACAGGTTGCGCATCATTGATCGCGCTGCATTTTCCGAGCTGGAGCCTTCGGTGGCCGCTCCTGAACGCGCGCTGCATTTCATGGACGAGGGCGTTGTCGATCTGGGCCAGCTTGCAGCGCACGCGTTGCGGGCCGGGGCGGAGCTGGGCCTGCGTCTGACCACGGGCGTGCGGGCTACGGGTTTCGAGGTGCAGGCCGGCGCGCTGCGTGGCGTCCGTCTGCCAGGCGGTGTGATGGCGGCGGACCGTTGTGTCATTGCGGCAGGCGTTGCCACACAGGGGTTGCTGGAAGAGGTGGGCGTTGCCCTGCCCATGCTGGACCGGCCCGGCCTGATCTTACGTTCGGAACCTTTGCCCAGCCTGTTGCGGCATGTCCTCGTGAGCCCGGGGCAGGAGGTGCGGCAATTGCCGCAAGGTGGCTTGCTGGCCCCGACTGCTGCTGGCCACCAGGCGGACGCCACGGATAACGTGCGGGAGACGCCGGATAAACTGGCCGATCAGGCAATGGCGCGGGTGGCGAAATTATTGAATCGCCCGCTCAGATGGGAAGAGGTCACCCTCGCCGCGCGGCCTGTGCCGCAGGACGGCCTGCCGGTGATGGGGGCCTGCGGGCCGGACGGGCTCTATGTCAGCACCATGCATTCGGGCGCCACGCTTGGCCCGCTGGCGGCGGAACTGGTGGCAACAGAGGTGCTGGAGCGTGGGTTGACCAACACGCAATCGGCGCTGGTGGCCCCCTACAGGCCGCAGCGGTTTACAGGGTGAGCTCGTAAAAAGCCAAATGCTCTTCAGTGCCGGGTGGCACCTCTGAATAAGGTCCCCGGTTGCGAAACCCCAGCTTTTCATAAAGCGCGCGGGCCGGTGCGAATTCCTTGTTGGTATCCAGCAGCACGCGCGCATACCCATCCGCACGGGCCTGATCGACCAGCGCCTGTGAGAGCAAATACCCGGCACCTGTACCCCGCGCGGCAGGCGACATGTAGACGCGTTTGATCTCGGCATCCGTGTCGCTAAGGGGCTGGATCATCCCGCATCCAACCGCCGCGCCATCCCGTTCGGCCAAAAGGATCGCGCCGCGCGGACGCGCGTGTTTGACGGGCAGCGCTGCCATCAATTCTTCATAGGCCTCTGCTGGATAGAAGGTTTCCGTCAGGACCCGCATCTCATCGCTGAAGCTGGCCAGGTAGTCGCGATAGTCCCAGCACAGGCGTTGTACCTCCGGCAGGTCGCGCGGCAGATCCGCCGCGCGTACCGTCACCGCAGCCATCAGCGCAGGATAGCGCGCCCGGCATATTCCGCCGTTTCGCCAAGCGCTTCCTCAATGCGGATCAACTGGTTGTATTTGGCGAGCCGGTCAGAGCGGGCCAGCGAGCCGGTCTTGATCTGTCCGCAGTTGGTGGCCACGGCGAGATCGGCGATGGTCGCGTCTTCGGTCTCGCCCGAGCGGTGCGACATCACATTGGTGAAACCCGCACGATGCGCCATGTCGACCGCCCGCAGGGTCTCGGTCAGGCTGCCGATCTGGTTCACCTTCACCAGCATGGAATTGGCCGATCCGCGTTCGATCCCCGTGGCAAGGCGCGCGGGGTTGGTCACAAAGAGATCGTCGCCCACCAGCTGCACCTTATCCCCCAGCGCATCCGTCAGCGCTTTCCAGCCGTCCCAGTCGTCTTCCGACATGCCGTCTTCGATGGAGATGATCGGGTAGTCCTTCACCAGCGCCGCAAGGTAGTCGACGTTTTCCTGCGAACTCAGCGTCTTGCTTTCGCCCGCCAGCACGTATTTGCCGTCCTTGTAGTACTCCGTCGCGGCGCAATCCATGGCCAGGTAGATGTCATCGCCGGGTTTGTATCCGGCTTTCTCGATGGATTTCAGAATGAAATCAAGCGCGTCTCGTGTGGAGTTGATGTTGGGGGCAAAGCCACCTTCATCCCCGATGCCTGTAGAGAGGCCTGCGGCGGAAAGCTCTTTTTTCAGCGTGTGGAAGACTTCGGCGCCCATGCGCACGGCATCGCGGATGTTGTCCGCCGCCACGGGCATGATCATGAATTCCTGGATGTCGATGGGGTTGTCCGCGTGCTCGCCCCCGTTGATGATGTTCATCATCGGCACCGGCAGGACGCGCGCCGAGGTGCCGCCCACATAGCGATAGAGCGGCTGGGTACAGAAGTCGGCAGCCGCCTTGGCAGTGGCAAGCGACACGCCGAGGATGGCATTGGCACCCAGGCGAGATTTATTCTCTGTCCCGTCCAGCTCGATCATCACGCCGTCAATCTCGACCTGTTCGGTGGCGTCGATGCCCACCAGCGCTTCGGCGATCTCGCCGTTCACGGCGGCACAGGCTTCCAGCACACCCTTGCCCATATAGCGTGCCTTGTCCCCGTCGCGTCGTTCGACCGCCTCGTAGGCACCGGTAGATGCACCGGACGGGACGGCTGCGCGGCCCATGGTGCCGTCTTCGAGGATCACGTCAACTTCAACCGTGGGGTTGCCTCGGCTGTCAAGGATTTCGCGGGCGTGGATGTCGATGATGGTGCTCATGTGAGGCTCCTCTGGTCAAAGGTTAACTGCCTCATAGCGGGCCGGGCTACGGTTGGGAACCCTTAGGCGCTGTTAGCGCGAACATTCCTTTCACGCCAAAGCGTGTATAGCCCCGATCCGACGATGATTGCAGCGCCCATAAGTGTCAGGAAATCAGGACTTTCATCAAAGACGGACATCCCGATGACGAGGGCAAAGAGAATGCGTGAATACCGGAATGGGGTCACGAAACTGACCTCTCCGATGCGCATGGCCGCGACGATACCGTAATAGGCCACGATGCCGATCAGCAGGGCGATTGTCAGATAAATCCAGTTGATCGGAGACAGGGGAACAAGGCTTGTCCCATTGATCCACATCAGCAGGGCCGCCGTCGGAATCAGGACCAGGAAGGCCAGGAAACTGAGCTGCATCGTCGAGGTTTCTTTGGGAACGCGGCATGTGGCCAGATCGCGGATACCCAGACCGATGACCCCCTGAACGGCAAAAAGTGACAGCCAACTGAAGCCTTCCATGCCGGGCCGGATAATCATGAGCACCCCGATGAACCCCACGAGGATGGCGGACCAGCGCCGCCAGCCCACGGCTTCTCCCAGAAACAGGGCGGCGCCGAGGGTCACGAAAAGCGGTGTGGCTTGCAAAATGGCCGACGCGGAGGACAGTGGGGTGAGGGCAATGGCAGTGACAAATCCAATTGTCCCGACAAGCTCACCGAAGGCACGCAGGGCGATGGCAGGCGTCAGCATTGCGCGGGTGAAAAGCGGCTGGCGCTGGACAATCAGGATGGCGCTTACCAGCACGGTGCTGCCAAGCCCAAGCATCCCGATGATCTGGCCGACGGGCAGAGCCGACGCCATGAGCTTGATCAGCATGTCCTCGATGGCAAAGCCGAACATGGCCACCACCATGAAGGTCGCGCCGCGTAAATTGTCCATCGGGTGTCCTTCGTTGGCTCGTGGGCCTCCTCTCAGAAACCTGGCCGAAGGTCAATCTATGGGACAGGTCACGCACGACCGAAATGGTCAGACCCGCGCGCAACGGCGCGGATCCGGGCTGCGCGAGAAGTAGGTGAATGCACCTTGAACCCCCTGCATCAAGGCTTATGCGGTATCGGTTTCGCATCGGTGCAGGTCGGTCTTTGCCACATTAACAGGGCGAACACCGGTCATTTAAAATCGGGTTAAGGGCTGCTCAACTGACCGGGTGACCTTTCGCGGCAATTGCACGCATGCCAGCTTTTGGGGAGAGTATTGGCAAGCGGTCGCTTATCGTGCCAGATTGCCTGCCAGCCTTGATGTAATCCACTAGACGCATGACCATAGCGAAATTTCCGGAAGGGAGCAGGCGGCATGATTGCCTACGTCACCGTCGGTGCCGATGACATCGCCCGCGCGAAACGATTTTACTCAGCGTTCCTGCCAGCCCTTGACTACACGCTGACGGAAGGTCCCGAGGGCCTAAGCTACGTGCTGCCCGTTAAGCTGGGCCAGTCTGTTATTCTGCCGGATTTCTACGTTAAACCAACTTTCGATGGACGTCCGGCCTCAGCTGGGAACGGGTCCATGGTGGCATTTGAGGCCCGCAGTCAACAGCAGGTTCGTGACCTGCACTCTGCAGCACTTGCCGCCGGCGGCTTTGACGAAGGTCAGCCCGGCTTCCGCACATTGTATGGCCCTCATTTCTATGTTGGCTACCTTCGCGACCCTCAGGGCAACAAGATCGCATTGTTCTCCAGCGATCCGGACGAACCCGGAAGAGATGGATAACGTTTGTTACGTTGGCGACGGAAATGCATTGTTCACATGCCGACATATGGGCCTTGCCGCAGGGGGTCGTTTCCGGAGTGTGACGTGACTGCCCTGTTTTGGACCACCACAATTCTTGTTTGACGCCAAAGCAATTGCTGATTGTTTTTCCTTTCTCGTCACAAAAGCCATACGCCGGGTTGCAGAAGATCGTCAAAACGGTCTCTACAGACACCCTCGCTGCGCCGGTCGGGCATGGTCGCTTTGGAAGGCACAGCCCGTCGGAGCATCGCGTGCAAGTTGGTATGGTCCAACCTCTCGCTCGATCCACCGACCGTACCGTCAGCTACATAGTCCGAATTTTGCTCAAACCCTATAAATCTCAGAGCTGGCCTTAAGTGCTTCGTAAGTCTTCTGCGGCACCCTGATTGGGGGTGTTAGGAGTGAAAGGCCGTGGTAGTTCAATCGCAAAGTCAGATGATAACAGCGTCTCTTCTGTTGGCGCAGACTAACGCCGCTCGGGCGGAGGTGCAGGCGCAGAAGGATGACAGTACTGGCTCTGTCGCCGATCTGCGCCGCGAACGGGTGCAGGCCCGACAGGATTATCTTGCCGACGCCAAGGACCGATACGACGCGCGCGAGATCATCACCAATGCCAATGTAGAAGATGACGTGAATCTTGTCGCCGAACGGTACCGCCAAAAAGCGCAGGAATTGATGAAGGCGCTGGTCAAGCTCTCGCAAGAAGGAGTTTCGGCCCCAGCAGGCGCCCTGCAAGACGCTGCGGAGCCGGACGGATACATCGCCATAGCCGATTTTGTTCTGGCAAACATCAATACCATCCGCCCGCAAGACGCCCGCCTGCGACTTGAAACTGAATACGTCGAATACGCGACCGGTTCGGGTAACGACGCGGTTTCAGTTCGTGACGACACAGTCAGCGCAATGCGAACCGGTGACGGCAGCGATGCTGTCAGCATCACCGCAGACAAGGTTTACAGTGTGCATACAGATGCCGACCGATCCACCGTGGCTCATATCTCAGGCGAGGGATTTGGCGGCGGTTTTGGCGCGCAGCACACCTACAGCAACGCCGACAGTATCTCGATCAGCGCCCGCGATGTGCAGGATGTCAGGACAGGTGGCGGAGCAGACGCCATCGCTATCCAGTCTCGGTTGATTTACAGCGTGCATGCCGGATCCGGCGATGACGCCATCGCGCTGAGCGGAGGCCTGGTTGAGTACGTCGAAGCTGGCGCGGGCAATGACAGCGTCAACGTCAAGGCCGTGCTGGCGTCCGGCATAAACGGCGGCGACGGCAATGATACAATCTCCGTGGACGTCGAACAGGGCGACCGACCGCTCAGCACTACCTACATTCCGCGCTTGGATGGCGCTGCCGGGGGGTTGTCTTTCTCATCCATTACCAACGCCGATGTAGAGGGCGGTGCTGGCAATGACACGATGTATATCCGGGCTGACAGGCATATCTCCGTCGATGCAGGAGTAGGTGATGATCGGCTGTATCTCGACAGCGGGACCGTTGCACTCAAATACCGCAACGGCGATGGGCAGGATGTCATTTCACTAGGGGATGGTGTGTCGGTTCTGGTTGATCTGGACAGTTCTGCACGGTTCACCGTCAGGGACACCGAAGCGGGGCTGACCGTCAGCTTCGAAGATGGCGGGTCGTTGACCTTTGAGGGCTTAGAAGACGCCGCCAATCTGATCCTGAGGAACGGTGAGGGTGCGCATATTCTAAAACAAGATGGTGCGTTCGATACACCCAGCCTGACGGTCGCGGCACCCCGCAGTATTGATCTGCGCGTTTAGCGGGGCGACTGCCTCATCGCTCCCAGTGTTGTTCGATGCACGAAACCTGCACCCAATCTGAAAAGCCCTGGCGAAAATGCGTCCGACGTCACCACAGTGTATCCCGTCGGGACTTTTGAGACAGAACGGTAGGTTTATTTAGCGAGAGTTTCCGGTTCATCGAAATCCGTGAAGAGATACGAGATGACAACGAAGACAGGGCCGCATGAACGGCCGGTTTTTCCGCTGTGCGGCGACATATAGTTTCTCGCCCATGCAGCATCTGTGACGCCGCGGGCCATGCAGCAAAAATTTGCTGGGTCTCCTGTGTGGCTTCTTACCGCCTTTTGATATGTCCTGCATGGCGGTCCGGTATATCCACTGAGTTTTTTTGAACCAAATTTCGAAGTCATGGAATTTCAAGAATGTGTGGAACGGTGCCGATGACTAACGCGACAGACCCCGGTTATCTGTATGAGTTTGCGTGTTGGTGTCGCGTAATGCTGGCCCGGACCTCAAGCACTTCCATCCCACCTTAGATGGTCAAGGAGCCGGATCGTGCGTGGCACCAAGATCAAAGACACGACAAGCATCATCAAACCAGCAAGGACCAGAGGACGGAAGGCCAGAGGCCAGCCTCCCACAATACCGTCAAGTATCAACCGCAGAGCCGTGATTGTCGGCCAAGCAAGCGCCCATATGATCAGGATCCCGCGCATGTCATGAGTCCAACGCGGCGGCGTTCTCTTCGAGGTGGGCAATAGTGGTTGTGCCGGGGATCACCAGAATGTTTGGCGACCGCGCCAGAAGGCCGCGTAACGCCTCTTTGGGATCAATGGCAGCGCCTTGCTTCATCGGATGTGCCCCCAAAGGACCGTGCGAAACGAAGGCAATCCCTTGATTGTCCAGCCAGTCGATAGTCGCCTCCATTTCCTCGTCCCGTGCATCGGTAGGCGAATAACGGTTCTGGACAGCCGCAATAGGAGCAACTTGCATCGCTTCTTCGATCTGTGCGCGGGAAACGTTGGACACGCCGATCATAGCGATCTTTCCCGCCTTCCGAGCGTCTTCGAGGGCCGTGATACTTTCGGTCACAGATGTATGACCATCCGGTGCATGAAGATAGTAGAGGTCGATTTGATCGACGCCGAGGTTGGACAGGCTTTCATCGACGTGACGCGCCATCGTCGCTGCAGACGTGTCCCGTGTGATACCGTCACGGGTTTTTTCAACACCACCCTTGGATGCGATGAACATATCACCGTAGCTGCCGTTTTCATCACGCAGCGCATCGGCAATGATTTTCTCGTTGTCATGCGGACCATAGGCACGGGCTGTGTCTATATGGTTGATGCCCAACTCACGCGCCCGGCGCAGCAGAGCAACGCCGCCTTTCCAGTCTGCGTATGGACCGAAATTCCCGGGCTGGCCCGTCAGGCGCATGGCACCATAGCCGTTGCGGTTCACCGTGCGGCCGTTCAGGAAGGTGAAGGTTGATTGAATGTCATTGGTCATGTCGTGGTTCCTTTTGTTTGCGTCGACATGAACATACCCACCAACTGGCAAGACGGTAGTGGCATGACAGGTAGAATTGTCATACGATACACGTATGAACACTCGTTTTGACCGCCTCTTCCTGCTTGAGACCTTCGTCCGGATCGCAGAGCGGCAATCTCTCTCCGCGGCAGCGCGGGATCTGGGGACGTCGCAACCTTCTGTGTCTCGGCGGCTTGCCGCGTTGGAGAACCGTTTGGGCGTAGTGCTGGTGCGGCGCACCACACATGATGTGACGTTGACGCCAGACGGCTTGGCGCTGCTGTCCGATGCTCGACGCATGATTGGCGAATGGGAGGCGATTGAGGATCGTCATGGCGAAGATGAGGAGCTGAAGGGCACTATTCGTGTGATCGCTCCAGTTGCGCTTGGACAAAATCTTCTTGTCAGAGCAGCCATACAGTTCATGAAGGATCATCCGAAGGTCACGATTGACTGGCGTCTGCGCGATGATGCAATCCGCTTTGCCGAGGAAGGGTGTGATTGCTGGCTTAAAGTCGGGCCAGTCCCGGACGAAACGCTTGTGGTGCGTGAATTGGCCCGTGTCGAACGTCTCGTGGTCGGGACGCCGGACTGCCTGGCGCAACATGCAGGAAGTGACCTACACGCAATGCCCTGGCTGACACTTGGCCCTTTCGAGGGAAATCGGATCGAGTTGTTCAATGAGGCCCAAGAATTGCAGGCTTTTTCTGTCACACCCAAGCTGGCAAGCGACAATATCTTCGCCATCTATGAAGCGGCAATGCAGGGCGTTGGCGTCGCCATCATGCCGCGCTGGTTCGTGGCGTCCGACCTCGAAATCGGCAATCTGGTTGACGCGGCACCCGATCTGCGCGCGGCCCGTTTGCCGGTAAATCTCGCGCTTGTCTCCGGCACGAAACGTCCTGCCCGAGTCGAGGAATTCTGCAAGTCGGTGCAAGATTGGTGTAGTGACCATCTCCACTAGACAAGCTTGAAAGCGGCCATCGGCGTTGATCGCAGCATTCGGTAGAATGTGGCTCGAACCTGACGTGACGTGCGATCACTCCTTCTTCAGCGGAACGCCGTACAGCTCCAGACGGTGCCCGCGCAACTCGTAACCGAGTTTGCGTGCAATCCGCTCCTGCAGGGCCTCGATTTCTGCATCCACGAATTCAATTACCTCGCCCGAATTCATGTCGATCAGATGGTCGTGGTGATCCCGCTCGGCGTCCTCATAGCGGGCACGGCCGTCGCCAAATTCCAGCTTGTCCAGAATGCCAGCTTCCTCGAACAGCTTGACCGTCCGGTAGACCGTGGCAATGGAAATACCCGCATCGATAGCCGAGGCGCGGGCATAGAGCTCTTCCACATCCGGGTGGTCGTCGCTGTCCTCCAACACTTTGGCAATGACACGGCGTTGTCCGGTCATGCGCAGGCCCTTGGCCTCGCAGCGGTGGATGATGGTGTTGCCCATGTCTGTGCCCTTGATCGCTGGAGGCCACATTTAGCGGCATTTTTGTCCTGCTTCCAGACGCCTTTTCACGCTTGTGTTGACTTCCCCGGCGCAAACCCCCATGTGCACTACAAGCGAAGCCTTCTGCCGCGTGAGCAGTTGTGAGCGCCCCGGAAATCACGCCGGTCAACGCGCTCATCCAGAAAGGCCCGCCGATGTTCCCAAAATCACGCGTGGGTCCAAACGCTGCGGACAGGTGTGGGCATATGGCCGACACGTGCGATCCGTGTTGCGTGTCCCAAGCGGTGTCCAAGGTGGCACGGCCAAAGAATGTGGCGCCCCGTTGCGGTGCGCCGGAAAGATATGAATGAGCGATTTTGATATGATGGACCTGCCGACCAAACTGGTGGCACGTCTGAAAACGATGGGTCTGAACGACCCGACCCCAATCCAGAAACAGGCCATCCCGCACGCGCTGAACGGGCGCGACGTGATGGGGCTGGCGCAGACCGGCACCGGCAAGACGGCGGCCTTTGGCGTGCCTCTGGTGGCGCAGATGCTGGAGCTGGACGGGCGGCCCGCGCCGAAATCCGTGCGTGGTCTGGTGCTGGCCCCGACGCGTGAACTAGCAACGCAGATCAGCGTGAACCTGCGGGCCTTTGCCGAGAATACACCGATCAAGGTGGCGATGGTCGTTGGCGGCCAGTCGATCAACAACCAGATCAAGCGGCTGGAACGCGGGGTGGACCTGCTGGTGGCGACACCGGGCCGGTTGCTGGACCTTATGGACCGGCGCGCGGTGCGGCTGGACGAAGCGACGTTTCTGGTGCTCGACGAAGCGGATCAGATGCTCGACATGGGCTTCATCCATGATCTGCGCAAGATCGCGAATGTGATCCCGAAAGAGCGCCAGACCATGCTGTTCTCGGCCACCATGCCTAAACAGATGAACGAATTGGCGCAAAGCTATCTGCGCAGCCCCATTCGCGTGGAAGTCTCGCCTCCGGGCAAGGCCGCGGATAAGGTCACGCAGGAAGTGCACTTCATCGCCAAGGCCGAAAAGGCCGGGCTGCTGATCGAGATGCTGGACAAGCACCGCGACGAGCGCGCGCTGGTCTTTGGCCGGACGAAACATGGCTCCGAAAAGCTGATGAAGACGCTGGTGAAGGCGGGGTATGCCGCGGGCTCGATCCACGGCAACAAAAGCCAGGGCCAGCGCGACCGCGCGATTGCCGCCTTCAAATCCGGTGAGATCAAGGTGCTGGTGGCCACGGATGTGGCGGCACGCGGCCTCGATATTCCGGATGTAAAACACGTCTACAACTACGATCTGCCGAATGTGCCGGACAACTACGTGCACCGGATTGGCCGCACCGCACGGGCAGGCAAGGATGGCGCGGCCATTGCGTTCTGCGCGCCTGACGAGATGGGTGAATTGAAAGCCATTCAGAAGACCATGGGCCTTTCGATCCCCGTGGGCTCCGGACGGCCCTGGGAAGCCATGGATATCCCCGAAGGCACCAAGCCCAAGGGCCGTGGACGGGGACGCGGGCGCGGCGGCAGACCACAGGGCGCGGACAAATCCGCATCGGGTCAGCCGCAGGGCGCCAAACCCGCAGGCGGGCGTCGCAGACGGCGGCGCGGTGGCAAGCCGGGCGGCCGTCCCGGCGCTGGTGGAGACGGGCAGAGGGTCGCCTGATCCTGCCGTTCTGATTTGAACGAGACCTGCGCCCCTCTGCGGGCGCGGGCGCGCGTCGGGTGATTGACATTGCCCGGCAGAGCACCCCATCTGGCGCCATGGACCGCAAAACTCACATGGATGCCTTCGGGGCAGCCGCCCTCATCACCTTTGCCCTGCATCTTGCGTTCAACCAAGTGGTCATCAAGGTCACCAACGGCGGGTTCAACCCGGTGTTTGCCGCAGGGCTGCGATCCGCCGGGGCGGTAATTGTCCTGCTGCTGTGGATGCGGATGCGCGGGATCAGCCTGACCGTCCCGCGCGAGGCTGTGCCTGCCGGTATCCTGTCGGGTTGCCTCTTTGCCCTTGAATTCACGTGCCTTTTCACCGCGCTGGATTTCACTACCGTCAGCCGCGCCTCAGTGATTTTCTATTCCATGCCGGTCTGGCTTGCCATCGCCAGCCACTTTCTGATCCCGACTGACAAGCTGACCGGGCTGCGGGGGATAGGCCTTTTGCTGGCGATGAGCGGCGTTGCGCTGGCCCTGCTGGACCGCAGCGATGCCTCCGCCAGCCTGACGGGGGATCTGCTGGCGCTGACTTCCGCCATCTGCTGGGCGGGCATCGCGCTCTGCGTCAAGATCACGCCGCTGAGCACGGTGCCGCCCGCGCAGCAATTGATGTTCCAGGTGATCGTCTCCGCGCCGCTGTTGCTGCTGGCCTCGCTGGCCTTTGGCGATCTTATCCGCGACCTGCAGCCGATCCACATCGCGGGATTGCTCTTCCAGATCATCGCGGTTGCGAGCCTCGGGTTTCTGGCGTGGTTCTGGCTGATGTCGATTTATCCTGCGTCTTCGGTCGCCTCCTTCAGCTTCCTGTCACCGGTCTTTGCGGTGATCCTCGGCTGGCTGTTGCTGAGCGAGGACGTGGGGCCGCAGGTCTGGGTGGCGCTGGCGCTGGTGGCGCTGGGGATTTACCTGATCAACCGGCGCCCCAAGGTGGTCTGAGCGTCAGGTCCCGCAGAAGGTCGCGGGCACGCGCTGTGCCTTGGTGGGCGGGCGCATCAGGTCGAGGTCTTCGGTGTCAAAGGGGTTGGCGAGCGCGGTCAGAAGCCGCTCAAAGGGCGCGAAATCCCCGGCAACCGCGGCGGCAATCATCTCTTCCATGCGGTGGTTGCGCGGGATGATCCGCGGAGAGGCCGCCTGCATCACCGCCTGCGCGTCTTCCTCGCCCTGCAGCCGTATTTGCCACTCCGCTTCCCAGGCGTCGAAGGCCTCACGCTCCAGGAACTGATCCCGTGCGTCACCGCGTCCCAGCGCGTCGAAGGTATTGGTGAAATCGGCTCCCTGCGCCTGCATCAGCGTCAAGAGATTCTGGATCAACCCGGCGTCGTCCTTGACTGGCGCGGCGAGGCCGATCTTGGCCCCGAACCGTGTGAGCCACGCTGCTTCGATCTGGGCGGGCATCGCGTGCACGATCTCTGTCGCTTCGCCCAGAGCAGTGGCGGGATCGTCCAACTGCTGCAGCAACGCCGTGGCGAATTGCGCCATGTTCCAGACGATGATGCGCGGCTGGTTGGAATAGGCATAGCGGCCCATCTGGTCGATGGAGCTGAAGACCGTATCCGCATGATAATCATCGATAAAAGCGCAAGGCCCATAGTCGATCGTTTCGCCTGAAATCGCGCAGTTGTCGGTGTTCATCACGCCGTGGATGAACCCCACCGACATCCAGGCTGCCACAAGCTCGACCTGTGCCGCGCAGACCGCGCGCAAAAGGTCCATCGGGCCCTTGGCGTTCGGATAGTGCCGCGCGATTGCGTAGTCCGTCAGCCGCGCCAGTTCCGTCTTTTGACCGCGGTGCGCAAAGACCTGAAAGGTGCCGACGCGCAGATGGCTCCGCGCAACCCGTGTCAGAACAGCACCGGGCAGCACGGTTTCGCGGATCACCTCCTCGCCCGTGAGCGTAGCGGCAAGGGCACGTGTCGTGGGGATGCCCAAGGCGTGCATCGCCTCTGAGATCACATATTCCCGCAGAACCGGGCCCAGCCACGCGCGCCCGTCGCCCATGCGGGAATAGGGCGTGGGGCCGGAGCCTTTGAGCTGGATATCGCGGCGGATGTCATCGGTGCCGACCACTTCACCCAGCAGCAGCGCCCGTCCGTCGCCCAGCTGCGGGTTGAAGGTGCCGAACTGATGGCCCGCATAGAGCTGGGCAATCGGGGCCGCCCCGTCGGGCACCTGCTGGCCGGAAAAGATAGCGGCAAGCTCGCTCTCTGACGCCTCCGGCAGGCGGAGCATCTTTGCCAGCGCGTCGTTATAGGCGATCAGCTTTGGTGTCTTGACCGGGGTCGGGTCCAGCCGCGTGTAAAAGGCGTCCGGCAGGGCGGCATAGCTGTTGTCGAAGGGGACGGAAAAGCTCATGGGTTTAACATATGTCGCGCAGGCCGCTTCGCAACGGTGTCAGAAACGGCGCGTCATCAGCATGTAGTCCGGGCGCGGGGTGAAACCGGCGCGGGCATAGAGACGTTGGGTGCTTTCGGCGGTGCGGTCCACTTCCAGATGCAGCGCCTTTAACCCGGCACCGGCCAGCGCGCGGGGCAGGCTTTGTAGGGTTTCCGAGGCGATACCACGGCCGCGAACGCCGGGGCGCACGTAGATTTCATCGACAAACCCGTCCAGACCGCCGAACTCCAAGGACCAGCCGAAGGTCACGACCACATAGCCGATGGGCGCACGGGGCGGGCCGATCAGATAGGCCGCGCCATGGGGCGAGCCGGCAAGCAGCGGTGCGATCCCGGCCTGCCGCGCCTCGGCGTTCAGCGTAATGCCGTGTTCCTGATGAAACGCGGCGACCAGCGCGTCGAGGCGATCTGCGTGCGCCGCTGTGGCGAGCGTCAGCGCGGCGCTCATAGCCGCGACAGCCGCTCGGTCAGCAGGGTGAAAAACCCGTCTGCATCGATGTCCTTGATAAAGAGCGCGTTGGCGGGCCTGTCTGTGACGCCCCACCAGTCGGCAACGGTCATGCCCATGGTCAGTTCCGAATGTGTTTCAATTTCCACGTTGACGTGACGCCCTTTGAAGAGGGTGGGATCGATCAGATAGGCCGTCACGCAAGGATCATGCAGCGGCGCGCCCTCGGAGCCATATTTCTCCTTGTCGAAACGTTCGAAGAAATCCGTCATCTCGGACACGGCTTTGCCCACGGGCGTGCCCAGAGCGCGGAACGCTTCGTTTCGGGGCGGAGTAACCAGCGCCTTATGGGTGACATCCAGCGACATGACCACAATAGAAATACCGGATTTAAACACGATATCAGCCGCTTGCGGGTCGACATAAATGTTGAATTCTGCTGTGGGCGTGATGTTGCCGACCTCGAAGTAGGCGCCGCCCATCAGCACGATTTCATCCACCGCCTCGGCGATTTCCGGCGCCCTTTGCAGCGCGGTCGCGATGTTGGTGAGCGGGCCCAGCGGGCACAGAGTGATCGACTTGGGGGCAGCGGCCCGCAGTGTTTCGATGATGAAATCGACCGCATGCTGGTCCTGGAGCTGCATGTAAGGGTCGGGTAAAGTCGGCCCGTTCAGGCCCGTCTCTCCATGCACATGTTCTGCGGTGACCAATTCGCGACCCAGAGGGCGGTCGCATCCGGCAAAGACCGGCACATCGGTATGGCCTGCCAGCTCACAGATCATCAGCGCATTTTTCGACGTAAGCGCCAGCGGCACATTGCCAGCCACGCAGGTGATGCCCAGGACGTCGATTTCCTTGGGGCTGGCCAGCGCCAGCAGAATGGCTACGGCATCATCCTGCCCGGGATCGGTATCGATGATGATTTTGCGGGGGGACATGCATGCTCCTGTCCAGAAATTTGCGCGACACTCGCAAGTCGCACCGATTTTGTCCAGACGGTCAATTTCGCCTAAGCAGGCGAGCGCGCGCACAAGTGGGTGAAGAGGGCGCTATGCAGTGTTTGACTGGCGTTCGGCCCGTTTTACGTCTTCCCAGAGCGCATCCATCTCTGCCAGATCGCTTTCCGACGGGGTTTTGCCGACCTGTGCCAGCCGTTTTTCCACTGCTTCGAAGCGGCGCGTGAACTTGGCATTGGCCGCGCGCAGGGCCGCTTCGGGATCAAGGCCCAAATGCCGCCCGAGGTTTGCCATGACAAAGAGCAGATCGCCGTATTCTTCCTCCACCTCCCGCTGGGTCAGGCTGTCCTTCGCCTCGACCAGTTCGGCGGATTCTTCGGTCAGCTTGTCCAGCACCTGAGTGGTCGAAGGCCAGTCAAATCCGACGCGGGCCGCGCGCTTTTGCAGCTTCAGCGCGCGCAGCAGCGCGGGCAGGCCAATGGCCACCCCGTCCAGCGTCCCGCCCTGCGCCTTTCCGGCCCGCTCTGCCGCCTTGATCGCCTCCCAATCCGCAGTCTGTTGGTCGGCGGATTTATCCCGGCTTTCATTGCCGAAAACATGTGGATGCCGCGCCACCATCTTGTCGGAAATCGCGGTCACCACGGACTGAAAAGAGAAATGCCCGGCCTCTTCGCCCATGGCCGTGTGGTAAACCGTCTGCAGTAGCAGATCGCCCAGCTCCCCCTCCAGTTCCGCGAAATCGCGCCGCTGGATCGCATCGGCAACTTCGTAAGCCTCTTCAATGGTGTAGGGGGCGATGGTGTCGAAATCCTGTTCGATATCCCACGGGCAGCCCGTTTCCGGATCGCGCAGGCGGCGCATGATCTCCAGCAGGCGCTCAATTCCCGCATTCCGGTCGTGGATCAAGTCTTCAGCCATTGCAGCGCGCCCATCTGTCGTGTCACATGCACCTGACAAATAATTCGACAAGGAGTCCACCCCATGCCCGTGGTAAACCGGATCGCTGATCTGAGTGATGAGATGACGGCCTGGCGGCGGCATCTGCACTCCATTCCGGAACTGGGGCTGGAGTGCCATCAGACCGCCGCGTTTGTCGCCGAACGCCTGCGCGAATTCGGTGTCGACGCGATCCACGAAGGCATCGCAAAAACGGGCATTGTCGCGATCATCGAGGGGCAGGGCGAAGGGCCGACCATCGGGCTGCGCGCGGATATGGATGCGCTGCCGATCACCGAGGAGACAGGCGTCGATTATGCTTCCACACATCCCGGCAAGATGCACGCTTGCGGCCATGACGGTCACACGGCGATGCTGCTGGGGGCGGCGAAATACCTGGCTGAGACGCGCAATTTCGCTGGCCGGGTTGCGCTGATTTTCCAACCGGCAGAAGAGTTTGGCGGCGGTGGCGAGGTCATGGTGCAGGAAGGCATCATGGAGAAATTCGACGTGAGCCAGGTCTATGCGATCCACAATTCGCCCGGCCGCGATTTTGGCAGTTTCAACACCACACGCGGGCCGATCATGGCCGCAGCCGACACGTTTCACATCCACATCACCGGGGTCGGCGGGCACGCGGCGCGGCCACATGATTGCGTTGATCCGGTCGTGGCGGCCTGTTCAATCGTGCAGGCATTGCAGAGCATCGTCAGCCGCAACCGCCATCCGATGCAGTCGTTGGTGATTTCCACGACGCAAATCCACACCGGTACAACCGATAACGTGATCCCGGAAACCGCCTATATCAACGGTACGGTGCGCACCTTCGACAAGGAGGTGCAGGCCATGGTGGTGCGCCGCATGGAAGAGATCGTGGCGGGGCAGGCGGCCTCTTTCGGGCTGGAGGCGCGGCTGGAGTTCGAATTCGGTTACCCGCCCACGATCAACGACGCCGCCAAGGCCGGGTTCGCGGCGGAGGTGGCCGAGGAAATCGCAGGTGCTGCAGCGGTGGATGATGCGATTATGCCGGTCATGGGGGCGGAGGATTTCTCCTACATGCTCGACGCGCGTCCCGGTGCCTATCTGATGCTGGGACAGGGGGAGGGCGCGGGCGTGCACCACCCCAAGTACAATTTCAATGACGAGATCGCACCGATTGGGGCCTCCTTCTTTGCCCGTCTCGTGGAGCGCGCCCAACCCGTGGCCGGGGCCTGAGCGGTGGCGCTGGAAGACGCCAAAACCCAGATGGATCACGCCTTTACCCGCGATGATCCCAGGGGCCCGAGTTTCGAACTGACCTTTGGCGGGGCGCTGTCCTTCCTGCGCAGGCGCTACACAAAGGACCTGACCGGCGTCGATATCGCCGTGACGGGCGTGCCGTTCGATCAGGCGGTCACCAATCGACCCGGCACGCGGCTGGGGCCCCGCGCGATCCGGGAGGCCAGCGCGTTGCAGGCCCCCGATGCGCCCTATGGCTGGCCCTTTGACGTGCTGAGCGAGCGGGTGATTGTCGATTACGGCGATCTGGCCTTTGACTATGCCAATATCCCCGCCTTCCCCGATGCGCTGACCGCCCATATCCGGGGCATATTGGACACCGGGGCAGCCAGCGTGGTGCTGGGTGGCGATCACTACATCAGTTTTCCAATCCTCAAGGCCTATGCCGAAAAATACGGGCCGATCAGCCTGCTGCAGTTCGACGCACACACAGACACCTGGGCCGATGACGACATGGGCCGCGTCGATCACGGCACCATGTTCTATAAAGCGGTGAAATCCGGGATCGTCGACCCCGCAACCTCCGTGCAGGTGGGCATTCGCACGACAAATGCGGATACGCTCGGCGTGAACATCATCGATGCACGTGAGGTTCACGAGAAGGGGCCGGGCGCGACGGTGGCAAGGATCAAGGACATCCTCGGCGACCGGCCCTGCTATCTGACCTTCGACATCGACGCACTCGACCCGGCCTATGCGCCGGGCACCGGCACGCCGGTCTGGGGCGGGCTGACCAGCGCACAGGCGGCATCCATGCTGCGCGATTTGGCGGGCGTCAACATTCGGGGCGGCGATGTTGTTGAGGTTTCGCCCCCCTTTGATACAACCGGCGCGACAGCCATTGCGGGGGCGCATGTGGCAACAGAAATTCTAAGCCTGCTGGGCTGGCGGATGCGTGAAGAGAGTTGAGCATGAGCAGTAAGAACCAACCGATCAGCGGTAATGACCTTGCGCGGTTTTCCGGACCGGGCAGTTTCATGCGACTGCCTTTTGTCAATGATCTCAAAGGGCTGGATGTGGCCTTTCTGGGCATTCCGATCGACATCGGCACGTCCTGGCGGTCAGGCACGCGGTTTGGCCCCAAGGAGGTGCGCGCCCAGAGCGCGATGATCCGCCCCTATCACATGGGCACGGGCGCCGCGCCCTTTGACAGCCTGCAGGTGGCCGATATCGGCGATCTGGCGATCAATACGTTTTCGCTCGCCGACAGTCTGAAGATCATTCAGGAGAGTTATGACGCGATCCTGAATTATGACGCGATGCCGATGGCCATTGGCGGCGATCATTCGATGACCCTGCCGATCCTGCGCGCCATGCACAAACGTCACGGGCCGGTGGCGCTGGTGCATGTGGATGCCCATGCGGATGTGAATGACGAGATGTTCGGCGAGCGCGAAACCCACGGCACGGTTTTCAAACGCGCCTATGAAGAGGGGCTGATCCTGCCGGAAAAAACCTATCAGATCGGGCTGCGCGGCACCGGCTACACGGCGGCTGATTTCACGCAGGCGCAGGGCTGGGGATTCCAGCAGTTCCCGGCGCAGGAGTTGTGGCACCGCAGCCTCTCGACCCTGGGTGGGGAGGTGCGCCGCGACATCGGGCCCGAGCAGCCCACCTATGTGAGTTTCGACATCGACAGTCTTGACCCGGCTTTTGCGCCGGGCACCGGCACGCCAGAGATCGGCGGGCTGACGACGGCGCAGGCGATGGAGCTTATCCGGGCGCTGAAGGGGTTGAACATCGTGGGCTGCGATCTGGTCGAGGTGTCGCCGCCCTATGATACAACCGGCAACACCGCGCTGACCGGCGCTAACATCCTTTTTGAGCTGTTGTGCGTGCTGCCGGGCGTCGCCTATCGCTGAGAGGGCGGGACGCTCCGCGGGGGATATTTGTGGCCAAGAGAAGGCGAATGCGTATGGGAGCGTTGGTGGTTGCGCTGCTTCTTTTGTTTGGTTTGGGCTATGTGCGGCTGGCGCCGATCAATCCCGCCCGTTGGCATCAGCCGGTACCCCATGCGCAGAGCAATGATTTTGCCAGCGGTGCTGTGCGGGTGATCCCGGGCGATGCAGAGGTAATGCAGCAGGTCGATGCGGTGCTGCGCGCACTGCCGCGCACCGGAGTTTTGGCCGGATCGGTGGCGGCGGGACGGATCACCTATGTTACACGATCGGCCGTGTTTGGATTTCCAGATATGACAACTGTCGAGCTGCGGGACGGCCAGATCCGCCTGTTCGCCCGCCTGCGGTTCGGCGCGTCAGATCTGGGCGTCAACCGGGAACGACTGGAGCGGGTGATCGCCGCCTTGCAGAGAGGATGACAGGCACCCCTGTTGCACCTCGCGCCACATCGGCACGTTCAGTGACATCTGGCACTGCGCCATGAACATGCGCCCATCCACCTGCAGGCAAATGGTCTGCCCAAGCTCTACCCGCGCGCCGGATTTGTCGGTGCAATAGCACTCGACGGTCTTGCCGCTGGGGCTGGTGACATCGGCAATACCCGGCAGGGCCGCCCAGATCAGAAGCAGGGTCAGTCGTTTCATGGCGAAAACAATAGCATGGTGCCTGCTCTTGACCAACGGCTTTCAATGTCGGAGAGACGCAGAATGATCCCTGTGCAGCAATTGGAACAGATAACGGCGCGTTTCGAGTATCTCGAGGCGGCAATGTCGGCGGGCGACGCCTCGGCGGACATCGCAGCACTGGCCAAGGAGTATTCCGATCTGCGCCCGGTGGTGGAGCAGATTGCGGCCTATCGTCAGTTGCTGGGTGATCTGGACGAGGCGCAGGAGATGCTGTCGGACCCGGATATGGCAGCGCTTGCGGAGGAGGAGCTACCCCGGCTGAAGGCCGCTTTGCCCGCCGCCGAAGCCGCCCTGCAGCTGGCGCTTTTGCCCAAGGACAAGGCGGATGCCAAACCGGCAATGCTGGAGATCAGGCCCGGTACGGGCGGAGATGAGGCGGCGCTCTTTGCCGGGGACCTGCTGCGCATGTACCAGCGTTATGCCGAGAGCAACGGCTGGCAGTTCGAGATCATCGAACTGCAGGAGACTGAGCTGGGCGGCATCAAGGAAGTGGTGGCCCATGTCAAAGGGCAGAACGTCTTTGCCCGGCTGAAATTTGAGAGCGGCGTGCACCGCGTGCAGCGTGTGCCCAGCACCGAAAGTGGCGGCCGCATTCACACCTCGGCGGCCACGGTGGCCGTGCTGCCGGAGGCCGAAGACGTGGACATCCAGATCGAGGCCAACGATCTGCGCATCGATACGATGCGGTCCTCCGGCGCGGGGGGGCAGCATGTCAACACCACCGATTCCGCCGTGCGGATTACGCATTTGCCAACCGGCCTGGTGGTCACAAGTTCCGAAAAGTCACAACACCGCAACCGCGAGATCGCGATGCAGGTGCTGCGCGCCCGGCTCTATGATCTGGAGCGCGCGCGCGTGGATGGCGAACGCTCCGCAGACCGGGCGGCGCAGGTCGGCTCGGGGGATCGCTCGGAACGCATCCGCACCTATAACTTCCCGCAGGGGCGTATGACGGATCACCGGATCAACATGACGCTCTACCGGCTGGATGCCGTGATGCAGGGGGATCTCGACGAGATCGTCGATGCGTTGACCGCGGACGCGCAGGCGCGGCAGATGGCGGAGATGGGGCAGTGACCGCCGCGGAAGCCATGGTAGCCGCCATGGCGCGGCTGCGGGCCGCGGGTGTGCCGGATCCGGCGCGGGATGCGCGTGTGCTGTTGGCCCATGCGGCGAAGGTCGATGCGGCACGCGTCACGCTGATCGCGCCCGAGGACATCGCACCCGAGATCGCCGAACGCTACGACAATCTGGTCGCCCTGCGGGCCGTGCGGGTGCCGGTCTCGCAGCTGATCGGCGCGCGCGAATTCTACGGGCGCGCCTTCGAGATCAGCCGCGACGTGCTGGACCCACGCCCGGAGACCGAAACGCTGATCGAGGTCGCCCTGTCAGAGCCTTTCGCGCGCATACTTGATCTGGGAACCGGATCAGGCTGCATTCTGGTAACGCTTCTGGCGGAACGCCCGGAAGCGGAAGGGGTCGGCGTCGATCTGAGCGAAGCCGCCTGTCTGCACGCCAGCGCGAATGCCGCGCGGCATGCGGTTGCCGATCGTGCCACGGTCCTGAAATCAGATTGGTTCGAGGCTGTCGAAGGGCGATACGACCTCATCGTCTCCAATCCGCCCTACCTGACAGCGGAAGAGATGTTGCAGGTTCAGCCCGAATTGCGCGACCACGAACCGCGCCTCGCGCTGACCGATGAACACGATGGCCTGTCGGCGTATCGCGTCATTGCCGCACAAGCACAAGGGTACCTGAATGCGCGCGGTCGCGTTCTGGTTGAGACCGGCTGGCAGCAGGGGGCGGCGGTGGCCGCGATCTTTGAGGCGCAGGGCTGGGGCGAAGTGGCGATTCTCCCCGATCTGGGCGGGCAGGACCGTGTGGTTTCTGCCGCTAAACCGGGATAAATTGCGCTGAAAATGCAGGAAAAATCCGCAAATCTGGTTAAAATCGATCATTACCCCTTGCGGCAGGGCGACCTGCGTGTTTATTCAGAGGTGTTGCAGCGGTGGATGCCCAACACTGGCGGTCCCGCGCGGCGTTATGCCCAACATATCGACACCCCGGACTAAAACCGCGTAACGCGCATCCGGTCACACGATCCACAGCACGAAGGCTGAGCGAACTTCATGAAATCATCGAGATCCCGGTCCCGCTCGAAGAGCAACCGCAACCGGTCCCAAGGCAATCAAGGCGGCAATGTCGTCAACCGCGTGTTCGACAGTTCGGGCCCGGAAGGAAAGGTGCGCGGCACGCCGCAGCAGATCATCGAAAAGTATAATCAGCTGACGCGGGATGCACAGCTGAGCAATGACCGCGTGGCAGCCGAGAATTTCCAGCAACACGCTGAGCATTACACCCGCATGCTCGCGGAAGCGCAGCGCGAGATCGAAGCGCGCCGCGAAGAGCAGGAACGTCAGAACCGCGAGCGTCAGGCCGAGCGTGACCGTGAACGCGCCGAGCGTCAGGAGCGCGAAGCCAGTCAAGCGGTCGAACAGACAGCGCAGCAGCAACCAAATGCCGACGCTCAGGGGGGGGAAAGCAATCTGGTGGAAACACCGGAGAGCCAGCCCAAGCCCAAGCGGTCACCGCGCCGCAAACCGCGGCCCAAGCCAGAGGCGTCGAACGGCGATCAGCCCGGCGGGGATGACGCGCCAAAAGCGGCAGAATGAGAGATTGAAATGACCCCGCCACCGGCGGGGTTTTTCATGTCTGCGCCATGCTGCGAGCCAGCGCGCAGAACCCTTCGAGCGGGATTTGCTCGGCCCGGTCCGTGGGTTTCAGCCCGGCGGCAATCAGACGGTCCTCGATATCGGGCGCAAGGCCTTTCAGCGCGGCGCGCAGCATCTTGCGGCGCTGGTTGAAGGCGGCGGCGACCACGCGGCTCAGAACGGCGGCATCGGCCTCGAACCGGGGCTCGGGCAATGCCTGCATATGCACAACGCTGCTGGAGACCTTGGGCGGCGGCGTGAAGGCCTCTGGTGGCAGTTGCAGCACGATGCGCGCGTCGGCGCGCCACTGCGCGAGGATGGCAAGACGCCCGTAGGTCTTGCTGCCCGGCTGCGCCACGATCCGCTCCGCCACTTCGCGCTGGAACATCAGCGTCAGGCTCAGCCAGAAGGGAGGCCAGTCCTGCGGTGTCAGCCAGCGCACCAGAAGCTCCGTCCCGACGTTGTAGGGCAGGTTGGCCGCGACACGGATGGGCGGGCGCAAATGCGCCAGCGGGTCAATGTCCAACGCATCGCCTTCCAGCACCGTCAACTGACCGGGATACGCAGCGGCAATCTCCGCCAAGGCGGGCAGACAGCGTACGTCTTTCTCAATCGCCAGCACGTGGCGCGCCCCTTCAGACAGCAGCCCACGGGTCAGCCCGCCCGGCCCGGGCCCGATCTCCAGCACATCGCAGCCCGTCAGGTCGCCCGCTTGCCGGGCAATCTTGGCGGTCAGATTCAGATCCAGCAGGAAATTCTGCCCCATCGATTTGCGCGCCTGCAGATCATGGGTACGGATCACCTCGCGCAGCGGTGGCAGGTTGTCGATGGTCCCCATTTTCATTGTTCCTCAAATATGCCCGCCGGAGGCCTCACAGGTGGGCCATCCGGGCGGCCAGCTTCACGGCTTCGATCATGCTAGCGGGCGTCGCCACACCCTTGCCCGCGATGTCAAAGGCCGTGCCGTGGTCCGGTGAGGTCCGGATGAACGGCAAGCCAAGCGTGACATTCACCCCCTTGTCGAAATCCAGTGTCTTGATCGGGATCAGCGCCTGATCATGATACATTGCAATCGCCGCATCATAACGGCGCCGCGCAGCAGCATGGAACATCGTGTCGGCGGGCAGGGGGCCGCGCAGGTCAAATCCTGCCTCTCGCATCTCGCCGATCAGGGCGGCGATCCAATCCGTTTCCTGCCTGCCCATGGCGCCGCCTTCGCCCGCATGGGGGTTCAGACCCGCAATCGCGATGCGGGGCGCGGCGATGCCGAATTGCTGGCGCAGCGCGTGGTCCGTGATCTCAATGGTCTCGCGCAGCAAGTCAGGCGTCAATATTCGGGGCACCTCTTCAAGTGCTATGTGGATGGTTGCGGGGACCACGCGCAGCGCGTCGGAGGCGAGCATCATAACCGCCCGCGTCGTACCCCCGGAGAGGGCAGCGAGGTATTCGGTATGACCGGGATAGGCGAAATCAGCGCCTTCGATCAGCGCCTTTTTGTGGATCGGTGCTGTACACAGCGCGCTGGCGTCACCTGATTGAACCAGCTCAACACAGGCCGCGATGACATCGATCACCCCTTGGGCATTTGCAGGATCCGGCGTTCCCGGTGTAGCGGGGTTAGGGAACCCGTGGTGCAAAACTGGCAGGGCCTTTGTGCAAATCCCGGCAGCCTCTTCTGGTAAGTCAATAACCTGATAGCGGGTACCGGCGGGCAGATGGCGCGGGTCGCCCATCCAGACCATTGGGACCTGTGCGCCAATCGCAGCCCAGGCCGCCGCGGCGATTTCCGGGCCAATCCCGGCTGGTTCCCCGCAACTGATGATTACGGGTGCCGTGTCGGCTGTCATGGGGTCACGATACGGGCGTCAGCGCGCAGCTGATCCAGAAATCCTTCGGCATAGGCGCTGATCCGGCTGGACCGCAGGGCACCGGCCACGTCTTCCCGCGCCACATCTTCGTTCACCGCAGAGGTACGGCCACACATCATCAGAAAGACAAGGGTCTCGCCGTTGGCTCGTGTCAGCGTTGTCGATACCTCGCCGGGATCGAGTTTGCTGAGCTCTATGGCGATATCCTGCGGTATTTCAGAGGGAGGCTTGCTGCCGCGTTCGAGTACCTCTTCTGGCTGGCCCTGGGCCACGCCATAGAGATCGTCACAGACGTCTACCCGCGCGCGGACTTTCTCGGCGGCCGCCAGACCGGCTGGCGTGCGCCCGCCTGGAATATAGTATGCTGCATATTCAATCGCGGCATACTCTCGTGCAGGTGTTCCGGTTTCCTCGATATCGCGCAGCTGGAAAAGCGCCACGGCGTTGGGAATGCTCAGCGGCTCGGTGACTTCCCCCGGCGCCAGTGACAACAGGATCGGACGCAGCACCGGTGGCAGGTTATTCAACTCCTGCCATGGCAGGCGCCCGCCCGCATCCCGCGAGGCCGTTGCCGAAAACTCACGCGCATAGTTCGAAAACTCCTCGGTAGAAGTGCTCGCTGCGATCTCCTGGGCGATCTCGTCAACATCGGCCTTCCTTTCAGGCGGGGCCGGAATGATGATTTCAGAAACCAGAACACGAACACCGGAGGTGCCCCCGGCGGCGCCCAAGGCGCGATCAATTTCCGCTTCGGTGATCTGGACACGCGCGCCGAACCGCGCACCAATCAGTTCGCGCCAAGCGACGCCGACTTCCACAAAATCGCGGAAAGTCTCTTCTGCTACACCACCCTCAATGAGGGCGGCGAGGAACTGATCCTTGGTCATGTTTGCGCGCCCAGCAAACTCCTCGATCCCCGTGTCGATCTCTTCGTCCGTCAGCTCCAGCCCGACAGCAGCGATCGCCTGAGCCTGCAAACGCTCATTTATCAGCGTGTCAACGACATCCTGACGCCCCGAACCCGGCGCGTTGAGCAAGCGCAGAAAGGTCGTGCGCTGGTCAACCTCATATTCGGTCACGACAGTGTCATTGACGAAAACCACCGGATCAAACAGACCCTGTGCTGCAAGAGGTTGTGCGACGGCCATTGCGACCACGAAGGCGAAAATGGATTTCATACTGCTCATTGCGTTCATTGTTCTTGTTACCCGCATGTTCTGGTGTAGGTTTCCGTGCCTTTTTTCGCCGAAAATCCCCTTAGCCCGATGCTTAAGCCCAAAGTCGTCGAGGGTTCAAGGCTTGCCGATGTCGAGTAGCTGCGTTCGACGGAGAATGCCACCGCCACACATTCGTTCTCGTAGACAAAGCCAACTCCGGCGGTCGAGGCGCGATCAATCGCGATATCGTAACGCCAGTCGGCGGTTGCGGTCCAGTATTTGTCGACCCTGTAGGACCCATCAAGCGCAATTTCTGCGATGTTCTCGGGCCGGTCTTCCGCAAGGTCCCGGGTGAGCCACAGATAGCTGCCGCCAAGGCGTGATCGGTCATTGCTGAAATCGCCGCGCACTTCTGCCTTGGTAAAATCGAATTCAGCGTCGAAGAGCGAGCGTGCGGTCAACGACCAGCCGTCCGCTGATTTCATCTGGCCAGCCACAAGGTAGTTCGAAGAGACACCGGTCAGACCGGAGGACTCTGTAAAATCGGGTTCTGCATCGTCGCGCAGGATCTGCCCAACTGTCAGGGACGTATCGAGCCCGTTGGGGTCAAACCGCGCCCAATTTACGCCCAAGGCCGCGGTGCGTCCGCGCTCGCGGCGGTCGGATTCGGGAAAGCGTGAGAGTGAAAGCAGGTTGCCGCCGTCAAATTCGACCCGTGTGCTTTCTTCGTTCGGAATGTCGGGCCGGTCACCGCCCACCCAGCCCAGTTGGACAACGGGTTCCAGAAACTGGGTGACGCCGTTTTCATCGCTGCGCGCCATCGGGTAGCGAAAGGCAATCGCGCCGCGTGGTGTCAATTCCGTCTGCGTTTGTGGCGTGGCGCTGTCCTGGGTGATGTTGAAGAGATCGGCTACGGCACCAAGGGTGACTTCGGCGCGGATACCGCTGGCCAACGTCCAGCCGCGCAGCCAGTCAGCCTCGGTGCTGAAACGCGACACGTCCCGACCGACAATATCCACATCTGAATAACGGTAGTGGCTATGTGCAGTTGCTCCGAACCGCAATTCCCCACCAATGGCGCCGGGGAAGTAGCGCGCCTCGTAAATTGCATCCCCGACAATGGTTGGAATGTTGGCGTTGATATCCGCATCCCGCAGCGATTTGAAGGCAATCACACTGCCGGAAAGAAACTCGTCCCGCCGCGCCCGGCTGATCGTGATGGCACTGTCCAGACGGTCTTTGCCGGAATAGCCGTAGTCCTTGAGATAAGCATCATCGGTGGTGACTTCGATGTCGAATTCCAGTTTGAAATCATTCCGAAGATCGAAAGCCCCGTCGCCGAAAACATACCCCCGCGTCTCGCCCGGCCGCTCGTCATCACGGCTGATCGCACCGTTGAACTCGATCCGCCCGTTCACAAAGGCCTGCCGGTATCGCAATTCCAGCGTGCGGGTCCGCGAAGAGATGTAAGGCGTTACGGTGATGTCCCTGTCTTCGGCGATGTTGATGAAATAGGGAATTTTGATCCCGGTGCCCAGTTGCGATGTTGTGCGCAGCGAGGGGATCAAGAACCCCGTGGCGCGGTCCAGTGTCGGATCGGGCAAGCGCAGCCGTGGGATGTAGAGGATCGGCGTGTTGCGAATGAGAAATTGCGCCCCATCAAAATACAGCTGTCTTTCTTCCTTGTCATGGATGACCCGCTTTGCCCGGATCTGCCAGAGCGGCGGTGTGCCATCTTCACAAACTTTACAGGAGGTTACAGCAGTTTTGTAAAGTTGACTGTAGCGCCCATTGACCCTTTGTATCTGTACGGCGGCCAGTTGTAGCTGCTGGTTCAGCACCATGCGTGCGCCGGTCAGCAACCCCGTTTGCAGATTGGCATCCAATTCGGCCGCCGACGCCAAAACCCGGATGTCGTCGCCCTCCTGCATGGTGATCGGTCCGGAAATTGTCAGTGCGCCGGTTGCCCGGTCATAGCGGATTTCGGAAGCGGTGATGCGGGTTGTGCCCTGGAAGGCCTCGACATTGCCGCGCGCGATCAACGCGCTGTCATTTTCGATAAAGAGTTCGTCGGCGATCAGCACGGCGGGGGGGGCAGATGTCTCCTGCGCCCAGCTCAGCAATGGCCAGAGCAGCATGAAGAAAATGAGAACGACACGCGTCACGGCTCAGCCATCCTCCGCGTGCAGTAAAAGGCCAAGGGCGAAGAGAACGGCGGCAACAGGTGGCGCCCAGGCCGCAAGATAAATTGGAATCTGCCCGTTTTCGCCCAGAATTTGCGCGAAGCTGCGAATGAAATACAAACCAAACCCCAAAAGCACTGCCGCCAGCACCGAAATGCCGGTTCCCCCAAATCGGGTATGCCGCATGGTGAAAGCGCTCGCAACAAGAACCATCGACATCAGGAACAGCGGGCGGGCAAGTTCCGATTGAAACCACACGCGGTGCTGTCGCGAGGAAAAGCCCGCCTGATCCAGCTGTGTTATGAATTCAGGCAGTTTCCAGATGGAGATCGAACTCGGGCGGCCAAAGCTTTCCCGGATACGTTCCAGGGTCAGGGTCGACGGGATAAAGAATTCGTCGTGCGCCTCGGCGTTTGCCTCGGCGTTCACGCCGGGTTGCAGCGGCCAGAGTTTCACATTGCGCAAATCCCATCCGCCGTCCCCCAAGGCAGCACTTTCCGCTGCTACCCGTTTGATCGGCCCGCCGCCTGGCGCGTAGGAGAGGAAAGTCACGTCATAAAGGATCGAGGCATCTGCGTTCGAGCGCCACGCTCTGATGACGGTTTGTCCCTGATCGCCGCCTTGACGCAACCACAGGCCTTCTCCTGAAATCGACAGGGTGGAGGCCCCGCCCGTGCGGTAGCTTTCGGAGAGTTCGCTGTAGCGTTTGCTGGTAGCGGCGACGATGGGGTTCAGCATGGTGACGGCCAAGCCGCCGATGATCAGGGCAACAACCGATGGCGCGATCAGGGCGCGCAGCGCTGACCGACCTGCAGCGCGCGTGGCCACCAGTTCCGATGATCGGGCGAGGCCGACAAAGAGCGCGATGGTTGCCAGAATAATAATCAGGGGCAGGATTTCGTTGACCGTTTCGGGTGTCTTCAAAAGCGTGAGCCCGATGATGCGCCCGAAACTGACGCCAAGATCGCTGAAACCGCGCGCCTGATCTACAAGGTCGACAAGAGCCACGAGCGAAAAGAGCACCAGTGCGAGGAGAAGAAAGCTCATTGCAAAGCGGCGGGCGAAATAGATGTGCAGGATCATGCCGGTTGTTCCTGTTCAGGCTGCCGCCTGCGGCGCAGTCGTTTTGGCCGCGCCACGTACCACATCATACCGACGCACAAGAGCGCGCCGACAATGACGGGCAGGTAGAGCAAAGGCCAAAGCCTCGCATCATCGCGCACCGGGTTTTGCATGGTGGATCTTGCCCCGTCGATCAACAGCAGCAGACCAAATGCAATTGCCACCTCGCGCCAGACACCGAACCGGGAATAGCCGCCGACCAACAGGGTTGTGAAGCCTATCATCGCAGCGACGATGCAGAAAACAGGCTCGGCGAACCGGGCATGAAATTCTTCGGCAAATTCGCCCGGCCGTTGGTTGGTTTGCTCGGCCAGTGTATCCCAAGGCGTGAAAAGCTGCGGCGTCAGCATGTTTCGGGCAAGCAGGTTCTGGGTTCTGTTGTTTCGCGTCAAGGCGCTGATGTCGAAAGAGAAATCTCGGAAGTTAGCCGTCGCAAGGCGGTTGGTTTGCGTGCTCAGGCGTTGTGCCATCCCGTCCACCATGATCAGTGTCGTGATGTTCTGATTACGGATCAGATAGGCTTCGGCCGCGGTATAGATCACGCCTTCATCCGGTTTGCGCCGATCCGACAGGAACACATCGCGCAGCACGCCGTCTTCGGCGATCTCGCGGGCATAGAAGGTAACCGCCGGGGAGGGGTGCAGGAAAGCTCCCTCGGTGAGCAAGCGCGAGGTGGCGTTTTGTGAGATTTCAGCTTCGCGTTCGCTGAGTTGCTGCAGTGCCAGGGGCAGCAGGAAATGGTTCAGCACGGAGGCCATGAAAAACACGATCACGCCGAAGACGAACACCGGTCGCGCCAGGCGGAAGGGGCCGGTGCCCGTCGCCTGCATCACCGTCAGCTCACTTTCGTTGTTCATCCGGTTGGTCACATAGACCGATGCAGCGAAGGCGGAGATCGGCAGCACCGTGGTGATCAGTTTGGGCAGGCCAAGGGCGGTAAACTCCAGAAAGACCAGCGCCGACTGGCCGTCGCTGATCAGCCGGTCAAACAGGATCACCGCCTGATTGATCCAGAAAACGGCCACCAGGACCAGAGAGAAGAAGCCAAACAACAGCAGCAGTTGCGACAGCACATATCTGTCGATCTTGCTCACCGCTCTCCCCTTCGTACCAACTGACGTTTCTTGCGCGACGATAGACCAATCGGCGGGCGTGTAAAACTGCAATCTGGTCTTTGGCGGACGGGCGCGCTAGGTCGTGGGGGCACCTCATTCAGGAAAGGCTTCATCATGACCACGCCCACCGCCGTCAGCTTCAGCAAAACCGACATCGACCGCCTGTCAGATCATGCCGGTCGGATCGGATTGATCGTCGATGCCACGGGGCGTCTGGACGTGGCCGGACGGCGTGTGAACCGGTTGAACAAGGGGGCGTTGAAACGCGCGCTTGAGGCGCGGGTGGAAAAAGGTCTCAAAGAGGGCGACAGCCTGACGCTGGCCTATCCGGCGGGGATGGCGGCGGAGGCGGTGGACGTGATCTGCCTGCCGCGCGGCGCCTCCGAGACGGCAGCGCGTGATGCAGGCGCGCTTTTCGGGCAGAAACGCGGCAAGGCGGATGTGCTGCTGGCCGTTGGGTCGGCGCGCCGGGCGGTGCATGTGGTGCAGGGAGCCGTATTGCGGGACTACCAGTTCCGCGATCACAAGACCTCTGATGATGCGGCCGAAGGGACCATTGAGGTGATGTGCAACGATCCCGAGGCAGTCGAGGCCGCGGCAGCGCCATTGCTGGCGACGGCGGAGGGCACCTTCATGACCCGCGATCTGGTCAATGAGCCTGCCAATATCCTGACCACGACAGAGTTCGCCGACCGGTTGGCAGAGATGACGGCGCTCGGCCTCAAGGTCGAAGTGCTGGAAGAAGACAAGCTGGAAGAACTGGGCATGCGCACCTTGCTCGCGGTCGGGCAGGGCTCTGCCAGCCCCTCAAAGGTGGTTGTCATGCAGTGGAATGGCGGCGACGACGAGGACGCCCCGCTGGCCCTGATAGGTAAGGGTGTTGTCTTTGATACCGGCGGCATCAGCCTGAAACCGGCGGCGGGCATGGAAGACATGACCATGGACATGGGCGGAGCCGGCACGGTTGCAGGCGTGATGCGGGCGCTGGCGCTGCGCAAGGCCCCGGCGAATGTCGTGGGGCTGGTCGGTCTGGTGGAGAACATGCCGTCCGGTACCGCGATCCGACCCGGCGATGTGGTCAAATCGATGAAGGGCGACACGGTTGAGATCCTCAACACCGATGCCGAGGGACGATTGGTTCTCTGTGATGTCATGTGGTACGCGCAGGAGCGGTTCGAGCCTGCCGGAATGATTGATCTCGCCACGCTGACGGGGGCGATCATCATCGGTCTGGGGCATGAAAATGCCGGTGTGTTTTCAAATGATGACACGCTGTGCAACGCGTTTCTGAAAGCGGCGGAAGCGGAGGCGGAAGGGGCGTGGCGCATGCCCTTGGGGCAGGCCTATGACGACATGCTGAAATCGCCGATTGCGGATATGAAGAACATCGGCGGGCGTCCGGCGGGCTCGATCACGGCGGCGCAGTATTTGCAGCGGTTTGTCAAAGAGGGCATGCCCTGGATTCATCTGGACATCGCCGGTGTCGCCTCGTTGAAAACGGCGACAAAGCTTGCGCCCAAAGGGGCCACGGGCTGGGGTGTGCGCGCGCTGGATCGTCTGGTTGCGGATATGTTCGAGAAAGGTTGAGCGCTTGGGCACCGCACTCTTCTACCACCTGACCCGCCGCCCGATGGAGGAAACCCTGGCCATGCTGCTTGGCAAGGCCGTGGCGGCGGAGATGCGCGTGGTGGTGCGGGGCACCGACCTGGGGCGTCTGAGGTGGCTGGATGAAAAGCTCTGGCTGGGTGCGGACGACGGATTCTTGCCGCATGGGCTGGCCGGTGGGGCGCATGATGCGGATCAGCCGGTTTTGCTGACCACGGCCCAGGAGACCGTGAATGGTGCGCGCTGTCTGATGAGCATTGATGGCGCGCCCGTGGAGGCCGAAGAGGTGGCGGCGATGGAGCGGGTCTGTGTCCTTTTTGACGGAAATGATCCGGCAGCGCTGGAGCAAGCGCGGGGCCAGTGGAAATCTCTCAAGGACGCCGTTGCCTCTGCGCAATACTGGTCAGAAGAAAGCGGGCGGTGGGAGAAGAAGGCGGAGACCTGAGCAGCGGTGGCCTAGAAGCCCACCTTACCTGCTGGTGTCACCGGGTCAGCGTTAACTCACCGCCGGTGATCTCGATCTTGCCCCAACGCTGCAGGTAGGTCATGCCCAGCAGGCTTTGTGACATCTCGCCGCCGTTCACCACGGCGGTGATGTTTTCATCCGTGGCGGGGCCGATGGTGACGCTGTCCAGACGCACGGGTGCTGTGCGCACCTCGCCATTGGCGGTCATCGCGCGGCTGGTGAAGTTCAGGCTGTCGGGGGCGAGGCCCGCTGCGGCGGCATCCTCGCGGGTCAGCACAAGGGTGGTGGCGCCGGTGTCGAGCACGAACTCGACGGGTGCGCCATTGACCTCTGCCGCGATGTAGTAGTGGCCATCGGGGCTGCGGGGGACGACGATTTTACCCTGATCGGCAAAGACGGTCTGTTGCGGGCGCACGGTTTGGCGGATGTCTTCCCACAGGCCAAAGGCGGCGATAGCGCCGAGGAAGATCAGCCCCCAGACCGCCGCCTGTTGCAGGAGCTTGTTCGTCGACAGCCGGTTTTGCGCAAAGAACCATGCGCAGACCATCAGCCCAAGAAGGGCGAGATAGATCAATCTGCCGGTATCAAAGCTGTCCATGAGGTGCTCCTGTCGCCTGTTGTCCTCAATATAGGGGCTGGAGCTCAGAAATCAGCCTGCTGTCGGGCCGAAGCCAAAAGCGCTGAGCCCGTCGAGGACGAATTGCACGGAGAGCGCAGCGAGCAACATACCCAGGAGCCGGGTCACCACCGTCACGCCGGTTTTGCCAAGCGCGCGTTCGATCATGCCGCTGGCCAGAAAGAAGCCCATGACGATGAGCATGACGATCCCGGTTGCGCCGAGTACCAGAGCCGCGCCTTCGACGCCGGGGCGCTGACCCATCAGCAGGATCACCGAGGCGATGGCACCCGGTCCGGCGATCAGCGGGATGGCCAGCGGGAAAACCGATGGGTCATCGCGATCCTCTTCCTGCTTGTCTTCCCGCCGCTTGGTACGACGTTCAAAGAGCATGTCGAGGGCGGTCAGAAAGAGCAGAATGCCCCCTGCCACGCGGAAGGCGGGCATGGAGATGCCGATGAAGGACAGCAGAGCCTCGCCGAAAGCCGCGAAGGCCAGCAGGATCAGGATGCCGATCAGGGTTGCGCGCAACGCGATGCGCCGCCGGGCGGCGGTGGTCATGCCTTGGGTCAGCGCCACGAACAACGGGGCCAGACCAATCGGGTCGATGACGACGAACATGGTCACGAAGGCGGTGATGAAGAAAGCGGTATCCATTGTCATAAATGAATTGGGGCTTTGCCCCAAACCCCAGGATATTTCAGGCCAGAAGAAGCGGTGGTCATGCGGCCTGGGCCCTTTCGAGCTTTTCAAGCGCTGTCATCCAGAGGGTTTCGGCGCGGTCCAGCGCCTCCATCACTTCGGCGTATTTGCGGTTCCAGACTTCGAGTTCGCCTGCCTTGGCGTCTTCGTAGAGCGCGGGGTCGGCCAGTTTCTTGGCCAGCTTGTCGCGCATCTCGTTGAGCTTTTCGACGCGGGCTTCGGATTTGCGGGTCTCTGATTTCAGGGCGAGGATTTCGTCGCGGCTGGCGCGTTTTGCCTTGGGTGCCTCGATTGGTTTTTTCGTCGATTTACTGGTGGGCTTGACCGGGGTCAGCAGCATCTTGCGGTAGGCTTCCAGATCATCCTCGTAGGGTTTCACCGTGCCGTCCGAGACCAGCCAGAGCCGGTCTGCCACCATCGACAGCAGGTGCATGTCGTGACTGACGAGGATCACCGCGCCGGAATAGGCGGTCAGCGCCTCCACCAGCGCCTCGCGCGATTCAATGTCGAGGTGGTTGGTGGGCTCATCGAGGATCAGCAGATGCGGGGCGTCCAGCGTGGCGAGCAGCAGGGAGAGCCGCGCCTTTTGCCCCCCCGAGAGCCTGCCGACCTCGGTTTCTGCCTGATCCGGGCCCAGCCCAAACCCGGCCATCTGCGCGCGCAGTTTGGAATGCAACACGCCGGGGCGGGCGGAAATCATGTGCTGCAGCGGCGTTTCGTTGATGTGCAGCTCATCCACTTGATGTTGCGCGAAAAATCCGATGCGCAGCTTGTTCGATTGTACCGATTTGCCGGACATCAGCGTCAGGCGATTTGACAGAAGCTTGGAGAGCGTGGATTTGCCCTGGCCGTTCTTGCCCAAGAGCGCGATGCGGTCGTCCTGATCGATGCGCAGGTTTAACCGGCTGAGCACCGGCGTGTCGGTGTAGCCGACCGAGCCGCCCTCGATGGAGATGATGGGTGGTGAGAGTTCTTCGGGTTCCGGGAAGGTGAAGACACGCTTGGCCACCTGTTCGGGGCTGGCGATCATATCCATCTTCTCGATCATTTTCAGGCGGGACTGGGCCTGTTTCGCCTTGGAGGCCTTTGCCTTGAACCGATCGACGAAGGCCTGCATGTGGTCGCGGCGGGCCTGTTGTTTCTTGGCCATGGCAGCTTGGAGCGCGCGCTGCTCGGCACGTTGGCGGGCAAATTGATCGTAGGGGCCCTGATAGAAGGTGAGTTTACGCTCTTCGAGGTGCAGGATGGCGCCCACGGCGCGGTTCAACAGCCCGCGATCGTGGCTGATGATGATCACTGTGTGTGGGTATTTCGCCAGATAAGCTTCGAGCCAGAGCGCGCCTTCTAGATCGAGGTAGTTGGTTGGCTCGTCCAGCAGCAGCAGGTCCGGTTGGGCAAAGAGCACGGCGGCAAGGGCCACGCGCATGCGCCAGCCACCGGAAAAATCCGAACAGGGCATCTGTTGGTCCGCGGCGTCAAAGCCAAGGCCCTTGAGGATGCTGGCGGCGCGCGCCTCGGCGGACCAGGCGTCGATATCGGCAAGCCGTGTCTGGATATCGGCGATGCGGCCCGGATCTGTCGCGGTCTCCGCTTCGCTCAGCAGGGCGGCGCGTTCGGTATCCGCCGCCAGTACCGTGTCGATGAGCGAGGTTGCCGAGGACGGAACCTCCTGCGCCACACCACCGATCCTGGCCCGGCTTGGAAGCGAGATATCGCCGCCATCCAGCCCAAGTTCTCCACGAATGATCTTGAAGAGCGTGGTCTTGCCCGCGCCGTTGCGTCCCACCAGACCGACCTTGTGGCCCTCCGGGATAACGGCGCTCGCGCCTTCAAAAAGCGGGCGGCCTTCGACGGCATAGGTGATGTCGGAAATACGTAACATGGGCGCGGTGTGCCGCATCCTCTGGTCCGCGTCAATCGCCGCTTTTCATGGCTGATTGCCCGTGTTAGGTGGGCCGCGAAATTCAAGCGCGTCAGGGCATGGGCCTTGCGCGAAACATCACGGAGACTACTCATGGCCCTTGAGCGCACATTCTCGATCATCAAACCCGATGCCACCCGCCGCAACCTGACCGGCAAGATCAACGCCAAATTCGAAGACGCCGGCCTGCGGATCGTTGCGCAAAAGCGTATCCACATGACCAAGGCGCAGGCAGGCGTGTTCTACGCGGTGCATGCGGAGCGCCCGTTCTATGACGAGTTGTGCGAATTCATGGCCTCCGCGCCGGTTGTCGTGCAGGTGCTGGAAGGCGAAGGCGCCATTGCGAAGAACCGCGAAGTGATGGGGGCGACCAACCCTGCGGACGCAGCTCCCGGTACGATCCGCGCGGAGTTCGCCGAAAGCGTTGGCGAGAACTCGGTACACGGGTCGGATGCGCCTGAGACCGCCGCCGTTGAAATCGCGTATTTCTTCTCCGGTCTGGAACTGGTCGGCTAATCGCCACAGCAGGATGATTTTTGAAAGGGCCTTCCGCTGGGAGGCCCTTTTTGCATGCTTCAGCCCGGCCGGACGCCGATCTGATCCATCATTTGCTCAAATGCATCGAGGCCCGCGTCGAAGGAAGACGCCTTGATCGCGTCGAACCGTTTGCGCAGGGCCTTCTTCTCTTCGCCCTTGCAGTCGTTCCACGGGCGGTTCTGCAAGGCCATCACCAATACGTAATATCCGATGAAATGCGGCCTCAGGCCGGTTTTGATCATGC
This sequence comes from uncultured Roseobacter sp., assembly GCF_947492555.1. Lineage (GTDB taxonomy): Bacteria > Pseudomonadota > Alphaproteobacteria > Rhodobacterales > Rhodobacteraceae > Roseobacter. The sequence continues at coordinate 665,822 of NZ_CANLNE010000003.1, forward strand.
GCCCGTAGGCTTCGTCGGCGCCGAGATCGCGCAGGTCCTCGGCGGAATGAATGCCCGCAGCCTTGCAGGAAGCCTCATAGGCCGGGCCAAGATTGCGGATGGAGGACACAGGGGTGGGCATGGCACCAGATTATGCCGTCACCGGGGTGTTTGTCACTTGGGAAAATGCTCTCAGAGGCTCGCGTAATCCGTAATGGGAGGCGGCGGGGGCGGTGGTTTCTTGGCGCCTTCGGACGTTGGTGCCGGGGCAGGTTTCTGTGGTTCCTTGGTCATTTGTTCGGTCCTTTCGCATGAAGCGGAGGGGCCGCCTCGACACAAAGGGATACCGGGCTTTTCTGCCGGTCGCAGGGCATCGAAATGACCAGATCGTGGCTTTTAAGCGCGGGTTTTCGCGAAAATATTCAGACTTTGGCAATAAAAATGCGCCGCTTTACCGAGCGGTGCCCAGAGAAAGACAAACAGCCGCCAATGCAGAACAATTGACCAGTCAGGAACGGGGTAGGGTGAGCGGTTTCGCCCGGTACTCCGGTTCCAGATAGACTTGGCTCGGCTGGGCATGACCGATGCCGGCGTTAAAGATAAAGCGTTTGAGCAGTTCGGTCTGAAACTCGAATTCGCGCGCCCGCTCGGCGAAGCCCTGTGGCAGGCGTTCGTTTGCGTCCACTTGGGCGTATTCCATGTCCCGGCACATATTCAAAAGCGGCAGGCAGATGTCTGCCAGCACATTGGTGGCCAGCCGTTCCGCGTGATTGGAATAGGGTTCCTGAAAACCAATGTCAGGATGAAAAGCGTTGTTGAGCGTGCCCATGAATTCCTTGAACCGGACGATGGCGTTGCGCATCCCGTCCTTGATTTCCATGACCAGAACATGCGCGCCCGACAGGACAAGCCCCGGTACCTCGACAAGAAAATCGGGCAGAGACAGCACATGTGCCCCATCCGGGATGGTGGACATGCACTTGCGCACCGAATGCGCCAGTTTTGCCACGAGAACCCGGTCCAGTTCACTTGTCTCTTGAAAAGAAACCCGATTGCGAAACCCACGCCCCAGCACTTCACAGGACCGAACCGTGATGCTCTTGTCCTCCTTCACCGTCAGGTTCAGTGTCAGCACACGGTCGGACAAATCCGAGGGCAACGGCACAACTCTATTGGGATCTGTCATCTTTTCTATCCATAAACTACAATCAATTGGTCCAAGGTGCCTTAAACTCGGTAGGCAAGGGTAAACGCACAGTACGGTACCTGTTGCGCCTCGGGTAGAGAAATATTACGCAACCCCCTATCTTAGGGTTGAATATATCACAGCAGAGTCACTAGGATTGCAACTATGGGTTGCCAAATTCAGGTTGTGCGCGGGTCAAGTCTGCGCGCACAACCTGTGATGGTTTCTGCGGCGGGGAGTAGAGAGCGTGGACGGGGCAGATACAGAAGAGCTAACAATTATCGGTATCGGCTCCTCGGCCGGCGGGCTGGAGGCAATTCGCGAACTTGTCGCCACTCTGCCGACGGATCTGCAGGTGGCCTACGTGGTCGTGCAGCATATGTCGCCGCACCATAAAAGCCTGATGACCGAGCTGGTCGCCCGTCAGACAAGTCTTGTCGTGCGGGATGTGGTCAACGGATCGCTGCCCGAGCCGAACGTCATCTACGTGACCCCGCCCAAAACGGATGTGGTCTACGAAAAGGGCAAGCTCAATCTGGTGGATCCAAGCCATGAAGTGGCCTCGCCCAAACCTTCGGTGGATCGATTCCTGCTCAGCCTCGCCGATGAGCATGGCGAAAAGTCCATGGCGATCATCCTGTCCGGTACGGGTACCGATGGCGCTTATGGGGTGCAGGCAATCCGCGAGGCCGGTGGCATCACCATTGCCCAGGACACCGAAAGTGCCAAGTACGACGGCATGCCCATGGCCGCCATGCAGACGGGATGCGTTGATTTGGTGCTGCGTCCTTTTGAAATTGGCACCCATCTGCAAAAAATCCTGACCTCGCCACGCGATTTCGATGCGTTCCGCCAGGAGGCCTCGGAAAAAAGCCCGTCATCGGATCTGCTGCAGATCCTGCTGGCCCGCACGCGCGTTGATTTCCGCGAGTACAAGCAGACTACGATCAACCGCCGGATTGAGCGGCGCATGATTGCGCTGGGGATCGAAAGCCACGAGGAATACACCCAGTTCTGCCGGGTGAACCCGAACGCAGTGGATGCGCTTTTCAAGGATCTGCTGATTTCGGTCACCCGGTTTTTCAGGGACAAAAGCGAATTCGAGGCCCTTAAGGAGCTGTTACCAGCGCTCCTGAAGAAAAAGACCAATACGCCCTTCCGGGTGTGGATTGCGGGCTGTGCCACAGGCGAAGAGGCTTATTCCATTGCCATTCTGCTCTGCGAAGCTTTGGGCGGCGCGAAGGTTCAGCTCAAGGATCACGTCCAGATTTTCGCCACGGATATCGACAAGGATGCCCTGGAAGTTGCGCGCAAGGGCATCTACGGCATGGCGGCGCTGAACGATATTCCCAAGGAACTGTCGGACCAGTACTTCATCCAGCAAAACGATGGCATCCGGGTCATCGACTCGCTGCGCTCGGCGATCCTGTTTTCCGACCACAATGTGTGCCAGGACCCACCCTTTCAGAAAGTCGACCTGCTGTGCTGCCGTAACCTGCTGATTTATTTTGGAAATGCACTTCAACACAAAGTCATGTCGCGGTTCCATTATGCGCTGACCGAAACCTCCTTGATGTTTCTTGGCACGGCAGAGACCGTGGCAGGCTCTGACGAACTCTTTATTCAGGACAGCCAGTCCGCACATATCTACCGCCGGCGGTCCATCCGGCGCTCCGAGCACACGCCGTTCTCCAACACGCGTAACATGCCCCAGTCGCGCAAGATCGCGCCTGCCACGGCTGCGGTGCCGACGCCGGGTCACTCTACCGACCGGCAGATGTTTGAAGCCCTTGCCCTGGCCCTTGGCAAGAACTCGGTGCTGGTCACGGATGAATACTCTATCGTGCGCATCTACGGGAACGTCAGTTCGTTCATTGAAATGAACGAAAGCAGCAACCTGAAAATGCACATCGACCTGCTGCGGCGGCCCTTCCGAGAAGAGGCCCGCAGCCTTGTGACGTTGGCCCTGAAAAATGGCGAGCATCGAACCGGTGTCCGCCATCTTCTGGCTGATGACGATGACGCCGAGATCCGGCTGGATGTCTATCCGATCATCGCGCGCGATATCAATGAACGCGCAGCACTGATTGTTTTCAGTGAGATTCAGGTGGATCGCGCCAAAGGGTTCGATACCGACGTCAAGTCGGGGGACGAGGCATTTGAAAGTGACCGCATCCGGCTCCTTGAAGATGAAGTGGCCACGACCCGCGAAGCGCTGCAGCAGACCATCGAAGAACTGGAAACCTCCAATGAAGAGCTGCAATCGCTGAACGAGGAGTTGCAATCGACCAATGAGGAATTGCAGGCCACAAACGAAGAGTTGGAGACGTCCAATGAAGAGTTGCAATCGACCAACGAAGAACTGATCACCGTCAACGAGGAGTTGCAGGTCACGGCGGCGGAACTCAGCGGCCGGACGGGCGAGCTGATGTCTGTGCTCGAAACCGCGCCGCTGGCGATCATGGTTCTGGATACGGCGCTGCAAATTTCGCAGGCAACCAATGCGGCGGCAGAGATGTTTGGCCTGTCTCGCCCGGTCTCCAACCCGCATGTGAGCCAATGTGTGCTGCCGGAAAACTGCCCGTCCCTGGCACCGATCTGCAATGAAACGCTTAAGCTGGGGGAGCCGATTTCGCGCGAGTTCACCTCCAGGGGGTCCCGTTTTAAGCTCACCTGTTCGCCATTCTTCGACATGCGCGGACAGATGAAAGGCTCCACCATGGTGGTGTCAGAATTCCCCGGATTGGCGCAAGAACTGGACCTGATCCTCGATCACGCGGAAATCTTCATGCTGAATCGGGCGACCGACGGAACAATTCTGCGGATCAGTCAGAAATCAGCGAGTATTTTGGGCACCACGCGGGAGGAGGCGGAAGGCCAGAATTTCTTCAAACTGGCGACTAAGAAAACCGCCGATGCCGTCAAGGAGCGTGACAACGCGCTGATGAACAGCGCGTCGGGGAGCGAAAGCCATGTGCACGAGGTCGTTTCCAAGGACGACGGTCAAAAATACTGGATGAGCACCGAGAACTTCATCTTCGCGGATCCGTCATTGCCCAACTCTTCGATCTATTCGGTCGGGACGGATATCACGGATGTGGTGGATGCCCGGGACAAGGCAGAGGAAGCACTGACGCATCTGCAACTGCTGCAGGATCTTGCCAAGGTCGGCTTCTGGGCGCTGGACGTCGATACCAAGCAACTGCACTGGTCGTCGGAAGTCTATCGCATCCACGGAATGGATCCGTCAAAACCGTCGCCCACTCTGGACGAAGCGCTCGAGTATTATCACCCTGATGATCGCAAGTCGGTGATAAAGGAGGTGGATCGCGTGGCCAAAAAGGGCGGGGATTTCCATTTCGCGCACAGGCTGATCAACAGTGATGGCGACACCGTGCACGTGGAATCCTTCGGGCTTGCCCGCGCCGATGCCTCTGGCGAGATCACCAAAATCATTGGCGTGTTCCGGGATCTGCCTCCGGACAGCTGAGAACCACACCCGGACTTCCACACAACCAAGAGCCGCAGCAGGGTTCGGGGGTTTCGCCTTGACCCCCTGTTCCAACCTGCGCATGTATAAAGAAAAATCAGATGGGAGATCCGATATGACGCTCAAGACAACCGCAAGTGCGCTGGCCCTTTTCGCCATGACCGGCGTGGCCGCCGCCGACTGCACGCAAGTGACCTTTTCCGACGTCGGCTGGACCGACATCACCGCCACGACGGCCGCCACAACCGTGCTCCTCGACGCGCTTGGCTATGAGACGGATATCAAGGTTCTTTCCGTTCCGGTGACTTATACTTCCATGGCGCAGGGCGACGTCGACGTCTTTCTCGGCAACTGGATGCCCACGATGGAAGCGGATATCGCGCCCTACCGCGAGGCAGGCACCGTAGATACCGTTCGTGAGAACCTTGCAGGCGCCAAATACACGCTGGCCGTTAACAAGGCGGCCACGGATATGGGCATCAAGGACTTTGCCGATATCGCCAAGCACGCCGATGCGCTGGACGGCCAGATCTACGGTATTGAGCCCGGCAATGACGGCAACCGTCTGATCCAGTCCATGATCGACGCCGATGCCTTTGGCCTGAAGGAATTCGAGGTCAAGGAAAGCTCTGAACAGGGCATGCTGGCGCAGGTCGAGCGGCTGTCCAAGAAGGACGAGCCGATCGTTTTTCTCGGCTGGGAACCGCATCCGATGAACGCGAATTTCGACATGGGTTATCTGACCGGGGGCGATGATTTCTTCGGCCCCAATCTGGGCGGCGCCTCGGTCTATACCAACACCCGCGCGGGCTATGCGGGCGAATGCCCCAATGTGGGCGCGCTGCTCAACAACCTTGAATTCACGCTGGCCATGGAGAACGAGATCATGGGCGCGATTCTGAACGACGGCGAAGAGCCTTCTGATGCCGCCGCAGCGTGGCTGACGGCCAACCCGGATGCCTTTGTCGCCTGGCTGGACGGTGTGACGACAGTGGATGGCGGGGACAGCGTCGCTGCGGTGAAATCGGCCCTCGGCCTGTGATCAAGACGCCCCGCACGGCACATCGTGTGGGGCGATGACTTTTCCGGGGAAAGGTGCGTGTTTTGCTGGACTGGCTGACCGAGACGAAAATACCTGTTGGCAAGGGTGCAGCGGCGTTCTTTGACTGGTTGCAGACCAATGGCGAGTGGTTCTTTGACGGGCTCGCCGTTGCGATGGAATGGATGATCGATGCGATCCTCTGGGTGCTGCAGACGCCCCATCCCTTCATCATCATCTTGGCGTTTGTGGCGCTGACCTGGGTGCTGCAACGCAGCTGGAAGGTTTGCCTCTTTGTGGCCCTGGGCTTTCTGTTCATCCTCAACCAGGACTACTGGGAAGAGATGACCGAGAGCATCACGCTGGTCCTGTCGGCCTGCGTGGTCTGCATGGCTGTCGGCGTGCCCATCGGCATTGCGGCCGCACACAGGCCGCGCCTGTTTCAGGCGATGCGCCCTGTACTGGACCTGATGCAGACGCTGCCGACCTTCGTCTACCTTATTCCAGCCATTGTGTTTTTTGGGATCGGCATGGTGCCGGGCCTGATCGCCACGGTGATCTTCGTGGTGCCCGCCCCCATACGTCTGACCCATCTTGGCATCAGCACGACACCAAAACCCCTGCTGGAAGCCGCGGATGCCTTTGGGGCCACCCCGATGCAGAAACTGTGGAAGGTGGAGCTGCCCTATGCCTTGCCGCAGATCATGGCCGGGCTGAACCAGACGATTATGCTGTCGTTGTCGATGGTAGTGATTGCGGCGCTCGTCGGCGCGGATGGTCTTGGGGTGCCGGTTGTGCGGGCGTTGAACCAGGTCAATACGTCGCTTGGATTTGAAAGCGGATTTATCATTGTGGTTGTGGCCATCATGCTGGACCGGATGCTGCGGGTGGATCGCAAATGACAACGGCTGTTGAATTCGACAACGTCTCCATCGTGTTTGGCGACACGCCGGAAAAGGCATTGCCGGACATGGACGCGGGCAAATCGCGCGCCGAGATCCAGCAGGCGACCAATCAGGTGCTGGGCGTGCACAATTGTTCGCTCAGCGTGCCTGCCGGGGAAATTCTTGTCCTCATGGGGCTGTCCGGATCGGGAAAATCCACCCTGCTGCGGGCGGTGAACGGGCTCAACCCGGTGGTCCGGGGCGCGGTTCGGGTGCACGACGGCGACTGGTCCTGCGATGTTACCCATAGCTCCGCGCAGGATTTGCGGCGGGTCCGGCGCGAATGCGTGTCCATGGTCTTCCAGCAGTTCGGGCTGCTGCCCTGGCGCACGGTGCGCGAAAACGTGGGCCTCGGGCTGGAGCTGGCGGATGTGTCCAAGAAGGACCGTCTGGCCCGTGCCGACCGGCAGTTGGACCTCGTGGGGCTCTCCGATTGGGCAGACCGCAAGGTCGGCGAGCTCTCCGGAGGGATGCAGCAGCGGGTGGGGCTCGCGCGCGCCTTTGCAACCGACGCGCCCATTCTGTTGATGGACGAGCCGTTCTCCGCGCTCGATCCGTTGATCCGTACCCGGCTGCAGGACGAATTGCTGGACCTGCAGCGCGATCTGCAGCGCACGATCATCTTTGTCAGCCACGATCTGGATGAGGCCTTCAAGCTGGGCGACCGGATTGCGATCATGGAAGGCGGGCGCATCGTGCAATGTGGCACGCCGCAGGAGATTTTCTCGCAACCGGTGAATGACTACGTCGCCGATTTTGTCGCCCATATGAACCCGCTTGGCGTGCTGCGCGCCAGCGACGTGATGGAGCCCGCAAAAGCCGCACCCGAGCAGGCCGTGCCAGCGGACATGGAGGTCGAAACCGTCATGCGCATGCTGCTGGAAAACGAAGGCCCGCTGGGTGTGGAGGACGGCGGCGATCTGGTGGGGCAGGTGACCAAGCGGGGGGTGATCGCGCGCATTCTCGACCCGCGCGAAACACCCTGACCCATCGCTATTCCTGAATGGTGCGCAACCACGCGACCAGATCGGCAACGGGTTGGCTGGTCATGATCGGCTGCCCGCTCTGGGCGGAAATTGCCACGTCGTCGCCCTCAAAGAACCACCCGTAGACCGGCATGTCGCTGCCGTGGCTGACCAGCGGGTCCCGCCCGTCGATCCGTTTCACCACGCGGTAGGTCGGGAAGGTCCCGTCCTCTTTTTGCGACAGCGTGGTAAGGTCGGCAGGCTGGACCAGCAGGACCGGCGACATAGGGCCATTTCCTCGCCCTTCGATGCCGTGGCAGGCCGCACAATGAAGACGAAACAACGTCTGACCTTCCCCCATGTCCTGTGCGTGGGACTGTTGGCCGAGGCAAAGTGCTGCGACAATCAAAATCCGCATGAATGGCTCTCCTGTTGATGCTTACAACACCATAGAAAGCGGGAGCGCGGGGCGCGTTGATTTGAGTCAATCTGGTTTTATGAATTCAGCTCGTGCCGGGCCTCGTCCCCCAACACTGACCTTGGGGAGTCCCTGTAAGTTAGGGGTTACAGGGCGGATAGACCTGCAACGTGTCGTCCTAAAACTCGCTTTTGCAGAGCGGATTTCGTGTCAAAGGAATGGTAGATTTCAAACCCCGGACATGACCTTACACTTTAAGGTCTTAGAAGGGTTTTCAAACAATGAAACCAATATGGCGGAGACGAAGGGATTCGAACCCTCGAGACCCTTCCGGGCCTACTCCCTTAGCAGGGGAGCGCCTTCGACCACTCGGCCACGTCTCCGCTGACGGGTATAGCCGCGCAACCGACGGAGTTACAAGGCGAAATTAATGCGATATTGAATACTGCTTTCGCAGCGGAGCGGTCCGTTGCCAGAATTGCGTCAAGCACCTCTTCCGTCGAAGCTGACGGACAGTTGAAACTAATCTGCTGCAAGCGCTGCGTCGCTTGATCATTCGTGTTTGAAAGCCGCGACCTTGGAGTTTTCCGCATCATACTGCGAGCATCGGTTTCAACGCCTGATTGCTTCCGCCGATCAACTTGCAGGATCAAACCGGTGCTCCGGGGCTACTGTTGGCCGGTCACTTCCGAGGCTCTTGTCGGTTCAGAGAAAGCTCCCGCAGAGGCCTTCGAACAGTTTCTCCCCAGGTGTCCAAAGAACCGGTGGTTGAATTCGTTGGTGCAAAAACGCGTAACCTGTGCTAGAATTCACATATTATTTAAAAAAGAGCTTTTTATGTGCCGACTTAAGACATCGACCTCGCTGGTCCTGTTGTTAGCTGCAATTCCGTCTTTCTCTGCAGCGAATGCCGCTCCAATTGGACTGGATGTACCGGAAGCTGCGCAACGTCTCCAAGACGACCGACACCTGTTGCGGGTGCGGTTAGAGACCGCTGCGACCAAGTTGCCGGATGTCTCTGATGATCTTTCAGTCGCGCAATGGAACAATTGGAGCAACTGGTCGAACTTTTGGAACAACTGGAACAACTGGGCAAACTGGTAACGCAGCGGCAGGCGCCTTCGCTTCTCGTTCTGCAGCCGACGTCGTACTGTAATCTCGATTGCAGCTATTGCTATCTGCAGCATCGCGATGACCGTGCGCGGATGTCGGATGCAACGCTGAGCGCGATTGGCCGGAACATCATTGCTCCCTGTCCACCGGATGAACGCCCGCTAGTCGTATGGCACGGTGGTGAGCCAATGACGCTGCCTGTGGCATGGTACGAACATGCCTTTGCATTGCTTGAACGGGAGAGCGGTGGCCTGCCGCTGCGCCACGCTTTTCAAACCAATGCGGTCGGGGTCAATACGTCCTGGACGGACCTGTGGCGCAAGTGGAAAGTAAACATCGGCGTCAGCCTCGATGGCCCTGCTGACCTGCATGACAGCCGTCGCCGGACGCGGCGTGGGACGGGCAGCCATGCCCTGGTGATGCGGGGCGTGTCGCGGCTGCAGGAGGCGGGCCTGCCGTTCCATGTCATATCGGTACTCACGGCGCAGAGCCTGTCGCGTGCCGACGACATCTACGACTTCTTCACCGGGCAAGGTATCCGTAATGTCGCCTTCAACGTTGAAGAGGAGGAAGGGCAGGAAGGGGGCAGCAGTCTGCTTGCGACATCTCAGGTGGCAGAGGGCTACACGTCTTTTCTGAAGCAATTCCTGCGCCGGTGCGCCGCCGATCCTGTCCCATTCCAGTGTCGTGAGATCGAAGGGGTCAAGGGCCTGCTCGCGGCGCCGCACGACCAACGGTCGGACAATTGGCAGGTGGACCCGTTTCGGATCGTGACAGTTGGTGTCCAGGGCGGTCTGTCGACCTTTTCGCCAGAACTTATTGGGGCCGCTGCGCCGGATTATGATGATTTCGTCTTTGGCAATGTCCGCGACGGCGGTGTGCAGATCATGCAGGAGAGTGATGCATTCCGTCGGGCAGCATCGAGTATTGCCGAGGGCGTTGCAGCCTGCGCTGCAGACTGCCGGTTCTTCGAGGTCTGCGGCGGTGGGGCCCCCGCCAACAAGTACTTCGAGCTGGGCCGCTTCGACGGCACCGAAACGCTTCACTGCAAACTGACCCGTCAAATCACGCTGGAAACCGTCCTCGACGCCCTCGACGCAGGGGTTTTCGACCAACCACCACAAGGAGGATTTCTCCATGACCGATCAGGATCCGCTGAACGACACGCCGGAACAGAATCTGGCCGGCGATAACGTCGGGGCCGACGCCGGAGAAACGCCTGAGCCGCCCGCGCCTGCGCCAGAGCGCTCGATTGGGTCGAAGCTTTTTGGATGGGTACCTGCATTGGGTAGCGGGCTGGCAGGTCTCGTACGGCCCATCCTGCCGGGTGTTATTCTGGTTGGCGTGGCAGCCCTGGCCATTGCCGTCTGGCAGGGGCACTGGACGCAGTGGCCGGACCAGATCCGTAAAATCGTCATGGCCGGGCGGGCCGCCGTCTCTGAACCGGTGCTGCCCGGCGTTCTGTCGATCGAACCACCGCAGCTCTACACTCGAGAACGTCTGGTCAACGACCGCTTCAGGCAGGCCAACTGGCTGGAACAACAGCTTGCGAAAACCAAGGGCGATCAAACCACCACGCCGGTGTCGCGCGAGCGGCGCTCGCAAAACCTGATTGCGACGCTGATGGGGGCGACGCAAGAGGCGCAGGACCAGACCCAGACAGCCACCACAGAGCCCGTGCCCGTGAGCGCGCTGCAGCAGTTGAGCGCAGTTGACAAGATGCGACTGCGGCTGCGCACCGATCTGATGGATACGCTGCTGGACGACGGCCATGACCTTGAAGGCAATACACTATACCGGCTGAATTTCGACGCTGTTGTGATGCCCCTCATCAACCGGCGCAGTTATCCGGGGACAGCCGTTTTCATCATCGAAGCCCGCGACCCCTATACCGATTTCGAGCGGGATTGCGTCGGCACGGAGGATGATGCCGTTTGCAATGCTCAGAAAGTGATAAGCGAACGAAGCCGTATCGTGGATGACGTGGAACTGTTGCGCGGGTGGCAGCGGGAAATCCAGCAGTTCCTGACAAAGGTGCTGGATGCACGGATCGAGGCCTTTCGCCAGAACGGCCGCCTGCACAACCCGGTCGACCCAAAGGAAAACATTGCGCTGGACTGGTTCTTGCGGCGCGAGCTGATTTCGTCGTTCCTGAACGCGGTCGTTTACGACCCGGAGGTGCTTGCGCTGTGCCGTGAACGGCGGTTGGTGCACGCGGACATAACCAGTTCCAGCCGGCTCGCGCCGGGCTGGGCAAGTGCTTGCAAGGACTGGATTGCCGAGACCATTGGCTTTGACTGGAGCACAGATAATCAGGTGCCGACTGTAAAGAGCTCTCATGCCCTGGCGCCGCTGGTGCAGGCCGGGTTTCGCAAGGCAATCCGACGCGCGCATTACATCAACACGGTGCTTGCTGTCGAAGGCCAGATGACCCTGCAAAAACTTCAAAACAGTGTGCGACCTTCGCAGTCCAATCAGCAGAACATGGCTGGTGGCGGCAACATGCAATCAGAAAGCAGCATCCAGTGTGCGGCCATGCAGCAGGAGGGCGCTCTTATCGACTGCCCGCAGCAGACCATGACAGAAGCCATGCCGGAGCCTCCGATGGATGTGGGCTCCATGCCGCAGGACGAAGATTACAAGAGGGCGTTGGTACGTTTGATCTCGGTTTGGCAGGGGATGGAGGAATGGGGCCGAGAGGCGCAATTTGGCGCGATGATGCAAGCCGCGTTCGATCCTCAAAAACGGGCGGGGCCGACGGCCCCGGCAAAGGGCCAAGCCTCCGCGCCTGCCGAGTTCCGGTTGCTGGCAGCGCTGACCAAGTTCGATGCACATCTGCCGACTGAAACCGATATTGCAGCCTTGCGGAAAAGGTTGCGGGAGGAGGGCGCGCAGAACTTCGTGCTTGTCCGCGGGCAGGCGACAAGCCATCCGCAACTGCGCTCGACCATCGAGCAATGCTCCGCACGCACCGGCCCTGCTGCCCCATCGGTGGTCGGGGTCTACAAATGCCTCATCGTGCGCAGCGAAGCGGCCTATGCCTCCAACGAGCTTATGTCGCATTTCCTGCTCGCCCGCCTGCAGGAAGAGCTGTCTGTCTACGACCGCGAAAGCCGTTCCATCCGTGATTTTCTCGAAATCTCGCTGGAAGGCTGCAGTACGACGGGATGCCGCATCCAGGTATCGCAACACAAGGATTTGCCCGGCAATGAAGTCTTTGGTGCACGCGAGGCGGGGTTTCTGCCGGCCGTTCAAAACCGCGCAAACAGGTCGCGCGGCGAGATTATTCCCGCCCGTCTCTATGACGTCATCGACGAATTCAAGGTCGGCGGCGGTGGTGTGTGGGGTGGCGGAAACTGGAAACAGCGTCTGACGGCGAACTGCATTGCGAAGAATGTCAGTATGCGCACGATCCGGCTCTCGGACGCGGGGCTGAAGGCTGCTCTGCAGATCGTGGATCAGAACCTGTCGCCGGATCAGACGTCAAAGGGCTGCGAAAAGCGCGCGCTTTCCTACGAGACCCGTCAACGGCTTGAAATGACCAAGAGCTGTCTTGGTCTTGCGAAACGTCATGCCAACAATCACGAGGCCCGTACGGAGATTTACCTGTCCTGCATGCTGCGCGACTGGATCAACACGCAGCGCAGCGATGTCACGGTTTATGCCGTGAGCCCGCGCGCCGGGGACGGGGACGACCTGGCGCACCGGATTGATGAGGCTTCCGCCCAGCTTGGCGCGGCCTTGCCTGCGGGATCGGCGCTGACGGGGCAAATGAGTTTGGCGGACACCAGAAGCAGGGAACAGGTGGTCAGCAATCCACGGGTGATCGGGTTCAGCCACTTGCCGGGCTCTGATCAACAGGACCAGTCGACCGGCAAGAACTTTACTGACCGGGCGACCTTTGGCTGGGCAATCCGCCCTCGACCGTTGGGGGGTACGGGGGGGTACCAGTCCAGCCATCATAGGCTGTCTGCTGTCATCAGCCTGCCCAGCTGGTGGAAGCGTGTCGATTTCGATGTGCGGGCCTGTTGGGTGCAGCCGCCGCATGTCAACTCGCCCGCTGTTGATTTCACCAAGCTCTGCAGGGCCGACCCGGCTGCAGCCACTGGCGAGACGGAAGAGATCATGCCTTCCATGCGCCAGTTCCGTCGCAGCTTTGAGATCAAGTTGCCGCGGCGGGTGGAAGAGATCACCGCCCGATTCAACTTCGATTTCATCCGTGCACCGTACTACTACCGGGAATTCGACCAGTATGTTCAGCGCTATCCGCAAATTCTTTCGCTCGAGGCGGGCAGGCCGGGCAAGCTGGTGTTGCAGGGTGAGCGTTTGTGGCGTGGGACAGTTGTCACTGTAGACAATCAAAGTGCTGATAGCATCGTGGTTTTACCGGATATGAAAGGCGTGGTGGCCCACTTCAACTGCGTGCATCCCCCGGATGGAATGTTTCACTTCAGGAAGTTCGACGAGAACCTCGAGATTGCCGCAGCGGCGCGGGCAGCTGCGGCGGAACAAGGCGGCGGTTCCGGAGGCCCACCGCCCTCCAATGCGCCCGGACGTGCGCCAAGCGTGCCGCTTTTCGTTTGGACCTCGGAAGGTGGGACAACCGATAAACAGGTCGAAGTCCACCCGTTCGTGCAACGCTGGGCCGATGAAAAGCCTTGCTGGCTGGACACGCCGGAGCCCTAGGTTGCCAGTTTGAGAGCGGCGAAACCGACAGCATCAACAGCGAGCGGCTCCGCTGTTGGGATAAGCCTATGCCAGCACCGCCCCAGATACCGCCTGAGGGCGCGTCAGCCGATGAACTCGGCCAGACCCTCAGCGGCAAGCGTCGGTGAACCAACAACTTCGCCAATGTGGCGTCTGCGCCGCCTGCATGCTGCGCCGTTTAAGCCTTCATGCAGCCGGGTACGATGAACCATCCGACCGCTACGTGTGGGAAGACCTGGGCGCTAAAGACTTCCGTAGCGGCGCCAGCAATCAGTTCAGCACCCATAGCCGTATCGAAGGTTCTGAAGAACCGCTGGTAATCGAAGCAAGCTCGTTTGTGAACCTAAGTGCTTCCGGGTTTGCGGATAGGATCCTCGAAGCTGTTCCCATGGAAGTGCTGATGCCTTCCCCTGTAGTCAGAGAACTCAAGCAAAGCATCAAACTTGGCTATAATGATGCGCTGGCGCTTTTGCCGCTTCTCGAACATGAAGTGGTCGCGTCGATTGACGTCCCAAACCAAGCCCAAGCCAACTATTTTCAACTCGTGTCCGGCTCAAGTCTGACAAGCGTCGGGGATGGTGAGGCGGCGACTCTGGCGATCTCTGAAACACTAAAGTGTTGGGCCGTCATTGATGAACGAAAAACACAACTCATAGGGGCAAGTCGGTTCCCCAATCTGAAATTTGCGAGCACAGTTGACTTGATTTCTCACTCAAGCGCAGTGGGTGCTTTGTCAGATCGCGAGCTTACAAGTGCTCTGCTCGCGGCGTTGGAAGTTGCACACATGCATGTCGAGGACCGCCACCTAGCGTGGGTCGCCCAAACACTCGGCCTTGACCTACTGGCTTCGCGTACAACTTTGCCAAGTTCGTTTCGAGAACGGGCCAACGTGATCTGCCCAAAGTGAACGCCTTAGGGGCTTCGGTATGTTGTAGAGTTGTTGTGGAGCCCGCCCAAAACGACAAAAGCCTCTCGTGTGAGAGGCCTTGATCGTCTTGTTATCTCTAGGAGATTTTGGCTCCGGCGGTAGGGATCGAACCTACGACCAATTGATTAACAGTCAACTGCTCTACCGCTGAGCTACGCCGGAACGGTTTGCGCGATATAGCAGTGCCATTTTGCGCCGTCCAGAGGATTTTGCAGGAATTCCTGAATTTTGGACGCAGCGGCGTCAGGCCAGATAAAAGCGTGTGTCGGCGCGCAGGGGGGCCTTGGGTGCTACCTTGTTTTTACCAACCAGATCAATCAGATGCGCCAATACATTGCGCGACGCGGCAGCCATAAGGCCGGCGGGGGTATCGCCGTAAATGGCGCGAGCCAGGGATTGCGCATCTGCCGGTCCGCTTTGCAGAGCCGCAAGGATCGCCCTTTCACGCGATTGCCGGTGCGCAACAAGCCAATCCAGCCTTGCTTTTGGATTGTCCACCGGATCGCCGTGGCCGGGAAAAAATCGCCGCCACTCGGTCTTTTGCAGACGTCGACAAGAAGCCATGAAATCGGTCAGATCGCCGTCGGGCGGCGAGACCAGTGAACTGGCCCAGCCCATCACATGATCGGCTGTAAAGCAGATGTCGTCCCAGGCAAGGCAAATATGATTGCCAATATGACCCGGCGTATGAAGGGCGCGCAGCTGCCAGTCCGGTCCTTTCAGCAGCGCGCCATCCTCCAGTTCGTGATCGGGCGAAAACGCGGCATCTATACCCTCACCTCCGCCCACAAGCCCGCTTTCGGCGAGGCGCTGCATCACCGCGGAGCGCCCTTTCCCTGCAGGGCCAAAACCGTAAATCGGCGCGCCACATTCCTTCTGTAACGCGGTGGCGAGAGGGGAATGATCCAGATGCGCGTGGCTCACGACGATATGGGTGATCCGCTGGTCAGGCGTGAGCGCATCAAGGAGGGCGGCAAGGTGGTTTTGATCCAGCGGGCCGGGATCAATCACCGCGATCTCAGTGGCCCCCAGCAGGTAGCTGTTGGTGCCCTTGAAGGTCATCGGAGAGGGGTTCGGGGCCACGATCCGCCGCACGCCCGGTTCCAGTACTTCCACCCGACCGGCAGGGGCATCAGGATCATCGCGCGGCGGCATCGTCTTTCACTCTTTCTAATGGGCAGAGGCGCCTTTAGGGTCTAGCCCATGTCGTTCCTCTGGCTCAAACACTATATGCCGCGCAGCCTCTACGCGCGGGCGGTTCTGATCCTGCTGTTGCCGGTGGTGTTCCTGCAACTGGTGGTCACGGTGCTCTTTTTGACGCGCCATTTCGAGGATGTCACGCAACAGATGACGAACGCCGTTGCTCGCGAAGTACGCTTTGTACTGGATGTCATCGACAGCGCGCCGGATCGAGGATCTATCAGCAGCCATGTGATTGAAGGGACATCGCAACTGGCCATCACTGCCGAAGCCGTTGATCCTGCCGAGGTGCCGACCGAACATCAGCGTGCATTTTCTGATTTTTCAGGCCGGGTGATCGTATCGATGTTACCGGAACAGGTAGCACAGGTCAGCCAAATCGATCTGACCGAAAACCGGCGCGTGCATGTCTACGCCGAGACCCGTCACGGCCCGGTTGTGATCAGTTTCGACCGGCGACGTGTTTCCGCATCCAACCCGCACCAGCTTTTCGTAAACATGCTGTTCTTCGGTGGTTTGGTGACCGTCATCGCCATCCTCTACCTGCGGAACCAGCTGCGCCCTATCAAGCGGCTGGCGCGCGCGGCAGAAGCTTTCGGACGCGGGCGGCATGAACCATATACTCCCTCGGGAGCGGTGGAGGTGCGCGCGGCAGGCAATGCGTTTCTGGACATGCGCAATCGGATCGAACGTCAGATCGAACAGCGCACCTTGATGTTGTCAGGTGTCAGTCACGATCTGCGCACGCCACTGACCCGTATGCGGTTGAGCCTGTCGATGCTGGAGGATGAGGAGCGGGAGGCTCTGGAGCAGGATGTTGATGACATGCAGCAGATGCTCGATGCATTCTTGAATTTCGTGAAGGGCGCAGGTGAAGGGGAGCCGGAGCCTGTCGACCCGCATGACCTTGTTGCGCATGTCGTGGAAAACGCCCGCCGTGCAGGGCGGGACGTGACACTGATGCCGGCGGACGGTGAGGGCGACGGCACCGTACAACTTAATGTGCTTGCCATGCGCCGGGCGCTCGACAATCTGATCTCAAACGCTGTGCGCTACGGCGCGATGGCGGAGGTTTCGGTGCTGTTGACGGAAAAAACCCTGCGCATTCGTGTCGAGGATGACGGTCCCGGTATTCCAGAAAGTCGCAGGGCGGAAGCGACACGTGCATTTACGAGGCTGGACAGCGCCCGCAATCAGGACAAAGGCGGTGGTGTTGGTCTTGGCCTTGCCATCGCAACAGACATTGCCAGAGCGCATGGTGGTGTTTTGCGGCTGAGTTCCTCCGCACGTCTGGGGGGATTGCGCGCTGATATCGTAATCGCGCGCTGACTGGTCTGATCTGTTCTAGTGCTGTGCCCGGCGCAGCATGATGAGTCCAAGCAGCCCGCTGATCAGCATCCACAGACCAAGCGGCAAGGGAACGGGCGCTGGGATTGGGGTGCCGGTCCCGCTCGGATCCCCGCCGGTTTCCGGATCGCCTTCGGGATCGCCACCAAATGGTGGTGGTGGTGTCGGGCCGCCCGATGGGCCCGGGCCAAAGGACACCGGTGTTCCGAACCTTGGGCTGCCGCCTGTACGAGGAAAGAAAAAGCGCCGCGCTGTGCGGTCAAAGATATTCTCTCCACGCACCAATCGGCCTTGAACCACGCGGCCGCCCAAAATGGGCGCCCAGAATTCCGCTCTGGACACTGGTTCTTCTGCCACATCATCATCAAAACTCACGACTTCTTTACGGCAGGCATCTGCGTAGCGTGAAAAATAGCGGTCCCATTCGGACGTTTGTGCCGGCCGTCCGATCAACTCGGCCAATCGGAAGGGGGTCAAAGCTTGATTGCAGGGGTCGGGCAGGCAAGTGCGGGGTAGCCGCATGCCTTTGCCGGAGGCGAAAAATGCCAGATCAATATCGTCCTCGGTGATACACTCATCGCCCAGCGCGTCTTCGGTCAAAAGATCAGCCAGCGAGAATTCCCCCAGCGGTTCAGACGCCACCGAAGGCAGTTCGCGCACCGTGCTTGCGGTCGCAGCCGGGGCGAACGCCGCAGCGCAATACACTGCAGCTGCTGTAAACAAGCTTACTCGCACACAAAACACGGGCACTGCCCCTCGAATACCAAAACAAATCGTCAACACACAGATGCGCCAACCCAACAGGGGTCAGTGCAATGAAATTTTTAGCACAAATTTTACGAAATGTGTCAATTTTGTGGAAGCATGGTAAACAAAAATAATGTTTTAAATCAGGTTGATAGGTATTTTCTAGCACCGGTTGCAGCCGTATTGTGGCTGTGGGCGCCACAAATTTGCCCGATTCGAACAGGTGAAAGCAGTGGTGAGTGATCGTGGGGCGTCTACACGATTTCCGCTCTTCCAAACGCAGGGAAAACCGCAGAATGAACAGCTACAGATGCACCCTGACCTGGTAGCCCGACGACGCCGTTTCGAGTGAGGTTAATGCTGCGCCAGCCACAGGCTGAGCACATTCCACTCTACCGTTGCCCCGCCACCCACCAGTCATGCATCTCGCGAAACATTTTTGTGAGCGCCATCGCCCGGTCTGTCGCCGTGTATTCCACCCGTGGCGGGACTTCGGGGTAGACCTTGCGCGAGACCAAACCGTCGGCTTCCAGCGCCCGAAGCTGGTTCGTGAGCATCGTTTGCGTCACACCGTCGATCATTCGCTTGAGTTCGCTGAAACGCTTGGTTCCGCGAAAAATCAAAATCTGCAGGATGATAAGTTTCCATTTCCCACCGATCAGTTTTGCGATGTCCGGCATTGGGCAAAGCTCTTTGCTATCAGCAGGTTCCTTCACATTCTTAACACGCGATTTATCCAGCGGCATCTGCTATCGCCCTCCCAATAGTATCATTTTTTGTACTATATCCAAAAAAACTGCCTTCTTGCAAAGGCATACTGTCTTCGTATCTTCCTGACCACATGACATCAGGAGGATGCAATGCAACGGACGCTCTTTCAAATCAGTGGTGCTCCGCCAAGCTGGCGGGTCCGTCTGGGGCTCGCCTTCAAGGGAATTCAGGTTGATATACGCACACTGACCGCGTCGGATCGCGAAGAGGGTGATTTTGATATCCGAAAGCTGAACATCAGAGGCACACTGCCCGTTTTAATGGACAACGATGTCTCGGTGCACAACTCCATCGCAATTCTCGCCTGGTTGGACCGACAATATCCGCAAACCCCGCTATTCGGGGCCACACCCGATGATGCGCTTGAAATCTGGCAACTTGTCATGGCCTGCTACGATGATTTCAGAGAAGCAAACCGACAGCTTTTGACCGTGGCATTCGCGTCGCATGGTGAGCTTCCCGAGAAGGGGAGTTTCGAAGCGGACATGTTGGAAACCGGTGCGACGCAGGCGCATGTAGAATGCCGATACCTTGAGGCGCGCTTGTCGGATGGGCGTCCCTATCTGCGTGGTGATCACCTGTCTGCGGCAGAAGCTCTTGTCTACCCCGAGGTGCGTCTCATACAGCGGGCAGCCGCCACTAAAGCCAAGCTTATGGAGGCAGTCGGCTTGGGCGATATGCGCCAGCTTTACCCGTGTATTTCCACCTGGATGGACCGTCTGGAGGCGATGCCCGAGGTCGCAGGCACAATGCCCGAACACTGGGCGGAAACGCCGACCGTCAATTGATCAATGAAAGGATAACGGACATGAAACCGCACAAAATTGCATCCCGTGAAGACTGGATGGTCGCCCGCAAAGCCCTGCTCCTGCGAGAGAAGGAACACACGCGCCTCAAGGATGAAATCACCCAAGCGCGGCAGGCGCTGCCATGGGTGCGGGTCGACAAGGACTACCGTTTTGAAACCGCTTCGGGGCAAAAGTCCCTGTCAGGATTGTTCGGCGGGCGATCTCAGTTGATCACCTATCATTTCATGTTCGGGCCGGACTGGCGCAATCCTTGCAAAAGCTGCTCGTTCTGGGCTGATACCTACGCGGGTCTTACGCCGCATCTGGGCGCGCAGGATATCGCCTTTGCCGTTGTATCATCCGCGCCACTCGAAAGGGTGCTCCCGTTCAAAGAGCGGATGGGATGGGATTTCGAATGGGTTTCCTCGCACAACACAACCTTCAATTTTGACTACGACGTTGGGTTTGGCCCCGGCCGCCCCGAGGACATGCACAACACCTACAATTTCGGAACGATGCAAGATCCGCCTCTGGATGAAATGCACGGCACATCCGTTTTCGCGAAAGACGCAGACGGCGTGGTCTACCACACC
The DNA here is from genome assembly GCF_947492555.1 of uncultured Roseobacter sp. Taxonomy (GTDB): domain Bacteria; phylum Pseudomonadota; class Alphaproteobacteria; order Rhodobacterales; family Rhodobacteraceae; genus Roseobacter. Next base: position 686,037 of record NZ_CANLNE010000003.1, read on the forward strand.
TACTCAATGTACGGTCGGGGGCTGGATGCGACCAATGCCGCCTACGCCTACATGGATCTGACCCCAAACGGGCGACGCTCCGAACCGGCGAAAGGCAATCCGATGGCCTGGCTCGAATATCGCGATTCATATTGATCTGGTCGGCCAGAGAGACGTCAGATCTTGATTGTCACAGCCGTCGACATGTCACCATCTTGCGCGCGACGACAACTGCCCGTGGTGAAGACTATTCAGGGGCGGCTGAACCTGTCGCGCGCTTGCCTTGCTTTTTCACGCAGGGCGCAACCCTCGCTGTGATCGTTGATCAGGCCCATCGCCTGCATGAATGCGAATACGGTTGTCGGCCCGACGAATTTCCAGCCCCGGCGCTTCAATTCCTTGGACAAGGCAATCGAACTGGGGCTTTTTGACTGCGATTGGGGTTTGGCAACCTCTTCCGGGTCGGGTTCGTAGCTCCAGAAAAACTGTGCAAGAGACTGTCCGGTTTCGACCATCTCGACAGCGCGTGCGGCATTATTGATGACGGCTTCGATCTTTCCACGGTGGCGCACGATGCTTGCGTCCGCCAGCAATCGCGCGACTTCGGCATCCCCGTATCGCGCGACTTGGTGAAAATCGAACCCATCGAAGGCTGCGCGAAATCCTTCCCGCTTGTTCAAGATCGTCCGCCAACTGAGCCCGGATTGGAAGGATTCCAGGCACAGCTTTTCAAACAGTCGCTGGTCATCGGCGACAGGGTAGCCCCATTCGTTGTCGTGGTAGTCGAGAAATTCCGGCGCCGCACCGCACCAACGGCATCGGGCGACCCCGTCAGGTCCTTGGTAGAGGTCGGTCATTGGCGGTCACGCTGCTTGGTCGTCTTTGAGAAAGCGCATGCTTTCCGCTGTTGTGTTCACCGAAATTTCCAGGATTTCCGGCGTCACGACGTTCTCCTGAACGAAGGGGTCGGCAGCGACCCGCTGTTCAATCGCTTCGCGGTCTTCGGCATGAGCAATGATTGCGCCGCCCTGCTGCGGCTGCAAGCTGCCAACCACAAGGAAAACGCCGTCTGCCACACCTTTTGCAATCCACGCGTTGTGAGCTGCCATGTAATCCTTGGCGGCCGGTTTGTTGTCCGAAAAGCGGAGGAAGATAATGTACATGCTGTCTGATCCTTTTACATGTCAGGTGTTGCCGGAGGCTTCGAGAGCCTCCAGCCAGGCAAGCATTTGCTGTACCTCGTTTTTCAAAAAGGGCTCGTTTGGATAGGCATTGGCGAGGGTTGCGACTCCTTGGCTTCGGGCCAGAATATGCATGCCCAGATCGTCTGCATCCCGCGTGTGGCCCATGAGTTCGAACTGTCGCTTCAGCCATATGCGAAAGAGGTCGAACAGCCGTCGTGCGCTGTCCTCTCCGGGATGATCCAGCTTGGATAGCTCTGTGAAAAGCGTCCCGATTGGACAGCCGTAGGCTTTGATCTTCGCCTCGTTCGTGAGCAGAATCCGGATGAACAGTGCAACACGCTGCCGAGGCGTTTCTTGTGACGAAGACCATTGGCTCATCATGGTGCGCCGATCTTCCAGCCGCTTTTCGATGACTGCATCAAGAATTTCGTCCTTTGTCTTGAAATGATAGTAGAAATTTCCTCTGGAAATCCCGACAACCTCGGCAACCTGTGCGAAAGATGTGTGGTCGAAGCCATTTTCGTAGAACAGATCATCCGCTGCGGCGACAATGCTTTGACGTGTTTCTGATGCAGCCATCATAAGCTCCTTTCTTGCCGGCGGCGGTGCTATGCCGCCGTAACCAGTCGTGGGGTTGCGAAAGGATAGTCCGTGTATCCTGTCGCGTCGCCACCATAAAAGGTGGATTTATCGACCTTGTTCAACGGCAGGTCTTCGCGAAATCGCCGGACCAAATCGGGGTTGGCCAGGAAGGGCGCGCCAAAGGCCACCAGATCCGCATGTCCGGACTGCAGGGCTTCTTCTGCGCGCGCCTTGGTGTATCCGTTGTTGGCGATGTAAGCGCCCGGAAAAAGCTTGCGCAGGTTTCGATAGTCGACCGTCTTGGGGGCTCCTTCGATGTGGCCGCCGATGTCCATGCTCGACTCCAGAATGTGAAGATATCCCAGGTCGCGCTCCGCCACAGTCTCAAGGATCCCCTCGAAATGCCCCTGTGGATCGGAGTCGGTCATGTCATTAAAACTGTTTTCCGGAGAGAGCCGCAGCCCGACCCGATCCGATGGGAATACCGCTGTGACCGCATCCAGAACATCCCGAAGGAACCGGGTGCGGTTTTCAAGATTTCCGCCATAGGCATCGGTCCGCGTGTTCGTGCCATCGCGGAGGAATTGATCAATGAGATAGCCATTTGCGCCATGTACCTCGACGCCGTCAAATCCAGCATCGTGGGCGTTCTGTGCAGCCAGACGATATTGTTCCACCACCTCGGCGATTTCTGCTGTCTCAAGGGCACGTGGGGTCTCCAAATCCTGATACCCTTGTGCGGTGACCGCGAAGCCTTTTGGCCGGATCGCGGAAGGCGCCACCGGTGCCGCACCATCCTTCTGGTAAGAGCGGTGTGAAATGCGCCCGCAATGCTGGAGTTGTGCGACAATCCGACCGCCTTGGGAATGCACTGCATTCACTACGCGCAACCATCCGGCGGTCTGCTGCGGCGTGAAAAGCCCGGGCGTATTGGGGTAGCCAACACCTTGCTGCGAAATCGGTGCGGATTCCGAAATGATCAACCCTGCAGTTGCGCGCTGCTTGTAGTGCTCGACCATCAACGCGCCTGGGACACCGTCATTTGTCGCGCGGCTACGCGACATTGGCGCCATCACCATCCGGTTCGGCAGATCGATATCGCCCATCATAAAATTCGAAAAGAGATCATCTTTCACGGTAACATCCTTGTATCCAGATTTTAGGTCACTTGTCCTATTTCGGGAATTAGGTCGTGTGTCCTAAATTGTCAATCCTTCATCTTGAGTTTTCTTATCCCCGTTACTCTGTTCAAACTCGACAGCAGTCCGGCGTCAGGCGCGGACGGCGATATTGCAGGCAGTCCCGATCCACCCGACGCACGAGGTGCGCGGCATGGAGAAGGGGAGGCGCGGCGGTGAGTGCGGGCCTTGGATCAGCCCCCGGAACTGCAAATGGTGATGCTGCATCGCTGGATGAGGGTGGCAATCAATGGGTGTTCCGGACGGAGGCCGCATCACAAAACTGTGGGAAAGGTTTATTCCGCGGTTTGCGTCTGATAAATTTCGTCGAGGTGATGCCACATCAGGTTGGTTCACTTGCAATTCGTCCCAAGCACTCCAGATGTTGCAGATCAATCAGGAGAAATCCGAATGACCAGAATACGTCTAACGCGGCGCAGTCTTATTGTTGCGGGCACTTCGGTGATGGCGACCGGTATCCCCGGGCTCTTGTCTCCTGCGCGCGCCAAGGGTCTCGAACCTACGCGATCGATGCGCGGCGGCTCAAACAACTACCGCCCCGATGCGCCCATCGTCGATAAAATCGGTGGTGGCGGGTTCTGGATGACCGGCACCGTGCGTCGGGCTGGTGATGAGGCGCCGCTTGAAGGTCAGCGCATCCAGATCTGGGCGCATACAACCGAGGGGCACGAGCGGGACCCGCAGAGCCACGGCGCCACGCTGACCAACGCACAAGGCGCGTTTCGCCTGGAGATGCCGCAGATCGTCCCGGCCTTTGGCCAGCCGCACGGCCATCTGGCCTATGACAGCGGTGACTTTGAAACCGTCTTCCTGCGCCCGGTAATGTCCAGCGCCTCGGACACCAGCCTTGAAGCGCATTTCGTTCTGGTCGCGGCCTGAGCCAATTGGCGGGTCAATCTGTCAAACGATTTCATGCGGTGCTTGTGTGGAGTGCGGTTGCGGCCGCCATGGTCGTTCCGCTTGCCGCCGCTTCGACCAGCCCGCTGCTTGCATGGCGTGAACCGATTTACATCGTGGCGGGGTTTGCGGGCGTCATTGGCATGGCACTCATGCTCCTGCAGCCTCTGCTGATTGCCGGATACCTGCCTGGCTTTTCCGGGCTGGGCGGGCGGCGCATGCATCAATGGATCGGTGGATGTCTGGCTGTTGCGGTGATCATCCACGTTGGCGGGCTCTGGATCACGAGCCCGCCAGATGTGGTTGATGCCCTTCTTTTTGTCTCGGCAACCCCCTTTTCCGCCTGGGGCGTGATTGCCATGTGGGCTGTCCTTGCCACCACGTTGCTGGCGATGTTTCGCAAACGGGTGCGTCTGCGACCGCGTGACTGGCGTCGTATCCATCTGGGGTTGGTCGTCGTCATCTTGATCGGTACTGTCGTGCACGCCGTGCTGATCGAAGGCACAATGGAAGAGGTCACCAAGGTCGTGCTCTCTGTGCTGGTCCTGGCGGCGGCCATCCCGGTGCTGATCCGCTTTGGAAGACTGACCCTCAGATCGACACCGCGCCGAGGCTGATCCAAGAGACAACCGTAACGGCCTGAGTATGCGACCGCAAATGGTGGCTGACTGCAAAAGCATGCACGACATCAAATGTACCTACATGATCTTGCTTCGACTGATGCCGGGTAACATGGCGGTAACCAACCGGGCTTCTATAGGAACTCAATTCCGAATTTCTTTACGCTTTTCCAGCAAGAAGATGACGTTTTTGAGAGAGGATCAGACATGGTTTCCCGACTGTTTTTCGCTGCTTTGCTTTTCGTTGTCTGGAGTTTGACCGCGGCTGCAGAGGGTTGGGTGCTGCAGCGCACTGACGGGAATGTCCGCATTTCAGTTGACGGAAAAACGTGGAGCCGGGCCAGGAACGGTGCTGATCTTGTCAGCGGGACATGGATCAGAACCGGTGCCCGCAGTCGGGCCATCGTGGGACGGGGCGCGGAACGCATCATCTACCGCGCCAACACACTTGCCGCGGTGTCAGTGTCTCAACCAACGGGTCAAACCACGCAGGTCACACATCAACGAGGCTCGGTTTTCCTTTCCGTTAAAACTCAGGACCGGAAACGCACCAGCGTTGTGACACCGCACCTCGCAGCTGTGATTAAGGGCACCGTTTTGGAAGTGATCACCGACGAGGAAAGCGCTTCGGTGCGCGTGGACAAGGGTGTCGTTGAGGTGCGTAGCGACGGGCGTAGTGTCGATGTCGATGCCGGGCGCCAGGCGGTTTCAAACGGTCGATCGCTGAACGTGTCCGCGGCGGATGTGACCAGCCGAGTTCCAGGCTCCCCGAATACTTTCAGTCTGGAGTTGCGCCAAGCACCCGCTGCGACGCGGAGTGCGGCCCGAAATGCGAGTGCGACAGGGCTTGCCAATGGCAACGCTTTTGGGGCGTCGGCCGCAAAAAACAAAGGAAACAATGGAAACGGCAACGGCGGCGGGAACGGCAACGGCGGCGGGAACGGTAACGGTGGTGGAAACGGCAACGGCGGCGGGAACGGCAACGGCGGCGGGAACGGTAACGGTGGTGGAAACGGCAACGGAAACAATGGGAACGGAAATGACAATGGAGGCGGAAACTGACTCGTCCTGCCGTCGTTCTACGCCATGTGCTCGTCGCGCATTTGATAGTCGCCGCAGTCTTTCTTGCTGACCGCGGAGACTATTTTTGGGTTTTGAACGACCGCCTGGAGGATTTCCGCGCTGCAAATACAGAGCGCACGGCCTCGGGTGATTTTATCTTTGTCGCCATCGATGCAGCGTCTATTCAGTCAATCGGAGCATGGCCTTGGTCACGTCAGGTGCACGCGGATATCCTCGACAATCTGGCCGATGCCGGTGCCCTAGACGTTCTTTTTGATGTCGATTTCGCGTTCCCGTCCGATCCTGCAGGTGACCTGGCTTTTGCCAATGCTCTGGATCGATCCGGAAGCGCATATCTGCCTGTGTTCCGACAAGCCGGACGCACGGGCGACAATGAACAAACGACGAACCGGCCACTGACACTTTTTGCAGAACGGAGTTGGCCCGCCTTGGTCAACGTGTTCAGTGACCGGCAAGGGGCGGTCCGCTTCTACCCCTTCGGTGACACGATTAACGGTGACTACATTCCCGCCGCCGCCGCCGTTCTCACGGGCACATTCTCGGAACGGTCGGGCAGTTTTCCCATCAATTTTGCGTTTCGACCTGACAGTGTACCGGCTGTTTCGGCAGCCGACGTCGCGACAGGCCGGTTCGACCCGGGTATGATCGCGGGCCGATCCGTCGTCGTAGGCGCTTTCGCCATCGAATTGGGTGATCTTTTTGCTGTGCCGGTGCATGGGATCATTCCGGGACCTCTTTTGCATATCCTTGCGGCAGAGACGCTGGCCGCCGGCGTGGTGCCCGTAACGCTGGCTGTGGAGTGGGTTTTGCTGGCTCTCTTGGCGTTTCTGTTGCTCTTGCAAACTCCCTTGCTTCGGAGACCTTCCACACTGATAACCGCAGCAATCCTCACGCTTGTTGGCACTGAGGCGGCGGCATTCGGGCTCTTCGCGACACGTGCTGTTGTCGTCCCAACCGGGGTCCTTTATCCGAGCCTGCTCGCTTTTTGCAGTTGGTCTCTTTTGTGGCGGCTGAAGCTGAATGGTTGGATTATCAACCGCCAACGACAGGAAGTCGCAAACACCTCGGCGCTGTTGCGGCAAGTATTTGACGACAGCTTTGATGCCATTGCTGTCGTAGACGAGACCGGTGCGGTTCAGATGCATAGTGATACTGCGGCCGGCCTCTTTGGCGTTGACGAGGGAGGTCAGCTCCGGCTGCCCGGTCGGCTCAAGGAGCACGCGCTCGCCGCGATGGAAAAAGGCTGCGAGCAAACCGTTCGAAAGTACGAAAGTCTCTCCGGTGGCGTCTCGCTTCATCTGGAATACACCGTTGCCCCCTCACGGACAGTTTCTTTTGAAGGCGTGAAGGAAAGAACTCTGCGGATCGCTACCCTGTCGATGCGCGATGTCACGAAGTTAAAGGAACAGGAGCGTGAAATCGCATATCTGTCCAGTTACGACGCGCTCACGGGCGCGCTGCGGCGCAGCGTCCTGCTGGATTTCATGAGCCTGCGCGCAGAGGCGGGAGAGCCCTTTGCTGTTTTCGTTTTCAACCTCAGTCGATTTAAAACGATCAACGTCGTGCTGGGCCGCGACGTGGGAGACGCACTTTTGCAGCACGTGGTGAAGCGCCTGGAGGAGGCCGGACTGAACATCTCGGCTCCCGCGCGGCTGGGCGGAGACACCTTCGCATGTTTCACTGAGTTTGAGACGGACGATGCGCTGGCCGCGACCTTTGCGCGCCGCCTTTGCGAGATTGTCGCAAGCCCCTATGCGTTGGAAAAGGCCAATGCGCGCATCGGCGTAAATCTCGGGTACTGTCAGGTGGTTCCGGACGCAAGCTTTGCTGCCACGGAGGCGTTGTCCCATGCGGAGGAGGCGCTCGACGCTGCGCGGCTTTCGGGCGACGGTGAGCCCCGATCCTATGATCCTGTCCTGTCTCGCACCCAGTTTCGCTCCAGGGAGATCGAGCGTGCCATGGGGCGGGCGCTCGACCGGGAAGAGTTCGAAGTTTGGTACCAGCCGCAGCATCGCCTAGAGGATCTGAAACTGGTTGGCTCCGAAGCGCTTTTGCGCTGGAAATCGGAACAGCTTGGCCAAGTATTCCCGGACGAATTCATCGAGATCGCGGAATCGACAGGTTTCATCAACGAACTTGGGGCATGGGTCCTGGAAAGGGCAATGCTGGATACTCTGGCGCTGCCTGGCGCTTTGGGCATCGCCGTCAATGTATCTGGTGTTCAGATAACCGGCGACAGTATTGTCGGTGACGTCAACAAGCTCCTCAAGGACACTGGCTTTCCAGCATCGCGTCTATGCCTGGAACTCACCGAAACCGTCCTGTTCGACGGGACGGGCGACTTGGTGGAAAAAATGCGCGACATCCAGTTTCGCGGCATAAGCTGGGCCTTGGATGATTTCGGAACGGGATACTCGTCCCTAGGATATCTTTCCAAGCTTCCAATCGACAAACTCAAGGTAGACAAGTCCTTTATGTTTGGTCTTGGCACCGACCCTTCGGCCGAACCAATCCTTTCGGCGATAAGCGATCTTTGCCGCGGCTTGGGGATGACACTCTTGTGCGAAGGCGTGGAGACCGAAGAACATCTCTCCTTTCTCAAAACGCATCACTACGCAGAAGCTCAAGGCTATCTCTTTGGAAAGCCAATGCCGTTTTCCGACTTTACCGGCTATGCGGGACGAGAAGAATTTGGCAAAGGAAGCGACCCGCAAACCGGTTCTTGAAATCCACACAGCAAAACCGCGTGAGAACTGGCGCACGCCGTCTGTGTTTTCGCAAATTCTGTTTTCTGCGCGTTCGGATGAATTTCGGTCCCGCAGTGGAATTTGTAGGTGAGTTCAACAGATGGACGAGTATTTGGAAGGCCCTGCAACACATGCCGGTGTTCCGACTGCGTGGACCTGGGAAAGATTCCTCGACTGCCGATAGGTTTCACCGGAAAGAGAGTTTCCCACCTGGCGGATAAGTCATTGATTTCAAAAGATGTGGTAGGCCCGGCAGGACTTGAACCCGCAACCAAAGCGTTATGAGCGCTCTGCTCTAACCAATTGAGCTACAGGCCCGCCATGACCTCGTGGGTAAGCCGCACTGTTGCCCGCGTCAAGAGGCCGGATGGCGCGCTCCAGACATTGCATGCGCGCGGCGAATGCTCTAACCCCCGATGCATCAAATCAGCGGCGCAAGGGACCCTGTCATGACACTGCCAAAAAACGGGATCACCTATGCGGATGCAGGTGTGGACATTGATGCGGGCAACGCGCTTGTGGACCGTATCAAGCCGGCGGCAAAGCGCACGAACCGCCCAGGTGTGATGGCCGGGCTGGGCGGGTTTGGCGCGCTTTTCGATCTCAAGGGGGCGGGGTATCAGGACCCGATCCTTGTGGCGGCGACCGATGGGGTCGGGACCAAGCTGCGCATTGCCATTGACACCGGCCACGTGGACGGTGTGGGTGTCGATCTGGTGGCAATGTGTGTAAACGATCTGGTCTGTCAGGGCGCGGAGCCATTGTTTTTCCTCGACTATTTCGCGACCGGCGCGCTGGACACCGATCAGGCGGCGCGCATCATCGAAGGTATCGCGCTTGGGTGTGAGCGGGCCGGCTGTGCCCTGATTGGCGGTGAAACGGCAGAAATGCCGGGCATGTATCCCGCCGGGGATTTCGATCTGGCAGGCTTTTCCGTAGGTGCCATGGAACGCGGGCAGGACCTGCCAATGGAGGTTGCTTCCGGCGATGTGCTGCTTGGCCTCGCCTCCGACGGTGTGCATTCCAATGGCTACAGTCTGGTGCGCAAGCTGGTCGATCTTTCCGGGCTCTCGTGGGAAGACGCCTGCCCGTGGGCGGATCGGTCCTTGGGGGCAGAGCTGCTGACACCAACGCGGCTTTACGTGCGGCCCGTGCTGATGGCGATCCGGGCAGGGGGCGTGCATGCGCTGGCGCATATCACGGGCGGCGGTCTGACCGAGAACCTGCCGCGGGTCTTGTCAGAGGATCTGGGCGCGCAGATTTATCTGAACAGCTGGAGCCTGCCGCCGGTTTTTGACTGGATGGCACGGACCGGCGGCATGGCTGAAGCGGAGATGCTCAAGACCTTCAATTGCGGGCTGGGCATGATCCTCGTGGTTGCACCCGAGCGCGCCGAGGACCTGACGGTCCTGCTGACCGAGCAGGGCGAAACGGTGACCCGTGTCGGTACGGTGACGGACAAAGCAGGCGTGCAGTATCAGGGCGCGTTGCTTTGACCAAACGGGTGGCGATTTTCATTTCCGGCAGCGGCTCCAACATGGTCAAGCTGCTCGACAGTATGCACGGGGATCACCCGGCGCGGCCCTGTGTTGTGCTGTCGAATGATCCCTCTGCCAAAGGGTTGGAACTGGCCGAGGCGCGCGGCGTGCCCACCGAAGTGGTGCGGCACCAGCCTTTCAAGGGCGACCGCGATGCCTTTGAACACGCCATTACCGGCGCGCTTGCCCATCACGCACCGGATATCATCTGTTTGGCCGGGTTCATGCGCAAGCTGACGGCAGGTTTTGTCGATCCCTGGCGCGGGCATATGCTGAACATCCATCCCTCGCTGCTGCCGAAGTACAAGGGGCTCCACACCCATGCCCGGGCGCTGGAAGCGGGCGACCATTTGCACGGATGCACGGTGCATGAGGTGACCCCGGCGCTGGATGACGGCCCGATCCTGGGGCAGGCGGAGGTGCCAGTGCAGCCGGGGGACACGATCGACACACTCTCTGCCCGTGTGCTGGTGCAGGAACACCGGCTCTACCCCGCGGTTCTGGAGCGCTTTGCCCGTGGCGATAAACGCCCGATCCTGTTGCGCTAGGTGCCCGGATATGCGGTTCTGGTCAAAGTCCCGCGCCTCGTGTAACAGATTGGTGACTGGGTATTATTGACGATCATTAAGAAAAAGAAACGCCCGAATGAAAACACTCACCACGACTGCGGAACTGGCGGCCTTTTGCACAGAGGCGGCCGGCCATGACTATGTGACCGTCGATACCGAGTTTTTGCGCGAACGCACTTACTACTCAAAGCTCTGCCTGATCCAGCTGGCCATGCCCGGCACGGATGACAGCACGGCGGTGCTGGTCGATCCGCTGGCCGAGGGGCTGTCGCTGGAGCCGCTCTACGCGCTCTTTCGGGATACCTCCGTGGTCAAGGTGTTTCACGCCGCACGTCAGGATCTGGAAATCTTCTATGTGGATGCGCAGGTCTTTCCGGAGCCGCTCTTTGACACGCAGGTGGCGGCCATGGTCTGCGGCTTTGGCGAGCAGGTGGGCTATGAAACGCTTGTCCGCCGGATTGCGAAAAAGCCGCTCGACAAGACATCGCGGTTTACCGACTGGTCCCGCCGTCCGCTGACGGCGGCGCAAAAGACCTATGCGTTGGCGGATGTGACCCATCTGCGCGAGATCTACGAGTTCCTTGCCGCCAAGCTGGAAGAAACCGGGCGTAGCCGTTGGGTCCAGGAGGAGCTGAAGGTTCTGACCAGCCCCGACACCTATATCGTGACCCCGGAAGAGGCCTGGCGGCGGGTGAAAACGCGGACGAATTCGCCCAAGTTTCTCGCTGTCGTGCGGGAACTGGCCGGTTTTCGCGAACGCCACGCGCAAGAGCGCAACATCCCCCGCAACCGCGTCTATAAAGACGATGCGCTGGTGGAGCTGGCCTCCAACAAGCCCAAAAACGCCGAAGAACTTGGCCGTGCGCGGTTGTTGCTGCGCGAGGCGCGGCGCGGAGATATCGCCGAAGGTATCCTCAACGCCGTGGCTGACGGGGTGAATTGTCCGCCCGACAAGATGCCCCAACCGGACCGGTCGCGGGAGAAGCTGCAGGTTAACCCGGCGTTGGCCGATCTGCTGCGCGTGCTGCTTAAGGCCAAGACAGAGAGCGCTGGCGTTGCGGCGAAACTGATTGCTCCGGCCTCAGAGCTGGATGCCATTGCGGCGGGCCTGCGGGACGTCGCGGCCCTGCAAGGCTGGCGCAAGGAGGTGTTCGGCGCGGATGCCTTACGTCTCTGCGAGGGTAAGATCGCGCTGGCCGCCGACGGGTCCGACGTGCGGATCATAGCGCTCGACTGAGCGGGGTTACCTGCGTGATTGTAGCGCGTTGCGGACAGCTTCGACCCGGATGGTGCGGGCGCCGGAAAGCGTCTGATTGGTGACCTTGCGGGCAACGGTTACTTCGCGTGTCACCGGGGCGCCCTGAGCGGTGCCACCCCGCTGCAGGCCCTGGAGACTGTAGGAGAGGACACCATCGACGACCGCCTCGTCCTCATTGGTCGGGATCAGCCGCACATCATAGACGCCCTGAACGGCGGCAACACCGGTTGCACGGATGATTGCACCACCCGGGACACGTTCAACGGTCAGATCGCTGACCGTATCAATCGGCTGGCCGGCATAGGATCTTTCTCTGTTCGAAGAGAAGAGACCCTCGCGTGTGGGGATGAGCGGGTTGGTGTTCTCGGCCGACGCGGCGACCGGCGCGGGTTCGCCGCGCCCGAACCAGTTGAACGGGTTGACCCGGCTGTCACGGATGCTGCCGCATGCGGAAAGGATCAGGGTCGAGACCAGAAGGACGGAAACTGTCTTGCGCATGGGGCCTGCCATCAATTCTTGTTCTTCCCCGATTATCTCATCTGATGCGCGTTGAAAAGCGCCAAGGCGGCTGGACCTTTGGCAATGCGCGCCTTACCTCAGGAACGATAAGCGAGGACGGTGATGGCACAGGCAGAATTTGAAGAACTGGTCGAAGATTTCGAGTTCCTGGACGATTGGGAAGATCGCTACCGCCTGGTGATCGAAGAGGGCAAGGGGATGGCGCCGCTGGATGCGGCCCTGAAAGTGCCTGCGACCAAGGTGGAGGGCTGCGCCAGCCAGGTCTGGCTGCATGCGGTCACCGACGGCGGTGTGCTGCATTTCGACGGGGAGAGCGACGCGATGATCGTGAACGGGTTGATTGCCGTTCTGCGCAAGCTCTACAACGGGTTGCCGCTGGACGCCGTTCTGAGCGTGGATGCGCGCCAGGAAATGGAGCGTCTGGGGCTGAACGATCATCTCTCGGCGCAGAGATCGAATGGCTTGCGCGCGATGATCGAGCGCATTCGCAGCGTGTCTGCTGCTGCCTCCTGAACGCTGACAGAGCAGCCTTTCAGCAAAGGGGCGCGCCTGCGGCGTGTTACCCAAATAGACGCACCTTCGGTGCGACACGATGTTTTTCAAATTCCATCCGGAATTTGGCGGTGACAGTCAGAGATTGGCGAGACTCGTTTCCAACTCACCGTACCCTGTGAACCGGCGTTCGAAGGTCAGACCAAGTCTCTCGGCACAGGCGCGGGCCTTTTCGGTGAGCGCCGGATCGTCGGTCTGGGCCTGATAGACCAGTTTTTCGTAGTTGCCGAAATACATGTCGCGCAGGTCCGGGTGTCGGTCGAGGCCCATGGGTTTGATGACAAAGGCGTCGAACTGGCGGACGAGAAAGTCGGTCAGGTAAAAGGTGGTGATTTCGGTTTCGCTCTGCTTCGCAAAACGATCATTGCCCTCGAAGAAGGCATAGCAATGCGGGCCTGCGACCATCTCCACGCCTATTTCGGCGCAGGCCGCTTCCAGCAACCCGCCGGTGCCGCAATCGGCATAGACCACGAAGATCGTGTCATAATCATCGGCATGTTTGGCCACCGTCTCGCGGACGGCCTGGGTGATTTTTTCGGGGTAGAGGTGGTATTTGGCGGGCAGGCAAGTGAGGTCCAGATGGGTCCAGCCGTTTGCCTGTTTCAGATCAAGGATTTCCCGCGCCAGGGCACCGCAGGCGATCAGCAGCACCTTGCCGCGCTGGTGCTCGAGCGGCAGTCCTGTTTCTGTCAGTTTGCTGTCACTCAGGTCCTGCATGGTTGCCCTTCACGAAAACGGCCTGCACCGGGTTCCCGACGCAGGCCGCATGTCTCATGGTCCTGCGATCAGGCGGATTTCTGGTTGTGCTTGCGGCCAACCCATTCCTTTGCGGTCTCCACCGCCACGGCGGCGTCGCGGCAGTAGGCGTCCGCACCGATGGCCTTGCCGAATTCCTCGTTGAGCGGCGCGCCCCCGACGAGCACGATATAGTCATCGCGAATGCCCTGTTCCACCATCGTATCAATCACGACCTTCATGTAGGGCATCGTGGTGGTCAGCAGGGCGGACATGCCCAGAATATCCGGGCCTTCTCTTTCCATGGCCTCAAGATAGGCTTCCACGGCGTTGTTGATCCCCAGATCGACCACCTCGAACCCGGCGCCTTCCATCATCATGCCGACGAGGTTCTTGCCGATGTCGTGGATGTCGCCCTTGACCGTGCCGATGACCATCTTGCCCACACGGGGGGCGCCGGTTTCGGCCAGCAGGGGTTTGAGGATGGCCATGCCACCCTTCATCGCGTTCGCCGCCAGAAGCACTTCGGGCACGAAGAGGATACCGTCGCGGAAATCATGGCCCACGATGGTCATGCCGCCGACCAGCGCCTTGGTCAGGATATCGTAGGGCTGCCATCCGCGTTCCAGCAGGATGTTCACGGCCTCTTCGATCTCTTCTTTGAGACCGTCGTAGAGGTCGTCGAACATCTGTTGGACAAGCTCTTCGTCGTCCAGTTCCGCGAGGATGATTTCGTCTTCGTCCGACATTGACATTTCCTAATGCGTCGCAAGAGCTGCGGTTATGATCTTTCGTCTTTTGTGACAGATCGGATTGCACCGACTGTCCAGATTACGACACGAAGGTAACGGTGTGCGACTCTGTGACGCGAAATTTACCGCGCAAACAGAGGCCTGCACAAGCGTCAGGATGTCCGAAGCGTTCGAAATCTTTTCATAAAGATATAGTGGTTAAGCGCGGGTTACTCCGCCGCATGCACCAGATTGAGCGCAGGTTGCGCCTCGGCGCGACGCGTTTTCCGGCCGCCCCGCCGCGCATAGAGCAGCGCGAACATCGGTGGGGTGAAGTAGAACGACACCACGGTGGAGAGCAGCACGCCGCCCGCGACGGACATCGCGAAGGGTGGCCAGAAGCCACCGCCTGCGAGGATCAGTGGCAGGAAGCCCCCGAAGGTGGTGATCGTCGTGCTGATGATGTGGCGGCTGGAACCCATGAGCACCTTGACCATCGCCTCCACATCGCCCGCACGCGCACCGGGATCGTCCCGCAGTCCGGTCATGATGATGATGGCCGCGTTGATCGACACGCCGATGGAGCCGATGACCCCGATGATCGCGTTGATGCCAAAGGGGTATTGGAGCACGGCCAGCGCCAGAATGCTGAGCCCGGCAGAGAGTACGCTGACCACAAGGGCGATGGCGGAGAGGCGGAAGGAGTTGAAGGTCATCACGATGGCGGCGATGGAGAGGGTCACGATCAGCCCCAGCGACGCCAGCAGATTGCCCATCGTCTCCGCACGCGCGTCGCTGTCGCCGCCGATCTCAAGCCGGTATCCGGCGGGCAGGGCAAAGCCTTCGGCCTCCAGCGCCGCCTGCACCTGCACCAGCGCCTCTTCGGGCAGGACATCGCGTAGGATGAAGGCCTGGATGGTGTTCACCCGTTCCGCGTTGCGCCGGGTGATGATCGGCTCGCTTGGGGTCAGCGAGATGTCAGCGATGGCAGAGAGCGGCACGCCCGGAAAGCTGCCGTTTTGCGACAGGGTGGCGGCGTTAGATGGCAGAATTGTCATATCGGCAATCGCCGTCAGGTCGCCGCGTGTGGCATCGCCAAAACGAACACGCACGGGCAGCTCTTCGGGGCCTTCGAGCAGGGAGCCGCCCGCGACCCCTTCAAGACCTGCCTCAAGCTGCCGGGACACATTGGCAAGCTCCAGCCCGAGCTGGCGGGCCTTGGCCTCGTCAACGTCGATGCTGACCTCCGGCGCGCCGGTGGTCACCGTGCCCCGGGCAAGGGTGACCATATCCACATCCGCCACGATCCGGCGCATCTCCGCGCCGATTTCACGCAAACGATCCAGATCGGCGCCGACGATGCGCAGCTCGACCGGTGCATCCACAGGCGGTCCCTGAACCAGCCCGCGCACCAGCACCTGTGCTTCGGGCGCGGTCCTGTCGATAGTGCGTTCCAGCCGCGCGATCAGCGTTTCAGTGGCCTCGGGCGAGGTGGTCGTCACCAGCGCTTCGGCAAAGCGCGCGGCGTTGTCGCGCCCGCCAGCCATGTTGTAGTAGAAGGCGGGGGCGGATTTCCCGATGACCCAGGAGACCTGCCGGGTTTCCGGTGCGTCCCGCAACAGGGCATCAAGGCGGTCCACCACCTGCGCGGTCTGGCCGATGGCGGCACCGGGGCGCAGGTCCACTTCGATATGGAACTGATCGCGGTCCACGCCGGGGAAAAACTGTGCCGTCAGCAGCGGCATGGACATGAAGCCCAGCACCGGCAGCACAAGGGCAAAAGCGACGGAGCGGACGGGGTTGCGCACGGCCCACCGCAGGGTTGCGGCGAAGGTATTGGAAAGCGCGGGGATTTTCAGGCCGGAGGACAGCAGGCTGCTTTTTTCGGCAGCAGGCATGGCCCATCCGGCAATCGCAGGGGTCAGGGTCACGGCCACGACAAAGGACCACAGCAGCATGGTGACAACGGCGATGGCGATGGAGCCGACAAAGTCTCCAGCGGGGCCCGGCAGCAGGATCATCGGGGTGAAGGACAAGGCGGTCGTGACCGTGGAGGCAAAGAGAGGGGCAAAGAGGCGCCGCACGGCACCGCGGACGGCCACGATGCGTTTCTGGCCCTTGGCAATGCGCTGGCCGACCTCGTCGGTCATCACGATGCCCGCGTCGACCAGCAGACCCAGCGCCACGATCAGCCCGGTGACCGACATCTGGTGAATGGCCAGACCGATCACGTTCATCGTGGCCAGCGTGGCCAGCGACACCAGCGGCAGGATCAGCGCCACGATCAACGCGGCGCGCACGCCCATGGTGATCAGCAGCACGCCCACCACCAGCGCGACCCCGATGGCCATATTACCGCCCACCTCGGCCAGACGGTCGGCGGTATAGCGGCTCTGATCAAAGATCAGTTCGGCGGTGATGCTGTCGGGCACGTCTTGCTGGAAGGCCTCCAAAGCGCCGACAACCCGCGCCATCCAGACGTCGACCTGCAACCCGTCTTCGAGCTTGGCGGCGACCAGCACGGCGGGCGCGCCATTGTGCAGCGCCTGTTCGGCCAGCGGCAGGCGGGGGCCCCGGCTGATCTCCGCGATATCGGCCACGCGCGTCACCTGGCCACCCGGGCCTTCGCGCACGATCATCTCGCGCACCCGGTCAAGCGCGGTAATGTCGCCCTCGATGTCGATGATCAGCTCGTTATCAAGGCTGCGCAACCGGCCCGCCTGACCCTTGCTGTCGGCCCGTGTGATCGCGGCGGACACATCATCGGCGCTCAACCCTAGGGCCGCGGACTTCACCGGGTCGAGGGTGACCAGCACCTCTTCTTCCGGGGCGCCGAAGGTTTCGACCTGTTTCGTGCCGGAGGTGCTGCGCAGCGCATCGGCCAGGGTCTCCGCATAGCGGCCCATGATGGTCAGGGGCACGTCTGCGTGGTCGGCGGAGAGGGCGATGATGGCTCCATATGTGCCCGCGCCATCCGAGGAAAACTCTGGGGTCAGAACGCCTTGCGGGAACTCGGCCTCGGCATCGCCGAGCGCATCCCGGATTTCCGACCAGACCTGCTCGATCCGGTCATCCGCCAGCGTGTCCAGCAGATCGACCTGCACAATGGAGATGCCGGTGGCGGAGGTGGAGTTGATCTCGTCCACCTCCGGGATTTCACGCAGCTCATCCTCGATTTCCGCAGTGACGAGGGTTTCGACGCGGGCCGGATCCGCGCCGGGGTAGGCGGTGGTGATCGTGGCAAAGAGGTTGGTGATGGTCGGGTCCTCCTGCCGCCCGATCGCCAGCAACGCCGACAGACCGGCCGCAATGATCACCAGAAGGGCAAGGGCGACGACACGGGGTTCGCGAAAGGTGAGCGTTTCCATCAGCCTGCCTCGCCGGCGATCTGGACGGTCTGGCCTTTGACCACGCGGTGCGGGCCATCGGTGACAAAGGCTGTGCCATCCTCGAAGGTGCCGCGCACATAGGCGCGTGCGCCGTCGGAGAAGAGCACTTCAACCGCTTCGCTGCCGACCTGCGTCGTGCCGTCGGCCTTCGGCAGCGTCAACAGCCGCCAGAGGCCGCGCGGCGCATCCTGCAGCGCCGAGAGCGGCACCCAGGCGCCGCGTTCGGCAACCTGCTGACGCAGCACAAGGGTGCCGGTGTCGCGCAGGGGGGGCAGATCGTCACCGGTGAAGTTTAGCAATACCGTGCGCGTGCGCGTGGCGCTATCGAGTTCAGGCAGCACGGAATCGAGCACCAAAGGGTATTTCTCTCCGTCAAAGAGTGCCTCGAATTTCGTTGTTTGCGACAGGGCCCCGACGATATCCGGGGTCAGACCCACGCGGAACTGCTGCCCGCCTGTTTCGACCAGCGACAGGATCGCCTGACCGGCCCCCACCGCGCCGCCGGTATCGACCATGCGTGCGGCAATGGTCGCCTCGAACGGCGCGCGCAACTCGGATTTTTCCAATTGCAGGGTCACCGAGACGAGGCTTGCGTCAATTTCGGCGATGCGGGCCTCAAGCTCCGCCAGCTGCAGCGCCACATTGTCCACCGCCTGGGCGGAGGCGAACCCACGGTCGCGCAGTTCCGTCTGGCGGTTCGTGGTGCGTCGGGCCAGTTCGGCCTGCGCCTCCAGCGCGCGCCGGGTGGCCTGCAGCCGGGTTTGTTCCGCTTCTACCAGCCGCGTGTCCAGACGGGCGACCACGGTGCCGGGCGATACCCGGTCGCCTTCATCCACGGCCAGCAGGGCAACTGTGCCGCCCTGTTCAAAGGCCATGGTGGTGCGCTGGCCTGCCTCGATCTGTCCGGGGAAATGCCGCGCGACGCTGTAGCCGTCTTCCAGCTTCAGGCGCGCCGTTTGCACCTGCATGGGCGTTGTTGCCTCGGGCGGTGTGACAGCGGATGCACGATCCGCCAGTACGCCCTGACCCAGCACCATGAGGCCAATTGCGAGGCCGATCAGCAAAAGCGTGAAGACGAGGGTGATCCCGTGACGTAGAATGCGGCGCCAGACAGGTTTTTGCGGTACGGTGGTCACGGTCATGCGATGTCCTCACTTGCGAAGTAAGTATCGCTTACATATGTTATAGACTCTAACTTTATCAAGCTCAAAGGAGCGTTTTTTGTCAGATTCTCACGACACACTGCCGGATCAGCGCACGACATATCACCACGGCGACCTGCGCGAGCAGTTGCTGGTCGTGGTGCGCGATCTGGTGGAAGTGCATGGTCCGGAAGGATTTTCTGTCGCCGAGGCCGCACGGCGGGCCGGGGTCAGCACCGCTGCCCCCTACAAGCATTTCAAGGATCGGACCGATCTGCTGAATGCGCTGGTCTCCGACGCGATGGACCGGCTGGCGGTGCAGATGGCCCGGGGACGAGACCAATATGCGGTCGGAACTTACGAGGCGGTTGCGGGAATCGGTCAGGCCTATATCGATTTTGCCAAGGCAGAACCGGGGATCTTCCGGCTGATGTTCGGCCTGACCGAGGGGCATGAGGACGACGATTGCATCCAGCGCAAGGGGCAGGACTGCCGCGAGATCGTGGAAACAGCCTGTGGTGCGTGCCTGGGAGAGGGGGCCTCGGAACAGGCGGCGGTGCTGTCAGCCTATATTCTGTGGACCAGCGTGCATGGTCACGCGTTCCTGAGCATCGACAAGAAGAACATCGATGAAGCGCAGGGCCTAGACGACTGGGATTTCCTGATGGCTGTTACAAGCGCGGTGCTGGACGCCTCGGCGCGCCCTTAACTGGCGGAGCTTGCCGCGCGGCGGCGGCGAGACGTGCGGCGGGCCGGGGCTTCATCGTCACCGGTGCCATCGCTTTGCGAGGAAAAGGCCCCCAGACGATCTACGATCTCTTCGAGCGCGGGCGGGTGATCCATCGTGCGGGTGTCGAGCGCCTCGCGCATTTGGCGCAGGTGGTCCGGCATGGTGCCGCAGCACCCGCCGATGATGCTGGCCCCACAGGCCCGCGCCATTACCGCGTAATCGGCCATCAGCTCCGGCGTGCCGTCGTAGTGGATGTGGCCATCGACGTATTTGGGGATGCCCGCGTTGCCCTTGGCGATCACAGGACGTTCCGGGCCCTGAGCGGCGAACCCGAGGATCGTGCGCAAAAGGTCAGAGGCGCCGGTGCCGCAATTGGCGCCAAAGGCCAGCGGCGCATGATCGCCCAGATCATCCACCATTTTCACCATATCCGCGCTGGTCAGGCCCATCATGGTGCGCCCGGCGGTGTCAAAACTCATGGTGCCGGCCCAGTCGAGCCCGGCGAGGGCAAAGCCTTCGGCAGCGGCGCGGTATTCTTCCGGCGCGCTGATCGTTTCCAGCCAACCGAGGTCCGCGCCGCCGGACTTCAGCCCGTCTGCGGCCTCATGAAACATTTCGACGGCCAGCGCGTGGCTGAGTGTGCCGACGGGCTCCATGATCTCGCCGGTGGGGCCCACGGACCCTGCGACAATCACCGTGCGCCCGGCGGTATCTGCCACCTCACGCCCGATTTCGGCGGAGACGCGGGCCAGTTCGTGCACGCGCTTTTCCGCGCCGTGCAGTTTCAGGCGGGAGGCATTTGCGCCAAAGGAATTGGTCAGGAAAAGATCGCTGCCCGCATCGACCGCGCCTTTGTACAGCGTTTTGATCTTTTGTGGCTCATCCGTGTTCCAAAGCTCCGGCGCATCGCCGGACATCAGACCCATGTTGAAGAGATTGGTGCCCGTGGCGCCGTCGGCCAGCAGGGTGCATTTTTCGTGCAGCAGTTTCATCATGGGATTGGTCATGGCGCGCCTCGCGGATAGTCAGAGGCCTGCTGTGTCATGAACGCCATCTCAAGGCAAACTCATATTATTCATCTTGGTTATGAGGCTGCTAAGATGTCCGGGGTGGTTCCCTGACCGGGTGCTATGCCACCGGTCAGGAAGAAGGTGTTGAATTAAAAGTCAGATTTCCTGCATCAGCTGGGCTTTTGCCTCAGCCATCAGCTCGATCATCTTGGTACGGATCGTGGTTTCATCCGCCTTCGAGCCGAGATCGCCGGAGACTTTGCGATAGACGTCTTCGTCACCGGCCTCTTCGAAATCGGATTTCACGACTTCCTTGGCGTATTCGGCGGCCTCGTCCCCGGATTTGCCCAGCAGCTCCGCCGCCCAGAGCCCGAGTAGTTTGTTGCGTCTGGCTTCCGCCTTGAACTGCATTTCCGCGTCATGGGCATATTTGTTTTCAAAAGCATTTTCGCGGTCGTCAAAGGTTGTCATGGGCCGGTCTCCTGATGAACGGGTTGGTGTTACGACAGATATGCGGGCTTGGCGCGCTTTGCGCAAGGGACGCTGGCTTGCAGCAACGCGGGGCTTCCACTAAGAGGGGCGCAACGAGGTCGTGATTGTCGCGGCCCGCGGGGGAAAGGACGCCCATGGCCCGGCGCAAGAAAATCTACGAAGGCAAAGCAAAAATTCTATATGAAGGCCCGGAGCCCGGCACCATTGTGCAGTACTTCAAGGATGACGCCACCGCATTCAACGCAGAAAAGAAAGCGGTGATCGAAGGCAAGGGCGTGCTCAACAACCGCCTGTCGGAATTTTTCATGACCGGCCTGGGCCAGATCGGCGTGCCCAATCACTTCATCAAGCGGCTAAATATGCGCGAGCAGCTGGTGCGCAGTGTCGAGATCGTGCCGTTGGAAATCATCGTGCGTAACTATGCGGCAGGCACCATGTCGAAACGGCTGGGTATTGACGAAGGTACGCAGCTGCCGCGGCCGATTGTCGAATACTGCTACAAGGACGATTCATTGGGCGATCCGCTGGTGACCGAGGAGCATATCGCAGCTTTTGGCTGGGCCAGCCAGCAGGACATGGATGATATCCTCAGCCTCGCGCTGCGGGTGAATGATTTCCTGTCGGGCGTAATGATGGCCGTGGGCATTCGGCTTGTGGACTTCAAGATCGAGGTCGGCCGTGTCTTTGACGGCGATTTTCAACGCCTGATCGTGGCGGATGAGATCAGCCCGGACAGTTGCCGGCTGTGGGACATCGAGACCGGTGAGAAGCTGGACAAGGATGTGTTCCGCCGGGATCTGGGCGATCTCAAGGATGCCTACACGGAAGTGGCGCGGCGGCTTGGGGTCATGCCGAAGAACGCGCAACCCATCACGAAGCCGACCCTGATCAATTGAGCGTCGGGCAGGCATATTTGAAGAACAATGAAGGGCAGATTATGAAAGCAACCGTGCATATCATGCTGAAGAACGGCGTGCTGGATCCGCAGGGTGAAGCGGTGCGTCACGCGCTCGGGGCGTTGGGCTTTGACAGTGTTCAGGGGGTACGTCAGGGCAAGGTCATCGAGCTTGATCTCGATGAGGGTGCGACCGAGGCAGACGTGACGGCGATGTGTGAAAAACTGCTCGCCAACACGGTGATCGAATCCTATTCGGTGGAGATGGGCTGATGCACGCGGCGGTGATTGTCTTTCCGGGATCGAACTGTGACCGCGATCTGGCCGTGGCTTTCGAGGCGGCGGGCGCCAGGGTCAGCATGGTCTGGCACAAGGACAGCAGCCTGCCGCAGGGCGTTGATATCGTCGGTATTCCGGGTGGGTTTTCCTTTGGGGATTACCTGCGGTGTGGCGCTATTGCGGCCAATTCGCCGATTTGCCGGTCGGTGGCGGCCCATGCCGAGCGCGGGGGGTATGCGCTGGGCGTGTGCAACGGGTTCCAGGTCTTGACGGAGACCGGGTTGTTGCCGGGGGTGCTGTTGCGCAACGCGGGATTGAAGTACATCTGCCAAACCGTTGGTCTGAAAGTGGAAACGTCGCAATCCGTCTATACCGAAGGTTACAATGCGGGGGACGTCATCGACATTCCGATTGCGCATCATGATGGCAATTATTTTGCCGATGACGAGACGATTGCGCGGCTGCAGGGCGAGGGCCGCGTTGCGTTTTCCTATATGAATAATCCGAATGGCGCGCGCGCGGATATCGCCGGTATCCTGTCGGAAAACCGGCGGGTGCTGGGCATGATGCCGCATCCGGAACGCGCCGCGGATGCGGGGCATGGCGGCACCGATGGGCAGGCGCTCTTCCGCGCATTGGCCGGAGCGCTTGTCAAAGCGTGACTTGAGCCGGTGTTGCGCTTTCGCGTAGTCTCGCTGCATGGAAACTGCCACCGATCCTGATCCCCAGACCCGCGCCATCAACTGGCGTGTGCGCGTGGCGTTGGCCGTGCTGCTGCTGCTGGCCGTTGCCGTGGTTTCGGTCACCAACAAGCTGCTGACGGATCGCTTTACAGAAAGCACGCGGAACCGTGCCGAATTGCGGTTGGCGCTTTACAGCGGGAACCTGCTGTCGGAGCTTCGACAGAACGCGATTGTGCCGCAGTTGCTGGCGCGGGATGCGGAGCTGATCGGGGCGCTGAATTCCGCGGATTACACGGCATCGACCCGCCGGTTGATTTCCTTCGTGGAAGAGATCGGGGCGGCTTCTCTAATGCTGCTCGATATCGACGGGCGCACGGTGGCGGCCACTGATCGCAACAGGTTGGGATCAAGTCACCGCCCGGAGGCCTATTTTGTCGATGCGATCCGGGCGAGCGCCACGATTTTCACGGTGGCTGAGCGTGAAACGGGCGGGTACGGGTTTTTCTATTCGCGCCGGGTGCAATCGGGGTCTGATGTGCTGGGCGTGATCGTGGTTGAGGTGGATTTGCAGAAATTCGGACGTGCCTGGGCCGGGATTTCGGATGCGGTGATCGTCACCGACAGCACCGGTACGATCATCCTGACGACGGAGCCGCGCTGGCAGGGGCGCACCGAGGAAGAAGCGCTGGTACGTCACACGCCGGAAAATGCAATTCAGCGCGCCATTCAGGCGACCGCGGACTGGACCCAGCTGCCGCCCGACGCCTATCTGCAGGGCGAGGCGGTGATGCGGCTGGAGACGCGCATTCCCTTCCGGGGATGGCGCATGGCGAGCTTCACCACCTATGCGAGCGTGCGCGAGCGGGTGAACGGCGTGCTGGCCTTGGAAATCATGGGATTTGCGATTCTTCTGGCGCTCAGCTTCTATGCACTGAGCCGTCGGACCGCATTGCGCATGGCGCTGTTTCAGCGGGAATCTGCCGAGTTGCGGACACTGAACGTGGCGCTGCAGCGGGAAATCGCCGAGCGAAAACGGGTGCAGGAAACGCTCGCCGTGGCTGAGCAGACGCTGGAACAATCGAGTAAACTCGCGGCCTTGGGCGAGATGTCCGCCGCCGTGAGCCATGAGCTCAATCAGCCTTTGGCGGCGATGAAAACCTACCTCGCCGGGGCGCGGCTGCTCTTGCGACGTAACCGGCAGGAAGAGGCGCTTTCGTCTTTTGGACGCATTGACGATCTGATCGAGCGGATGGGCGGAATCACCCGCCAGCTCAAGTCTTATGCGCGCAAGGGGCAAGAGGCGTTTTCCCCAGTGGACATGGGCGATGCGCTCGCCTCCGCCCTGTCGATGATGGAGCCGCAGCTGCGCCAGCGGCACGTCCAGATTTCGCGCATCATCCCCGATACGCCCGTGCGGGTGATGGGCGACCGGTTGCGCATTGAGCAGGTCATGGTGAACCTGTTGCGCAATGCTATTGACGCCACCAAGTCGGAGCAGAGTCCCAAGGTGGATATCCTGTTATCGGCGGGTGAGACGGCGACCCTGACCGTGCGCGATAACGGGCCCGGTATCGAAGACCTCGACCAATTGTTCGAACCCTTTTACACCACGAAACAGGCCGGAGATGGGGTGGGGCTGGGCCTTGCCATCTCGTCTGGTATCGTTAACGACCTAGGTGGAAGGTTAACAGCGCGGAACGGACAGGCCGGCGGCGCAGTTTTTGAAATGCAGCTACCAATATTAGGCAGCGACCACAGTACACAAGCGGCGGAGTAAGCCATGACACAAGCCATGAAAATCGCAATTGTGGATGATGAACAGGACATGCGGCAATCGATCAGCCAATGGCTGG
The DNA here is from genome assembly GCF_947492555.1 of uncultured Roseobacter sp. Taxonomy (GTDB): domain Bacteria; phylum Pseudomonadota; class Alphaproteobacteria; order Rhodobacterales; family Rhodobacteraceae; genus Roseobacter. Next base: position 710,703 of record NZ_CANLNE010000003.1, read on the forward strand.
CGTTATCCGGATATGATACCGAAACCTTTGGCAGCGCCGAGGATGCGCTCAAGGTTCTGGGCCCGGATTATCCCGGTATCGTGATCTCCGACATCAAGATGCCGGGTATGGATGGGATGCAGTTCCTGAAAAAGCTGATGGGCAATGACAGTGCCTTGCCGGTAATTATGATCACAGGGCACGGGGATGTGCCGATGGCGGTGGAGGCGATGCGCGTGGGCGCGTTTGATTTCCTCGAAAAGCCGTTCAACCCTGACCGGATGAACGAGCTGGCCAAGAAGGCCACTGGTGCGCGGCGTCTGGTCATGGACAACCGCGCCTTGCGGCGTGAGTTGTCGGATGGCGGCCAGTTGATGAAAAAGCTCATCGGGCAGAGCCCGGTCATGGAGCGGCTGCGTGAGGATATTCTCGATCTGGGGCAGGCCGATGGTCATGTGCTGATCGACGGCGAAACCGGGACCGGCAAGACGCTGGTGGCCCATGCGCTGCATGCCGTTGGCAGTCGTGCGGGCAAGAAGTTCGTGCTGGTGAGCTGTGGCGCCTACGAGGAAGAGGCGCTGAGCAAACGGCTCTTTGGCCCCATGAACCCGGAAGACGCGCAGCTGCCCGCGATTGAAGAAGCGCGGGGCGGCACGCTGGTGCTGGAAGACATCGAAGCGCTGACCGAAACCCTGCAGGCGCGGTTGCTGAGCGTGATCAACGAGCAGGGGGCCCCGGCGGAAACGCGGATTGTGGCCATCTCCAACCTGCAGGAGGCAGGCCGTACGTCCGAGGATGCCTTGCGGGCCGATCTCTTTTACCGTCTTGCGGCTTTGCGCATCACCGTGCCGCCGCTCAGGCAGCGTGGCGAGGATATTCTGACACTGTTCACGCGGCTTTCTGAGCAGTTTTCGGACGAATATGGCTGTGATGCGCCGCAGGTCTCCGCACAGGAGGCCGCGCAACTGCTGCAGGCGCCGTGGCCGGGCAACGTACGCCAGCTGATCAACGTGGCGGAACGCGCGGTGCTGCAATCGCGGCGTGGCTCCGGGACCATCGCGTCGCTGCTGATGAACGATCACGAGGACATGCAACCGGTGATGACCACCGAAGGCAAGCCACTGAAGGAATATGTTGAAGCCTTCGAGCGGATGCTGATCGACAATACCATGCGCCGCCACCGCGGCTCTATCGCCAGCGTGATGGAGGAATTATGCCTGCCACGCCGCACGTTGAACGAGAAAATGGCCAAATACGGGTTGCAGCGGTCCGACTATCTTTGAGGGCTGCCGTTTTCCGCTGATCTCGCGAAAAATTGCGTAGAATCTGCAGGCTAGGTTCGTTTTGCGGTCCGGCCTGTAGATTGCCCATTGTGTTTTATCGTACAGTCGCATTATCTAGAGTGACGAAGGTGCGCCGCGATACCGCGTGCAACCTTTGGATGAGATTCGCTGCAATGGACGCCTGTGTGGGACGTATCGCACCTCCGTTGCAGACCGATTGGGCCGGAAACGGCCAACGAACCGCTGACGTGGTCAAGGCCAGAGGGCCCCAAACACGCAGTATATAATGGATACGAGGCCGCTTCGTCGTGCCCGTGTCGGAGAAGAAACGCGATGACGCGCGCCGATGCATTGAGCAGAACCGCCTTGGCCCCACTGGGTCAGGCCCTGCACGCGTCCCTGATCGCCCTGACAAGACACATCCCATATCTCGCTGATCCGCCTGGGTTGGCGCGGTCATGGCTGTGCAATTTGGAAATATGGCTAAGAAAATGCTTATCGATGCCACCCACGCGGAGGAAACCCGCGTCGTGGTGGTGGACGGAAACAAGGTCGAGGAGTTCGATTTTGAATCCGAAAACAAGCGCCAGCTTGCTGGCAATATCTATCTCGCAAAAGTAACCCGGGTCGAGCCGTCGCTGCAGGCGGCCTTTGTCGACTATGGCGGCAATCGGCATGGTTTCCTGGCGTTCTCGGAAATTCACCCTGACTACTATCAGATCCCGGTCGCGGACCGTCAGGCGCTGATGGAAGAAGAACGCGCCTATGCCGAAGCGCAGAAGGCCAAGGAAGACGAAGACGACAAGCCCAAACGCCGCTCGCGCAGCCGGAGCCGGTCCAAGGCAAAGGCCGCTGAGGCCGTCAGCGATGACGCAACCGCGACCAAGGATGTGGAATCCGACCAGATCGACGGGATGCAGACCATTGATCTGGACGACGAGGAAGGCACGTCTCCGATGGAGCGGGTGCCGGAAACGCCTGTTGAGGAACCCGAAGATACGCCCGAAGACGCCGTGTCCGCGGAAGCGGACGACGCGCCCGCCGAAGCAGACGGCGAGAACGCGGCGGAGAGCGCCGACGACAGTGATGATGACGAGGATGACGCGCCGAAACGTAAATCCGACGCCTCGGCCAAGGATGACAGCATCGAATCCGTGGCGGATGACGATGACCAGGAAGATATCAGGCCCGCGCGTAAACCGCGCCCGCGCCGCTACAAGATTCAGGAAGTCATCAAGGTCCGTCAGATTCTGCTGGTGCAGGTCGTCAAGGAAGAGCGCGGCAACAAGGGGGCAGCACTGACCACCTATCTGTCGCTGGCCGGTCGGTACTGTGTGCTGATGCCCAACACAGCGCGTGGGGGCGGGATTTCCCGCAAGATCACCAATGCCGCCGACCGCAAGAAGCTCAAGGAAATCGCCAATGAGATCGAGGTGCCGGAAGGCGCCGGGCTCATCGTGCGGACCGCCGGGGCGAAACGCACCAAGGCGGAGATCAAGCGCGACTATGAATATCTGCAACGGCTCTGGGAGCAGATCCGCGAATTGACGCTGAAATCAATCGCGCCGGCGAAGATCTACGAAGAGGGCGACCTGATCAAACGCTCGATCCGCGATCTCTACAACCGCGAGATCGACGAGGTCTTTGTCGAGGGCGAGCGCGGCTACCGCATCGCCAAGGACTTCATGAAGATGATCATGCCGTCCCACGCGAAGAACGTGAAGCTCTACACCGAGAGCCTGCCGCTCTTTGCGCGCTATCAGGTGGAAAGCTATCTGGCGGGCATGTTCAACCCGACTGTGCAATTGCCCTCGGGCGGCTATATCGTGATCGGCGTGACCGAGGCGCTGGTGGCCATAGACGTCAACTCTGGCCGGGCGACCAAGGAAGGCTCCATCGAGCAGACCGCGACCAAGACCAATCTGGAGGCCGCCGACGAGGTAGCCCGCCAGCTGCGTCTGCGCGACCTTGCGGGGCTGATCGTCATCGACTTCATCGACATGGACGAGCGCAAGAACAACGCCGCCGTCGAAAAACGCATGAAGGAAAAGCTCAAAACCGACCGCGCCCGCATTCAGGTAGGCCGCATCTCGGGCTTTGGGCTGATGGAGATGTCGCGCCAGCGTCTGCGCCCGGGGATGATCGAAGCCACCACGCAGCCCTGTCAGGCCTGCCACGGCACGGGTCTCATCCGGTCCGATGACAATCTGGCGCTGTCGATCCTGCGGCAGATTGAGGAAGAGGGCACGCGCAAGCGCTCCCGCGAGGTGCTGGTGCGTGCGCCCGTGGGCATCGCCAACTTCCTGATGAACCAGAAACGCGAACACATCGCCCAGATCGAAGGGCGTTATGGTCTGTCTGTCCGCATCGAAGGCGACCCGGCGCTGGTCAGCCCCGATTTCAGCCTTGAGAAGTTCAAGACCGCGACCCGCATCGTCACGGCATCTGCCGCGCATGTGGTGTCGGTAGACACCTCGATCATGGATCAGGTGGATGCGGATGAGGACGAGGACGTGGTAACCGAGGAGGCTCCGGCCCCGCAGGGCGCCGAAGCGACCCGGAGCGAGGAGGGAGATGGCGAGGGCAAGCCCAAACGCCGCCGTCGTCGTCGGCGGCGCAGCCGAAACAAGTCGAATGGCGGTGAAAACGGCCAGACATCTGAGGCGAACGAGGCATCCGGGACTCAAGACGACGCTGACACTACTGCGAAAAACGGCGCTGACACGACCGTAGAGACCGTTGAAGCACCTGCGGAAGCTGAGGAAGCAACCCCGGAAGCAGCGGCGGAAAAACCCAAACCCAAGCGGCGCTCGCGGACATCCAAGGCAAAAGCCGAGGCCGAAGCCGCAGCGACCGAGGATGCGACGATCAGCGAAGAGGTTGCGGAACCGGCGGCGGAAGAGGCAAAACCAGCCGAGAAGCCCAAGCGCAAGCGCGCGAGCCGCGCCAAGAAGCCCAAAGCTGAGGAAGCGGTTGCAGAACCTGTTGAGGAGGTGACGGCGGCTGAGACGCCTGAACCCATCCCCGCACCCGAGCCTGTTGCGCCGGAACCGGTGGCTGCAACGCCGGAACCGGTGGCTGCAACGCCAGAACCGGAAGCTGCACCTGAACCGGAACCTGCTGCGGCTGCACCCGAGCCCGTCGAGGAACCGGCACCGGCCAAACCGAAACGCAAGGGATGGTGGTCGCTGGGCGGCTGAGCCCTCTGCAGACAAGATCAAAGGCGCGTCTTCGGGCGCGCCTTTTTCGCGTCTATCAGGCTTTGCGGATCACGTAGACCTGCACCGCACCTTCATTCATGGCCGAGACCAGCTCGTGCCCCGCCTCGGCACAGAAATGCGGCACGTCCACAATGGCTGCGGGATCATCCGCCCGCATCGTCAGCGTTTCACCAGCCGCCAGTGCCTGCAAGCGTTTACGCGCCTTCAGGACGGGCAGGGGGCACAACAGCCCGGTGGCGTCGAGATCATTCTTGGTTTCGCTCATAAGCCTCAGATAAGCGTGATGTTTCAGTCTGTCCACAAGGTTGTGACCGGCGCTGGCGTGACCTCTTAACGCTTATCCTTTAGGGGTGAGACATGTTTGGAATCGAAATCATCGACGCGGGCCTGCTCCCGGCCATGATCGTCGCCCTCTTTGCGGGCGTCATCAGCTTTTTGAGTCCCTGCGTGCTGCCCATCGTGCCGCCCTATCTGGCCTATATGAGCGGCGTTTCCATCAATGAAATGTCGGGTGAGACCGCCGCGCGCCGCCGCGCCGTGATTGCGGCGCTGTTCTTTGTGCTGGGGCTCAGTACGGTCTTCCTCATCCTCGGCTTCACGGCCTCGGCTTTCGGCGCGTTTTTTCTGCAAAACCAAGTGCTCTTTGCGCAGGTTTCCGGTCTTGTGGTGATTGTCTTTGGCCTGCATTTCGTGGGCCTTTTCCGTATTCCCTTCCTCGATCAGGAAGCGCGTCTGGATGCCGGGGATCAGGGCGGGTCGAGCTTTGGCGCCTATGTTCTGGGCCTCGCCTTTGCCTTTGGCTGGACCCCCTGCATCGGCCCGCAATTGGGCGCAATCCTGTCGCTGGCCGCCTCTGAGGCCTCGGTCAGCAAGGGGACCTTGCTGCTGGGCATATATGCCGCCGGGCTGGGCATTCCGTTCCTGCTGGCCGCGATGTTCATGACCCGTGCTGTCGGCGTCATGAACAGGCTCAAACGCCACATGAAAACCATTGAACGCGCCATGGGCGGGCTGCTGATCCTCGTCGGGCTGGCCATGGTCACCGGCGCCTTCACCACTTTCTCCTACTGGCTGCTGGAGCAATTCCCGGCCTTGGCATTGTTGGGCTGATCCCCTTAGACTGTGCATCACCCCAGCGATGCTGCCGGGATGCATAAGGTCTGGTCATGGGCAGCACGTCTGACACTCGCGTATACCGCCGCAAGGTGTTTTACATCCCGGGCTACGATCCGTTCCCGCCCCGTCGGTACCGCGAACTTTACCGTACCGAAGGCGCCGCGCAGGCGGCGATCACCGGCTACAGCCTGACCATGGGAGGCGGGTTGGACGGCGACCGATTTGGCTGGCGGGTTGAAGCGGAGATCGACGGTCAGCGTACGGATGCCGAGATTGAGGTGCTGGTCTGGTCCGATATCGTCAGGGACAGCCGAGTACAGTCCATCCCGGCGACCTATCTGTCTCTGGTGCGCACAGCGTGGATTTACATCTCCACCGGCGCTCTCTGGCGGTTGATGCGCCTGCGCAAGGGACCGGTCATCGCGGCTCTCTACCCGATTGCGATGCTGATTGCGCAACTGGTGACGGCGGTGTTGCTGGGGTGGCTCGTCTGGCGCGGTCTGGAAAGCCTGCTATGGTTGGTTCTGCCGGTGTCATTTACCGGGCAGACGGCCGCCGCTGTTCTAACCACCGTCGCGGCGGTGTTGGGCATGCTCTCTGCCATCTTCCTTCTACGCTGGTTCAGAGAGGCTGACGGCAAGTTTTTCGCCTACTACCTGATGCATGATTTTGCCCATAGCGCTGCGCTGAAGGGGGCGTATCCCGCCTCTATTCGCCCTCGATTGAAGCAGTTTGGCGACGTCATTGCCGCCGCGTTGCACAGCGATGTGGACGAGGTGCTGGTGGTTGGCCACTCCTCCGGGGCGCATCTGGCGGTGACCGTGCTGTCTGACCTGTTGCGCGAAGAACGGGTGCCTGCCCGAAAGCCCGCATTGGGCCTGCTGTCTTTGGGGCATGTGGTCCCGATGCTGTCGTTCCTGCCAGACGCGCAGGGCCTGCGACGCGATCTGCGCAACCTCTCGACGCGGGAAGACCTGGCTTGGGTGGATGTGACGGCACCAGGGGACGGTTGCTCTTTTGCGCTCTGCGATCCGGTGTCGGTCTCCGGCCAGAAAACTGACCAAAAACGCTGGCCCCTGGTGTTTTCAGCCGCCTTCACCCAGAGCCTGTCTCCCGCGCGCTGGCGCGCCCTGCGCTGGCGGTTTTTCCGACTGCATTTCCAGTATCTCTGCGCCTTTGACCGTCCCAAGGACTATGATTACTTCCAGATCACCGCCGGGCCTGTGTCCTTGCGGGATCGCTACGCCGGCCGTCCGGCATCGGCCTCGCGGATTGATCACAGCGTCAGCAAATTCACTTCTGTCGGCCCATGACACAGCCGCCGAAACCCCAAAGCCGTGCCGATAAGGTCAGCCTCTGGCAGTACATGCGGCTTTTTCGGCACGACATCCTCTCGGCGCAACCTGAAAGGCTCTACCGTGCATGGATGGCCGAGTTTCGCACTCCGTTTTTTCGCAGTTACATGGTCAATGACGCCGACCTGATCCAGGCCGTTTTGAAAGAACGTCCGAAGGATTTTCCGAAGTCTGATCGTGTGGGGTCCGGGCTGCGACCCTTGCTTGGCAACTCGGTTTTCCTGACCAATGGTGAGACCTGGGAGCGGCAACGCCGCATCATCGACCCGGCCTTCGAGGGGGGGCGCCTGCGCGATACCTTTCCGTCAATCCGTGACGCAGCAAGGGCAGCGACGGATCGCTTTACTGCGCTGGCAGGTCAGGAAATCGATATCGAGCCCGAGACCAGCCACGCGGCGGCGGATGTGATCTTTCGCACGCTCTTTTCCATTCCCATTGAACACAAGATCGCGCGCGAGGTGTTCGAAGCATTTCACCGCTATCAGCGCAGTCAGCCCATTCTGAACCTCGCGGCCTTTCTGCCTGTGCCCGCATGGATGCCCCGCGGATACCGGAAATCCACCAAACAAAGTGCGCGCCACATACGCGCTCTGATCCATACGCTGACGCAGGCGCGGCAGACCGAGATAGACGCAGGCACCGCGCCACAGGATTTGGCGACAAAGATCATGATTACACCGGATCCGCAGACCGGTGCGCGGTTCGATGTGGATGAAATGGTGGATCAGGTCGCGATATTCTTCCTGGCAGGCCACGAGACCAGTGCCTCGGCAATGGCCTGGTCACTCTACCTGCTCGCGTTGTTCCCTGACTGGCAGGACCGGGTCGCAGAGGAGGCGCGCGCAGCCGATCTGGATGATTTCAGCCAGATGTCGAAACTAAAGATCACCCGCGATGTCTTTCGCGAGACGCTGCGGCTCTATCCCCCCGTGCCCATGATGGTGCGTGAGACGACGCGCCCGGAGATTTTCCGCAAGCGCGCGGTCAAACCGGGTGCACAGGTGGTGATCAGCCAATGGCACCTGCACCGACAAAACCGCCTGTGGGAGGCACCCGATGACTTTGACCCGGCCCGCTGGGAGACAGAGAATGGTCGCAGCTGCGCGCGCGACGCTTATCTGCCCTTCAGCGCGGGCACGCGGGTTTGCCCCGGGGCAGGGTTCGCGATGATTGAAGGGGTGATGATGCTGGCCTGCATCCTGCGCGATCTGAGGGTCGAACTGGCGAACGCACCGCCACCGGTGCCTGTTGCACATCTGACCGTCCGCTCACGTGACGGCATCAGGTTGCGCATTGTCAGGCGCTAACATGTACCATCCCGCGCCGGTCTGTTCTATGGAAAGGCCAAGGGGCGGAATCAGAAGGAAATTTCGATCATGTCAGACCAAAACGTGATGCGTGCGCAAATGAAATCCGGGGCAGGTTTTATCGCCGCCCTTGATCAATCGGGGGGGTCCACCCCAAAGGCGCTTGGCCTCTACGGCGTTCAGCCCTCGGATTACTCAGGCGACGAAGAGATGTTCCGGGCCATGCACGACATGCGCGCGCGGATCATTCTGGCAGATGATTTCACCAAGGATAAGGTCATCGGTGCGATCCTGTTTGAGCGCACGATGCATGACACGATCAATGACACGCCCGTCGCCGAACTGCTCTGGCGGGACCGGGGCGTGGTGCCGTTTCTCAAGATCGACAAGGGGCTGGAAGATCAGGCAGATGGCGTGCAGCTGCTCAAACCCATGCCCGGTCTGGAAGAGACCTTGAAGGTCGCGAAGTCCAAGGGGATTTTCGGCACCAAGGAACGCTCGGTCATCCATGAAGCGAACGAGAAGGGCATCGCGGAGAATGTGGCGCAGCAGTTCGAGGTGGCGCGCACCGTCATCGCCGCCGGTCTGGTGCCGATCCTGGAGCCGGAGGTGAACATTCACTCCGAGACCAAGGGCGAGGCCGAGGTTCTGCTGGAGGCCGAGATCGCCAAGCACCTCGACACGCTCGATGAGGGCGCGGATGTCATGCTGAAACTGACATTGCCGAACGAGCCCTGGCGCTATGACAAGCTGGCCGCCCATCCGCGGGTGCTGCGCGTGGTGGCGCTGTCGGGCGGCTATTCGACCGATGAGGCCTGCCAGCGTCTGACGCAGTGCACGAGCATGATTGCCAGCTTTAGCCGGGCGCTGACCGAAGGGTTGAACGTCAAGATGTCCGATGCCGAATTTAATGCGGCGCTCGGCAGCAACATTGACAAGATCTATCGGGCGTCCATCTGACTGGTGTGCCTCAGGGCTCGATCTGATCCTGCGCAACGCGGGTTTGTAAATCGCGCAACACAAAAACACGGATCGCGGAGGCCAGCCCCATATCGGCCCCGCGATCCACATCAATTTCGGCCACCAGGGCATTGATTGGCTGAGATTTTCGTTCTGCGATTGCACGCAGAGCCTGCCAGAATTCCTCCTCCAGAGAAATCGATGTGCGGTGGCCTTTCAGGGTCACCGAATGCTTGACGGGCCGTCCGCTCATGTCTCGCGCTTGTGGGCTTCCAGATTGCGGGCGATCTTTTCGGCCTTGGCCTTGAGCAGGTCTTTCTGCGCCTTGGTCTGACCGAAATTGACCGCGTTTTCATCCGCACGGGCCTTGCGGGAGGCCCGGTTGCGCTCTTTGCGCACTTTGTTGAGGTTCACAGGGGTGCTCATTTCGGGCCAATCATGTTTTCCGGACGCACCACGCGCTCGAAGGTTTCAGCATCCACAAATCCCAGGGCAATCGCTTCTTCCTTGAGGGTGGTGCCGTTTTTATGCGCGGTCTTGGCGACCTTGGTGGCGTTATCATAGCCGATTTCCGGCGCCAGTGCCGTCACCAGCATCAGGCTTTCGCGCATGAGTTTCTCTATTCGGTCCGCATCGGCCTTGAGACCGACAACCAGATTGTCGGTAAAGGCCGAGGCCGCATCGCCCAGCAGCTGCATCGACTGCAAGACGTTATAGGCCATCATCGGCTTGTAGACGTTCAGCTCAAAGTGACCCTGAGAGCCGGCAAAACCAACGGCGGCGTCGTTGCCAAAGACATGGGCACAGACCTGGGTGAGCGCCTCACATTGGGTAGGGTTCACCTTGCCGGGCATGATCGACGAGCCGGGTTCATTTTCGGGCAAGACCAACTCGCCCAAGCCACAGCGTGGGCCGGAGCCGAGCAGGCGAATGTCGTTGGCGATCTTGAAGAGGGAGGCCGCCACGGTCTTCAACGCGCCGGAAATCTCCACCATCGCGTCATGAGCCGCCAGCGCTTCGAACTTGTTGGGCGCGGTCACGAAGGGCAGGCCGGTGATCTCGGCCATGTTGGCGGCCACGGTCACGTCCCAGCCCTTGGTGGTGTTCAGCCCGGTGCCCACAGCGGTGCCGCCCTGTGCCAGCTCGTAAATGCGACCCAGCGCGTCTTTCACCCGCTGGATGCCCATGGCAACCTGATGGGTATAGCCGGAAAACTCCTGGCTCAGCGTCAGCGGCGTCGCGTCCTGCGTATGGGTGCGCCCGATCTTGATGATGCCATCGAATTCCTCAACCTTGGCCTGCAGGGCACCGTGCAGCTTTTCCAGCCCCGGCAGCAGCACGTCCCGCGCGGTCATCGCGGTGGAGATGTGCATGGCGGTGGGGAAGGTGTCGTTCGAGGATTGCCCCATGTTGCAGTGATCGTTCGGGTGCACCGGGTCCTTGGAGCCGATCTGCCCACCCAGAATTTCGATGGCGCGGTTGGCGATCACCTCATTGGCATTCATGTTCGACTGTGTACCCGAGCCCGTCTGCCAGACCACCAGCGGGAAGTTGTCGTCGAATTTGCCCGCGACCACTTCGCCTGCCGCCTGCACAATCGCGTTGCCCCGATCTGCGTCCAGCTTGCCCAGCTCGATATTGGCCTGCGCGCAGGCCTTTTTGATCACCCCCAGCGCACGTACCACGGCGACAGGCTGTTTCTCCCACCCGATGGGAAAATTCATGATCGACCGCTGCGTCTGTGCGCCCCAGTATTTGTCGGAAGGTACCTCCAAAGGGCCAAAACTGTCGGTTTCTGTGCGGGTCTGCGCCATGATATCTTCCCTGAAATTACGCTACATGCGGTGTAGCCTTGCCGGTGGCGCGGTGCAACGGGCAGATGCCGCCGCAGGGGGGGCTTGCGCAAATTCTTGTGATCGCTTTACCGCTCGCCCGACGCCGATGGCCGTTGAATAGACGCAGAAGAATGTTATCTATTAAGGGGAAGTCGCGGCGTTTCTGCCGTATCGTCGCTGTGCGTTGACAAAAGGACTATCCTGATGAGAGCTGTGTACCAACCGTCTTTGTGGCTTTGTGCGCGGTTCCTGGCAGCCTTGGTCCTGCTCAGCATGGCGGTGGCTGCACAGGCCGACATTGAACGGTTTGTCGGCAGCTACTATGGCTCTGCCAAAGTCTCCCTGGCGGACGGCAGCTCGCAAAAGCGCGATATGAGCGTCGAAATCTCGGAAACCAAGGCGGGTTTCTCTGTCGCCTGGACCTCCACGACATACCGGCCCGACGGCTCCACCAAGGACAAGTCCTACAAGATCGAATTCGTGCCTTCGGATCGCGGTGACGTCTATGCCTCCGCCATGAAACGCAATGTCTTCGGCCATGACGTGCAACTGGATCCAATGAAGGGCGAGCCTTACGTCTGGAGCCGGATCGACGGGGACACGCTGAGCGTCTATTCGCTTTTCGTCGCAGAGGACGGCGGCTATGAGATCCAGCAATTCAACCGTACGCTGGCGGTTGGCGGGCTCGATCTCGACTACAAAAGCGTGCGGAATGGAGAAATCCAGCGCACCGTGGCCACGTTTCTGGAAAAGCAGTAACGCCTATTTACGGAAGCTGTCGAGAGAGACGATCTCCGCATCCTGCGGTTTCTTCTCGATTTTCTCTTCTTCAGCTTTCACCGGCAGCTTGTCGTCCGGCTTGACGGCGGGCAGGGGAGCCGCGGCCAGATCGGGCGCAGAGGGTGTGTCCTCCTCCTCGCCCTGGGTCTCGAAACGCAGGCCAAACTCGACCGACGGATCAACAAAGGTCTTGATCGCGTCATAGGGGATATAAAGCGGCTCCGGCGCATCTCCGAAGTTCAGCGTGACGGAAAACCCGTCATCGGCCACGTCCAGCTTGTCATACCAGTGCTGCATCACCACGGTCATCTCACCGGGGTAGCGATCCGACAGCCAGTCGGCCAGTTCCGCATCTGGATGGCTGGTGTCGAAGGTGATGAAGAAATGATGCGCGCCGGGCAAGCCGTTGTCAGACACATCTTGCAGCACTTTACGGATGAGGCCGCGCATGGCCTCATGCATCAGGTTGCCATAATCAATGCTGCGGCCCATCGTGATCCTCTGAGCTGTACGGGATGTTAACTTAAATCATAGCCGATTCCCGCGCAGAGGAAAGAGGGTGCATGCGGAATTAGGGCGCCGCTCAGAAAGCGCTGAAAAGAAGGCCTGCCAGCGCCATGAGTGCCAGCGTTTCGACCATTCCGCGTTTGAGACCGAGGAGCAGCCCCGCCGCCAGGATGGTCAGGATCAGAGCAGAGATGTTCAGGGAGGCAAATTCCGGCACCGGTGCTGCGTGCCAGTCCGACGTTCCGACCCCTTCAAACAGCACGTGGATCGCAAACCAGACCGCGAGGTTCAGGATTACCCCGACGACGGCGGCGGTGATGGCGGCGAGCGCTGCGGAGAGGCGGGGCTTGGTTGCGATCAGGTCGAGATAGGGGCCCGCCAGGAAAATCCACAAAAAGCAGGGTGTGAAGGTGACCCAGAGCGTCAAGGCTCCGGCGGCGATGGCCATGCCGATCCCGCCCTGCGCGTATCCCGCCAGCAGCGCCACGAATTCGGTCACCAGAATCAATGGACCGGGTGTCGTTTCGGCAAGCCCGAGCGCGTCGATCATCTGCGGGGTGGTGATCCAGCCGTAGTCCTGCACCACGGTCTGTGTCATATAGGCCAGCACCGCATAGGCCCCGCCAAAGGTCACCACGGCCAGTTTCGAGAAAAAGAGCGCGATCTGCGTCAGGAATACCTGATCCGCGAGCCAGACCGCCAACACTGGCAGCGCCCAGAGGGTGCCCCAGATAGCAACTGTTTGCAGGCTGCGCGGCCGTGCAGAGGGCACCACCTCTGTCTCGGGTGGCGTGCCGTTTTGTGTCGCGGCACCGTAGAGGGCCGCCAGCAGGATGATCAGGGGAAAGGGCAGGCCGAGGGCAAAGAGGGCCAGAAACGCGGCCCCGGCGAGCACCATGGCGCTGCCTGTGGTCAGGGCCTTGCGCGCCACTTTAAGCAGGGCTTGCAGAACAATGATGATGACGGCGGCCTTGATACCTGCAAAGGCCGCCTGCACCAGAGGCACCTGACCGTAGAGCGCATATCCCAGGGCGAGCAACAGGATCACCAGCGCGCCCGGCAGCACAAAGAGAAGCCCTGCGATCAGGCCCCCCAGCGTACCCCGCAATCGCCACCCTGCGTAGGTGGCAAGCTGCATCGCTTCCGGTCCCGGCAGCAGCATGCACAGAGACAGCGCCCGCAGGAATCCGTCTTCGGTCAGCCAGCCACGCTCTTCAACCAACTCCCGGTGCATCAGCGCAATTTGTGCGGCGGGGCCGCCGAAGGACAGCAGGCCGATGCGCCCGAAGGCGCGCAGCAACGCGCCCGTGTCGGGCGGGGTCATTGCGCCGCCTCTCGCTGCCAGTCGTGGGTTTCGCTCTGGCCATCGCGCGCCCAGCGGTAGAGCGCGTCATAAAGCGCCATGCCTGCCTCCAACTGCGCCAGATCATCGCGAAACCCGCGCGACAGACCGATGGACAGGGCCAGCAGCCCGGCGGCCTCGGGCACCTGCGACAGCCTATTGGTGTCCGCCGCGCGTATGACCTCAGCCATCTTTTCCAGCGCGGGCGTGCTCAGGCCGAAGCCTGTGCACATCATATCGAAGGTGCAGCGCGGGCCGTCATGGCTCCAGCGCGCGCCGACAATGTCGAAGGCGGTGGCCTCGAATTTCTCGGCGACGGCTGTGACCTCGGACGGGGGCACAAAGAGAAATTCGGCCTGCGGGTCGACAAAACGGCGGATCAGCCAGGGGCAGGCGATGCGGTCGATCTTGGGACGCCAGCGGGTGACCCAGCGACTGCCCGTGCTGAGCGTGGGGAGGGCCGCAGCGGGCACCCGTGGCAACCCCGCAGCGTGCCAGCCCTGGTTACCGCCTTCCAGCACTTGGGCGGGGACGCCCCGCGAACGCAGGACGGCGGCGGCCCCATGGCTGAGCTTGAGGCCTTTCTGGCAGATCACAATCACCCGTTTGCCGATGAGATCCGGCGCCAGTGCGTCCACCTCCTTGTGCGGACACCGCCGCGCCGTGGGCACCAGATACGGGTCGTCCTGAAAATCGTCATCGATGCAGACGTCGATCACGACAGGGGCCTGCGGTGTGCCGATGAGACGCATGAGAGAAGTCGGGGAAATAGAGGCGAATTGCGCCATGAAAAGCATCCTTTTGGTACGTCAACAGGATGCGATACTTGGGCCTGAGCCTCACGGGGCGATCGCGAACTCCCCATATCGCAGGGGTGCCACGGATCAAGATGTCAGGTCAATGTGGAATTTTCAGCGTAGAACAGTGCCACCCAGCAACAGTGCATGGGTGTTTTCCGGCAATTGTCCGAGCTGTTCAAAGAAGCGGATGAAGTCGAAGCAGGGATAGCTTTCCGCTTTGCGATCACCGTCGAACCGCAGCATGATCTGCTGATAGACCTTGACAGGTTTGTGGGTTGCAACGGTGCGGCAGTTGATCTCCAGCATGGCGCTGAGCCAATCGCCTTCCTCAATAGAATGCACCATGTCGACCCGGATGTCGGTCACGAAACTGCGCAGCACAGAGACCCATTCGCGAATTTCCGACGGCTCTATCCCGAGGTTCTGGACGATGTACTGGTCGTGCGACTCCTGCACGAAATAGTCGTCGACAACATCGAACTGACCCTCTTCCCAGACGGCCTTGTACCAGTTTTTCAGAATGTCGGCTTTGGTCACGACATGGCCTCGAGTTCTTCTGATACCAATGTACCCATCGCGCGTTGAGGAACCCTTAACGCTTGGCGAAACCCAGTGAATTGAGAGAGAAGAGTAGTGCAGGCTTCTGTTGCCAGGTGCCTGCGAACCCCGCCTTACGTCGCTAAACGCAAGGAGTTAGGTTTCAGTATCTCAGGTCGCTTACGCGGCCATTGCTACTGGAGCACGATTGTCATTTGCAATTGTACATGTTTCGCCGATAACGGTGGCAGACAGCCGAGACAAAGCAAACCCCTTTAGACGTTCGTCGATCCTGTTTCGACCCCATGATCCCCAAATGAAGGATGGTGGTGGAGTCGCCGGGTACCGCCCCCGGGTCCGATCCGCTTATTACGAGCGCGTTTATGTCCATAGTCCCGAGGGACATCGCAGATATAGGCGTATTGACGGCAAATCTCAAGAGGCAAGCCGTAGGGTTGGAAGATGGCAGCCTTGCCGCGCAAACGGTCAATTTTTAAATAAATTCAGAAGGTCATGCCCGCTTTCTAAAGTTAGTCGTAAATCCCACATCAAGTGATTTGCGGTCTGCAATCGAACGGCAGGCGCCTGTCTGCGCAATCTCAGATCGGATTGGCGAGCAGGAAGGCCACGGCAAGAGCGACCTCGATCCCGCCAAAGACCAGCACCTTGCGGCGCGGTGGGTCGTCAAAGATCAGCGACAGGCCGCGCCCGATAGCGGCACCGAGGAAAGCGAAACCGATCGTCGCGTAGGCCACCGGGTCATCCAGCCAGAGTGCTGCAAGTCCCGCCACCACAAAGAGTCCGCCCACGGAGGCACGCATCTCGCTCAGCCCCATGGTGCTGGTGGTCGGTGCGAGGTCAAGCGCGGCGGCGGTGTAGCGCGGGGCGACAAATCCAAAGAGCCCGAAGGCAATCGTCAGCAAGCTGGCAGTGATGTTCACGATATCGGTCATGATGCCAGACCTAGCGGGGCACGGCCCCTTGGCAAGATGTTACGGCAGCACCACCGGCTCCGGGCGTCCCATGCGACAGAGATCGCAGATGCGCACGGCTTCGGTGATCCCCATCTCGGCCAGGGCACGGAAATCGGGCAGGGTGTAGGCGTCGGCGGCGCTGAGGTCGACGTCGTAGCCCAGATCCTGGAAGGAGGCGATGGAGAGGCGGCTGATCGGACGCTGAGCGCCAGAGAGAAAACCAGTCAGCAATTCATCGCCAAACACCAGCTCGCGCCAGTGGCCTTCGCGGGTGCCTGCACCGCCAGTATTGGCAATGGGCACGGCCGCACCCGTGCCGCCAAGCGTCTGGTACTCGCGGATCGCCTCGGACCCGGTGAATCGTGGGTCATTTGTGCCGCTGGCCTCCACCAGTCCCGCGCGCGTCCAGAGCGTGCCGAACCCAAGCACATGTGCCATCTCATGCAGCACCACGTCCTCGAAACTGGCGTTTGTCTCAAGCCGTTCGACGTCGGCGGTGTCGAACTGCATGATGCCTGCCACCGGCAGTTCCGATCCCGGACGCAGGGCGGTCGGCCCGGCCTGACCCAGCACGCCTTCCGGCCCGTCGATGGGGGCGATGGAGACTTCTATGAGCAAACCGTCGAGTTGGCGGCCCTCAAACTGGATGGGTTCGAAGGCAGTGTCGATGATCGCGTCCCAGCGGTCGGCGGCACGGGCAAAGGCGCTGCGCCTTGGGTCTGAAATCGGGGTGGTGAAGTCGAGTGTGATCATCTGTGCACCTGTCTCAATTACGGCGGCCGCGGGGGCGGCGTTCAATCACAGGTAGGGTCAGATATACCTGTTTGAAACAGGCTGGCGTGGCGGCGGCGTAAATCTGCGGGCTTGACGTATCCGAGCGGCGGGTTCCGGCGTATCGGCGTCAGCTGCGTGCCGCGCGGGCCGCAAAGACGCTTTGCGCCAGGTCCTGGGTTTCGGTTTCCAGTGCGGTCAGGGCGGCCAGCGTTGTCGCGCCGTCACCAGCTTCAACTGCATCGGCGATGTCGGTGTGCAGTGCGATGATACGGGCGCGGTCGCGGGCGGTGAAGGTGATCATGTTCATCAGCGGCTGCATCGCCTCGACCGCACCTGCCAGTTGATACGACAACACCGGGTTGCCCGCGCCATCGACCAGCGCGCGGTGAAAGGCCACATCAGAGGCACAGAAGGCTTCATCCGTCAGGCCCGGTTGTGATTGGCGGTGAATCTCGGCGCGCATAGTCGCCAGATGGTCAGGGGTGCGGCGCGCGGCGGCGAGCGGCGCACAGGCGCGCTCCAGCGCATAGCGCGCCTCGCAGGCGGTCTCGAAGCTGACCGCGTTCATGCTGAGCAGCAGCGTCGAGGTGGTGATCTGCTGAGGCTGTGCTGCCTCAAAGCTCAGCCGGTTCACAAACGCGCCACCCGTGGCCCCCCTCTGGGTCCGGATCAGCGACTGCGCCGCCAGCCGTTTCAGCGCCTCGCGCACCGTCGGGCGGGAGACGTCGAATTGCTCGGCCAGCTCTGCCTCTGAGGGCAGGCGTTCATCAACGATCAACCCGCCCGAAATGATCGCATCGCGGATTGCGGCGGCGATCTGCGCGGAGAGGTCGGCGGGGTTATCGGGATCGATTTTCATATGTCTTACATTTAATGTTTGCCCGGGTTCTAATTGTCTGGCATTTGAATCGCAAGGAGACAAGACGACTCATGCACGCCACCCTGCGCACCACCCTCTGGCTGGGCTTTTTCGCCGCCATTCTGGCGGCGTGGTGGGTGATGTACTTGATGAGCGTCGATATGGATCTGGACCTGCTGGGCCGTCCGGGGCCGCAGGGGCAGGCGATGGCCGCGATGGATCCGCGGATGCCCATGTATATGCCGATGGCGAATTTCGGGCCGCTCTTTTGGATGTGGGCGATCATGATGGCGGCGATGATGCTGCCGACGCTGGTGCCGACGCTGCGGGCCTATGAGGACCTGATGGTCAGTGCCAATGGAACGCGCGCGGGCTGGCTGGGCGTGCTGTTGGGGTATTTCATTGTCTGGGTCGTCTTTGCCGCCGTGATCACCGGCGCGCAACTGGTGCTGCTCTTTGGCGGTGTGGTGGACATGCTGGGCATCGCGCGCAGCCCGTGGGTCGCCGGCGGATTGCTGCTGGCCGTGGGGGCGTTCCAGTTCACGCGGGCCAAGGAAATCTGCCATGGAGTGTGCCATGCACCGGCGATGTACTTCCTCGGACATTGGCGCACCGGGTTTGCGGGCGGGTTGCGCATGGGACTGGGGCTGGGCGCGTTTTGCGTCGGCTGCTGCTGGGGGTTCATGTCGCTGGGGTTTGTCGGCGGCGTGATGAACCTGGCGTGGATGGGGCTGGCGACCCTGTTCATGGTGATCGAGAAGCTGCCTCAGATCGGGCATTATGTAACAAAACCCATGGGTGTGCTGCTCTGTGCGGCAGGTTTTTGGGTGATCGTGGGAGGATAGAGAATGGCCAAGAACAGGAAGGCGGATGCGGATCGTTTGCCGATTTCGCAGCGCATCGACCAGCGGATGCCGAACCCAAAGCGACGGCAGACCAGCCCCACCGAATGGGCGATCAAGGGCGAGCTGTTTCTGAACTGCTCCTGCACGGTGTTTTGCCCCTGCGTGGTCAGCCTGGGTGCACATCCGCCCACCGAAGGGCATTGCCACGCCTGGATGGCGATTGCCATTGATGAAGGGCACTATGAGGGTGAGGACCTTGGCGGGCTGAACATCGGGCTGCTCGTGGACATACCGGGGCGTATGGGCGAGGGGAACTGGAAAGTGGCCGCCTATGTCGATGAGCGGGCGACCGGCAAGGCGTACAATGGGATTCTGCAGATTTTCTCGGGTGCGGCGGGCGGCACCACGGGGCTCTTTACGATGCTGGTGAGCGAGATCATCGGCGCGGAACGCGCGCCCGTCGAGATCGTGCGCGAGGGCAATCGCCGGTCGATCATGATCGGGCGCAAGATACAGGGCGAGATCGAGATGGTGGCCGGCAAGGACCCGGAACATCCGGTGATGGTGAGCAATTCGAAGTACTGGATGGGTCCCGACATCATCGCGGCCACAGGGCTGAAAAGCCGGGTGCGCGATTATGGCCGGGTGTGGGATTTCGGCGGAAAATCGGCCGAGATCTGCCCGATTGACTGGAAAGGCCCCAAGCCGTGATCGACCCGACCTATGCGCAGATGATGGCGCGCTACAACGCCTGGCAGAACCGGTGGATGTTCGCGGCGGTCGAGTCGTTGAGCGATGAGGCGCGGGAGGCCGACCGGGGGCTGTTCTGGGGGTCGATCCGGGCCACGCTCAGCCATCTGATGTGGGGCGACTTGATGTGGATGTCGCGCTTTGATGGGGGTGAGGGGCCGTCAAAGCCCTTGAATGAGACGGACAACGCCTATGCCTGGCCCGAACTCATGGCAGAGCGCCCTGCTGTGGATGCGCGTATCACCCGTTGGGCCGCGGGTGTCGCCGATGAGGCGTTCGATGGAGATCTGACCTGGTGGTCGGGTGCTGCGGGGCGTGAGATGTCGAAGTCTTATGCGCTCTGCGTGGTGCATTTCTTCAACCACCAGACCCATCACCGTGGACAGGTGCACGGGGCCTTGACGGCACTTGGGGTGAAGACCGACGACACCGACATTCCCTTCATGCCAGAGGATGCCTGAGATGGCGCTGATCTCTCCGTCGCGGCGGCTGCGCCGTACGCCCTTTTCCGCCGGTGTCGAGGCGGCGGGCGTCAAGGCCTATACGATCTACAACCACATGCTGCTGCCCACGGTCTTCGAGAGCGTCGAGGCGGATTACCACCACCTGAAGAACAACGTGCAGGTCTGGGATGTCTCCGCCGAGCGGCAGGTGGAGTTGCGCGGGCCCGATGCGGCGCGGTTGATGCAGATGCTGACGCCGCGCGATCTGAGGGGCATGTTGCCGGGGCGGTGTTTTTACGTGCCGATTGTCGATGAGACGGGCGGCATGCTCAACGACCCGGTAGCGGTGAAACTGGCCGAGGACCGTTGGTGGATTTCCATTGCCGACAGTGATTTGCTGCTCTGGGTCAAAGGGATTGCCAATGGCTGGCGGCTGGATGTGCTGATCGACGAGCCGGATGTGAGCCCGCTGGCGGTGCAGGGGCCGAAGGCGGAGGATTTGATGGCGCGGGTCTTTGGCGAGAGCATCCGCGACGTGCGTTTCTTTCGCTTTGGCCTCTTTGAGTTTGAGGGGCGCGAACTGGCGATTGCGCGCTCGGGCTATTCGAAACAGGGGGGCTTCGAGATTTACGTGGAGGGCGGCGATCTGGGCATGCCACTGTGGAACGCGCTTTTCAAGGCGGGCGAAGACCTGAACGTACGGGCGGGCTGCCCAAATGCCATCGAACGGATCGAGGGCGGGCTTCTGAGCTATGGTAATGATATGACCGACGACAATACGCCGCATGAATGCGGGCTGGGGCGGTTCTGTGACACGCAGACGGCCATTGGCTGTATCGGCCGCGACGCGCTTTTGCGCGTGGCCAAAGAGGGGCCGGTGCAGCAGGTGCAGGCGATTGCCATTGAGGGTGATCCGGTGCCGGGCTGTGACCGGGTCTGGCCGCTTTTTGGCGGTGGTCGGCGCGTGGGACAGGTCACCTCGGCCGCGTGGAGCCCGGATTTTGAGACCAATGTGGCCATTGGCATGGTGCGCATGACCCACTGGGACAGTGGCACGGAGCTGGAGGTGGAGACGCCGGATGGCATGCGCAAGGCCGTGGTGCAGCCCGGATTCTGGGCCTGACGACAGGCATGCGCTGGCGGATCGCTTGTGCATGCATATTTGGAGAACAATGAAGCAGGGGCGTGCCCCCGGATTGGGAGATGTGAGATGTTCAAGGCACTTGTGGTGAGCAAGGATGAGGAAAGCGGCAAGACATCGGCGGCTGTGCAGGAGATCGGTGAAGATCAACTGCCGGCGGGGGATGTGACGGTTGCCGTCGAATACTCGACGGTGAACTACAAGGACGGGCTTTGCATCGGACCGGGGGGCGGGCTGGTGCGCAATTATCCGCATGTGCCGGGGATCGATTTTGCCGGGACCGTCGAGGCCTCGGACGATGATCGCTATGCGCCGGGTGACAAGGTGGTGCTGACTGGCTGGCGTGTCGGTGAGGCGCATTGGGGCGGCTACGCGCAAAAGGCGCGGGTCAGGGGGGACTGGCTGGTGCCGCTGCCTGATGGGCTGGATACACGCAAGGCCATGGCTGTGGGAACCGCCGGGTTTACTGCAATGCTCGCAGTGATGGCGTTGGAAGATCATGGGCTGACAGTGGGTGATGGCCCGGTGCTGGTGACGGGTGCCGCCGGGGGTGTCGGGTCGGTAGCTACGGCGATTCTGGCCTATCTGGGGCATGATGTCGCCGGTGTGACAGGGCGCCCTGAAACAGCCGATTACCTTAAGGAGCTAGGGGCAACGCAGATCGTGGCACGGGAAGAGATCAACGAGACCGTCAAACGACCGCTTGAGGCGGAAACCTGGGCGGGTTGTGTGGACGCGGTTGGAGGTGCGATGCTTGCACGGGTTCTGGGGCAGATGAAATACGGCACGTCCGTTTCGGCTGTGGGCCTGGCTGGCGGTGCTGGCCTGCCTGCGACAGTGATCCCTTTTCTGCTGCGTGGCGTAAACCTGCTCGGCATTGATTCCGTCATGCAGCCTTATGAAAACAGGGTGCGGGCCTGGAAGCGCATCGCGTCTGATCTGCCCATGGACAAGCTGGAGGCCATGGTGCACCCGGCAACGCTTGGGGATTTGCCGCAGCTGGGTGCGGATATCCTGAAAGGGCAGGTCAAGGGCCGGGTGGTTGTGGATGTAAACGCTTAAGCAGGTTCCAAAAGGCAGGAGGTGGTCACTGACCGTGCCACCTCTGCCGGATTGCCGGTGCACGGGTGCGGGTTTACTCTGTGTGCTGGTGCCACATGTCGGTGATAATTTTCCAGCCGTCGTCTTCGGGTTGCAGCACGAAGAGATAGGTGCCTGTTGCGTCCATCCCCGCAGTTTCAATCACGGCTTCGACTGATCCGATCATGACTGCGAGAGTTGCATCTTCGGAAACAAAAAGGTGGTCGATGGTGTGGGTGACCCTGCCTGCGTTCTCCGTCACAAAGTCAAAGAGTTCGCGTGGCCCGGCAAGGCCATGGCGGACGGGCGCACCTTGCGCAATCCAGAGTGTGTCTTCTGCGTAGAGGCTGACCAGTGCGTCCGCATCAGAACTTGCGGCTGACGCGTTGAAGGTATTGTTGAGGGCTGTCAGGCTTGAGAGTGCCGAATCCGCAGGCGTTTCGGCAAGTGCCAGACCGGGTGCTATGCTCAATGCTGCAAGAAGGGTGATTTTCTTCATCTGTTCTGTTCCTCGAGATGTTCGATCGGGCGTGATCAGGCGGCGGCTGAGACGGGATCGGGACGGGCAAAAATGACCTCGCGGGTCACTTGCCAGCGATCATCCTCAAACAAAAGATCAATGCTCAGCACAAGAATCCGGTCGGCGCCTCCGAGATCTACCTTGCGCGTGATCAGCACATGGCCGACGTTTCCCGACGCTTCGATATCGTGGTACTCGGCCCAGGTGTTCGGGTGTCCGGTGGCGTCGTCATTCATCGCTTTCAACATCGAGATGAACCCGTCTTTGTCGTGCTGAATCAGGTTGTTATCCGTATCTATCATGTGGATTTTCATGTCGTGGTGGTAAATTCTGTCCAATCCTCTCAGGTCGGATGTCGTGCCGGCGACGATCAGCGCCTCGATGGTTTCACGGATGGCAGTGACTTTTGTGTCTTTGGTCATGGCGTCTTTCTGTGCATTTAGGGAAGGCGGGATGAGGCCTTGCTTTGGAATTTATAACGAACGATATAGATATATGAAAAGCAAACCGTCAAGAGTTATATTATGAACGATACAAAAAGAATTGGACGACCGCGTGGCTTTGATGAAAACGACGCGCTTATGGCGGCGATGAACGTATTCTGGGCAAAAGGGTATGACGGCGCGTCGATGAAAGACCTGACCAGGGCGATGGGGATCAGCGGGCCGAGCCTCTACGCGGCCTTCGGGGACAAGCGCGCGCTCTATTTGAAGACGATAGATCGCTATGCGGACGTCGATGCCTGCGCGCCCATCGTTGCGTTCGAGGCGGAACCCGATATCGAAAAGGCGGTGCGTGGTTTTCTGACCAGCGTTATCTCCTCTGCCACGGATCCTGAGGACGGCACGCGCGGTTGCTTTCTTGCCTCTTGTGTCTCTACCAGTGTCGGGCAGGTGGAAGGCGTTGACGAGCGCATGGAAAAGGCGATCGACGGCACCGATCTTCGCCTTGCGCAGCGCTTTGATCTGGAAAAGCAAAGGGGCGTTCTACCCGCGGATTTCCCGTCACGGCTGCGGGGACGGCTCATGTATGACATGCGGCAGGGATTCGTGTTTCGCGGGCGGGCCGGGTGGTCTGGCGAGAGCCTGATGGAAGATATCGAAGATCGTGTTCAGATGATCCTTGCGATATAGGTTTCACAATTTTGGAATAGGTCGCCGAATGCCGTTAGTGCTCCGGTTCCCATCGAACAGTAACTAAAAAAGGCGCCCGGGGTGGGCGCCTTTTCGTTGTTTTGTAGAGTTTTATTCTGCCGGTTGTGGATCCGGATCGCTTACGGCAATGCCAGCTTTCTCGCGACGGCCATCGTTAAAGAGCGCCTTGATTAGCGACAGCACCATCAGCACCATCACCATGGTAAAGGGCAGGGCGCCGATGATCATGGCGTTCTGCAAGGCGGAGAGACCGCCACCGCCCGCCAACAGCAGCGTGCCGATCACCAGCGTGAGGATCACACCCCAGATGATGCGGTGCTTGACACCGGTTTCCTCGGCGCCGCCAGACATGATGGTGTTCATCACCAGTATGCCGGAATCCGCAGAGGTCACTAGGAAAGTCATGATCAGAACCACGCACATGATCACCAGCCCCTGAAGTAGACCGCCCGAGAGCATCTGTTCCAGCGTCACGAAGAGTTTCGCGGAGTTGGAGGCGGCAATGATCGCGCCATCTGCGCCGCCGGTGATCTCCAGGTCAATGGCGGTGCCGCCCAGAATGGTCATCCAGGCAAAACACACCAGCGCAGGAGCAATCACCGCGCCGAGCACGAATTCACGCACTGTACGGCCCCGGGAGATGCGTGCGAGGAAGAGACCTACGAAGGGCGAGAAGGCGATCCACCAGGCCCAGTAGAAGGTGGTCCACCCGGCCTGCCAGCCGAAGAGGCGCCCCTGATCGCCTGCGTCATAGGCTGCGGCAAGGTCGGCAGCGGGCAGGCTGGCTGCTGCGCCCTCCAGACCGCCGGTGAAGCCGTCAAGGCTGCCCCAGGGGTTCGTGGCTCCGGCGTAGACCGCGCCCAGTTCCTCTGCAGGCAGGGCCTGCACGGAGGCAGGCGCAACGGCTGCAAAAGCCTCCTGGCTCAGCGGTGCGTAGGCCTCAAAACTGAGGTTCACGAAGGCGATCAGGTAGTCGATCAGCGCCGTGACATAGGTGGTCATCGCAAAGAGGAAGGAGCCGAAGATGATGAAGGTCAGCAGCAGGATCAGCGACAGCACGAGGTTCAGGTTCGACAGGTATTTCACCCCACGTCCGACTCCCGATACGGCTGAAATGATCGACATGCCCATGATCACCACAAGCGCTGCAATCAGACCGGTCTTGGTGGCTTGCGGGGTCTCACCGCTTGTATCCATCATCCACTCCGCTCCGGTAATCGCATAGACACCGTCGACAAGCTGACTGACACCGAAACCGATGGTCACAGACACGCCGAGGATCGTCGCAACCACGCCAAGAACGTCGATGATGTGCCCGAAGAATCCATTGGCAAAACGCCCGATCAGAGGCGTCAGAGCGGAGCGGATTGTCAGCGGCATGCCGCGGGTGTAGGCGTAATAGGCAAGGCTCAACCCGGTGACCACGTAAATTGCCCAAGCGTGAAACCCGTAGTGCAGGAAGGTGTAACGGTAGGTGCTGGTCAGTGCCTCGGGCGTATTGCCGGATACGTCCCCTGCAACAACAACGGGGTTCGATCCCCAGAGGCCAAGGGGTTCCGCCGTTGCAAAAGTCATCAGACCGACACCCAGACCGGCGCCGAACATCATCGAGAACCAGCTGAAGTTACTGAACTCGGGCTTCTGTCCCTGTATGCCAAGCACCCGGCTTCCGGTCGAGGGGATCAGCGCGATGATGATCAGGAAGAACGCGAAAGCACCGACCGAAATGATGTAGAAGGTGTTAAAGGAGTTCAGCAACGTGCCGTTGATCTGTGACAGCATCGCCCCCGCGCCCGCAGGAAAGACCAGGGCCCAGAGGACCAGAAGCACCATCCCGACTTTTGAGATCAATGCGATCGGAAGGCTGTAGCCTTCGTAGAAACCGGAGTCCTGAGTGTTGATCTCAAGCTCCGTAAACGGCGGTTTGACAGACATAGGTTTTCTCTCTGTTGCGATCCGGCCGTCTGTGCGGGCCGGTATCGGGGTCAGACCAGCGGATGTCGAGAATGCGCCAAACGTTTCGTCAGGCGCAGTCGCCAGTCATTTGGTACGGGTGAGCATGCCACGCGTTCGGGGACTGTGACAAAGGAATAATGGGACCGGTGTCAATTCAGCGACACTTCTGGTTTGGAAACGACCAATGCCCTGCTTGCTTGACGTGGCGTCCGGGCAATTTGGGTTCTTGACCTGCTGCGCTACAGGATGGACGGTGCGGGCATGAAACTAGATACAGACTTCGTACGCAGCCAGTTTCCGGCCTTTGACGTGCCATCGCTTCAGGGGCAGGCCTTTTTCGAAAACGCGGGTGGGTCCTATACCTGTGCGCCGGTGATTGACCGACTGACGCGTTTCTACACCGAACGCAAGGTGCAGCCCTATGCGCCCTATCCGGCCAGCCAGCTGGGCGGGGCGGAGATGGACGAGGCGCGCGCCCGTATGGCCGCAATACTGGGCGTGGAGACAGACGAGCTGAGCTTTGGTCCCTCGACCACGCAAAACACTTACGTACTTGCGCAGGCCTTTGCCGAAATGATGCAGCCGGGCGAGGCGATCGTGGTTACCAATCAGGATCACGAGGCTAACTCCGGCCCGTGGCGCAGACTGTCTGCGCGGGGGATTGAAATCCGTGAATGGCAGCTGAACCCGGAGACCGGGCATCTGGACCCGGAGGATCTGGAGGATCTGCTGGATGACACCGTCCGGCTGGTCTGTTTTCCGCATTGTTCCAACGTGGTGGGAGAGATCAATCCGGTCACGGAGATCACTGCGCTGGCCCATGCCGCCGGGGCCTTTACCTGCGTGGACGGTGTGTCCTATGCACCGCATGGCTTCCCGGATGTGGGCGCGCTGGGCCCCGATATTTATCTCTTTTCCGCGTACAAAACCTATGGGCCGCATCAAGGGCTGATGGTGATCCGACGGACATTGGGCGACTTGCTGCCCAATCAGGCGCACCACTTCAATGGCGATGCGCTGTACAAACGCTTCACGCCCGCCGGGCCTGATCATGCACAGATTGCCGCCTGTGTGGGCATGGCGGATTATGTAGATACGCTACATGCGCATCATTTCGCGACCGACGCGAACCCCAAGGAGCGGGGCCGAGCGGTGCACGATCTGATGCGTTCGCATGAAGAGGTGCTGCTGACGCCGCTGCTGGACGCTGTGAAGGCCCGCAATTCCGTGCGGCTGATCGGGCCGAAAGAGGCCTCCGGGCGTGCACCCACCGTTGCACTGGCGCTAACGCGTCCGGGGGAGGCCGTGGCAGAGGCGCTGGCCGCCCATGGCGTCATGGCGGGCGGTGGTGATTTCTACGCCGGGCGGGCTCTGGATGCCATGGGTGTGGACAGCGAACTGGGTGTCCTGCGCCTCAGTTTCACCCATTATACAACCTCCGGTGAGGTCGATCAGCTTTTAAATGCGCTTGACGCGGTTCTGTGACCTTTGCCGGTGATCCAAAGCGAGGGGACTTGCGTAGCTTTTGAAATGAATTGCAAAGGCTTCGCTCTGTGAGCTCATCTCCTGTTCTTGTCTGGTTTCGCCGGGATTTCCGGCTGAGCGATCACCCGGCCCTGCACGCAGCATGTTCCACCGGACGGCCCGTGATACCCGTTTTCATCCACGATGAAGCCGTTGCCGAGCTGGGCGCAGCCCCCAAGTGGCGTCTGGGGCTGGGTCTGGAGGCCTTCGGTCACGCGCTTGCCGACAAGGGCAGCCGGATGATCCTGCGGCGCGGCCCGGCGCTTGAGGCGCTGCAGGCGCTTTTCGAGGAGACGGGGGCCAGTGCGGTCTATTGGACGCGGCTTTACGATCCCGACGCGGTGGCGCGGGACACGCGCGTGAAATCCGCCCTGAAAGAGCAGGGGGTGGAGGCACGGTCATTCGGCGGCCACCTGATGTTCGAACCCTGGAGGGTCGAGACCAAGACAGGCGGTTTCTACAAGGTCTACACCCCGTTCTGGAACATGGTGAAAACCCGCGATGTGGAGCCGCCGCTGGAGGCCCCAGCACAGCTTGCCGCGCCAGAGAATTGGCCCGAAAGCGACGCCGTGGAGGATTGGGACCTGGGGGCGGCGATGAACCGTGGCGCCGATGTAGTTCGCCCGCATGTGCGGCTGGGCGAAGCCGCTGCACAAGAGCGGCTTGGCACCTTCATCGAGGATATCGTCGCCGACTATGACACCACCCGGAACCTGCCGGGTGTCGACGGCACCTCCGGGCTGTCGGAAAATCTCGCCCTGGGCGAGATCAGCCCGCATCAATGCTGGCATGCGGGCCTGCGCGCGCGGCAGGAGGGCAAGACCGGCGCGGAGACCTTCCTCAAGGAGCTGGTCTGGCGCGAGTTTGCCTATCACCTGATGCATCACACGCCCCGCATCCTGACGGACAATTGGAAAGAGGATTGGGATGCCTTTCCGTGGCGCGAAGACGCCGACACGGAGGCCGTTCAGCGCTGGAAACAGGGGCGCACCGGGCTGCGGTTCGTGGATGCGGCGATGCGGGAGATGTATGTGACGGGCCGCATGCACAACCGCGGGCGCATGATCGTGGCGAGTTACCTGACCAAGCACCTCATGACCCATTGGCGGATCGGCATGACGTGGTTCGAGGACTGCCTGATCGACTGGGACCCGGCCAGCAATGCGATGGGGTGGCAGTGGTCGGCGGGGTCGGGCCCGGACGCTACGCCCTACTTCCGCGTCTTCAACCCGGTCACCCAGCTGGACAAATTCGACCCCAAGGAAGACTATACCCGCCGTTGGATTGCCGAAGGCCTGTCGCAGCCCTCGCCGGATGCCCTCTCGTATTTTGACGCAATCCCGCGCCGCTGGTCGTTGTCGCCCGAGGCGGCATATCCCGCACCGGTTGTAGCAGCCGATGAGGGCCGAAAAGTCGCACTTGATGCATATGAAAACAAAGGCTTCTGAAACTCTTGATCGCGCTTTTGCGTGTATCTTACAGTCAGGCACGAAAAGCGGAATGACCATGATCCTCACCACGACCGACGGCCACAAAGACCTGCCGCGCTACTTCTCGCGTGTTTTTGCCATGGCGCAGCAGATGAACTACGGGCGCGTCGATTTCGTGCTGCCTGATGGGCGGCGGTTTCGGGCCGACGGCAAGGCGCCCGGGCCGATTGCTGAACTGCAGGTGCACAATAACGATCTTTTCGCCCGATTGATCCGCGAGGGTGATCTTGGATTCTGCGATGCCTATCTCGATGAATGGTGGTCGACACCGGATTTGCAGGCCTTCATGGATCTGGTGCACGCGGACAACGAAGACATCTACGACGGTTTCCCCGGCATGGCCCTGGTGCGCAACTTCGAAAAGCTGCGCTTTTGGCTGCAACGCAACCACAAGGCACAGGCGCGCCGCAACATCAGCCATCACTATGATCTGGGCAATGAATTCTACGGGCTCTGGCTGGATGACACGATGACCTATTCCTCGGCACTCTTTGAGACTGGGCAGGAGAGCACGGAAAAGGCGCAGATCGCCAAGTATAAATCCATGGTGGATGAAATGGGTGCGCAGCCCGGCGACCATATTCTGGAGATCGGCTGTGGCTGGGGTGGGTTCGCGGAATATGCCGCACGGGAACGCGGTCTGAAGGTGACCGGGCTAACCATCTCCGAAGAACAGTTTAAGTACGCCAAAGAACGCATTGAAAAAGCGGGACTTTCCGAGAGCGTGAATTTCAAGCTGCAGGATTATCGGGACGAAACCGGACTGTACGACGGGATTGCGAGCATCGAGATGTTCGAAGCCGTTGGCGAAAGATACTGGCCCACGTATTTCGAGGTGCTGCGCGACCGGCTGAAGCCGGGCCGCAACGCGACCTTGCAGATCATCACCGTCGCGGACCGGCGCTGGACGGTCTACAAGCGAGGCGTCGATTTCATTCAGAAGTACATTTTTCCGGGGGGCATGCTGCCAAGCCCGTCGGCGCTGCGCGACCAGATTGGTCGGGCCGGTCTGGCGGTTGAGCAATCCATAGAGTTCGGCGGCAGCTATGCCATCACGCTGCGCCGCTGGCATGAAACCTTCAATGAAAAGTGGGATCAGGTCAGCACTTTAGGCTTTGACGACCGGTTCCGGCGATTGTGGAATTTTTACCTCACCTCTTGTGCTGCGACCTTTGAAAGTGCCAACTGTGATGTAACACAGATTACCGTGAAGCGGCCGGGATAGGGTCGCAGGACGTACGAAGGAACGATAAATGCCCGACGCAGCCCGATTAGTTGCAGCCATCTGCATTAGCATTGTCGCCCTTATCGTTTCATTCCAGGTCATTCCGCTGATGCCGGAAAGTACTGATTTCGGGTGGTTTCTCTATGTGAACCCGGCGATTGGCGCCTTTGTGGGGTGGACAGTCATGGGCAAGCGCGCAGGGCGCGGTGTGGCATCCGCGATCAACAACGGTTTTGGCGGTGTGCTGGTGCTTGTCCTCTGGGGGTTGTTCATTCACTCCTCGGTGCAGATGTTCGACCGGGCCATGGCCAATTGGTACAACAACGCGTTTCAGGCGCTGTTGGCGATTGTGAAGTTCATGGCCGAATACGGGCTTGTTTTGATCAATCCGCTTGTGATCTTCACGATGGTCGCGGGCGGCGTTCTGTCGGGCCTCGCCACCGAATACGCTTGGCGGACATGGCGCTGAGCAGGATAACCACCCCATGACACCGCTGTTCTTTTTTGGCACGCTGCGCCATCCGGCGTTGATTGAAGCGGTGGTCGGGGACACCAGCCATATCGACCTGAGCGGGGCGGCTCTGCCCGGATACTGCATTCATGCGGTTGCAGAAGGACCGTTCCCCACCATTGCCGAGGATGCCGCGGGTGAGGCCGAAGGTGTGCTTGCCGACGGCGTGACGGAGGCCGACCTCGCACGGCTGGACTACTACGAGAAAGCCTTTGGCTATGTGCTGATCGACGTCACTCTTGCAGATGGTCGTGCGGCGCGGGCTTATATGCCGCCCGTTGGTTTGTGGACAATGCGAGGGCCGTGGTCATTGGACGACTGGGCGCGCGACTGGGGGCCGCTCAGCGTGATCGCGGCCCGCGAGGTCATGGGTTACTTTGGGGTCAAACCCCCCGAGGAGATCGCGGGAATGTTCCCGATGATCCGGGCGCGGGCCTGGTCGCAGGTGAATGCGGCAGCCGCTCGACATGGCGACGGCACACTGAAAGGCAAGATCGACGTGGCCGAGCGGCGACGGGTCTACGCCAACTATTTTGCGATAGATGAATACGATCTCCGGCACCAACGGTTTGACGGTCATATGACCGAGACCGTGACGCGCGCGGTTTTCCTCGCGGCCGATGCGACGCTGGTGCTGCCCTACGACCCCGTCCGGGATCGGGTCTTGTTGGTGGAACAGATGCGCATGGGACCGCTGGCGCGGGCGGATGCATCCTGCTGGCAGCTGGAGCCTGTCGCCGGGCGCCTTGACCCCGGCGAGACGGCGGAACAGGCCGCCCGCCGGGAAGCCATGGAAGAGGCGGGGCTGTTGCTGGGAGATCTTCATGCCGTGGGCGAAACTTATGCCTCGCCGGGCAATTCCTCGGAGTTCTACTACAGTTTCGTTGGCATGGCAGATTTGCCCGACGATGTGGCCGGTGTCGGCGGGTTGGAAGAAGAACACGAAGACATCCGCGCGCACCTGATGTCTTTCGACATGCTCTTGGAACTCTGCGATACCCGTCAGGTTGCCAACACGCCCCTGGCACTGATCGCCTACTGGCTGGCCCGGCACCGCGACCGATTGCGCGCCACCTCTTGAGGTCGCGTCGGTGCGCGGCTAGGTGTTGAGGACATATATCAAAGGAACCGACCCGATGCATGTTGCAAGCGATCTGGCTGCGGCCGTTGGAAACACCCCGCTGATCCGTCTCAATCAGGCGAGCGAGGCCACTGGTTGTGAAATCCTCGGCAAGGCGGAATTCATGAACCCCGGGCAGTCGGTCAAGGATCGCGCGGCGCTCTTCATCATCAAGGATGCGGTTGAAAAGGGGCTGCTGCGCCCCGGCGGCACGATTGTTGAAGGCACGGCGGGCAACACCGGCATCGGGTTGGCGCTGGTGGGTGCGTCCATGGGGTTCAAGACCGTGATCGTCATCCCCGAAACGCAGAGCCAGGAAAAGAAAGACATGCTGCGGCTGGCCGGTGCAGAACTGGTGCAGGTGCCGGCTGCGCCCTACCGCAACCCTAACAATTTTGTGCGCTATTCCGAACGGCTCGCCGTCGAGATGGCGCGGAATACGAATGAAGGGGTGATCTGGGCCAATCAGTTCGACAATGTCGCCAACCGGCAGGCGCATATCGAAACCACCGGGCCGGAGATCTGGGAGCAGACGGGCGGTAAGGTTGATGGGTTCATCTGTGCAGTGGGCTCGGGTGGCACGCTGGCTGGCGTCTCGGAGGCGCTGAAGCCCAAGGGCGTGAAAATCGGTCTCGCCGATCCGGACGGGGCTTCGCTTTACAACTATTACACCAAGGGCGAGCTGGTGATGTCCGAAGGGTCATCAATCAACGAAGGGATTGGCCAGATCCGCATTACCAAGAACCTGGAAGGCTTCACACCCGATTTCAGCTACAACATCCACGATAGCGAGGCCCTGCCCATCGTCTTTGATCTGCTGCAGCACGAGGGGCTGTGCCTGGGCGGCTCTTCCGGCGTCAATATCGCAGGCGCGATGCGCATGGCGCGCGACATGGGGCCGGGGCATACGATTGTGACCATCCTTTGCGACTATGGCACCCGGTATCAGTCCAAGCTCTTCAATCCCGAGTTCCTGCGTGAAAAAGGGTTGCCTATTCCCGGCTGGCTGGATCAAGCACCTGCCAGCATTCCCGGTGTCTTCGAAGACGTATGAGGGCGCTGACCCACAGCCTTCTGGCGCTGAGCCTCGTGCTCCTGACGCTCTGGGGCGATCCCGGGAGTGCACAGGAACCGGGCAGCGGACCAAACATCGAGGCATGGAACAGCGTCGCCACGCTGGCCGAAGAAGCCATTGAGCGGGATGAAGCCAGCAACGAACGTTTTGAACGTCTACGGGCCGAGATCGCGGAGTATCGGGCAGATTTCACCGCGGGCACCAAGATCAACGGAGAGCGGATTGCGACGCTGCGCACCCAGATCGAGGCGCTCGGGCCGGTGCCGGAAAGCGGCTCCGAGCCAGAGGATATCGCGGCGCGGCGCACGCAGTTGGAAACCCAGCTGGAGACCCTGCTGGCGCCGGTACGCGTCTCCGAGGAGGCGTTTCGGCGTGCCGATGGGCTGATCCGGGAGATCGACACGATCATCCGGGAACGGCAGGCGCGGCGGCTGCTGGCCCTGGGTCCATCTCCGCTGAACCCGACGCACTGGCCCACGGCCTTTGAAGACCTTGGGGGCATTCTGCTGGCCATCGGGCAGGAGGTCGAAACCCTCAGTGACCCGGATCGCCGAAAGAAGATGGCGGAAAACCTGCCGCTTGTGCTGTTCCTCATGGCCATCGCGCTGGCGCTGATCATCCGGGGGCGTGCCTGGGCCGGTATGGGGCTGACCTACCTGCGACGCTGGGGCGGGCGCGGCTCCGGTGTCTGGCGATTCCTTGTGTCGCTGTTGCGAATTTTCCTGCCGCTGACGGGGCTGTTGATCCTGACCCATGCGCTGCGTCTGACCGGCCTTGCCGGGACCCGCACCGACCAGATCCTCGAAGCGCTGCCAGCCTTCGGCTTCGTGCTGCTGGGTTTTCGCTGGCTGGCCGAACGGCTGTTTGCCCGTATCCCCGAAGACGCGCTGATCCCGCTGCCGGACACCAAGAGATCGGCGGCGCGGTTCTACATGCTGGTGCTCTCGCTGTTCTTTGTCTCGCGCGCGGTGGTGGAGCTTTTTGTCGGCTTTGATGACGTGGACCCGGCAACCGATGCGGTGCTGGCCTTCCCGATTGTCGTGCTGATCGCGCTAGTGATGGCCCCCGTGGGGCTGATCCTGCGCAGTTTCTACGTGGAAAGCGATCCTGACAGCGAGGAGGTGCCTAGAGGATTGGGGCTCGCACGGGTGGTGCGTGTGGCCGGAACGGCGCTGGTCGTGGTGTCGATCGTCTCGCCGATCATGGCGGCCATCGGATATGCCGAAGCTGGCAATGCACTGCTCTATCCGACGCTGGTCAGCCTGTTGATCCTCGGCTTCGTACTGACGTTGCAACGGTTTTCGGCCGACCTTTACGGCCTGATCACGGGCGATGAGGACAAGGCGCGCGACGCGCTCGTGCCCGTGCTGGTGGGCTTTGCGCTGGTGCTCTGCGCCATTCCGCTCCTCGCCCTAGCCTGGGGCGCGCGGGTGGCAGACCTCACCGAGGTCTGGGCCATCTTCAGCCGCGGCTTTGCCATCGGCGACACCCGCATCTCGCCCGGCGATTTCCTGACCTTCGCGATCATCTTCATCATCGGCTACTCGGTGACCCGGCTGGTGCAGAGCACCCTGCGGGTCAACGTCCTGCCCAAGACCCGGATGGACATCGGCGGGCAAAACGCGATTGTGTCGGGCCTTGGATATGTCGGTATTTTTCTGGCGGCCATTCTGGCCATCACCGGCGCGGGGATTGATCTGTCGTCGCTCGCCATCGTTGCCGGTGCCCTGTCCGTCGGCATCGGGTTTGGCCTGCAGACCATCGTGTCAAATTTCGTCTCGGGCATCATCCTGCTGATCGAACGGCCGATTTCCGAAGGCGACTGGATCGAGGTCGGCGGGCAGATGGGCTATGTGCGCGACATCTCCGTGCGCTCCACCCGGATCGAGACCTTCGACCGCACGGATGTGATCGTGCCCAACGCTGATCTCGTTTCCGGCACCGTCACCAACTTCACCCGTGGCAACAAGGTGGGCCGCTTGATCGTCAACATCGGCGTGGCCTACGGGACGGATACGCGGCGGGTCGAAGGCATCCTGACAGAGATCGCCGAAGCCCAGCCCATGGTGTTGCAGAACCCGCCGCCGATGATCCTTTTCAACAACTTCGGGGCGGATTCGCTGGAGTTTGAAATGCGCATGATCCTGCGGGATGTGAACTGGATTCTGAAGGTCAAGAACGACGTGAACCACGCCATTGCGGAACGGTTCGCCGAAGAGGAGATCGAGGTGCCCTTTGCGCAGCGCGACCTCTGGCTGCGTAATCCCGAGGTGCTCAAGGATACATCGTCATGACCCACATGCTCTTTCGCGAAGACCCTTATCTGCAGGAAGCGCATGCGAAGGTCGTGGCACATACCGACGAAGGCGGCATCGTGCTGGAGCGTACAATTTTTTACCCGACGGGCGGTGGCCAGCCCGGCGACAGCGGACATTTGACATGGTCAGGTGAACGTTTGGAAGTTGCCACCACCGTGAAAGGTGACGGTGACGCTATCGCGTTGGTGCCCGCAGATGCGCAGGCATTGCCGGAGGTGGGGACGGAGGTTGAGCAGGTGCTCGACTGGGAGCGCCGCTACCGTCACATGCGCGTGCATACGGCGCTGCATCTGCTGTCGGTCGCCATTCCTTTTGGCGTCACCGGTGGTGCTATCAGCGCGCAGCACGGGCGGCTGGACTTCGACATGCCCGAGCTGCCCGAGGACAAAGACGCGCTACAGGCACACTTGACCGACATGATCGCGTCGGACGCGCAGGTCAGCGAGAGCTGGATCACCGACGCGGAACTCGACGCGCAGCCGGAACTGGTGAAAACGATGTCGGTGAAACCGCCGCGCGGGGCAGGGCACATTCGCCTGATCCGCATCGGGGATGCGGCCTCTCCGCTCGATTTGCAACCCTGCGGGGGCACACATGTGGCGCGATTGGGTGAGATCGGCGCGATCCGGCTTGGCAAAATGGAGAAAAAGGGCCGCAGGAACCGCCGCATTTACCTGCATCTGGACAGTTAGGACACGGGCGCGCGGAAAGGCGATTTTGGCTCTTGCAATGCGCGGGGCTACCGCGTTACACCGCGCGGACGGAGCGGTGGCCGAGTGGTCGAAGGCGCACGCCTGGAAAGTGTGTAGGCGGGAGACCGTCTCCAGGGTTCGAATCCCTGTCGCTCCGCCACAATTCAACATTCACGGGTCGTTCGTGGTTTCGCTTGATATCGCTTTCTTCACTAAAAGAAGGCGATTATTGAGTAGCTCACATCCATTAGATTGCACTTAATGCCCGATAATGTACTGGCGTTTTAACTGTCAGTTTCCGCCGGAGTCTGGATTGCATATACCATTGCCAAGACCAATCATCTCTGGTTGGAATTATCTCCTACAGATGCGGGTGCTGCGGCGCAGAAGCCGTTTGAGACAGCCCATATAGCCATCGACTTCAAACCAATAACCGAGAGGTTGGGCTTGCCCTTGCCAGGCAGGAGACCATTGATTTTCAGTCGCGTTCATTATCGTGGCTCTCTAACGCCAGCGGTTGAAAATCCGCATCAGCTTATTTGCGAGGAAGCGCGCCAATCTCCAATGGCTTTCAATGTGATGGGCAATGTGGCTGATCTTGCAAATTCAAGTTGTGATGTTGTCGGTTTTTCAAAGCTCTTCACACAATGGATCTATGACTGTGACGGGTTTTGCCGTTTTGAGGCAACCCTGTACGCGAATTTCTGATGCCTCTCCCGCATTCTCGCGGGATGCCGCGCGGCGACCCCCGAAACCGATATGGCCGTCGCATTTATCATCCCGATATCGACTTGGGATGATGGATAGGACTGAGCCTTGATCCGGACAGGCGAGCGTGCAAGTTTCAAAACATGAGTTTGACCACAAAATCCGCCTTTGCCATTGATCTTTGCCAATCCGCGGGCCGGAAAGCCCGGGAGTACTTTGAGAACCGCGACCAGCTAAATGTGGACCAGAAGGGTGCGCAAGACTGGGTCAGCGATGCGGACCGCAATGTCGAAGTGTTCATTCGAGAGCAGATAGCCGCGGGTTGGCCCGAAGATGGTATCTTTGGGGAGGAGCATGGCGACACGGCCGGTCAAAGCGGCTTCGACTGGGTGATTGATCCCATCGATGGCACCACCAATTTCGTCAACGGCATCCCGAACTGGACCGTCGTGTTGGCAGGTGTGTCGGACGGCAAGACACAGGTAGGTGTCATCCAAGATCCGATCACCAACGAGACTTTTTCGGCGGTGCGCGGCGGCGGAGCGATGCTGAATGGCGCGCCGATGCATGTCGCGACGGGCACAGAGCTGGAAAACGGGACCGTGGCCGTTGGCTATTCAAACCGGGTGACTGCGGAAAGCATCGTGCCCGTGGTGGGGGCCCTGATCGCTCAGGGGGCGATGTTCCATCGCAATGGCAGCGGCGCGCTGTCGCTGGCCTATGTGGCTTCGGGGCGGCTACTGGGCTATCTGGAAGAACACATGAACGCGTGGGATTGTCTTGCTGGCCAGTTGATGATTGCGGAGGCGGGGGGTGTCGTTGAGGCACAGAATGCCAACGATATGATCCGCGACGGTGGGCGCGTGATCACTGGGACGCCGGATGTTTTCGATACCCTCAAGGGCATCGCGACCTCAGCCTGGGATGCCTGAAATCCGGGCGGACGAACATGCCATTTTCTGACAGCCGACAGCGCCGGGAAACACGCCGCTACGGCGCCTTCGGTAGCAGGACCGGCCCCTTTTCGGCGAAGCTCATGCGCAGAGTGGTTCCGATCTCGAACGGCGTATCCACGTTGTCCTCCACGGCAAAAACCTGCCCGAAGGCCCCGGTCAGCGTGTATTCCATCCGCACCCCGACATAGGTCGCCTTGTCGACGGTTGCTTCGACACCTGTCGCTCCACCTGTGAGGATGCGGGAAGGGCGGACTGCGAGCGTCGCCGGGCCGGGAGGCAGTCCACGGGCCGGGAGAGTGTGTTGATAGTTTTCGATCTCGATGGTCGCCAGCTCGCCCGCCACCGACACGATCTCGCACGCGATCAGGTTGGCCTCGCCGATGAAATCGGCAACGAAACGGTCATTGGGCGCATCGTAGAGCGCGCGGGGCGTGCCGATCTGGGCAATGGCCGCGTTGCGCATCACGACGATCTCGTCCGAGACGGCCAGCGCCTCTTCCTGATCGTGGGTCACATAAACGACGGTCAACCCGAGGTCTTGCTGGATGGCGCGGATGTCTTCGCGCACCTGACGGCGCAGCTTGGCATCGAGATTGGACAGGGGCTCGTCAAAGAGCAGCACCTGCGGTTCCAGCACCAACGCCCGTGCAACGGCGACGCGCTGCTGCTGGCCGCCCGAAAGCTCGGAGGGCAGGCGGGTATCGAAGCCTTTCAGCCCCACAAGCTCCAGCCCTGTCAGCGCACGATTGCGGGCTTCTTCCTTGGCAAACCCGGAGAACGTCAGACCGTACATGACGTTTTCCAGAACGCTCATATGGGGAAAAAGCGCGTAGGACTGGAAGACCATCGACACGTCCCGATCCGTCGCGGGCAGCCTGGTGACATCCCGATCGCCGATCAGGATGCGCCCGGAACTTGCCATCTCAAGCCCGGCAATCATCCGCAGGGTCGTTGTCTTGCCGCAGCCCGACGGGCCCAGCAATGTGACCAGCCTGCCAGCCTGCACATGCAGGTCGATGTTGTCCACCGCGATGACATCCTTGCCGAAGACCTTGGAGACGCCTTCGAACTGGACGGGCGCGGCCTTGCTGGATATTACGGTGTCGCTCATGACGATCTCCCTGCGCCGAAACTCGTGCGCCGCCCGATCTGGACGCGCCCAACGAGGAATTGCAAAAGCCCGACCGCCGTCAGCATGACGAAGATCAGGGTGGTGGAATAGGCGATGGCCAGACCGTAGTCGTTATTCTCGACCCGCCCGATGATGTAGCTGGTGGCCATGTCGTACTCCGCCGAGACCAGAAAGATCACCGCCGAGATGGCCGTCATCGCGCGGACAAAGCTGTAGACCAGTGCAGCAAGGATCGCGGGGCGCAGCAGCGGCAGGATCACCCGGCGGAAGGTCTGCCAGGAATTCGCGCCCAGGGTCAGGGAGGATTCGTCCAGTGACTTGTCGAGCTGGCTCATGCTGGCGATGCCTGCGCGCACGCCCACCGGCATGTTGCGGAAGATGAAGCTGATCACCAGGATGATGCCCGTGCCAGTGATCTCGATGGGGGGGACGTTGAAGGCGAGGATGTAGCTGACGCCGATCACGGTACCGGGGATCGCAAAGCTGAGCATGGTGCCGAATTCGAACGCGTTCTTGCCGGCGAAGCTCTGACGGGTCAGCAGGTAGGCGGTGACCAGCCCGACGGCGGCCGTCAGCGGGGCGGCGATGGCGGCGATGGTGATCGTGGTCCAGAAACTGTCCCAGGCGGCCCCGGTCCAGCGAATGCCCTCTGCTTCGAACCGCACCGAAAACGCGGTTACGTAGTGTTTGAAGGTCAGCGAATTGTTGACGCCCCAAAGCTCTACCACGCTGCCGTAGATGATCATCGCGTAGACCACCGCCGTGAAGAGCGCCCAGCCGAGGGCAACCCCCATCACCGGGATCGCCAGACCGTTGGGCATCAAGGGGTGCACCCCGGCATCGCCCTTGCCCGACACGGTGGTATAGCTCTTTTTGCCCAGCCAGACGCGCTGCGCATAAAAGGCGGAGAGGGTGAAGAAGAGCAGCACCATGGCCAGCACCGCCGCACGCCCCTGATCGTATTGCGCGCCGACAATGGCAAAGAAAATCTCGGTTGAGAGCACGTCGAAATTGCCCCCCAGTACCAGCGGGTTGCCGAAATCGGCCATGCTTTCGATGAACCCCAACAAAAACGCATTGGCCAGACCGGGCCGCATCAGCGGCAGGGAGACGGTGCGGAAGGTCTGCCAGCGGTTGGCGCGCAGGGTCTGGGCGGCTTCTTCCATGGAGGGGGAGACGCCTTCGACCACGCCGATCAGCACCAGAAAGGCAATGGGCGTAAAGGCCAGCGTCTGCGCGATCAGCACGCCCGGCATCCCGTAGAGCCAGCGTGTCGGTTGCGTGCC
The DNA here is from genome assembly GCF_947492555.1 of uncultured Roseobacter sp. Classification (GTDB taxonomy): domain Bacteria; phylum Pseudomonadota; class Alphaproteobacteria; order Rhodobacterales; family Rhodobacteraceae; genus Roseobacter. The sequence goes on from NZ_CANLNE010000003.1 coordinate 750,258, forward strand.
GAAGAGGTCAGCGACAAAAACGGTGATGGTGCCGGAGAGGCCGAAGAGCAGGATCAGTGCCAGCCCGATCACAAAAGGTGGTGTGATGATCGGCAGCACGGTCAGCGCGCGGATGGCGCGTTTGTAGCGAAAGCCCGAGCGGGTCACGACCAGCGCGAAACACAGGCCCAGAACGGTGGTAATGAGCCCCACCAGAATGGCCAGAAACAGAGAGTTCCACGCGGCGCCGCATCTGGCCCCGGCCAGACAGCCCAGACCCCAGAGCCGGTTGTCAAAGAACTTGGCCGCGAAGACCGAGAGCGAATAGGCCCCGTCATCGGTGACGAAGGCCGCAAACAGCATCTTGGCGATGGGAAAGAACACAAAGGCGGTGACAATCGCGATGACCCCGCCGATGGCGCTGACCACAAAGACATCGCCGTTGATGGCGCCGCGCGCCGCGATGCCCTGGGTGAGCAGAAAGAGAAAGGCGGAGGCGGTGATCATACCGCCGTAGCCCATGCCGAACTGCCGGTCTCCGAGATCGCCGAACATGGCTTCGAGCCAGTCGAAATTGAAGCCCCGGATGCCGATGCCGAAGCCCTGCGCGATCAGCCAGCCGAACCCCAACGCGCCTGAGAGGATCAGCATGCGCGCATAGAGCGGGTCTGATTTCGGGCGCCGCAGGGCAAAGAGCGGCAGGGCCAGGGCCGCCACAAGCGGCGCCAGCCAGAGCTTTTCCCCCTGTGCGATCAGAAAGAGGGCAGGGGCGTAGTCCTCGTCAAAGGGATAGCCGTCCACCAGCCATGCAAACGACAGCAAGCCGTCTTCCAGCATGTACCATGGCAGAAGACAGTAGCCGACCCAGCCGGCAATGATCCAGAAGATCAAAACCGGCGGGGCCGCTTTCTTATCCGGGGACTGGGCCAAGGATTACTGCGGCAGGACCGAGACGTCCTCATCCCATTTCTGCAGCAGGCGCTTGCGTTCGTCTGACGAGCCGTACTTCTTGAAGTCATAGTCGATGAGCTTGATCGTGCTCATGTCCGGCGCGCTTTCGGAGGTGTCGGCCCCCTTGTTGGAGGGCACCTGGAAGGCGTTCACCTGCAATGCAAGGTTCTGTGCATCGGTGCTCAGCGCCCAATCATAGAACTTCTTGGCTTCTTCTTCGTTGCGCGCGCCGTCGATGATCGACATCGACCCGATCTCATAGCCGGTGCCTTCGCAGGGCGCCACGACCTTGACCGGAAAGCCCGAGACCGCCTGTTTCACCGCGTCATGCATGAAGACGATGCCGATGGTGTTCTCACCCCGGCCCGCCGCCTTGATCGGCGCTGATCCGGACTTGGTGTATTGGTTCACATTTGCATGCAGGCCCTTCATGAAGTCAAAGCCGTCCTCCTCGCCAAAAATCTGCACCATCGAGGCCAGCGTGGTGTAGGCCGTGCCGGAGGAATTCGGGTTCGCCATCTGGACGTGGCCCTTGTATTCAGGCTTCAGCAGGTCTTTCCAGCAGGCGGGCTCCGGCAGGTTGTTGGCGGCCAGAAGGTCGGTGTTGTACCCGTAGCCGAGTGCCCCGGAGTAGATGCCGATGGTCCGGTTGCCCGCGCTTTCGGCCTGGCTGATCGCCCAGTCGTGCAACTGGTCGCGCATGGGCGAGACATATTCCATCGTCAGACCTTCCTCGGCGGCCTGCAGGTGCGGATCGCCCGTGCCCCCCCACCAGACGTCGCCTTTCGGGTTGGACGATTCCGCGCGGATCTGGGCAAAGGTCTCGCCCGACGACTTGCGCGTCATATTGACATCAATCCCCGTGGCATCCTCGAAGCTGCGCGCCATCAGCTGGCACCAGTCTTCCTGCGCGCTGCAATAAAACGTCAGCTTGTCGGCCTGTGCGGCGGTCATGGAGGCGCTCAGCGCCAGCAGGGACCCTGCCAATGTGGTTGTCACTTTTTTCATGTTACTTCCTCCCTTGGTTCAGTTCGGCCGATTTTCACGGCACCTTTAAGCGCCCCTTCACGAGGCTTCGCTCAATTCTTGCAGGATCGTCATTTGATCCGGTCGTCTGGCCAGGTCTTTCAGAATGTCCGAAAGCTCCTCCTCCTCGACCAGTGTTGCCGCTTTGCGCGGCGAAAACCAATGGCGTTTTCTTTCGTCCCGTTCCTTCCATCGTTTCTTTAGTTTCTCGACAATCATCGGATAGACCGTCACCCGGCAGATGACGAAACGGTCCGCGCCGAGGCGCTTTTTGTAGCGATAGGTGCCAATCGGCTGATGCGAGATGAAGCCGACGGCACCGGCCTCTTCCAGCGCTTCGATTTCAGCCGCGTGCCAGGGTTTCTTACCATCCATCAACCATCCCTTGGGCATCACCCAGCGGCGGGTGTCGCGGGAGGTCACCATGAGCACGCGCAGCTTGCCGGTCTTGTCCCGCCGCAGGGGCAGGGCGGCAATTTGCCGGGCGTCTGATGCGCTCTTGCTCATGCGGACCCCCCTCCGATGCGCGCGGGATGCGCAAGGCGGCTGTCCAACAGATCACCCGTTTCCTGGGCAATCGGGTAGGCGACATAGGATAGCGCCGCGTTGATCTGTTTCAGCAGGCGCAGTGTTTCCTGATGAATGTTCGTGGTGTCGAAACTGGCAGAGGGCCCTTGCTGCAAACGTTTGAGGTGCCGCTCCTGCAGCCGCTGTTCCTCGATGCGGATACGGTCCTTTTCAGCCACCAGTTGCCGCGCCGCCTCGGCGTCGCCGGTGGTCAGCACGCGCAGCGCAAGCTGGCCGTTGGAGACCACCTGATCGTGGAAATCCTGCAAGTCGTCAAAGCCCTCGTCGGAAAAGGCAAGCGCTCCATCCTGCATTTTCTGGGCAAGGGCCACGAGATTGACGGCAATCCGGTCGGCGGCCTCCTCGAGACTGTTGGCCATGGCCACCGTCTCAAGTGTCTTTTTTTCCTCGGTTTCGTTCAGTTCGGTTTCGCGCAGCCGCGATATGTAGATCTTGACCTCGAAATGCATGCGGTCAATGTCGTCTTCGCGACGCTCGATCACGCGGGCAAGATCCGGGTCCCAGGCGCGAAACAGCCGCATGACCGGCACCAGTGTCGCGTGAACCGTTTCCGCCATGCGCAGCAGTTCCCGTTGCGCGCAGGCCAGCGCCAGCGGCGCGTGATCCAGCGCAGCCTGATCCAGGGCGGAGACGCTGTCGCGAACCGTTTGTGGATGCTTGGGCAGGGCCTTTTCAGTCAGCCGTATCAGAGGGCCAACCAGCGGCAGTGCCAGCACGAGCAGCGCGGCATTCAGGCCGATATGCAGTATGACAGCCTGTTGACCGGGAGCAGTGGCCAGAAACTGCATGTCCAGCAGGCCACTGATTAACAGGATAAGAAACAGCGCCGTCACCGCCCCACGTGCCAGCAGATTGCCCAGCACCACCAGCCTTGCGGGGCGTTCACCGCGCCACAGAAGAGCAAAGGGGATGATCGCTCCGCCGAGATTGGCACCGATCACCATGGCCCCTGCGACCGGTCCGGCGATCACCCCTGCCGCTGCGAAGGTGGCATAGGTGAGCACAGCAACCAGACTGGAATGCATGATCCAGGCGAGCAGCGCGCCGATGATATAGGCGCTCAGCAGATCCGCTTCGAAGTAACCGCCGATGGCCCGCACGATGTCGTTTTCTGCAACCGGCGCGGTGGCCGCGCGGATCATGTCCAGCGACATCAGCACCAGCGCCAGACCAAGGATGATCCGCCCGATCTGCTTTGCCTTGCGATTGCTGGCCTTGAGGAAGATCACGACCCCGGCCAGCAGAATAAAGGGAATGACACCCTGCACCGGCATAAACAGCACCTGCGCCATCAGGGCAGACCCGAGGTCGGCACCCAGCAGCAGCGCAAGGGCCGTTTGCGGTGCCAGAATGCCCGACACCGTGAACCCGGCGCCAATCAGGGCGACCGCCGTCGCGCTTTGCATCAGCATGGCGGCAAGAACGCCACCGGATGCAGAGGACGCCGGACTGCCCGACAGGGTTTTCAATCTGCGCTTGAGTTGTGGCAGGAAAGCACGCTCCACGCCGGTTCGGATCAGTCGGACGGACCACAACAAAAGTGCGACTGCTGCTGCCAGGTGAACCGCCAGCGTAATCATGTCGCACCGCGCGTATTTCGGGATTTGTGAGGCAAAATCGGTCCGAGGGTCTCCTACTGCGTTGGTAAGACCTCAATTTTGAGCAGTAGTTTGTGGGATAAGCAACAAAATAATTGCAAAGGAAGCCTAAACACCTCAATCTTGTTTCTTGAAGCGGGGGCGGCAGATGCCGAATGATACCGGCAGAGCAAGGCGGGAACGTGGGTAAACGCGACGGCAAACTGAAAAAATCTGAACGTCGTGCGCAGATCCTGCTGGAACTAAAGCTGCGCCCGCACGTGCGGATCAGCGAGCTTGCACGCCGCTTTAATGCCTCGGCGGAAACCCTGCGCCGCGATCTGGATGCGCTGGCAAAGGATGGCCTCATTCACCGGGCGCATGGCGGTGCGTCGGCGCCGTCGCGCGGGCACTACCCGAGCCTTGATGAGCGCACCGTGGAGCGGATTTCCGAGCGGGAACGCATCGCGCATCTGGCGGCCGCCGCGGTGCATGACGGCGAAACGCTCATGATCGATTCCGGGTCGACCACCATCGAGCTGGCAAAGGCGCTGGCGTATCGCGACGTGTCCTGCACCGTCATCACCAACTCGCTGCCCGTTGCGATGACGCTTGGCCATGGCGCGGCCAATGTGATGATGTGTCCGGGTGAGTACCAGCCATCGGAAAGCGCGGTGATCGGGACCGAGACGCTGGAGTTTCTGCGCCAGTATTCCGTCGACCGCTGCATGATCGGTACATCCGGGTTTTCCGTCGAGGGCGTGTCTGAAACCGTGCATGGCTTTGCGGCGATCAAGCGCGAAATGCTGCGGCGCGCCGGGCTGCGCCAGCTTTTGGTCGGTTCCGACAAATTCGGGCAAAAGGGTCTGGTGCGCGTCGCCGGGCTTGACGGGCTGGACACGGTTTTCGTGGACGCGCGCCCGCAGAAGAAACTGCTAGCAGCACTTGATGCGGCAGGGGTCGATATTCGGGTTGCAGATCGGGCGCCGCTCCGCACACACTCGGACGAAATGAAACCAAGGGAGGAAAATACATGAAACTCAATATCAAGCTGTTGCTGAGCGCATCTGCGATTGCCTTTATGTCAATCGGGTCGACCGCATCCGCACAGGACTGTCCGCGCGGGGACCTGGATGACCGCTTCTGCGATGCCGATGGCGACCTGATCGCGGATATTCCGTCGGATGCCGCCGATCAGCTCGACCCCGATACATTAATCTTTGCCTACACGCCGGTCGAAGATCCCGCCGTCTACAAAGCCGCGTGGTCTGATTTCCTGGAGCATCTCGAAGCGGAAACCGGCAAGGATGTGGTGTTCTTCCCGGTGCAGAACAACGCGGCCCAGATTGAGGCGATGCGGTCCGGCCGCTTGCATATCGCGGGCTTCAACACCGGGTCGAACCCGCTGGCGGTGAACTGCGCGGGCTTCCGGCCCTTTACCATCATGGCCTCCAAAGACGGCAATTTCGGCTACGAGATGGAGATCATCACCTATCCGGGCTCCGGCATCGAGAAGGTCGAGGACATCAAGGGCAAGCAACTGGCTTTCACCTCGCCGACCTCCAACTCCGGCTTCAAGGCACCTTCGGCGATCCTGAAAAGTGATTTCGATCTGCTGCCGGAGCGGGATTTTGAGCCGGTTTACTCTGGCAAACACGACAATTCGATCCTCGGCGTGGCCAACAAGGATTATCTTGCCGCCTCCATCGCCAATTCGGTCAAGTCGCGGATGATCAGCCGGGATGTGATCAGCGAGGATGACGTGATCACCATCTACAAATCACAGACCTTCCCGACCACGGGCTTTGGCACGGTCTACAATCTGGCCCCTGAATTGCAGGAAAAGATCCGTAATGCCTTCTTCAGCTTTGAATGGGAGGGCACCTCGCTGGAGGCGGAGTTCTCCAAGTCGAACGAGGGCCAGTTTCTGGAAATGACCTATCAGGAATTCTGGGACGTGATCCGCAAGATTGATGCGGCCAACGGCGTTTCCTACGCCTGCCAATAAAAATCAACCACAACATCTTGCAGGCCCGCGTGTCCGGGCCTGCAGTCCTTTGTCAGGGGCGGGGCATGCTGCAGCTAAAAAAACTCACAAAAACCTACAAGACCGGTGATCAGGCGCTGAAAGCCATCGATCTTGAGGTGCCGAAAGGCCAGGTGCTGGCGCTAATCGGGCCCTCGGGCGCGGGGAAGTCCACGATGATCCGCTGCATCAACCGGCTGGTGGAACCGTCGAGCGGAGAGGTTCTGCTGGACGGTGTCGATCTGGCGCGTTTGGGGTCAGGTGCCTTGCGCAAGGCCCGGCGCGAAATGGGCATGATCTTTCAGGAATACGCGCTGGTCGAACGGTTGACCGTAATGGAAAACGTGCTGTCCGGACGGCTTGGTTTTGTCGGCTTTTGGCGCTCGTTCCTGCGCAAATACCCGCAGCCGGATGTGGACGAGGCGTTTCGTCTGCTGGACCGCGTGGGGCTCCTGCACATGGCGGACAAACGCGCCGACGAATTGTCGGGCGGTCAGCGTCAGCGCGTGGGCATTTGCCGCGCGCTGATCCAGAACCCGAAACTGTTGCTGGTAGACGAACCCACCGCCTCTCTCGACCCCAAGACCAGTCGCCAGATCATGCGTCTGATCACTGAGCTTTGCCGCGAGCGGGGCTTGGCCGCGATCATCAACATTCACGATGTGGCGCTGGCGCAGATGTTCGTGCCGCGCGTTGTCGGCCTGCGGTTTGGCGAGATCGTCTTTGACGGTCCCCCAACCGGGCTGACATCTGAAAAACTCACGGAAATCTACGGCGAAGAAGACTGGGAAGCGACCATCGAGAAAGTCGATGACAGTGATGACATCGAGGCCGCGGAATGAGTGAGATGCGTCTGGAGGACAAGCTGGGCACGGCCTGGCGCAAACCGCATTTCATCAAGAACCCGACCCTGCGGTTGGGGCTGATCGCGGGGTTCATTGCCTATATGATCGCCGCCGTATTGACCATCGAGGTCGACTGGGGCCGCGTCTATGAGGGTCTGGACCGCGGGGCCGCCTTTGTGCTGGCCTTCACCAGCCCGGATTTCGTGTCGCGGGCCAGCGACATCTGGGAGGGTCTCTTCGAAAGCATCGTGATGACGGTCGCGGCCTCTGTTGTGGGCATCGCGATCTCGATCCCCATCGGTCTGGGGGCCGCGCGCAACATTGCGCCGCTGCCGGTTTACGTCGTGTGCCGCGGTATCGTCGCCATCAGCCGGGCGCTGCAGGAAATCATCGTCGCGATCCTGCTGGTGGCGATCTTTGGTTTCGGGCCCCTGGCCGGTTTCCTGACACTCTCCTTTGCCACCATCGGATTCCTGTCGAAACTGCTGGCAGAGGATATCGAAGCCATGGACCGCGTGCAGGCCGAGGCGATCAAGGCATCGGGCGCGCGCTGGACGCAGTGGATCAACTACGGGGTGCAGCCGCAGGTCATGCCGCGTCTGGTGGGGCTGTCCATGTACCGGATCGATATCAATTTTCGCGAGAGCGCCATTCTGGGCCTTGTCGGGGCCGGGGGGATTGGGGCCACGCTGAACACCGCCTTCGACCGTTATGAATACGACACGGCGGCGGCAATCCTGCTCCTGATTATTGGCATCGTGATGGCGCTCGAATACCTCTCGGGCGTCATCCGGGCGAGGGTGCAATAATGCCGGTGCTTGATCAGAACGGGACGCAGGTCTGGCGTCGTCGCACCGGACGCGAGAGCCTTGCGCGCTGGTTTGGATGGCTGCTCGGGGTCGCGATCTTTGTCTATTGCTGGCAGATCATTTCGGACGCGACCACATGGTTCTTCGTCTGGGATGCGCCGCGCATTGCCAATGACATCTGGACCCGCGCCACCCCGCCGCGGTGGGAATACATCACCCAGTTGGGCCGCCCGATCTGGGACACGCTGAACATCGCCACGCTGGGCACGCTGATCTCGCTGTGTCTGGCCGTGCCGGTCGCCTTCCTGGCAGCGCGGAACACGACCCCCTCGGCGTTGTTCATCCGGCCCATCGCGCTGCTGATCATCGTCTCCACTCGCTCCATCAACTCACTGATCTGGGCGCTTTTGCTGATTGCCATCATCGGCCCGGGCGTCTTTGCGGGCGTTGTTGCCATTGCCATCCGCTCCATCGGGTTCTGCGCCAAGCTGCTCTATGAGGCGATCGAGGAAATCGACCAGACGCAGGTCGAAGCGATCACCGCCACGGGCGCGTCGCGCTGGCAGGTGATGGCCTACGGCATCGTGCCGCAAATCCTGCCCGCCTTTGCCGGCATCGCGGTCTTCCGTTGGGACATCAATATCCGCGAATCCACCGTGCTGGGGCTTGTAGGCGCGGGCGGGATCGGCCTGCAACTCTCGGCCTCTCTGAACGTGCTTGCCTGGCCGCAGGTCAGCCTGATCCTGATCGTGATCCTTTTTGCGGTGGTGATCAGCGAATGGGTGTCGGCCAAAGTCCGCGGCGCAATCATATGAAGACCCTGAGTGCTTCGGAGGCGTTTGATGCCTATGAAGCCGTGCGCGCCCGACTGCCGAAGGCTGCTGAAGTCAGGTCTGCGCCGCGCCGGATTGACACATTGGCAGACATCACGGAGGATTTTGACGTCTTCCTGCTCGACGCTTTTGGGGTGCTGAATATCGGCGAAACGACCATCGCGGGCACACCGGAACGTGTGCGCGATCTGCAGGCCGCCGGTAAGCGCGTGCTGGTGGTCTCCAATGCCGCCAGCGTGCCGCGGGAGGTTCTGCTGCGTAAATACAAGACGCTTGGATATGGCTTTGCGCCGGAGGATCTGGTCACCAGCAGGATGGCGACAATTGCGGGACTGACGGAGATGCCGGACAGGCTTTGGGGCATCATGAGCCTGTCTGCCGCGTCGCTGGAGGATTTTGGTGCCATGCGGTCGGATTTTCTTGGGGATGATCCGGCGCCTTACGACAGGGCAGAGGGGTTTTTGCTGATCGGCAGTGGGGAATGGACCGAAAAGCGGCAAGACCTGCTTGAAGCGGCCCTGACCCGCCATGCCCGTCCCGTGGTGATCGCCAACCCGGATATCATCGCACCGAGGGAGCACGGGTTCACCACGGAGCCGGGATTTTTCGCACACCGTCTGGCCGAAAGAACCGGCGTTGTACCGCGATTTTTCGGAAAACCTTTCGCGGATATTTATGATCTTGCCTTCGCGGCCCTGCCGCCGACGGACCCATCCCGTATCGTCATGGTTGGAGACAGCTTGCACACCGATATCCTTGGCGCGCACACGGCGGGCATCGCATCTGTGCTCATTTCGGATTTCGGATTTTTCGCCAACGAAGAGGTGTCGGCGGCGATCACCCGGTCGGGTATCGTGCCTGATTACATTGCAAGGCGCCCTTAGCCAGCCCATCGTGCCGTGTAGTCAGATTTCACACGACGAGGTCTAAAACGCGACGCTAAATCCCGTGCTTGCGCAGGAAACCCTTGGTTTGCGCGACGCAGTCATGCCACGCGGGTTCGTATCCCAACAGAATATGGTTCTTGCTTTCCAGCGGCACGAATTCCGCGTTGTCGATGCCGATGGCCAATTCGCGGCCCTGTTCGATTGATATCCGCTGGTCCTCGCGCGCGTGGAACACGATTGTCGGCGCCTTGACCTTGGAAAGGCTGTCGCGCACGTCGATTGTTCCGAAAGCCTCCTGAAAGCGTACCGCGTTTTCGGGAGAGACGGTCAAACGCTGGAATTCATCGAACCAGGCCAGATCCTCCGGCTTGGCATCCGGCATGAAGGTCTGGGAAAAGATGTGGCGGTAGGCCGGGTTGGCGGTGCCCCAGCCGTGGCGGGTCAGGGTCAGCACCGCTTCACGCCGCGCCTGTTCCTCCGGGCTCGCGCCGATGCGCCACCCAGTCGTGTACCCGGCAATCAGGATCAGGCCCGAGACACGTTCAGGATGGCGGGCGGCGTATGCGACGCTCACAGCACAGCCTTGCGAAATGCCCAGCAGCGGGAAGCGTTCCAGCCCCAGCGCATCGACAACGGTTTCCAGATCCTTCACGAAGGCGTCGAAGGTGATGTCGGGCACGTCCCAATCCGACAGGCCGTTGCCGCGTTCGTCATAGCGGATGAACCGCCGACCGGTCGCGCAGGCGTCGAACGTCGGACCCCAGATCGGGCTGTTGCAATCAAGCTCCAGATGGTTGAGCCAGTTGGCGGCCTTGACCAGCGGCGGGCCCTCGCCAATGCTGGCATGGGCAATCCGGACGCCATCGCTTGCCCGGCAGAATCCGATCTGCTGCTTGCGCAGCATACGCCGCTGTATTGTTTCATCCGGACGGGCGTGCAGGGTGCCATCGTCCAGGGCCTCGGTGACGTCCGGCATCAGAGGGCCCGAGACCTGGAGCCCGGCGTCTTTGGCAGCCGCAAGGAAATCCGCCTCGCAGTGGCGCGCTTCCTGTTCCCGCCCGGTGTGCGCCAGCGCGTGGATGAGGCTGCGCGCGGCTTCTTCCTGCAACGGGGTCTGCTCTTTCCAGTGGCGCGCCCATTTCACCGCTTCCACCCGGTCGATCTCCGGGTGCAGCGCCAGCCTGCGCAACACGTTCAGGCGCAGCAGGTGCACATCTTCACGCTCCGACAGCAGCCAGTTGTCGAAATCCGCATCGCCCGCATGGTCCAGCCCGTCCAGGAACGGCAGTTCCAGCTGGCTGGCCATCACACGCAACTCCGGCGGCGGGATAAACGGCGGATCGTCGAGCAGACGTGCCCGTATGCCCAGCAGATCGACGGTTGCGGTTTCCGCAGCAAAGGCCACGCGCTCGCGGTCGGCAACGATGCGCGGGGTTGCCGCGTCATCCACAACGGCACGCAACCTGCTCAGCGCCCAGCGGAGCGAGCCGCGCGGGTCATCAGGCAGATCCCAGAAGAGCTCGCACAGCCGTTCCCGCCGGACAGGGCGCGCCGTGGCGACCAGATAGCCCAAAACCGCCCGCGCCTTGCGCGAGGCAGGCAGCGAGACGGGCGTGCCATTTCGGGTGACCGACAGCTCGCCCAGCAGGGAAATGCGCAGCGAAGGGTTCATAAATCCGGCTTGTGCCTCAATTAACACGGGGTTTCTAGAAAAATTAAACGCTCACTACCACGCTCACTCACACGGTGGGGCAGGAGAAGGGCGCGTTCGTTTATGATTTTTGGAGATTACGATGACTAAGCAATTGCCCCATGAAAACACCCGTCCCTTTTTGACGGATGCCGGGCTTGAGACCTGGCTGCTCTTTCAGCAAGGGTTCGATCTGCCGTATTTTGCATCCTTCGCGCTGTTGAATGACGCCAAGGGCAGCACGGCGATGACCGAGTATTTCACCGGCTTTCTGGATCTGGCGGCCAAACAGGGCACCGGCTTCGTGCTCGACACCTGCACCTGGCGGGCCAACCCTGACTGGGCGGCGCGCATGGGCCACGATCTTGTGGCGCTGGAAGAAATCAATGCGCAGGCGGTATCCTTTGCGGCAGCGCTGCGCGCACAGCGGGCGGAAAATGCGGATGTGCTGATCAACGGTGTCGTCGGGCCGCGCGGAGACGGTTACGATCCGGCAACCGTGATGTCGGTCGTGGAGGCGCGCGCCTACCATCAGTTCCAGGTGGATGCGCTGAGCCGCAGCGGGGCCGATCTGGTGTCTGCCATTACCATGACCAATACACCGGAGGCCATCGGCGTGGCGAATGCAGCGGCCAAGGCGGGCATTCCCTGCGTCGTCAGCTTTACGGTCGAGACGGATGGCAAGCTGCCCACCGGGCAACATCTGTCCGAGGCCATTGCCGAGACGGACGCGCAAAGCGAGGTGCGCCCTGCCTACTATATGATCAACTGTGCGCATCCGGATCACTTCCGCGATGTACTGGGGGACGGGAGCTGGACCGACCGGATTTGCGGGCTGCGGGCCAATGCGTCGCGCATGTCGCACGCCGAGCTTGACGCCTGCGAGGAGCTGGACGACGGCGATCCGCAGGAATTGGGCAGCCTTTATGCCGATCTGCGGCGCTATCTGCCGCGGTTGAACGTCTTTGGCGGCTGCTGCGGGACCGACTTGCGCCACGTGAGCAGCATTTGCCACGCGGTGCATGCGCCGCAGGTCGCCTGAGCCACATCACTGGTATTGCACGGACACCGGCGCGGGATTGAGAGGACCTCGCCGGAGATATCGGGCAGCGGGGTGCATTTCCCCCGCTGCACCCTCTCATTTTTGTTTAACGATTGGATAAGACGATGATGAAATCTGTTTTTCTGGGTGCGGTGTTGGCCCTGGCAACGCCATTGGCTGCGATGGCGGCAGAGCCGATCACCCGTTTCGATGTGGCGGAGGATCACACCCGGTTCGCCTTTGCCCCCGCACCGGTGCACGAAAGCGGCATGCCCGCCCATGGCAACCCTTTTGTGACCCAGGGCTACATCTATCCTGCGGGCACGCTGAAAGACGGAATGGACGGGGTCCTCGCGGATGGCAGCCCGGCCTTCCCCGAGCTTGTCCTGGGCACATGGACCTGTGACGGCTGGTTCGTGGGCGAGGGGGGCGATGCCACGACGGGCGTCTGGCTTGTCAGCCGCCAGATCCTGCAGTTCACCTCCGGCGATGTAATCATCACGCAGGGCACCGAACTTGCAGATGTTGGCGTTGCAAATACCCGTCCCATCACCGCCGCCACCGGTGCCTTTGACGGTGCGGGTGAAGTGATGGAGCAAACGCTTCTGGGCTTCAACACGCATATGGGGGTGCAGACGCGCCTTGTCATTCCCGAGGATGATTACGCCGCCCAATACCGGTTTTTCGAAGACTGATTTTTCAACATTTGCCGTCCCTGTCGCGCGTTTTTGTGGGCGCGTGGTGGGGCATGGCACTCTTTCAAAAGGAACACTTCATGACAATGCATCACACTGAAGGTCTGGCCTTTCGCGCAGCCCAGCCGGATGACGCGGATCATCTGGCCAATTTCGCCGTTCTGGCCAGCAAGGGCCTCTCTGAAATCACCTGGGAAGACCTGCGGGAGGGGGATGAGACGGCGTTGGACGTTGGCCGCCGCCGCGCCCGGCAAACCACGGGTGGATTTTCCTACCGCAATGCGGATGTGGCCGTGCGGTCAGGCGCGGTCATCTCGGCCATCATCTCCTACGCCATCGAACAGAGCGGGCCCGTGGATACGTCCGGCGTGCCCGAGATATTCCACCCCCTGATCGAGCTGGAAGAGCAGGCGGCGCCAAGCTGGTACGTGAACATCCTCGCCACCTATCCGAACGCGCGCGGGCTGGGGGCGGCATCTGCCCTCATGGCGGGGGTAGAGACGCGCGCGAAGAAGCAGGGGCACAGCCGGATGAGCATCATTGTTGACGCGGTAAATCCGGCCATGAAACTCTACGAACATCTGGGCTATGCAGAGGTGAGCCGTGCCGCCTTTGCCCAGCCTGGGCCGGATGATCCTGAAGGGTTCTGGGTGCTGATGATCAAGAAACTTCGCTAGGCCCGCCACCCACCGGGCGGCAGGACGGGTCAAGACATCCCGGCCTGCCGTTCGCCCGTCTGGGATCAGGGTGAAAACGGTTCGTTCTGCCTGTGCCCGGGCAAGACATTTCGCGTGCGTTTCAAAACCGATGGCGTTTGCGGAAAGCCGCGCTAAGTGAATGAGCAACCAAGAATACCAGGGATCGATATGAGCGGAAAACCCAGTGTTGCGATCATCGGCGCGGGCCTCAGTGGCTTGCGTCTTGCACAGCGGTTGACGCCTGTGATGCAGGTAACAGTCTTTGAGAAGTCACGCGGGCTGGGCGGTCGCATGTCCACCCGTCGGAAGGATGGGTTCGCGTTCGACCACGGGGCGCAATATTTCACCGCACGCAGTGCGGATTTCGAGGCCTTTCTGCGCCCTTATCTGGAAAACGGCACAGTGCAGATGTGGGCGCCACGCCTTGCACAGCTGGCCAGTGCAGAGGTGCCGCCGCGCTGGACCGCGCCGCGCTATGTTGCGATGCCCGGCATGACAGGCCTGGCAAAAGCCATGGCGGCCGAGCTGACTGTGCACCGCGCCGTTCAAGTGGACCGGCTGGTCCGGTCCGGCGATCAGTGGCAGGTGCTGGACGCGGAAGAGACCGATCTGGGCTGGTTCGATTGGGTGATCAGCACGGCACCATCCTCGCAGACCGCCCGCCTGATGCCGCCCGCGTTCGCCGGTCACCCCTCACTTGAAGCCGCGGTGATGCAAGGGTGTTATAGCCTGATGCTGGGGTTTGACACGCCGCAGGTGCTGGACTGGGATGCCGCGTGGGTGGGGCAAGATCCGCTGGCCTGGATTGCCGTGAATACCTCGAAACCCGGGCGTCCCGCCCAGTACTGCATCGTGGCACAGACCAGTAACCGCTGGGCAGACACCAATCTGGAACGAGATCAGGACACTGTCCGCGCAGAGCTGATTTCTGCGGTCGAGGCGGTCACCGGACTTGCGGCATCGACCGCCGCTTACATCAGCCTGCACCGCTGGCGCTATGCCAGTGTGGCTGCGGCCTCAGGCGCACCTTACCTGATTGATCGTGACAACCGACTCGCCGCTGCAGGAGACTGGTGCGGCGCAGGCAAGGTCGAGGCAGCATTTGACAGCGCCTCCGCCCTCGCAGACGCGCTGGAGCTCAGCCTGTCGGGATGAGCAGTGCTGCGCCCCCGGCATAGATCAGCCGCAAAGCCAGCAGGGTCAGGATCACGTTCAGGATGCGTTTGAAACGGGCCTCGTCAATGCGCATGAGAACCGAGCGCCCGACAATCGTGCCTAAGAACCCGGCGAGAATCAGCAGGGCGATAAAGCCCGCCCATTGCGTGAAGGCAAAGCCCAGCAGGCCAAAAGCGATGGTTTTCAGCAGATGTTGCGCGGTCATCATCGCCGCATGGGTGCCGACATGAGCGACCCGGTCGAGGTCCAGCGTTTTCACGAAGGCCGCGACAAACGGGCCTGTGCCGCCGACAAACATGGTCAGAAAGCTCGAAAAGGCACCGGTGACAGCGGACGAACGCTGCATCAATGCCGGGATCGGCAGGAAAACGGTCCACAGGATGAAGGCCCCGACCGTGATCTGCAAGATACCGGCATCGAGCTGCACGACAACGCTGCTTGCCAGCGCAATGCCGATCACGGCACCGATGAGAAAGGAGATCAGGGCGCTTCGGTGAATATGCCTGAAAAACAAGATCGTACGGCCCGCATTTGATCCAAGTTGGACAAGCCCATGCACTGGGATAATGGCGGGCACAGGCAGCAGTGTGGCCAGAACCGCCAGCATGACAGCACCACCGCCGATCCCAAAGGCCGCCGTGATCAGGGAGCTGAAAAAACTGACCGCGATGGTAGCCGTTGCAATGGGCCAGCCGAGACCGGCGTGCATCAGATCAGCGAGCATTCTGGGGTACGGTCGCTGACCGGCGCGCTGTGGTAGATCGTTGATAAAACATGAGGTATTTCTTGCAATACATTGATATATTAAACAACTTTTACATTCATCTGTCCCAGGCCCTCAATCGCGAGTTCCATGTCATCGTCTTTCTGAACAGGCCCTACGCCGGCAGGGGTGCCCGACAGGATGACGTCGCCTGCCGCCAATTCGAAATAGTCAGACAGGTAGGAGATCATTTCCGGCACCTTCCAGATCAGTTGGTTCAGATCACCTTCCTGTCGCAGCGCGCCATTTACCCGCAGGGTGATCGCACCGTGATCGGGGTGTCCGACGTCCGCGACGGGATGCACCGGACCAATGGGTGCGGAGCGTTCAAACGCCTTGCCGATTTCCCACGGGCGCCCGGCCTTCTTCATCTCGCCCTGGCGGTCCCGGCGCGTCATGTCCAGCGCCAGGGCGTAGCCAAAGATGTGGTTCAGCGCCTCGGAGACGGGGATTTCCGTGCCGCCCGACTGCAGCATCACCGCCAGTTCCGCTTCGTGATGCACGTCAGAGGATTGCGCCGGGTAGGGAAACTCCCCGCTGGGGTCAAGATTGTCGGGGTTCTTTTGAAAGAAGAACGGTGCCTCGCGGTCAGGGTCATGGCCCATTTCGATGGCATGGGCGGCGTAGTTCCGACCGATGCAATAGACCCGGCGCACGGGGTACAGCGCGCTGCTGCCCGCAACCGGCAAGGCGATGATTTTTGGGGCATCTATGACATAGTCAGGCATTCTTTCTCCACCGCTTCTGATCCGGTTGTCTGACCATACCGCAATTGAAGCCGGGCGAAACCACTCTCTTGAGCGCGGGTGAAAGAGGCACAGACGAAGGGTTTTGCCCGCGCCCGCCGCGGCCTATAAGACGGGTACTGGGACGGAAACGATATGAGATTTCCAGCGGTTGGTCCCGACATAGGTCCCGCGCAGTCGGGGCATGACAATAAGGACGGCACGATGCATTCAACGATGAAATCAATGCTGCGCGATCATCCGGCGGAGGCCTTGGCCTTTGGCGCGCCGGGCAGGCCGTGGATGACCTACGGCGGATTGCGGGAGCTGTCGCAAGAGGTTGCTGACGCCCTGCATGCGATGGGCATCGGGGTTGAGGACCGGGTGGCCATAGTGTTGCCGAACGGGCCCGAAATGGCCGCCGCCTTTGTTACGATTGCACAGGTCGCCACTACTGCGCCGCTGAACCCGGCCTACCGCGAAGAAGAATATGACTTCTACCTCTCGGACCTGAATGCCAAGGCGCTTGTAGTTGCCGAAGACGAGGAGGGGCCGGCCGTGGCAGCCGCGACCAAGGCGGGGATGTCCATTGTTCGGCTCTGCGTCCCTGAGGGGGCGGCGGCGGGCTATTTCTCGCTGCAGTCGGAGGCGTCCGGGGCGGCAGACACGCGGGAACCGGACGCGGAGGATGTGGCGCTGATCCTGCATACCTCCGGCACCACTTCACGGCCCAAGATCGTGCCCTTGAGCCAGGCGAATGTCGCGGCCTCGGCGCATCACGTGGGGGCCTCGCTGGACCTTTCTCCTGCGGATCGGTGCCTGAACGTAATGCCGCTTTTCCATATTCACGGGCTGATTGCTGCGGTGACGGCCTCGCTGGCTGCCGGGGCGTCGATCTGGTGCGCGCCGGGGTTTGACGCTCTGCGGTTCTTTGGCTGGATGAAGGATGCGGAACCCACATGGTACACAGCGGTGCCCACGATGCATCAGGCGATCCTGACCCGCGCCCCGCGCAACGCCGAGGTGATTGCGCAGGGCCGGTTGCGCTTTCTGCGCTCTTCGTCCGCGTCACTGCCTGCACAGGTCATGCGCGCGCTGGAAGAGACATTCGGTGCACCGGTGATCGAAGGCTACGGCATGACAGAGGCGGCCCACCAGATGGCGTCGAACCCGCTGGGCGCGGGTCGGCAGAAGTCCGGCTCGGTTGGCGTGGCCGCAGGGCCGATGGTGCGGATTGCCCATGAGGCCGAGGATCACCTCATGGAGGGGACCGGCGAGGTGGTGATTTCCGGCCCCAATGTCACGCCCGGCTATGAGAGCAACCCGGAGGCCAATGCCAAAAGCTTTTTCGAGGCTGAGGGGCATCGCTGGTTCCGCACCGGCGATCAGGGTGCTTTTGATGCGGAGGGGTATCTGCACCTGACCGGGCGGCTGAAAGAGATCATCAACCGGGGTGGTGAAAAGATCAGCCCGCTGGAGGTGGACGGCGTTCTGATGGATCACCCGGCGGTGGCGCAGGTGGTGACCTTCGCCTTGCCGCATCCCAAGCTGGGGGAGGAGGTTGCCGCTGCCGTGGTGCTGCGCGAGGGGCAGAAGGCCAGCGCGCAGGATATCCGCGATTTTGCCGCCACCCGTATTGCCGATTTCAAAGTGCCACGTCGCGTGATCGTGATGGAAGAGATTCCGAAAGGGGCCACCGGCAAGATGCAGCGGATCGGTCTGGCAGAGAAGCTCGGGCTGGTGGAGGGGGCCTGAGATGTTCCTTTTCAAGCATGAAGTTTTCTGCGCAACGCGCTGCTACAGAATAGAAAAAGAGATGTTTCAATGAAAATATGCATCTTTGGGGCCGGGGCGATTGGCGGTTACATGGGGGTCAAGCTGGCGCAGGCCGGGGCGGATGTCAGCCTGGTGGCGCGGGGCCCGCATCTTGCCGCAATGCAGCAGAACGGTCTGACGCTGATTGAGGACGGGCAGGAAACTACGGTGCCGGTCACCGCCAGTGACGATGCAAACACGCTGGGGCCGCAGGACTATGTGATCGTCACGCTCAAGGCGCATTCCGTGCCCGCCGTTGTGCCCATGATGCAGCCGCTGATTGCCGATCACACGACGATTGTCAGCGGTGTGAATGGCGTGCCCTGGTGGTATTTCCACAAGATCGGCGGACCGCTGGAAGGCACGCGGGTGCAGAGCGTCGATCCCGGAGATGCGCAGTGGAACGGCTTTGGTCCGGACAGGGTGCTGGGCTGCGTGGTCTATCCGGCGGCGGAGGTCAGCGCGCCGGGCACGGTTCGCCACAGTGAGGGCAATCGCTTTTCGCTGGGAGAGCCGGATGGGTCGAAATCCGACCGGGCGCAAGCGCTCTCCAAGGCGCTGATGGCAGCGGGGCTGAAAGCACCGGTGCGGCCCCGGTTGCGCGATGAGATTTGGGTCAAGCTCTGGGGCAACCTGTCGTTCAACCCGATCTCGGCGTTGACCCATGCCACGCTGGATGTGCTCTGCACGGATCCCGGCACGCGGGCCGTGGCGCGCGGTATGATGATCGAGGCGCAGCAGATCGGGGAAGCGTTGGGCGTGAAATTCCCCATCGACGTGGAGCGGCGGATTGATGGCGGCGCGGCGGTTGGTGCGCACCGGACCTCGATGCTGCAGGATCTGGACGCGGGCCGCCCGATGGAGATCGACGCGCTGGTCAAATCCGTTCAGGAGCTGGGACAGATCACGAGAGTACCGACCCCCACCATTGATACGGTGCTGGCGCTGATCCAATTGCGGGGCCGGACGGCGGGCCTTTACTGACATCCCCTGCGGTTTTGAGACAGGGCGCGCATTGCGCCCTAACGCCGCAGCGGGTTTCTGACCTTGCGCATCCCGTTGTTTGCGCCATCTGATGGGGGGAGAGTTTCGCGGGACGCATGATGGTATTGAAGATCGCCAATCTGGCAAAACGATACGCTGAGGGCGGCGAAGCCGTCCTGAAAGATGTCTCCTTCGACATGGCAGCGGGAGAGACCCTCGCCCTCGAAGGGGAATCGGGCAGTGGCAAAAGCACGCTCTTGCATCTTGTGGCCGGGCTGGACCGGGTCAGCGGCGGTCGGATCGAGGTGGATGGCGCGGATATCACCGGCTATTCCGATGCCCAGTCGGCGCAGATGCGGCGCCGGGTCGTGGGGTTGATCTTCCAGCAGTTCAACCTGATCCCCAGCCTGACAGTCGAGAGTAACATCGCCTTTCACGCACGTCTGGCCGACCGGCACGATGCGGAATGGGCGGCGCATCTGGCGCAGGTCATCGGTTTGGATGCGCATTTGCAGAAATATCCGGAGGCCCTATCGGGTGGACAACAGCAGCGGGTCGCGATCGCCCGCGCCCTGGCCGCGCGCCCCCGGTTGCTGCTGGCGGATGAACCCACCGGAAATCTGGATGAAACGACGGCGGATGCGGTGCTCAAACTGATGCTGGAGACTGCTGCCGAAGCGGGCACGGCGCTGTTGATGGTCACCCATTCCCCGCGTCAGGCCGCCCGCATGCAGCGCCGCTTGACCCTGTCCCACGGCAAGGTGCATGCAGCGTCGCCCGCGAGGCATGTGTCGTGATCCGATTGGGTCTTTCGGCGCTGCTGTCCCATTGGCGGCGCAACCCCTGGCAATTTGCCACCCTGATTGCCGGTCTGGCCTTGGCGACGGCCCTGTGGTCCGGCGTGCAGGCCATCAACGCCGAGGCGCGCGCGAGCTATGATAGTGCTGCGGATGTGCTGTCCGGCGGGGGGCTACAGCAAATACGCCGGGCGGATGGCGCACCCTTGCAGGTCTCCGAGTATGTCGAGCTGCGCCGCATGGGCTGGCAGGTGAGCCCGGTGCTGGAGGGGCGGCTGGCGTTTGATGACCAGACGATCCGCCTCACGGGGATTGAGCCGCTGACCCTGCCGCAGGCCGCCGCCGGCGACACGCTCGTGCAACCCGCCGATCCCGACGATGGGCTCTTTGCCGAGGGTGATGTGGTCTTTGTCCATCCCGATGATGGGCCGCTTTTTGATGGGCGTGCGGTCACCGTTCGGCCCGACGCATCGCGGCCCCCCGGCACCGCCGTGACCGACATCGCCACGGCAGAACGCCTGTTGGAAACCCGCGATGAGATCACCCGGTTGATTGTCGCGCCCACGCAGCCCTTGGGTCTACCCGCCTTACCGCCGCGCTATGTGATGACAGCGCCGGGCACCCAGAACGATGTGGCGCGCCTGACCGAAAGCTTTCATCTCAACCTCACCGCTTTTGGCCTGCTGTCCTTTGCCGTTGGGATTTTCATCGTCTATGGCGCGGTGGGGCTGGCCTTTGAACAGCGGCGCGGCGTGTTTCGGACCCTTCGGGCGCTTGGCCTGCCGCTGCGGACCCTGATGGGGTTGCTGGCGGTCGAATTGGGCGTCTTTGCGCTGATTGCCGGGGGCATCGGTGTGACCCTGGGCTACTTGATCGCAGCGGCCCTGCTGCCGGATGTGGCGGCGACGCTACGCGGCCTTTACGGCGCGGATATCACGGGCCAGCTGCAGCTGCGCCCGGCGTGGTGGCTTTCCGGTCTTGGGATGGCGCTGGCGGGCACGGCCATTGCCGCCACCGCCGCCCTGATCAAACTGGCGCGGCTGCCTCTGTTATCTTTCAACCACCCGCGCGCGATGAGCATGCACGCCGCGGGCGCGGCGCGCTGGATGGCGGCTGTCGCCCTTGGGCTTTTTGCCCTTGGGGCTGTGATCGCCTGGGGCGGGCAGGGTCTTTTTGCCGGGTTCGCATTGCTGGCCTGTCTGTTGATCGGGGCGGCTTTTTGCCTGCCGTTGCTGCTGTCTTCGGCGCTGCTGCTGGCGGGGCGCCTGCATCGCTCCGTGCTGGCGGAATGGTTCTGGGCCGACAGTCGCCAGCAATTGCCCGGCCTCTCCATGGCGCTGATGGCGCTGCTGCTCGCGATGGCCGCAAACATCGGCGTATCGACCATGGTGTCGAGCTTCCGGCTGACCTTCACAGGCTATCTCGATCAACGGCTGGCCTCGGAACTCTATCTGACGGCGCAGACCTTCGAGGAGGCGCAGGAACTGACCGCTTTTGCGCAATCCGAAGGTGCCACCGTATTGCCGATCATCTGGCAGGACCTGCGCATCGGCGGCTTACCGGCAGAGATTTACGGCATTCGCGACCATGTCACCTATCGCGAAAACTGGCCTTTGCTGGCGGCGGTGCCAGATATCTGGGACCGGGTGGCGCGGGGCGAGGGTGCGTTGATCAATGAACAACTGGCGCGCCGTAACGATCTTGCGCCTGGGGACATGCTGGAAACCGGCGACAGGGTGCTGGGCGTCTATGGTGACTATGGCAATTCCGCCGGACAGGTGGTGATCTCGGATGCGCTCTTTGCCCAGCGGTATCCCGAGGTGCAGGCGCTGCGCTTTGGCCTGCGCACAGAGGATGCCGCCCGCCTGTCCGAGCGGCTGGAGGCGCGGTTCGACCTTACCGAAGACGCGTTGATCAACCAATCAGAGCTCAAGGCCTTCTCGCTGGCGGTCTTTGAACGCACTTTCTCCGTCACCGCGGCGCTGAATGTGCTGACGCTCTCGGTGGCCGGGCTGGCGCTGCTCATCGGGTTGCTGACGCTGGCGAGCCTGCGGTTACCCCAACTGGCGCCGGTCTGGGCGCTGGGGCTGACCCGCCGCCACCTCGCCACGCTTGAGCTGGCGCGGGCGCTTTGCCTGGCGGTTGTGACCGGGGTGCTGGCGGTGCCGCTGGGGCTGGCGCTCGCCTGGGTGCTGCTTGCCGTGGTCAATGTCGAGGCCTTTGGCTGGCGTCTGCCCATGTTCCTCTTCCCGCTGGATTACCTGAAACTGGGGGCGCTGACGCTGCTGGCCGCTTTTCTGGCCGCACTCTGGCCCGCCTTTCGTCTTGCGCGGACACCGCCCGATCAATTGCTCAGGGTGTTCAGCAATGAACGTTAGGTCTTTCCTCCTATGCGCCTTCATGGCGCTGGCCTTGCCCACAGTAGTGGCCGCGCAAAGCTTTGCAGGCCTTGGCAGCGACGCCGAAGGCTTCGCCACGCCCGAACGCGGATACGTCTTTCAATTCCCCAAAGACCACGGCGCGCATCCCGCTTACCGGATCGAATGGTGGTATCTGACCGCCAATTTGCAAGACGCCGAGGGCACGGCCTACGGGCTGCAATGGACGCTGTTCCGCAGCGCGATGGCACCGGAAGAGCGGGCAGGGTGGGACAGCCCGCAGCTCTGGTTGGGCCACGCGGCGGTCACTACGCCCACGGCGCATTTCGTAGCGGAACGGCGCGCGCGCGGCGGGATCGGGCAGGCGGGGGTGATTGCCGATCCCTTCGAGGCGTGGATCGACGAATGGCACATGACCGGGGCCGATATGCAGCAGATGCGCCTTGTCGCGGCGGGGGATGATTTCGCCTATGACATGCAGCTGAGCGCCAAAGGTCCGCTGATCTTTCATGGCGAAGACGGCTATTCACAGAAATCCGGCTCGGGACGGGCGAGTTATTATTACTCGCAGCCCTTCTTTGAGATCACGGGCATCCTGACCCTGCCGGAGGGGCCAGTTGAGGTCACCGGGCAGGCGTGGCTGGACCGGGAATGGGCGTCACAGCCTCTGGGTGCCTCGCAGGTCAGCTGGGACTGGTTTTCCATGGCCTTCGAAGGGGGCACGCGCTTGATGGGGTTCACCCTGCGCGACAGCGCCGGACCGGACTACACAGCCGCCACTTGGATCGAGCCGGACGGGCGTACTACGGCCTTCCCCGATGGCGCATTTTTCGCCGAACCGCTTGGGCAGAGCGATGTGGCCGGGCGTGACATCCCCACCCGCTGGCGTGCCGTGCTGCCGGAGAAAGGCGTGGATGTGACCGTTGAGGCAATCAACCCGCAAGCCTGGATGGCGACCTCCATTCCCTATTGGGAGGGGCCGGTGGTGATCTCGGGCAGTCATAGAGGGCGCGGCTATCTGGAGATGACGGGCTATTAGGCGGCCGCCTGACGTTTGGTCAGACCTCATTCCATGGCGTAAATGCTTTGCGGGGCCGCGCACGGGTTGTAGAATTCGCAGGAACTCTACGGAAAGGATGCGCATGAGCCGCTCGGGAACAGTCACGCGTCGCGGCCTGATGATCGGTGCTGTCGCAGTTGCGGGCGGCGTGGCCTTTGGCAGCTACAAGGTGCTGGTGCCGCATGCCAACCCGCTGGCCAAGGGACTGGGCCCGGATGAAGTCAGCTTTAACCCCTTTATCCGTGTGACGCCCGATGGAATCACGCTGATCGTATCGCATGTCGATCTGGGGCAGGGGGCCGCGTCGATGCAGGCGGCTTTGATCGCCGAGGAGATGGACATCGCGTTCGGGCAATTCACCCTGGAACAGGCACGTCCCGATCCCGCCTACTACAATACCGCCATGGCGGATGAGGCCGTGCCCTTCATGTCGACGGATACCGGGTTTGCGGCTGAAACCATGCGCGGTGTGATGGGTGCTGCGATCAAGGTCGCCGGGGTGCAGGTGACCGGCGGCTCGACCTCGGTGCCCGACAGCTACGAAAAACTGCGCATCGCCGGGGCCGTTGCGCGCGAAACCCTGAAGGCGGCTGCTGCAGCCGAAACCGGCCACGACGTGGCCCTGCTGACAACTCAAGACGCCCATGTGATCCTGCCGGACGGGCAGGAAATCCCTTACACAACACTTGCCGCGACGGCAGCCACGCTGGAGCCTGTATCGGACGTGGCTTTGCGCACGCCAGAGGCCTGGCGGATGCTGGGAAAGCCGATGCAGCGTCTTGATATCGTGGCGAAATCCACGGGGCAGCAGCGCTATGGGATAGATCTGCAGATGGAGGGCATGGTGTTTGCCGCCGTCCGGTGCAACCCGCACAAGGGCGGTGCGCTTAACGGCTTTGAGGCGGCGCAAGCCCTGACCCTGCGCGGTGTGCAAAAGGTTGTGCCCGCCACCGGTGGCGTTGCCGTGATTGCCGAAAACACATGGTATGCGCTGCAGGCACTGGATGCGATTGACTATGATTGGGGACCAGCGCCCTATCCCGCCGAGCAAGCGGATCACTGGGCTGCGGTGGCCGCCGCATTCTCGCCTGACACGCTGGATCGGGTCTGGCGCGACGATGGCGATGCCAGCACCGCGACGGCGGAATACAGCGATATCGAGGTGGAATACCGCGCGCCCTATGTCGCGCATCAGCCGCTGGAACCGCTGAGCGCCGTTGTGCGCGTCACCGACGACCAGGCTGAGGTCTGGGCGGCGCATCAGATGCCGCGCTTTGTGCAGAAGCGGGTGGCCGAGAAGACCGGGTTGCACCCCGATCAGGTCCTGTTTCATAACCAGTTCGCCGGGGGCAGTTTTGGCCACAGACTGGAGTTTGATAACATCGACCGCGCAACCGAAGTGGCGATGCAGCTCAAAGGCACGCCGGTCAAGCTGATGTTCAGCCGCGAAGAGGATTTCGCGCAGGACTACCCACGCCAGATCGGCATGGCGCGGGCGCGCGGGCAGGTCGAAGGCGGTCAGGTGACGGCGCTTGATCTGGAGATTGCAACACCCTCGGCCGTGCGCAGCCAGATGGGGCGCATTGGTGTGCCGGCGCCGGGCCCGGATACGCAGATCGCCGCGGGCGCGTGGAACCTGCCATATGCGATTCCGCATTTCCGCGTGGCGGCCTATGCTGTACCTGAATTGGCATCCACCAGCTCATGGCGCTCGGTCGGGGCCTCCACGGCTGGGTTTTTTGCCGAAAGCGCCCTGGACGAGCTTATCCACGCCGCCGGTGCCGATCCGATGGAAGAGCGGTTGCGGCTGGTCAATGACCCTGTTGCGCGCGGCGTGCTCGAAGCGGTGGCGGAAATGTCTGATTGGGGCAGCCCCATGGGTGACGGGCGGGGCAGGGGTGTTGCCCTTGTCAATTCCTTCGGCGTGCCGGTGGCTGAGGTGGTCGAGGTGACGCAAACGCCTGACGGCATCCGCATTGATCGCGTTTGCGTCGCCGCCGATGTGGGCCGCGTGATCGATCCGGTGAATTTCGAAAACCTCGTTCAGGGCGGCGTGATCTGGGCCCTTGGCCATGCGATCAATTCGGAGATCACCTATGCCGACGGTCAGGCGGAACAATCGAATTACCACGCGGCAGAGGGGATGCGGTTTTATCAAACCCCGGAAGTCCTGGTGCGAGGCGTTGAAAACGCAGACAGAATTCGCGGTATCGGAGAACCGCCGGTGCCCCCCGCAGCCCCCGCTCTGGCCAATGCGGTCTTTGCGGCGACCGGTCAGCGGTTGCGGGAGATGCCCTTCAATCGGCACGTTGACTTTATCTGAGACAACACGCGTGCTGTTGCAGCACGGTGGATAAATGGTATCTCACGGGGACAATGCTGTCGCGGGGGCACCGCGCGGCCTGATTGGAAAGGGTGAGCTCTTGGATTTTGCAGCCTCGGAAGAACAATCCGCAATCTTCGACATGGCATATGCCTTTGGGCAGGAGCACATCGCGCCTCATGCGCAGGCGTGGGAGGCTCAGGGCACGATACCCAAGGACTTGTGGCCGAAGGTTGCGGAACTGGGGCTGGCGGGTATCTACGTCTCCGAGGAGTTCGGCGGGTCAGGGCTCAGCCGGCTTGACGCAACGCTGGTGTTCGAGGCCTTGTCGATGGCCTGTCCTGCGGTCGCCTCCTTCTTGTCGATCCACAATATGTGCGGCGGCATGATCGACAAGTTCGGTTCCGACGAGAGCAAGGCTAAATGGCTGCCGCGGCTGTGCCGCATGGAGACGATCTTTTCCTACTGCCTGACGGAGCCGGGGTCGGGCTCAGACGCCGCCGCCTTGCGCACGCGCGCCGACCGCAGCAACGAAGGTTTCGTGCTGAACGGTACCAAGGCTTTCATTTCCGGCGGCGGCTATTCCGACGCATACCTGACCATGGTACGGACCGGCGAAGACGGCCCTAAAGGTATTTCCGCCATGGTTGTCGAAACCGGCAGTGCGGGGCTGTCGTTTGGCGGATTGGAAAGCAAGATGGGCTGGCGGGCCCAGCCCACAGCTCAGGTGCAATTCGACGACTGTGCTGTGCCTGCCGAAAATCTGATCGGCGAGGAAGGCCGCGGATTTTCCTATGCCATGGCCGGACTGGACGGCGGGCGCCTCAACATCGCGGCCTCTGCCTTGGGCGGCGCGCAGGCGGCGCTGAATGCCGCGCTGAGCTATGCGGGAGAGCGCAAAGCCTTTGGTAAATCAATCGATCAGTTCCAATCTCTGCAATTCAAACTGGCGGATATGGAAGTGAAACTGCAAGCCGCGCGCGTTTTCTTGCGCCAGGCGGCCTGGAAGTTGGACAGCAAGGCACCGGATGCCACAAAATTCTGCGCCATGGCGAAGGTTTTTGTGACCGATGTGTCCTTTGACGTGGCCAATGATGCCCTGCAAATCCACGGCGGCTATGGTTATCTGACCGACTACGGTGTCGAGAAGATCGTTCGCGACCTGCGGGTGCATCAAATTCTGGAAGGCACCAACGAGATCATGCGCCTGATCGTGTCGCGTCAGATGATTGCCGACAACGCCGCCTGACAGTGCATTGATCTGAACCGGATTTAGTCGGGTATTAAGCGTCGCTTCATAACTCTTTGCCATACCTTGGCGCGTGACCGGTGCGCCGGCCTCTGCTTGCATGGCACAGGAAAATGATGTGACAATGACCCATACGACTGATGCGCCAATTGGCCATGACGTACCTAAAAAAGTGCTGATTGTGGACGATTCCCGGGTCATGCGATCGTGGCTGCGGGCTGTTCTGTCTGCAGATCGACGATTGAATGTCGTAGGTGAGGCCTGCAACGCCATCGAAGCGCGGGACTACCTCAAGGCACACGCCGCCGATGTGCTGACACTGGACATCGAAATGCCCGGAATGAGCGGGCTTGATTTTCTGACCCGGCTGATGCGGGCGCGTCCCATGCCCGTTGTTATGATGTCGAGCCTGACTGCGGCAGGCAGTGATGCAGCCATTCAGGCCCTGTCCCGCGGCGCGATCGATTGCATGGTCAAACCCTCCTCGGCCTATGGCGAGGAACTCACTCAGGATATCTGCGAACGCGTGTACCACGCAGCCTGCACCCGACCTTCACAATTGCAGATGCGTCTGAAGTCAAACGCGGGCAGTGCTGCGCCAGAGGAGGCAGTTGCGACACCTGCCTCATTCGGTGTGCGCGAGCCCTGTCGCCGCGGCGCGATCATCCTTCTTGGGGCCTCTACCGGTGGTGTTGCCGCTTTGGAGACCGTGCTGCCCATGCTGCATCCGGACGGACCACCTGTGGTGGTTGTCCAGCATATGCCTGGTAATTTCCTATGCAGTTTTTCTGAGCGACTGAACCGTCAGTTGCGTCAGAACGTGTACCTCGCCCGGGAAGGCCATGCGCTGCACAGAGGGGACATCGTACTCGCTCCTGGAAATGGCAAGCACACGGAATTGCTACGTAAGGGCGGGCGCTGGTTTTTTCAATTTGTGCCAAACGATCCTCCGGCCTTGCATTGTCCGGCGGTCGATGTGCTTTTTTCTTCCGCTGTTCCAGAAGCGAAAAATGTCTCGGCTGCCCTGCTGACCGGATTGGGTCGCGACGGGGCGGAGGGTCTGTTGAAACTGTCACAAGCCGGGGCGAAAACCTTTGGTCAGAACCAAGATACCTGTGTCGTATACGGTATGCCGCGTGCCGCGAAAGCGTTGGGTGCGGTGCAGGAGGAAGTATCTCTGGAGCGCATCGGACCTGTGCTGCGTGACAGTCGAATTGTGACACGGCGCCCGCACAATCCGTCGGACACGGTAGCCATCAGATGACTGCATTGCGCATTCACATTACGCAGGGAGAACAGGCAGTCGGGTCCGATCCTGATCTAGTGATTACCACTCTGCTGGGATCCTGCGTATCTTGTTGTTTGTGGGATCCGGTAGTTGGTGTTGGTGGTATGAACCATATGCTGCTGACCACCAGCGCCGCGGAATCTGGAGCTTGTAATCTTGTCGGGATCAATGCGATGGAACTTCTGATCAACGAGATACTCAAAAAGGGTGGCCACCGCGACCGGCTTCGCGCCAAAGCGTTTGGCGGCGCCCAGATGGTGTCTGGCTTGAGTGAGATCGGAAAACAAAATAGCGCTTTCATTTTAACGTTTCTCGAAAAGGAGGGTATTACCTGCGAAGGGCATTCTCTTGGTGGAGAAACAGCAAGACATTTGATGTTCTGGCCGGCCACAGGTCGTGTGATGCAAAAAATCCGTGGCGATGACCTTCAGGAATCTGTGTCTCTAGTGCAGGCGCCTGTCAGTGACGGGAATGAGCTTGAGCTGTTTTGACAACCTGGGTAACTGATGCTGAAATGCTCAGGTCGGGACCGCTTTGGTGCCAAAAAATTGGAAGTTCAATTAGAATTGAGCGAAGATATCATTCGCAGAAGTGAATGGTGTTCAGCCTACTTAGCCTAAGATCATTGAATTTTCTGCGGTTCTAATCTTGTAGCACTACTGAAAAGAATGGATCTCCTCGACAGGCTGCATGTACAGTATTTCGCTGGGTAGTGGTAACGTGTTACTCTCTCTACTGCCTTTGATCGTGAAATTCGCACTGCGAGTATGCAGTCAGCTATTTTGGAACTGATTACTGAAGGTCGTAAAGGATTTTAAATTTCAAGACAAAAGGATGTAGTGGCAACTTTTTTATTTGTTTAGAGTTCACTTGTGGTGTTCGAAGTATTTCGTGCGCTGGGGAGCGCTTACGGTAGGTGAAGCTCAGATCTTTTGCGTAAGAAATTCACGAACTCACATTCTTGAAGTTACTGTCAATTTGACTAGCGGGTTATGAGAGTTAAAGGGGCTGCCCTTCAGAAAAGATCTAAATCACTATCGGCTTCATTTGTGTCACCAAAATGGGGATGATCCTCGCCGTATAGCAAAGACTGGGTTGCCTTTAGCTTTAACCCGGCACGTACTTTCTGCAGTTCAACTGGACCCAGGTGAGGTCTTTCCTGTCTACTTAACAGAAGCGTCATAAGTGCCAAATCTTCCAAAGATTGGCGTAAGAAATCCAGAGCCTGCAGGTTTTTTATCATGTGCGAATCTGAAGCTTTTTGTTCTTCTACCGCTCGACCAATTGTGCTTTCGACTTCGAATACCTGACCGGCGAGTCTGTCCAAGTAAGTTGAAACCCTTTGGATTACTTCGCTGATGCGCTCCTCTGAATTGACATGAAGGCCCATCTACAAGCGACCCACCACGGCCTCTATGCAATTGCGTAACCCTGCCTGTTCAAATGGCTTTTTCAAGTAGTTATTCATCCCTAGTTTTTTGCCATGATCGACGATTTGTTGCTCGGCGCGACCGGTAATCAGGATAAACCCGACGCCCTTAGTTTTGGGTGAGGTACGCAAATGGTGGAGTAGTTGCAATCCATCCATTTGTGGCATGTTATAATCTGAAATTACTAGGTGAACGGGATGCGTCGCCAGCGCCTTGAGTGCATCCACCCCGTTTTCAGCTGTTGAAACATTCCGTATGCCAAAGGCATCCAATGCTTGCGTAATCAAGCCACGACTAGTGGACATATCGTCAACAACCATAATTCTAATTTGGTCTCGCAATGACATGATTATTGCCCCCTTGGCTCTAACGAAATCTGACCGCTTGCATTCATCGGTCTATAGGTTGTTGGCCCATCGGTTTCAAAGCCTGTTGCCTGCGGATCCGCAATTCTCTCCGAATGACCCAGAAATAGAATTCCGTCCGGATGTAGAATTTGGTGAAAGCGGGGCCAAAGCCGATTTTGAGTTTCAACGTCGAAGTAGATGACCACGTTTCTGCAGAATATTACATCCATACTGTGCCGCATTGGCCACTCTGACAAAAGGTTGAGTTCGTTAAACCTTATAAGGCTGCGCAGCTTTTCATTGGCGCAAAAAACCGTTTCCTCCTTTTCAGTTCTCTTAACAAAGTACTTTTGCAACAATTCATTCGGGATACCGGAAGTAAGCCGATCTGGGTAGCTTGCCGCCTTGGAGAAACCGATGACTGTGGAGTCGATGTCAGTAGCCAAAATACGAATATCCATTTCGCCAATATCAGGAGCCACTTCTAATAACGACATTGCTATTGAAAATGCCTCTTGGCCGTTGGAACACCCTGCCGACCAGATTCTGACTCTGTCACCGTTGCGCAATCTCGGCAAAAAGTCTCTGGTTACACATTTTTGAAGCCTGTCGAAGTGGTGCTTTTCCCTAAAAAAGTGTGACACGTTCGTAGTGAGTGCGGAAATCATGTGCCGTCTCTCTTGACGTCCCTCATCAGAACAAACGAAAGCGCTGTAATTTTCAAAATCTGAAATATTCAGTGCACGCAATCGATGTCGGAGGCGTGATTGAATCATTGATGTTTTTTCCACCGCCAACTGCAAGCCGCTCTCGCGATAGGCAAGGTGAGCGATAGCTTCAAAGCTCTTTGCGTCGATGACAGTATCTGCAGTTTGAGTTTTCATCATGCTGCGTTGTTCTGAACGGACAATACGATGGAGCTAAGATCCAGAACGCGGATCATACGTTCATCAATCAAGGTAATAGCACTAACCACGTTTACGGAAGTGTTGGCTTGCATTTCTGGCGGAGGTTGCAAGTCGTCAGCCGTCAAGGCGATTATGTCGGAAACCGCGTCGACTAGCAGTCCTGTCATAACATCGTCATGGTTGACGACTATTATTACATTCCTGTCGGTGTGTTCTTGTGGTTTGAGACCCAGTCTTTCAGATAAATCCATAACCGGCAAAACCGTACCGCGTAAGTTTATCACACCCTTCATGTAGCTCGGGGCGTGCGGCAATGGAGTGGTTTTTGTCCATCCACGAATTTCGCGTACTGACATAATGTCTAACGAGTATTCCTGGTCGGCCAACTGAAAGGTCAACAATTCGATTGCAGTAGATGTTTCTTTGTCACTCATGCCGTCAGTCCTGTAGATGGTTGGGAGGCCGCCGTGCCGCCCGCGCCGATTGCGTTGCTGATTATGTCGGACGTGTCCAAGATCAGAGCGATCTGTCCGTCACCAAGTATGGTGGCTGCGGCGATACCTGGGGCTCGGTAGAAGCTGTCGTCCAATCCCTTAATCACCACCTGCCGCTGATCTTGGATGCTATCGATGATTAACGCTGCGCGGCTGCCATCTTCATGGGCGATAAGAAGGACGACGGAGCCTTGATAGTCTTCAATGGGATCTCGATACCCAAGCTCCTTTCCAAGATCGAACAAGGGCACAAATCCGCTTCTGACACGAACCACGTTTGCGCCTGGCCGCACCATTTCCACGTCGTCGTTGGTAAGTGTGAGAGTTTCGATTACAACATTCAGGGGCAGCACGAGCGTCTCATCAGCCACTTGCACTACCATGCCGTCAAGAACAGCCAAAGTGAGCGGCAATGAAATTGAGAAAGTTGTGCCTGCGCCGGGTGTTGACGCAATTGAGATGCGACCGCCAAGCGCTTGGATCGAAGTGCGAACCACGTCCATGCCAACACCACGCCCAGAGAGATCTGATACGACGGAGGCAGTTGAAAAACCCGGTAAAAACAATAGATTATCTATTTCTGTATCGGACAAGGACGCGTCTGCAGGTACGAGACCCTTATCTATGGCGATTTGCAGGACTTTCGGTCGGTTGATCCCGCCACCGTCATCTGAGACCTCAATCACTACTCTTCCTGAGCGATGCGCAGCTGTCAGGTTGACTTGTCCTTGTTCAGATTTGCCGGCGGCAACGCGATCTTCGGAGCTTTCAAGCCCGTGATCAACCGCGTTGCGGATCATATGCGTCAACGGATCGGCCAGTCTTTCGATCACGGTCTTGTCGACTTCCGTACTCTCACCTTCGGTATTCAGGCGCACATCTTTCCCAACGGCGGATGATGCTTCGCGGACAATCCGTGACATGCGTTGGAATAGCGATTTCACCGGTTGCGCCCGGATCATCATGACGCTGTCCTGAATGTCTCGGGTCAGGCGTTGGAATTCCTCTAGCCCATTCATCGCATCTGAATGCGGCGAGAGGCCGGAGCTTTCGAGACTTTGAGACAGCATTGCCTGATTGATGACAAGTTCGCCAACCAAGTTTACCAGCCGTTCAATGCGGTCCAGATCCACACGCACAACGGACTTGGCGGCGGCGGCTTGAGATGGCGCCTTGGGTGGTGAAGCCTTTGGCTTGGCAGCACCATCAGGTTGTGAGGCCACCTCAGGTTCGGGTTGTACATCTTTGACAGGTTCATCGACTGGGGCAAGCGGTGGAATTTCCAGTGCGGCGTCGACGTCCTTCGGCTGATCTTCGGCCTCTGCCTCGGTCACTGATTGGTCGGGCACATCAGGTTCTTGAGCATTACCTGAAGCATCGTTTTTCTCGATACTGAGCGTGCACAAGCCTTCGACAAACTCAAAGGCCGCCGAAATCTCTGCTTCATCCACGTCGGTCTTCAACTCGATCGTCCAGGACAAGTAGGATTGCTCTGGCACAAGCGTGTCGAAATCGGGCAGCTCATCCAGGTGACAGGTAACGCTACACTCGCCTAGCTCATCCAGCGTACGCAGCATGTGAAAGGGTTCATTGCCGGTTTCAAACAGATCGTTGTCCGGTTTGAAGCGAATGGTGAAACCCACGTCAGAAGGGGTAGGCAGATCGTCCAACGGGGGAAGGTCCGGCACATCAGGGCTGCCGTCTTCCTCGTCGCCCAGGTCAAGGTCAAAGGACAGCGCTGCAGGCTGGAAATCGATCTCTTCCTCTTCCACTTCTTCCTCTGCCGCGCCGGTTTCGCCTAGAAGACCGTCAAGAGAGGCCAGAAGCTTCGCCGTTTCATCTTTGGGCAGATCACCGTCGTCCCGGCTGATCCGCACCAGGTCCGAAAGGTGATCCGCACATTGGAAGAATATTTTGCGGGCGTCGCTCTCGGGCGACATTCTGCCCGCGCGTACCTCGTCCAGGACCGTTTCGAAACGGTGGGCAAATCGCACAAGCGCTTCCAACCCGAAAGCACCGGCGCCCCCTTTGATGGAATGAACCGCACGAAAGACGACGTTGATCGTCTCGGGGTCTTCATCTCCGTCATCCAGCGCCTGCAGCCCATCCTGCAGCGCCTCCAGAAGCTCCTCGCACTCGATGAAGAACGAGGCGCGGATTTCTGCCATGGGATCATTGGACTCTGACATCGGACCCCCTTACCCCGCAACCATCTGCAAAGCCTTGATAAGCTTTGAGGGATCGAATGGTTTCACAATCCAGCCGGTGGCCCCGGCGTCGCGCGCGCGCGCTTTCAACTCAGGCGCCGCTTCTGTCGTGAGAACCAGAATAGGCGTGGCGCGATGTTTGTCCTGACCGCGCACCGCGTCGATAAATCCGAACCCGTCCATACGCGGCATGTTGATGTCCGTAATGATCGCGTCGGGCTCGATACCATCAAGAACCTCAATCCCGTGCACGCCATCATCGGCGGTATGCACGTTGAAACCAGCAGGCAGCAGAGCGAGACGGATCATGTCACGCATGGTGCGGCTGTCGTCCACGGCCAGAATTTCCAATGTCATGTGCGTCCCCTCGCAACAGCTTCCGGTGTCATGCCCATGACCCGCAGCTGATCAATCACCCGGTCGGAGACATTGATCAGGGAGACCGAACGGCCGGCCTCAACAGCGCTCGTCGCGGCAGACAGAATAACTTGCAGGCAAAGCGCGCCGAGGTGTTTTACATCCGACATGTCCAGAACGAGTTCTCCGTCGGACTGCTCTTTCAAGGTGGTTGCCAGTGCGGACGCTGCGGGCAGGTCGAGCCGGGGAGCGAGTTGGATAGGGGCACTCATCGCGCTCTCCTCAAATTGCAAGATCTTTGCAGGTGCATCGCTCTCTCCACATCGGCTTTGTACATGAGTGAAGCGGTTGTAGAGCGCAGTCCGTTAAGACGGAGTTACCCGCTAAAAACTTTTGAGGACCAAACGCCAACACAGAGTTTCCGGAGCGGAAAATGAGAAACCCCGACACTCGTGGCCGGGGTTTTCATACATGTACTTTGGTGGAGCGGTTCAGGCGCGGCGTCGGCGCCCTCCGCTGCGACCGGCACGTCCGCGCCCTTCCTGTCCGGGTTTCGGCGCTTCCTTGTTGAACGCGATCCAGGCCCCCCCGTGCGGGTCATTATTGGTCAGGAAATTCGCGGCTCGAATCGCTTCCATTTCCTTGCCGGGGCGCGGTTTGGTCGATCCAAGGCCGGTGAGCTGGCAAAAGAGTTCCAGATCCATATCGTCCGGAAACACGACGCCCGCAGCAGCGAGTTCCAGTTTTTTGGCCTCGATCTTGGCGGCGGGCACGGGCAGGGCGACCGGATTCATGATCGCCGATGTCATCCCGGCCCCCATTGCCATCGGCAGAAAGGCGTTGTTGATGCCATGCCGGTTGGGCAGACCAAAGGAGATGTTGGACGCACCGCAGGTGGTGTTCACCCCAAGCTCCTCACGCAGACGCCGCACGAGGGTAAAGACCTGATGACCGGCGGTGGCCATTGCGCCAATCGGCATGACCAGCGGGTCGACGACAATATCATGCGCGGGGATACCGAAATCAGCAGCCCGCTCGACGATTTTCTTGGCGACGGCAAAGCGCACGTCGGGGTCTTCGGAGATACCGGTGTCATCGTTGGAAATGGCCACCACCGGCACGTCGTACTTCTTGACCAGCGGCAGCACGATTTCCAGCCGCTCTTCTTCCCCGGTTACGGAATTCAGCAGGGGGCGCCCTTCGCAAGCCTCAAGGCCGGATTCCAAGGCACCGGGCACCGAGCTGTCGATGCACAGCGGCACATCGACAATGGCCTGCACCCGCTCCACCAACTCCTTCATCAGCGGCGGCTCGACAAAATTGTTGTCGGCATAACGGGCATCTTCGGCCATCTTGTTGGTGAAAACGGCCCCTGAATTTATGTCCAGAATGTTCGCGCCTGCGGCCACCTGAGCAATCGCATCCGCCTCGACCATGGTGAAATCACCCGCCTCCAGCTCCATCGCCAGCTTCTTTCGGCCCGTTGGGTTGATCCGTTCGCCAATGACGCAGAAGGGCTGATCAAAGCCGATGATCGCGGTCTTGGTCTTGGATTCGACAATTGTACGGGTCATTCAGATGTCCTTGGATCAGGCGTTTGCAGGGGCAGTGGCGGCACCACCATTGGCGATGGCCCAGGTAGCATTGGTCTTGATGCCGCCCAATGGGAAAAAGTGCACGTTGGTGATGTTGAAGTCGGGGTTGGCTGCCTTGTGGGCTGCCAGTTCGGCCACAACATCGGTGGGCTCATAGGGCAGCAACAGCTTGGTGACATCCATCGCGCGTTTCTGCAGCACCTTCAGCGAGGGGCCAACACCGCAGGCAATGGCGAATTTGATCAGGGTCTGCAGCTTGGCGGGTCCCGCAATGCCGATATGCACGGGCAGGGTGATGCCCTGCGCCGCCAGATCGTCGGCCCACTTGATGATCGGCTTCGCGTCAAAGGCAAACTGCGTGGCCAGCGCCATCTGCGCGTCCGTGCGGCTCTGAAAGTCGTTCTTCCAGTGCAGCGCAGCGGTCACATTGGTCATGGAGCCATCCGCATCAATGTCGCGGTTGCCCTCCGGGTGTCCCGCCACATGCAGCCGCTTGAAACCGGCTTCATCGAAAAGTCCGGTCTCCATCAACTGCATCGAACTGTCGAAATCCCCGTGCGGCGTGGCCACACCGCCGGCGAGCAGGAGCGCCTGATCGACGTCCGCTTCGCCCTGATAGCGCGCGATCCAGTCAGCCAGCGTCGCCTTGTCCTTGATGATCCGTGCCGGAAAATGCGGCATCACTGGGTAGCCGTCTGCGTTCAGCCGCTTGGCCGTGGCGATCATGTCCTCGATGGGCGTGCCTTCGATATGAGCGATGTAAACGCGGGTGCCCTCGGGCAGCAGGTCGCGGAAGTTCTCGACCTTCTCTGCCGTGCGCGGCATCACCTCGATGGAGTAATCCTGCAAAAACGCCTCGACCTCCGGGCTGGCGGGGGTCTGCGGGGCCGTGTCTTTCTTCTTGAAGTTCAGCAGAGCCATCAGGCGATCCTTTCGGGTCAGAAGTCGGTCGAAAAATCGGGGCAGGGGTCAGGCCCAGCCATCATTGTTGATCAGGGCCTTGATCCGGTCACGGTCATATTCCGCATCCAGACGGGCGGCTTCGGCGTCGGCAACGGCATCGGGGTCGCCCTCAACGGGAAAGGGGGCGGCCTTGCGCCACTCTGCCAGATAGGCATCGGTGTCCTCCGCGCCAACCTTCATGGCCGCCCGGTCAATCGCCTGCTCAAACCGCTCAGGCAATTGCCGCTTGGAGCCACGACGGCCTTTGCCTACGATCACCTGGGCCGGAATATCGCGCCAATAAACAATCGTGACGTCAGGCATGGGCTGATTCCCCTTCACTCTCTTCTCGCCTGTCTATCGGCAGAAAAGCCAATTTCGAGGCCGATTTTCGACAGAACAACATCTGTCCGCGACGCGTAAGGTCTATCGCAAACGCGCCTCTTTCGCGAGAGGCGCGCGCCGCCATAATCCTCATGAAGACTGTGAGGTCCGCTGTATATACTGCGGGCCCTGTGAAAACGGCCCAGTGGCCAGCGGCGCATACGGACGCTTGCGCCAGCGGTCGGCAGCGACTACTCTTAACCCAACTCGAAATGAAAGGCGCGAAAGATGGCGCCACAGCGTCCCAAAGGTGCGGGCGCGCTCGAAAAAAAGACGGCTCTGAGCCCCGCGCCAGTTCCGCCCCGATCCGGTGAGCTTTATGCCGCGCTCGATCTGGGCACCAACAGCTGCCGCATGTTGATCGCCCAACCTCAGGGCACTGGTTTTCATGTGGTCGACAGCTTCTCGAAATCCGTGCAACTGGGTGCGGGGCTTGAGAAAACCGGGCGCTTGTCGCGCGGGTCCATGACGCGCACCGTTCAGGCTTTGCGCATTTGCCAACAGAAACTGCGCCGTAATAAAGTGCGCCGCATGCGGCTGGTGGCCACCGAGGCCTGCAGGCGTGCCCTGAACGCAGATGATTTTATCCGCCGCGTGCACCGCGAAACCGGTCTGAAGCTCGACATTATCAAGCCACAGGAAGAGGCGCAGCTGGCGGTGATTTCCTGCGCGCCGCTGGTCAGCCGCAACACCGAAAATCTGCTGGTGGTCGATATCGGGGGCGGGTCCACGGAACTGGTGTGGATCGATCTGACAGAGGTGCCGCGCGGGGACCGGCCCCAGGCCATCATGCGCCTGCACAGCGGGTTCCAGCAGGCGGTCTCCGACCTGCCCGCGGCGCGGGTGGTCGACTGGATTTCCGTGCCTCTGGGCGTGGCCACCCTGCGTGACCAGTTCAATGATGTCGAAGACGACGCGGCCCGCTTTGCCCTGATGAGCTGGTTTTTCGAGGAAAACCTCGCTGATTTCACGCCCTATCACGACACCCAGCCCACGGAAAAATTCCAGATCGTCGGGACCTCGGGCACGGTTACGACCGTTGCCGCCAGCCACTTGGGTCTCAAGCGCTATGACCGCACCAAGGTGGACGGCCTGCACATGACCACCGAGCAGATTGACCGTGTCATCCGCTCTTATTTGGCGCTGGGGCCTGCGGGGCGGCGGGCCGATCCGCGCATCGGGCAGGACCGGCAGGCGCTGATCATGTCGGGCTCGGCCATCCTGCAGGCCTTGATGCGCTGCTGGCCCACGGACAGGCTGTCGGTGGCTGATCGCGGTTTGCGCGAGGGTTTACTCTATGCGCAAATGAGCGCAGACGGCGTGTTGGAAGACGGAGAATTCTGATGGCCAAGACCCCAAGCGGCAAGAACACCTCGGGACGCGGGCAACGCGAGCTGAAGGTGAAGGTGAAATCCGCCCGCGGCCGCAAGCTCAGCTCCACCCGCTGGCTGCAGCGCCAGTTGAACGATCCTTACGTCAAACGCGCAAAAGCCGAAGGCTACCGGGGCAGGGCGGCCTTCAAGATCATGGAGCTGGACGACAAGTACCGCTTTCTCGTGCCGGGCGCGCGGGTGGTCGATCTGGGGGCGGCACCGGGCGGCTGGTGTCAGGTCGCCGTCAAACGCGTGAACGCTCTGGGCGAGAAATCCGGCAAGGCGGTCGGCACGATCCTCGGGATCGACCTGCAGGAGATGGAACCGATTGCCGGGTGCGACCTCTACCAGCTCGATTTCATGGAGGATGATGCCGATCTCAAGGTCAAGGACTGGCTGGGCGGTAAGGCCGATGTGGTGATGTCCGACATGGCCGCCAGTAGTTCAGGTCACAAGCAGACCGATCACCTGCGCATCATCGCGCTGTGCGAAGCTGCGGCCTACTTTGCCTTCGACGTGCTGGATGAGGGCGGCACCTTCGTGGCCAAGGTGCTGGCAGGCGGGGCGGAGGGCGAATTGCAAAAGCTGCTCAAGCAGCGATTCTCCAAGGTCGCGAACATCAAACCACCGGCCTCGCGCTCGGACAGTTCCGAAAAATTCGTTGTGGCGACAGGGTTTCGGGCCGAAGCCTAAAAGCTTTACCGATCCTTAAAGGAGTTCTGGATAGCTTGGGATCAGTACAAGCGCTCTTTGGCGCGCCGATCTCAACAAAGGACCCCTCCGATGATCCGCACTCTTGCTTTCTCTCTTCCCATGATCGTGGCCGCTGGCATCGCCGGCGCGGTGGATGCACCGCCCGCCATGAAATCATTTGTCGAAACCGAAGTGATGAGTTGGGCGCAGTCCGCGCAGGTGGTCAATGCCATCACGTCGCAAAACACTCAAACTGCCGGGTCCAGCGCAACGCAAATCGAAGAATGGGATACCCAGTGGCGTGCCGAGGTTGGCCAGGACACCCAGCCGCTGATCAGCGACGTCATGGGGCGCCCGCTGTCCGCTTTCCTGGCGGAACAGGTCGCTGCCTCCGGCGGGCGGATCACCGAGATTTTCGTGATGGATGCGCTGGGGCTCAACGTCGCGGCAAGCGATGTTACCTCCGACTACTGGCAGGGCGATGAAGACAAGTTCTCAAAAAGCTACGGAGCCGGAGCCGGGGCCGTTTTTGTCGACGAGGTGGAATTCGATGAGAGTTCCCAGACCTACCAGGGTCAGGTCTCCATGTCGCTGACAGACCCAGCGACGGGTGAGGTAATTGGCGCCATGACCGTTGGCCTGAACGCCGAAGCCTTCTTTTAAAATTCAGTGCAGGTGCGTTTCCGAACGCGCCTGCAACGATCGTGCGGCGGCACGCTGCATTTGAACCGCTTCATTCGCACTGATGCGTCGAATGGTATGGCCCTGAACCCGGGCCACTGTTGTGTCCGCCTGGTTCTTCTGCCGGATCAACTCAAAGAGCCGTGCGTGGCGCGTATCCATCTTTTCTTGCAAATCTGACATGTGATGGCCCCATCATTGTTCCTGCTCCATGGTCTGACCATCGAACTCGGGCGTGGGTGGGGCAGAAGTGAGGAGATTCGCAGATTTGAGGAAATATTTTGTGTAATCCGAAGCCATCCGCCCGGACCGGCCGGTTTTCTCAACCACAGGGTGCAGCAGGTCGGTAATCTGGGCTCATGCGTTACGAAGTCGGTTCGCGAATTGAATTTCCTGCGCTAGAGTGCGGGTATTCAATTCGACGTGGCCCAGCAGGAGCCGACGTCTCGCATGGGGGTGCGAACCATCGAACGGACTCTCTTTCAATTTATTTGGAAGTACTCGAAGCGCGACCAGATAAAACTTCTGTTGTTCACCAGCACGTTGTTCCCATTCCTCTATCTGACGCTGGAACTACCCAAGCGCATCATCAACGATGCCATCGGCGCGCAATCCTCGTCGGTCACGGTGTTGGGTGTCGAATTCACCCAACTGGGGTTCCTGGCGCTGCTTTGTGCTGCTTTTCTCCTTTCCGTGTTGCTGCACGGCCTGTTGAAAATGAGAATCAACACTATGAAGGGCATCCTCTCCGAACGGATGCTGCGCCGACTGCGCTACAGCCTGATTTCCCGCATGCTGCGCTTTCCCAAGACCTACTTCCGGCGGACGTCCCAGGGCGAACTGGTGGCCATGATCACCGGCGAGACGGAGCCCATGGGCGGCATGATGGGGGATGCGTTGACGCAACCGGTGCTGCAGGCCGGTCAGATGATCACCATCCTTGTGTTTCTCTTTCTGCAAAGTGTCTGGTTCGGTCTGGCCGCCGTGGCGCTGATCCCGCTGCAAGCCTGGCTGATCCCGAAGCTGCAGCGCCGGATCAACCTGATGAACAAGGAGCGGATCAAGGAAGTGCGCCAGCTGGCCGCCATGATCGGTGAGAGCGCCGCTGGGGCAGGAGAGCTGCGCATCCACGGCGGCTGGCGCCACCGTCTGTCGGCGATCAGCCATCGTTTGGGCATTGTCTTCAACATTCGGTTCCAGATCTACCAGAAGAAATTCTTCATGAAGTTTATCAACAACTTCATCACTCAGCTGACGCCCTTCTTCTTCTTCTCCGTTGGCGGATACCTGGTCATTCAAGGCGCGGTGTCACTGGGAGCACTGGTCGCGGCGCTGGCCGCGTACAAGGACCTCAGTTCGCCCTGGAAGGAACTGCTGACCTTTTATAATCAGGCGCAGGACATGAGCCTGCGCTGGGAGACGGTGACCGAGAAATTCTCGCCCTCCGGTGTGATTGACGAGGTGCTGATGACCGGCAGGCCGGAGGTGCTGCCCCACCTTGATGGTGCGATTGAATTGAAAGATGTCACGGTCACGGATGCCGATGGCAACGCTGTGCTGGAGAATATCACGGCCCGATTTGCATCTGGATCGATGGTGGCCGTCACGGCGCCCAGTGTCGAGGACCGTCAGGCGTTGTCTGATCTTTTGACGCGAGAGGTCATGCCTGCCAGCGGAACGATCACCGTAGGCGACACAGCGCTCAAGAACCTGCACCAATCCGTCATCGCCGCCCGCATCGGCCATGCCAGCGCGCGCCCTGTGCTTTTTCGCGGATCGCTGGAAGACAACGTGATGATGTCCCTGAGGTCGCGGCCGACCGGCACCCTTCCACAAGATGCCCAGCACGCGGCGCAGGAAGCCGCCGCCGCCGGCAACAGCAGCGATCCGCTGAATGCCGAATGGCTGGATCCGGACCTCGCCGGGCTCGAGCAAACAAGTGAGTTACGGGGGTGGTGGCAGTCGCTGCTGGAAGCGATGGGATCGGAAGAGACGCTCTATCTGCGCGCACTGGACCAAAAGCTCGACAGCGATGAAAAGATCAATCTGGTTGCCGGATTGGTGGAGGTGCGACCAAGGGTGTGGGAGGCTGTTGTTGCCGCAGGCCTTGACCGACATGTGTACCGCTTTGACCCTGAGCGGTACAATCCGGCGCTGCCCGTCACCAGCAATCTCTTCTTCGCGACAATGCGTCGGCCGCTGAGCCAGCAGGAACTGGCCGCGCAGACCGATCTCTTTGACCTGATGCGTAAACTCGGCCTCGAGGAGGGACTTCTCGATCTGTCCCGTGATGTGATCGATCTGTTGAACCAGATTTTCGGCACCGATGGCACCGAACATCCGCTGTTCCGCAAATTAGGTCTGGATCCGGAACTGTTCGAGCGCTCGGTGCAACTGCTGAGGGCACGCGGGCAGGGGGACGCGCAGACCTGGAGCGATGCCGACAAGGTTCTGCTGATGACGGTACCTGCGCAGATTTCAGCGGAGCAGATTGGCCCCGCGTTTTCCGATACGATGCAGGAGCGTATTCTGGAACTGCGAAAAGCCAACGGTCTGAAGGTTCAGGATGAGCTGCGGGCGCTTTACGTGCCTCTGCGCCCGGACCGGATCGCACCGGGGCTGACGGTTTTGGAAAACGCGCTTTACGGCAAGATTGCCGACACCGCGGGGGGACGCGCGGATGAGTTGCGCAAAATTGTCTCGGAGGTGCTTGACACGGCAGAGCTCCGGTCGAGCGTGACGGAATTGATTTACGATCTGCCCCTGGCCCTTGGCGGGGCCGATCTTCCAGCGGCCTTTGTCGAGCCGCTATCCATCAGCAGGGCGGCGGTTAAACGGCCGGATATTCTCATTCTGGACAATGTCTTACGGGGAACGGAAGCGCTGGAACGCGCCGCGGCGGCCCGGAACCTGAGGCGGCTTTTACCTGACGCCACCCTTATCCATCTTGGCGAAGCTTTCGAAGATATCGATGATTTTGACGATCACATCGAAATCCGCCAGGGGCGCATGGTGTCCGAAGAACAGACCGGAGTAGTTGCGGACGACAGCGCTGCAAGCGCAGACCTGTTGCGCAAGCTGCGGGCGCTGGAAACGACGCCGATGTTCTCTGCCCTGAACCGAAAGCAGCTCAGGCTGCTGGCCTTCGGGGCGCGTTGGTTTTCTGCCTCAGTGGGCGATATCATTTTTCACAAGAATGATATGCCAACCGATGGCGCTTACATGATCCTGTCGGGCGAAGCGCAGCTTTTTCATCCCGGGGAGGGACGCGGCGAAACCCAAGTGGCGATGGTGGGACCCGGTTCGCTTGTCGGAGAGCTTGGCGTAATCCGCAATGAGCCGCGGGCCTTGACCATGCGCGCCAGGACAGAGGTCGAGGCATTACGGCTGGGTGCTGAGGAGTTCCTGGCCGTCGTTCAGAACGATGCGGCCACGTCTTTCAAGCTTTTGCAGGTCGTTGCGGGATATACATCGCAACGATCAGGTTGAGTGCCCGGACGGCCATCCGCCTGAGAATTTGCACGTTTGACGGAATGACGCTGAACCCGACCGGACATTGCAAATTTGAAAAAAAATCCTTCGAAATATTGTGCTTTGTCGCGGTTTCATTTCCGGGTCGTTAACGAAATCAAATCGCTGGGAAGACTAAGATTGCGCTTGGGGTAACGCGCCCAAAAACCCAGGAGGTCCTCATGTTCAGAAACGTGCTGAAAATACTGACGTGTGTGGTCGTGCTGGGCGTCGCACCATCCGCTTGGGCCGACAGGTTGAGCCTCTACATTGATGCAGATTTTTCAATCTCCCGCCGGGCGGCAGAGGCGATTGATCTTGGTGTTCATACCGCATTGGCGGAGGTCGGATATCAGGTGTCGGGTATCCAGCTTGACGTTGTCCGCAAGGATCATCGGGCCAATTCGAAACGTACATTGGCCAACCTGCGCGCATTCCGGAAGGATCCACAGGCAATTGCCATCGTTGGTGGCTCGCTG
This sequence comes from uncultured Roseobacter sp., assembly GCF_947492555.1. Lineage (GTDB taxonomy): Bacteria > Pseudomonadota > Alphaproteobacteria > Rhodobacterales > Rhodobacteraceae > Roseobacter. The sequence continues at coordinate 793,862 of NZ_CANLNE010000003.1, forward strand.
TCACCACCCTATCTGACGAACAAACAGTATATCAATGAGAACGGTATTCTGCTGCTTTTGCCCTGGTCTGCGGCCGGTCCGATCACGCGCGCCGATGCTGGGGACGAAAACTGGATTTTTCGATTATCCGTCGATGACACAAAGGCAGGCCCGTTCTTGGTCAGTCGCGCGGTGAACAATGCACAGTGTCGCCGCACAGCACTCTTGCTGATTGATACCGGATGGGGCCGCGCCAACAGCAGCACCATGCAGGAGGCGTTCAGTGACGCAGGGCAGGATGCAGCGCCGGTGTTCATGTTTTCGGCAGGCCTTGGCACTGCCAGCGCACGCTCCGTTGCGGCGTCAATGGCAACCACGCGCCCGGATTGTGTGATCATGCTTGCCAGTGCTGACACTGGTGCGCTGCTTGTGAATGCATTGCACGAGGTTCTGCCTGACGTGAAGATCATTAGTCATTGGGGTATCCTTGCTGGTGAATTCGAGAAACAAGTCTCACCCGCCGTGCGCATGGGCATGCACATGGAGGTCCTGCAAACCTGTGGTCTGGAAGTTCAGCAAAGAGGCGGCGCCGTCCTTGCGCGCGCTCTGGATGGGGCGAGCCAGCGTGGCACACAGTTTGACAGTTTATCAGACGTTCCGTCCTCTACCGGGTTTGTGCATGGATACGACCTGACGAAGCTGTTCCTCGCCGCCCTTGAGCAGGCGGTGAATACGGTCGAATGGGGCGATGCGCCGATTGCGGCGCGACGCGATATGGTGCGGCTGGCGTTGGAAAACCTGCCCGGGCCAATCGAGGGAATTCTAAAGTCCTACGAGAGGCCATTCCGCGCGTACTCCATGACCAATCCGGATGCGCATGAGGCTCTTGGTATGCCTGATTTGTGTATGGTGGCATTTTCCCAAGCAAGCGGTCTTGTTCTGGCTGACTCAGTGCAGCGGGACCGCTGAATGCGCAATATTGGTTCAATAAACAGGGTTTTCTGGGTGCTGATCGGGTGCAGTTTCGCTCTCGCCCTGGCAACGTCAGCCGCTGCTGTTTGGATCACTTCGAAACCGTTTCTTTTGGAAACACAGCGCCAAGCCATCGTCAGCCAGGCTCAGCGGGAAGCGGCGCGCGTGGATGCGATCCTTGATCCAAGTGAATCGCTGACCGGGTTTTTGACCTCGGAACCTGCATTGTTGTCCTATGTTCTGGGATACGTCATGACCGATGATGGGTTTGTCGACCGTATTGAAAACACCGTCTTGCCGGCTGATATTTCGGAGTTCTTGATCTTTGATTTCTCCGGTGACCCAATGAGCTTTCACATCGTGGGCACTCAGAGCCAATCGCTGGACATGATGCAGGTTGCGAGAAGCCTCAGTCTTGAAGTTCTGACAACAAACCAGATGACGACAAAGGTGGTCCAGTCCCATGTCGGCCGGATACCGGACCGGCAGACAATCCTGATTGCCGCGCCGATTTTTCACCAGGGGTTTGCCGAAGGTGTTCTGGTCACCGTGGTTGATGTCCCACTGTACAATGCGGCCAAACCGGATGACGTGATTGCACTGAACAAGCGCATCGTGCAATCCCCGGATGTGGCTCATTTGAAGGCAAGCGATGATAACGCGATCCTCGTGCCGATCGGCACCACAGGTTTGTCGCTCTTGTTTACGTCCGAAAGCAATCTTTTCAAAACCATTGGGCAGGAGCTTGTTAGCAAAGCTATTCTGGCCGTCTCCGCAGCTTTGCTGTTGCCCTTCGGTGTTTTTGGATGGCTTGGTAAGCAGACGATCCTGCGGCCACACGCGGAAGTTGAGCGATCCCGAAACAAGCTGCGTGAGCAGCAAAAGGAGCTTAGCGAACTTGCCGCCATTGCGCGCAAGGCCGAAGAAGCAATTCTGATCACTGATCTCGACACGCGGATTATCTGGCATAACCCGGCCTTTGAGCGCATATCGGGCTATAGTGCCAGCCAGATCAAGGGACAGTTGCCCAGTGAGCTCTTACAGGGCAAAAACACCGACCCCAAGGCTCGGGCCAAAATCCGTGCCGCATTGATCTCTCATACACCGGTGACGGTCGAAGTGCTCAACTACAGGAACGTGACCGAGGAATATTGGGTCAGATTGAGTATCTCGACGTTGTTTGATGACCTTGGCAAGCCCTATGGTTACATGGCAATTTCCAGCGATATTTCCGATCGCAAACGGGATGAGGCCAACCTGCTGGCAACGACATCGGCGATGGAATGGCAAGCGCTGCACGATGAGCTGACCGGCTTGCCAAACCGGAGATGTTTCAACGCGACATTTGAAGAGCATTGCCGCGGTCCGGAGCAAAAGCCCGCGCTGGCCATTATCCGGATCGACCTCGATCACTTCAAAAACGTCAACGACACCATGGGCCATGAGGCCGGTGACCTGGTTTTGTGCAAGGTTGCGCGGATACTGCGTGATGTGACGTCTGGACAGAACATCTCCGTCCGGATCGGTGGTGACGAGTTCATCATTCTGCTTGTCGATGATGGCAGTCTGCAAGCTGCATGCGATTTGGCGCATTCCATTTTGCAAAAAGTGGCACAGCCTATCGACTATGAAGGCAAGATCATTCGTGTGGGTGCCAGCTTTGGCATTGCATCTTCGGAATGCCAATTGGTGGAGCGGCGGGAGCTTGTGCGCGCAGCAGATGCGGCACTCTACCTCGCAAAGGAGAGAGGTCGCAACCAGGTGATCGCCTATGGTGCCGAAGAGCATCGCAAAGTCATCGGGGTCCGCGACACTGCAGAACAAATTCGACGCGGGATCGAGCGTGGTGAGTTCGAACCCTTCTACCAACCACAGGTGGATGCCCAGAGCCGTGAAGTCATTGGCGTCGAAGTGTTGGCGCGCTGGGTGCATCCGGATCGGGGCGTCTTGCTGCCGGGCAGTTTCCTGCGGGTAGCAGAACAGCTGTCGATGCTCAGCACACTCGACAAGATGATCATGGAAAAGGCACTGAAAGATGTCTCCACGCTGGAAGAAAAAGGCGTGTGCCTGCCGAAGATATCTTTCAACGTGACGGCAAACCGTTTGTCAGACCCTGACTTGCTCCTTGCAATAGATCAGCGCGATTTCGGTGAAACGGCTGTTTCATTCGAAATACTCGAATCCGTTTTTCTCGACGACCAGCCGGAATTCCTCGACTTCACCCTGGATTTGCTCCGCGAAAAGGGGTTGTCGATCGAGATTGACGACTTTGGATCAGGCCATGCATCAATGATCAGTCTGATGCGGGTGCGTCCGGACGTGCTCAAGATTGATCAGCGTCTCGTCATGGGGGCGCCAAATTCCCGCGTGTGCCAGAACATGGTGCGCTCGATCATCGGTATCGCCGAGTCACTGGAAATCGACGTAACGGCAGAAGGCGTCGAAACACGACAACACGCGGATATGATGCAGCGCATGGGCTGTACGACGCTCCAGGGTTTTCACTTCTCCGAAGCGCTGCCATTTGGCGAGCTACATGCGTTTTTGAAAACCCACGAGGGCGGCCTGCGCAATACCGGCTAGGCTGTGAACATCAACAGATGTCCGCCCGTGTTACCATTTAGGCAACTTGCGCCTCAAGGCGGCACATGCCGCCTTGAGGATTAGATTTAGTGTGCGAACTTCTTGATCTCACCCGACCGGAGACGTTCCGAATAGGAGCGCAGTTCTTCGCGGACAATCGACATCAGGAAATAGAGCGCGGTGATATTCACCACGGCCATTGCGAAGATCGCCGCATCGGAGAAATCGATAACCGGCCCAAGGCTGGCGGCCGCACCGATGACGATGAAGACGCAGAAGATGACCTTGAAGATCAATTCTGAGGTCTTGCCTTCGCCAAAGAGATAGGTCCAGCTCTTCAACCCATAGTACGACCAGGAAATCATCGTGGAGAACGCAAAGAGCACCACGGCGATCGCCAGCACATAGGGGAACCAGCTGATCGAAGCGCCAAAGGCCGCTGACGTCAGAGACACACCGGAGTTCCCGTCAACAGTCGCAATCGCAGAGCCGTCAAGCATGTAGAGCCCGGTGTCAGGATCAATGAGCAACTGACCGGAGATGGTGATCACCAGCGCCGTCATTGTGCAAATCACAACGGTGTCGATCAGGGGTTCCAAAAGGGAAACAAAGCCCTCGGTGATTGGCTCTTTGGTCCGAACGGCCGAGTGCGCAATTGCGGCAGACCCGACACCGGCTTCATTCGAGAACGCCGCCCGCTTGAAACCCTGGATCAGCGCGCCGACAAAACCGCCCGCAACGCCCAGCCCGGTAAAGGCCCCCGCAAAAATCTGACCGAACGCCCAGCCAATCTGGTCATAGTTGACCAGCAGGATGACCAATGCCGCCCCGACATAGAGGATACCCATGAACGGCACGACCTTCTCGGTAACATTGGCGATGGACTTGATGCCACCGACGATCACCGCAAAGACGACGCCCGCGAACACCAGCCCGGTGATCCAGCCCGGATAGTCCCCAACGATACCGGCAATCTGCGCGTGGGCCTGGTTGGCCTGGAACATGTTGCCGCCGCCAAGCGCCCCGAGGATACAAAAGACCGAGAACAGGATCGCCAATGCGCCACCGCCCGGCAACCCGCGTTCCTTGAACCCTTTGGAAATATAGTACATCGGACCACCGGAGACCGTGCCGTCCGGGTATTCGTTGCGGTACTTCACACCCAACGTACATTCCGTGAACTTCGACGCCATGCCAAGCAGGCCGGCGAGGATCATCCAGAATGTGGCACCGGGGCCGCCGATACCGACAGCAACGGCGACGCCCGCGATGTTCCCGAGGCCAACCGTCCCCGAGAGCGCAGTCGCAAGGGCCTGGAAGTGACTGACCTCACCGGCATCGTCCGGATCGGAATAGTCACCCTTTACCAACGACACCGCATGACTGAAGTAGCGCAGCTGCACGAAGGAAAAATAAATGGTGAAGACCGAAGCCGCGACAACCAACCACAAAACGATCCATGGAAAGCTCGTGCCGGGCAGGGGGGCAAAGATCAGGCTCACGAAAGGGCCGGTGAACTCCGCAAAAATGGTATTCACCCGTTCGTCCAGCGACATTGCGTCCTGTGCGTGTGCCGGCAGAGCGGCGGCAATTGCCGGTGCTGCCAACAGGGCTTTGTTCAAGATTTTCATTGTAATGTCCCCTTATCCAATGACCGTGACCGGCACGGTTGCGCTCATCACGAGGTTCGCGGTCGAGCTGCCGAAAATGCGTTTTGTGATACCGCCTTCGGAGGAGCGACACACGATGATCTGGTGGCCGCCTTCCTTTTCGCAGATGCTGTTGAGCGTATGGGCCACGTCGCCATGGCGCACGATCCCGGAGGCCGTCATGCCGTTTTTCCTCAGGCCTTCGACGGCCGGATCGACCACGCGCGTCATCGCGGTGGATATCTCCTCTTCCCGCCGCTTGTGACGCTGGGCATTTTCTTCTGCGGTCTGGAATGAGTAGGGCGACCACTCGATCACATATGCGACGAGAAGCTCGCAGTCTCCGATCCGTTTCGCCAGATCCGTGGCATAGCTGAGAGCGCGGTCGCCAGACCCCGCCCCATCCAGGCCAATCACCAGTTTGGTTGTCATTGTTTGTCCCTTTTCCCTGTTGGTCGTCTTCTTATTCGGACCATGTTCAACGCATGCGTGTGCTTCGGCAAACGATAAATTCATTCTGCATGCCGGAAGTCACTACATATCGTTCCGCTATTCTAGGCAAAAATGACGGTTAATGGTCCCTTATTGCTGGTGTTCGAAGGAAAAGTGATCATGTTTTTCTAAGTTGGAAGGAAATATGGTTGTAAACACGTGCCGCTCAGCAGGCGGATTTTAGCTTTCTCTCACGTTCCTGATCTTCTTTTGTTCGCGAACTCTTAGCGCATATGCGCCTTTAATGACCGCTGTTCAGGTCAATATGCGGTCCAATAGCTCCTCTTGGCATATCGTAAGATGACCGTGACAACTCCCCAAAAACGAGCGTTCCATTGCTCTCTGTCGCAACAGGAGGTGTTGACGGCGGCTAAGACTGTTTTCGAATGTTAGAGAGGCTTGTGGGGAAGTAAAATACAGGCCAGAGGCAGCGTCGCGCTTTGGCGTCCGTCTATCAATGCTCTGATATACATGCGGGCGGAGGGACAGGGCTTCCAGCGCAAAAGCCACCCTCTCTTTCCTTTGCATTCAATTTGCCGGTCGTATTTGACCGTGGACCCAAGCCGTTGGACTGCGGGATTTTATGCGGGTTTCGAACGAGACAGCTTTACTGCGTTTCGGCTGTCCAATTGTGCAAAGCATTTATGTAGCGAACCCGCTTGATGAAGTCATGATGTCGTTCCGTTATCGAACGCCCGAAGCATCACCGTGAATTTGACGGCGCGAAGGTGGTTAGTACTGGCTTTGGACGCCATTGGCCAAATTAGGTTAGCGGACGTGCAGATCCTCCGGAACAGTGCGCAGCTTGATGGCGAGGAGCACGGACACGAGTCCCGCCGCCGAAGCTGCAAACATCAGGATTAAGAGCGTCAGCGCCGGTTCGTCGGCTGGCAGTGCGAGCCCTGTGAGGGTCGTCAGGACGGCACCCGCCGCCACGACCAGGGCACCTGTCACACCTGCTGCGCTGCCGGCGAGGTTTGGCCGCACTGACATGGCTGACGCATTGCTGCTTGGCATGGTGATGCCGTTGCCCAGCCCGACGAAAACGGTGCTGCCAAAGAAGAAAATAGGAGACGTGATCCCGGCCAGAATCGCAACGATGCCTGCGGAGGTGCCAAAGCACGCGATGAGGCGTCCCGCTATCATCATGGTTGTTGGCCTGTATTTCGGTGCCAGGCGGCCTGCGATAAGCCCACCAAGCATGAACCCGGCGGTGATTGTGCCAATCAATACCCCCAGCTCCGCTGTTGACACGCCAAACTGTGTCTGCGCCACCAGGGGCGCGCCCGTCAGAAACATGTAGAAGGCGCCCGCAGAGAAGGCACTGCACGAGGAAAACGCCCAGAAGAGGGGTTCTTTCAGCAGGTCACGCATGCGCTCGGGATTTGCCGTGTGGGTCCCTGTGCGGATTGGTCTTGTCTCACCCAGGTCCACCCAACAGACCGCCGTGAGCACGGCACCTGCGACCATGTAGAAGTAGAAGTTTGCGCGCCATCCAAAGGCCGTGTCCAGAAGCCCACCGAGCATGGGGCCCAGCATCGGCGCGACGGCCATCGCCATGCTGATGTATCCGATCACCCCCGCAGCCGCCCGCTCGGAGGTGGTGTCCCGGACAATAGCCAAAGACAGCGCATATCCGGTGATTATCCCGCCTTGCAGCATTCGGAATGCGAGGAATATCCAGATATCCGTTGCGAGCGCGCAAAGGGCCGATGCTCCCGTGAAAACTAGGAGTGAGGCCAGAAGGACGGGCCGTCGGCCAACCCGATCGGACAGCGGCCCGACGATGAGCTGGATGACTGCGGTGACAGCGAGATAGCCTGCGACGGCAAGGCTCACCGTCGCGTAGGGCGCATCGAGATCGACAGCGATGCCTGCAAGCGACGGCAGGAACATGTTCAGCGACAAGGTCGAGACCGCTGTAAGCAGGATCAGCGTGACAAGGCGGGGAGGCGTTCGGGCTTTCATGTCGTGTTGTTTTCCGGGTCCTGGAACAAAAAAAGCCCCCGAACTTCATTCGGGGGCGCATGGTCACGGATATGGATACCGTTATCGGACCATGCACCTCTCGGATACGACGACGATGTTGTTCGGTGTCATTGAAGCTTCTCCTTGAGCGATCAGGCTAGCGAGGTTCACATACCTTGGCAATGGCTGCTTTGCCGAACGGCGAAGCGGTGACGGATGGAACATGGAGAGAAGGAGGCAGCCTCTCTTCTCTCCGAAGTATCAACTTGGCTTACTTGGGCAGCAGCACTGTATCGACGACGTGGATCACGCCATTCGATTGGTTGACGTCGGCGATGGTCACGCGCCCTGCGTTACCGTTCTCGTCATAGATATAAAGCGCGCCCGATTTCACCTGCGCCGACAGGGCATCGCCGGAGAGGGTTTCCAGATGGAAAAAGCCGTCGGCGCTGTTGCGGGCCTTAGTCATCAGTTCAACGCCTGAGAGTTTGCCCGCGATTACATGGGCGGTGAGCACCTTCGTGAGCGTGCCCTTGTTTTCTGGCTGGAGCAGGGTGTCGACGGTGCCATCGGGCAGGGCGGCGAAGGCGTCGTTCACCGGGGCGAAGACGGTGAAGGGCCCGTCGCCCATCAGCGCGTCGACAAGGCCGGCGGCCTGCACAGCGGCGACAAGGGTTGTGTGATCGGCGGAGTTCACCGCGTTTTCGACGATATTCTTGTCTGCAAACATGGGCGCGCCGCCTACGTCCGGATTGGCAGCAAAGGCCACGCCGCCGAGCAAGAGGGCTGCAATGGTGGAAGAGAATTGAAGGGTGCGGATCATCTGAGTTCCTTTCATGTCCTAGGTCATCCCGTTTTCGGTGGGACTGTCCGAAAGACGAGCCGCCGCGCAGGAAAGTTTCAAAATTCAACCGTGGGCGCGACTGAAACTCTTTGCTGCATCGGACCGTAGTGTTGAGACATCACACTGGATCGACGAGAGAAAGATGCACCGAGTATATTCGAACAAGCGGTTGATCAAACGACACACGGTGACCGCCCGGCTGGCTCATTGGGGCTGGGCCATCTCGCTGCTGTTCCTTCTCGGCTCCGGTCTGCAGATCTTTAACGCGCACCCGGTACTCTACATCGGGGACCAGTCGGGCTTTGGCTTTGACAACGCGGTTCTGACCCTTGGCACGGAGGGGCGCGCCTTCCCTGCCTGGGCCACTATCCCGAGCGGTATGGATCTGGCCACCGGGCGGATCGTTCATTTCTTTTTTGCCTGGGTGCTGGTGTCCGCGCTGTTTCTGTGGCTGCTGGGCGCTCTTGTCTCGGGGCACCTCTGGCGCAACCTGCGTCCGACGGCGCGGGATCTGCGAAGCCTCGGAACCGACATTCGCACCCATGCGCGGTTTCATTTTCCCCATCGGCGCACCTATGGGCCGCTGCAAAAGCTCAGCTATGGGGCCGTGCTCTTTGCTCTTTTTCCGCTGATCGTGGCGACGGGGCTGGCGATGTCGCCCGGAATGAATGCCGCAGCACCCTGGCTTCCAGACTTGCTGGGCGGACGCCAGACCGCGCGGACGCTGCATTTTTGTGTCGCCGCTGCGCTGCTTGGTTTTTTTGTACTGCACATCGTGATGGTCGTTCTGGCAGGCCCGCTGAATGAACTGCGGGCGATGGTGACGGGCTGGTACCGCATCGACGAAGGAGAGTGAGATGTGTGCAACGAAGATCAATCGCCGGGCTGTGCTGCGCCTCGGCGGGGCCGGGGTGGTCACGGCAACACTGGGGGGCTGCAAGGCGTTCGACCGGCTTGCGGATCCTGCAGACCCGCTGCGCCATTACATGGAGCGTGCCAACCGTCTGACCATGGCAGCACAGCGCGGCCTGTTGGACCGGGAGGCCATGGCACAAGAGTTTCAATGGTTCGACATTCGACAGCCGCAGCGTCCGAACGGTGTGACCGATCCACAGGACTTGGACTATCTCGCGCATGTCGCGACCGGTTTCAGCGGTTATCGGCTCTCGGTTTCGGGGCTGGTGAAAAGACCGCAGACCCTGTCGCTGGGTGATCTTGAAGCGATGCCAACGCGGCGCCAGATCACGCGGCATGACTGTGTCGAAGGCTGGAGCTGCATCGCGCAATGGACCGGTGTGCCGCTGTCCGCGGTGCTGGATCGGGCCGGCTTGCTTCCCGGGGCCAACTTCGTCCTGATCCGCTGTTTCGATACGATCGAACGCAGCCTGTCGGGCGCGGTCAAATACTACGAAACGATTGATATGGTGGATGCGATGCACCCGCAGACGATCCTTGCGTTCGGTATGAACGGATCGGCCCTTCCGGTCCCGAACGGCGCGCCCTTGCGCCTGCGGGTCGAGCGGCAGTTGGGCTACAAGATGGCGAAGTACATTCGCGCGATCGAGGTTGTTGACAGCTTTGCCGGTGTCGGCGGCGGGCGCGGAGGTTATTGGGAAGACCGTGGCTACGCGTGGTACGCTGGCATCTGATATCTGTTGTGACGTTGCGTCATCTGCAACCATGGGCGACCGCGTCCCGTCGTGTCTGAGTGACACGCACGAAACCTGTCAGCGATGACCCAGAACGATGAAACGTATACTTCAGCACTTCGCCTTTTGGAGGGCGCGCGATGACTGGGCGGCACCGGCGCTGCAGCCCGAAGATCTTTGCATGCTTGCGCCGCTGGCGGAGATGCTCAATGAGCGCCGCCCCGAAAAGGGTCTGCTCACTGACATCGAGGCGGAGATCGACATTGGATCGTCCGCCACGGCGCCCCGCGCCACGCGGAGATTTGGGCTGCGCGCCTTGATCTTCTGCTTCCTTCTGGGGGGCGGTGTATCCGCGTCGATTCTCTCCGGATATGCCGCCATGACCGGTCCGACACAGCAGATCATAGTGCGCCCGGCGCTGGATCAGAGCTGGTTGCAACTGGGTGAGGTTGCGCTGGAGGGCAAAACACTGCGCAGTTTCGTGGCAGCAAAATGCGAGGCGCATTCACATCTGCTGATTGAGTTAAGCGGTTACGATTCGGGCAAGAATCCCGAACACCTCGTCGCTGACGACCTCGTGTCCGGGCGTCCCGTGATGGCGCCGGACGAAAAAATTCTGATGGCGTGCAACTTTTGAGCCGTCGCTCCCGTCCTTGCTAGATGCCAAGTAAGGGGAGACACTGACGTGGGAGTAACCAAACTGGTGCCCGCACCCGACGCCGAGAAACGCAAGGCCAGGACCATGGCAGCAACAGAGCAGTGCCGACAATTGGCCCAATTGCTTGCCGCGTGCGCCGAGGGCGACCGGGCAGCCTTTCGCCGGTTCTACGATCTGAGCGCGCGCTATGTTTTCGGCGTGGTGCTGTCGATCATGAGGGATCATGATCTGGCCAAGGAGGTGGCGCAGGAGGCTTTTGTCCGCATGTGGAAGCGGGCGCATCAGTATCATCCGGAGAGCGGCAACCCACTGTCGTGGATCGGCACCATCGCCCGCAACTGTGCCATTGATCGGTTGCGGTCGGAGCGCACGCGCGGGTTCGTCGAATTCACGGATGATGTGCCCGAGCTTTCGGATCAAACCGACCCGGCCACCCAGACGCTCGACAGCCTTGTGATCCGGCGGTTGATGGCCGACCTGAGGCCCGAACATCGCAAGGCGCTGATGCTTTGCTATTTCCAGGGCTACACCTACATCGAGCTCGCAAGTGTAATGAATATCCCCGTTGGCACGGCCAAGAGCTGGGTCCGACGCGGGCTGGCAGCCTTACGCGAGGCAATGGAATGACACAGGATACCGAAAAAGTAATGCGTTCACTGGACAAGCTGGTCAGCAATCTCGACACCATCCCGGCCATTTCGGGCACAATGCCACAGTTGGGAGCGCGCGCCGACGACCTGTTCGCCGGGCTCGCGCCGCTGGCACAGTCGCTGCCCGAGGCGGATCCGCCCGCGGATCTGCTGGAGGGGATCGAGCAGGAGCTTGACGCGGCGCCGGATCAGCGGACGCGGGTGCAACGCGCCGACGACGGCACCTGGGAGCAGCGCTCCGAGCGGGTCTGGAAGAAGGTGCTGACCCTCGACCCGGAGACCGGGCGGACGATGTACCTGCTGCGCTGTCTGCCGGGCGCGCGGATCAAGCCGCATGTACATGACCGTTCCGAGCATCTGTTTATCATCGAAGGTGAGTTCTGGATGAACGGCAAGCTCTATACTGCAGGGGATGCGCAATGCTCCCTGCCGGGCACCGAGCACCACGAGATCACGATGCCAAACGGCTGCCTCGTCTTGGTCTGCGCCTAAGCCAAGAGCATCCAGTGCAACAGGAGGCTGGCCGAGAGCCATGGGCCGAAGGCCAGCCGCCGACATTTTGCTGCTAAGGCATAGGCAAGTGCTGAGATCGCGGCCAGCGCAACGAGGCCCGGCAACGCGGCAAGGCCAACCCAGGCGCCCGCCGCCCCGAGCAGCTTGGCATCGCCGAGGCCAAGCCCGTCCTCGCCGGTACGACGAAAATAGACTGCACCGATGATTGCGAAGAGGATGTAGCCCACTGTGGCGCCTGCCATCTGCGAGGCGGGCCATCCGTCGCTTCTCCATGCCGCGAGGAGTAGGCCGGAGAGCGCGAGCACGGCATTCGCCATGTCCGGAATGCGCAGGTGCTTTAGGTCCCAGATACTTATCCAGATCAGGAGGGAGGCAAGCCAGAGGCTTGCCCATGTGTGGAGCATTTCGGGAGCAACGGGCACTTGGTTTCCTTGCGGTTTCAAGAGGCTGTACCAAGTAGTACGGGCGGCTCGGCGAAATTGTTGCAGCGGCTGAAACTTAATCTGAGTCCCCCCCGTTTTAGTGAATACAGCTTGATCAATCCCGCAGCGGAGACCCCGCGACAGGACCAAACCGCTGTCGCGCAGAGCCAAGGCAAAAGATCCGTCTTTTGCCAACGGAGACGCTTTGCGTGCAACAAGAACGTGAGGAAAACAGATGACGACCAAACGACCCCTTGCCATGAGCAGTCTGCTCGCCGCCGCCCTCATGGCCGCCGCAGCGCCCCTCGGCGCCTCGTCGCACCGCGAAGCACCGGCCATCACCGAGCATCCGAAAGTGGACGGCACCGATTTCTACGTCTTCCGCAGCTACGAGCCTGGCCGCGAGGATTATGTGACCTTCCTGGCCAACTACCAGCCGTTGCAGGTTAACTACGGTGGCCCGAGCTACTACACGCTGGATGCGGACGCGCTTTACGAGATCCACATCGACAACGACGGCGATGCCATCGAAGACCTGACCTTTCAGTTCGAGTTCGACAACCAGCTTGCCAATAACGGTGCGGGCATCGGGCTCGACATCGACGGTGAACAGGTAGCCATTCCGCTGAAAATCGCAGGCATGATCCTGCCGAACGACCAGTCGCTGCTGAACGAATCCGAAAGCTATGGCATCACATTGGTGGAAGGTGACAGGCGCAGTGGTACGCGCAGCGTTGTAACCCGTGCGGGCTCGGCAAATCCGAGCTTCGTGAAGCCGCTTGATCATATTGGGGTCAAGACCCTGCCGGACTATGACGGTTACGCGGACCAGTTCATTTATGACATTGATGTCCCCGGATGCGAAACACCGGGCCGGGTCTTTGTCGGGCAGCGATCCGATGCTTTTGCGCTGAACCTCGGCGAGGTTTTTGACCTTATCAACCTCGTGCCTATCGAAGGTGACAGCGCGCCCGGCGCAGGCGATGGTGGCGGTCAGAACGGTGGTATCACGCAGAGTCGTGACAACGATGACGTTTTCGGCAAGGTCAACGTGTCCACAATCGCGCTGGAAATGCCGATTTCCTGCCTGACCACCGGAGACGAAACCGTTATCGGCGGCTGGACCACCTCCAGTCTCGCGCAGGCGGAGCTTGAAGATGCGACGCCGGGCTACGAAGCAACCTCGCGGATTGGCGGCGCCTGGGTACAGCAGTCGCGTATCTCGACCCCACTGGTGAATGAAATTGTGATCGGCATTCCTGACAAGGACCGTTTCAATGGCTCCGAGCCTATCGATGACGTTGGCCTGGCGACCTATGTGACAAACCCGTCCTTCCCGGCGCTGGTCGACCTGCTGTTCCGCACGCCGCTTGGCGCGCCTGGGAACATCGCGCCGTCGAACTTCCCCCGTCAGGACCTCGTCACGACCTACCTGACCGGTTTTCCGGGTCTGAACCAACCTGCGAATGTGCAGCAGGGGGAAATGTTGCGTCTCAATACAGCGATCGCGCCAACCCCGCGTGCCGAGCAGCATACGTTAGGCGTGGTGGGCGAAGACCTTGCCGGGTTCCCGAACGGTCGTCGGCCCGGGGATGACATCATCGACGTCTCCCTGAGGGTTGCAATGGGGGCATTGTGTCATCCGGTACCGCTTGGTGCGGAACTCGGCATTGACGGCGCAGTCGAAGATGAAGCGAGCGATCTGATTAATCTCGGCCTCTGCGCGGAGGCGGATGCACCGGTTGGAACCGAGGCCTTCACCGACGGAGCACCGATTGCAGCCACCGAGTTGCAGAATCGCTTTCCCTATCTGAATGCGCCGATCCCCGGTTCGCCGAACTAATTGACCCAGGACAAGGAGCACTCCTATGAAAACCTTCTCATTTCGTGTCATCTGTGCCTTGGGTCTGGCGACCGGACTGGTCGCCTGCGATGACAGCGATGGGCCCCTGGACGGGTTGAGCCTTGCGCTGCAGTCGCTGGGCAGCGACTTTCAGACAGCCTTCAACCAAGGGCGCAACGACACGCCTATCGACGTTGATGTGGCGCGGCTGACCCAGAAACGCACTGCCGAACCGTTCGAGTTCTGATCCCCTCAAGACTTGCCTCGAACGTAGGACGCCGCCGGAGCCTTTCCGGCGGTGTCTATTGCGTTCGGGGCCACGCTTGCGGCAAATCGGTGAGCGTCCCGGTCTCGGGGTCGCGCAGGAGTCTGCGGGCATATTGCACCGTCATGCTTCCGACCTGTGCCGTGACCCTGACGTCGTAGACATCGGATCGCCAGCCCGTGAGCACCGGTTGCAGGATCCCCAGACTGGCCAAATCTTCGCGTGTCAGAAACCCTCTGGCCGTGCGCCGCATCACAAGACTTCGGGCGACGATGGCATTGCCAAAGACCGCGTGCAAAACGGGCTCGGGTGCCGTGTTCAGGTTGATGGCCGCGGGCGCGGGGAGCGTTGTCACAAAAGGTGCCAGCCGGTCTAGAAGCAGATCGTCGATCCCGAAGTGGCGCAGATCCTGCGGCGCGGCAAGCGGCCCTTCATTGCGGAGGATATCGCTGATCTGAGCGCCGATCTCGTCCGGCAGCTGCAGCGCCGCGAGCAGCCCGGCGAAGACCCGCTGCTGTGCAATGGCGTTATTGGTCAGGCTGTTAAGGTCGAACAGACCCTGCGCGTCTCGCAGTGCCACGGCATAGCTGCCGACGTCAAATGTGACCTCTTCCTGCGCGATCTGCCCCCATGGTTCTTGCGGGTGGTCGCTGTCGGGACCCGTCGTCAGGTCGCGCCGCAGCGCAGAGCGCAGCGATGCCACGCCGCCCTTGGCCAAGGCGAAGGCCTGGGTTCTGTTCAACGCTTTCCGGGTTTCGGAAATGGCGCGCTCTTCGGCGCTGAGCATCGCCTGGACCAGCGTCGCAGCGATGGCCATGACCAATAGAACATTGATCAGTGCGACGCCGTCTTGTGAAGGACGGCGGGTCATGGCTGCTCGGTCAGAGCGGGTGGCACGGGCACCAGTTTCCGCACCGCGATTGTGCTGTTGCCCTCGGGCCGTATGACGAGTTCGATGGCGGCCCGCTGATCTGGTCCGCCTGATGTAGCTGGGGTCACAAACCGCCAAGCGGCTGAAGCGGGCGGCGGAAGGAGTTGTTGCTCAAGTCGGTCAAGCCCCGTGCGGTCGATGCGACGCATCATACCTCCGGGTGTCTGAGCATAGCTCACAGAGCCATCACCTGTGGCAAGTGAAAGCTGTTCGGCGCTGATCGTCGGTCGGGTCTGAGCGCGGAGGACATCTGTTTCGAAGATCTGCAGGGCGATCTCTATCCGTGCAAGTGCAGCAAGCCGTCCGCTTGTCTGGCGGTCCGTGCGCAGGATCGTATCGAGCACGGCAAAACTGGCGAGGCCGATCAGCGAGAAGACTGAAAGCGCCACCAGCATCTCGATCAGTGTCACACCAGATCGGCCGCAGCGATGGGTCATGCCACTTTCATCACCCGGCCGTCCTTGAGTTGAAGCACGGCGAGTTCGCGGGCGCAGGTGCGGTCCTTACGGAAGGCGCTGGTGCCCAGCAGCCCTTTCATCGGTGTGCTTCCGGTCATCTGGATTTGCCCGTTGCGCTCGCGGGGCAAGCGGTTTGCCAGCAGCACAGCATCCACTGCAAGACCGGAGATGATGCCCATCTCTTCGCCCAAAGCGTTGCGATAGCTGGCGGAGAGGTTTTCAAAGAGAGCCGGGTCCGGCCCGACAAAACGCACGTCTCCCGCCGTCTTCAGGGCCGCGGCGGGAACATCTGCCCATTGCACTGACCCGATCACCTGAATACCGGCTGCACTCGCCTGTTTGGCCAGGCTGCGGCTGCGTCTGTCGGCAGCCGGAAGGTACAGGCTGTCTGGAGTCTGCCCGGCGTTGGAGGAGAGCAGGGCGTCCAAGGCACGGTCGGAACCTTCGGCGGGCAGTGGCGGCAGCGCAGTCAGGCCGCTGGCCTTCGCCGCTTTAGCGAGCGCGGCGGTCGACCGCGCGCCGAACGCTCCGGGTGGGGGCCGCAGGGTGATCGTCTTCGCCCCGGATGTCGCCGCGAACCGGGCGGCGGCCCCGGCGGATTGTGCTGGAGTGACGCCGAAGACCCAGGCACCGGCCGCAGCTAGCTGATCATTATTCGACAGTGTGATGACGTGTGGCATGGGCCCGGATTTAAGAACCGCCGCAGTGTGATCGGAGAAGAGAGGTCCCACAATGATGTCGGCCCCGGCGGCCTGGGCTTGTTGGGCCGCGGCCACCGCGCCCTCGGGCGACGGTCCAGTGTCAAAGACTGCCGCCCGTTGCAGCAGCCCGCGCCGGTCCTCGGCGAACCACACTGCCTTGGCCATGGTCTGGCCGAGATCGGCCTGGGGCCCGGAGAGAGGCACCAGCAGGGCCGTTTTTGCGAGCCCTGCTGAGGGCGCGTTTTCGGGGCGGGGTGCCGCGCCGCAAGCGGCCACAAAAGGCAATAGCCCAACCGCGCCGAGACGCGACAGAAGCTTTCGTCTGGAACAGGCTGTGGACATGGTGCGATTTCCTTCTTGGCCAAGGCTGATGGATCAGCCTACGAGAGTGTTAAGGTTGACAATTGGCAGCAAGATCGCGAGCACGAGCAACATCACGATGCCGCCCATCAGCAGCAGTACCAACGGCTCGACGAGGCCCACAAGCGCCTTGATGGTAGCATCAAGGCTGTGGCTGGTGTCCTCGGCATGGCGTGCAAGTGCGTCCGGCAGGGAGCCGCCCGCTTCGCCACTGGCGACCATGGTGATCATCACCGGCGAAAAGACGCGGTGCCGCGCCATCGCCTGTGACAAGGCGGTGCCATCCCGCACGGCAGTCGCGACCTGGGAGAGGATGCCGCGGTAGGTCAGGTTGCTGACAGTGCGGGCGGCGGCGGTGAGGGCGTCATCCAACGCCACGCCGCTTTGCGTCAAGGTGGCGAGCGTTCCCGAGAATTGCACCGCCGCAATCTGGCGGACGAGCGGCACCCGCAGAAGCGCCTGGTGCAGCCGCTGGCGCGCCGCGATTTGGCGCAGTGCCTGCCAGACTGCGCCCGCCATCAACGAGAGCAGGCCCAGCATCCAAGGCCACCAGACCAGAAGCCCGTCACTGAGCGCGATGAGTGCGCGGGTGAGCCCCGGCAGCTCGGCCCCCCGGCTTGCGAAGACGCGCACGATGTCCGGCACAACGAACATCAACAGGGCGATCACGACTGCTACGGAGACAAGCGCGAGGATGGCGGGGTAGATCAACGCGAGCTGTACGCTGTTGCGGTTGCGCGATTTCGTTTCCACATGGGTGGCCAGATGCGTCATGACCGCCGCCAATCGTCCGGCGGTCTCACCCGCCCGAACGGAGGCGATGTAGAAGACGTCAAAGGCGCGCGGATGTTTGGCGAGGGCTGCTGCGAGGCTGCGCCCGTCCAAGATGGTGGCGCGCATGTCGGCGGTGAGCGACGAGAGCCGTACGCCCGATTGCCTGCCGACTGCTGCCAGCGCGTCTTCGATCCGCACGCCGCTGCCCAGAAGTGTGGCCAGCTGGCGCGTCAATACGGCCAGTTCGGAGGGTTTGAGGGATGTCCGTGCCGGGAGGGACAGGGATACTGCACGCCGCGCCGCTTTCACTTCCAATGGCAGAAGACCCCGCGCGCGCAACGATTGGATCGCGGCCTGCTTGGAGGTGGCAGTGATGTTACCCTCTTGCCGCTGGCCGTCGGTGGTTGTTGCGACAAATCGGAAGCCTGGCATGATCAGCCCTCAGTCCCATGTGTGACGCGCAGCACTTCTTGCGGTGTGGTGAGGCCCGCCCGGACCTTCTCCAGTCCGTCCGCCAAAAGGGTCTGGGACTGCTGCGTGGCGATGGCCTGCAGGTCGGCGTCCTGCACCCCGCCGGTGATGGCGGCTTCCAGCGCAGCGCTGCCTTCGATCACCTCATAGAGGGCCACCCGGCCGCGATAGCCCGTGTCGCCGCAGGCACGACAGCCTGTGCCTTTTTTGAAAACCTCACCCGCCGACGCGCCGAGAGAGGCCGCCGCGACCGTGCCAAGGCGGTGATCCGTTGCGCAGTCCTTACAGATGCACCGCACCAGCCTCTGTGCGATCAGCCCTCTTAACATCGGCGCCAAAAGGAACCGTTGCACGCCGAGGTCGACAAGACGCCCCACGCTGCCAATGGCGGTATTGGTGTGCAGAGTGGAGAGGACCAGATGGCCGGTCATTGCGCTTTCCACCGCGATGCGGGCCGTTTCGCCGTCCCGGATTTCGCCGACCATGATCACATCCGGGTCCTGGCGCAAAATCGCCCGCAGCCCGCGCGCGAAGGTGAGGTCCGTTGCGGTGTTGACCTGCATTTGACCAATCCCATCGAGCGCGTATTCGATCGGATCCTCGATCGTCATGATGTTTCGCTTGCGGTTGTTCAGCGCATCAAGCGCCGCGTAGAGCGTGGTGGTCTTGCCGGACCCGGTTGGGCCGGTCACCAGGACGATGCCGTCCGGCCGGGCGAGCATGCGTGTGAAGGCTCTTTGCGCCTCGGGTCCCATGCCGAGGCTGCTGACACCGGTGCGCGTCTGCCCCCGATCCAAAAGGCGCAGCACCACCCGCTCGCCATATTGCGCGGGCAGGGTCGAGATGCGCACGTCGAGCTCATACTCGCCGACACGCAGCGATACCCGCCCGTCCTGCGGCACCCGCTTTTCGGAGATGTCGAGTTTGGCCATGACCTTGATCCGGCTGGTGAGCAGGGGCGCGATGGCGCGGGAGGGTTCAAGCACCTCGCGCAACACCCCGTCGACGCGGAACCGCACGACGAGCCGTTTCTCCTCCACTTCGATATGCACGTCCGACGCGGCCTCGCGGATCGCTTCCAGAAGCAGCGCGTTGATCAGGCGGACAACGGGTGCGTCGTTGGTCTGATCGAGCAGGTCATCGACTGCCGCAGCGTCATCGGCAAGTTCGTTGAGATCCGGATCACCGGCACCGGCCTCGGCGGCGGCATCCTCCGCGCTGTCGCGATAAAGACGTTCGATGTGGTCGGCCAGATCATCCGGTGTGACCCGTCTCAGCTGCAGCAGACCAGGTTGATTTCGTTGCGCTTCGACCACTGCAGTTATCGGTGTTTTAGCCGTGACAAGGCAGGTTTCGCCATCGTCTAGAATCACCAGCCCGTGGTCGCGCGCAAAGCTGTAGGACACTCGGGGGATCATCGGCCTGGCTCCAACACGATCCGCGCTGAGACCATGCCCGGCGCCGTGAGGCGCTCCATCTCGAGCGAGGCAACGCGCAGCCCGTCGTCGCCCGTCAGTACTGCCAGCCAGTCAATTACAGAAGGATAAGGCGTTTCATCGAGTGTGACCGAGATCGCCCCCTGCGACGGGTCCAGACGACGGATTGAAATGTTTGCAGCCTCCGCCCGCCGGGTCAGCACGCTGGCCAGGGGCCGGGCCGTGGCGGGCGCTTGTGTCAGCGTGGTGGTGGTTGCAAGTAGTTCTGCGATTGCATCGGCCTTGTGAATTCGTGCCCGGCTATCGGCCCTGTCCTGCGCGAGCGGCAGGATTGCCAGCGCGATCGCAAACCAGGCACCCATCGCAGCACCGCAGAGCAGGAGCAGTCGGCGCTCGCGGTCCGTGAGGCGGCGGATCACGGACCGCTCCTGACCTGTAGAAGAACTTCTGCGCCGGCCTCGGTGGTGTTGGCCGTCCCGCTGGTGACGCGCAGGCCCGCATTTGCGAGCGCGGCTTCGGCGCGTTGCAGCGGGCCGAAATCATTGCCTTGAATGAGCAGGGTCATCACCCCGTCTCGCGCGCCATAACGCATCTCGCGAAAGGTGATCTCCGGGGCCTCGGCCTGCAGGGCTTGAGATACATGAGAGAGTAGGGTCATGAACGGGTCCTGTTGTACGGGGGTGGATGCGCTGGCCACACGGGCTTCGATCAGCTGCAGGGGCTGATCTGCTGTAAGGTCAGGCAGCCGCGCGGTGAGTTCTGCGCTGGCGCGGGCCATGTGATCGTCGGCGATCCGTGACAGCGCCCGCACGTCTGCCGCCAGAAGTGACATGTGGCCACCCGCCGCCACCAGTGCCGCGGCGAGAGCGCACTGCACGAAGCGCCGCGGCATCCGTTTGCGATGCCTGAACGCCCCATAGCGCAGGTCAAGCTGCAGATCTTCGACGTCAAACGGGGGTACCGGGCCCGCTATGTCATAGATCGGAAGGCCTCCTGCGACCGGCCCATTGAGTGATGTGAGTGTGGGTTTGCCCGCCAGTGTCCAGAACGCTGGAAGTTCCGCACTGCGACATAGAAATCCGGTGCCGTCGGAGGCGCGCACGTAGATAGCCCCAGCGTCTTGCCAGAGATACCATGCGGGAGTGTCCGACCGGGGGCGGGGCATGCCAAGCACGTCGGGCACAGCGATGCCTGGCCGGTCGTCCTCTTCCAGCGCGGCGGCGAGGGTGGCATCATCACAGACAGCGACCAAATAGTGGTCGGGCCCAAGCCGTGGCCCGAGAGCCGGGGTTGGGGCGTGAGCGTTGTCGCTCAGCTGTCCCTCCAACGCGTAAGCCAGCGCCCTGACGCGCTGGCGATGGGTTTTCAGGGGCAGCGGCACCGAAAAAAGCGTTACCTTTGCCGTTGGGAGGATGATGGGGTCAGGTAAGCTTGCCGCGCGCGCCGCCTCTGTCAGCCGCCGCGCGAGCGGCCTGCAGATCGGCGGCGCAAATGCCGGTTGAGGGCAGGTCACCAGCGCGTGAGCTCTGGATTTTCCACCTTCTTCCGTGGGTTGGGCGCAGCCCTCATCAAATTGTGTAAACATATGTTTTTCCACAATAAAAGCTCTTTTCAGCACGATTTTTTGTGCCTATGTACTCAGGATTACGAGACTCGAAAGGAAAAGGTTTCATGACCCATTACGCTTTGAAACGCGCGCATCGACCCCGCGATGCAGGTGTCACTTTGATTGAAATGATGGTGGTTCTGGTGATGATTTCAGTTGTCGCGGCGATCATCGTGCCAAATGTCATCGGGCGCCCGGATGAGGCCCGGACCAGTGTCGCAGAGACCGATTTGCGGTCTATCGCAAGCGCGCTGGAGCTCTATCGCCTCGACAACCGCAGCTATCCTACCACGGTGCAGGGCCTTGCGGCGTTGGTTGACCAGCCGGTCAGCCCGCCGGTACCCCGCAACTGGGCGCAGGGCGGCTATCTGACCGCACTGCCGCAGGACCCTTGGGGCAATGCCTATGTGTACCGCTCACCGGGTGCCAGCGGCGCCTTCGACTTGGTATCGCTGGGGTCGGATGGTGTGCCGGGCGGCGATGGTGCGGCAACCGACATCCCGCTGGGTGGTCGGCAGGCAGGGCTTCAATCGCAATGACCCGCAGGTCCGGCACGGCCGGTGTCACGCTGGTGGAGATGCTGGTCGTGCTTGTTCTGATTGGCGTGTTGTCGGGGGCGGTGGCACTTGGCCTGTCACACCGCCCCTCGGGCGATCAGGCGGAGTTGAGTGCCCTGAAACTGACGGCCGATCTTGACCGCGCGGTGCGCTATGCGCTCGATCATCAGCTGGCGTTCGGTCTCAAGGCCGATCCGCAAGGCTATTCGGTTTTACTGTCCTCCGAGGGGGGCTGGCGGCCGCATCCTGATCCCGCTCTGCAAGAGGTGAAACTTTTCCCGTCCAGCCTGCGTATCTCGATGCAGGACCACGATGGTGTGGTTTTTCGCGTGTCACGGACCCTTGTCCCAGACGACAACAGGCCGTGGCGTGCAACATTGGGGCGCGGGGCGTCTGCGCGTGACGTAGTCTTTGACGGGATCACCGCGCGGATTGTCCCGGCAGGCGGAGGCTAGACAGGATGCACAGGGCTCAGGACGCGGGATTTACTCTCATTGAATCGCTGGTGGCTCTGGGTGTCCTGTCGACCGCAGCCGTCTTTTTGCTGGCGGCCACGCAGTCTCATGTGACGCGCATCGGGATGATCGCGGACCGCAAGGCGGCGCTGTGGGTCGCGGAAAACCGTCTTGTTGAATTGGAGCTGGGCATTCCGGACCTGCCGTCCGACGTCGAGGCGCTCGACCATCTCTGGCACATCACCACGGAGCGGCAGGCTACCTCCGATCCCGATCTCGCCCGTGTCGATATCCGGGTCAACCCGCAAGGCCCACAGGCGGAGGCTGCCAGCGCGCTGCTGACGGGTTTCATCGAGACACGGACAGCGGGCGGATCATGAGGGTCGATTTTTGGACAGTGGGGCAATGGGGCCTGTTGCTCTCGGCGGTTGCCTCGCTCGCGGTCGCGGCACCACCGGTTGCAAGGCACACACTCGGGATCGTCGTGCTTGAGCAACCGGCGCAGACACAAGCGGCGCCCTTGGCCATGGAACGTCAGGATACGGACCTGACCGCCGTTTTAACGCTTGCGCCCTTCGGGCTTGCGGTTGCAAGCGTGCCGGAGATCGCTGCATCTTCGACGCAGGGGCAACCGGACATGGCGCTCAAAGGGGTCTTTTCTGCGCCGGATGGCGGCAACTCCTCAGCGCTGATTGCGGTATCGAAGGATCAGGCGTTCTACGTCATGGGAGACTTGATTTCCGCCGACTTGCGCCTGCTAAGCATTGCCGCAGATCACGTGGTCATCGCAGCGCCGGATGGCACCATTACCCTATACTTCGATCAGGCGGCAGAGACCGACTTCGCGGCACCCGCCGCCAACGTCAATGAAACTGGCGCGCTTAACGATCAGCTGCGCAGCGCCGTCGTGGTCGCCGACAGAAACCAGCGCGCGGGCGCGCCACAAACCACCGAGGACTACATCAGCTACTGGCGCCGCAAGATCCGCAAGAACCCGCAGGCCGTTCTGGAAACCATCGGCCTGGAACCCGCTGACGATGGGTACAGAATTGCCCAGACCCACAATCGCGGCGTGCGCCTTGCCGGTCTTCAGGCGGGCGACCTGGTGCGCAGCGTCAATGGGCGTGCCGTTGGGAACCCGGATGAGGATCGTGGTGCTTATGACCAGATCGCCGCCTCCGGTCACGCCCGCCTTGAGGTGCAAAGGGGCAATAAAACTCTCACCTTTTCCTTTCCGCTGCGGTGATGATCATGCTGCGTTTCACTTCCGTTTTGCTCGGCGTGCTGCTCATCGCTGCCCCGTTGACCGCGCAGGAGACATCAGAGACCTTCGTGATTAATCTGCGGGATACAGATGTGACGGTGCTCGCTGAACAGGTGGCCGACATAAGCGGGCGCACCCTTGTCGTTCACCCGGACCTGCGCGGTGAGATCACCGTGGTCTCTGCCGAACCGCTGGATGCTGAAGGCGCGTGGGAGCTCTTTCAGTCGATCCTGAGGGTCCGCGGCTTTCAAGCGGTGCAGAGCGGCGCGGTCTGGCAGGTGCTGCCACTGGAGGCTGCACGCACGGCGGCGCGGGTCAGCGGCGCCCAGAAACCCGGAAGTCAGGACTTCGTGACCCGACTTGTCCCGCTCGACCGGGTGCCCGCCGCAGAGGCCGTGCGCGTGTTGCGCCCGCTGGTGGCCGCCTCCGGATCGATCGAAGCGCTGGACGACCCCAATGCGCTGGTGATCACCGACACCTTTGAGAGCACTGCGCGGATCATGCAACTGGCCGCCGATCTCGACCAGGAAGACACGCGCCAGTCCCGTGTGCTGCGGTTCAAGCATACGCAAGCTGCTGTCATCGGTGCGGCAATCGTCGAGGTTCTGGGTCCTGACCCGAATGGCGCGCGCCTGTCCGTCGATCCGGGCTCGAACACGCTGGTGGTGCGCGGCACGGCCAGGGACCTTGAGGAAATCGACGCGCTGGCACAGTCGATGGACCTGCCGCCAGAGGAAAACCCGCAGGTGGCGCTGAACACCCGGGTGATCCGGCTGAAGTTTGGCGAAGCCACGCAGGTGGCCGAGTTGGTCCGTGCGACCTTGTCGGGGTCGGCCGGGCTCACCAACCCGGTGGCCGAAAGCCTTGATGCGACCGGCCTGCAAAGCACGGCGGCGGAGGGGGATGCCCCCGAGATTTCTGTGCAGCCTTCGACCGAACTGAATGCGGTGGTGGTGCGGGGGACCGCCGCCCAGGTGCGCGAAGTGGCGGCGCTTGTCGGTCAACTCGATCAACGCCGCGCTCAGGTGCTGATCGAAGCGGCCATCGTTGAAGTGTCAGGCGATGTTGCCCAACGGCTGAGCGCGCAGTTGGGGTTTAGCGATCTTGCCCCGCCCGGCGGGCTGGCTGCGACTTCCTTCAGCAATGGCGGGGTCTCGCTCGGCTCGGTCCTCTCAGCCATTGGTGTGCCCAATGCCAGTTTGGCTCCTCCGGGCGGGACCTTCAGCATCGGGAACGACAGTTTTGGTCTGCTGTTGCAGGCACTGAACCAGACCAGCAAGGCCAACCTCTTGTCGACCCCGTCTCTGACGACCTTGGACAACCAGGCTGCCTCCATCGTTGTCGGTCAGAACGTGCCGTTCCGAACCGGATCCTTCGCCACCGATGGCAACACGGTGCAGCCCTTCACCACCATCGAGCGGCGTGACGTTGGCATCACGATGAACGTGCTGCCGCGCGTGAATGCCGGCGACGTGGTGCGCCTGGACATCAGCCAGGAGGTGTCGTCGTTGGTGAACGCGAACCTGGAGGGTGCTGCGGACCTGATCACCAACCGCCGTTCCATTGAAACGAGTGTTCTGGCTGATGACGGGGCCACGATTGTCCTGGGCGGTTTGATCACGCGGGACGATCTGGAAAGCCTGCAGAAAGTGCCCGGGGCAGGGGACATCCCGCTACTCGGCAACCTATTTAAATCCCGCAGCACGACCAGCAACCGGCGCACGCTTTTCGTGTTCCTGAAGCCCACCATCCTGCGAACTGCACCGGACATCCGAGAAACATATGATGCGCGATTGAAAGCGCTCAGCCGGGCGCGCGCCGCGCAAACCCCGCAGGGCCGTGACCGTCGCGCGCCTGTACGACTTGAAATTGGGGGACTGTATTGATGAGCAACCTGACGACAGCACGGGACGCACCTGCGCCCCATCCACCAATGGACGGCGAGGTTGAATTGTCAGACCTGATTTGCCGGGTTGCCCTACGGGATCGAGGTGCCTTTGACCTGCTCTATCTGGCCACATCCCGCAAGCTTTTTGGTGTGGCGCTGCGGATGCTGCGCGACCCTACCGAGGCCGAAGACGCCATACAGGACGTCTACGTGCGCATTTGGCAAAAGGCGGCCCGATTCCGGCCAGGTCATGCGCATCCGATGTCGTGGCTGATTGCCATCGCTCGTAACCTGTGCATCGATCGGCTGCGGCAACGCAAAGCGCCAGCGGTGCCGATCACCGATGCGACCGATGTGGCCGACCCGGCACCCGGGCCGGAAGCGACGACAGCGCAATCTGAGCAACGTACCCAACTGGACAACTGCCTGGACAAGCTCAGCGCGCGCAAGGCGGAGGCTGTCAGGTCGGCCTACATGGAGGGGTATAGTTACCAGGATCTGGCGGACCGGTTTCAGATGCCGATCAACACGGTGCGGACATGGTTGCGCCGCAGCCTTCAAGTCTTGCGGGACTGTCTGAAGGAGAGCTCGCTGTGACAGATCGGGAGGATGACGATATCCAGGCCGCTGAATACATTATCGGTCTGATGCCATTGGCGGATCGCAAGGAGTTCGAAACGCGTCTACAAACCGACACGACATTGGCCGCGCATGTTGATGACTGGACAGATCGGCTAGCGCCCTTCAACGCCGATTATGCAGACAGCGCGCCGCCACCGGCAGTAAAGGACGCCATCGACCAGCGGCTGTTCGCGTCGCCCGTGGGGCGTGGGAGCTGGTGGTCGGCGCTGCGCATCAGGTGGGCCGTAATCACGGCGGCGTTGGCAGCGGTTGTGCTGGTGCTCGGTCTGCAGACCCTGCAAACGCAGCCAAAGCTTGTGGCCCAGTTGAATCCGGTGGAGATGGGGTACCGCTTTGCTGCGACGTACAATCGCGACACCGGCGTGCTGACGGTCTCGACGCTCGAAGCCGTCGATATCCCTGACCGGGCGCTGGAGCTTTGGGCGATTGGCGAGGCCGGTGCGCCCATGTCGCTCGGGCTGCTCACCGCATCGGAGGATTTTGCGATATCCACCGGCCTGCAATTGCAACCCGGAACGACGCTGGCGGTCAGTCTTGAGCCGCTGGGCGGATCACCCACCGGGGCACCCACCGGCCCGGTCCTGTCGGCGGGGGTGCTGAGCGATGTTTAGAAAGCTTCTGCTGGCGCTGGTCGGTCTGGCCCCGGCCAGCGTTGTGGCGCATGAGTTCTGGTTGCAGCCCGATGCTTTTGTGCTGGAGCCGGGGGCGTCGGTGTCGATCATTGTGCGCATTGGAGAGGACCTGGTGGGGCGGCCCTTTCCGTTCGACCCCCGTGCGTATCGGTCTGCACTGTGGTCCGGCCCCGAACGGAAGGTCGAGTTGAGCTCCCTGCCATCACGCGCAGAATTCAACGGCCTGCCCGCTTATGGGACTGGCCTGCACAGCCTGACGGTGTCTTCGTTCGAACAGTCACTCACCTACCGTGATCTGACAGAACTGCAGCGGTTCCTCAAGTCGGTCGGGCAAGAAGAACTGCTGATGTCCGTCGCGGGGCAAAGTCTTCCGCGCACGCAGATCACGGAAAGCTATGCGCGATCTTCAAAGGTTCTCGTTCACTTTGGCCAGGTAGAAGGCAGAGATACCCGGGTGAGCACGGGGCGGGAATGGGTCGCCCTGGAGGATGGCTTCATACTGTTCAACAATGACGGTGGCGCAGGAGGACACGAGGTACAGATTTATTGCAAGACGCAGAGCGACAACCATGCTGTCATCCGACAAGACACAAGGACGCGGAGCGATGGACACATTTTTCCTGATCTCCCGCCGGACGCGATGTGTTTGCTAAACGCCGTTTTCGTCGAACTGACCGGATCAGGCAGTGACCTGACGAGCGACTGGGTTTCGCTCCTTCTTCAAACTCCTGAGCCAAGAGCTGCTGTGAAGAAGAGCGAAGGCGATCGGCTGTGAAGGTTTGGGTGAAATCGCCAATCGTATCTGGATACAGCGCTGGATCGACATCCTGACGGAATTGCCGATCAAGGTTTGATAGCTTCTCATCAGATCTGGATACATCTCATTTGCAATGCCAATGAGCTTCCGTGTTGCAGCTCGCCTGTTGGTGGTGCCGCTGGAACGATTCACCTGTTTCATAGGGCCGGTTTGCAACGGTGCGGGCAGGGTGACGCACAGGTCATACTTGCCGTCCTTTGCAGTCAGTTTAATCAACGCCGGGGCATGATAATCAGGCCGATTTTCGAGGCCTGTAACCGGCAGCATTCATTCATCAAAGCGGTCATTCATGAGCAGTGTTTTACCGTAAGGCGCAACTTCCCATGTGCGGTTTTCGGATTAAGAACAGAGGCTCGAAACCAAGCCACCATCGCCACCACAACCATTGAGTTTGGACTCCGAAATAGACGACGCATCACCCCCGTAGGCCAATGCGTTTTTCCCATCAACGCTATCAGCAGGGACTGCCGCCTTGGTGACTAAGCAGGAATCGGTGCGCGATCCACGCCGATATAGGCGCTCGGTCTCAACCATGACTGCACATTGCGCGTGAGCGACGTATCCCCCTGCACGGACAAATCACCAGATTTTATAGCCTCTTTGTAGGTCCGGTCACCCATCCAGACATCGTGCATGGTGCGAACCGAGCAATCAAAGAACACATTCACATCCTTACCGGGATCTTTCAGGCATACCTGAGCCTTGTCGTTCTGAATCAGTAGCCACCAGTTTGGCTGTTCGGATAGATCTGCGAAGCGGAATTTAATGACCGTCTCATCTCCGATCAGCTTTTTGGGATCAATGCTGCGCTCCAGATAAAACATCAAAAACTCGACATCGAAATCCTCATCCAGGATCGTGTGCCGCGCCCAGAGTAGGGACCATTTCCCGAGAGAGATGATGATCGGCAGCAACGCCTGGCAAGCTTCGGTCGGAAAGTATTCATAGCCACGCTGACCGGGGATCTGGCGGCGCACGAGCATCCCCTTGTCTTCGAGTGTTTTCAGCCGACCGGTCAGCAGTGCCGGAGAGATATCGCCAAGCCCGCGCTGCAATTCGTTGAACCGCCGGCCGCCCATCAAAATCTCCCGGACGATCAGAAGGGTCCATTTCTCCCCCAGAATCTCAGTGGCTTTCGCGATCGGGCAAAACTGATTGTACTGCATCTTTCCATACCCCCCCACCCGGCGTTTTAGCACGCCTACTTCATTTTGTGTAGTTAGTTACTCTGCTTTCTGTAGTGCATCGCTACTGTCCGTGAAGTAGCCGCACCGCCGCCGCCGCCATACACCTCGCCCATCCGGTCTGGACACGCACCAGACGGCTTTTGGAAACGACGCCTTGCGAGGCATGGAGACGTGAAATGAACGTTCAAAACACACAGACTGCGGTCACGACACCGTCGCCCCTTGTTGACTTCTGGAACGATGTGCTGGCCCCGAAATTCATGGCCTACCGCCACATTCTGGTTGGTGGCCTGTCGCGGCATAGCGCCGAAATCATGCCTGCCCTGGATGTGCGCCGCGGCGACCGCGTGCTGGACGTTGGCTGCGGGTTCGGCGACACGGCGGTCGAGCTTGCGCTGCGGGTCGGCCCGGACGGTGACGTCCTCGGCGTGGATTGCTGCCGGGCCTTCATCGACTACGCCTACCAGATGGCGGGCCTGAGCGAACTGCCGCACCTTCGGTTCGCCTGTGACGATTTCGAACGGAGCACCTATGACAGCAGTTTCGATTTCGTATTCGCCCGCTTTGGAACGATGTTTTTCGCCAATCCGGTGACAGGCCTGCGCGCAATGCGCGCGGCGATGGTCCCGGGCGGTCGGATGGCACATATTGTCTGGCGGCAACGGGCCGACAATCCCTGGCTGATCGCCGCACGGGACGTGGTTCAGACCATCCTGCCCAAGCCCGGCGAAGACGCCCTGACCTGCGGCCCCGGCCCGTTTTCGATGGCTGATGAGGCGACCACCCGAGCGCAGATGGAAGCTGCCGGTTTCACCGAGATCGCGTTCCAACGCGTCGACGCTAAGGTGATGGTCGGGCGCACGATTGAAGAGGCTGTCGCTTTCCAGCTGGCGATAGGCCCTGCGGGCGAGACGTTCCGCGAAGCTGGAGCGCTTGGCGAAGAGCGCCGTGCAGATGTCGAGGCTGCATTGGCCGAGATGTTCGAAACCGTCGAAACGAATGACCAGGGACTGTGGATGGACAGTTCCTCCTGGCTCATCACCGCGCGCAATGCTGCGGGCAACTGATCTCCGTCCAAATTCAACCAACTGTAAGGAAAGACCATGAACATCGCAGAAACCGTCGTCGACAACGGCGTGAATACCGAAGCCCTCTTGGGTGCGCGCGGCGCGTTCGCCGACATGCCCGAGGCGGCATCCTTCACCTTCCGCAGCACCTGTGACTGGGTCAGCGGGACGCAAAGCAGCAACGCGATCAACGGCTATTTCGGTCTCGGACAGGACCATGTCCGCAAGGAGACCTTTGTGATCACGTCTGATCACCCTGAGGTTTTCGCAGCTGCCGACACCGCGCCGACACCACCGGAAATCGTTCTGTCGGCGCTCGGCAGTTGTCTGACCGGTGGCGTGGCCGCCGTCGCCCAGCATCGCGGCATTCAACTGCGCAAGGTGCAGGCGATCATCGAGGGGGATATCGACGTGCGCGGCATCCTCGGAATGGACCCCGAGATTCGAAACGGTTTCAAGTCGGTTCGCGTCCGGTTCGAGATCGACGCCGATGCCTCGGCCGATGATATACGTGCGCTGGTTGCCCAGTCGCAGAAGCGATCCGCCGTATTCGATCTTCTGACCAACCCAACCAACGTTCACGTGGACGTCGCCTGAAGCGGTACCAAACAAGAAGGGCGCGTGTCGTGAAACAGATATCGACCATCATTATCGGTGCCGGGCAAGCCGGGCTCGCCATGAGCAAATGCCTCGCCGAGCGTTCGGTCCCCCATGTGGTGATCGAGCGCGGCGAGATCGCGAATGCCTGGGTCAGCGAACGTTGGGACAGCCTGCGTTTGCTGACCCCGAAATGGCAAAGTCGCCTGCCGGGTTATTCCTATTCGGGCAGCGATCCGGATGGTTTCATGACCATGGCCGAGATCACGGAGTATCTCCGCTCCTATGCGGCGCAAAGTGCGGCACCGGTCGAGGAAGGCGTGACCGTCACATCGGTCACTGTTCAGAGCTTCGGATACCGGGTTGAAACCACAAAGGGGGACTGGCTCTGTGACAATGTGGTTCTGGCGACCGGGGCCTGTGCGCAAGCCAGGGTGCCGGCCGTGGCGGGCCAGCTGCCATCCGGTATAACCAGTCTGACACCGATGTCCTACAAGTCACCGGCTCAGATCGATCCTGGCGGCGTGTTGATCGTCGGCGCCTCGGCCAGCGGAACCCAGATCGCCTCTGAACTCCTCACGGCGGGCCATGATGTCACGCTGGCCGTTGGCGCGCATATCCGTGTTCCGCGGCATTACAGGGGTCGCGATGTTCAATGGTGGATGGATCAGAGTGGCGTTCTCGATATGCGCGCCGATCAGGTGGATGACATCAACCGCGCGCGGCGCGTCCCCGCCCTTCAACTGGTCGGAGACCACTCAATCGATGCCCTGGATCTCAACTACTTGCGTTGGCAGGGCGTTGAGGTTGTCGGCCGTCTTTGTGGCATCCGAAACGGGTACGCCCTGTTCTCGGGGTCGTTGGCCAATTACTGTGCGCTGTCGGATCAAAAGATGAACCGGTTGCTGGAAGGATTTGATCTTTGGGCGGAAAGTCAGTCGCTGATCGGACTGGCGCCGCCGGAGAGGCCGGACCCGACGTATGTCGACCCAGATCCCGCCTTGCGGTTGCGCCTTTGCGACGGACACATCCGTACAGTGATCTGGGCCACTGGATACCGACCGGATTTCAACTGGCTCCACCTCCCCGTATTCGATGCGAAAGGGGCACTGAGGCATAAATTCGGCGTGGTGGCACCTGGCCTCTACGTCCTTGGCCTGCCGTTCCAACAGCGCAGAAAGTCCGGATTGATCGACGGCGTCGGTGCCGATGCCGAAACCCTATCGAACCACCTCATTCTCACTCGCGCCAATCGCGCCGCCTAAAAAAGGAAACCGAACATGACAATCGCAGGCTCAGAACAGGTTCGAACGCCGTCGAAAACGGACCGGGACGCCCTTATTCAGCTCAGCCAGGCAAACGTGATTGAGCGCCTTTCGGCCAATCCTGAAAAAGCAGTGACAACGCTGGCGATGTCCGGCTCTATCGATGACGGGTTGGTCTGCAGTGTTACGCAAGGGTCGCACTCGGCCGTCATGGATATGGGGATCGCCATGGGCGGTGAGGCCCGCGGACCGTCCCCGGGGTTTTTCGGGCGCGCGGGCATTGTCGGATGTGTCGCGATCGCAACGAAGATGACGGCGGCACGCGAGGGCCTCGAATTCCGGTCGGTTCATGTCGATCTGGAGATGGACAGTGACGACCTGGCAGTTTTCGGACTTGGAAGCAGGAAGGCCGCGCCATTGCAAACCCGTATCATGATTCAGATCGAAACAGACGAACCCGCAGATACCGTTTCGCGGTTGGTCGAGCGGGTCCTTGACGCAGATCCCTGGTATCTGGCGCTACGCGATCCGCAGACTGTTTCGGTCAAGTGGCAAAAATCCAGCCGGGGTGAGCTTGGGAAGCTCGGGACACCTGCCGAAGCAATACGCCAGCCGATTGATGAAGATGACACTGCCGCGCAAACCAAGGCGTAGAGCAGCACAGCTGTCATTCGCTGCAGCATCGCAAATGGAAAGGTAGGGCCGATTTTTGAGAAGCTCCCGCGATCTGTAAATTCAACAGGACAATCTCGCCGTGCTATCGCGACCAGATTGATAATCAGGAACTCGCTAATTCCCGTCAAAGAAGTGGGAATATGGGGTTCGGTACTTTCCAATATTTTTTTGAAAGGAACTCAGATGAACAAATTCTTAAACGCCGCGGTGCTGGCAGCATTGTTGACTGCCTCAGCGTCAGCAAAAGCCGCAACCGTGCTAAGCTTTAAGGAAGTAGGTAGTGATGTGGTCGCAACCCTTTCCGGATCGCTTGATTTAACCGGAGCAACGTTTTCAAATACGCTTGCGGGCACCAACGCTAATTTTATTCACTCGGGAGCCGGGCTTCTCGCATCGGGAAACGGCTTATTTGAAACTCAGAGTGAGTACGATTTCACTAATCCTGGCGTCTTCGGCTCGGGCCTAACGGTTTTTTCTAGCTTCGATACTACGAATTTCAGCTTTGTTTTGACACAAAATTACATTCGGATCGGGGCATTTGCAGATGATGCGACACTGTCAGGTCAAATAGGATACAATGGTCAAAGCTTTGCGTCCCTTGGGCTTAGTGTCGGACAAAGTATCTTTTCACTATCCAATGGCGATACTTTTACAATTGATGTCCAGCCAAGCGTTGCGCCTGTCCCGCTTCCAGCTTCTTCATTGCTGTTGCTCGGTGGAGTTGCTGGCCTTGGCCTAATGCGCCGCCGAAAGAAATCTTAAGGCTCTTCTAAATAGCAAAATAACGGTCAGTCCTTGGGCTGGCCGCTTTCGTTTCTGGTAATCTAACTTCTGTCCATATCGCGTTGCCCAAATCGATGTAACGCTATTCGGCATTGTTGTCGTGTGCCCAAGTCAAGATTGCCCGGCTTTTAAACTCCGTCCCATTGTCACTGACAATGCGGGCGGGCTTGTCATAGATGCGCTCAAGTGCATCCAGCTCCCGCGCCACGCGGGCGCCCGAGATACAGGTATCCATGGTCGTTTCTCCCGTCGCGGTTCTTGAGGGGCTGTACGGAATGGCTGAGCTTGCACCGATGGAACCGCCTTTCCTTTGTCATTGGCGTGAAGGGGCCGGATGTTGGATCTAGTCGCGCGAAGTGTTCAACCATTGCTGTCCATACTTGGTGTTTTCCACGTCAGCAGGCGGTCGATATGCGCCTTGCGGCTGATTTCTTCAAAGGTCGCGATTTCGCGATGAGCATTAAACCGAGGATTCAAGCCAGCCTTGGCCCTCCGGCGATATTTAAGCGCGCGTTCTCTCGGTTGATTGAGCGTGACGGTATCTGCGCTTCCCTCCAAAACCGAAATCCGTCAGCAGCGGTGCGCCCTTGCGGTTTTTCTGATCTGTCACGGTAACGCGAACAATCCAGCGCCGCGCGCCAGAGGGGTCAACAACCAGATACAACCCCCGCCATCGCCGTGCCGACCCGGTTCAAGGTTCTCTACCAGTTTCTTTGTAAGCTTGCCGCATGGCGTCGCCATCAATAATTACAACGATGTGTACCACTCAACGAAAGTACAGGAGTACAATCGGGCAAAAGCTAATCCAAAGCAAAAGTTGCCAAGTGACCATGAAAATATTGCGATTTTACAACCAGCAATAATTCGATGAAACGAAAGGTGGTCATGGCGGAGAGACAGGGATTCGAACCCTGGGTGGGCTTGCACCCACAACGGTTTTCGAGACCGCCCCGTTCGACCACTCCGGCACCTCTCCGTGGTTGATTTCCCTACGCTTTTCCTTTTCCGCCCGCAAGGCCCTTTATCGGTTTGAAAACTGGTTTTTGGATTTCAAGGTCTGGTGCGTTTTTCCCTTGTTTGGTGCTGGCCTTTTTGCGCCGCGGTTTTGCGGATGTGGGCTGCAAGATCGGTCCACAGGCCGCGACGCTTGCTGCCTTCCAGTGTCCGCTCGTGGTTTTGACGAAGCCAGTGGATTGTTTCTTGTTGATTGCATGGATTAACGTGTGTATAAAAATATGTGGAGATTGGGTGAAATGACGCTGAGTCGCGCGCGCAGGTTTCGAACTGCGTCAATGGTTCTGTCGGATTAGTACGCTGCGTTGACGGCACAGCAAGAGCGGCGCTTTTCACCATCGGACGATTGCTGACACCTGTATTTCCTTGTGAGGGCGGCTCGTGCCGTAAAGCCAGGTGCCATTGATCTTCGCCGGGTAAATACAAGCGAGGTGAAAGGAAAAGGATATGACAAAACCTGAGCCATTGACCAGCACAGGCGGAAAGGTGCGCGAGCTTGATGCGTATTTCTTTAAAAAGGCAAAGCGCGGCAGACCTTTTTTGGATGCTCGAAAAAAGCGTGTGCGTTTGAATTTCACGCTGGATCCCGACGTCGCAGCGGCTCTGCGCGCGGCGGATGAAAATGCGAGCGAGCGGGTCAATCGTCTGCTGCGCAAGGATTTGGGACTGTAATTCATCTGGATTTGCCGCTTTCGGGTGGGAAACATGAGACGCGGTGTCGAGCCAATAGGTGGCATTGCGCGGCTTATAGCTGAGTAGGGGGCGTCACGCGCGGCTGCCTCGGTTTCTGTGCCCTTTCTTCGCCTCACCGGGAAAGTGCACGGGCGGCCTCACGGCCCAGAAAGGCGGACAGATATTGATTGGCTTCGTATCTGGACGATGTGGACGCCAAAGGGCGCTACTTATGGCGGAAGAGGTTTGCCCTGACGCCCTATATTCTGGACTTCAAAACCCGATCTTGCGTGGCTTTGACGATTCATAGCGACCTCGGAACAGGCCTGAAACACCCGTTCAAAGACACCGGCAACTCACCGAAGGTGCTACGGTTGGGACCGATTGGCTTTTCCACCCGTGATAGGAGCCTATTGGCCAGCTGGCGCCTTACACGGGAAATTTCATTGCCCTGCGGATCAAAACACTTAAGTTTTCTGTAAACGGCAAAACGCCTCTACAGGAGACCCGACATGACACCTTTGATCCGACATTGCGCTTCGTTCCTAATGGTCACAGTGATGGCAGGTGTGCTTGCAGGACAGGCCCGCACGGCCGATCTCGACCGGCTTGAGGCGTTTCTGGAAGTGACTGGCTTTGACGTGGCGCTGGAGAGCATCAAGCTGACAGCAGAGACGGCACCGAACATGATCGGGCTCGAGGCGGATGATTTCGGGTCAGAGTGGACCCGTCTTGTGGAAGATGTCTTCGATACGGACCAGATGCACGCCATGGCGCTGGATATCCTGTCCCAGACCTTGAGCGACGAGCTTCTGACCCACGCGGTCGATTTTTATGCCTCTGATTTGGGGCAACGGCTCGTCGTGGCGGAAAACGCCTCGCATATGAAGGAGGACGAGGAGCTCAAGAGCGAAAGCGGAGAGGCGATTGTTGCCGGGCTGGTGCAGATCGGCTCGCCCCGTCTGGAGGAATTAAAGCGGCTCAACAAGGCGACGGGATCTGAAGATGCCTCGATCCGCGCCATCCAGGAGGTACAGGTGCGGTTTCTGATGGCGGCGGCGGCGGCTGGCGTCATTGAATTGCGTATGGAGGAAGCCGACCTGCGCGAAAGCCTCAAATCGCAGGAGGGGGAGATGCGGCGCAGCATGCAGATCTCCGCGCTCTCCGGGTCAGCCTATACCTATCAGGCATTTTCTGATGCGGATGTTACCGCTTATGCGGACGCGCTCGAAAATCCCAAGATGCAGCGGGTTTATGAGTTGATGAATGCGGTGCAGTTCGAGATCATGGCCAACCGGTATGAGGCCGTGGCCGATCGGATGAGCGCGCTACAACCCAGTCAGGACCTCTGACCGATGCGCGCCGCCGTCCTTGCCTTTGCGTTTTACCTGATGGCCGTGCCGCTCTGGGCGGATGCGCGGGTGACCGTGCTGATGGATGCGCTGCGGGTGCCGGAGCTTGTCGATGCCTTGCGCACCGAAGGGTTGAGTGACGCGCAGGGTCTGAACGACGACATGCTGAACGGGCAGGGTGGCGCCTTCTGGCAGGAACAGGTGTCTCAGCTCTACGCGCCGGCGGCCATTGAAGACAGTTTCTATCACGCGGTGAAAACGAGCATGGATCCGGAGGCGCTTGACGTGGCGGTGCAGTTCTTTGACAGCCTGCGCGGGCAACGTATTACAGGGTTGGAAATCGCCGCGCGCAAGGCAATGATGGACCCTTCCGTTGAAGAAGCCGCCTCCGAAGCCTTTGCCAGCCTGCCGGATGATGATCCGCATCGCCGTTTGCTGACGGAATTCGTCACGGCCAATGACTTTCTGGAGCTGAACGTGGCTCTGACCATGAGCGCCAGCTACCAATTCTCCCGCGGTTTGGCGGATGGCGGGTTGCTGCAGATGACGGAAGACCAGATCCTTGCGCAGGTATGGGAGTCGGAGCAGACGTTGCGGACAGAGGCGCAATCCTGGCTTAACGGATACTTTCTGCTGGCCCAGCAGCCACTGGAGATCAGTGACCTCGAAGCCTATGTGGCCTTTTCACGCAGCCCGGCAGGCAAGCAGCTAAATGCCGCGCTTTTCAAAGGATACGAGAGCGTCTTCACCGACATCGCCTATGGTCTGGGGCGGGCGGTGGCCCTCAACGCGGCGGGCAACGATATCTGAGGGATCGTGCTTGACATGGGCGTGCGGGTGGTGCACATGGCGGCTTCATAAATGAGGTCCGGTTCGCCGGGCCTTGTTCTCTTATAAAACGATCACTCCGACCGGAGTGCGCTGTTCGAGGTGGCCATCAGGCCAAAACGCCCAAGCTTGGGGACCACAGGACGCGGTTGAGCAAAGGAAATGCTATGTTTGCAGTCCTCAAGACTGGCGGCAAGCAGTACAAGGTTCAGGCGGGCGATACGCTCCGTGTTGAGAAACTGGCTGCTGATGCGGGTGAAACCGTTCAATTCAACGATATTCTGATGCTGGGGGGCGACAAGACCGTTGTCGGCGCACCCTTCGTCAAAGACGCCGGCGTTCAGGCCGAAGTCGTCGATCAGGTCAAGGGCGAGAAGGTCATCAACTTCGTCAAGCGCCGCCGGAAGCACTCTTCCAAGCGCACGAAGGGCCACCGTCAGAAACTGACCCTGATCAAGGTCACCGATATTCTGGCCTCTGGTGCGGATAAGTCGGGCGTAAAGGCAGCCATGGGCGCAGGCTCCGTTTCCGCGAAAGCGGTCGAAGCGGCAGCACCCAAGAAAGCGGCCCCTAAGAAAGCGGAAGCCAAGGCCGCTGCGCCCAAGGCAAAAGCGGCCCCCAAGGCGGCCAAGGCCGACGCGGGCGCGGACGATCTGAAAAAGCTGTCCGGCGTGGGTCCGGCGCTTGAGAAAAAACTGATCGAAGGCGGCGTGACCTCCTTTGCGCAGATTGCGGCATGGACCGAAGAGGACGTTGCTGCTATGGACGAGAAACTGTCGTTCAAAGGCCGGATCGAGCGTGAAGGCTGGATCGAACAGGCCAAAGAACTGGCTAAAGGCTAAGGAGAGACCAAATGGCACATAAAAAAGCAGGTGGTTCATCCCGGAACGGTCGCGACTCAGCGGGTCGTCGCCTTGGCGTGAAACTCTATGGTGGCCAGGCGGCCATCCCCGGCAACATCATCGTGCGTCAGCGCGGCACCAAGTTCTGGCCGGGCGAAGGCGTGGGCATGGGCAAGGATCACACGATCTTTGCAACTGTCGACGGCGCCGTGACCTTCCACAAGGGTCTCAAGAACCGTACGTTTATTTCGGTCCTGCCGCTGGCGGAGGCCGCTGAATAAGCCCTTTCCCAAGGACATGACACATTCAGGGGGATCGGCGACACCGCCGGTCCCCTTTCTCATTTTCGCCACACCAAAGTGTTAGGCCAAGCCGATGTCAGAATGCATCCAGACCCAACGCCTCGTTCTGCGCCCGCACCGGGCGGAGGATGCGGGCGCTGTGGCTTCGCTGATCGGCAATCACACCGTCGCGCGATGGTTGCCGCGGGTTCCGCATCCTTACACCGAGGCCGATGCACTGGCGTTCTTTGCCCGGGATCGGGTGCAGGATGAGGCGTTGGCCATCACCCTGAATGGCGAGCTGATCGGCGGCTGCGGGATTGATGAGGAGCTGGGCTATTGGCTCGGCGAACCCTTCTGGGGGCATGGATACGCCAGCGAGGCTGCGCGCGCGTTGATCGAGCGGTACTTTGCCAGAACGCAGGCACCGCTGATGTCCGGGCACCGGATCGGGAATGCCGCCTCGCGCCGGGTCCTGAGCGGGCTTGGTTTCGCGGATGCGGACCTCGTGTGGCGGCATAGCCTTCTGGAAGATGCAGAGGTTGAGATCCAGCAGATGGTCCTATCTGCCGAGCAGTGGAGTGCGGCAGCATGAGCGTCGCGGTCACCTCTTTTGCGATTTTCGCAGCCAGTCAGGTCGGCACGCCAGGACCGGCCAATATGGCCCTGATGACCACCGGGGCGCGCTATGGCTTTCGCGCAGCGCTGCCGTTCGTGGCAGGCGTGGCCCTGGGCAAGCAACTGGTGATCTGGCCCGTTGGGTTCGGTCTGATGGAACTGGCAGAGCAGGCGCCCTGGGTGTTCGAGACGCTGAAATACGCCTCGGCCGCCTACATCATCTGGTTGGCCTGGCGCGTGGCGCATGCGCGGCTGGGCGCCGTGGATCAGGCGCAGGCGGCCCCCGGTTTTGCCGCAGGCCTGATCGTGCACCCGCTCAACCCCAAGGCCTGGGCCATGATTGTGGGCGGATTCACGGCCTTCGTGGCCCCCGGCACGCCGGTTATTGAGGCAACTGCAACCATTGCTGCTGTATTGCTCGGCTGCCAGGTTCTGCTGCATCCGCTCTGGACACTTGCCGGTGAGGGGATCGCGCGCACCATAGCGGGAACGGCAATGGAACCTTATCTAATGTGGACCCTCGCGGCGGTAACCGTCGCGTCGGTGTTGTTCGTATTGTTCGGAGGAGGGACATGACGGTGGAAATGGGAAAGATCACGGTACAGCCGACCGTTGAAACGGAGCGTTTTGTTCTGCGGCCCCTGCGCAAGTCTGACATGGGGCTGATCGAGCTTTATGGCGGCGATGAACGTGTGGCACGCATGACCACCAGCATTCCGCACCCGCTGCCGCCCGGCCGGACCGAAGCCTTTGTCACCCGCGCCATGTCGAATGACCGGGACGAGGACGTCTGGGCCATGGATGGCACCATAGCTGACGGCTCTGAGCTGATGGGCTTGATCTCGCTGGAGCGGATGGATCGCGACCAGTCGGAGGTCAGCTATTGGGTCGCACCGCCCTATTGGAACACGGGCCTTGCGTCGGACGCGGTGCAGGCGCTGGTCGAGGCGAACCCGCTGGAGAACAAGACCATGTTCGCCAGTGTCTTTCAGGACAATCCTGCCTCGGCGCGGGTGCTGACACATTGCGGCTTTGAATACCTCGGCGATGCCGAAAGTTTCAGCGTGGCGCGCGATACCACGGTGCCGACCTGGACCTATTTGCGAAAACTGTGATTGAGGGCCGCGCCCCTTAAGGCTAGGAAGCCCCCATGAAGTTTCTCGATCTGTGCAAAGTCTATATCCGCTCGGGCGCGGGCGGCGGTGGCTGTGTCAGCTTCCGGCGGGAGAAGTATATCGAATACGGCGGGCCCGACGGCGGCGACGGCGGCACCGGTGGCTCGGTCTGGGCCGAGGCGGTGGAGGGGCTGAACACGCTCATCGATTTCCGCTACCAGCAGCACTTCTTTGCCAAGAACGGCATCCCCGGCATGGGCCGCCAACGCACAGGCGCGGATGGCGATGATATCGTGTTGCGGGTCCCGGTGGGCACCGAGATCCTGGACGAGGATCAGGAAACGGTGATCGCCGATCTCACCGAAGTGGGTCAACGGGTGCAACTGGCCCGTGGCGGCAATGGCGGGTTTGGCAACCTGCATTTCAAATCCTCGACCAATCAGGCGCCGCGCCGGGCCAATCCGGGACAGGAGGGGGTCGAACGCACGCTGTGGCTGCGGCTGAAACTCATCGCGGATGTGGGGCTGCTGGGGCTGCCCAATGCGGGTAAATCCACCTTCCTCGCGGCCACCTCCAACGCGCGGCCCAAGATCGCCGACTATCCGTTCACCACGCTGCACCCCAATCTCGGGGTGGTCGGTGTGGACAATACCGAATTTGTCGTGGCCGACATCCCCGGCCTGATCGAAGGCGCGTCCGAGGGCAGGGGGCTGGGGGATCTCTTCCTGGGCCATGTGGAGCGCTGTGCCGTCCTCCTGCACCTTGTCGATGGCACGTCGGAGACCGTCGCCGAAGACTACCAGACAATCATCACCGAACTCGAAGCTTATGGTGGTGATCTTGCGGAAAAGCCCCGCGTGACCGTGCTAAACAAGATCGACGCGCTGGACGATGACGAACGGGCCGCCGCGCGCGAGGCGCTTGAAAAGGCCAGTGGCGGCGCGGTGATGCTGATGTCCGGTGTCGCGCGCGAGGGGGTGACGGAGGTGCTGCGCGCGTTGCGGGGGCAGATCGACGACGACCGTTTGCGCCACAAACCTGTCGTGGAGGAAGAGCCGTGGCATCCCTGACCGCCGCCCGGCGGATCGTGGTCAAGATCGGCTCTGCCCTGCTGGTAGACCGCGAAACTGGGCATCTGCGTGCCAACTGGTTGACGTCACTGGCCGAAGACATCGCGTGGCTGAAAGCACGGCAGGTTGATGTTGTGCTGGTCTCCTCCGGCTCCATTGCCTTGGGGCGGGGCGTCTTGGCCCTGCCGC
Organism: uncultured Roseobacter sp.; assembly: GCF_947492555.1. Lineage (GTDB taxonomy): Bacteria > Pseudomonadota > Alphaproteobacteria > Rhodobacterales > Rhodobacteraceae > Roseobacter. The sequence goes on from NZ_CANLNE010000003.1 coordinate 834,896, forward strand.
CGCAGGAGCTGGCGCTGGAACAATCGCAAGCCGCTGCGGCCGTCGGGCAGATCCGGCTCGCCCGCGCCTATGAAGAGGTGCTGGCCCCGCATGGCATCACCACCGCGCAGGTGCTGGTCACGCTGGAAGACAGCACCAACCGCCGTCGTTATCTCAACAGCCGCGCGACGCTGGAGCAGCTTTTGTCGCTGGGCGTTGTGGCCATCGTGAATGAGAACGACACCATTGCCACCGATGAAATCCGTTTTGGCGACAACGACAGGCTGGCGGCACAGATCGCTGTGACCGTGGGCGCGGATCAGTTGATCCTGTTGTCGGATGTGGATGGGTTCTACAGCGCGAACCCGAATGAAGATCCGCAGGCAAAGCGGTTCGATATCATCGACAAGATCACCGGCGAGATTGAGGAAATGGCGGGCGATGCGGGCTCCGGTCTCTCAAAGGGCGGGATGAAGACCAAGCTGATGGCCGCGAAAACGGCGACTGCCGCCGGCTGTGCGATGGCGATCACGGAAGGATCGCCGATGAACCCGCTGCGCCAGCTTCATACCGGTGCGCCCGCCACCTGGTTCACCGCCCATACGGATCCACAGGCCGCCCGCAAGGGCTGGATTGCTGCAATGAAGCCGCGCGGCACGGTCACTTTAGACGCAGGTGCCGTGGCCGCACTCATGTCCGGCAAGAGCCTGCTGCCAGCAGGCGTCGCCACGGTGTCGGGAACCTTCCAGCGCGGCGATGCGGTCGCGATTGCGGATGGGAGCGGCCATATTCTGGGCCACGGTCTGGCCCGCTATACGGCAGAAGAGGCCCAGATCATCAAGGGCAGGAAATCGCAGGAAATCGAGGCATTGCTGGGGTATCCCGGGCGCGCCGCTTTAATCCACCGCGATGATATGGCATTGTAGCAAAGGATTGAGGGTGGATTTCAACCTTAACGAGAATTAATTACGGGATGTAGTGCAATGAAAGATATGAATAATATCCCGGTGATGATGGCCGATATCGGTGCGCGTGCCAAAGCAGCGGCTGCCAGGCTCGCCTTTGCCAGCGCTGAACGCAAGCATGCCGCGCTGATTTCCGCAGCAGAGCAGGTCTGGACCGACCGCGCCGCCATTCTGGACGCCAATGCCAAGGATTTGGACTACGGGCGCGAAAAGGGCCTGTCCGATGCGATGATGGACCGGCTGGCGCTGGACGAAGACCGGCTGCGCGGCATCATCGACGGGCTGCGCGCCATTGCCGAGCAGCCCGATCCCGTGGGCGAGGTGATCGCGGAGTGGACCCAACCGACCGGGTTGCACATTCAGCGGGTGCGTACGCCTTTGGGCGTTGTTGGCGTGATCTACGAAAGCCGCCCCAATGTGACGGCCGACGCCGGTGCTCTGTGCCTCAAGGCCGGAAACGCCGTCATTCTGCGCGGCGGGTCAGAGAGTTTTCATTCCTCGTCAGCCTTGCACGCCTGCCTTGTGAAGGGGCTGCGCGATGCCGATCTGCCGGAAGATGCCATTCAACTGGTGCCGACCCGCGACCGGGCGGCGGTGTCTGAAATGCTGACCATGACCGATACGATTGATGTGATCGTGCCGCGCGGCGGCAAGGGCCTTGTCGGTCTGGTGCAGCGCGAGGCGCGGGTGCCGGTTTTCGCGCATCTCGAAGGGATCGTGCACATCTACATCGACAAGGACGCCGACCCAGAGAAGGTGCTCAAGGTCGTGCTCAACGCCAAGACCCGGCGCACGGGCATCTGCGGCTCCGCGGAATGCCTGCTGATCCACGAGGATATCGCGCAAACGATGGGGCGTGGCCTGATCCGCGCGCTGATTGACGCGGACGTCGAAGTGCGCGCCGATGCGACGCTCACCGCGATCGAGGGTACCGTGGCGGCACAGGAAGACGATTGGGGGCAGGAGTACCTCGATATGATCATCGCGGCGCGGGTGGTGCCCGACCTTGATGCGGCGATGGCACATATCCGCACCTACGGGTCGAACCACACGGACTGCATCCTGACCGAAGACGCGGAGGTCGCGCGGCGTTTCATGACGGAACTGGATTCTGCGATTCTGATGCACAATGCATCGACGCAATTCGCCGATGGCGGCGAGTTTGGCATGGGCGCGGAGATTGGTATTGCCACGGGCAAGATGCACGCGCGCGGCCCGGTCGGGGCCGCTCAACTGACCAGCTTCAAGTATCTGGTCACCGGGGACGGGACGGTGCGCGCTTGATAGCCTTGCGGGCCCCGCGCTTGGTGACGTGGTTGCAGGTCGTCAGAACCGCAGCTTGACCTGCGTGTCCGACATTTCCGTGACGATCCGGCGGCTCGCGTCCCCCGCGATGATCGGCAGCAAGGCGAATTGAACCTGCGCCGGCCGCAGGTCTGCGGGGGCGTCCCGCGTGGCCAGGATGTTCCAAAGCGGCTCATCGATGTTCAGCTTGTCGGCCTGGCCATGCAGCAGCCAGTTGCTGTCATCATTGCTGACCTCGATACGGCCTCCGTATGGCATGGCATTTTCCAGACACTGCAGCGCGAGAAAGGCCATGCGCACATCGCCGCGCGGTTGCGGATCCAGTGGACCCCAGGCCACATCCAGACGGCCACCGTCCATAAGGTCATCGAGAATCGAGGTCACTTCGGCACGGCCCATCATCTGCTCTCCCGCCGCGCCAAAGGCGATGCGGAAAAACCGGATTCGGGCGCTGGCGTTGCCCACACTTTCCTGGATGAGATCAATCTCGGGGCCGGGGGTGCCACCCGCCATCCCCAAAAGCTCCAACCCGTTGTTGATCGCACCGATTGGCGATATCAGGTCATGGCAGATGCGGCTGCCGATCAGTGCGGCAAGGTTAATATTGCTGTGGCCCATCTACTGTCTCCTGCGCGAAAGGGTGCCATGGAAGATTTAAACGCGATCCTGTCACCCGGTATGCTTGTACGGCATCCTGACCGCCCCGAATGGGGGACAGGGCAGGTACAAAGCAACATAAACGCCCGTGTCACAGTGAATTTTCGCGACGAAGGGAAGATCGTCATTGATAGTACCCGTGTTGCCTTGACCCCGGTGTTTGATGGATGAAGAACCTTGCCAAAAGGTTAACGCACACCTCTGGATTGTAAACCTGCGACAGCTGTTGCGTTGCAAGCACGCCGCCAATTCACTAAGAGCAAAGCAGATCTCCGGAACCCAGGATGACCCCCCTAAAGATGGACGCAAAGCCCAAATCCCCATTCTCGGTCAAGCTTGCAGAGACCGAGGCAGAACTCGAAGCAGCGCAGCGCTTGCGCTATGCGGTCTTTGTCGAGGAGTTGGGCGGCGGTGGCGCGTTGGTGGATCACGCGGCGCGTCTGGAAAAAGACAGGTTTGACCCGTTTTTTGACCACTTGCTGCTGACGGAAGAGACAAAGGGCGAGGTGGTTGGTGTCTACCGGGTCATGCGCTCTGATCAGGCTGCGGCGGCGGGGCAGTTCTACTCCGCAGATGAATATGATCTCTCAGTCTTGCTTCGGTCCAACCGCCGCTTGTTGGAGCTGGGGCGGTCCTGTGTGCATCCGGCGTATCGCGGCGGCATGGCGATGTATCACCTGTGGAGCGGGCTGGCCAATTACATCGCGGACCATGACATCGAAGTGCTGTTCGGCGTGGCAAGTTTCCACGGCACGGATGTAGGCGCGCTTGCGCAGGCGTTATCGCTTCTGCACCACCGCCACCTGGCCCCGGAGGAACTGCGCGTGCGAGCGCAGGATGCGGCTTTTCAACGCATGGATCTGGTGTCCGAGGAAGCACTGGACCCGCGCGCCGCGATGCTCTCCGTGCCTGCGCTGATCAAGGCTTATCTCCGGCTCGGTGGGTTTGTGGGCGAGGGGGCCTTTATCGATCACGCCTTCAACACCACGGATGTTTGTCTGATCCTGGATACGGCGCGGATGAACGAACGACAGGCCCGCCTGTATCAAGGCAACGCGGTATGAACACGACGTGGTTCGGGGACGCGCCGCCGCCCGCGCCGCGGCTGACGGCACTCGGCTGTCTGTTGATCCTGCTTCGGGGGCTGCCGCTGGCGGTCCTTGTCTTTGGCGGGCTGGCGCTGTTGCTACTGGTCCGCCTGATCGAGCGGCCCGTTTTCGGCATCGCCCGCCCGGTCACCCCCTATATCACCGTTTTTGTCTGTCGGATGGCCTTGCGCATCATCGGCGTGACACTGCGCGTGAAAGGGGAACCGGCGCATGGGCCGGGGGCCGCCGTGGCCAACCACGCCAGCTGGCTCGACATCTTTGTGCTCAATGCATCGAACCGCATCTATTTCGTCTCCAAATCCGAGGTGGCGGGATGGCCGGGGATCGGGTGGCTGGCACGGGCGACGGGCACGGTTTTCATTGAGCGCAATCGCGCGCAGGCGGCGGCACAGGCGGCGCTGTTCAAAGAGCGGCTCAGCGCGGGCCATCGCCTGTTGTTTTTCCCCGAAGGCACCAGCAGCGATGGACAGCGCGTCTTGCCCTTCAAGACCACGCTTTTTGCCGCCTTCTTTGCCGCAGAGTTGCGTGAAACGCTCGAAATACAGCCCGTTTCCGTCATCTACGACGCCCCCACACAGGCGGACAGCCGGTTTTACGGATGGTGGGGCGACATGGATTTTGGCAGCCACTTTCTAAAGATGCTGGCCAGCCCGCGCCACGGGCGGGTTACAGTGGTCTACGACACGCCGTTGCAAGCTCGCGCATTTGCGGATCGCAAGGCATTGGCCGCGGCCTGCGAAGCCCGCGTGCGGGCAGGCTTCGAGGCGAAGGGGCAGGGCGCCCGTAAATCAGTGGAAGAACGCTGAATCCGGGACCAGTTCCAACCCGTCACTGTCCGGTCCCCACTCCATCATCAGGCAGGCTGTGCCCTTGCGCTGGAAATAGGTGGCCTCCAACGGGTAGTATCCCGCTTCGGGCACCGCCACTTCGATCTCGCCCGCGTACCCGCAAGAGTGCACTTCGTCATAGTCGCCCACGACCTGCCCGCCGATGCTGATCTCCAGCCCGTCATTGTTCAGGAAATCCAGCACGTAGGTGCCGGGCGCATCGAACTTGATGTAACCGGAGATTGCGGCGGCCACCTTGGTCGCCTTGTCCGAGGTCAGTGTCGGATCGCCCTCGCTGTTGTCGTCATAGGAGAGCCCGGCCAGCGGCGCGCCCGCCACGCTCTTGCGTTTCAGTGCGTTCCGCGCGTCCTTCACGGTACGCACATCCCCCGGAAAGGCGTAAAGCACCGCAAGGCCCGGGGTCAGGCTGCCGGCAGCGGGCTGCGGGTTGGCGGGGGCAAGTTGCACGGGCGCAGCAAGAGCGGAAACTGGAACAGAAAAAGCAATCGCCAAAACGGCGGATTTCAAGGAAAAGGTCATGGTCACTCCCGGTGGTAGATCATTGGATCGTCCGGCCCTCTGCGGGGACGGTTAAAAAGATACTAGAATGCGCCTTCTGCAAGTGACAAGCACCCAGCGCCGCAAAAGCGATCACATATTGCGCGAATGGGGCTTTTCCGCCCTTGCAGGAAAGGGCCGAGTGGCCTATAGCGCACCCACTGAAACCCGCAGGCGGGGTTTGGGCCTTTTGGGGGAGACATCCTCAACGGTCCGCCGGTTGGCAGAAATCTGTCATGCCCCCGCCGAGGATAAAACCGGAAAGGTAGACAAACATGGCTCTTCCAGAGTTCACCATGCGCCAATTGCTTGAAGCAGGCGTACACTTCGGCCACCAGACGCAGCGTTGGAACCCCCGCATGGGTCCGTTCATCTATGGCGCGCGCAATGGCATCCACATCATGGATCTCACCCAGACCGTTCCCATGCTGGACGCGGCCCTGAACGTGATCCGTGAAACCGTCGCCAAGGGCGGCAGCGTTCTCTTCGTCGGCACCAAGCGTCAGGCCCAGCAGCCGATCGCCGATGCCGCAGAGAAATGCGCACAGTATTACATGAACCACCGCTGGCTGGGCGGCACGCTGACCAACTGGCAGACCGTGTCCCAGTCGATCAACCGCCTCAAGAACATTGACGAGCAGTCCGAGAACGGCTTTGCCGGTCTGACCAAGAAAGAGCGTCTTGGCATGGAACGTGACCAGGGCAAGCTGCAGGCTTCCCTCGGCGGTATCCGCGAAATGGGCGGCCGTCCTGACCTGATCTTTGTCATCGACGTCAAGAAAGAGGCACTGGCCGTCGCCGAAGCCAACAAGCTGGGCATTCCGGTTGTGGCCGTGGTTGACACCAACTGCCCACCCGATGGCATTGATTACATCATCCCGGGCAACGATGACGCGGCCCGCGCGATTTCGCTATACTGCGATCTGGCGGCCCGTGCAGCCCTTGACGGCATGAGCGCGCAACTGGGCGCGGCAGGTGTCGATCTCGGCGCAATGGAAGAAGCACCGGTCGAAGAGGCCGTCGCCGAATCCACTGGTGTCGAGGTCGGTGACGCGTCTTCGGAAACCGTGTCTGACGATGCGATGGCGGCTGACGCACCTCTGGATATCGAATCCAAAGAAGAGACCGTGGAAAAAGCCGCGAGCTGATCCGCGTCATACGCATGACATATGGGGCAGGGATGACCTGCCCCGAGACACCTCGATGAACAGCGGGCCATGGGCCCGTTAAATGGCGGGCCTCGTGGTCCGACAATTCCCAAAGGAGAACCTCAGATGGCGATCACTGCATCTATGGTCAAAGAGCTGCGCGACACCACCGGCGCAGGCATGATGGACGCAAAAAAAGCGCTGACCGAAACCGACGGCGACATGGAAGCGGCGCAGGACTGGCTGCGCACCAAGGGTCTGGCCAAGGCAGCCAAGAAATCCGGCCGTACGGCGGCGGAAGGTCTGGTTGCTGTCAAGGTTGACGGCGGGCACGGTGTTGCGGTTGAGGTGAACTCCGAAACCGACTTCGTCGGCAAAAACGCCGAGTTCCAGGAAATGGTTGCGGGCATTGCCTCCGTTGCCCTGTCCGTATCCGACGTGGATGCGCTGAACAACGCGGATATGGGCGGCAAATCCGTGGCAACCGTGGTCACCGACAAGATCGCCACCATCGGCGAGAACATGTCCGTGCGCCGGATGTCCGCCATTGATGGCGACATCGTGGTTTCTTACGTGCACAACGCGGCAGCGCCTGGCATGGGCAAAATCGGTGTGCTGGTGGCGATGACCGGCGGTGATGAGGCGTTTGGCAAGCAGGTCGCGATGCACATCGCGGCGGTGAACCCTGCGTCCCTGTCCGAAGCAGATCTGGACCCGGCGGTTGTCGAGAAGGAAAAGCAAGTTCAGATGGACATCGCGCGCGAAAGCGGCAAGCCGGAAGCGGTGATCGAGAAGATGATCATCGGGCGCATGAAAAAATACATGTCCGAGGTTACGCTGCTGAACCAGTCCTTCGTGGTGAACCCCGATCTGACCGTGGGCGACGCAGCCAAGGAAGCCGGTGCAACCATCACCGGGTTCGTGCGCCTTGAAGTTGGCGAAGGCATCGAAGTGGTGAAAGAGGATTTCGCCGCTGAGGTTGCCAAGGCTGCCAAAGGCTGAAGATCGAAACAGCAACAATGAAAAGAGGCGGCACTCGGGTGTCGCCTTTTTTATTTACAATCACTTACGTGTAGAAGTTAATCTTCGATATGTTTTTTCATGGCGTCGAGTGCCAAGAGGTAACCATGTGCCCCAAACCCGCAGATCAGGCCGACCGCAACCTTCGCAATGAAGGATGTGTGCCGGAAATCTTCCCGCGCGTGCACATTGCTGAGATGAAGTTCGATAGCCGGGATCTCCACCGATGCCAGTGCGTCCATCAGCGCGATCGAAGTGTGCGTGTAAGCGCCAGCGTTCAGGACGATGCCATCATGCACACCGCGGGCGGCGTGAATGGCATCGACAAGTGCACCTTCGTGGTTGGACTGCATGAAGCTGACCGCGCAACCGGCATCCTTGGCCCAGCGGGAACAACTGGCCTCGATATCGGCTAATGTGGTTGCGCCGTAGACATCGGGTTGACGTGTGCCCAACAGATTGAGGTTTGGTCCGTTCAGGACGAGGATAGAGGTCATAAGCTGCTCACAAACAATGGTTTGCATGCATAGACCTTTGCGGTGCGCGCTGTCCAGCGAAGACAGGGAGCTTTTGCCAACGGGATTTGTCGGGCAACAAGGGGCGTAACTGCTGACCTGTAGGGTGCCTATTCTCTCATCCTGCACCGATGTCGGAGTTCCTAATTGGTGAGCTTCCGTTTCCAACGAAATCAGAGAGTTACCGTTTTCCATCGCAGAGTCTCTGAAAGTCTCTGATTTGGACTTGCGGCGACGTGGGCGCCGGGCGTTGGATAAACATGCGGCGAAGGTCCGGGAAGAGCCGATTCTGTTGAAAAACAATGTGTTGAGAGCGCAGAGAGTGGTGTTCTGAGATGGGTGAAGAGCACTCAACCTTCTTCCTGGGCTTCATTGAGATGTCGTCTTGGCAATGTCGCGGGCGACCTGTCGGGCGTCTTCGTGCTCCTCACGGACGATCTTGCGTGCGTCAGCGTTTGGGCCGCACTTAGCTGTGGGTGCAGAATGGCAACCTCTCGCAGGATGTCTCCTTTGGGTCGATAGAGCATAGCCTGGCGCATAGTTCGAGGAGTGGGGTAGGTGCCAATAACTACTTAGGCTGGCGGCGACAGGATGCCACGGTGGTTGTTGGTTTTGACAAGCCGACTTGCAGCGCTGAGCACACCAGCCCCAATGCTCACGAAACTCCGGCTGGCCATTCTGCGTTGCCTCTGAGACGCTAGACTTGCCAACAGGCGCTGTAGAGTACGGAAATTCCTAGGTGGTTGATACTAAAGGGGAAGGAGTTCCATTAACTCCGTTCCATTATTTAAGGCTTCCGACAATTGGGAATGACGCTTACCATAGTTTTTATAATCAGTATTATGTAACTAAAATGATGACATCGGTTTGGACGGCTTTGCCTAAGATCTGCGTTGCAAATATCGGCTTTCCTCAAGGTGCGCGCATCCCCTATGGTGCATCTACCGGTTAAACTGGCCCTTGAGGACAACAATGTCAGATCGCTACGCTACAGGCATGCAGAAACGCCGTGAGGTCTTGGGTGACGCATATGTGGATCAGGCGCAGGCCGCAAAATCGGATATTGATGCCGACTTTCAGAACCTGATTACCGAAGGCGCCTGGGGCACTGTTTGGGCGTCAGATGCCATCAGCCTGCGGGAACGCTCGATGCTGACCTTGGCGCTCCTGGCAGCCCTTGGAAATTTTGATGAAATCCCGATGCACATTCGTGCCACCGTAAACACCGGTGCCAGCAAGAGTGACGTGATCGAAACATTCCAGCATGTTGCGATCTACGCCGGGGTGCCACGTGCCAATCACGCGCTGAAACTGGCCAAGCAGACCTTTGCCGAGATGGAAGACAAACCATGACGGATACCAAAGGCGGTTACATGGCGCGGGACTGGACGCGTCAGCCGCCCGCGCTCACGCCCAGCTATAAAACCAGCCTTACGCGATCGCCGCAGCTGGCCAAGATTTCCATGCCCAGCACGCTGAGCGAAGAGACAGGCCCTATTTTTGATCACAGCATCCTGGGGCCGCTTGACGACGACCTGATCCTGAATTTCGCCACACCGGGTGAGATGGCGCTGGGGCCGCGGATCATCGTGCACGGACGTCTGCAGGACGAAAACGGGCGCGGCGTACCGCATGCTCTGATCGAGGTCTGGCAGGCCAATGCGGGCGGGCGGTATCGCCACAAGAAAGAAGGTTACCTCGCCCCGCTTGATCCGAATTTCGGCGGTTGTGGTCGCGTGCTGACGGACGAGAAGGGATTTTACAGGTTTCGAACTGTGAAGCCGGGCCCCTACCCCTGGCCCAATGGCGTGAACGACTGGCGGCCTGCACATATCCATTTTTCCGTTTTTGGCCAAAGCTTTGCACAGCGTTTGATCACGCAGATGTACTTCGAGGGTGACCCGTTGATCTGGCGTTGTCCTATCGTTGCCGCGATCCCGGATCGGGACGCCATAGAGCGGCTGATCGCGCCCTTGGACATGCAGCACACAATCCCCATGGATGCGCGTGCGTATCGCTTTGACATCGTGCTTCGAGGTCGTCGGGCGAGCTACTTCGAAAACCGACCGGAGGGGACGTGATGTCGAAACTGTTTGAGAGCGCGTCACAAACTGCGGGACCGTATGTTCACATTGGCTGTGTGCCAAATTTCTGCGGAATTCCAGACGTTTATCCAAATGATTTGGGGGAACGGATGGTGACAGACGCCACGCCGGGCGAGCGGATCAGCATCACGGGCGCGGTGTATGATGGCACCGGCGCGCCGCTTAAGGACGTGCTAGTCGAGATATGGCAGGCGAATTCGGACGGCCACTATGGGAGTGACGCGTCGGGTTTTAACGGCTGGGGGCGCCAGGCCGGTCACGGTGAGACCGGAGTCTGGCAGTTCGACACAATCAAACCAGGGCCTGTGACCCATGCAAGCGGACATCTGATGGCGCCGCACATCACCTTCTGGATTGTGGCGCGGGGCATCAACATCGGCCTGCACACGCGGATGTATTTCCCCGAAGATGCCGCCGCACATGCCGGTGATCCTGTGCTGGCCCGGATCGAACATAAACCCCGCATTGCGACCTTGCTCGCCAGTCGACAGGCTGCCGGGATGTATCACTTTAATATTTACCTCCAAGGCCCTCAAGAAACGGTATTTTTCGATGTCTGACCCCTGTATTCTCTGTGTCGCGATCACCGGCAGCGTGCCGACAAAAGCTGCAAACCCGGCGGTGCCGATTTCTGTTTCAGAGCAAATTGAAAGCACGCAGGAGGCCTTTGAGGCGGGGGCGTCGATCTGCCATGCCCATGTGCGCAATGCTGACGAAACCCCCTCCTCCGACCCGGAGAAGTTCGCACGGCTCAAGGAAGGTGTTGAGAAGCATTGCCCCGGCATGATCATCCAGTTCTCGACCGGTGGGCGGTCCGGCGCCGGGCAGGAACGCGGCGGCATGTTACCCTTGCGGCCCGACATGGCGTCCCTCTCCGTCGGGTCCAATAACTTCCCAACCCGTGTCTATGAGAACCCGCCCGACCTGGTGGACTGGCTGTCGTCGGAAATGCGCACCCATGAGGTGACGCCCGAGATCGAAGCCTTTGATTTATCTCACGTTCTGCACGCGATCCGGATGCATGAGGCCGGCAAACTGCACGGGCGGCTGTATGTGCAATTCGTCATGGGGGTCAAAAACGCGATGCCTGCGGACAAGCAAGTCTTTGATTTCTATGTGGAAACCGTGAAATCGCGCGCGCCGGATGCCGCGTGGTGTGCAGCAGGTATCGGTCCGGCGCAGATCGAGGTGAACGAGTGGGCCATTGCCGCGGGCGGCCACACGCGTGCGGGTCTTGAAGACAACGTGCGGCTGGACCGCGAACGGCTCGCGCCGTCAAACGCGGCGTTGATCAAACGCGCCGCTGATCTTTGCGAAAAATACGAACGGCCCGTCGCCACCTGGCAGCAGGCGCGCGACATCCTGCGCCTGCGCCCGTTTGCCGCTTAAGTAAGGCCCCTACCCCAGCGCGTAGCCCGCACCACGCACCGTGCGCAGCGGATCCGACCCGCCGAACTGTGTCAATGCCTTGCGCAAACGTCCGATATGCACATCGACCGTGCGGGTGTCGACGTAGATGTCGCGGCCCCAGACCCGGTCCAGCAGCTGTTCGCGGGAAAACACCCGTCCGGGCTTTTCCATGAAGGTGGAGAGCAGGCGGAATTCCGTCGGCCCCAGCTTCAGCTCGCTGGTGCCACGGTTGACCCGGTGGCTGGTGGAATCGAGCACGATGTCTTCGTATTCCAGCCGTTCCCCGGCCGCTGCGGGCCGCACACGGCGCAACTGGCTGCGCACCCGCGCCATGAGCTCAATCACCGAATAGGGTTTGATCACATAGTCATCGGCACCTGTTTCCAGCCCGCGCACGCGGTCCACCTCTTCGGAACGCGCGGAGAGCATGATGATCGGAATCGCCCGTGTCTCGGACTTGATCTTGAGACGCCGGCACACTTCGATCCCGCTCAGGTTCGGCATCATCCAGTCGAGCACGATCACATCCGGCGCCGTCTCATCGACCAGCATCAGCGCTTCTTCACCGTTTTCGGCACGGCTGACGGCAAATCCTTCCGCCTCCAGATTATAGGCCAGCACTTCGCGTTGTGCGGGCTCATCTTCGACCACCAGAACGCGGGGTTGATCGGCGGACATGGGGCTTATCCTTCTGCTACCACTGATGTTTTATCGGCTTTGGGGCGCGCATCTTCAGGGTGCTCGCCGGTCACCAGATAGACGACCTGCTCGGCGATTGAGGTCACGTGATCGCCCATGCGTTCCACGTTCTTGGCGATGAAATGCAGGTGCATGCAGGCGGTGATGTTGCGCGGGTCTTCCATCATGAAAGTCAGGAATTCGCGGAAAAGCGCATTGTACATCTGGTCGACGTCGTGGTCGCGGTTGATGACCTCGCTGGCCAGTTCCGGGTCCCGCTGGATGTAGGCGTCCAGTGCGTCTTTCAGCATCCGCTCCACCTCGCGCGACATCCGCCGCAGCGCGCCCGTGCTGTCATCCACCGGGGCCATCTGTGACAGAACACCGGTGCGCTTGGCCATGTTTTTTGCGTAATCGCCAATGCGTTCCAGATTGGCGCTGATCTTGATGACGCTGAGGATCAGGCGCAAATCCCGGGCCGTCGGCGCGCGCAGGGCAATGACACGCGCGGCCTCTTCGTTGATCATCTCTTCGAGCTCATCGATGGTACGGTCGTTCTTGCGCACCTGCTCGGCCAATTCCTCGTCACGGGTATCCAGCGATTGCGCGCCGTCGCGGATCGCGGCCTCGACCAGCCCGCCCATTTTCATGATCTGTGCCTGGATAGCCTCCAGGTCACGGTCGAAAGCAGAGGCAATGTGTTGATCTTGCATGTGATTATCCAATCCGACCTGTGATGTAGCTTTCCGTCCGGGGATCTTCGGGGTTGGTAAAGATGTTCCCGGTCTCACCATACTCCACAAGGTTACCCAGGTGAAAGAAGGCGGTTTTCTGGCTGACGCGCGCCGCTTGCTGCATGGAGTGGGTCACGATCACCACCGAATAATTCTGGCGCAGCTCGTCAATCAGTTCCTCAACCTGGGCCGTGGCAATCGGGTCGAGCGCCGAGCACGGCTCGTCCATCAGCAGCACTTCGGGCTCGGTTGCGACAGCCCGCGCGATGCACAGGCGCTGTTGTTGACCACCGGAAAGACCGGTGCCCGGCGCGTTCAGGCGATCCTTGACCTCGTTCCAGATCGCCGCCCGGCGCAGGGCGTTTTCGACGATCTCGTCCAGCTCGGCCTTGTTCTTGGCCAGTCCGTGAATGCGCGGTCCGTAGGCCACATTGTCATAGATCGACTTGGGGAAGGGGTTCGGTTTCTGAAACACCATGCCAACCTTGGCACGCAGCTGCACCGGATCGACGCGCTTGTCGTAGATGTCTTCACCGTCGATGTGGATGTCCCCCTCGACACGGCAGATATCGATGGTGTCGTTCATCCGGTTGAGGCACCGCAGAAAGGTGGATTTGCCACAGCCAGAGGGGCCAATGAAGGCGGTGACCGTCTTGTCCTGGATGTCGACATCCACGTCTTTGATCGCGTGGTTATCGCCATAGTAGACCTGAACGCCACGTGCAGCGATCTTGATGGTATTGGTGTCCACGTCTCTCTCCAGTATTCTCATATCGTTCATTTTCGTGTCTCCCCTTACCAGCGCCGCTCAAAGCGACGACGTAAGATCACGGCGATGGTGTTCATCGTGACCAGGAACAAGAGCAGGATGATGATGCCACCCCAGGCGCGTTCATAAAAGGCGGGGTCGGCGCGTTTCGCCCATTCGTAGATCTGCGCAGGCATGGCCGAGTTCGGATCCAGCAGACCGCTGGCAATGCTGTCGGGCGGGTTCGAGGCGATAAAGCCGACCATGCCGATGAGCAGGAGGGGTGCGGTTTCCCCCAGCGCCTGTGCCAGCCCGATGATCGTGCCTGTCAGGATGCCCGGTGCGGCCAGCGGCAGTACGTGATGGAAGACCGATTGCATTTTCGAGGCCCCTACCCCAAGCGCCGCATCCCGGATCGATGGTGGCACCGCCTTGAGCGACGCCCGCGTCGAGATGATGATGGTCGGCAGGGTCATCAGCGTCAGCACAAGGCCGCCCACCAGCGGGGCCGACGTAGGCAGGTGCATGTAGTTGATGAAGACCGCAAGACCCAGGATACCAAACACGATCGACGGCACCGCTGCCAGGTTCGAGATGTTCACCTCGATGACATCGGTCAGCCAGTTCTTGGGCGCAAATTCTTCGAGATAGATGCTGGCCGCCACGCCGATGGGCAGGGCAAGAACAAGCACCACAAGCATCATGAAGAACGAGCCCATCATCGACACGCCCATACCAGCCGCTTCGGGCCGGGCGTCGGAACTGTCCGCGCCGGTGATGAACGCAAGGTTGAAGCGTTTCTCCACATCGCCGGAGGCGATCAGTTGATCCACGAAGTCGAGTTGCTCCGCGCTGATGTTCTTGTCGTTGGCAATGCTGTCGCGGCTGACGCGGCTCTTGAGATAGCCGTCCACCCGGCTTGAGGCGAGGAATTCAAAGGCGACCGTCGATCCGATCACCGTTGGATCTGCCAGCACAAAGTCCCGTAGCTGCGCCGCGGCACCGGCGGACAGGATACCGGCCATCTCCTTGCCCGACAGCTCGGTCTCGATGTTCTTTTCGGCGATCTTCGCTTCAAAGGCATCGCGCAAGAGCGGCGCGTAACCAAAGGTCGACACCTTCTTGATGTCGTCGAGATTGCGCGTGCCGTTTTTATCCAGCTTCTCGGCGGGCAGTGCGACTTCAAGCGTCACGAAGGTCTGCTGAAACGCCCCGGTGCCGCGCGAGACGATGTTGTAGACCAGCACCAGCAGCATCAGCATCCCGATGGTGATCGCAGTAATCCCATAGGCTTTGAACCGCGTCTCGGCGGCGTTGCGTTTGCGCGTACGCGAGTCCTGCTGCATCAGAGAGCCCTTGCCGGACACCGGTGTCGCGGACGGCAGGGAGGAGGTGGTCGCGTCGGTCATTCGTATTGCTCCCGATACTTGCGCACGATGTAGAGGGCGAGGACGTTGAGCCCGAGGGTCAGGACAAAGAGGGTAAGGCCGAGCGCAAAGGCCACGAGGGTCTCGGGGCTGGCGAAATCAGTGTCTCCGGTCAGCTGGCTCACGATCCGCGTGGTGATGGTGGTCATCGCCTCCAGCGGGTTCAGGGAAAACTTCGCAATGGCCCCTGCCCCCAGCACCACGATCATCGTCTCGCCAATCGCACGGCTGGCGGCAAGCAGCACGGCGCCGACAATCCCTGGCAGAGCTGCGGGCAGCACGACCTGCCGGATGGTTTCGGAATGGGTGGCGCCCAGCCCAAAGGATCCGTCCCGCATTGACTGCGGCACCGCATTGATGATGTCATCGCTAAGCGAAGAGACAAAAGGGATCAGCATGATGCCCATGACCAGCCCGGCGGTCAGCACCGCCGTCGCACCGCTCATCCAGTCCACCCCCAGCAGGCCATTGTCACCCCGTCCGAAGATGCTGACCAATGCCGGGCCCACCGTGAGCAGCGCAAAAAGACCGTAGACGATTGTCGGGATACCGGCGAGGATTTCGAGCAAGGGTTTCGCCGTCGAGCGAGTCTTGGGGCCCGCGTACTCGCTGAGGTAAATCGCGGCAAACAACCCGATGGGGACGGCGACCAGGAGGGCAATCACCGAGATATAGAGCGTGCCCCAGAGCAGCGGCAGAATGGACAGATCGCTGTCGCCCCGGAAATTCGGTGCCCAACTGCCGCCAAAGAAAAAGTCGGTCCAGGGATGCAGGCGGAAGAAATTGATGCTCTCGAAGAGCATCGACAGAACAATGCCGACCGTGGTCAGGATCGCCAGCGAGGCCGCGAGGATCAAGAGCGTCAGCGCGCCGCGTTCCACCGTGTTGCGTGCCCTGAAATCCGCGTTTGTCACAAAAATCGCAAGCGCGGCCCCCAGAAGCGCCAGCGTCACAACCGTGGTCGACATCCAAAACGTGCCCGTTTCGGATTTAGAGCGATATTGCTGGGCCGCCTGCAACACTTCAGGTTCGACGTCCGAGCCGAGGGCGACACCCACGCCCCCCAGAATGCTGCGAACGTCATCGGCATCGGCACGCATGGAGCCGGCCTCGTCGTCGGTCAGCGCGCCCCGCGCCACGGCGATGTCCAGCCCTTCGGCAACGCGGCGCACGTCGCTCATCACCAGCCCGCGTGACGAGCCTTCGCTGACAATCCGCTCCGGGATCAGTTTGAATACGGAATTTTCGATGATCATCGGCTGCGCCAGCAGCCAGATCATCAGAACGCCAAAGGCAGGCACGGCTGCAAACATCGCGGCGTTGTAGCCGTAGTAGTTTGGCAGCGAGTGCAAAAGCCGGATGTCGCCCCCTGCGGTGGATTTCGCCCGGCTGCGCGCCATGAAAAACGCAGCGACTGTCAGAAGAATGATGGCGAGGACAACATATCCCGTCAAACCAAGTGCCATGCGGTCCACCCCAGAAATTGCATGATGCGTCTTTCGTCAGTTTCGGGGGCGAAGAGATCCGCCCCCGAAAAAACCTTGTTCAGGCAGATCAGGAGTTGCCGCCCAGAACCGCTTCGTCGGCCACTGCGGACTGGGTGTCTTCCAGCTTGGGATCCGCCACCAGACCGTATTCGGACAGCGGGCCGTCGGGGCCTGCGATCTCGTCCGCCACGAAGAATTCAGCAAATTCTTTCAGGCCCGGGATCACGCCGATGTGGGCTTTCTTCACGTAGAAGAAGAGCGGGCGGGACACAGGGTATTCACCTGTTGCGATGCTTTCCGTGGACGGTGTGATACCGGACATGGTCGCAACCTGCAGCTTGTTGGTGTTGTTCTCGTAGAACGCCAGACCAAAGACGCCGATGCCGTCCTTGTTGCTTTCGATACGCGCCAGGGTCTCGGTGTAGTCGCCGTCGATGTCGACCGATTTGCCGTCTGTGCGCAGACCGATGCAGGCTTTCTCGGCGGCTTTCTTGTCGTCGCCATTGGCTGCTTTGAAGGCCTCGAAATCGCCGGTTGCCTCACAGCCTGCGAGGATCACCTTGTCTTCGAAGACTTCACGGGTGCCGTGCTTGGTGCCCGGAACAAAAGCCTGGATCGGCTGGGCGGGGAATTCCGGGTTGACCTGATCCCAGGTTGTATAGGGGTTCGCGACGATTTCGCCGTCGACCACAACCTCGGCGGACAGGGCTTTGTACCAATCCGTCGGCGTGAACTCGAAGGAGTTGCCGGCGATGTCGGAGGCAAAGACGATGCCGTCATACCCGATGCGCACTTCGATGATGTCCGTCACACCGTTCTCGGCGCAGACGGAAACTTCGCTGTCCTTGATGGCGCGCGATGCGTTTGCGATGTCGATGGTGTTCTCGCCCACCCCTTCGCAGAACCGCTTGAGACCCGCGGAGGAGCCACCGGATTCGACAACGGGTGTCGGGAAATCAAAATTTTCACCAAATGCTTCGGCCACGATCGACGCGTAGGGCAGCACGGTCGACGATCCGGCAACTTGCACCTGATCACGCGCGGCAGCGGTGGTTGCGGACACGGCCGCAATGGCCAGCGCGGAAGTGGTGAGTTTTACGAACGACATGATATCTCCTGTCATTTTCAATTTCGAATCTGATCACCCCCATGGCGATCTTGGGGCCGGTGGTACGGGCCTGTGACAATGCTTTTGTGACAGTTACGTAACAGTTTTATGACGTATGGCGCCTGGCATCCCTTTGTTTTTCAAGTAACTGATTCAAAATGATTTTATCACGATCCGACTGAACGAGCGGATTTAATTCACGGTGGAGAATGGGCGACTCAGATGTCAGATTCGCCTGCCGACACCGTTGCTTGCGTCGGCAAAACCACGGTGAACCGCGCGCCCTTGCCCAATTCACTTTCCATTCTCAAACGCCCGCGATGCCGGTTGATGATGTGTTTCACAATGGCCAGCCCCAGACCGGTGCCACCCAGGGCCCGGCTGCGGTGGCTGTCGGCGCGGAAAAACCGCTCGGTCAGGCGCGGCAGGTGAATAGCGTCGATGCCCGGACCATAGTCGATCACATGCGCGCGCACGCCGGGCGCACGCAAGGCCGGGTCCCGATCCACCAGGTCGATCTGGACGGTGACACGCTTGCCCGATGCCCCATATTTGATTGCGTTTTCAACAAGATTGGTGAACACCTGCATCAGCTGGTCGGGGTCGCCGATCAACTCAACCGGCGCGTCGCCAAAGTCCGCCTCCAGCGTGACGTCCGCCTCCTCCGCCAGGTGTTTCAGGGTGCGCAGGACGGACGACAGGATATCGGTCAGGTTGACCCGATCCCGGGGCCGGACACGCTCATCCCCCTCCACACGGCTCAGCGAAAGCAGATCGGCCACAAGCCGGTTCATCCGGCCCGCCTCACCTTCCATGATGTCGAGAAATCTGTCGCGCGCGGCTGCATCCTCGCGGGCCGGGCCGCGCAGGGTTTCGATGAACCCCATCAGGGCCGTCAGCGGGGTGCGCAATTCATGACTGACATTGGCGACAAAATCCCGACGCATCTGGCCTGCCTGCTCCAGATGCGTCACATCCATGAAACACAACAGCAGGGCTTTCTGCTCTGCCAAGGCCCGCGCGGTGACCTGAAAGGTCGTATCCTGCACCCCGTCATTCGCCAGGTATTGCGCCACGCGCGGGCGGCTGTCCCGCAGAACCGCCTCGACCGTGTCGATCAGACCGGGCTGACGCAGCATGGTCACGAAGTTGCGCCCTTCGATCCCCTGCCCGATCAGGTTGCGTGCCTCTGCGTTGGCGCTCACAATCCGCTCGCTGCCGTCGATGATGAGGGCTGGCAAGGGCAGCGCGGCCAGAATGTCGGTCAGGGCCTGGCTCATCGCACCCGTGTCCCGTCAGTTGCCCGTCGCGGTGGCAACGGCGTCGGTGAAAATCCGGCACAGCGCGTCAGGGTCTTCCAACCCGACGGATACGCGGAAAAACCCCTCGGACATGCCAAGCTCCGCACGTTTTTCTGCTGTCAGCGCCCGGTGCGAGGAGGAGGCGGGATGTGACAGCGTGGTGCCGATATCCCCCAGCGTTGGCGCAAAATTCAGGCCATCTGCGGCGCGCGTGAAGGCGTTGGCGGCCTCCCGGTCACCATCCAGCTCGAAACTGACCATGTTGCAGAACTGTCCGTCCAGCAGCTCCGTGGCGCGGGCATGGTCGGGATGATCGTCGCGGCCCGGATAGATCACGCGTTTCACCCCGTTGAGGGTGCTGAGATGATCGGCCAGCCGAGCGGCCGTGGCCTGGGTCCGGTCAAAGCGCAGATCGAAGGACAGCATGCCGCGTTCCGCAAGCCAGCAGTCAAAGGGGCTGGGGTTCATGCCCGCGGTCACCGTAAAGATCCGCAACTGGTCGTTCAGCGCCGCATCGCGCGCCGCCACATAGCCCAGCATCACATCGGAATGCCCCGCCAACAACT
Organism: uncultured Roseobacter sp.; assembly: GCF_947492555.1. Taxonomy (GTDB): domain Bacteria; phylum Pseudomonadota; class Alphaproteobacteria; order Rhodobacterales; family Rhodobacteraceae; genus Roseobacter. The sequence continues at coordinate 854,543 of NZ_CANLNE010000003.1, forward strand.
TGGTAATCGAGTGGATCACGACATCCGCCCCCCAGTCAAAGGGCCGGATCGCGCGTGGTGTGGTGAAGGTATTGTCCAGCACCAGCAGGACACCCTGTTCCTTGCAGAGCGCCGCGAGCCCTTTCAGGTCCGCCACGCGCAGCGTCGGATTGGACACAACTTCGATCAGCACCATGCGGGTTTCGGGGCGTAGAGCCGCGCGTATCGCCTCGATGTCACCAGGATCGACCATGGAGGTGGCAATGCCCAGACGGGGCAGATCGTCACTCATCATCCGCAGCGACCGGCCGTAAAGCTGGTTGCCGCCGATCACGTGATCCCCCGCTTTTGTCAGCCCCAGCAGCACCGCAGACACCGCCGCCATGCCCGAGGCCGTCACGACACCCGAATGCGGCGCGGCCTCAAGACGGTCCATGCGTTTGGCGACCACATCGGCGTTGGGATGACCTTCACGCGCGTAGGTGTAGCCCTGCAGCCCACCCTCGTATTGCCGGTCCAGCATATCCGGCGTGTCCGATGCATAGACAACCGAAGGGCTCAGCGGGGTCACCACCGGGCGGCTGGCACTGTCAGGCAGTGCGTCGGGGCGCACCAGCGATCCTTTTTCGTTTTTCATATCAGCTTTCTATCGAGCGCAGTTCATCTCGAAACTTGCGCATGTTTTCCTGGTAATGCAGCGCGCTCAGCGTCAGGCTATGGATCGCCTGGGCATCCAGCTCACGGACGACCTTGCCAGGCACTCCCATCACCAGAGAACCATCCGGGATGACCTTGTTCTCCGTGATCAATGCCCCCGCGCCGATCAGGCAGTTCTTGCCGATTTTAGCCCCGTTCAGCACCGTCGCGCCCATGCCGATCAGGGAATTGTCGCCAATGGTGCAGCCGTGCAGCATCACTTTATGCCCGATGGTGCAATTCTCGCCGATGGTCAGCGGATAGCCTGCGTCGATGTGAAAGACGCAGTTCTCCTGCACGTTCGACCCTTTGCCCACGCGGATTTCCTCGTGATCGGCGCGGATCGTGGTGCCGAACCAGACCGACGCGCCCTCTTCCAGCACCACCTGCCCCACCAGATTGGCATCCGGCGCCACCCAAGTATCCGCATGCACCTGCGGGCTGTGATCTCCCAAAGCGTAGAGTGTCATGACAGTTCCTCGAATTCCGATTGCAGACGGCGCACGTGTTCGGTCAGCCCCGGTTGCTGGCTGCGCCGCAGGCGCGTGGCCGAGATGATGGTTTTCAGCTTCTCTTCGGTCTCGTCCAGATCGTCATTCACGATCACGAAATCATAGGCGCCCCAATGGCTGATCTCGTCCCAGCTCTTTTCCATACGCCGCGCGATGGTCTCTGCATCGTCCTGACCGCGTTTCTCCAGCCGGTTGCGCAATTCGCGAATGGACGGCGGCAGCAGGAAGATCGACAGCGTATGCGCGCCGAGAGCTGAATTGGTGATCTGCTGCGCCCCCTGCCAGTCGATGTCAAAGAGCACATCCCGGCCCTGATCAATTGCCGCCTGCACCGGCGCCCGGGGGGAGCCGTAGAAATTGCCAAAGACATGGGCGTGTTCCAGCATGCCACCGTCGCTCACCTGCGCCTTGAACACGGCCTCATCCACGAAATGGTATTCGCGTCCGTCTTCTTCGCCGGGGCGCGCCGCACGGGTTGTCGCAGAAATCGAGAACTCGACATCCGCGTCCCACGTCCGCAATCGCCGCGCCAGCGTCGATTTCCCCGCCCCCGACGGCGAGCTGAGAATAATCAAAAGGCCCCGGCGTGTCGCGGTCATCGTCTACTCCACATTCTGGACTTGTTCGCGCATCTGGTCGATCACTGCCTTCAGCGCCAGACCGCAGCGGGTCAGATCGGTGTTCTGCGCCTTGGCGCAGAGCGTATTGGCCTCACGGTTGAATTCCTGCATCAGGAAATCGAGCTTGCGCCCCACCGGCCCGCCCTGCCCGATCAGGTCGCGCGCCGCCTCGACATGGGCGGCAAGCCGGTCGATCTCTTCGGTCACGTCGGATTTCACGGCAATCAGCGCGAGTTCTTGTGCCACGCGGTCCGCATCAGCCCCATCGGTATTGTCCATGACCTTGGCCAGATTGCGCCTCAGGGTCTCCGCCAGTGCGCCGCTGCGGGCCTCCGCCAAGCGCGCCGCTTCTGCCGTCAGGGTCGCAACTTCCTCCAGCTGGCCCCGCAATACCTTCTGCAAGGCGGCACCCTCGCTATCCCGCATGGTGTTGAAATCGGCAATCAGCGCCTCTGCCTCCGCCAGCAGGACCTTCGAGAGCGGTGCAGCGTCATCTTCGCTTGCGCTCTGTTCCAACACGCCGCGCAGCGCGACAATATCAGAGGAGGTCGCCGGAGCCAGAGAGACGCCCGCCGCCATCGCGCGGGCCTCGATCACCGCCATTGCATCCAGAACGGACGTCAGTTGCGCCTCATTGATCTGGAGAGCCCCTGCCTGTTCATCCCGTGCCAGCCGCAGCGACAGGGTGACATTGCCGCGGGTCACATGGGCCCCCAGCAGCTTGCGCAGCCCCGCTTCGAGCCCGTCGATCCAGTCCGGCACACGCAGCCGCAGGTCGAGCCCTTTGCCGTTCACTGCCCGCAGTTCCCAAGCCCAGGAATGGGGCGGCAGACTGCCCGTGGCCGAGGAAAAACCAGTCATGGAGCGGATCATCAGTTTTTGCCCTTTCGGCCGTCGTTCCCGCCAGCCTTATGGCGATTCAAGCGGTCAGGGCAACCCCTGCGCGATGCTTCGCCGACGCCAGGCCTCTGCACGTATCGGTTAACCAAATCTAAACATATCCCACCATTTGTAGAAAATTGTTGATATTAAAGTTCCAGTAACCAGTTTGGCACCGTGCTAATAAACGCTATGGGTGCCTTCGTAACGATTTCAGACTGTGCGCAAGCACCGATATAGGCAAAGGGTTGGGCGATGGACAACGGCGGGCAAAAAACGCACAATGTATTTAGTATGACGCAACGTGTTTCACATACAGGATTTGCACCAATCGCGCAGCTGGAGGCCTATTGGGAAGCCCTGCGTGGCAACCGTCTGATGCCGAACCGCGCGGAGATTGACCCGCGCGGGATCGAGCAGGCGTTGGAATATTCCTTCATCGTCGAGAGAATTGCGCCCGGCATTGCACGGTTGCGTATTGCTGGCAGCCATCTGAGTGATCTGATGGGGATGGAAGTGCGTGGCATGCCGCTGACCTCCTTCATCACGCCCGCCTCGCGACGTCAGCTGAGCGATACTCTCGAAGAAGTCTTTGAAACGCCGGCGACCTGTTCCCTGGAGTTGCGTTCCGAGGCCGGTGCAGGCCTGCCGCCACTGGAGGCACGCATGGTGCTGATGCCGCTGAAAAGTGATCTGGGCGATGTGAGCCGCATTCTCGGCGCGCTGGTTTCAGTGGGCGAAATGGGCCGCAGTCCGCGCCGGTTCGACGTGACCCGCAGTGCGTTGCGCCCGATTGTGGCTGACGCCGCGCTGCCGCCCGCGATCCACAAGGACAAACCTGCGCCCGCAGCCACAAAGAAGCCCGCGACAACGCCTGAGCAGGCCTTTCGCGAGCCCAGCGTGCCGTTTCGCAGCGAGACGCCGCGCCAGCACGCGCCCTATCTGCGGCTGGTGAAGTCGGACGACTGACCGGATTTTAGTACCAAATTCCTTTGATCAGGAAGGCCACCCGCACAGAATGTGCGGGTGGTTTTGTTTTGGCCCCCGCCAATGAAAAAGCCCGCCCGCGGATACCTCCGGGGCGGGCTTCAATCCAGTCAAGGTGCCGACGTTAGCCAGCGGCCTGATCTCGGTGCGCGTCGCGACGGTTCGAAAGCTCATCGGCCACCAGGAACGCCAGTTCCAGCGATTGGCTCGCGTTCAGGCGCGGATCACAGGCGGTATGGTAGCGATCTGACAGGTCTTCATCGCTGACGGCGCGGACACCTCCGGTGCACTCGGTCACGTCTTGCCCGGTCATCTCGAAATGCACCCCCCCCGGCACGGTGCCCTCAGCCGCATGCACGGCAAAGAATTCGCGCACTTCGCGCAACACGGAATCGAAAGGCCGGGTCTTGTAACCGGTCGAGGATTTGATCGTGTTGCCGTGCATCGCGTCGCAGACCCAGGTGACATTGGCGCCCTCTTCGCGCACGGTCTTGATCAGCCTTGGCAGGTGCTCACCGACGGACCCGGCCCCGAAACGTGCGATCAGGGTCAGGCGCCCTTCTTCGTTTTCGGGGTTCAGCTTGGCCATCAGCACCTTGAGGTCCTCCGACGTCATCGACGGACCTGCCTTCAGGCCGATCGGGTTCTGAACACCGCTGGCAAACTCCACATGCGCGCCGTCCGGCTGCCGCGTGCGGTCGCCGATCCAGATCATGTGACCCGAGCCCGCGAGCCACTTGCCGGTGGTGCTGTCGATGCGCGTCAGCGCCTCTTCATACTCCAGCAGCAAAGACTCGTGGCTGGTGTAGAATTCCACCGACTGCAACGTATGCGCCGTCTCCGGCGTGACCCCGGCGGCGGACATGAAATCCAGCGTGTCCGAAATCCGATTGGCGATATCGCGGTAGCGCTCGACCTTTTCATTCTCCGTAAAGCCCAGCGTCCAGGCGTGCACCTGGTGGATATCCGCGTAACCCCCGGTCGAGAAGGCGCGAATGAGGTTCAGCGTGGCGGCCGCTTGCGTATAGGCGCGCAGCATCTTTTCCGGGTCCGGAATACGGGCTTTCGAGGTGAAATCCAGCTCGTTGATGATGTCGCCGCGGTAGCTCGGCAATTCCACCCCATCCACTGTCTCGGTCGGCGCCGAGCGCGGCTTGGCGAACTGCCCGGCCATGCGACCCACCTTGATCACCGGCACCTTGGCACCGTAGGTCAGCACCGTGGCCATCTGCAGCATCACCTTGAAGGTGTCGCGGATCGCGTCCGAGCTGAACTGGTCAAAGCTCTCGGCGCAATCGCCGCCCTGCAGCAGGAACGCCTCGCCGCGACCTGCTGCCGCGAGGTGCATTCTGAGACGGCGGGCCTCACCGGCAAAAACAAGCAATGGGAACCGGGCAAGCTGGGCCTCGACAGCCTCCAGGGCGGCCTGATCCGGATAGTCCGGCATCTGGATCCGCGGTTTGGCGCGCCAGCTTGATTTTGTCCATTCGGTCATGTTTTCTACTCCGGGTTGAGCCCGCATTCCTGCGAGCGCTCACATCTCAGCGCTCTCTATACAAAAGCCTTTGAGCAGTGACCATATCACAAATTCGACCTCTTGACGTGACGTTTCGGTCGTGACCATGTGAGCCAACAGACAGCGGAGAACGCCCCCTGTCCCGGGAAGATAAGATCAAGAGACGGCAATGTCCCAGATGCAACCAGCCCTGCGGAAAGATCCGCCCGCCGACAAACCGAAGCGGTTCGTGTTTGTTTTGCTCGACGATTTCACATTGCTCTGTTTTTCCGCTGCCGTCGAAAGTCTTCGCATTGCAAACCGGATGGCAGGTCGACAGCTCTATGAATGGCGGATCATCGGCGAGGGCGGTGATATCGTCTATGCCTCCTCGGGTAGCGGCTTCAAGCTGGACGGGGATCTGGAAGATCTGAACCGCGACGACACGGTGATGGTCTGTGGCGGCATCGACGTGCAGGCAGCGACCACAAAACGCGTGCTGGGCTGGCTGCGCCGCGAGGCCCGCAAGGGGCTTTTGGTCGGCGGGCTCTGCACTGCTGCCTACACACTCGCCAAGGCGGGGCTGCTGGACGGCAAACGCGCCACGATCCACTGGGAAAATCAGGACAGTTTTTCCGAGGAGTTCCAGGAGGTCGACCTGACGAAATCGGTCTTCGTGGTCGATGGCAACCGTATCACGACCGCCGGGGGCACCTCTTCCATTGATCTGATGCTCAAGCTGATTGCCGATCATCAGGGCGAAGAACTTGCCAATATGGTGGCAGACCAGTTGATCTATGCGTCGATCCGCACCGATCAGGACACGCAGCGCCTGTCGGTGCCCACGCGCATCGGCGTGCGCCATCCGAAGCTCAGCAAAGTCATCCAGATGATGGAGGGCAATATCGAGGAACCGATCAGCCCCTCGATCCTCGCCAAGAACGTCGGCATGAGCACGCGGCAGCTGGAGCGGCTGTTCCGGCGCTATCTCAACCGCTCGCCCAAGCGCTACTACATGGAATTGCGGCTGCAGAAGGCGCGCAACCTACTGATGCAGACCGATATGAGCGTGATCAATGTGGCCCTCGCCTGCGGCTTTGCCTCACCCTCGCATTTTTCCAAATGCTACCGGTCGCACTATGATACCACGCCCTACCGCGAGCGCGGCAGCCACGCCGCGCGCCTGTCGATCTGATCAGGCGCCCGCGCGCGCCATGCGGTAGACAACCCCGTCGCCTACAGAGACGAACCAGATGCTGCCATCAGGCGCTTCGATCAGGTCACGTACGCGGCTGGTCTGATCAGACTTGATCTGACCGGCTTCACGTGCCGCGTTTCCCGACACCTCCAGCCGCGAGATGTAATCGAACTTCAGCGATCCCACAAAGATGTCGCCCCGCCACTCCGGGAACATCTCGCCCTGATAGACCAACAATCCCGAGGGTGCGATGGATGGGTCCCAGTAGTGCCGCGGCTGCTCCATCCCTGACCGCGTGGTACCTTCGCCGATCTTGGCCCCGGAATAGTGCCGCCCGTAGGAAATCACCGGCCAGCCAAAGTTCGCCCCTTTCTTCACCCGGTTCAACTCATCGCCCCCCCGCGCGCCATGCTCCGCCGTCCAAAGCCACCCGGAAGCGTCAAAACCTGCGCCCTGTGGATTGCGGTGCCCAAAGGACCAGATCTCCGGCAACACATCTGCCTGCCCCACGAATGGATTGTCGCGCGGCACCGACCCGTCCCGATTGATCCGGACAATTGCGCCATTGTGGTTGCCGCGATCCTGCGCGGACGGCCGGTCACCCCGGTCGCCGATGGTGACAAAGAGCGTGCCATCGGCCGCCTCCACCACGCGGCTGCCGAAATGCCGTCCCCCCGAACTACCCGGAGCCATTTCAAAGAGCACGCGCAGGTTTTCCAGCCGTGTCGAATCCTGCGACAGGCGAGCCACCGCCAAAGCCGTTCCGGCGCCGCCGCGTTGAGGTTTGGAATAGGTCAGAAACAGCTCGCGCGTCTGGGCAAAATCCCGGGCCAGCGTGATATCCAGCAGTCCGCCCTGCCCCCGCGCGGCGACATCCGGTACACCCGCCACCTCGCGGCGCACCCCATCGCGGAAATGCAGCAACTCGCCCTCCCGCTCCGTGACCAGCAGGCCGCCGTCCGGCAGAATAGCGATGCCCCAAGGCGTATCCAGTCCGTCTGCCATCGGCGACATCGTGATCTGCGTGTCGGCCTGCGCCATCATCGTCGTGAAGGTGGTGAATAAGACAGAAAGGGCGAGGGCTGTCACTGGAAATCGGCGGGTCATCTGTTGGGTCTCCCTGATTGCGCTTACATTCTGGAAGTAGGAGAAAAGCCCTGTTTCTCAAGGCGCGCTGAGCTGATTGTGAGGGGGGCGAAAAGCGCTTTTCTTTTGAGCACGGCGCGCATAACCTGTCGCCCGAACGTGATGTTCCAATATGGGAGAAAACAATGAAAAAGATGCTTTTGGCCTCAACGGCCGCAGCTCTTGTGGCGACTTCTGCACTGGCAGGTGGTCACGCAAAGGAAGTAAAACTGGGCATTCTCATCGGCTTCACCGGCCCGATTGAATCACTGACCGGCCCGATGGCCGCCGGTGCGGAACTGGCGATGAGCGAAGTCACCGAGAGTGGCAAACTGCTGGATGCGGCCAAGGTAACGCCGATGCGGGCGGACACCGGGTGCATCGACAACGGTCTGTCCACCTCCAACGGCGAACGCCTGATCGCGGATGGTGCGCATGGCATCATTGGCGGCGACTGCTCCGGTGTGACCGGCGCGATCCTGCAGAACGTAGCGATCCCGAACGGCATGGTGATGATTTCGCCCTCCGCCACCTCGCCGGGCCTGTCCACGGTTGAAGACAATGATCTCTTCTTCCGCACCGCCCCGTCGGATGCGCGCGAAGGCCAGGTCATGGCCGAGATTCTGCAGGAACGCGGCGTGAAATCCATCGCCCTGACCTACACCAACAACGACTACGGCAAAGGTCTTGCTGATGCGATTGAAAGCAATTTCAAGGAAATCGGCGGCGAAGTGACCATCGTTGCCGCCCATGAAGACGGCAAGGCGGATTACTCTGCCGAGATGGGCGCATTGGCCTCTGCCGGAGGTGACCTGCTGGTCGTTGCCGGTTATCTGGACCAGGGCGGTCTGGGCATCATCAACGCGGCTCTGGACACTGGCGCCTTTGACACCTTTGGTCTGCCCGGCGGCATGATCGGCGACAGCCTTCCGACAAATGTCGGCGATGCGCTGAACGGCTCTTACGGTCAGATTGCCGGTTCCGGCGGTGAAGGCATCGAAAAGCTGACCGCGATGGCGGGCGACGCCTTTGACGCCACCTCGCCCTACACGCCCGAAAGCTATGACGCAGCGGCGCTCTTTATGCTGGCCATGCAAGCGGCAGACAGCACCGATCCCGCGGAATACGGCAAGCACATCCTTGATGTTGCCAATGCGCCTGGCGAAAAGATCTACCCCGGTGAGTTGGGCAAGGCACTCGATATCATCCGCGGCGGCGGCGATGTGGACTATGTCGGGGCCTCGGCGGTTGAGCTGATCGGGCCCGGTGAATCCGCCGGTACCTACCGCATGATCGAAGTGCAGGATGGCAAGAACGCCACCATCGGCTTCAAGTAATCTGTCGGCCAAGGAAAATGAACAGCCCGGAGCGTTGCGCGCCGGGCTGTTCCAATTATACAAGGCGCCAACACAGCGCTGACGGGGAAAACACATGATCGTCGTGGACGATATTCACAAACACTTCGGCGGTTTTCATGCCGTGGACGGGGCGTCGCTGGAAATCGAAAAAGGCATGATCACCGGGTTGATCGGGCCAAATGGTGCAGGAAAAACAACCCTTTTCAACGTGATCGCCGGTGTTCTTCAACCAACATCAGGGCGCGTGACCATGCAGGGCGAGGATATTACCGGCCTGCCGCCGCACACGCTTTTTCATAAGGGCCTGCTGCGCACCTTCCAGATCGCGCATGAGTTCTCTTCCATGACCTGTCGCGAGAATCTGATGATGGTGCCCGGCGCACAATCAGGAGAGACGCTCTGGAACACATGGTTTGGACGCAAGCGCATCGCCGATGAGGAACGCGCATTGCGGGCAAAGGCCGACGAGGTGCTGGAATTCCTGACGGTAGAGCATCTGGCAGACCACAAGGCGGGCCAGATTTCCGGCGGACAGAAAAAGCTGCTGGAACTGGGCCGCACCATGATGGTGGATGCCAAGATCGTCTTTCTGGATGAGGTCGGCGCGGGTGTGAACCGTACGCTGCTGAACACCATTGGTGATGCGATTATTCGGCTCAACCAGGATCGGGGTTATACTTTCGTGGTCATCGAACATGACATGGATTTCATCGGGCGCCTGTGTGATCCGGTGATCTGTATGGCCGAGGGCAAGGTGCTGGCGCAGGGCACGCTGGACGAGATCAAGGCGAATGAGCAGGTGATCGAGGCCTATCTCGGTACCGGCCTGAAAAATAAGGACAAGGTGGGCGCATGAGATCTTTCGGGTGTCGGCGCACAATGCAGAGCTGCGCAAAAGTTTTTATGCCTCCGGCGGGGATATTTCCGGCCAGAAGAAACGGGAGCGGTTTGGATGAGCACTGACCCCTATTCTGATCGCGGCAACAAGGATCTGTCATTGGGCAACCCCAAGGGCATGGGGACCGCGACACCTGTTAGACCGGGTGGCAAGGCCTATGCTTCTGCCGGTGGGCCGTTTCTGATTGGTGAAGCGATGACAGGCGGTTACGGCAGTGGCCCTGATATTCTGCATGAGTGCACCATTGCGGTGGATCGGGGCGAAATTGCGGTGATCGTCGGACCCAATGGTGCGGGCAAATCCACCGGTATGAAGGCGGTGTTCGGCATGCTGAACCTGCGCGAGGGTCATGTGAAGCTGGACGGTGAGGACATCACTGCGCTTAGCCCACAGGACCGGGTGGCCAAGGGCATGGGGTTCGTGCCGCAGACCTCGAATATTTTCACCTCCATGACCGTCGAGGAGAACCTTGAGATGGGGGCCTTCATTCGCACCGATGATATCCGCCCGACGATGGAGCAAATCTATGATCTCTTCCCGATCCTGCGCGACAAGCGGCGGCAGCCTGCGGGGGAGCTGTCGGGCGGGCAGCGGCAACAGGTGGCGGTGGGGCGTGCGCTGATGACCCAGCCCAAGGTGCTGATGCTGGATGAGCCGACGGCGGGGGTGTCGCCCATCGTGATGGATGAGCTGTTTGACCGGATCATCGAAGTGGCGCGTACGGGCATCCCGATCCTGATGGTGGAGCAAAACGCGCGGCAAGCGCTGGAGATCGCCGACAAGGGCTATGTGCTGGTGCAGGGGCGGAATGCGTATACGGGGACGGGCAAGGAACTGCTGGCCGACCCCGAGGTGCGCAAGTCGTTTTTGGGGGGTTAATATGCGAGTTCTGTGCACCGCTTGGTTGATTGTCACTTGGTCCTCGGCCGCCGCGTTGGCGGAGGTAACACTCGATTGGAGCCGGGCGGAAGAGTGGAAGATTAACTGCCTAATGGAAACTTGGTGCAAGCAGGGGGAGCCCTGCGTGTATCGCGACATTGAAATCAAAATGACTTATTTGCCTCACGATGGAGTGGCGTTTCGCGACCTTGCCGGCAAAAAAAGAGAAGCCATTGTCCTGAACGACAAAGGTCGTCCTGGAAGTCGCGCCCGCAGTTTTATTTTTCAATTGGAACAGGGGGCGACCGGTCTCTTGACCCTCTTCCACTCCGGTGGTGCAGTTCATTCGATCCAATACGAAGGATCACCGGCGGGCGGGCAAATGAGCTTCGGAAATTGTTCTGTCAGTCCTGTAGGTGAGGAAGTGGATTTATGATGGACCTCCTCAACGCTATCGTAGCGCTTTCAAATTTCGTGATCATCCCGGCCATGGCTTACGGTTCACAGCTCGCACTCGGGGCGCTGGGGGTCACGCTGATCTACGGCATCCTGCGGTTTTCCAACTTCGCCCATGGCGACACCATGGCCTTTGGCGCGATGGTGACCGTGCTGGTCACCTGGCTGTTTCAAAGCTGGGGCGTCTCACTGGGACCGCTGCCCACCGCGCTGCTCGCCCTGCCCTTTGGCATTCTGGGCTGCATGGCGCTGGTGCTGACCACCGACCGGGTGGTCTACCGCTTTTACCGCGCCCAGAAGGCCAAGCCGGTGATCTTCGTGATTGTCAGCCTCGGCGTCACCTTCGTGCTCAACGGGCTGGTTCGCTTTATCATCGGGCCGGATGACCAGCGGTTTCTGGATGGCGAACGCTTCATCATCTCGGCCCGCACGTTCCGGGAAATGACGGGCCTGCGCGAGGGGCTGGCGTTCAAGACGACGCAGGGCATCACCATCCTGACGGCGGTGATTGTCGTCGCCCTGCTCTTTTGGTTTCTCAACCGCACCCGCACGGGCAAGTCGATGCGCGCCTATTCCGATAACGAAGATCTCGCCCTGCTGTCCGGTATCAACCCCGAGCGCGTGGTGATGATCACCTGGCTGATCGTGGCCGGACTGGCGACCATTGCAGGCGTTCTTTACGGGCTCGACAAGAGCTTCAAACCCTTCACCTACTTTCAGCTGCTGCTGCCGATCTTCGCAAGCGCCATCGTGGGCGGTTTGGGCAACCCGCTGGGAGCGATTGCCGGCGGGTTTGTCATCGCCTTTTCAGAGGTGACGGTAACCTATGCGTGGAAGAAGGTGGTGACCTATGTGGTGCCGGAAAGCATGGCACCGGACACCCTGGTGCAGCTGCTCTCCACCGACTACAAGCTGGCGGTGAGCTTTGTCATCCTGCTGATCGTACTGCTGGTCAAACCAACAGGCCTGTTCTCGGGGAAAGCGGTATGAGTGTCTCTGTGAAAAACCTGATCCTCTTTGCCGTCGTCTTTGCGATGATCCCGCTGATCGCGCAGTTTCAGGGCTGGAACGCGGCGCTTTTCGTGCTCAACATGGGGTTGATTTCCGCGATCATGGCACTGGGTGTGAACCTGCAGTGGGGCTTTGCCGGGCTCTTCAACGTCGGCATCATGGGGTTTGTGGCCCTGGGCGGTCTGGCCGCGGTGCTGGTGGGCATGCCGGTGACGCCGGGTGCGTGGCAGGCAGGCGGATTTGGTATCGTCGCCAGCCTGTTTCTCGGTGCGCTGACCATCGGGATTGCCATTATCGTCGCGGGGCGCATGGCCAAAGGCTGGACCCGCTCGCTGGCGGTGTTCGGCATTCTGGTGGTGGGATTCCTGGTCTACCGGGGGCTCTTTGATCCCTCGGTCGAGGCGGTGGAGTCGATCGAGCCCGCACTGACCGGCTATCTGGGCGGTCTCGGGCTGCCGGTGATCCTGGCCTGGCCAGTGGGCGGTCTGCTGGCGGCAGGGGCCGCGTGGATCATTGGCAAGACGGCGCTCGGGCTGCGGTCGGATTACCTGGCCATCGCGACGCTGGGCATTGCCGAGATCATCATCGCCATTCTCAAGAACGAGGACTGGCTGTCGCGCGGGGTCAAGAACGTGGTCGGGGTGCCCCGACCCGTGCCTTATGAGATCAACCTGCAGAACGATCCAGTCTTTGTGGAGCGGGCCGCAGGGTTTGGCGTCGATGCGGTGACGGCCTCGACCATCTACGTCAAACTGCTCTACTGCGGGCTGTTCGCCTTTGTGCTGGTGCTGCTGTTATGGCTGGCGCAGCAGGCGCTCAACAGCCCCTGGGGCCGGATGATGCGCGCTATTCGCGACAATGAGGTCGCCGCCGAAGCCATGGGCAAGGATGTGACCGCACGGCATTTGCAGGTGTTCATTCTGGGTTCGGCCATCTGCGGGATTGCGGGGGCGATGATGACGACGCTCGACGGGCAGCTGACGCCGGGCACCTACCAGCCGCTGCGGTTCACCTTCCTCGTCTGGGTGATGGTGATCGTCGGTGGCTCGGGCAACAACTTGGGCGCGGTGCTGGGCGGTTTGCTGATCTACCTGATGTGGGATCAGGGCGAGACGATTGGTCTGCAGGTGATGGAATGGATCACTGCCGGAATGCCCGATGGCAGCGGGGTCAAAGCACATCTGATCGAGAGTGCCGCGCATATGCGGCTGCTGACCATCGGGGTGCTCTTGCTGCTGGTGCTAAGGTTCAGTCCGCGGGGGCTGATCCCGGAGCGGTAGGCAAGCAGGTTGATTGCGGGACAACGCAGTCATTCGTTTTTCGCGCTTTGCTGACGCAGCATTAGTGCGCAGTTGCGGCACATTCTTTGTTGCGGCGCCGCGTGTGTCGTCAACCCGGCCATTCATAGGCGTTGTTCCTAGCTGGCTGTGGCAGGATCACCAACCATATTTAAATGGCCTGGCTAAACGTTGAGTATCAGCGGGCAATGATCCGATACCTCTGGATCATAGACCACATCAAAGCCTTTGACTGTCTCCGGTTCGCTGACCAGCATGTAATCTGCAAACCGTCCGGGCTTTTTATACTGCGAGTTCCGCGTGCTGGTGAACCCGCGCCCAGTTACGAGCTCACTTAACCCGGCATCCGCCAGTATTTGCAGCGTTTCGCTATCCGGTTCGACATTGAAGTCACCACATACAACCATCAAGTCGTCTGGGCCCGACACCTGTTGCGCCATGCCCAACAGCCGTTTTGCTTGTGCGCTACGCTCTGGCGTGTCCATCTTTCCGTTCAAATCGCGCAGGCCGTGCATGTGGGTAATGCTGACGTGCCGATCAGACTGATAATCAAAGATCCGGACACTATGGGCGCTGCGCGATCTGGGGTGGTCACCGTATCCAAAGGGCGAAAAATTCTTGTGAACGAAACCCTGAACCTGACCAATAATCGGAACCGATTTGTGTACAAAAGTTGCAAGACCCCACTGTGAAGGAATGGAGTGTTCGCCATCCCAAAGGACGCCCTGTGCTGCCGGACAAAAGACCGCCGTGTGGTCGGGCAAAGCTCTGGAGACATCTCGGAAGAAATTGGCCCGCTGGGGGAGGATATGGTCGCCATCCCTGTACGTCAGCCAGTCTTTGTCAGATACAGGGCTGTGCACGACCTCCTGCAGGCAAAGGACGTCTGGCGCGGTTGTTTCGATGTATGGCAACAGCTGTTGATGCAGTTTTCCACCCCATCCGTTTAAACACATTATTTCCACGCGTCTTCCCCCAGCATCCATCACAAAGTTCACGGTTGCAGCATTTCAGAGGGGTCGCAATGGCGATATCAATTAAAGCACCGAACTTTGGAAACAGGGACAGTCGGTCCTTTAGCCGGTTGCCTTACGGCTGTGATTTCGCCTGAAGAACCCTGGCCGCCCAGTATACGATACACGGCGGCAAAGGCCGTTTCAAAAAAGCGGTGCAGTTGCGAAACTGCTGTGTAAGGTATTGAACAGAAAAGCATCAACTCAAAGGAACCGGATGAAACACCGACACCTCAGGTATTTTATCGCGGTTGCTGAAGAACTGCATTTCACGCGGGCTGCTGAACGATTGAATATGGCGCAACCCCCCCTCAGTCTGCAAATCAAACAGCTGGAAGATGATCTGGATACGGTCCTGATCGAACGTGGCAGCAGGCCGATGCGGCTGACCTGGGCAGGTGAGGCACTTTTGGGTCATGCCAAACGCTTGTTGGAGTTGAACACGGCCGCCCGGGCGGATGTTATACGCATTGGCAAAGGCCAAACGGGTCAGTTGAATATAGGGTTTGTTGGATCGGCCCTGTACTCGGTTTTGCCCGGCATTCTCTCCGAGTTTCGAGAACAGTTCCCAAAGGTGGATTTGTCTTTGAATGAGATGCTTGCCGGACAGATTGCCATCGGACTTCAGCAGCAAACAATTGATGTCGGTATCGTGCGCCCGGCGTTGTCGGACCTCGATGGGATTGAGCAGAAACCCCTGTTGGAAGAACCGCTTGTTCTTGCTGTTCATAAAGCACATCCACTTGCTGGCAGGGCGCAGGTTCCTCTGTCGTCCGTGCGGCATGAGCGGCTCATTTTGTACCCACGTCACCCAAAACCTAGTCTCACCGACAGTATCCTTGAGGCGTTACGTGACACCGGGGTTGAGCCTGACATTGTACAGGACGTCCTGCATCTTCAAACAGCGTTGATCCTTGTTGCGCAGGGTATCGGGCTGACATTTGTCGCCCAGTCCGTCGCGCGGCAAACGCGCAGCGGAGTTGCATTTGTCGAGATCGGTGAAACATGCCCGAAGACAGTCCTGTCTGCGGCTTGGCGAAAGGATGTCTCGTCGCCTTCATTGGAGAATTTTCTGGATGTATGCGCCCGGCAAAGCCAGGTCTATCTGCACAACGACACCTCCTGACGTCAGCGTTATTTCCGATCGGTATGAAAGGGAACGCAAACAGTATTGGACCACGCTCATTTGACGTGTGATCCGTCTCCCAATCACGACGCTCCGAAACCCTCGGAAATCGCAGTTGGTGCGGGGACAACCTATGGAGACGGCAAACAAAACGAAAACCATGTTGGTCACAGGTGGATCACGCGGCATTGGCGCCGAAATCGCGCGCCTTGCCGTTCGATCCGGCTATCGTGTTGTGATCAACTACGCTAATAGTGCGGAAGCTGCGCACGCCTTGGTGGATGAATTGAATATCACCCGCATCGTCACTCATGCCATTCGATGCGACATCTCCGAAGAGGCGTCCGTGGTGGATATGTTTGCCGAAACCAACGCGGTCTTTGGCCCTGTCGACGTTCTGGTGAACAATGCCGGGGTTACCGGCGGCTTTGCCAAAGTATGCGATGTGACTGCCCAGACACTGTCTGATGTCATGAGCACCAACGTCATTGGCGCGTTCCTGTGCAGTCGAGAGGCCGTTTGCCAGATGTCCAAACGAACGGGCGGCGCTGGCGGAGCCATTGTCAATGTATCGTCTCGCGCGTCTCAGTATGGAGGTGCTGGCGAATGGGTCCACTACGCCGCGTCCAAGGGGGCAATGGACACGCTCACGCTTGGCCTGGCGCGAGAAGTTGCGTCTGAAGGTATTCGCGTCAATGCCGTGGCCCCCGGCTTCGTGGATACGGATTTGCATGCGAACGCTGGCGATGCAGACCGGGCCACCCGATTGGCAGCGCAAACCCCGATGGGACGCCCGGGAACTTCTCTGGAAATCGCAAATACCGTTCTTTGGCTCGCGGATGACGCTGCATCTTATGTCACCGGTGCTATCGTGGCAGCAGCCGGTGGGCGGTAGCGTGATGCACTTTTTATCTAAAGAGGAACCACCCAATGTGGCCCGGCAATAACCTTACGGAACTTTTGGGAATAGACGTTCCGATCATTCAAGCACCGATGATTTTGCAAGCCCCTTTGGTGCCACTTGCTGCTGCTGTCAGCAATGCTGGTGGCATGGGATCGTTAGGCTGTGCTGAGATGTCTGTTTCGGAACTGGAGCAGCGTATATCAGAGATGCGCACGGCGACCCAAAGCCCCTTTAACCTGAACTTCTTTTTACATCAGACCCCGCAATATGATCCGCAATTGGACGCTGTCGCCAGAGAACTGGTCAGGCCGATCTATGACGCGCACAACCTCAGTCTGCCGCCTGATGCATCATCGACAGATCTGGAAACCTTCGGCGATGAGACACTCGCCGTGCTGATGAGGGAACGACCGGGCATGGTAAGTTTCCATTTCGGCTGCCCGACCGCACATGTGCTTGATGCGTTGCATTCGGTGGGTATCATGACTGCCGCAACAGCAACGACTGTCCGCGAAGCCATAGCGCTGGAGAAGGCTGGCGTGATGATCGTCGTCGCCCAGGGTTGGGAAGCAGGCGGGCATCGCGGATCGTTCGAGACCAATTTTGAAGACACAGGTGTCGGCACATTGGCATTGGTGCCCCAGATTGTTGACGCGGTGAATGTCCCCGTGATCGCAGCAGGTGGAATTGGCGACGGACGCGCCATCGCCGCAACGCGCGCCCTGGGGGCCAGCGGCGTGTGGATGGGAACCGCATTTCTGTCCTGTCAGGAGGCACCCATTACAGCGCTTCACCGCACCGCAATACTGTCCGCTACCGACGAAGATACCCATCTCTCACGCGCATTCTCGGGACGTCCGTGCCGTGCAAGACAGACACCCTACTCACAGCATATGGCCGGCGGCCGGTCAGACCTGCCGGACTTTCCCCTGATGTATAATTATAGCGGGCCACTCAAGAAATTGGGAATAGACAGTGGCAATCTGGATTTGCAATTCCTGCTATATGGTCAGGCCGCGGGGTTGAACCGCGAATTGACGGCTGCGCAGCTGATTGCGGAACTGGCGGTGGAAACCGCCCGCGTTTTTGCGGACATCGCGAGTTAGCGGCGCGCGGCGCACCCGCCAAACTCAGGAGAAGGGTATGAAGCACTTCATTTCGGCAGGCGCACTTGTTGTCAAAGAGGGGCACCTCCTGCTTGTCCGGCATTACGAACCGGGCCGGTTTGACTACTGGGCACCCCCTGGGGGCGGGGCAGAAGGTGACGAGGAATTGGCCAAAACAGCGACACGTGAAACGTTCGAAGAGACGGGCATCATCTGCGAGGCAAAGGCCCTTGCCTATATTGACGAGCTGATTGATCCATTTGGCCGGATGGTGAAATTTTGGTTCTTCGCAGAATTTGTTTCAGGCGACATCAACGTTGGTAACAACCCTGCCGCCAATGAAAGAACCGTAGAAGCGGGTTGGTTCGCACGCGATCACTTGCCCGATGGGCACGTTTTTCCCCGGATACTGCGTGGCAGGTTTTGGGACGATCTGGCAAATGGCTTCCCGGCTCCCATAAAGCTGCCGCTGCAACACTCGGTGTTTCCCACATAGCCGGTACGAGCCTTCACCAGCGCCGGGGCCAGCATCCTATGTTTTGCTGTATGCCGCATCGTTGGCGTGCCAGCTTTCCTGCGTAAGGCAGTAACATCGCCACCGGGCCGCAGCCCCTGCGAGATCAATGTCCGCCTCATGCGTGAACACGGCGCCAAGGCGCATGGTCGCGGTTTGTGAACGTAGATTGTCAGGGGCGATGTGAAACCACGCTTCGCTGGCCTGCGCGAACACATGCCTGAGTGTCAGACGCTTCACGATCCGGTTGGTGTTGCCACCCCAATGCGCACGCACCAAAAACGTGAACCCAATCGACAAGCGAGAAGGCGCGTTGGTGTCAGTGTAATAGACTGTGCAGCCAATAATTCGCCCCGCTGCATCGCGAATAGTGAGTGCTGCGTTTGAGCCGAGCAACATATCAAAGTAGGGCGTAAAGACGCGCTCTTCATGCCTGTCGCTTACAGGATGCCCTTGCCAGATCAAAGGGTCACTGGCCGCTTGCGTCAACTCGTGTCGATCCCCTTCAACGAGCGGTTTCAATACCAGTCCACTCGCGCTGAGCAAAGGTTGTGGATTAAAACCAGCGGGGAATGAAAATGCCATTTCACTGCGCCTCATTTAATAGGAACGGCTTCGTTCGGTTATGTCTCGATCTGGTAGACCACTCTGCACAGTCAGCGAAGGGCTTTCGACAGACGGTGCTCTTTTCCAATACGTCCTGAATACACAGGCCCGCTATCCGTCATGCCATAGCTGCGATAGACGGCAAGGGCTGCGGAGTTTTCCGCATCGACAGCCAGAACCAATTGCGTCGCCTCAGGCCAGCTGCGTGCTGCCGCCTCGACCGCAAGACGGAATGCCGCGCGCCCATACCCTTTGCCCTGCCAGTTTGCGTCAATTTTGAAACCATGCAGCGACACAGCGTCGCCCGGCACCCAATCTGCTGTTGCAGGGGCTTGCTTGAGAACAACCATGCCAATCGGTTCGCCCTTTTCCAGAAAGCAGAACCCCTGCACTGAACCGTCAACACCCGAAAGGATGGTCTCCAGACTGTCGGGAAACGTGCCACCAAATTCGGCCTGCTCTTGGGTCACGCTGAGGGCGCGCAGCTTTGCAAGCTGGGCCTCATCCAACGCAGCGCAGTTGATGATTTCAGGTGATTGTGTCATGTCCCGCGGCCCCCTGTTTTTCAATTGCTGATCGTCGAAGAAGAACCAATCCAGAGATTATGATCAGGGCTGCACCTGCAACAGTTGTCAGTGTTGGAATCTCGGAGAAAACCATGAACCCGATAATCGCGCTCCCGACCAGTTCGAGGTAAACCAGAGGCGACAAGGTGGAGGCGTCGGCCAATCGAAAGGCCAAAATTGTCATCAGATGCCCAATAGCAGAAATCACCCCAAGGCCGGCAAACAACCGAAGGACATCCAGCTGCGGTATCTCAAAGGTGAAAGCTGCCTGCGGGCTCAGCAAGACCGTGCCAATGACACATTGAAAGGCCAATGTTTTTATGGGGTCGCTGTTTTGAGACGCCTGACGGGTCGCAATCAGATAAAGCGCAAAGAACAGGCCTGCTCCGAAGGCCATGATGAGGCCAATCTCAGTATTCCCCGACGGCTGCAAAACGACCAGCGAGCCGACAAATCCAAGCGCAAGACTAAGGCCCTTGCGTCCGCTCATCGCCTCTTTCAGAAACAGGACCGACAGCGCGACAGCCACAACGGGACCGACAAAATACGCGCTGACTGCAGGCGATATGGGGATACGGGCGATAGCAAGAAAGTAGAGCGTCATGGCAGCCTGTTCTATGCAAGTCATCACCTTTGCAAGCGTCGCCTCGCGATCTAGCCATACTGGGGCGATCTGCGCCACTGCGACGGTCAGGCTGTCCTCGGGACGGATGCCCCTCGTCTTGGGTAGATTTATCGTCTTCACCTTTTGCCCCGCGTGGTTGCCGCGCATCGGGCCGGCATCATCAACATGTCTCGTAGACCTTTTTCGCAGGGTGCCTGTAATTGGCAAATCCGATCAGTAGCGCGTCGATATCTGGTCCCTGAAACAGCATGCCCTTGTGCGCCTCAGACAAAAAGCCCGCGTCGACCATTTGGTCGATCATGGCCAAAAGCGGGTCAAAATAGCCGTTTATATTGAGCAAGCCGATGGGCTTTTGATGATATCCGATCTGCGCCCATGTCCATTGTTCAAAGAACTCTTCAAGGGTGCCACTCCCGCCGGGCAAGACGACAAACGCATCAGCGCGTTCCGCCATCTTTGCTTTGCGCTCGTGCATGTCAGCTGCAATGATCATTTCTGTCAGACCAGTATGTGCAATCTCGCGGTCCACAAGGGCTTGCGGCATCACTCCGACAACATGACCGCCAGCATTCAGGCACCCATCCGCGACAGCCCCCATCAGACCTACCCTTCCGCCTCCATAAATGAGCGTATGACCCGCGCGGGCGATGGTACCGCCCGCAGCAAAGGCTTCGGAGTGGTAGTTGTGATGACGGCCGGAGGCAGAACCACAAAATACGGCGATGCACTTGCCAGCCATTAAGCGGTCTCTTTCATGGCAACCGCCTGAATTTTGATCTTTGCCCCAAAGGGCAGCCTGGCAGCTTCATAGACTGTGCGTGCCGGAAACTGAGAAAACCGCGCGCGACAGACCTCGTTCACATCGGCTAAGTCGCGCTCAATGTCGGAAAAGGCGATATCGATGTAAACAATCGCATCGCCACTGAACCCGGCAGCATGTGCCACCTTGAACACAAGATCAAAGGCGCGCTCTGCTTCTTGCTTGGCACTGCCTGCACGGTAACCATCATCATAGACCGAAAGCTGACCTGAGATATGGCATGTGTTGCCGACGACGACGGCATTAGAGATCGGCGAAGGGGATGCTGGCACGCCTGAGACGTCCGTGATGTGGATGGGCGACATGATTTGAACCTCGTTTTAGTGGCTGCGGTTGACAGCACTCTACGCGGCATCAAGTATGTCGGAAATGACTGCGAACACTCATAATCAGACAAACCACCTCCGTCAGGTGCTCATCCTGGGGTTTGACGATGTGCTGCTGATGGATGTTGCAGGGCCCGCCCAGGTGTTCGGCTCTACGAACAAAATTCTGGGTCGGAAAGTTTACGAGATCACGACGATTACCGAGGACGGTTCTGACTTTGTCACGGATACAGGCCTTACGCTGCACTCAGACAGATCGTTTGACACCACGATCGTCGCGCAGGATGTCGTCATTCCGGGCGGTCCCGGCGTGGACCAAAAACTGGAGAGTGCCTCACTCCAAAACTTCCTCACCATCATTGAACCTCAGATAGAACGGCTGGTTTCAATTTGTTCGGGCAGTTTGCTGACAGCATCAGCCGGACTGTTGGAGGGGCGAAAGGCAACGACGCATTGGGAGAGAACTAAATTGGCTGCGCGCCAGTTTCCAAATGTCGATTGGCACATGGACAAGATATTCACACAAGACGGCAAATTTTACTGCTCAGCTGGCGTGACCACTGGCATTGATTTGGCGTTGTCGCTGGTGGAAGCAGATCATGGAAGGCGCACTGCATTGGCCGTGGCACGAGAGATGGTCGTGTTCATGCAACGGCAAGGCGGTCAATCACAATACTCAGCGCCGCTCAGAGCACAGTCCACGACGAGCAAACGATTGACGGACCTCTACAGCCGTATTGAAGCAGATCCGACAGCCTCCTGGAGCGTGAAGGACATGGCGAGGGTCGCCGGTACGACAGAAAGAACGCTCCACCGGGATTTCAAGCGGGAGTTCTCTCAAAGCCCGTCCGACTTTGTCGAAGGGCGCCGGTTGGCAATTGCACGAACGTACCTGGAACACAGCCGGAAACCGATCAAGGAAATTGCGACTTTATCAGGGTTCGTCACTGAACAGAAAATGCGACGGAGTTTCATGAAGCGTCTTGGGGTGTTACCGACGCAGTATCGAAATCGATTTGGGGAACATAGCCTTCCGATCACACAATTGAGCAGTCATTCATGATCCATCAGATGAGGTTCTGCCCGCCAACCGGAGAAGACAAGTCGACGACTTGCAAGGTTGTCGCAACAACACTGGCCTTTTTTGTTGCGTAACCGCACTCGGACCAATGCACACACAGCGTTTGTACTGATCAGCCCTATCCATGCTGCGAGCCGCATCATGGCCGTTTCTGTCGCTGCTTAGCGGCATTGAAGTTTTCGCTTACGCCGTATTATCGCGCTGCGTGCGCGCGCAGCACAAAATCACAATGACCTGGTAGGGCTCGTTGCGGACATCTCGAAATCCACATGCACGGCTCACCGCCCCTTGAACAGCCCGCCTAAGATCCCTCTTACGAGGCGGCGGCCGGTGGTGCCGGAGAGCTCTTTGATCACCGCGTTGGCGACGGCGCCGCCGAGGGTTTTGCTCTGGCGGCGGCTCGCGCGAGAGGTGGAGCGGGCGACGCGGGCGCCGGTGTAGCGGCGGGCGGCGCTGAATTCGCGGGCGAGCGGGGACGCGTCTTCCTCCGCCGCTTCCTCCGCTTTGGCAGCCTCTGCGGCAGCCTGGTCCGCGCGTTGCTTCAGGATCTCGAAGGCGGATTTGCGATCCACCGGGTCATCGTATTTTCCGGCCATGTCGGAACCCACCATGATCTCGGCGCGCTCGGCCTTGGTGATGGGCCCCAGCTGTGACGACGGCGGACGGATCAGCGTACGTTCGACCACGCCCGGCACGCCCTTTTTCTGCAGCATGGAGGTCACGGCCTCGCCCACGCCGACCTCGCGGATCGCCTCTTCAGTCTCGAAAGCCGGGTTCTCGCGGTAGGTCTCGGCGGCCATGCGCAGCTCTTTGCGGTCCTTCGCAGTGAAGGCGCGCAGGGCGTGCTGGATGCGGTTGCCAAGCTGGCCGAGGATGTCTTCGGGCACATCCGCCGGGTTCTGGGTGATGAAATAAACGCCGACGCCCTTCGAGCGGATCAGACGCGCCACCTGTTCGACCTTGTCGACCAGCGCCTTGGGGGCATCGTCAAAGAGCAGATGTGCTTCGTCAAAGAAGAAGACGAGTTTGGGTTTGTCGGGGTCACCTACCTCAGGCAGTTCCTCAAAGAGTTCGGACAGAAGCCAGAGCAGGAAGGTGGCGTAGAGACCCGGAGCGCCCATCAGTTTGTCTGCGGCGAGGATGTTGATTTCACCCTTGCCCGTTGCGTCAATACGCATGAGATCGGAGAGCGCCAGCGCCGGTTCCCCAAAGAGCCCTGCCCCGCCCTGATTTTCCAGCACCAGCAGACGGCGTTGAATGGCACCGATAGAAGCGGCGGAGACATTACCGTAGCGCAGTGACAATTCCTTGGCGTTCTCACCGATCCAGACCAGCAGCGATTGCAGGTCTTTCAGATCGAGGAGCGGCAGCCCGTCCTCATCCGCCAGCCGGAAGGCGATGTTCAGGATACCCTCCTGTGCGTCAGTGAGCTCCAGCAGACGGGCGAGCAGCAGCGGCCCCATCTCGGAGACAGTGGTGCGCACCGGATGTCCCTGATCACCAAAAAGGTCCCAGAAGGTCACCGGGAAAGCCTCGTAGATGTACTCGGCGAAGCCAATTTTCTCCGCGCGCTCCGTAAAGGGGCGGTGCAGCTTGTGGCTTTCGCTGCCGGCTTTGGCGAGACCCGAGAGGTCCCCTTTCACGTCCGACAGGAAGACCGGGACACCCGCGTTGGAAAACCCCTCTGCGAGGATCTGCAACGTGACGGTCTTGCCGGTGCCGGTAGCGCCTGCGATCAGCCCGTGGCGGTTCGCATACCCAAGGCTGAGAAACTGCTGCACGCCATAGTCCGGCCCGCCGCCGCCGATAAAGATGTCTGATGTCACGCCAAAGGCCCCCTTGAAAAAACACGTCCTCTGACCATACGTTTTTAACCTTTGAGGGCCATAGTCAATTTGCCCGGCTGGTGGTTATGTCCTTCCCGGCATGGGCATCCTCCCTGTCAGACTGGCCGTGCCGATTTTCGGTACGGCCCTTTTTACACGATGATTTTATCTTATCAGTCTCAATTTCTACGACTTTCCGGTTGACGGCGCGAAACCGGTTGCGTAGCCTCCCCGCAATAAGTCGGCCAGTCCGACGGGGAGAAGAAAATTTGGGAAGGGATGCGTTGCGCATCCCTTTTCTTATTGAGCGGCCATAGCAATAAAAAACTGGCGGGTTACACAGCGATTTCATGCGCATGGGACTGACACTTGGCTGACCGCATGATACACCGCAGAAAACCAATGAACACGGAGCAATCATGCCCAAGCTGACGTCATTTTATTCCATCGCAACAGCGTTGCCGCTGATCCTTGCCGCATCATGTGCGATGGCTCAATCCACGACAACGGAAGAAACCGCCGATGAACCTGCACAGGAAACACCGGGTCCTGCGGATGGTCTGAGCCTCGGCGAAGAGGCGTCCGAAGGTCCGAAAGTTGGCGAGACCTATGTCAAGGAAGAACACGGCGACTGGAGCATGCGGTGCATCAAGACGGAGGAAGGCGACGACCCCTGTCAGATGTATCAACTTTTGGCCGATGGCGAGGGGACGCCCATCTCGGAATTCACCCTGTTCCGCCTGCCGGGAGAAGGGCAGGCCCGCGCCGGTGCAACGGTGATTGTCCCGCTGGAGACATCACTGGCTGCGCAACTGACGGTCAAGATCGATAGCAATGCCGCCAAGCGCTATCCTTTCGCATTTTGCAACAGCATTGGCTGCTACGCGCGGATTGGACTGACCCAGGAGGATATCGACGGCTTCAAGAAGGGTAATCAGGCGACGCTGACCATCGTACCGGTTCTGGCGCCTGATCAGAAAGTCGACATTTCACTGTCCTTGACCGGCTTCACCGCCGCCTATGATGTCGTGTCGGTGATCGAGCAATAAGCGTACGTCAGATGTGCAACGCGGTCGCCCCCGGATCGGGGCGGCCTTTTTTACGTCGCGCGTAAAGCCAACACGGCGTTCATGCCGCCAAAGGCAAAGGCATTGGAAATGGCAACCTTGATCCTGGCCTCACGGGCCTCGTTCGGGACAACGTCCAGCGCGCACTCCGGATCGGGTTCTTCGTAGCCAATGGTGGGGGCAATGACCCCATCGCGCAGGGCCATGATGCAGGCCAACAGTTCCACCGCCCCGGTGCCGCCGATCAGATGTCCGTGCATCGATTTGGTCGAAGAGATCATCAGCTTGTCCGCATGCGGCCCAAAGACGTCTGCCACCGCCGCACATTCGGTCTTGTCGTTGGCTGCGGTACCGGTGCCATGAGCGTTGATATACCCCACTTCGTCGCGATTGATCCCGGCGTCGGCCAGCGCGCCGGACATGGCCCGTGATGCGCCGTTCTTGGATGGCATCACGATATCACTGGCATCCGAGGACATGGCAAATCCGGCAATCTCGCACAGAATGTCCGCGCCACGCGCCCGCGCATGCTCGAATTCCTCGAAGACAAAGACACCTGCCCCTTCCCCCTGCACCATGCCGTTGCGGTTGGCGGAGAACGGGCGACAGGCATCGCGGCTCATCACCCGCAGCCCTTCCCAGGCTTTCACGCCGCCAAAGCAGAGCATGCTTTCCGATCCGCCCGTCACCATGGCCGGTGCCATGCCGGAACGGACCATGGAAAACGCCTGGGCCATCGCGTGGTTCGACGAGGCACAGGCCGTGGACACCGTAAAGGAGGGCCCCTTGAGGTTGTGCTCCATGCTCACGTGGGAGGCGGCCGCATTGTTCATCAGCTTGGGGACTACGAAGGGGTGCACGCGGTTCTTGCCGTCTTCGTAGACGGAGCGGTAATTGTCGTCCCAGGTGCTGACGCCGCCGCCCGCCGTGCCCAGAACAACGCCCGATTTCGCCGCCAGTTCACCGCTGAAGGTCAGGCCCGACTGGTCGATGGCCTCTTTGGCCGCGGCCAGTGTGAATTGCGTGAAGCGGTCGTAGAGTGACATTTGCTGGCGGTTGTAGCGGCCCTCGGCCTCGAACCCCCGCACCTGCCCGCCGATCTGGATCGATAGGCGTTCCACATCCCGCAATTCGAGTGCCCCGATGCCGCACACACCGGCGCGCATCGCTGCCAGGGTCGAGGGCACATCATGCCCCAGCGCGTTGATGGTCCCTGCCCCGGTGATGACGACGCGTTTCATTTTGGCGTCAACTCTGCTCCGCTTGCAGGCGTTCGATACCTGCAACGATGGAGGCCACAGTGGAGATATCGAAGTCCGATGCCTTGGGATCGTTGGCGTTGAAGGGCACGGAGATGTCAAAGGCCTCTTCGATGGAGAAGATGCTCTCCACCAGCCCGAGACTGTCGATCCCGAGGTCTTCAAGTGTGCTGTCCATGGTGACGTTGGATGGATCCAGAACAGCCTGTTCCGCGATGATGGCGATGACTTTGTCTTGCGTGCTCACGCGCTCAATCCTCCGGCTTTACCCGCCCTTGGATTTAGTCACTCTGGCCCGATTTGAAAACCGCTTTCTGCAAGGCCGCAACGTCACGCAGGATGCGCGGCAGGCGGCGCGTGGCCTTGTAGCTTTCGACGTGGGTTTCCATTTTCACCGCCGGATAGCCGAGGATGGAGCGCCCTGCAGGCACATTGGAGAGAATCTTGCTGCCGCCCCCTGCGATCACACCATCCCCGATGAAAATATTGTCGCTGACGCCGACCTGCCCGCCGAGGATCACGTAGTTGCCGATATCCACCGACCCTGCGATGCCCACGCAGCCGCAGAGCAGGCAGTCTGTGCCGACCACACAGTTATGTCCGATGTGCACGAGGTTATCGATCTTGGTGCGGTCGCCCACGATGGTGTCGCGGATGGTGCCGCAGTCGATCACCGAATTCATGCCGATCTCGATGTCATCGCCCAGGGTCACAGCGCCGAGCGAGTGGATGCGGGTCCAGGACTGCGCTTCCGTTTCCTGCTGATCGCCCAAAGTGCTGCGCGTCGCTTCGACGGCGGAGCGGTCCGGGGTGACAAAGGAAAACCCATCACCGCCAACCCGCGCACCGGGCTGCGCGATGAACCGCGCACCGATCCGGACACGGGCGCCGATACCCACACCTTCGCGTAGAAAGGCGTCCTCGCCGATTTCGGCGTTCCAGCCGATGAAACACTGCGGGCCGATAACAGATCCTGCGCCAATCTTTGCACCCGCACCAATCACCGTGAAAGGCCCGACGCTGACGCCCGCGCCCAGTTCCGCTGTCGCGTCGATCACCGCAGAGGGGTGGATGCCCGCGCCAAATCCCTGACCGGGGTCCATCAGCTTGGTGATGCCGGACATCGCATAGCGCGGGCGGTTGGGAATAATCGCCGCCTTCAGCCCAAGCGCTTCCCAGTCCGCCCCCTGCCACAACAGGCCAACGCGGGCCTGGCCGGAACTAAGCGCATCCGCATAGGTCTGGCTGGTCGCAATGGCGATATCATCAGGCCCCGCTGTTTGCGGCTCCGAAGCGCGGGATACGCGCAAACTCGTATCGCCATGCGCCTCTGATCCCAGAGCGGCGGCAATCTCCTGAACGCTGTGGCTTGTCTCTGTCATGGTGCTGCCCCCGGTCTGATCCGGGCGCAGATTTACCCCTGAACGGCGCGCAGCGCCACCCCTGCTTTGGAGAGGGCGTTCCAGATGCGTCCGTCCCGTCCGTAGATGTCGCGGCGGAACTGGGTGCGGCCCTTCCCGTCCACAAAGGCGGTGCGGTAGATGATATGCACAGGCACCGGTTGTTTCAGATCGACCTGCTGCTCTTTGCCGGTGGCCAGACGCGCCTGAAAGAAGCCCTTTGGATCGCTGGTCTGCCTGGCCAGCAGCGCATAGGCAAAATCAAACGGATCGGCGAGACGGATACACCCGTGGCTGTAGGCACGGACTTCGCGACCAAAGAGGTTCTTGGCCGGCGTGTCGTGCAGGTAAATGTTGTGTTTGTTGGGGAACATGAACTTCACCAGACCCAGCGCATTGCCGCGGCTTGGCGGCTGGCGCATGGCAAAGGGGAAGGTACGCGCCGTGAACTGGGTGAAATCCACCGCTGACCGGTCGATCCGGCGCCCGTTCCGATCCGTGATCTCGATATGGTTTACGGCGTTCGGGTTTGCCTGCAGTTCCGGCAGGTACTCCTTGGTCACGATGGAGCGTGGCACGTACCAGCTGGGATTGATCACCATGAATTCCATCACGTCGGAGAATTCCGGGGACTGACGGTCGCGCTCACGGTGGCCGATGACGGAACGGGTCTCAAAGGTGACCTTGCCGTTGTCGATGATCTTGGCCGTAAAGTCGGTCAGGTTGACCTCGATATGGCGCTTGCCGCGTTCCTGGTTCAGCCAGCGTTCGCGTTCCATCGCGACGATGACGGATTGCAGGCGTTCCTGCACGGAGACGTTGACCTCTTTCATCGTGCCTGGACCGGCCACGCCGTCCTGCGCCAGACCATGGGCGCCTTGGAACTGCTGCACGGCGGCGGTCATCCTTGCGTCATAGCTCTGACCGGCGTTCCGTTTCATGAAACCCATGCGTACCAGGCGGTCCCGCAGGGCCACAACCGCCGTGCCCGACGCGCCGGGTTTCAGGGTTTTCGCAGGAACGGTTGGACCCCAGCCCCCCTTCGCCAGCAGACGTTCAAGGCGCAGTTTCTCTTTCATCAACCCTGTGTACTCGTGGGTCTTGGGCGCCAGTGCGCGAAAGAACCCCTTGGGTGAGGATTTGGCAAAGTTCACAAGATACGACGTGCGATCCCGGTAGGGAACCTTGCGCACGATGGCTTTGTCAACGCGACTGGGGATCAGGACGCCGGTCTGCAGATCACGCGCGAACTGCAGAAAGACACGGCTGATTTCGACTTCGAGAAGGCCGAGATCACGCGGTGTACGCGCGGCTTTCATCTTGGCTTGCAGCCCCTCGACGTCATAGCGCGCAGCAGGCAGGCCATGATCCCCAGCCGCGGTCAAGGCTTGGATGAGGGCAGAGCGCCGATTGCGATCACGCCCCTTGCCGGTCCAGATACCTTCATAGGCATTGGCCTGATAGAAAGCGGAAATGTCCTTGTCGCGCGCGGCAGCTTCCGCCACAGCCTGTTTGAAAGCGGTGACCTGGGCCGCAACAGGTGTCGGCGTCACGTAACTGAAGAGCGCCAACAGCAAGCCTGTTAAGGCAAAAACCAAAGAACGATTGCGCAAGACCAAAGACGGCATAAGACCCTCACTCGAAAAATAATCGTACCGGTTGTGACCGCGCACCCTTGTCATGTCCAATAACATTTCGGCTTTCGGTCAAGGAAAGGTGAAAATGATGCACGCGCGCATCGCTCCAGCAAAATGTGATCCACCTTCTCATTATTGGCGATATTTTGCCTAAAATTGCGCAAAAACAGATGCTCCCCCTTTCAGCACTTGGTTAACAATCAGGGCTATGACATACCAATGTTGCATCTGGGGAAGAGATGACACCCCCGTGTAACATCACGGGTAAAGGCAGAATACGGGGCGAAGACCACATGACGATTGACGGTTCATCGAGCATGTCCCGCCGTGCGCTTCTGGGCGCATTCGCGGCGACAGCGATCACAGCAGCACCAACATTTGCCAACGCGGCGGGATTCCTGCGCGGCGGTGGTGACATCCGACGTATCAAGATGTATTCCGGCAGGACCGGCGAGCGCATCGATATGATTTACTGGATCGAGGGCAAGTACGTCCGCGAAGCAGTCAAGGAAATCAACCACTTCATGCGGGATTGGCGCACCGACGGCGTCAAGTCGATGGACCTGCGCACAATCGACATCATGTCGGCCGCGCACAATCTTCTGGATGCCTCGGAGCCTTACATGCTTCTGTCCGGCTATCGCAGTCCTCAAACCAACGCCATGCTGCGCTCGCGCAGCCGGGGTGTGGCCAAGAACTCGCTGCACATGAAAGGCCAGGCGGCTGATCTGCGTTTGTCGAGCCGATCGGTTGGTCAGGTGGCGCGCGCCGCGGCGGCCTGCAAGGGCGGCGGTGTTGGTAAATACTCGCGGTCCAATTTCGTGCATATGGACTGCGGAGTCGTGCGCACCTGGGGGCGCTGAAAACCGCTCATCCTGTATAAATCGAGATATTGAAAGCGGCCTCAGGGTCGCTTTTTGTGTGCAATTTTCCGCACTACATCCCATCGTGACGCCGGGATTGCGGCCTGCGCATCGCGCCCTCTTCCTGGCCGTTGAAGAGATACCATGGAACGCACGGCCATCGGGGGAGGAAGAGACAGGCCGTGGCTGAGAGACGCGATTTTGCGGAGGCACCCGGTGCGTTGCAACCCGCCAGTGTGCAGTGGATTGCAACGCTCTTCCGGCTTGCCCAAGCGTTACACACTTGAATCCTGATTCCGGATGCGAAAATGGAACTTCAAATGAGCAGCTAGTTAAAAACAAACTTAAGTACTCGTTACTCGGCTACACGTAACTGTGCACACGATATCCAACACCCACACTGTTCGCCATTGATGCGCCAAAAGCGTTCCCGGGTAAATTCGTGTCATTGCCTAGGTAGATTTACCTATGCCCGTTTTCCCGGGCTTTCGAAGAGCTTTGTGGTGTTCGAGAGATCAATCAGTTCTGCAACCGAGTTGACCCGCATCTTTTCCAGAATGCGGGCGCGGTGGTGATCAACGGTGCGCGGGCTGATGTCCAATTGCCGCGCAACGTCCTTGCTCGATGCGCTCGACGGGTTGGAAACGAACAGCCCTGCAATCTCTCGTTCACGCTCCGTCAGCTTTTCGAACCTTGCGCGGGCGTTGCGCGCCTTATCTTGCCCCTGCCGTCGTTGTGCGTCGAGTTCAAGGGCCGTGTCGATCTGCTTGATGAGTGCTTCCTGCCGGAAGGGTTTCTCCAGGAAGTCGATGGCGCCAAGCTTCATCGCCTGTACTGTCTCGGGCACCCCGCCGTGCCCCGTGATGAAAATCACCGGCAGCGAGTAACCACGTACAACCAGCAGCTTTTGCAACTCCAAACCGGACATCTCCGGCATACCATAGTCCAGAATGAGGCAGCCCGACTGATCCGCCTCATACCCGTCCAAAAACGCCTGGGCAGAGTCAAAAACGCAGGTGTTGTACCCCCGTGTGCGCAGTGCTCGGGACAAGGACGTGCGGATATCCTCGTCGTCATCGACAATGAATACGCAAGGATCAGGCGCTGAATTCATTGAGTTTCTCATTCACCTTCTTGGGGACCAAAGGGGGCAGCGTGAAGCAGAACTGCGAATGGCCGTTGTCATCCTTTTGATACCATAGCTTTCCCCCATGCGAGTCGATGATGGAGCGGCAAATCGACAGTCCCAACCCCATACCGTCTTCCTTGGTGGTTTCAAACTGTTCAAAGAGGTTTGCGTGTGGATCAAAGCCGGGGCCGGTGTCGGTGATCGATATGGTGAGGCCCTCATCACTCTCCTGCCCTTTCAGCCAAACGATGCGCTCTGGCACGTCACTGTCCCCGATGGCCTCGATGGCATTGCGCAGCAAGTTCAGCAAGACCTGTGCAATCTGAACGCGTGAGCCATAGACAGGTTCCACATCACGGATATCGATTCGGATGCCGATGCCGTTTTCCTTCGCCTCCGAACGCACCAAATGCAGCGTTTGCTCCAGCAGTTCCTCGAAATCGAATTCCGCTTTCTCCACCCCGTCCTTTTTAACAAACCCGCGAAGAGCCTTGATAATGTCTCCTGCTCGGTGCGCATGCCGGTCTGTTTCCTCCAGAATACTTTTCAATTCTTCCGTGTCGCTGGCGTTATCCTTGAGCGCGTAAAGCGCGGTATCCATGTTCTGGGTGATGGCCAAAAGCGGCTGGTTTAACTCATGCGCGAGGCTGGTGGCCATTTGTCCCATCACGTTGACCCGCGAGGAATGCGACAGATCGCGGTTCAAGCGCTGGATTTTGCGTTCCGCATCCTTGCGCTCGGTGATGTCGTCAACGGTCACCACGGCGTGGCGCGACTGACCCGCATCATCGCGGATGACAATCACGTTTTCGCTGACCCAGATCGCGGTGCCATCTTTGCGCAGGAGCCGCTTTTCATGCAGGTATTCAGAACGTTTCTGTCCGCCATCCTCAAAGAAGAAGCCTGCAACCGGATCATCCGGATGCGAGATGTCGTGTGCGGTCAGGGACAGGATTTCTTCCGCATCATATCCGAGCATTGCGGCGAACTTGCTGTTGACGCGCATGATCCGCCCGGTTTTGGCTTCTATCTGGGCCATGCCCCGCGAGGCGAGGTCAAATGTGCGGCCGAACTCGGTTTCGGACTTCTTGCGCTCCGCGATGGCCTGGACCAGGGTTTCATTGGCGCGTTGAAGTTCACGGTAGGTATTGGGAAGCGGCTCGGACGCAGAAATCTCGCCCTGTGACACCAAAGAGGAACGCACCGCAAAGGCGCGCACGGGCTTATGGATGTAGTTGGCCAGAATCAATCCGAAGACGCCGGATATCAAGGCGATCAAAGCCGCGATCCAAACATTTTGCGTCCGGTTGGCCTTGATCTCGCCGGTGAAATCGGTTTCGGGCGCATAGACCGCGATAGTCCAAGGCAGTTCCTCGCTGATCACCGGCATCACGGTCGATACATATGTGGCATCACCGTACTCGAAACGCGATGACACCTCGCGCTCGACAGAGACCTCATCGCCCCTGATCAACGGGCCGAATGCGGCCTGTGCCACCGGATCACCGAATTCGTTGATGCTGACAAAGCGGAACGTGCCATCGGCGTTGGCGGTGCTGATAAGGTCCTGATTGGGGTGGGCGATCACGTCGCCATTTCGGTTCAGGATCAGGGCTTTGCCACTCTCTCCGATATTCAGCCGGGACAGGAAATCCGAAATCGCTTCGATCCCGATGTCAACGCCGACGACGCCCTGGATTTCTCCATCAGCACTAAAAACGGGCGAAGCTGCGGTGATGCCGGGGGTTTGTGAGGTGAAAAAAATGTAGGGGTCGGTCCAGATGCTGGCCCGCTCGCTGCTGGCGTTCTGATACCACAACCGGCTGCGCGGATCATAAGGGTCCAATGGATCCTGACTTCGGAGAACTTCCGCATATCCGTTGTCGCGCCAGATCAGTTCGACGAAACGGGTTTCCTCATCCTGCCGGATGATCTTGGTTCGAAACGGCCCGGGCCCGCTACTGCGCATCACATAGACAAAACTGCCGGTCTCATCGCCATAAAAGACGCCGGCAAACTGCGGCGATATCTGCAATTGCTGGAACAGCAGTTTTTCAAGCTGTTGGAAGTTGTCACTGGAGATGACCTGGCTTTCGGCAAGGCGCGTGGCCAATTCGGCGGCCCCCTTGGCCGGTTTCAGAAAGCCTCGTGAATGTTCGATGGTGTTGGTCCCCACGTCACGCAGCAGATGGCGAGCATGGTCCAACAAAACTTTCTCTGAGGTGAGAAAAGAGGAAAACACCACGATTGTCACAGCGACGAACTGCAAACCGGCGAGACACAGCGCCAACATGAGACCCAGCGAGAGCTTCATGCAGTTATCCGCCTGCGAATGCGGTTTAAAAAGCAGGGAGCCACGTCGGTCTTTTGGCATGCAGGGTTTGCGGCTTCTGCTGCGCGCGCGTTAGTGCGGCATGCATCTGCCCTGCCCCCGATCTTTGTGGTTTTAGTCATCTCGGTCTGAGATCCGCAATCATTCGATACCCTCTGTCCTGTATGTTACATAATTTCAGGAGTGCGAAAGATGACGGGCTTCGAATTGAGCGACAATTCGCCTTATGATGCGGATATCGCGGGCGCTCCACCATCTTTCGATTGTATCGACGGTACATATTACCCCGATAAGCTGTTTCTCCGGTGCCCGCAACGGCGCAGCGGCAAACGATCGTATCCTGTGACCTGACAGAAGGTCGCCGTGACGGATCAGCGGATGGGTGTAGATATCATCTATTCTGAGAACGTCGTACAGTGTCGTGGCATGCGTGGCCAAGAGCAAGGATTGCGCCTGCAGAATGTCGTCATGCGTATCGGATGTACCTTGCAGATCACGCGAGTATGCGGACTGAAGATCTTGAAAAGAGAACAGAAAAGACGCTGTGGATTGCAGCTGTGCCGTCATGAGATGCGGCAGTATCCGCGCTTGTGCACTTCGGACGTCAATACTGATCCCCGCCGCGTTCGTGCGCTCCACTAAAAGAGTGTCATCCTCCTCGCCGGAAATGGGTCGGTTCGATGGGAAAAGGGTCTTCAAGGCTTCTGTCCTGAACTGAGGCGAACGCGCCATTATGCCCGACATCGCCTATCAGTAGAATATGCAGAATTGCCTAGGCAAAACTACCTAGATATGCAGTCCTCGATTGATGATTTCACGCACCGTTTAGCGGATTAGAGGCCGCTATTTGGTCTGTATCACAGGCAAAATGACGAACATACAGGCTTCTTTGGAACCAAAACCTGCACGGAAAACTGATCAGGCCAAGGGTGATCACGGTGTCTGTCAGAGCGCGCGTGAAAGGACAGCCGACATTCTGAACACCGTAGCACTTGGAGATTTCCCGTCATTGCAGAGTTACATGTTCAGCGCGCTGGGAGATTGATCTGTGAAGACGCGAATATAGTCACCCGGTGAGGAGCCCGCCCAAAACACCCAAAGCTTATGCGGGTCTTGCTCATCCACCCACACCCTGTCGCCTTGCTCCAATCCACGCAGTTCAGGACTGATGTAGGTTACAGAAGTATTGGCCAGAAAATCAGTCCTGGCCATCGTCCCTTGAAACGCTGCAATGCCCAAAATAGGCGCATCGAAGTAGACAAAACCATATTGGGTGCCAGACAAGCTATCAAAAAAAACGTAGTGGCTTGCGATAATCGACCCCTGCGGGATGACCCCATTGAGCCCGCCGATGTCGACGCGGATTGGCTCTACAAGGGTGATATTTTGATCCTCGTCAAAGCCATAAAGATTGTCGTCATCGAAAGTATCGAACCCCACGGCGAAAGGTTCATCCGTGGTCAGCTTGACGAACATCCCGCTACCGTTTTGTCGGATAATTTCACCATCCAGGATGTACGCCTGAGCCGGCGTCAAGAGAAGCGCAAGTGCCAATGCCGATTTCCACATGTTTTGCTCTTTTACGCCAATAGTTTGCTCGCGAGGGTAGTCGGCCTGTGACGACATCACCAGCTGGCTCGACGCGCCTCGCGGAAACTTGACATTGCAGAGGCTGAGGTCCGCCCTGGGTTCAGGCCGGTGGGTGCCTTAGTTTTCCGAAGGGTCTCATTTCAGGACCTGGTCAGGAATGCATCACGGATGACAGTCTTCATTGCCGACATTGGGGCGTCATCTGACGACCGGTTCGTCGCCATGACCAACTTGGACGTTGGTGTCGGGTGACATCCAAGGCGGTCGCTGACCACCGAAAGGCCCGCATGAAGAGACGAACGCGCCAGAAGGCCGACAGCAATCCCGGCCTCTACCGCCGCGAGCACACCTGAGACGCTTTGGCTGGAATAGACGATACGATAGGGTTTCCCGCTGCTCTCAAGTGATCCGATTGCCGCGTCGCGCCACCAGCAGGCTTGATCAAAAACCGCGAGCGGAAGGGGATCGCACGCTGTGAAATCCACCTTTGTGGAAGACAGCCAACAGGTTGGGTCCTCGAATAGCAATTCTTCATGCGGACCCAAAGTTTGGACTTCGTAAATGGCAAGATCCAGTGCTCCCTTTTCCAGCGCGCCGGGGAACCCCGTGCTGAGGGCACAGGTCACATCAAGTTCCACATGCGGATGCTGACGTGTGAATGCTGCAATGATATGCGCGAGCTTTGTCCTGCCATGATCGTCCGGAATGCCAATCCGGAGCTTGCCTGTGACAGCTTCCTTCGAGAGGTCGCGCAAGGCCACATCGAGACGGTTTGTTACCTCCTGTGCAATTGGTAACAGGCGGCGGCCCACGGCGCTCAATACCACGCCCCGGCCATGTCTTTCGAACACAGGGTGCCCGACGATCACTTCAAGGCGTTTAATTTGCAGGCTTGTTGCAGATTGGGATCGGTGTATCTGCTCTGCTCCTTCCGTCACGCTTCCGGCTCGGGCGACGGCGACGAAGGTCCGCAAAAGATCACTATCCAGATTTTCCATTTGAATTTTCGATACCTGAAATATGAATTATGCGTTTCATATATGGCTTGAGCTTCCGTAACTTCAAGCAAAAGGAGTTTGCGGTGACTGATCAAACCATTGTTCAAAAACGCTCAAGCAGGAAACTGATAATTTGGGGCATCTGCGTGCTCACATTGGTGGGCATCGGGGCCATCTGGCCGACTTACCTGTTGGAGACCGCCACATTTGTCCTGTGGGGATTGGTTGTCGTCGCCCCCATCGTCATTCCGGGCATCGTTCTCGCAGCCTGGATTATTGCGAGCGGGGCAGATTCCCGCATCGCAAGTGCCTTTGAGGGCAGAACGTTACGTACGGTTCTGACCGCTTCGCTGATTGGTGCAATAACACCGGTGTGCGGTGTCACAGTCCTGCCGTTGATGGCCGGGTTGCTGGCCGTTGGTGTGCCCCTGGCCCCGATCATGGCGTTCTGGTTGTCCTCCCCAATCACAGACCCGGCCATGCTTGCGACGACGGCTGCAACACTCGGGTTGAGTTTTGCGGTTGGCAAAACCATCGCCGCTTTTTGTTTAGGCGTGTTTGGCGGGGCGATTACAACACTTTTCGCCCGCACATCCTGGGCGCTGCACGCGCTTCGTGACAATGGCATGGCCAGGCAATTGAGCGCCGCACGGTGTGGCCAAGCGCAGACATTTGATCCTTGGATCTGGCGTACCGATACCCGGCGCCGGTCCTTTGCCAAGCAGTTCTGGGCCACGACACGTTTGATTCTGATTTGCCTGATCCCGGCCTTCGCCGCAGAATATGCACTGAACGCCGCACTCACTCCCGGCTCGCTCGCTGCCTATGTCGGTGAAGATCAGTGGTGGGCCATTCCGGCGGCGGTCTTCGTTGGTGCGCCTGCCTACATCGACGGCTACGCCGCGCTGCCGCTGACGCGGGGTCTGATAGAAACCGGTATGTCGGAGGGAGCTGCCATGGCCTTTCTCATCTCGGGTGGCGTGGTGAGCATCTGGGGTGCCCTTGCCATTGCGCCTATCCTGAAACTGAAGCCATTCCTGCTGTATCTCGTATTGGCCGTTCTGGGCTCGCTTGCAGCCGGGTATGCGTTCGAATGGGCTGTTTAGATCCCCGCGTCCACGATGGCGGCCACGCGGCTCCGGCAGGTTTGTCTCGCAAAAGTCTCCGCTCGCCCGATCTGTTGCTTGCTCGCACAAGCTGGCGGGTCACACCTGATGGCGACCTTTTGCTCAGAAGGCTGCTCATTGCTGTGCATGCTGTGCTAAACATCGCTTCCAATCTACTGTCGCAAAGATTGTCCCCTTAGAGGAATTCAAAGTGGCTAACTCAATAGTTGAAGGCGAACTGACGATAGATGGCAACATCAAGTCAAGTGACGGAAATCTGGAGATCAAGGGAAGTGTTGTAGGGGACGTCACCGCTGCAGAAGTGGTCATCGGGTCAGGTGGGACCGTCGACGGTGCGGTGTCTGCAAAGACTGTTGTTGTTGAAGGAAGACACAAAGGCAGCTTGAAGTGTGACAATGTCACGTTCGCATCGACATCCAATGTTCAAGCGGATGTAAAGGCCGAAACCATGACGACAGAGAGCGGCGCGAAGGTTGTCGGAAAAATCGACATTACCGGAACGGGGTAAACTGCCTCAGCAGGGCATTAACTTGCTGCCCCGTCCCGTTCGTGTCGAAATTGCCGCCTGTTCTGTCAGGCACAGTTTTGGTTGTGCACCGCATGCCTTGGATGGGAAGCCGTTGGACCGAAAAACCGGTAGGCTGTGACCTGGATGCAGCGCGGATCAGGAGCAAGGATGTGTCCGTTCGGTGTTCTAGCCTTCACTTGGCACGTCGCTGACACATGAGGTGGCCTTTGTCGGGTCTGGGTATGAAGCGGAGACTATCTATCCGTAGGGGGTAACGTGCACGTGTCGTGCTCAACTGCCGTTGGAAGGCACGGCGGATCAAGTGGAGCAGACGACACCACACAATCTCGAGTGATACGGGAAGTCCCTTGAAATCAAACTCTTAAGAGAAGATGGTGGCGGACCCTAGAGGATTCGAACCTCTGGCCTCTGCCTTCGGAGGGCAGCGCTCTATCCAGCTGAGCTAAGGGTCC
Source organism: uncultured Roseobacter sp. (assembly GCF_947492555.1). Taxonomy (GTDB): domain Bacteria; phylum Pseudomonadota; class Alphaproteobacteria; order Rhodobacterales; family Rhodobacteraceae; genus Roseobacter. The sequence continues at coordinate 892,830 of NZ_CANLNE010000003.1, forward strand.
ACTGATGCGCGGTATAGCGGGACAAATGCCGCCTCGCAACGGCAAAACATCACCGTCTCAGGGACCAGTACGTTTGTGATAGACGGTGGAGCGTACGAGACATGTGGTGGTTGCCATTCCCATCGAGGTCGCCATGCTTTGCGGCAAATCCACGGTCAGATCCGCAAGTTGATTGATCTGATCGGGCGCGATGATCACCATGATCGATTTCGACACCACGGTCATCGTGCCAATTGCGGTCTGCTGGACGTCACTGAAAATGCCTTCCCAGATGTTGGGCGCAATCTTCTGCCATGTGAAATTAGGATCAATGTCCTTGAAGACAGCTGGCCCGAAGGGATCGGGAAAGGTGATCTGCTGACCGGTGTACCCCTGCCGCGCCTGCTTCATCTGACCGACCATCTCGGCTGGACAGCCGGTCTGGCTGTCGAAGGTGACCTCGCCTGACCACGTTCCGGACTCGGGTTGGATATCAGTCGCGAAACCGATGCCGGGAAGGACCAGAAGACAGAGAGTGATAAGGATTCGTCGCATCATCCCTGCATTGTAGCCAGCGCCGCACCGTCAGGCAAAAAGATCATGCGCAAGTTCCAGCGCCTCGACCAACACGTCCACCTCGGCTTGCGTATTGTAGAGCCCAAAGGAGGCGCGGCAGCTGGCCGGTATGCCCATATGCGCCATCAGCGGACCGACACAATGCTGACCCGCGCGCACGGCGACGCCCTTCTTGTCGAGGATGGTGGAAATGTCATGCGCGTGCCCTGCCCCCTCCATCGTGAAGCTGAAGATCGCACCTTTGTCGGGGGTCGTACCCTGCACTTGCAACCAGTTGAGACCGCCGAGTTTTTCAACCGTGTAGTCTCGCAGGCTGTCCTCGTAGGCCGCGATATTCTGCATTCCCAGCGCCATCATGTATTCCAGGGCAACGCCAAAACCGATGGTCTGCACGATACCGGGGGTACCCGCCTCGAACTTCATCGGTGGATCGTTGTAGATCACGCCATCCTTGCTGACCTCGCGGATCATGTCCCCGCCGCCGATGAAGGGGCGCATTTCCGCCATCCGTTCGGATTTCACATAGATTGCGCCTGAACCAGAGGGCCCATACAGCTTGTGTCCGGTGATCGCATAGAAATCGCAATCGATGTCGCTGACGTCCACCGGTTGATGCACTGCCGCCTGACTGCCATCGATAAGCACGGGGACCCCCCGGGCATGGGCTTCTTGACAGATTGTCTTCACGTCCACCCGTGTGCCCAGTACATTCGACAGATGTGTCACGGCGACCAGTTTGGTTTTGGGGCCAATGGCATCGATCACGGCCTGCGGATCAAGATAGCCGGTGCTGTCCACATCCACCCATTTCAGCACGACCCCCTGGCGTTCGCGCAAAAAGTGCCAGGGCACGATATTGGCGTGGTGTTCCATCACGCTGAGCACGATCTCGTCACCCGCCTCCAGCCGTGGCATCGCCCAACCGTAGGCCACCATGTTGATGCCTTCGGTTGTGCCTGAATTCAGCACGATCTCATCCTCTGATCCGGCGTTCAGGAATCGGGCAATCACACCGCGCACGCTCTCATATTTGTCTGTCGCAAGGTTTGACAGGAAATGCAGGCCGCGGTGCACATTGGCGTATTCGTTGGAATAGGCGTTGCTAATGGCGTCGATGACCACCTGCGGTTTCTGCGCAGAGGCGCCATTGTCCAGATAAACCAGCGGCTTGCCATTCACCTCCCGACTGAGGATCGGAAAGTCGGCGCGAATTTTGGTGACATCATACATTGGCAGGTACTCCGAGCGCGCTGACGCCGATCAAGGATAGCAATAGGGAAAACCCGAGGGACATGGCCACCGCGCCAGCAAGCAGCACGAACAGTGCTTTCATAAGGGAGTTCAGCTGCAATCCCACACTGATGAAATTGAGGAAAATCCAGATCGTTGCGATGCCGACGATCAGAACGAAAAAACCGGCGAGGACGGGTATCAAGAGGACGCTGAGCAGCACAAGCACCTGTGCCGCCAAGCGCAGAATCTGCAGCCAGACAAGGAGTGCCAGCAGATCGCTCATATCGTCGGACCCGCCCATGGCACGACCCGTCCAGAACAGCGCGTGGACGGTAACGACAAATCCACCGGCGACGATCATGAAGAGGGTGAAGGGGTTGTTTACCATGCCGGCCAGTGGTTCGGGCACCGGAAGCAGCATGTTCGACAGGGTCGACATAAAGGTGCTGAGGATCGCGACCAGGGCGGCGGCCATCCATAGCTCTTTTCGCGGCAGCTGCCAGCTCATGATGATGGCGGCGGCCTCTTTCGGCGTGCGCACGGTCAGCAGGGCCAGTTGTGGCCAGTTTACGGTCGAGATCACGCGGCGCGTCCTTCTGCAGCAATCAGTCCACTGATCCAGAACCACAGGAAAATGACAAGCCATGCAAGGCCAACAACCTGTAACTCCAGGCCCGGCCCGATGAACCCTGCCACCAGCCCGTTCAGCAGCATCAGCGGTGAGGCGGCCAGCAAGGCCCAAAAAAGGGCAAGCCGGGCGCCATAGTAACTGCCTTGCCCCCGAAACAACCTGGCCACAAGATGCGATAGTGCCGCAAGGCAGTACAGCAGCAGTGGGGCGATGAAGACCCATGCCATGAGGGACGCGCCCATCAGCATGTCCAGCTCTTCCCCCGTCAGATGCGCCTCGCGGGCCAGACGCGGGAGTTGCGCGATAAACACGACCACGCAGCCGGCCATCAGATAGGCCAGGGCCCGGTCTTCACGCTGCCCAAGGGACAGCAACCCGCGCAGTGCTTTGCCCGGGTTGCGATAGGTTGCCGTGATATTGCGCGTGACCGCCATTAGCTTCGATGCCGTTCCAGCCAGGCGGCAAGGCGGTCGTTGATCTCGTCGCGCAGGTCTTCGTTCTCGATCTCTTCCACCGCTTCTGCAAGGAAGGCCAGCGTCAGTAGGTCCGTTGCTGGTCCTTCCGGCACCCCACGCGACCGCAGATAAAACAGCGCATCCTCATCGATCGCGCCGGAGGTGCTGCCGTGCGAGCAGGCCACGTCATCGGCGTAAATCTCCAGCTCCGGCTTGGCGAGGAACTGGCTGTCTTCATCCAGCAGCAGCGATTGGCTGATCTGGTACCCGTCCGTCTTCTGGGCGTCTTTCTTGACCAGAATTTTACCCTGGAAAACGCCCGTGGCACCGTTGCGCAGCACCTTTTTGAACACCTGACGGCTCTCACAATTCACCGCGTCATGGGTGATGAAAACCGTATCGTCGTGATGAAAATCGCCGTCGCCCACGCAGGCCCCTGCAACATGGGCCACCGCGTCGTCACCGGTCAGCTCGATGACGCATTCGTTGCGGGTCAGCACGCCGTTGGCGGTCAGGGTGAAGGATTTGAACACCGATTCCGTGCCCAGCCGGGCAAAGATATGGGTGGCCGCGCGACGCTCGTGGTCCCTGCCCTGCGCGCGCACGTGGTGGAAGGTCGCGCCATCGGCCACGTCCACCTCCATGCATTTGTTGAACCGCGCCGCCGCTGGGCCGCTTTCCAGCACGGTCACTTCCGCGCCTGCATCCACGCGGATCACGTGATGCAGGATCGCGTCCGAGGTTTCAGACCGGTGGTGATAGGTCAGATTGATCGGCTTGGACGGTTTGCCAGTCACATGAATCACAACCCCATCGCTCGCAAAAGCCGTGTTGAGCGCGGCCAGCGGGCGCGGCACGGGGTTTTGCCCTTTGGCTTCCAATACGCCGTAGAGGTCGCGCGCCCAGTGGATGTCGGTTTTTGCCTCGGCCAGCCGGTCGATGGTCACCCCTTCGAGGCTCAAATCGTCAGAGGCTTGCCGATCAAACACCCCGTCCACGAAGACGATGTTCAGACGGTCCATGTCGCCAAAGATCGGTGCCTCATCGTTGTCAAAGAGCGCGGCGGGGACAGCACCAGCTTGGGTCAGCGTGTCCGGGCGGGTGTACTTCCAGTATTCATCCCGACGCTCCGGCAGACTCATTGCCTGCACGCGCGCCAAGGCGTCCTTGCGCGCCGCCTCGGACCAGCCTCCGACAGGCAGGGACAAGCCGCCAAGACGCGCGTCGGTGGTGGAGATTTTTTCTGCAGCGTCAGCCATCACGCCACCTCTGCAAGGATATCGCCGTAGCCGTTATTCTCGACTTCCAGCGCCAGCTCCGGGCCCCCGGATTTGACGATCTTGCCGTCGGCCATGATGTGCACCACGTCCGGCTTAATGTGATCCAGCAACCGCTGATAGTGGGTGATCACCAGAAAACCACGCCCTTCGGAGCGCAGTGCGTTCACCCCTTCGGACACCAGTTTCATCGCATCGACATCAAGGCCGGAATCGGTTTCATCCAGAATGCACATCCGGGGCTCCAGCATCGCCATCTGCAGGATTTCATTGCGTTTCTTCTCACCCCCGGAGAAACCGACATTGACCGGGCGTTTCAGCATGTCGGCGTCGATTTTCAGCTCCTTGGCGCGTGCACGCACGGCCTTGAGGAAGTCGGCGGCGGACATCTCTTCTTCGCCGCGCGCCTTGCGCTGTGCGTTCACGGCAGTGCGCAGGAAGGTCATGTTGCCCACGCCGGGAATTTCGACAGGGTATTGAAATGCCAGGAACAGGCCAGCAGCAGCGCGTTCTTCAGGCTCCATCTCCAAAACGTCCGCGCCTTCCAGCATCGCGGTGCCATCGGTCACCTCGTAGCCATCCTTGCCGGACAGCACGTAGGAAAGTGTCGATTTACCCGAACCATTCGGCCCCATGATCGCGTGCACCTTGCCCGCTTCGATCTCCAGATCGACACCTTTGAGGATCTGCTTGTCCTCTTCTTCCAGTTTCACGTGCAGGTTCTTGATGCTCAGCATTTCGTTCGTCCTTCTATCGGTTCCGGCAGGCGGAAAGTGTTCTTGTTCAGCGTGTTATATCTTTTTGTTCAGGTGATCGTCACGGCGGTGCCGGATACGGAGACCATCAGCATGGAGTCCCCGATCACCTCATAGTCGAGGTCGATGCCGACCACGGCATTCGCCCCCAGTGCGGCGGCACGTTCTTCGATCTCATGCATGGCCTCGTCGCGGGCGTCTTTCAGCTTGCTCTCGTAAGCGCCCGAGCGACCGCCGATCACATCCGTCACGGAGGCAAAGAAATCCCGCACGATATTCGCGCCCATGATCGCTTCGCCCACAACAATGCCGTGATAGGCCGTGATACGGCGCCCTTCGATGGTGTTTGTGGTGGTGAGGATCATACTAGATTTCCATCCCTGTCGCCTCGAGGAGTTTTCTCTTGGCAAGTTGAACTGCGATTTCTCCAAGCATTTTCAAAGTCGCGCCACCGGCGTTTGCAGCCACGTCCTTGACCCTAATCCATACAGTGTCATTGCGCGTTACTTCGATGAAGTCATGACCACTGTTGGTCAGGCGGAAGGAATGTGCAGCAGACGTTGCTCGAACTACCAGGCCAGCATCCTCAAGCAGCAATAAATGGTAGCGCTCCTTTTGGTCGTCAAGGTCCGAGTCCAGCGTCTCCACGTTCATGAAGTAGTAGTCGTCTTGCGCCTCCATTCGAAAAAGCAGATCGCGCGCAAAGTCGTCGTCGCGTCTCACCCAACTGACCCCTCCAGCGAAATCGCCACCAGTTGCTGCGCTTCCATGGCAAACTCCATCGGCAGCGCCTGCAGCACGTCCTTGCAGAACCCGTTGACCACCAGCGCCACGGCCTCTTCCTCGTCCATCCCGCGCGAGCGGCAATAGAACAGCTGATCGTCATCCACCTTGGAGGTCGTCGCCTCATGCTCCACACGAGACGAATTGTTCTTCACCTCGATATACGGCACTGTATGGGCGCCGCAGTCGCCTCCGATCAGCAGGCTGTCACACTGTGTATAGTTGCGCGACTCCTTGGCTTTCGGGTGCATCGAGACCAGCCCGCGATAGGTGTTCTGCGCCTTGCCCGCCGAGATGCCCTTGGACACGATCCGCGACTTCGTGCGCTTGCCCAGATGCACCATCTTGGTGCCGGTATCGGCTTGCTGCATGTTGTTGGCGATGGCAATCGAGTAGAACTCACCCTGCGTGTCATCCCCGCGCAGAATGCAGCTGGGGTACTTCCAGGTCACGGCCGAGCCGGTCTCGACCTGCGTCCACATCACCTTGGCGCGGTCGCCCCGGCAATCGGCGCGTTTGGTCACAAAGTTATAGATGCCGCCCTTGCCGTTCTCGTCACCGGGATACCAGTTCTGCACGGTGGAATACTTCACCTCTGCATCTTCCTCGACGATGATCTCAACGACCGCCGCGTGCAGCTGTGCGATGTCGCGCTGCGGGGCGGTGCAGCCTTCCAGATAGGACACATACGATCCCTTGTCGGCGATGATCAGCGTGCGTTCAAACTGGCCTGTATTCTCCGCATTGATCCGGAAATAGGTCGACAGCTCCATGGGGCAGCGCACGCCCGGCGGCACATAGACAAACGATCCATCCGAAAAGACCGCCGAGTTCAGCGTTGCATAGTAGTTGTCGCTGACCGGCACGACGGTGCCGAGGTATTTCTTCACCAACTCCGGATGTTCCTTGATCGCCTCGGAAATCGAACAGAAAATCACGCCCGCTTTCTTCAGCTCGTCCTGAAAGGTCGTGCCGACCGAGACGGAATCGAACACCGCATCCACGGCCACCTTGCGCGGCTCGTCACCCAGTTCCTCAGCACCTTCAACGCCGGCGAGGATCATCTGCTCTTTCAGCGGAATGCCGAGCTTCTTGTATGTTTCCAGCAGTTTGGGGTCGACCTCGTCCAGCGACTTGGGCTTGACCTCCATCGATTTAGGGCGCGCGTAGTAGTATTGGTCTTGGAAATCGATCTCCGGGTAATCCACCATCGCCCACTTGGGCTCTTTCTTCTGCAACCAGCGCTCGTAGGCGGCCAGGCGCCATTCGGTCATCCACTCCGGCTCTTCGTTCTTCTCGGAAATCAGGCGCACGATATCGGGCGAGAGGCCCTTGGGCGCGTACTCCATTTCGATGTCCGTGGACCAGCCATATTTATACTTGCCACCGACCTCGCGCACCGCATCCACGGTCTCCTGATCGACGCCTTCCTTGACTTGTACTTCGTCCAAAGGTTGGTCCAGTGCAGCCATCTTTCCCTCCAAAACTCACGCCGCCCGGGCGCGAAATTTACGTTCTTTCGCCAGCCAGACCTCAGCAAATCGCTGCACATCCTCGGCGGTGTTATTTAATCCCAGCGACACCCGAATGGCGCTGCTGGCCGTCTCTTCATCGTAGCCCATTGCGCGCAAAACAGAGCTTGCGCGCACCTTGCCGCTGGAACAGGCAGACCCTGCGCTAATGGCAAAACCTGCAAGGTCCATCTGGATCACCTGGCTCTCGCCTTTCCAGCCCGGCGTGGCGAAACAAGAGGTGTTCGGCAGGCGGTTTGCGCCTTTCCCGACAAAAATAGTTGCATTTGTCGAAGCTGCAAGGGTGTTTTCTAGAATCTTTCTAAGTTCTTCGATTTCTTCCCACCTGCCCGCCGCCACATCCCGTGCCGCCGCCTCTGCCGCCGCACCGAATCCGGCGATGCCGATGACGTTCTCAGTGCCGGAGCGTCGTCCCATCTCCTGGCCGCCGCCCCGCACGAGCGCGGACACATCCATGCCGCGCCGCACAATCAGCGCGCCAATGCCCTTTGGCCCGCCCAGCTTGTGGGCTGACAGGATCGCCATGCGGGCCCCGCTTTGCGCAAAATCGACTGGGATTTTTCCAGCTGCCTGAACGATGTCAGAAAACCCAAGGCCCAGCGGCACGTCCTGGATTACGCCCGTCTCGGAATTGGCGGCTTGCAAGGCCACGGTGTCGGGACGTTCAAATCCCGACACGCGCCCGTTTTCATCTGCACGCAAGGTCTCCATGCATAGCAGCGACACGCAATCGTGCTCAATACCCGCTGCCTCGAACGCAACCGGCCCGTCTGCAATGCCCGGACCTGCGTGCAGGCCCAGGGCCGCAGCCTCTGTCGCAGAGCCCGTAAAAACAACTTCCCCCGGCGCACAGCCGACCAGTGCTGCCACCTGTCCCCGCGCGCGCTCGACCAATGCCTTGGCCGCGCGGCCCTCGGCGTGCACGGAGGAGGGGTTGCCGACGATATCCATGGCCGCAAGCATCGCGTCCCGCGCTTCGGGACGCAGAGGAGCGGTTGCGTTGTGATCAAGATACACGCGGCGCATGCTTCTATCCTTTTTTAGCGGGGTAACGCGGCAGGCATCCCATATTGCTTATTCATCCACGACATCAAAGAGGATCGGCACCGCCGGGCATGGCGCCAACTCATTGGCGACCACATCGGAGAGCCGGGTTTGATGCAGAAACACGTAGACATGGGCCGAAAGCCCCTCCCAGAGCCGGTTTGTCAGCGATTGCGCCCGGCTGCCCGAGGCCCCGCCCGACGCGCCTGCACCCTTGTGCATCGCATCGACCGTCTCATCGACGGCGGCCAGCACATCCACGACCCGGATGTCGGAGGGGCGTTGCGCCAGCCGGTAGCCGCCACCCGGACCGCGTACAGAAGATACCAGCTCCGCCCGCCGCAGCTTCACGAAAAGCTGTTCCAGATAGGGCAGCGAAATCGCCTGACGCTCGGCAATTTCACCCAGCGTGATCAGGCTGCCTTCGGGCTGCAGGGCGATATCTGCCAGGGCGACCATCGCATAGCGTCCCTTCGTTGATAGTTTCACGGCGGAACCCTCCCCCGGCCGGTCTGGCCTGCAATTGATTGACGCGGGGCAATTAAATGCCTAAGTCCAGATTTCGCACTCCGACACGCGAAGCGCGCGAGAATTAGAACCGTTCTAAAGTGCCTGAGCGAAGCCGTCAAGATTTCGCAAGGCTCACGTAGACATTGTTACAGGGACGCCCATGCCCGAGGTCATTTTTCCCGGACCCGAAGGCCGCCTCGAAGGCCGCTACCACCCCCAAAAAGAACGGGATGCGCCCATCGCCATCATCCTGCATCCGCATCCGCAGTTCGGCGGCACGATGAACCATGTGATCGTGCATCGGATGCATTACGCCTTCTACAACATGGGCTTTACCGTGCTGCGGTTCAATTTCCGCGGTGTCGGGCGCAGCCAGGGGGAGTATGATCAGGGGATTGGCGAGCTGTCTGACGCGGCCTCCGCGCTCGATTACTTGCAGTCGATGAATAACAACTCCAAACACTGTTGGGTAGCGGGTTTTTCATTTGGTGCGTGGATCGGGATGCAGCTTCTGATGCGCCGCCCCGAGATCACGGGCTTCATCTCGGTGGCCCCGCCCGCGAACATGTACGACTTCTCCTTCCTCGCCCCCTGCCCCGCCTCGGGCCTGATCATCAACGGCACCGCCGACCGTGTCGCACCGCCCAGCGATACGGAATCGCTGGTGGCAAAGCTGCATGAGCAAAAGGGCATCACCATCACTCACGAACAGGTCGACGGTGCCGGGCACTTTTTTGAAGAACCGCACATAGACACATTGATCGACACGACGACATCCTACGTGAAGCGCCGCCTGACAGAGACAACGCGGTAGGCTTATGGGGATTGTCGAAGACGTCGCGGACGAACTGGCGCTGGAAAGCCTCAAGATCATCAACGCAACGGGCGACGATGCCTTTGTGCAACGTGTCGCCGATACCATCGGTGGCTCGTCGCAGACCATGGAAGAGGCCTATCTGACGGCGGTGCGTGTGCGCCGCGCTGAACAGCGGGCGCGTGAGATGCTCAAGACGATCAAGGACGAGATGGCCCGCAGTCTGGAGCCCCCGAAGGATGGGTGACCGTCTGGCGGCGCAGATCGTCTTTCTGAACGAAGCGGACCGGCTGAAATCCGTCCTGCGTGCTTCGCGCCTGCACGACAACAGCCGGTTCGAGAACTCCGCCGAGCATTCCTGGCACGTGATGCTGCACGCCTTTGTGCTGGCCGACCACGCGCCGGAGGGTGTGTCCATTGACCGGGTTCTGAAGATGCTGCTGATCCATGATCTGGTGGAGATCGACGCGGGTGACAACCCTATCCACGGTAATGTGGATACAGTGGCCCAGGACGCGGCGGAACGGGCGGCTGCGGATCGTCTTTTTGGTCTTTTGCCGCACGATCAGGCCACGACCTACCGAGCGCTTTGGGATGAATTCGAAGCGGCTGAAACCCCGGATGCGCGGTTTGGCAAGGCCATCGACCGATTGACTACACCGCTCGCGAATATGGAAAACGGCGGCGGGTCATGGCGCGCCTACGGCGTCACGCTCGACCAGCTCGACACAAGGGTCGGCACCCCGATGCAGCGCGGCGCACCTGTTATCTGGGGCTGGCTGCGCCCCAAGCTTGCCGCTTATTTCGACCGCCTGCGCGCCTGAACATCGCTTTCGGCGCCAATCAGTCGCATTTTCAAGATTTTGGTTTGGTATACATATGTATACATTCTTTTAAACCGCAGTCATCTGCGCTACACCGCGCGCAGGCTGACTCGAACCCCCACGCAGGAGAACTCCATGACAAAGATCAAGGTAGACAACCCCGTCGTTGAACTCGACGGCGATGAGATGACCCGGATCATCTGGGACTTCATCAAGAAGAAACTCATTCTGCCTTATCTGGATGTAGACCTGAAGTACTACGACCTCGGTATCGAGGCACGCGACGAGACCGATGACCAGATCACCGTCGATGCCGCCCATGCGATCAAGGAATTCGGGGTTGGCGTGAAATGTGCCACCATCACGCCGGACGAGGCGCGGGTCGAGGAGTTCGGCCTGAAACAGATGTGGCGCTCGCCCAACGGCACCATCCGCAACATCCTCGGCGGTGTGATCTTCCGCCAGCCGATTATCTGCAAGAACGTGCCGCGCCTTGTGCCCGGCTGGACCAAGCCCATCGTGGTTGGCCGTCATGCCTTCGGCGACCAGTACCGCGCCACGGACTTCAAATTTCCCGGCAAGGGCAAGCTGACGATCAAATTCGTGGGGGACGACGGCACCGAGATCGAAAAGGAAGTCTTCGACGCGCCCGGCGCCGGTGTGACCATGGCGATGTACAACCTCGACCAGTCGATCATCGACTTCGCCCGCGCGTCCATGAACTATGGTCTGTCGCTTGGCTGGCCGGTGTACCTGTCGACCAAGAACACGATCCTCAAGCAATACGATGGCCGGTTCCTTGAGCTTTTCCAGCACATCTACGAGACAGAATTCGAAGAGAAATTCAAGGCCGCTAGCATCACATACGAACACCGCCTGATTGACGATATGGTCGCCTGTGCGATGAAGTGGAACGGCGGCTACGTCTGGGCCTGTAAGAACTACGACGGTGATGTGCAGTCAGACACCGTGGCGCAGGGCTTTGGCAGCCTTGGCCTGATGACCTCCGTGCTGATGACCCCCGATGGCCAGACGGTCGAGGCCGAAGCGGCGCATGGTACCGTTACCCGTCATTATCGCCAGCACCAAAAAGGCGAAGCGACCTCGACCAACTCCATCGCGTCGATCTACGCTTGGACTGGCGGCCTCAAGCACCGTGCGAAGCTGGACGACAATATGCCGTTGATGAACTTTGCCGAGACGCTGGAAAAGGTCATCGTGGATACCGTGGAAAGCGGCTTCATGACCAAGGATCTTGCCCTGCTGGTCGGGCCCGACCAGAAATGGCTGACCACCATGGGTTTTCTGGAAAAAGTGGACGAAAACCTCAACAAGGCGCTTGTCGGCTGAGGCTCTCGTCATTCAGGTATGTGGGGGGCTGTGGCAACGCAGCCCCTTTTTTCATGCCACCTGCGCCGGTTGTGGAGGGGCAAAATCTGAAATCTCGACCGCGTCTTTGGTGAAGCGACAGAAACTCCCCGCAGGAACGGCGTGCCACTCAGCGGCATCTTCTTCATAGGGTTCGGAAACGACAGCCCAGCCGCGACGGGCGTCGTGCCATTGATAGTAAAGCGACGGGGCGAGGTGATCAGACGCGTAGCGGATCGCGTAGAGTGTCTCGCCATCCGAGAGCGCCGCCGTGCAGCGGATGAGCGGCCCCTTAAAACCAAATCCCGCGGCCATGGACTGCAGCCTTCCCACCGCAGCCTCCAACGCGCCACGCGGATCATCATCGAGCCCTAGGGCGCAGGCAATCAGGAACAGGGCCTCGCTGTCCGTGGCGCCGCGTCGCGCCGAATAGAGGGCGTCATCAATCATCATATCGGCGGATTTGCGGAAGTGTTCAAAACCGCCCACCTGCCCGTTGTGCATGAAGGACCAGCGCCCCTGCACGAAGGGATGGCAGTTGTTGCGGCTGGTCGCCGTGCCGGTGGAGGCCCGCACGTGGGCCAGAAACAGCGGCGATTGCACCTGATCAGCGAGAGCCGCCAGGTTGGGATCGGACCACGCCGGGTAAACATCCCGGTAAAGGCCCGGCTCCGGCCGTTTATCATACCACGCCAGCCCGAAGCCGTCCGCGTTGATCGTCGTCTTGCATTCGGTGGCAGCCCGCGACTGAATGATCAGCGAGTGCGCGGGGGCCGTCAGAATCTCGGACAGGAAGATCGGCGCGCCGTGATAGGCGGCCCAGCGACACATCAGTGTCCCCGATTGTGGATGCGTCCATAGAGGCGGGTGATGATCCGGCTGGCCGTCTTCTCAAAGAGGCAGGGCACAAACGCATGCACAAGCGCCGCACCGGCGGCTGCAAACAGCGATAGGGCGAACCGCAGGGCAAAGAGCATGTGCTGAAAGAACGTCTCATCGACGGTTGCCGGGTGAGAAAGGAAAATGCGCTGGAACATGGGGGCCTCCTGTTGTGTTTCGATACATATATCGAATGGATCAGGGGAATTTGTCCCAATTTGCTACGCGAGATAGATTGACTGCGGGATTTTTTCAACCATAAGCTCCGATCATGATGACAATCGATGAAACGGACCGCCGAATCCTCTCCCATTTGCAGCAGGATGCCAGCATGCCACTGGATGCATTGGGCGAGGCTGTGCACCTCAGCCGAAACGCCTGCTGGCGGCGCATCAAGGCGCTGGAAAAATCCGGCGTGATCGCCAAACGCGTCACCGTACTTGATCCCGACAAAGTTGGCCTTGGGCTGATGGTTTTCATCATGATCCGCACGAACGCCCATGCGCCTGACTGGCTGGAGGCCTTTCGCAAAGCCACCCGCGCCATGCCGGAAATCCTCGGCGTCTACAGAATGTCGGGGGACCTCGACTATTTGATCCGGGCGCGCGTGGCGGATATGCCGGATTATGATCGGCTTTATCAGGCGTTGATCAAACGTGTGCCGCTGTCGGATGTCTCTGCCAGCTTCGTGATGGAGCAGATCAAGGACACCTCGCAACTACCTCTCTAGCAAGGGTTTTCATATGCCGCCACACTACCTCTATCTGATCGCTGCGGTTGTGATGGAAACCATCGGAACAACGGCGCTGCAGGCCTCCGCCCAGTTCAGCCGGTTCTGGCCCTCGGTGCTTGTGGTGGTGGCCTATGGCATCTCGTTCTACCTTTTGGCGCTGACCCTGCGGTTCATGCCGGTGGGGGTGGTCTACGCGATCTGGTCCGGGCTCGGCATTGTCTGTATCGCCTCCATCGGCTTTGTGATCTTCGGCCAAAGGCTCGACGGGCCTGCAGTGCTGGGGCTGGCGATGATCATCGGCGGGATCGCCGTGATCCATCTCTTTTCGGCCACCACGTCGCATTAACCAGCGGCGATTTCCCCTAGCATTCTGCGCCGCAGCGGGGTATGCGCGCCCCAACCCGCACGCTCAGGCGTGTCTTTCCCATTTCAAAGGCTCTCTTCATGGACCTGCGCAACATCGCAATCATCGCTCACGTTGACCACGGCAAGACGACGCTGGTGGACGAACTGCTCAAGCAATCCGGCACCTATCGCGAAAATCAGGCCACGACAGAACGCGCGATGGACAGCAATGATTTGGAGCGGGAGCGCGGGATCACCATCCTGGCCAAGGCCACGTCTGTCGAATGGAAAGGCACGCGGATCAACATTGTCGACACGCCCGGACACGCGGATTTCGGCGGCGAGGTCGAGCGTATCCTGTCCATGGTGGACGGCGTTGTGCTGCTTGTGGATGCTGCCGAAGGGCCCATGCCGCAGACCAAATTCGTGACCTCCAAGGCGCTGGCACTGGGACTGCGTCCCATCGTGGTGCTGAACAAGGTCGACAAGCCGGATGCGGAGCCTGACCGGGCGCTGGATGAGTGTTTCGATCTTTTTGCCAACCTTGGCGCAGATGACAACCAACTGGATTTCCCGGCGATGTATGCCTCTGGCCGCAATGGCTGGGCGGATATGGAGCTGGACGGACCGCGCGAGGATCTGTCCGCCCTCTTCGATCTGGTGGTGGATCACGTCCCTGCCCCGACGCAGGTGGAACAACGTGAGGCACCTTTCCGGATGCTGGCAACCACCCTTGGCGCGGATCCTTTCATTGGCCGTATCCTGACGGGCCGTGTCGAATCCGGCACGCTCAAGGCTGGTGAGACGGTCAAGGCGCTGTCACGGGACGGGGATCAGGTGGAAAATTTCCGCGTCACCAAAATCCTCGCTTTCCGGGGCCTGACGCAACAGCCGATCGACCTGGCCGAAGCGGGCGATATCGTCAGCCTTGCCGGCATGTCCAAGGCCACCGTGGCCGACAGTATCGTTGCCCCGCAGGTAACGGAGGCCCTGCCCGCGCAGCCCATTGATCCGCCCACCATCACGGTCACCTTCGGCATCAACGACAGCCCGCTGGCGGGCCGGGATGGCAAAAAGGTGCAATCCCGTGTGATCCGCGAACGCCTGATGAAAGAGGCGGAATCCAACGTCGCGATCAAGATCAGCGATACCCCCGGCGGCGAGGCTTTCGAGGTCGCAGGCCGTGGTGAATTGCAGATGGGCGTACTTATCGAAAACATGCGCCGCGAAGGGTTCGAGCTCAGCATTTCCCGCCCGCAGGTTCTGTTTCAGGACATCGACGGCCAGCGTCACGAGCCCATCGAAGAAGCCACCATCGACGTGGACGATGAATACTCCGGCGCTGTGATTGAAAAAATCACCGGCGTTCGGCGCGGCGAGCTCGTGGAGATGAAACCGGCAGGCGCAGGCAAGACCCGGATCGTGGCGCATGTGCCATCTCGCGGGTTAATCGGCTATCACGGCGAGTTCCTGACCGACACGCGCGGGACCGGCGTGCTGAACCGGGTCTTTCACGGCTGGGCACCGCATAAGGGGCCGATCCCCGGGCGTCGCGCCGGTGTGCTGATCTCTATGGAAAACGGCTCTTCGGTGGCTTATGCGCTCTGGAACCTGGAAGAGCGTGGCAGGATGATGATCGGCGCTCAGGCGGATGTCTATACGGGCATGATCATCGGCGAGCATAGCCGGGAGAACGATCTCGAAGTGAACCCGCTCAAGGGCAAGAAGCTGACGAACGTGCGGGCCTCCGGCACCGATGAGGCGGTGCGGCTGACCACGCCGATCACGCTGTCGCTGGAGGAAGCCATCGCCTACATCGACGATGACGAGTTGGTCGAGGTCACGCCGAATGCGATCCGTCTGCGCAAACGCTATCTGGATCCGCATGAACGCAAACGCATGGCCAGAGCCAGCTAAGCGTCACTTTTTCTTTGGTTCCTTCCCGTCGCCCTCATCTTCCGGTGAAGGCATCGGGAGCGGTTCTGCCTCCTCCATCTCCTTTTTGGTCCAGGGCTTCTGCTCTGGCTGGGAGGGGGAGCCTTTGTTGCCACCTGAGCTGTGCATATCTGACGTCCTTTCTATGCGAACCTGCCCCGACCCAACGCGCCGGGGCAGAAAAGGTCATACAGATCAGTTAATGTTGCGCACCGTATCAAACAACGATTTGGCGTTGTTGTTGAAGTAGGGCGAGTACATTTCCTGCGGTTTCGAGCTGCGGCGATAACTGTTCACGCCGTTGAGATAGTTCGACGTGCCGAACTTCAGCACCCATGGCCCGCCCGAGGACCCCCCCGTCAGATCGCTGCCGACGCCAATGGGCTTGGGGTTCGCACCGACACTGCCATGATAGGCAAAGGAGGAATGGTTGGCGATCAGGCGGCGTCCGTTGAAGGGGGATGCAGCCGGATAGCCGTACTGACACCAATGCTGATACTTTGACCAGTTCCACGCAAAGCCAAGCCAGCCGACGACCTGGCTGATCTTCTTGCCGTTCCTCTTATGCAGAACCGCGGCCCCCATATCCTGCGCGAGGCCCTTTGAGATGCCATGTTTGTACCACGACGTCCGAACGAAAAGTTGCTTGGCCTGCCATTGGCCATAGGGCGCCTGCCCATCGCGATAGGCCGGTACAAAGACCACATTGGTGGCCCACCCGCTGGAGGAATTGTTGCCCGCATGCAGGCAGTGCCCGGCAGAGTAGATCGCGTTGTTGCCAACCGAAGAGGCAGAGCAGACGAAATTGCGCCCGCCCCGTTTGAAGAACAACTTGCCCATGGCCCGATAGGGATACTGGGTGTAGGGGGTGAAAACCTCGTACCGCGTGAAGGGGCCGGGGTAGTTGTATCCGCCCGAGGTGGCCTGGGTGTCTTCCTCGGCGGCCTCGGCATCGTCATCCGGTGCGCCGCCTTCGACGACGGTGCCACCACCCGCGTCCTGCGTTTCCGCAGGGGCCTCATCCTCTGCCAGATCGTCGTCGTCAATCTCGATGATATCGCAGGGCGTGGCGTCTTCCATTTCTGCCGCGGTCCAAAGCTCATCCGATCCATCGTCGGTGGTCTGCATCGCGATCATGGGGGTGGACATGTTGCCTTCGGTGGCGTCCATTTCGGGTTGGCGGCCGCCGTCGCCGCCACTGCCTTTGCTTTTGTCAGCCATTTTAAAGTCCTTCCAATAAAGTATTTTTGCGAAAAATGCGGAAAGAAAATTCCGGTCGCCGTCGAAAATAGATTTTGAAAAAATGCCGGAAAATTCCCGCATACCAAGAATGCAGGGGCACCGGGCCTCTGTCCAGACGGGCTTTTAGAGTAATTTTGTGACTTTGAAAAATACTTAAAAGTCAGATTATTGCGCGCAGAGCTGCGTCCCGGCCCCAAGCTTATCGGCAAGAAACCGCCCAAAAAATGGGCGCTTCACTGCGGGGAACGATTCGGTGCGCGCAGGCCGGAAGGCTAGTCTTCGGAGGTTTCGATGACCATCAGTTCACGCTCGGACGCATCCCGCGCGTGGCTCAGCGCCCGCTGATATTCTGGGGAGTTATAGCAGTTTTCGGCCGCTTCGACGGATGGAAACCTGGCGACGACATTGCGCGGGCGCGCCTGCCCTTCCAGCTGCACGAACCTGCCGCCACGCGCGATGAAGTGACCACCGTGAGCAGCAATCGCCTCGGTCGCAAGGGCTGCGTATTTGCCATATGCCTCGTCGTCGGTGACGGTGACATGGGCGATCCAGAGTGCTCCCATTGATCTATCCTTTCAAAACCTGTTCCGCCGCTGCAATCGCCGCATCGGCATTGGCCACATCGCGCGCGCCGCCCTGGGCCATATCGGGGCGCCCGCCGCCGCCCTTGCCGCCCAATTCGACCACAACCGACTTTACGATGTCCACGGCGGAGAGTTTGCCGGTCAGATCCGTGGTGACGCCGGCGGCCACGGCAGCCTTGTCACCGGTATCTGCAATCAGCAAGACCGCGCCGCTTCCGATCTTGTCCTTGAACTGATCGACCAGCGCGGGCAGATCCTTGCCCGTTACGCCCGACAGAACCTGCGCGATGAAGGGGATGCCAGCGACGTCCCGCACTTCGGGTGCGGCTGTGCCGCTGCCGCCGGACATGGCGAGCTCCCGGCGCAGTTGAGCAACCTCATTGGCAAGGCTGCGCCGCTCTTCCAGCAGACCGCGCACCCGGTCGGGCACATCGGCAGGCTGTGCCTTGAGATCAAGGGCGACCTCGGCCAGCCGGTGATCCTGCGTGCGCAGATAGCTCATGGCGGCCGCCCCGGTCAGCGCTTCGATCCGGCGGACACCGGCACTGCTGGCGCTGTCGCTCAGGGTCACGAAGGCGCCGATGTCACCGGTCTGGCGCACATGGGTGCCGCCGCAGAGCTCCAGCGAATAGGTGTCGCCATCAGTGCCCTTGCCGGAGCCGTCCTTGCGCCCCATGGACACCACCCGCACTTCATCACCGTACTTCTCGCCAAAGAGCGCCTGCGCGCCAAGCGCCCGCGCGTCATCGGGCGTCATAATCCGCGTATCGACCGGGGCGTTCTGGCGGATATAGCGGTTCACATCGGTCTCGACACGCTCCAACTCCTCTTGCGACAGGGCCTGAGTGTGGCTGAAATCAAACCGCAACCGGTCCTCGGCATTGAGCGAGCCGCGTTGGGCGACGTGGTCTCCCAGCGCCTCGCGCAGCGCTTCGTGCAAGAGATGCGTGGCGGAGTGGTTGGCCCGAATGGAGGTGCGGCGCGCGTGCATGACCTCGAGCTGAATCGCGTCCCCGGCTTTCAACGTGCCCGCCTCTGCCGAGACATAGTGTGCAAAGAGCCCGTCACCGCGTTTTTGCACATCGCTGACCTGCCCCAGAAACCGGGTCTCGGAGGCTTCATGCGTGCCCTCCAGAACGCGAACATACCCGTGATCCGCAACCTGCCCGCCGGACTCCGCATAAAACGGTGTCTGGTTGAAAATGACCCAAGCCGGGCTGTCGGTCGTCAGCGCATCGATCTCCTTGCCGTCCTCGACAATCGCCAGGACCACGCCTTCGGCGATCTCGGTGTCATAGCCGAGAAAATCCGTGGCCCCATGTTTATCCGCCAGATCGAACCAGATGGTCGCATCCGCCGCTTCGCCGGACCCGGCCCAGGCTGCGCGAGCCTTGGCCTTTTGCTCTGCCATCGCCGCATCGAAGCCATCGGTGTCCACTGCCCGGCCCTTTTCACGCAGGGCGTCCTGCGTCAAATCCAGTGGAAATCCGTAGGTGTCATAAAGCTTGAACGCCGCAGCACCCGGCAGCTCCGCGCTCTCGGCAAGCCCTGCCAGTTCATCATCCAGCAGCTTCAGGCCGCGATCCAATGTCTGACGGAACCGCGTTTCCTCCTGCAGCAAGGTCTGTTCGATCATGCTCTGGGCCTGGCCAAGCTCGGGGTATGCGGCCCCCATCTGACGGACAAGCGCGGGCACCAGCTGGTGCATCAGCGGATCTTTTGCCCCCAGCAGATGCGCATGCCGCATGGCGCGACGCATGATCCGGCGCAGCACGTATCCTCGCCCGTCATTGCTCGGCATCACGCCATCGGCCATGAGGAAAGAGGTGGAGCGCAAATGGTCGGCGATCACCCGGTGATGGGTTTTGCCCGGGCCATCGGGGTCGGTGCTGGTGGCATCGGCCGAGGCCTCGATGAGGTTGCGCATGAGATCCGTGGCGTAGTTGTCGTTGGTGCCCTGCAGCAGAGCGGCAACGCGCTCGATCCCCATGCCCGTGTCGATGGATTGCGCGGCCAGATCCCGCCGCGTGCCGTCCTCGAACTGCTCATATTGCATGAAAACGAGGTTCCAGATTTCCACAAACCGGTCGCCATCCTCTTCAGGACTGCCGGGAGGCCCCCCCCAGATATGATCCCCGTGGTCGTAGAAAATCTCCGTGCAGGGACCACAAGGGCCCGTCGGTCCCATCATCCAGAAATTGTCATTGGTTGCGATGCGGATGATGCGGTCTTGCGGAACACCAATCTTCTTCCAGATCTCTGCCGCTTCGTCATCGGTGTGGTAGACGGTGACATAGAGCCGGTTCTTGTCGATCCCGAGATCGCGCGTAATCAACTCCCAGGCGAACCTGATGGCGTCCGCCTTGAAATAGTCGCCGAAGCTGAAATTCCCGAGCATTTCAAAGAAGGTATGGTGGCGCGCGGTATAGCCGACGTTGTCGAGATCATTGTGCTTGCCGCCCGCGCGCACGCATTTCTGCGCAGTTGTGGCGCGTTTGTAGTCCCGCGTCTCCACCCCGGTAAAGAGGTTCTTGAACTGCACCATACCGGAGTTCGCAAACATCAGCGTGGGGTCGTTGCGCGGCACCAGCGGGCTGGACGGCACAACCGCGTGACCCTGCTTGTCGAAATAGGACAGGAAGGTAGAGCGGATATCGTTCAGCGTTTGCATGGCGGGCCTTTGAGCGTGTTTACCGGTTTGCGTCAAATAGCCCGCCCGCTGACGGCTGTCCACGGGCGATTGTGGACGAAAACGGGGCGTACCGTGATGATACGCCCCGTTTGAGAATGCTCCGAGACGGTCGCGCCGGTTGCCGGACCGTCGCGTCTGGTCAGGTCAGGCCTCCAGAATGTCGTCATCTTCCTTGCGTTCATGCGCAGGCATGTCGAAATCAAGCCCATGCGCCGCGCGGATCTTGTCCTCGATCTCCAGCGCCATCTGCACGTTTTCGCGCAGGAAGCTCTTGGCATTTTCACGCCCCTGCCCGATCCGCTCGTCACCATAGCTGAACCAGGAGCCCGACTTGTCCACGACGCCAGCCGCGACGCCGAGATCGAGCAATTCGCCCATCTTGGAGATGCCTTCGCCGTACATGATGTCGAACTCGACCTGCTTGAAGGGCGCGGCGACCTTGTTCTTGACCACTTTCACGCGGGTGTGGTTGCCGACCACCTCGTCGCGGTCTTTGAGTGCGCCGATGCGACGGATGTCGAGGCGCACAGAGGAGTAGAATTTCAGGGCGTTGCCGCCCGTGGTGGTTTCAGGCGAGCCGAACATCACACCGATTTTCATCCGGATCTGGTTGATGAAGATCACCATGCAGTTGGAGCGGCTGATCGAGCCGGTCAGTTTGCGCATCGCCTGGCTCATCAGACGTGCCTGCACGCCGACCGAACTGTCGCCCATATCGCCCTCAAGCTCGGACTTCGGGGTCAGCGCGGCCACGGAATCGACGATGACCATGTTCACCGCGCCGGAGCGGACCAGCGTATCGG
This sequence comes from uncultured Roseobacter sp., assembly GCF_947492555.1. Lineage (GTDB taxonomy): Bacteria > Pseudomonadota > Alphaproteobacteria > Rhodobacterales > Rhodobacteraceae > Roseobacter. The sequence continues at coordinate 913,824 of NZ_CANLNE010000003.1, forward strand.
TGATCTCGAGCGCCTGCTCGCCGGTATCGGGCTGGCTGATCAGCAGCTCATCGAGATCGACGCCAAGTTTCTTGGCATAGGTCGGGTCCAGCGCGTGTTCCGCATCCACAAAGGCACAGACGCCCCCCGCCTTTTGCTGCTCTGCAACGCAATGCAGGGTGAGCGTGGTCTTGCCCGAGCTTTCCGGTCCGTAGATTTCGACAATACGGCCCATAGGCAGACCGCCAATGCCAAGCGCGATGTCCAGCCCCAGGGAACCGGTGGAACTGGATTTGATGTCCTGCACAGCCCCTTCCTGGCCCAGTTTCATGATCGAGCCCTTGCCGAACTGGCGTTCGATCTGCGCCAATGCGGAATCCAGCGCCTTCTGCTTGTCTGCCGATTTCTTACTATCCATGCTCAATAAATCTGCCGTTGCCATTGCGTTTCCTCTTAGTGTCATACTTCGCGAAACTCGGCAATGATTGCCGGCGCGCCTGATCGTAATGTTCTCATTACGTTCCTTATGAGATCAAAAAGAGAACATTTCAATCAAAATTTCGATAAACTATCTTTTGTCGAATCTGGTTAAGGAGAGGTTTAAGCAGCTCAACTTCTTTGCGCCGGGTGCGGCTGCGGGCTGAAAATTGTTTTTTGTTAAAGGCTTACAATGCTCTGGAGCGGCTGCGCCGCCGTCTGGAAGGGCGGGCAGGATGATCGATAACTGTCAGGGTGGGCGCCCGTTTTGCAGTCAGCAAACCATCTGGCAGTTTGCTGTCAGTGCAGCTGCTGGTGCACCGTATCGGTTAGATCGTTCAGAGAGAATGGTTTCGGCAGGAACACGGAGTTCGGAATCTTGATCTGTGTCTCACCAAAACTGTCTTCCGCATAGCCGGAGACAAAGACCACACGCACCCCCGGCCGGTCTTTCAAGGCTTCGCGGACCCAGCTTGGGCCGTCCATGCCGGGCATGACCACATCGGTAACAAAGACATCCACGTTGAGCGATGCATCTTCCAGCGTTTTCAGCGCGGCCTCGGCGGAATCTGCCTCCAGCACCGTGTATCCGCGCAGGCGCAGGGCACGGCTTGCGAAGGCCCGTACTGGCGCCTCATCCTCGACCAGCAGGATCACGCCATCGCCGTGTTTTGCCGCCGGTTTCGGTTTCTCTTCCCGCGCCACCGGTGCCGCGACTTCGGAGGCTTCGAGCACCGGGAAATAGAGGGTGAAACAGGTGCCTGTGCCCACCGTGCTATCGACAAAGATATAGCCGCCGGTCTGTTTGATAATGCCGTAGGCGGTCGAGAGACCAAGCCCGGTGCCCTCGCCCGTTCGCTTGGTGGTGAAGAAGGGTTCAAACACCTTTTGCAACTTGTCCGATGGAATGCCGACCCCATCATCTGAAACCTGCACGGTCACGTACCGCCCCGGCGGGACACGCACGCGATCCCGTTCCAGCGGCTCAGTCAGATCAGTACATTCGGTCACGATCCGGATCTGGCCGCCTTGCGGCATCGCGTCGCGCGCGTTCACCACGAGGTTCATCAGAACCTGTTCCAGCTGGCGTTTGTCCGCGCGGATCGGCTCCAGCACCGGGTCATGGCTGAGCGTCAGGGTGATCTTCTCACCCACCAGCCGGTTCAGCAGATGCGTCAGATCGGAGAGCGTATCGCGCATGTCCAGCGTTTCGGGGCGCAATGTCTGTTTGCGCGAGAACGCCAGCAGCTGACCGACCAGCGCCGCGGCGCGGTTGGCGTTCTGGTTGATCTGCACCAGATCGCTGAAATCCGGGTCGCCCTGGTCATGCCTCAGCAGAAGCAGGTCACAGTGGCCCGAAATCGCCGTCAGCAGGTTGTTGAAATCATGCGCCACGCCGCCCGCCAGTTGCCCGATGGCCTGCATCTTCTGGCTCTGCACGAACTGCGCCTCAAGAGATTTGAGCTCGGTTGCGTCGTTCAGCACAGCAATCAGGGCGGGGACACCTTCTTCCGTCACCCGGTTCAGGGTGACCTGCACAAAAACTTCCTTGTCCGTGCGTTTCAGACGCAGGAATTCAGATTGCTGTGGCGCCCGCCCCGCCAGGGTTTCGCCCAGCCAATCGGTGATCGAGCGCCCCAGCCCCTCCATCAGTTCGGAGAGGTGAACCCTGTCCTTCAACGCCACACCAATGAGACTGGCCGCCAGACGGTTGTAGGCCTGCACGTCGCCTTCCTGACTGATTTTCAACAGGGGAACAGGCAGATCCTGAAAAACATTCCAGCCATCCTTGGCCATGGTTTCGGCTCCCGGCGGCAGGAGATAAAGCGCGCGGCGCCCTGCCCCGGCGTCGACTTCGCTGACCAGCGCGCGGGTGGGTCCTTCTGCCCCGGAAACATCACAGACCGTCCCCGGAATAACCGGCAAATGCTTAAAAAGGCGGTCCAGCGTCTTGACGCGTCCACCTGCTATTTTCCGGGCCTGTTCATTCATGTAAAGCACCGCATTGGTGCGCCCGACAAGGATCATGGGCAGGGTGGGCCCATCCGCCGCCTGTGCTGCCGTCGGCACGTCTTCCAGGCGCCACAGATAGGTCTCCGCCCCGGCCTGATGCACCGCCAGTCGAAGATGCCCGCGCCGTGTGACCAGATCCTCGCGGGCGGAGCCCTCGTGATCGGCGCGTGACTGCAGGCGGAAAACGATACCGCTGGGATTGGCCAGCGTGTTTTTCAACATCCCGCTCAGCGTGTCATCAACGTCATTCTCGAACCGCTTGCGCGCCGTGAGGTTGGAGGAAAGGATTTCTCCGTTTTTGTCAGCCAAAAAACTTGGTGAGGAGTCGTTGGCAATAAAGTCGGACAGCGTGGCGATCATGGCCGTGCGTCTTTTGTTATACCGCTGAGCAATCGACATCAGGATACAGCTTAGAGCAAGGAGGGACAGGCAGGCGGCAAAGAGTGTACGCCGGATCAGCAAATCCGGAGACGCCAGCGCCAGAACGCCCAGCAGGACAGCCAGCAGCACCAAGGTTCCCAAGCGCTTTTGCGCGTTCAGTGCAAATTCCGTAATTTTGGAAGGGGTCAACGCGCTGCGCGGCAAAGTCAGGCTCCAAGAAGATTCGAATCGCATCTGCATTTACACGCCTGATGTCTTAATCTTAACTTAACCACGACAGGCAATGCTCGCAGAGGTTGAGTATGCCCACAGTTTGACGCGCGTCAAGTGTGCTGTGAAGAATCCATGCCAGTGTTGCGCGACGTCGAAACAGCCTTGAAATCTGCGGCGCAAGTCCCTGTGGCGTGCAAGGAAAACAGCTCGTCAGTAATTTGTTTTGCCCTGTACAAACGCATGTGGCAGCGCCAGAGCCCCCTATCGGCAAGGAGAGAGCGAAGACCGTTTAAAAGGTGGCACTCCGGAGAGTTTCAGACAGTTCGCTGATCAACGGTACGGGGGCTGAGCCTTGCCAGGACAGAAATCGTGAGGACAAAAATCTGACCTCTCCTGGTCCACATCTCACGCGGAACGACAAAGCTGTATCCGCGATGGATCGGCGGAGCGTCCCGATCCGTATCGATCTAAAACTGCACGACGAGAAGAAATGGCGCGAAGGGATGTCAGTTCAGGAAGATGACCCCGGATAATCTCTTCAGAAGTCCGGGCCTGGCTGCTAGATCGCGAGAAGCTTGGCAGTGAATTGACAAAGCTTGAGGCCGGGCTTGAGACTGGCAGTCGAAATCACAATGTCGACGGTGGTCTCAAGGCGAAGAACTGATGGTAGTAGGACATATTTTATGACACCGGCAGCACGCATAAGCGCGGCCATTGACTTGATGGATGTTATCCAAGGCGGCGCACTCGCGGACCGTGCCCTGACAGATTGGGGACGCAGGAACCGGTACGCGGGATCCAAGGACAGAGCGGCTATTAGAGACATTGTGTTCGATGTTTTGAGGAGGAGGCAAAGCCTTGCATCCCTTGGCGGTGACGAAACGGGACGGGCCCTTTTACTTGGTTACATTCGCTCGAACGGGCAAGATCCTGAAAGCATCTTTGGCGCACACAAGTATGCACCGTCCGAATTGACCGACGCCGAGCGGATATCCGGCCGTTCTGTTCAGGTCCACAATGACGAAGCTGTCGATTTTCCCGACTGGCTGTGGCCGGACCTCTTACGCTCTCACGGGGACCGAACGCAGGCGATTGCGCAAGCCATGAGAAACAGGGCCCCGGTTCATCTACGGGTAAACCTTGCGAAGCTGAGCCGCGAGAAGGCAATCACCTCACTTGCCGACCAGGGGATCATTGGCGAGGCCCACGCGTTGTCTCCATCGGCCGTGCAGGTTCTGGAAGGGGCACGGAAGATCAGAAACTCGACGTCCTACCTGAACGGAGAAGTCGAGTTACAGGATGCGTCATCCCAGGCAGTGGCCGATTTGGTCCCGCTTCAACAGGGTGAAAGACTGCTCGATTTTTGCGCTGGTGCCGGTGGCAAGGTCTTGGCTGTGGCCGGACGCGTTGCCGGAAAATTCTTTGCGCATGATGTAGATCCGCGCAGAATGACGGATTTGCCGGTCAGGGCTTCCCGCGCCGGCGCGTATATTACGCAAGTGTCGTTCGAGGAAGCCAAGCAGGGCCCACAATTTGACACCGTTCTGGTCGATGCACCTTGTTCGGGCAGCGGGTCCTGGCGCCGTGATCCGCAAGGCAAATGGTTGCTGACCAAAGACAAGCTTGATCGTGTCGTGGCTTTGCAAAAAGAAATCCTTGAGCGGGCCGCCGGACTGGTCAGGCCGCAAGGCCACCTTGTCTATGCGACCTGCTCTTTGCTGGAGTGCGAGAACGAACTGCAAGTAAAAGAGTTTCTGAACCGAAACACAGCATTCTCGGTCACTGTCGAACGACAGTTTACGCCGCTGGCAGGCGGCGACGGTTTCTATTGTTCTGTCCTTCGCAGGCAGTGAAAACGTCGGGTGACGCGGATCATTCATCAAAGCATCACCTGGTGGATAAGGCTTGTTCATCAACATGATAAACGCGTCTGACATAGCTTTGGGCTGAACAGGAGGTCCCGTAGCGCCATAGAACGTTCTGGACAGAACCTCTCCGTTTACTGGGCGTCTTTGACATCCTTGGCAAATGACCAAATGGGCGAACACGTTTGCGAGGATCACACCCTACACTGGCCGGTTGATCAGGGTCGCCGTTGCAAAATACAGTTGCTTTTGCACCCGCTTCCGGGCTCATAGTGTGATCGTACCTTGGCAATAAAGGCATTGCGCGCTGCTGTCTTGGGTGAGCGGAGTCTTCCCGCCCGAATTGAGGCCTGGATTGGCCCAAGCGTGCCTTGACTCCCTTCATGTGACAACCGGCGGTGTGCCGCCACAGCCTGGAGGTAAACCGTGCTACATAACGACCAACTGGAAAAATGGGACCGCGAGAGTTTTTTTCATCCATCCACTCACCTGGCGGAATTTGCCCGCGGGAAACTGCCTCATCGTGTGATCACCGGCGCATCAGGCTGCCATATCGAGGATCGGGATGGCAATCGCATGTTGGATGCGTTTGCCGGGCTATACTGCGTCAACGTCGGATATGGGCGCCCCGAGATTGTCGAAGCCATCGCTGAACAGGCAAAGGAACTGGCATATTATCACGCCTATGTCGGCCATGGGACCGAGGCGTCGATCACACTGGCCAGGATGGTTCTGGAGCGCGCGCCCGAGAACATGTCCAAGGTTTACTTCGGGCTCTCCGGCTCGGATGCAAACGAGACAAACATCAAGCTGATCTGGTACTACAACAACATTCTGGGACGGCCCGAGAAAAAGAAGATCATCTCCCGCTGGCGCGGGTATCACGGGTCGGGGCTGATGACGGGCTCGCTGACGGGGCTGGACCTTTTTCACCAGAAATTCGACTTGCCCTTGGCACCGGTGGTCCACACGACAGCACCCTACTACTTCCGGCGCGAGGACCAGAACCAGGCAGAGGCCGGGTTCGTCGCCGATTGCGTTGCGGATCTGGAAGCGCTGATTGATCGCGAAGGGGCGGACACGATTGCTGCTTTCATCGGTGAGCCGGTTCTGGGCACCGGTGGGATTGTCACGCCGCCAGAGGGATACTGGGCTGCCGTCCAGGCGGTCTTGGACAAGCATGACATCCTTCTGATTGCGGATGAGGTTGTCACCGGGTTTGGCAGGCTCGGCACGATGTTTGGTTCTGAACACTACGGGATGCGCCCGGACATCATCACCATCGCCAAAGGTCTCACATCCGCTTATGCGCCCCTGTCAGGCTCCATCGTGTCGGACAAGATGTGGTCCGTGCTGGAACGGGGAACAGATGAAAATGGCCCGATTGGCCACGGCTGGACCTATTCTGCGCATCCCATTGGGGCCGCGGCAGGTGTTGCGAACCTGCAGCTCATCGATGCGCTTGGGTTGATTGAAAGCGCAGGCAGCGTCGGAGCATACCTGAACGCGGCGATGCGCGACGCGCTGGCAGATCACCCCAATGTCGGAGATGTGCGTGGCGAGGGCATGCTGTGTGCGGTTGAGCTTGTGAACGATAAAGACAGCCGGACGTTCTTCGACGGCTCTGACAAGATCGGGCCACAGGTTGCGGCCAGGATGCTGGAACAGGACAGCGTCATCGCGCGCGCCATGCCACAGGGCGACATCCTCGGATTTGCGCCGCCGTTCTGCCTCAGCAAGGAAGAGGCAGACATCGTGGTTGCATCAACAAAACGCGCCGTCACAACCGTCTTGGGATGACCCCCGTTGCGACCGAAAGGAGGTCTTTCGTCATGTCAAACGCACCCTTCAGCAAGATCGAATACGACCGGCGGCTGGCGAAGACCCGCGCGGCCATGGCCTCGGCCAGTCTTGACGTGCTATTTGTGACCGACCCCTCCAACCAGGCTTGGCTTACCGGCTATGACGGGTGGTCCTTTTACGTGCATCAGGGCGTGATCGTCACCATGGAAGGTGAACCCATCTGGTGGGGCCGATACATGGATATGATGGGCGGCCGCCGCACCTGCTGGATGACCCACGACAACATTCTGGGCTACGGGGATCACTATGTGCAGTCGACGGTGGTTCATCCAATGCAGGATCTCGCCGGGCATCTGAAGGCCCGGAGGCTGGACCGTGCCCGGATCGGGGTAGAGATGGAGAACTATTATTATTCGGCCAGGGCGCATCAGGTGTTCGCGGCTGAATTGCCCGAGGCCACACTCATCGACGCGACCGCATTGGTGAATTGGCAACGGTTGGTAAAATCGGAAGAAGAGATCGGCTTCATCCGCAAGGCCGCCCGCATCTCCGAGAAAGTGATCGAGACCGCGATCGAGCGCGCCGCGCCGGGGGTGCGTAAGAACGATCTGGTGGCCGACATCATGCACGCGGGAATAACCGGCGTGGGCGATGACTGGGGAGACTACCCCGCCATCGTACCCCTGACGCCCTCGGGCCTTGACGCGACGGCTGCGCATTTGACCTGGAACGGGGCCGCAATGAAAGAGGGCGAGGCCACCTTTTTCGAGTTGTCGGGCTGCTATCGCCGCTATCACGCGCCGCTGTGCCGGACGGTCTATCTGGGCACGCCACCCGATGAAATGATCCGAGCAGAGGCAGCACAAATCGAAGGGATCGAGGCCGGCTTGGACGCCGCCCGACCCGGCAACTGCACCTGTGACATCGCGAACGCCTTCATGGAGGTTATGGCCAAATACGGTATCGCGCGGGACGGCCGCATGGGCTACCCGATTGGCCTCAGCTACCCGCCCGATTGGGGCGAGCGCACGGCCTCGATCCGATCAGAGGATTCCACCATTCTGGAGCCTGGTATGGTCTTTCACTTCATGCCCGCCTTGTGGATGGACACCTGGGGCCTAGAGACCACGGAGACGATCCTGATCCGCGACGGCGGCCCGGCGGAAACGCTCTGCGATGTTGATCGCAGACTTTTTGTGAAAGGGTGACGCCTTGCTTGACCGAACCATCGAGATCCTCTCTGATCTGATCGCCTTCCCGACGGTCTCCTCTGACAGCAACCTCGAGATGATGGCCTATCTCGCCGACCGGCTGGAGGCTGCCGGTGCCAAGGTGGATGTCCTGTCCGATGCCGTCGGGCGCAAGGCGAACCTGTTTGCTACTCTCGGTCCCGAGATCGATGGTGGCATTGTCTTGTCCGGCCACAGCGACGTCGTGCCTGTCACCGATCAGGTGTGGTCCACGGACCCTTTCAAGATGGCTGAACGAGACGGTCGGCTCTTTGGGCGTGGCACCTGCGACATGAAGGGATTCATCGCGGCGACCATCGCAATGGCACCAGTCTTCGCCAAAAAGATACAGCACAGACCGCTGCATTTCGCCTTCACCTACGACGAAGAAACCGGATGCATTGGGGCGGGTCATTTGGCCAAGGAACTGAAACAACGCGCCTTCAGACCAAGCGCCGCCATCATTGGCGAGCCGACCGGGATGCGGATTATCGAAGGTCACAAGGGGTGCTATGAATATACCACCCGTTTTCAGGGCCTTGAAGGTCATGGGTCGATCCCGGATCAGGGCGTCAATGCCGTGGAATACGCGGTGCGTTATGTTGCGCGGTTGCTGGACCTGAAAAACGAACTGAGATCCAAGGCCCCTCCGCGAAGTCGTTTTGAACCGCCGTGGACGACAATCAATATAGGTGCGCTGAATGGCGGAACCGTTCATAACGTGATCGCCCCAAAAGCGCAGGTGGATTGGGAGATGCGCCCCGTTCAGGTCTCGGATGCCACCTTCGTGAAAGAGGATTTGAAGAGGTATTGCCGGGAGGTGCTGCTACCTGAGATGCAGAAAACACACGCAGACGCCGATATCACGACCGAGATCATCGGCGAGGTGGATGGGCTTGTGCCGGTCGACCACAACGAGGCCCGTCGGATCGTGTCAGAGCTGACGGGCGCAAACGGCGCAGACCTTGTGTCCTTCGGGACCGAAGCGGGCATATTCCAAAATCTCGGAATGGACGTGGTTGTCTGCGGCCCCGGTTCCATTGAGCAGGCACACAAGGCTGACGAATACCTGGAACGGGATCAACTGGCGCAATGCCTCAAACTTCTTGAGCGCCTTGCCGACAAGTGCGCGGCACCTGCTCCTGGCTGACCCGAGGTGCTGTCGCTGGCGATGATCCACTTACCGATTGGCGGCGTAGTCCGGCAGGCGCTGGGGCTGGTGATCCAACAAATCGGCTTTGGCAGGCGCGCTGGGGCAGCGCCCGCGTCGCCGGGTTCCGAGCTGTCGATTGTCAGGAGCGCGGATCGCAGACGCCGCAACCGTGTCGGGGATTACCGGTGCCTCCTAAGCATCAGACCAATGCGTTGACAAAGACATCTACCGTCATCCAACCCGATAGTTCGGGCTTTCGCGGGTGATCTGAACGTCATGCACATGGCTTTCTTTGAGCCCTGCCCCGGTGATCTTCACAAAGGAACAATTGGTCCGCATCTCATCGACGGTGGCACAGCCTGTGTAGCCCATTGCCGCGCGCAATCCGCCCACGAGTTGATGCAGAACGGCCCCGGCGCTGCCCTTGTAGGCCACCTGCCCCTCGATGCCTTCAGGCACCAGCTTGTCGCTGGCGGCATCCTTCTGGAAATACCGATCCGCCGAGCCGCTGGCCATGGCACCCAAGGAGCCCATGCCGCGATAGCTCTTGAAGCTGCGGCCCTGGTAGAGAATCACTTCGCCCGGGGACTCGTCTGTTCCGGCGATCATGCTGCCGACCATGGCACAGGACGCGCCTGCCGCAATTGCCTTGGCGAAATCACCGGAGAACTTGATGCCGCCGTCGGCGATCACCGGGATATCGCCCGCCGCCGTGGCGCAATCCATGATCGCGGTCAGCTGCGGCACGCCCACACCCGCCACCATGCGCGTGGTGCAGATGGAGCCGGGACCGATGCCCACCTTGACCGCGTCCGCACCTGCGTCGATCAGCGCGCGTGTGGCCTCGCCCGTGGCCACGTTGCCCGCCACGATCTGCACCTCGTTGCTGAGCGCCTTGGCCCGGCGCACAGCCGCCGCCACCCCTTCGGAGTGCCCATGTGCTGTGTCGATCACGATCATATCGGCGCCTGCGTCCACCAAGGCCTCAGAGCGCTCAAAGCCCGCATCCCCCACCGTGGTCGCCGCCGCCACCCGGAGACGGCCCAGCCCGTCCTTGCAGGCCGTAGGGTTCAGCACCGCCTGTTCGGTGTCCTTCAGGGTCAAGAGGCCGGTCAGCTTACCCTCCCCATCGGTGATCAGCAGCTTTTCGATGCGTCGTGCTTTCATCAGGCTGATGGCCTCTTCGCGGTCCGCAGGTTCGTGCAGAATTGCGAGGTTGTCGGAGCTCATCATCACCGAAACCGGCGTCTTGTCATCGCTGGCAAAACGCATGTCGCGGTTGGTCACGATGCCGACCACGCGGCCTTTCTCATCCACCACCGGGAAGCCGGTGACGCGGTAGCGATCCTGCAGCGCCTTGGCATCGGCCAGGGTCTGGTTGGCGCGCAGCGTGATCGGGTTGTAGACGATCCCGCTCTCGAACCGCTTCACGCGGCGGACCTCTCTGGCCTGTTCGTCGATGTCGAGGTTGCGGTGCACCACGCCGATACCGCCTGCCTGCGCCATGGCGATGGCCATGCGCCCTTCGGTCACCGTGTCCATCGCGGAACTGAGCAGCGGGATGTTCATCGAAATGGCGCGTGTCACGCGGGTGCGCGTGTCTGCGGTCGAGGGTAGAACCGAGGATGCTCCCGGCACCAGCAGCACATCATCAAAGGTCAGGGCCTCACGAATCTCCATTAGCATACCTCGCGCGCGGAGTGTCTCATTTGGCAGTTTCCTATTTCACGGAGCGGGGAAAATGGAAAGAGGGAAAACCACCAAATCTGGCGTATCGGCCATTGCCTGCGTCTTCATCTGGGGCGAAACTGGCGCAGGCGTCACTTAAAGGAAACAAATGCCATGGCGGGACACGGATATGAGGGCGGCAGGCTGGACCTGCCTTTTGTGGGCATCTCGACCTTCGGCAAGCGGCCCTATATAGCGGATTGGCAGGCGATTGATGCAGAGGTTGCGGTTTTGGGCGCACCGTTTGATGCGGGCACGCAATGGCGAGCTGGCGCGCGTTTCGGGCCGCGCGGGGTGCGCGAGGCCTCAACGCTTTTCAGTTTCGGCCACGCCGGGGCCTACGACCACGAGGATGATGCAACCTATCTGCCCGCGGATGTGCGCATCGTGGACATTGGTGACGCCGACATCGTGCACACGGACACCGACCAGAGCCACGCCAATATAGAGGCGGGCGTGCGGGCGATCCTGCGGGCGGGCGCCCTGCCCGTCGTGATCGGCGGCGATCATTCGGTGAATATCCCCTGCATCCGCGCCTTTGATGGCGCAGACTACAAGGGCGGTGCTTTTCACATCCTGCAGATCGATGCGCATCTGGACTTCGTCGATGAACGCCACGGGGTGCGGCACGGCCACGGCAACCCGATGCGTCGCGCGGCAGAGCAGCCTTATGTCAGCGGGCTGACACAGGTGGGTATTCGAAATGTCAGTTCCACCGCGCGGGAAGGCTATGTGCAGGCGCGGGCCATGGGGTCGCAGATCATCTCGGTCCGGCAGGCCCGTCAGATGGGTACGCAAGGGGTGGCAAACACTCTGCCAAAGGGCGCCGACGTCTATATCACAATTGATATCGATGCCTTCTGCCCGTCCATCGCGCCCGGCACCGGCACACCAAGCCACGGCGGGTTTCTCTACTACGAGGTGCTGGAACTGCTGCAGCAGGTGGCGCAGCAGCACCGGATTGTCGGGATCGATCTGGTCGAGGTGGCGCCTGACTATGATCCCACCGGCAGTACCTCCATTCTGGCCGCGCAGGTTCTGCTGAACCTTCTAGGGTTCATCTTCCACGCCCGCGCCTCCACCCCCGAATTGGCGGGGTAACACCCGCCTTCAACTGGATTTCATAATGAATATGACAATTTCAGACGCGCAATGCCGCGGCAGGCGCATTATGTGACGCGGACCGGCGCTCGCACGCCTCTGCCGCCCCTATCCTGGCGTCAGACAATCAACAGGTGACCAAGACTTATGAGCAACGACCCCCTTGTCGTCTTCACGCCCTCCGGCAAACGCGGCTACTTCCCGACCGGCACGCCGATCCTGACGGCGGCGCGCCAGCTAGGCGTCGATCTCGACTCCGTCTGCGGCGGGCGGGGCATCTGCTCTAAATGCCAGATCACCCCCAGCTATGGGGAGTTTTCGAAACACGGCGTCACGGTGAAAGAGGACGCGCTGTCGGCGTGGAACAGCGTCGAGCAGCGCTATGACGAGAAACGGGGGCTGATCAAGGGCCGCAGGCTGGGCTGTCAGGCCACGGTGCAGGGTGATGTGGTCATCGACGTGCCGCCCGAAAGCCAGGTGCACAAGCAGGTGGTGCGCAAACGCGCCGAGGCCCGCGAGATCGTGCTCGACCCCTCGACCAAGCTCTTCTACGTGGAAGTCGCCGAACCGGACATGCACGACCCCTCGGGCGATCTGGAACGTTTGCGCGACGCGCTGGAAAGCCAGTGGGATCTGGCGGATGTCACCGCCGATCTGCATATCCTGCAGTCCATGCAACCGGTTCTGCGCAAAGGCGACTGGAAGGTGACCGTCGCCGTGCATCTGGGCGATCAGGAAAACCGCCCGCGCATCATGAACATCTGGCCGGGGTATTACGACGGTACCGTTTACGGGCTGGCGGTCGATCTGGGATCTACCACCATCGCGGCGCATCTCTGTGACCTGCAAACGGGGGAGGTATTGGCCTCTTCCGGTGTGATGAACCCGCAAATCCGTTTTGGCGAAGACCTGATGAGCCGGGTTTCCTATTCGATGATGAACGCCAAGGGGGCCGAGGAAATGACCCGCGCGGTGCGCGAAGGCATGTGCGGGCTCTTCACCCAGATTGCCACAGAGGCGGCGATTGACAAGGAACTGATCGTCGATGCGGTCTTTGTCTGCAATCCGGTGATGCATCACCTGCTGTTGGGCATCGACCCTTTTGAGCTAGGGCAAGCGCCCTTTGCGCTGGCCACCAACAATGCGCTGCGCCTGCGGGCCGATGATCTGGAACTGAACATCCACCCCTCTGCGCGCATCTACCTGCTGCCCTGTATCGCAGGTCACGTGGGTGCGGATGCCGCGGCGGTGGCCCTCTCCGAGGCGCCGGATAAATCCGATGATCTGGTACTGGTCGTCGATGTAGGCACCAATGCGGAAATTCTGCTGGGCAACCGGGAGAAGGTGCTGGCCTGCTCCTCGCCTACGGGACCTGCTTTCGAGGGCGCACAGATCAGCTCGGGTCAGCGTGCCGCCCCCGGTGCCATTGAACGTGTGGAGATTGATCCGGTTACCAAAGTGCCGCGCTTCAAGGTCATCGGGTCAGATCTGTGGTCGGACGAAGACGGCTTTGACGACATGATCGGGGTGACGGGCATCACCGGCATCTGTGGCTCCGGCATCATCGAGATGGTGGCCGAGATGCGCATGCACGGGATTGTCGACGCGCCGGGTCTGATCGGCTCGCCGGAGCAGACGGGCTCGGACCGGGTGTTTCAGGACGGGCGGACGTATTCCTATCTGGTGCATGACGGCAGGGCGTCCGGCGGGCCGCGGATCACCATCACCAATCGCGACATCCGCGAGATTCAGATGGCCAAGGCCGCGCTGTACTCCGGCGCCCGCCTGTTGATGGATAAATTCGGCGCCGACAAGGTGGACCGAGTGGTGCTGGCCGGGGCCTTTGGGGCGCATATATCGACCAAACACGCCATGGTGCTGGGCATGATCCCGGATGCGCCGCTGGACAAGGTCACATCGGCGGGTAATGCGGCTGGCACCGGCGCGCGGATTGCGCTGCTGAACACTGGCGCGCGGGCTGAAATCGAAGCGACCGTGCGGGCAATCCACAAGGTCGAGACCGCCATCGAACCCCGTTTCCAGGAGCATTTCGTGAATGCCTCGGCGATCCCCAATGCGGTGGAGCCCTTTCCCATTCTGAATTCCATCGTCACCCTGCCAACGGCGACCTTCAACACCGGCGGCGGATCGGATGATGCGAGCGGTGGCGGACGGCGCAGAAGGAGACGCGGATGAGCCAGGACAACAGCGATCAGGCGGAATTCTGGACCACGAGCGCGGGTCAGAAATGGGTCGAGCAGCAGGAGATGCTGGATGCCTTCATGCAGCCGGTACTGGATGGGTTGTTTGAGCGCGCGCCTCTGAGGCCGGGAGACCGCGTGCTGGACATCGGTTGTGGCACGGGGGCGAGCACCCTTCAGGCCGCTGAGCGCGTTGGCGCAGCAGGCACTGTTCTTGGCGCCGACATCTCGCCCACCATGCTGGCGCATGCCTCGGCGCGGGCGGGTGCAGCCAATAACGTCACCTTCGAGGTCGCAGATGCGTCAGACTACACCTTTGACGCAGAGAGCTATGATCACCTGATTTCTCGATTTGGCGTGATGTTCTTTGCCGACCCTGTCGCGGCTTTCAGGAATATCCTCAGGGGGTTAAAACCCGGTGCTGATGTAACTTTTGCCGCTTGGGGGCAAATTCAGCAGAACCCGTGGTTCACCATTGCCGCACAGGCGGCAAAGGAGGAATTGGGCGCGCCACCGTCGGTCGATCCCGATGCGCCCGGCCCCTTTGCCTTTCGCGACGTGGCGCGGGTGACTGACATTCTGACGGATGCGGGCTTCACCGATGTTTCTGCTGACGTGGTTGCACTCCACCTGTCTCCACCGGGCCGTTTGCCCGACGTGGCCCGCATGGCGACAAGCGTCGGTCCAGCCGCGCGCACCGTCGAGTATTTCCAGGGGTCTGCTGCCGATGCAGAAGCCATTGCGAACCGGGTCGAGAAGGCCTTTGAAGCCTTCCAGACGGATCAGGGCGTGCGTGTCCCGGCAGAGATCAATTTCTTCAGGGCGCGCCGGGCGGATCGTTGACGGCCCTTGACCGCATGAGGTGGAAATAATACGTCAGCGGCAGAGCGCGGGTATGGTGAAAAGGTATCACGCGAGCTTCCCAAGCTTAAGTTACGAGTTCGATTCTCGTTACCCGCTCCACATAAGAAACATGAAAACCCTATTGTTTTCAATTTTTTGCTTTCTGTAAGTCGCGTTGCAGCGCGCGCCACGGACGGCGACATAAAAATGGGGTGCGCGCGGGAGCATGCCCGTCGTGGCAATACCCCTCTGCGACCTCGACCCAGCTTTGAGCCTGCAAGGGGTGACCATTGGCGCAAATGGTCAAATTGAATGGATCGGTCGCCTGCAACCTCAAGAATGAGCCTTAGGACGGTGGATGTAGTCACGCTGGACTTTCCAAGCAGGCGCACCGGCCTGCCGCAATTGATCTCTGCGAAGAGTGATTTCAGGCCGATAGGATGGTGACTACAGGGCAAATCTTATGCGCCACGCAGCCCCATGTCCCAGAATCCGGCCTCAAGTTCTGTTGCTACGGTGAACCGTGTTTGCAGCCGTGTCCAACGAGGGTTTTGCCTGTAGTCCGGTCCAAGCCTTCGGATGACGGCGGCATCCATCATCTGACCCACAGCAATCATCACCTGCTGGTAGTCGTCGTTCGCATAGGTCGCGATCCAATCGGCATAGGGTGTGTCCGGTGTGGCATTCACCGCCAGTGTCAATCCGATTTCCCCATATCCAAAGCAGCAAGGTGCGAGGGCAGCGATCAGATCGAGGAAATCGCCCTGTAGCCCGCTATCCATGACAAATCGGGTATAGGCGAGGTTCGCGACTTCCTCTTTTGCTCCAAAAAGCTTTTCCTCATCAATGCCTTCGGCTGCACAGGTTTTCACGTGCAACGCCATTTCGTGGTTCACAAGTGCATTCACGGTGCTGGCGCAGATCTTCATCTCGTCAAGGGTCTCCGCCTTGACCACGCCAAGGGACCAAGCGCGGGCGAAGTGAACAAGAAACACGTAATCCTGAACCAGGTAGTGTAAAAACGCGGTGCGCGGCAGCGTCCCGTCGCCCAAACCGATTACAAAGGGATGCTGTGTGTAGGCGGCCCATGCTGACGGGCATCCATCCTTTAGCGCCGCAAAGACGTGGCCATAGCGCGATGCAGTCATGATGCAGTCACATCAATGGCGATGGCGAAGATCGGATTGATGCCAGTGATCGGATCAGCCACGCAGAAGGAGGCGCAAAGCCGGATATTGCGCCCAATATCCAGCGCCGTCATGCGCAGCGAAAAAAGGGGCAGCGTGTCGATCCAGGCGCGTTCATTTGGCTTGTGACGTTCAGGGGAGAATGCCGCAGGATTCCGGTGGCCCACTTGCAGATGATTTTCGATAAACTGCATCGCGTCCAGAACCACTTTTTCAACGTCATCCAAAAACAAGTTGACCTTTTGACCCGCTGGATCAGCGGGCGTCTGGATCGGACCGCCTTGCAACTCCGGCAAGCCGTCGACCGGTGCCACTTCCAGGGTTTCAATGCACTCCGACGGCTGGCCTTCGTGGATTTGCAGGCAGAGCTGAACGGGGCTGGAGATCATGATGCCGGCCTGATCCGTCGCAACGATTTTGGGTGGAGCAAACGGGTCAGTAAACGCAACAGCCTCCGCGCCAAGATCAATTTTCGCGGAATAGCCGGGGTCCTGAACAATAATGAATGGCCGTTGATCGGGACAGATGGACCCGTCAAACATGGCCTTTGCCGGGTGCTGTGCCATTGCCGGAACAGTGACGAGCGTCAAAAGGGGCGCAAGGGACGTCAGTTTCATGGTTCAGACCTCACTCGTAGAATTTGGCGAAGTGGTGGGTCGGGCCGTGGCCTTTGCCAACAGACAGGGTATCTGCGTCTGAGATAGCTGCGGAGACATAGGCTTTGGCCGCCGTCACGGCCTCAGGCAAGGCCGCACCTTTACCTATGTGTGCTGCAAGAGCAGAGGACAGGGTGCACCCCGTGCCATGGGTGTTTTGCGTTAACGTACGCGATGCTTCGAACCACTGCGCCCTCTCTGACGTGACCAGTACATCGGGGCTTTGGGTGGCATCGAGATGCCCTCCCTTCATCAAGACGGCCTTCGGGCCGAGTGTGCAGAGCGCCCTGCCCTGTGCCTCCATTTCCGCTCGCGTTGCGGCGGGTGCGCGATCGAGCAGATGAGCTGCCTCTGGCAGGTTTGGCGTGAGCACCGTCGCCAGTGGTAGCAGTTTCTCGCGCAGTGTTGCGATTGCATCCGCCGCCAACAGGGGAGCGCCCCCCTTGGCGATCATCACGGGGTCTAGGATCACCGGCACCTCTGGATGAGCGCTGATGGACTTTGCTACCGCGCTGGCAATCTGCGCATTCGCGATCATACCGATTTTGATTGCAGCGACATGGATATCTGCAAAAACTGCTTCGATTTGGTCTGAAACAAACTCAGGCGGTATGAGATGCACACCGCTGACACCTTGGGTATTCTGAGCCGTCAGAGCGGTGACAGCGGCCATCGCGAAGGCGCCATTTGCTGAAATTGCCTTGATATCTGCCTGAATCCCGGCGCCACCGGAAGGGTCGGACCCGGCAATTGAAAGAACATTCACGATCATTTTGCGCTCCTGTTGTCTGGGCAAAGGAATGCGGCTGCGGCCAGCTGCGGATCTGTTTTCCCGCAGATGGCAGACACAACGGACAGGCCATCAACGCCTGTTGCCATCACAACGGGCACATGGTCTGCCTTCAAACCGCCAATTGCCACTGTTGGTAGATCTGTTTCCGCAACCAAAGCAGCCAGACCGTCAAAGCCTATCGGACGCTCGTGATCCCTCTTGGTTCCGGTCGCAAAGACCGGCCCCAGACCCAGATAGTCGACGGGGGCAGTTTTCGCGGCCCGCACGGCCTGCGGTGTTTCGCAGGACAGACCTAAAATGCGGTCTGGTCCCAGCCTTGCACGTGCCTGATCGGGCGACCCATCACCTTGTCCGATATGCGCCCCGTCAGCGCCAGACGCGACAGCCGCCTCCAGATCGTCGTTGACGACCAGCGGGACGCCGGTCCCTTTGAGAGCCAGCATCAAAGCGCGCGCCAAGGCAATGCGCTCGGCCGTGGTGGCAGGTTTGTCGCGCAGCTGCACCATCGTGACCCCGCCAGCGACAGCCCGTAGCACCGTGTCCACCACGCCCAGGTTCTTGCACAGCAGGGGATCGGTGACGAGGTAGAGGCGCAATGCCGCACGGTTCAATGCCATTGGATCAACGCGTCCCCGGCAAAGTTGACAGGTTTGGTCTGCGATAACGCATCCAGGAAGGCGACTTGAAAACTTCCGGGGCCATTGGCGGTCCGCGCTGCGCGCTCGCCTGCATATCCGAACATCGACAGGGCCGTCAGTGCCGCCTCGAAAGGCGGCGCGACGGCCACACAGGCCCCCATCAATGCGGTCAGGGAGCAGCCCATCGCAGTCACCTTTGGCATGAGTTCAGACCCACCAGCGACATGCGCCTTTCGGGTGCCATCGGTGACAAAATCCTCCTGACCCGTTATTGCCACGACGCACCCCTGCGCCTTTGCAAACGCGGTGGCGGCACCCTCGGCATCGGCCACACTGTTTCCGCTATCGGCCCCTTTGCCTGCCGTTGCCGTGCCGCTCAGCGCCAGAATTTCAGAGGCGTTCCCCCGCACAATCGCAGGGCCCCTTGCGATCAGATCCCGCACAACCTGGCCGCGATAAGGTGTCGCAAAATGGGCCACCGGATCGAGCACCCAAGCTGTGTCCGACGCTGTGGCCGTATCTGCGGCCTTTTGCATCGCCCTGACCCAGGCCGGGGACAATGTGCCGATGTTAATGGTCAGGGCGCCGCTGACAGGTACAAAATCCGCAACCTCTGCCTCGGCATGAACCATGGCAGGCGACGCACCTGCCGCCAGCAAGACGTTAGCGGCGATGTTCATGGCAACATAGTTCGTGATGCAATGAACAAGTGGGGATTGCCTGTGCAAGGCTGACACTACGTCTTCTGTCTTCACGGTCTCTTCTCCGACCGGCGAAACAAGGAAGACCGCGAAAAAGCGACTTTTACCCTCCCTCCGCCAGCATTATCTGGTTCAGGTTCAAAGGGTACTTCTCAGCCATCAGGCGCCCCCGGTCATGCCTTGGTAGTCAAGCCTTGGGAGATCTGTCAACCGTTGCAAGCGTCCGCAGGTCAGGTTTTCCGTTGCTGAGATGCAATCCTTGCAAGGCCGGCATCCAGTCGCATCGCCGCTATGACCACAGTATCCGCAAAACCGGGAGTGGAGGTCCCCTGGGCGTAAAGCTCAGACAACAACCAAGCGGTCAAGCGTGCACAGCGGGCAGTATTACAGGTCTCGCTTCCCTGTTCTCAACGGCGCGGACCAGGCGGTACCCGCAGCTAAGATGGGTTCCATCGAGGCGATGTTGTAAGGATATGAGAAACTTAAACAAAAAAACTGTAAGGTTCTGTTATCATTACAATTAGTAAGTTGTTATTCGATGTTCTCGACATTAAGAGAATAGCTTTTCACGGCTTAGCGGATACAGCGCATGCCGGTTGTGGCGTCTGAGCGGTACAAATGTTTTGCATCCTTGTCGACAGCGCCCGGTGCCGCCCCGGGTTGTCCTCGGTCACTCAAGCGAAAAGTCGGTGCGCAATCGCAGTATCGTGCATCTGAAAGAGGCGTGCTTTCCGCGTTGGCAAGTGATGTAGCGACGCTCTCCGCAAGCGGCACCGCTTTGGTTTTGTCGCCGGGATACGTCCAACTGGTGGGGTATATTTGGATTTCAATCGTCCAGACTGGTCGCGTCCGCACTGGTTTTGGGCTTCATCGCTGGACCCGTGCGCGTCGCATCAAGCGCCTTCTGCTGAGCTGGAGCGATCATTGGATGTGAGTTGGGGCACTAAGACGCCGGGACGGACGACTTCCGTCTCCAGGGCTTCCGCTACGTGTTTACCGCCGGACGCTGCGCCACTCCAACAGTCTCACACGGGCTTCGCAGCTTGTTGTTCACAACCTGCCTGCGAAGACGGTCAACTCCGGTCCATTCCCAACAGTTGTTTTACGACCGCATCAGAGAGTTTTTACACCACGCCCCCGTCGTGGCGGAGAAAGGTGTCAAGAACATGATGGTCGCTTGCCAAGACAGGCCACAAGGGGGCGAAGGCCACCGCCCATCCCATTGTGATTTTTCGCAATCGCCGGGCTTAGTCCAGCTCGAACGTGATACCGAAAGTCAGCACGCCGTCCGTTGATTGCCCGTCTGCGGGCAGCAGTTGCGTAAAGAAGTTCCGGTAGCGCGCCTGGAGACCGATGAGCGGGATCACGTCGCCAATGGAATGATCGAACCGGTCGCCTTCGCCGGGATAGACGGCGAGGCCCGCGAAGACGCCAACCTCGAATTCCGTCGCAACCTCCACATCGTAGCCGATCGAGACCAGCGGCGAGACATTGGAATAGCTGTTCTGGAAAACGCCGACAGTGTAGTCGAACACCTCCCGCTCCCAAGTGAGGAACACACCGGGATTGAATTCGCGAAAATCTTCAGTGGCATTGAAGTGCTCTGACCCCAACAGGATCGACACACGGTCTGGGCCTGCGAGCGCAGTGGTCGGCAGCGCCGCGGCAAGGATCAGGGCAGGCAACTTCATAGCGTGTCTCCGGGGGCGAAAGTGTAATCACAGGTAGAAACCCTTCTAGGGCACTTTGTCGGACCTTTGGGTTAAAAGAGCCTTACGTCAGCAAGATCTTTGCAAAAGTGTCCCGCAAGTCACGTTTCAGGACTTTGCCCGTCGCATTGCGCGGCAGGGCATCGGTGAATACGACCTTGTCCGGGATTTGCCATTTGGCGATCTTGCCCTCGAAGAAGGCGAGCAGGTCATCCGCGTCCGGCTCCACGCCTTCCGCCTTGACCGCAACCAGCACCGGCCGTTCGTCCCATTTGGGATGGGGTGCGCCGATCACCGCGGCATCGCTGAGGTGCGGGTGGCCGATCGCGATGTTTTCGAGCTCTACCGAGCTGATCCATTCGCCCCCTGATTTGATGATGTCCTTGGACCGGTCGCGGATGGTCAGATAACCCTCCGGGTCCAGAGTGGCGATGTCACCGGTGTTGAACCAGCCGTTCTGCAGGGTTTCGTGCGATGTTGTGCGGAAATAGGCATCCAGTATGAAGTGTCCGCGCACCAGCAATTCGCCCTGTGTCTTGCCGTCATGCGGCAGAGGATTTCCAGCCTCGTCGACAATGGCCAGCTCAACACCCCAAGGCGGCCGTCCCTGATTTTCACGCAGCCGGTGCAACGCCTCGGTCTCAAGATCCAGATGTTTGGCCAGCGGCTGATTGACGGACCCGATGGGCGACATCTCCGTCATGCCCCAAGCGTGGATGGTTTCCACCCCGAAGGTGTCGCGAAACGCCGCGATCATCGAGGGCGGACAGGCAGAGCCGCCGACGACCGTTCGTTGCAGGCTGTTCAACGTACTGCCTGCCTTCTCTGCTTCGCCCAGCAGTCCCAGCCAGATGGTGGGCACCCCAAGGGCGATGGAAACCTTGTGTGTGTCAATCAGGGCCACCAGCGATGGCCCGTCCAGCCCAGGACCCGGAAGAACCATCCGCGCGCCCACCATCGCGCAAGCATATGGCGTGCCCCAGGCGTTGACATGGAACATCGGCACAACCGGCAGCACCACGTCCATGGCGGAAAACCCGAGGCTGTCCTTCAGGTTGCAGGCAAGGCTGTGCAGCACGGTGGACCGGTGCGAGAAAAGCACGCCCTTGGGATTCCCGGTGGTACCGGAGGTGTAGCAGAGACTGGACGCGGTCAGCTCATCGAAGTGCGGCCATTGATACTCCGCGTCCCCCTGCGCCAGCAGATCGTCATAGGCGGTGATGCCGGGCAGAATTTCTGCGGCAGCACCCACGGTGTCGTCCAGCAGCACGATGTGTTTCAGCGTGGTCAGCTGGTCACGGATGGAGGCGACTAGCGGCGCAAAGGTGGCGTCGATGAACAGCACCTCATCCTCGGCATGGTTGATGATGTAGACAAGCTGATCTGGAAAAAGGCGCGGGTTGATCGTGTGACAGACAAAGCTGCCGCCTGACACACCGAAATAAATCTCCAGATGCCGCCGATTGTTCCAAGCGATGGTGGCGCAGCGGGTCTGGGGTCTCAGCCCGAGGCTATCCAGCGCGCTGACCAGTAGTTTTGCGTTGCGGTTCACCGCGCCCCAGCTGGTCGTCTCATGCCCACCGCCGGTATTGACGGAGACGATTGGCGTGTCGCCGTGATAGCGCGCCGCATGATCGATGAGCGAAGAAATCAGCAAAGGGGCTGTCATCATCTGGCCAAGCATTGTGATCTCCCGTCACGTGTCGGTCTTGGTGTACGGAGCGCAGGTGCAGGCCCGTCCCCTACCCTGCCTTGAGGGCCGCGCGCTGGCAAGTCTTGGCAAATTCGCTCCCAGTGCGTAAGGGAGCGGTATGACCCTCCAATACCACACGCCGCTGTCCCTTGAGCGCCAATTGGCGCTTGGCATTGATCCGCCCGCACCGCTCGCAATGGCGGACCGGGTGCGATTTTCAGAGCTGGATGTGCTCAATCACGTGAACAATGCGGTCTATATGCATTGGTTCGAAACGCTGCGTATCAAGTACACGCAGGAGTGGGGCTTGTCGCGTTATATGGGCAGTGAAGATGACCCGCGGATCGTGATCCGGTCAGGCCAAATCCATTACCGGCAGGAAATGCGCATGGATGAAGACTATGTAGTGACCTGCGGCTGTATCGGGTTCCGCACCACGTCGTTTTCACTGGCGCAGACGCTCTGGGCTGGCGGCACACTGCGCGCTACGTTTGACTGTGTGCTGGTACTGCTGAATGCGGACGGATCAGGCCGCTATCCGATCCCCGGGGACGTGCGGCGGAAAATGATCGATATCGACGGCGCACAACCGCATCGCTAAGGGTGGCCTGAAGCCCACCCTACCTGCCATTCGAGACGGTTTCAGCCAGCAGGTAAGGTGGGCTTCAGGCCACCTTTGCTCAGGCTTGGTGTTGGCGTATGAAGGTGACCAACTGGGCGGTTGACCCATCCTTGCCCTGCGGATCGGCGGACCCTTCGACCACAGGCTGTAGGGATGTCGCTAATTCCTTGCCCAACTCCACCCCCCATTGATCGTACGAGTTGATGCCCAGAACCACGCCTTCGACAAAGACGCGGTGTTCATAAAGCGCCACAATTTGCCCCAGCGTGAAAGGGTCCAGTTTCGGATAGACCAATGTGGTCGAGGGGCGGTTCCCGGTGAAAACACGGTGATGCGCTTGGCGCTTCAACTCTTCCCCTGTGAAACCCGCTGCCTGCATTTTGCCCCGTGCCTCATCAAGACTGCGGCCCCGCATCAAGGCTTCGGATTGGGCCAGACAATTCGCAATCAGCAGCTGATGATGATGCGCCAGTTCTGCCTCATGCCCCTCTGCCGCAATCATGAATTCACAGGGCACCACGCGCGTGCCCTGATGGATGAGCTGATAAAACGCGTGCTGTCCGTTTGTCCCTGCTGCGCCCCAAACCACAGGACCACTTGGGACCGCGACGGGCGTGCCATCCATCTGCACACCCTTGCCATTAGATTCCATTTCAAGTTGCTGCAAGTAGTCGGGCAGCTTTGCCAACCGCTGATCGTAGGGCAAAACCGCGCGGCTGGCATGGCCGCAGACCTGTGCATGCCAAAGGCCCACCAGCGCGAGCATGACCGGCAGATTCTCTGCCCATTCAGCGGCGCGGAAGTGCCTGTCCATGTCTTGGCCACCCCGCAGGAAAGCGTCGAACCCCTTGGGTCCAATGGCGATCATCAGGGACAGGCCAATCGGTCCCCAGACCGAATAGCGCCCGCCAACCCAATCCTCGAACCCAAAGACACGCTCTGCCGGGATGCCGAAGTCGCGGGTCTTTTCTTCGGAGGTACTCAGCGCCGCGAACTGCGCTGATGGATCACCCCCGTGATCCTGCATCCAGGCTCTGGCCGTGCGGGCATTGGTCATCGTCTCGATGGTCGTGAAGGTCTTGGAGGCCACGATCACCAGCGTCGTCCTGGCATCCAACCCGCGCAGCGTGTCGGCGATATGCGCGCCGTCAACGTTCGACACAAAATGGCAGCGCGGCCCGTCGTGGTAGGGCGAGAGCGCCTCAACCGCCATCGCTGGACCCAGATCGGAGCCGCCGATGCCGATGTTCACCACATCGGTGATCTCGCTGTCCCGCACGTGATTGGCATAGATCCGCATCCGCTCCAGCGTCGCCAGCACGTCGGGCATGACATCGAAACCGTCCACCAGAACCGGCCCACCGTCGAGATTGCGCAAGGCGGTGTGCAGCACCGCACGCCCTTCGGTGTCATTGATGGGCGCCCCTGAGAACATGGCCTCGCGTTTCTCTGCAACACCCGCCGCCTGCACAAGATCGATCAGGGCCGCACGGGTCGCGTCGTCGATGTTCGTCTTGGAATAGTCAAAGAGCATATCGCCCGTCTGTGCGCTGAATTGCGCCGCACGATCAGGCGTTTCAAAAAGGGATAAGATCGACCGCCCCTCGGTTTTCTCAAGGCGGATCCGCAAAGCGTCCCATTGTGCAGTCATGCGGCCCAATGCACCGTTCCTTCCGTGATGACAGCCGAAATAGGAGCCTCAAGCGGCGACAGTCGTTGCGCCTTTTCAAACGCGGCGCGCTTGTCGTCGCCAAAGATCACCAGATGTTTATTCATCGCCCCGTCCAGCGCCTGCGCGCTGAAGGTGATGCGCTCTTCCGGTTGATCCGCAGGGGTGACGGCACAGACAAGCGGCGCATTGCGCGCCATGGCCGCCTCCACCCCCGGCGCGCCGGGAAAAAGCGATGCGGTGTGCATGTCCGCCCCCATGCCCAAGAGCAGTACAGAGATCGGCATCTCCGTGGCAAAGTCGTCTGAGACGCCCAGGGCGGCCTCCTGCGCCGTCATCCCCTCGCGGTAGAACGACAGAAATGTCGCCGCTGCCGCATTGCCGGTCATCAGCCGCGCTTTCACCAGACCGGCATTCGACCGGGGGTGATCTTCGGGCACCCAGCGTTCATCGGTCAGCATCACATGCACCCGGTCCCAGTCGAGATCCACCGAACTCATCGCATCAAAGATCGGCCCCGGTGTTGTGCCCCCGGGCACTGCAAAGCTCGCAAACTCGTGGTTCAGCAGGCATTTGCGCAAATCGCTGGTCACCGCATGGGCCACGTTCATGATCGCCATATCGCGGTCTGCATTTTCGTTGAAGTTCATGGGGTCACCTCTCGCCATTCCCGATCGTCCCGACGCATCAGCTGAGCGGAGGCATCAGGGCCTGCGCTGTGGCTGTCGTAAGGCTTGGGCACATCCCCCCGTTTTGTCCAGCCTTCGATGATCGGATCGGTCCAGGCCCAGGCCGCTTCCACCTCATCGCCGCGCATGAAAAGCGTCTGGTTGCCACGGATCACATCCATGATAAGCCGTTCATAGGCATCGACATTTTCCGCCCCTTCCGGCCCCAGCGCATCAGCAAAGGTCATATCGAGCGGGACATCCATGAGCCGCATTCCGCCGGGTCCCGGTTCCTTGATGGTCACGCCCAGCTTGATGCCCTCATTGGGTTGCAGCCGGATCGACAATACGTTGCGGTGCCGCCCTGCTTCCTCGCCGAAAATCGAATGCGGCGTGTCCTTGAACACGATAGAAATCTCCGAGGATCGCGCGACCAGCCGCTTGCCTGTCCGCAAGTAAAACGGCGTGCCCGCCCACCGCCAGTTGGCGATATGGGTCTTCATGGCGATGAAGCTTTCGGTCTTCGATTTCGGGTTTTCGACAGCGGTACGATAGTCGGGATGCTCCTCGGGGTCTTCGGGGTCCGCGTCATATTGGCCGCGTACGATGTGATGCGGCTCCACGTCCTCCAGCGCCCGGATCACCTTGAGCTTTTCGTCACGCACCGCATCAGGATCGAACCGCGCCGGCGGCTCCATCGCGATCAGGCACAAAAGCTGCATCAGGTGGTTCTGCACCATGTCGCGCATGGCACCTGACTTGTCATAGTATTCACCGCGCCCGCCCACGCCGACGGTTTCCGCCACGGTGATCTGGATGTGATCGACAAACTGGCTGTTCCAGAGCGGCTCGAACAACATGTTGCCAAAGCGCACGGCCATCAGGTTCTGCACCGTTTCCTTGCCCAGATAGTGATCAATGCGGTAGATCTGCCCTTCGTCGAAAAACGCCGCCAGATCGCGGTTCAACTGACGCGCGGTCTCCAGATCCCGGCCAAAGGGTTTCTCCACGACGATCCTGCTGTCCTTATCCGTCAGCCCGTGGTTGTTGAGCCGTTCGGCCAGATCACCAAAGAGGCTTGGCCCTACCGAGAAATAGAACGCCCGCACCACCTTGTGGCGCATCTGGTCCGCCAGTTGCCGCCAGCCGTTCTCCCCCCGCGCGTCGATGGCCACATAAGAGAGATTTTCCAGAAAGGAGGTCAGCTTGCCCGCATCGATGTCACTGGTGCCGCCGAATTCCCGGATCGCTTCGCCCACCATCTCGCGGTATCCGTCATCGTCCATTTCGGCGCGTGCGGCCCCGATGATGCGGGCCTCGGGGGGCATCTGCCCGGCACAGTAGCGCCGAAACAGCCCCGGCAGGATTTTGCGCCGGGCCAGATCGCCGGTGCCGCCAAAAATCACGAGGTCGAAAGCATCGACCGGAATGACGCGCGAAACCATGAGAATTCATCCTGAAGTACCGGCCCCTCGGGCCTTGGTTGATGTTAGCGCAAACATGCCCCGAATGAATCTCGATCACAAGAGCGTGCACGCAAATGAAAACCTGTTTTCTTGCCTTTACCTATCCCCTAGCACACATTCACGGCAAATGATGACCAAAGGCACCCTCCCCCATGAAAGATCTGGCAACCGCCAATGCAGGTAAATTCATCGATCCGACATGGACGGCAAAGGGAGAGAAACGGGCCACTGTCAGTCTGACGGCCCCCAAGACGCTGTGGTTCAACACCGGCACGCTGTGCAATATCGAATGCGTCAATTGCTATATCGAGAGCAGCCCGTCCAATGATCGGCTGGTCTATATTTCCGCCGCAGAGGTGGCCGCCTATCTCGACCAGATCGAAGATCGCAACTGGCCGGTGACCGAGATTGCCTTTACCGGCGGGGAACCCTTCATGAACCCGGAGATGATCGACTTGGCGCGCAGTGCCCTGGCACGCGGGTATGACGTTCTGATCCTGACCAACGCGATGCGCCCGATGATGCGGCGCAAGATGCAGGACGGGCTCAAGAGCCTGAATGATGCCTATCCGGGCAAGATGACCCTGCGCGTCTCGCTGGATCACTATGATGCCGCGCTGCACGATGCTGAGCGCGGTCCGGGTGCTTTTGCCAAGACGCTCAAAGGGATGGAGTGGCTGCGCGACGCTGGCATTCGGATGGCCGTGGCGGGCCGATCGATCATGGCGCACAGTGACGCGGAAAGCCGTGCGGGATATGCCGATTTTTACACGCGATACGGATTTGCAATTGACGCGCAAGACCCTGGCATGACGGTCCTTTTCCCAGAAATGGACGAAACGGTAGAAGTGCCCGAAATCACGACCGGCTGCTGGGAAATACTGAACAAATCCCCCGATGCGCTGATGTGCGCGTCGTCGCGGATGGTGGTCAAACGCAAGGGCGCCGCGCATCCGACGGTTCTGGCCTGCACCCTGTTGCCCTATACGCCCGAATTCGAGCTGGGCCAGACGCTTGAAGAGGCAGAGCGCGACGTGGCGCTGAACCATCCGCATTGTGCAAAGTTCTGCGTGCTGGGCGGGGCCAGCTGTTCGGCCTGACGGGACCTAGTGCAGGGTGAATTCACCCGTCACATTGCGCCACTCGCCCGGGCTGATCATCTTGCGATGGGTGAACCGGACCGAATGCAGCGGTCCTTCGATTTCTGCCTGCCAGAATTCGACGAATTCAAAGAGCCGCGGGTGGTCCGGCGCAAGGTCATATTCCTGCCAGACGAAGGTGTTCAGCACATGCGTATAGTCCGGCATGTGATAGAAAAACTCCGCCGTGGTCAGGCCGTAGCCTTTCAGCATCAGTTCGGTTTCGGATAGGGGCATTTTCGTCCTCTTGACTGCTTCTCGACCTAAGCATGACACGAACGAATTACTTTTCAATGAAAACAGCGTGTTATCACTTTGCACCACCGGCTGCCAGCCGCAGACGCAGTGAGGGATTGCACCTTATATGTCCCCTCTGATAAGGTTAATCCACAATATATAGACCCTGCGGCAATGATGGGCAGCATACGTGAGCGATACACCACAACCTCCTGAAAATGATGATGAAATGATGCCGGAACGCCCCGCGTACGATGGGCCTTCGGTCAGCATCGAGCACGAGATGCGCACTTCGTACCTCGATTACGCGATGTCGGTCATCGTCAGTCGCGCCATTCCCGATCTGCGCGACGGGTTGAAGCCGGTGCACCGCCGCATCCTGTTTGCCATGCATGAGACCGGGAATACACACGACAAGGCGTACCGCAAATCTGCCCGCCCAGTGGGCGATGTGATGGGGCAATACCACCCGCACGGGGATTCAGCGATCTACGACGCTTTGGTGCGGATGGCGCAGGATTTCTCCATGTCGCTGCCGCTGCTGGACGGGCAAGGCAACTTTGGCTCCATGGACGGCGATAACCCCGCTGCGATGCGCTATACCGAAGTGCGCATGGACAAGCCCGCTGCCTATCTGCTGGCGGATATCGACAAGGATACCGTCGATTATCAGGACAACTACGATGGCAAGCAGCAGGAGCCGACCGTGCTCCCGGCACGCTTCCCGAATATGCTGGTCAATGGCGCGGGTGGTATTGCTGTGGGCATGGCCACAAATATCCCGCCGCACAATCTGGGCGAGGTTGTGGATGCGACACTGGCGCTGATCGAAGAGCCGGACCTGACCTCCGAACAGCTGATCGACTATATCCCCGGCCCTGATTTCCCCACCGGTGGCATCATGCTGGGGCGAACGGGCGCGCGCAAAGCCTATCTTGAAGGGCGCGGATCGGTGATCATCCGCGCCAAGACCCGTATCGAGGAGCTGCGCAAGGACCGCTGGGCCATCGTCGTGGACGAGATTCCCTATCAGGTCAACAAATCCACGATGATCGAAAAGATTGCCGAGCAGGTGCGCGAGAAGAAGATCGAGGGCATTGCTCATGTGCAGGACGAATCCGACCGCAACGGCGTGCGCGTGGTGGTCGAGTTGAAACGCGATGCCACGGCGGAGGTGGTCCTGAACCAGCTTTACCGTTTTACGCCGATGCAAACCTATTTCGGCTGTAACATGCTGGCCCTGAACGGCGGGCGGCCGGAACAGCTGACCCTGCGCAAATTCCTCACTTATTTCATCGACTTCCGCGAAGATGTTGTGGCCCGCCGCACGGCGTATCTGCTGCGCAAGGCACGTGAACGCAGCCATATCCTCTGCGGTCTGGCCGTGGCCGTCACCAACATCGACGAGGTCGTGGCCACTATCCGCGCCTCTGCCGACGCCGCCGAGGCGCGCGCCAAGCTGATGACCCGGCGCTGGCCGGCGCAGGACATCCTGCCCTATATCGCGCTGATCGACGATCCGACCCATACGGCCAATGATGACGGCACCTATAACCTGTCGGAAACCCAGGCCCGCGCCATTCTGGAGCTGCGTCTGCAGCGCCTGACCCAGATCGGTGTCAAAGAGGTCACGGACGAGCTCGAAGAACTGGCCGGTAAGATCAAGGAATACCTGGAAATTCTGGGCTCCCGCGACCGGATCATGGGTATCATCGCGGATGAGCTGCGCGAAGTGCGCGAGCTCTTTGCCGTGCCGCGCCGCACAGAGATCGTGGATTGGTCCGGTGACATGGACGACGAGGACCTGATCGCGCGCGAAGACATGGTCGTAACGGTCACTTCTGGCGGCTATATCAAGCGCACGCCGCTGGCCGATTTCCGCAGTCAACGGCGCGGCGGCAAGGGTCTCGCTGGCATGCAGACCAAGGAAGAGGATGTTGTCACCACCCTCTTCGTGGCCAATACGCACACGCAGCTGTTGTTCTTCACCACCGACGGCATGGCCTACAAGCTCAAGACCTGGCGCCTGCCGCAGGGCGGGCGGACGTCCAAGGGCAAGGCAATTGTGAATATCCTGCCGATCCCGACAGGCGTGTCCATTGCCGCGATTCTGCCGATTGACCGGGATGAGAAGGACTGGTCTGAGCTGCAGATCGTCTTTGCGACTTCTGCAGGCACTGTGCGGCGCAATGCGCTGAGCGATTTCACCAACGTGAAGTCCAACGGCAAGATTGCGATGAAGTTCGAAGACGAACATGCGCAGACGACGCTGATCAACGCGCGCATCGCCTCGCCGGATGAAGACGTGATGCTGGTCACGGCCTCGGGCCGTGCGATCCGCTTCCCCTCGACGGATGTACGGGTCTTTAATTCGCGCAGTTCCGTGGGCGTGCGCGGCGTCCGGCTGACCGGTCAGGACAAGGTCGTGTCCATGTCGATCATCCGCCATTTCGACGCAACCTCGGACGAGCGCGCGGCCTATCTGAAAATGCGCCGCGCGATGGCAGGCCTTGCCGATGATGCGGATGGATCGACCTCGGATGAGGAAGAGACGGATGCCAACGCCACCATCAGCCCCGAGCGCTACGCGGAGATGTCAGCGGCGGAAAACCTGATCCTGACATTGACCTCCAGCGGGTCGGGCAAGCTCAGCTCCAGCCATGATTACCCTGTACGGGGACGCGGCGGCATGGGTGTGCAGGCGATGGATAAAGCCATGCGGGGCGGTGCGCTTGTCGCCTCCTTCCCGGTGGAGATGGACGATCAGATCATGCTCGCTACCTCCAAGGGCCAGTCGATCCGCGTGCCGGTCGATGGTATTTCCTTCCGGTCCCGCTCCGCAGGGGGTGTGAAGGTCTTTGACACCGGCAAGGGCGAGGAAGTGGTCAGCGTCGCGTGGATCGCCGATCAGGGTGATGCCGAAGAAGAAGGCGAGACATCTTAACGTCGCCTCAAGCATTTGTCTGCAAAATGAGCAGGCTCAAGTGCGCGAGGTGCCCAGATGAACGTTTATTGCTGCATGATCACGCTCAAGGACGATGCGAAAGCATTGCTCTTTGCCAAGGCGTTAGATGACTGGATGGGTCATCTGAAATCGGCTGGCGCCATCGGGGACTGGCGCCTGATGCGGCGCAAACTGAACCTGGCCGCCGACTGTTACCGCGATTTCATGCTGGAGATCGAGGTGGATGGGTTGTCCCAACTGGACGATGCTTTCCGGCTGACAGGTACGCATGATGATGACGTCGCCCAGATGCACCGCGCTGTGAACGACCTGATCGCCACGGCGGAATTTGCGCTCTACCGCCCCTACCCGGATATGGAGCGCGCCGAGCGTATGGCGCTTCTCTAAGCGTTATAGCCCATAGATGCCGGTGAATTTCTCTTTCAGATAGGCCAGCAGCGGTGCCTCCGACGGGGCCGCACCGCGCGCCCGCGCCATCACGTCGCGCGGCTCGTAGAGCCCGCCGTGCGTCTGCACATTCTCGCGCAGCCATGCCGTCGCGCCCGAGGTATTGCCCTGGGCAAGCTGGCTGTCGAGATCCGGCAAGGCCGCACGCATCGCCTCATGCAAGCACCCGGCATAGACATTACCCAGCGAATAGGTCGGGAAATAGCCAAAGAGCCCGACAGACCAGTGCACGTCCTGCAAGACGCCATTGGACGCCTTGTCGACGGCAAAGCCGAAATCCGCCTCGAACCTGTCATTCCAGGCCGCTTCCAAATCATCCACCTGCAGATCGCCGGACATCAGCGCACGTTCCAGATCGAAGCGCATCAGAACGTGCAGATTGTACTGTAATTCATCCGCCTCTGTCCGGATGTACCCGTCGGAGACGCGGTTGACCGTGCCATAAAACGCCTCCTCATCCTTTATGCCGAAATCGCCAAAGGCATCACGCATCTCGCCATAGAGCCAGCCGGTAAAGGCGCGGCTGCGCCCGATCTGGTTTTCGTATATGCGGCTCTGGCTTTCGTGCACGCCCATGGACACGCCCTCTCCCAGCGGCGTCAGCAGGTAGTCGCGGTGGATGTTCTGCTCGTAGGCCGCGTGGCCCACCTCGTGGATGGTCGAATAAAAACAGTTAAACGGGTCGGTCGCACTGGTGCGCGTGGTGATCCGCACATCAAGGCCGGACCCGGAACTGAAAGGGTGCACGGCCTTGTCGACCCGGCCATGGGTCATGTCGTAGCCAAAGGTCTTGGCCAGCTTGCGGGTCAGCTTCATCTGGGCCGCTTCGTCAAAATTGCCCGAGAGCTTTGCCGGGGCCTCCGCGTCCAGCACCGCCGCGCGCAGCGCCGCCAGTTCCGGGCGCAACGCGCCAAACATCGCCTCCAGCTCGGCGCCTGTGGTGCCGGGCTCATAATCGGCCAGCAAGGCGTCATAGACATCGCCGCCATCCGCAAGCGCCTGCCCCTCTTCGCGGCGGAGGGCGATGACTTCCTGCAGGGTTGGTGCAAAGGCGGCAAAATCATCCGCCCCGCGCGCCTCGGCCCAGATGCCCTGCGCCTCCGAGGTCAGTCGCGCGATTTTGGCGGCCAGCGCGGCGGGCACTTTGCTGGCCCGATCATAGCTGCGGCGGATGTGGCGCAGCTGGGCCGAGGCCCGGGCGTCCAGCTCTTCACCGTCCAGCGCCGACAGCCACTGGGCCACCTGCGGATCCACCCGGCGCGCGTGCAGCACGCCCGCGATGGCGGCGCATTCCTCGCCGCGCTGCGGGGCCGCCCCGCGCGGCATCATGGTTTCCTGATCCCAATCCAACCGCCCGGCGATCTGCGCCAGCGCCTGCGTTTCACGGGTGTAGGTCATAAGGGCGTCATAGGCGGTCATTTGGCATTTCCTCTCAGGGACGTTGCGATGGGATAGCCACTCAGGAAACGCGCCCGCAGGATTAGTACCCAGAGAACCACGGCAACCAATTGGTGAACAAGGGCGATATGCACGGGCGCACCATAGAGCACCGTGGCGATGCCGATGGCGATCTGCAAGGCAACTGCGGCGATCACGGCATTGAAGGCAAAGCGCGTCGCCGCATGTGATGATTTCCGCCCGCGCAGCCAGACGACGATGGCAAAGGCGGCCAGCAGGTAGCCGGTGATGCGGTGGATGAACTGCACCAGCCCCGGACTTTCAAAGAAATTCCGCCACATCGGTTCCAGGGTGAAGGCCGTGGCGGGGAAGACCTGCCCGCCCATCAGGGGCCAGTCGGTATAGCTGCGTCCGGCGTCGATGCCAGCCACCAGCGCACCGATCAGGATTTGCAAAAAGGTGAAATGCAGCAAGCCCGTGGCCATGCCCCATTGCGTGCCTTCCTTGGCGCGGCGTGCCTGCATCAGATCGCGTGCGGACCGGCCCAGATGCAACACATACCATGTGATGAACCCCAGGATCACAAAGGCCAGCCCAAGATGCGTTGCCAGCCGGTAGCTGGCCACATCCGTGGTGCTTTCCCCCTGCGTCACACCCGAAGCGACCATCCACCAGCCAATCGCCCCCTGCGCGCCGCCCAAGGCACCCAGCAGCAGCAGTTTCGGGGTCCAACCGGCAGGGATCTGGCGACGCACCGCGAACCAGCCAAAGCCAAGTGCCCAGACCAGACCGATCACCCGGCCAAGCTGGCGATGCCCCCATTCCCACCAGTAGATGACCTTGAAATCGTTAAGTTCCATCCATTGGTTCTGGATGCGGAACTCGTCAATGGCCTGATATTTCTCGAACTCGGATTGCCAGTCGGCGGCGCTCATCGGCGGCAGCGCCCCGGTGATCGGACGCCATTCGGTGATGCTGAGCCCGCTGTCGGTCAGACGCGTCAGCCCCCCTACAGCAATCATCAGAAAGACGAGGGCAAAGAGGATCATCAGCCAGATGCGGATGGCCCCGCGGGCGCCTCCCTGCCCCTGATCGATCAGCCCCGGTTGCGCCACCGGTCGGGCGTCCTCGGAACTCTGCACCTCTTCGAAGAGCTTGCGCTTGCTGCTCATCTGCACGTCCTTGTTTTACTCTTGCGCTGCATACCTAATTCCTGTGTGCAGGCGCGTCCAGCGCGTCTAATCACCGCGCATCTTCCAGCGGACCAGCTGGCGCAGCATGCCGTGCATCATCTGCACATCCGCGCGGGTCAGCGGCATCCGGCTCCACATGTTGCGCAGGTTGGTGCGCATCGAGTGGGCCTTGTGTTCGGGAAAGAAGAAACCGGCCTCTTCCATGCGGTCCTGATAGTGGTTCGCCAGATGCTCGATCTCGATCGCCTCGGCCCAATCGGTGCCCGCCATCTCGGTGGTTTGGGCCGTCACGTCCCCCACCGCGCGCATCCATTCATAGCCCACCAGCAGCACACATTGTGCGAGGTTAAGCGAGGCAAAAGCCGGGTTCACCGGCACAGAGATGATCGCATTGGCGCGGGCGATGTCGTCGTTCTCCAACCCGGCACGCTCAGGCCCAAAGAGCACCGAAACCCGTTGTCCTTGCGCGATTTTCTCGGCGGCAAGGCGCATGGCGGCTTCGGGGCTGTAGATCGGTTTGGTCAGATCCCGCGACCGCGCGGTGGTGGCAAAAACAAAGGTGCTGTCGCCGATGGCCCCGGGCAGATCGTCACTCAGCAGGGCTTCGTCCAGCAGCCGCCCCGCGCCGCTGGCCATCGCCACGGCGCTCTGGTTGGGCCAGCCGTCGCGCGGTGCCACAATGCGCATACGGTCCAGCCCGAAATTCCACATGGCCCGCGCGGCAGCTCCGATGTTTTCGCCCATCTGCGGGCGCACGAGGACAAAGGCGGGGATGCTGGAGTGTTCGACAGGCAGGCTCATACCGGCCTCATACGGGGCGATGCGCCCTGCCGCAAGCGCGGGCGTTTTTTGCGGCGTCGAAATGGTCCTTATGATGGCATAAAAGTTTTCATTCACCGTTACTTGCGCTACTGCTCGGAAAAAGACTTCCAAAGGACGGCCCATGGACACGCCCGAGCAACCGCAGCTCTACCTGATAACCCCGCCAGAGGTTGAGCTTAGCAGATTTCCCGACCTTCTTGCCTCGGTTCTGGATGCTCATCCCGTGGCCTGCGTGCGGCTCGACCTGGCCACCCGCGATGAAGACCGTCTTGCCCGCACGGCGGATGCGCTGCGCGAGGTGACCCATGCCCGCGACATTGCCCTGGTGCTGACCGATCACACGCTGCTGTCGGACCGGTTGGGGCTGGATGGCGTGCATCTGACCGATGCGGCCCGTTCCGTGCGCGATACGCGCAAGGCTCTGGGCGAGGATGCGATTGTCGGCACCTTCTGCGGGACCTCGCGCCACGACGGGATGAGCGCAGGCGAGGCCGGTACGGACTACGTCAGCTTCGGCCCGGTGCAGGCCTCTGCCCTCGGTGACGGCAGCTTTGCCGATATGGACCTCTTTCAGTGGTGGTCAGAGGTGATTGAGGTGCCCATCGTGGCCGAGGGCGCGCTGGATGCGGCGATGATCGCACAGCTTGCACCCTATACCGATTTCTTTGGCCTCGGCGAAGAAATCTGGGCCAGCGAGGACCCGGTCAAGGCGCTCGGCGCGCTTGCCTCCGCCATGGCCTAGCGCGTCAGAGGAAGACCCGCTCCATGAACCAATAGGCACCAACCGCCGCGATCACGCAGGAGGCAGGCACCGCGATCCGCGCCCGGTACCATGTCTTTTTTGCGAACCAGCCGACCAGCAAGAAGGCGATGGCGATCACCGTCAGCTGCCCGATTTCCACGCCGATGTTGAAGCCGATCAAGGCAGGCAGGAACTGCCCCGGCGGCAGGCCGAAGTCCCCCAGCACCGAGGCGAACCCAAGGCCGTGCAACAGCCCGAAGGCAAAGATCACCGCCGGGCGCCAGGGGTTCAGGCCAGAGGTAAAGACATTTTCGATGGCCACATAGACGATGGAGGCGGCAATCAGGGGTTCCACGATCTCGCCGGGGATGTTCACCCAGCCGAGCGCGCCGAGCGCGAGCGTCACGGTATGCGCCAGCGTGAAGGCGCTGACCTGCCAGATCAGGGGCCGTAACCGGGTACTGAGGAAAAAGAGCCCAAGGACAAAGAGGATGTGATCCAGGCCTTTGGGCAGAATGTGATCGAAACCCACCGGGATATAGCCCAGAAACGCCTGCATCGACGTTTCGGCCCCGCCCCCTGCGATGGCAATTGGCGGGCTGCTCTCGCCGCCGTTGAGGTACCCGGTATAGGGTTCTTCGACGCCCTGCTGGCGCAGGACCAGCGCCCCCGAACCCGCAGGCCAGTTCACCCTCACCTCCGCCGCCCCTTCCGGCAATGGCGCGGTCAGCGTCAGCAGGGAAATGCGGGGCAGTTCGATATCGATCCCGTCCGGCACATCCAGGCCGGTCTGGCTGAACTCCAGTGCCGCGCCGGCCTCCGCAAGGGGGGCGGCGTTCCAGAGTGCTATCAGCTGGGGCACCTGTTCCGCCAGCGCTTCCGGCGTCAGGGCCCGCAGGTTCGTGTAGACATCGCCCGCGTCGTCGTCATTGGTGTTTTCCACCGCGTCGAGATCGACGCCGGAGAGAAATGCCTCCAGGTTGATGCGCAGATCCAGAACCACCCGCTCTCCCTCCTCGACCGACAGATCGGCAATTGTCGGGACAAGTTCATGTGCCGTGCCGCGTGAAGGTGCGGACCACAGGCTCACGGTTGACAAAAGCGCCAAAAGAAACAGCTTGAGCAGGGTAAGTTGAATGGATGATCTCATGGGTGTCTCACGAATTTTTTTCGTTGCGTTACTGCTAACCTCTACGTCTGCCGTTGGCCATGAGTTTTGGATTGAGCCAAAAAAATATCTGATCGCCCCGGGTGCACCGGTGGTGGCGAGCCTGCGCAATGGCGAGAACTTCAAAGGCACGTCGCTGGCTTGGTTCGACAATCGCTTCACCCGCTTCGAGATGGCAATGGGCGAAAAGGTCACGGCGGTGGCTGGCCGGATGGGCGATACGCCCGCGCTGCAGGGCACGGCCCCGGATCAGGACGGGTTGCTGGTGGTCCTGCACGAAACCGTGCCCTCGCGGCTGACCTACAAGATATGGGAGAAGTTCCTGAAATTCGCCGATCACAAGGATTTCACCACCGCCGCAAGCGATCATCTGGCCGCCGGATGGCCGCAAGAGGGATTCCGCGAAAGCTATACGCGCCATGCCAAGGCGCTGGTCGCCGTGGGCAGCGGGACAGGACAAGACCGGGCGTTCGGGATGGACACCGAATTTGTGGCCCTGACAAACCCCTACGACCCAGAGTTCGACGGGCAGATGCGGGTGCAGGTGCTCTATCAGGATGTGCCGCGTGCAGATGCGCAGGTGGAAATCTTCGACCGTGCCCCGGATGGCGCGGTGACTGTGAGCCTGACCCGGACCGATGCCGCCGGTGAGGCCAGCGTGCCGGTGACATCCGGGCACAGCTACCTGCTGGATGCGGTCGTGCTCCGCCCCAGCCCGGAGGCGGGCACCTCGGAGACGGCGCCAGTGTGGGAAACGCTCTGGGCGGCGTTGACATTTGCCGTGCCGGAGTGAGGCACCCTTGAACCTCGCCACATTCCCGGTCAGAAGACCTTTATGACTGCGACACCCGATATTCTGTGCATTGGTTCTGTCCTCTGGGACGTGATCGGGCGTTCGGCAAGCGCCATGCGGCAGGGATCGGACGTGCCCGGGCGCATCACACGGCTGCCGGGCGGCGTGGCGATGAACATCGCCATGACACTTGTGCGCTTTGGCCTGACCCCGGCGCTGTTGACCGCCATTGGCCGCGATGCGGAGGGCGATGAGCTGGTGGCCGCCTGTGCTGCGCGGGGCATGATCACCGAGACCATCTATCGCTCCGACGACCTGCCCACCGATATCTACATGGCGGTTGAGGGGGCCAACGGGCTGATCGCCGCCATTGCCGATGCGCATTCACTGGAGGCGGCAGGCTCCAAGATACTTGCTGCGCTGACTGACGGGCGGCTGGCCACATCCGAGGCGCCCTTTGAGGGTCTTGTGGCCCTCGACGGCAATCTGAAACTGGATCTGCTGAGCGATATCGCCCGCAGCCCGGTGCTGGCCAAGGCGGATTTGCGCGTGGCCCCGGCCTCGCCCGGCAAGGCGGAACGGCTGGCGCCTTTCGTGCAGGGCGGGCGCGGTACGCTCTATGTGAACCTCGAAGAGGCCGGCCTGCTGTGCCAGCGCAAGTTCGGCGAGTCCCGCAGCGCTGCCGAGGGACTGCTGACACGGGGTGCGGCGCGCGTGCTGGTCACCGATGGCGGGTCCGATGCAACCGAAGGGCGGCCAGATGGCTTGCTGACCCAGACACCCCCGCAGGTGCTGGTGACCCGCGTCACCGGTGCCGGTGATACCTTCATGGCTGCCCATATCGCGGCCGATGCCGACGGCGCGACAGCCGAAGACGCCCTGCGCCGTGCCCTGCATGCCGCCGCCACCTATGTTTCCGGAGAAACTGCCCTATGACCCCCCTGCCCCTGCTTCATTCCGCCGAAGTCTCCGCCGCCCTTGCCACCGGCAAGCCCGTGGTTGCGCTGGAGAGTACGATCATCACGCACGGCATGCCCTATCCGCAAAACCTCGAGGTCGCGCGGCAGGTGGAGGACGATATCCGCGCCGCCGGTGCAACCCCGGCCACCATCGCGGTGATCGACGGCATGCTGCACATCGGCCTCGATGACAGCCAGCTGGAAACGCTCGCGCAGGCCAAGGGAGTCGCCAAACTGTCACGCGCCGATCTGGCCGCCTGCATGGCCAGCGGCGGCACCGGCGCAACCACCGTGGCGGCGACGATGATCGCTGCGCATCTCGCGGGGATCGAGGTCTTTGGCACCGGGGGCATTGGCGGCGTGCACCGCGGTGCCGAGGATAATTTCGACATCTCCGCCGACCTGATGGAACTGGCCCAGACCCCTGTGACGGTTGTTGCCGCCGGGGCCAAGGCCATTCTGGACGTGGACAAGACGCTGGAAGTGCTGGAGACCCAGGGCGTGCCGGTGATCGTCGTGGGACAGGACAGTTTCCCGGCCTTCTGGAGCGCCTCGTCGCCCCTCAAGGCCCCCCTGCGCATGGACAGTGCCGCCGAGATCGCACGGGCGCAGTACATGCGCGGCCTGCTCGGCCTGCCGGGCGGCCAGCTGGTGGCGAACCCGATCCCGGCAGATGATGAGATCGCGGCGGCCACCCTTGCGCCGATCATCGCACAGGCGCAGGCGGATGCGGATGCCCATGGCATTCGCGGCAAGGCGGTGACCCCCTACCTGCTGCAGCGGATTTTCGAGCTTACGGAAGGTAGATCCCTGACCGCGAACATCGCGCTGGTGCGCAACAACGCCCGGTTGGCTGCCGAGATTGCATCGGAATTGGCCACGCTTTCGCGGGATACGGGAAGTTGATGCGCGGCTGTTGCAATTTCATTGTGCAGCCCGGGTATTGCCCCTACCTACGAGGGACGTCAGTTAGAGAAGCGTTATGAATACTCCGTTTGATCCAGAGCCCCCCGCGCGGGGCAGCCTCCTGAGCCGACTGCGCGCATCGTTTCTGACAGGGCTTGTCGTGATCGCTCCGGTGGGCCTGACGATCTGGCTGATCTGGTCGGTTGTGGGGTGGATCGACGGCTTTGTCCTGCCGCTGGTGCCCGGAAACTACCAGCCTGACCGATTGCTGCAGGACTGGCTGGGGCTCGACCCGGAGATCCAGATCAACATCCGCGGCATCGGCGTCGTGATTTTCCTGATCTTCACGATCATTGTGGGCTGGATGGCCAAGGGGCTTATAGGACGCTCCCTGATCCGCTACGGCGAAAGCCTGGTGGAACGCACGCCGGTGGTGCGCACAATCTATTCCGGCATCAAGCAGATTTCCGAAACCGTTTTTGCGCAGTCCGAGCGGTCCTTTGAAAAGGCCTGCCTGATCGAATACCCGCGCAAGGGCATCTGGGCGATCGGCTTCATCTCGACCACCACCAAGGGCGAAGTGGCCATGCGCGGCAATGATGGCGCGCCGATGCTCAGCATCTTTGTGCCCACCACACCCAACCCGACGTCGGGCTTTCTGCTGTTCTTCCCGGAAACCGATGTCATCGAGTTGGACATGACCGTGGAAGATGCCGCGAAACTGGTGATCTCCGCCGGGCTGGTTTATCCGAACGGCAAAGACCCGAGCACTCCGGTGCCTGAAATCAGCACCTGACCTACTGAAACATATCAACCAGATCGACCGAGCTGCGCTTGTTCAGGTCTTTTTTATGATGGGTGATGAAGGTCTCGGCGGCCTGTTGCCCGGCGGTCTTGAGCCGTGACAGCGTGAAGGGCGTCGGCACAAGCTTGGTCGCCACCGACAGCTCGTTCATCAGCGCGTCATCGGCCACCATATGGATCAGCACGCGGCTTTTCTGCTCCGTCGACAACTCGCCGCGTTCCAGCAGCCGTTGCACGAATTCGATGGCGCGCAATTCGCGCAGCAGCGAAGAATTGAAGCTGATCTCGTTGATGCGGTTCTGGATCTCCTGCGCCGAGCGGGGCAGTTCCGTGCGTTCCAGCGGGTTGATGTTGATGATCAGGATATCGTCCGGCAGCGACGGGTTGAAAAGCGGGAAAAGCGCCGGATTTCCGGTGTACCCGCCGTCCCAGAAGGCTTCGGTCAGCCCGGTTTCGGCGTCTTCAACCTCAACCGCCTGAAACACCGTCGGCAGACAGGCAGAGGCGAGAATGGCATCGGTGCTGATCTCACTGTCCTTGAAAACACGCACCTTGCCGTTGCGCACACGGGTAGCACAGATGAAGAGGCACGGACCTTTACCGCCTTCTTCATGCACCGCGTCCAGATCGAATTTCTCGACAATACCGCGCAGCGGATTGCGGTAGAGCGGACCGTAGGCATAGGGCGAGACTGCCCGCGACCAGGCATCGGCCGCCATCACCGGCCAGGAATACTCCAGCGCTTGGCTAAAATCGCCCAGCGAAAACGGCACCATCCAGGCCGGCAGATGCAAATCCGGCCGCGCACCAACCTCTTTCCAGAGCCAGTCCAGCCGATCCCGCGCCCCCTGTCGCCCGCCTTCGATCATGCCCGCCTTGAGTGCGGCCCCGTTGAGCGCCCCCGCCGAAGTGCCGGAAATCGCGGATATCTCGATATCCTCTTCACACAAAAGACGGTCGAGAACCCCCCAGGTAAAGGCGCCATGCGCGCCCCCGCCCTGCAACGCTAGATTGATCCGCTTTACCGCCATCGCCCGCGTCCTTCCTTGTTTCTTCTGGCTGAAAATATCCCCGCCGGAGGCAAGAAATCTCTTAAAGCGCCGTCCAGCCGCCATCGACGCTGATCGTCGTGCCGGTGATCTGCGCGGCGGCATCCGAGCACAGGAAGGTCGCCGTGCCCCCCATCTGCTCGACGGTGGCAAATTCCTTGGACGGCTGCCGCGTCAGCATGACATTCTCGATCACTTCCTCGCGGCTCATGTCATACTCCTTCATCGTATCGGGGATCTGTTTCTCCACGATGGGCGTCAGAACATAACCCGGACAAATGGCATTGGCAGTGATCGGTTCCTTGGCGGTCTCAAGCGCGGTGGTCTTCGTCAGGCCGACAACCCCGTGTTTCGCCGCGATATAGGCTGATTTGTAG
This sequence comes from uncultured Roseobacter sp., assembly GCF_947492555.1. Lineage (GTDB taxonomy): Bacteria > Pseudomonadota > Alphaproteobacteria > Rhodobacterales > Rhodobacteraceae > Roseobacter. Next base: position 955,611 of record NZ_CANLNE010000003.1, read on the forward strand.
GGCGAGGCCGTCAGCCCATGCGCCGAGGCGATGTTGATCACCCGCCCCCATCCGGCCTCGCGCATCATCGGCAAGGCAATGGCCGTGGTGTGAAAGGCTGACGACATGTTGATCGCGATGATCGCGTCCCATTTCTCCACCGGGAAGTCGGGGATCGCTGCGACGTGCTGGATACCTGCATTGTTCACCAGGATATCGCATTGGCCCGCATCATCGATCAGGCGGCGGCAGTCTTCACCTTTGGACATGTCCGCCTGAATGTAGCGTGCAGTGACACCCGTGGCCTCCGCCATCTCCCGGGCCAGCGCATGATCTTCATCAGTATCGGTAAAGGAATTGAGCACGATGTCCGCGCCCGCCTTGGCCAATTCCCAGGCGATGCCCAGACCAATGCCGGAGTTTGACCCGGTGATGACGGCGGTTTTTCCGGCCAGTGAAATCTCGAATGCCATGGTGGGGACCTTTCCCTGCAAAATGAAATGCTGCGTTGCACGCATCATGCCTTGCTGCGCATGCAAAGGAAACGCCTTTCACACCTGTAGTTGTGATCAGCGCCGGCGCGCACAACCCAGTGCAGATCATTTTCAAAACAGGATGGGCTAAAAAAAAACGCCTGCACAAGGCAGGCGTTAAGTTATTGAGGCAGGTTTCATACAGGCAAGAAACCTATCGAGCAGTGACTTGTTTATAAGCAATCTGACGCCGCAGGCCAAGCTAAAAGTTTGATAAGACGGAAATACCTCGGTAGGCTCAGGTCCAACAAAACAAGGGCAGCAGGGGATTGTCTCCAAAATGGGTATTGTTTTTTTCCGCCCGGTTTCACGGTTTCTGGCGGCTTTTGCGGCGATTCTCTCGGCCGCTTCTGTCTTGGCACAGCCAACGCACGGGATATCTATGTACGGTGCCCCCGCACTGCCACCTGATTTTGTGTCTTTGCCCTATGCGCGCGCGGATGCACCGAAGGGCGGCAGCATTACGCTTGGCAACTCGGGCGGTTTTGACAGCCTCAACCCGTTTGTGCGCAAAGGCACAGTCCCCTGGCAGCTCAGATTTTTCACTCATGAGAGCCTGATGGGGCGCTCCTGGGACGAACCTTTCACGCTTTACGGTCTTCTGGCCGAATCAATCGAGGTGCCGGAGGACCGATCCTGGGTCGCTTTCACCCTGCGTGAAGGCGCAGAATTCTCTGACGGCACGCCGGTGACCGTGGACGATGTGATCTTCAGTTACGAGATCCTGGGCAGCGAAGGCCACCCCCGCTATCTCGGACTGGCGGGCCAGATCGACAGCATCACCCAGACCGGGCCGCGCTCCCTGAGGATCGAATTCAACACCGACAACCGGGAACTTGCTCTGCTTGCCGGGCTGCGCCCGATCCTCAGCCGTGCGCAGTGGGAAGGGCGTGACTTTGCCAATGCGCCGCTCAGCGAGGTGCCCCTTGGTTCCGGCCCCTACAGTGTCACGGATTATGAGGCCGGACGCTTTGTGCAGCTGACCCGCAATCCGGAGTATTGGGGGGCCGACCTGCCGTTTCGCCGCGGCACCTTCAATTTCGACGACATCCGCATCGATTTCTACGGAGACACGTCCGTTCTCTTTGAAGCGCTGAAGGCAGGTGAAATCTCCGCACTGCGGGAGTTCAATGCGGAGAAATGGCAGACGCAGTATAATTTCCCCGCTGTCCGGCAGGGCAATATGGTCAAGTCCGAAATCCCGCATCAGAAGCCCTCCGGCATGACCGGTTTTGTCATGAACACGCGCAAACCGCCCTTTGACGACTGGCGGGTGCGCGAGGCGATGATCCAGGCGTTCAATTTCGAATACATCAACGATACGCTCACGGGGGGCGTGCAGCCGCGCATCACCTCCTACTTCTCCAACTCCGATCTGGCGATGGCGCCGGGGCCTGCGGATGACGTCGTGACCGCCCTGCTCGCCCCCTATCGCGACGCGCTGCTGCCCGGCACGCTGGAGGGCTATGCCTTGCCCGTCAGCGATGGCTCCGCCCGCAACCGCCGGGGCATCCGCACAGCGATGAAGCTGCTGGAGGAGGCAGGATGGACGCCGCAGGATGGCATCATGCGCAACGCCGACGGCGCGCCGCTGCAGTTCACCATTCTTGTGGAGCAGAACAATAGCGAGCACATGGCGATTGCCGATCTTTATCTGACGGCGCTGAAACGGCTTGGGTTGGACGTCAGGATTGAAACCACGGATAGCGCGCAATTCACCGAGCGAGAGAGCGCTTTTGACTTCGACATGACGACCTTCCGGCGCGCCGTGTCCCTGTCCCCGGGCAATGAGCAGCGGTTCTACTGGGGCTCGAAGGCCGCGACGCAACCGGGCTCGCGCAACCTGATGGGTGTGGCTTCTCCGGCGGTGGACGGGATGATCGACGTGATGTTGTCGGCGCGCAGTGAAGAGGAGTTTACCGCCGCCGTGCGCGCGCTGGACCGGGCGCTGACCGCGGGGCGCTATGTGATCCCGTTCTGGCAGTTCACCAAGGGCCAGATCGCGCATATCAGGGAGATGAAGTTCCCCGAAACCCTGCCGATTTACGGCGACGGGCCCGAATACATGCCGCAGGTCTGGTGGTACGGCCCGTCCTGAGCCTAGGTCAGGGAGGTGACCCAGAGGATGTTGGCATCCTCTTCGCTGACCGACACCACGTTGTGGCCCATGGTCGCGTCGTAATAGGCGCTGTCGCCGCGCCGCATCTCTACCGGCTCGTAGAACTCGGTATAGAGCCGGATCACCCCGGTCAGCACATAGAGGAATTCCTCGCCGTCATGGCGCACCCAGCCTTCGAATTCTTCCATCTTCCGGGCGCGCACGCGGGCGCGATAGGGCAGCATCTGCTTTTTGGTCAGCGTATCGGCCAGCAATTCATGCTCATATGTGACCGTGGCCTGCGCTGCACCCTGCCCGCTCTTGGTCACCGCCATCCGGCCATTGACCTGCCCGGCGCGCGGCGGCGTAAAAAGCTGCGGCACCGAGATTTCCAGCCCGATGGCCAGCTTTTTCAGCGCGTCGTAGGTCGGTGACATCTGGCCGTTTTCGATCTTGCTCAGCGTCGAGCGGGCAAGCCCCGCCTGGCTGGCCGCCTGTTCCAGCGTCCAGTCGCGGGCCTTGCGCAACTCGCGGACGCGCTGGCCCAGATCGACGGGCGTCCCGTGATCGGAGCCGCCGCTTTCGCGGGCAATCTTGATAAGTGTCTTAGGGTCAGCATTGGTCATCCAAAATCTATAGGACCTCGCGCGCAGGCTTGCAACGTGCCCGGCACCGGGCTAGCACCCGCTCATGTTATCCCTTTTCGATGAGGGGCCGCCCGCGCCCTGCCCTGCGCCCTTCAACATGGCCGCCTATGTATTGTCTGCAGCAGAGCGGGTGCCCGACAAGGATGCGCTGCTGATCCTGGGCGAGACCGGCATTGAACGGTGGCGGTACGACGCGCTGGAACGTGCGGTGCGCGGCACGGCGACTGGTCTGCTGGGGCTGGGGCTGGTCCCGGGGGACCGCGTGCTAATGCGGCTCGGCAATACCGTCGATTTCCCGCTGGCCTATCTGGGCGCATTGGCCGCAGGGCTGGTGCCGGTGCCGACCTCCGCCGCGTTGACCCGGCCGGAAACGGCGCAAATAATTGCCAACATTCAGCCAAAGGCGGTGTTGCAGGACCCGGATGTCGCCTGCGCGGATCACCCCGTGAAAATAGACCTTCAAAGGCTGCGGGGGTTCCGTGATTTGCCGCCCGCGCCTTACGACATGGGCGACCCCAACCGGCTGGGCTATATCATTTACACCTCCGGCACCTCGGGCGTGCCGCGTGCCGTCGCCCATGCCCACCGTGCGATCTGGGCGCGGCGGATGATGTTCGATGGCTGGTACGGGCTGACCCCACAGGACCGTGTCCTGCACGCCGGGGCATTCAACTGGACCTACACGTTGGGCACCGGGTTGATGGACCCCTGGACGGTCGGCGCGACGGCGCTCATTCCGGCGGCAGGCACTACAGCATCTGCGTTGCCAAGGCTTCTGGCAGACCACGAGGTCACGATTTTTGCCGCTGCCCCGGGGGTCTACCGACAGATGTTGAAATCGGGAGATGCCATGCGCTGCCCCGCCCTGCGCCACGGTCTCAGTGCTGGGGAAAAGCTTGCGACCCGCGTGGCGGAGAGCTGGCGCGCGGCCAGCGGGACGGAGGTGTTCGAAGCCTACGGCATGTCGGAATGCTCCACCTTCATCTCCGGCGCGCCTGACAGCCCTGCCGCTGCCGGCGCGCTTGGCCAACCACAACCGGGACGTCGCGTGGCGCTTCTGGGGCCGGACGGTCCCGTGCCGGTGGGAGAGGAAGGCACCATTGCCGTGCACCGAGATGATCCGGGCCTGATGCTGGGATATCTCGGCGCCGAGGCCGAGACCGCCGCGCGCCTGCAGGGGGAGTGGTTCCTGACCGGCGATCAAGCGGTGATGTCTCAAGATGGTCAGATCACCTATCTGGGCCGCAACGACGATATGATGAACGCGGGCGGCTACCGCGTGTCACCCATCGAGGTGGAAACGGCGCTGGCCACCCTGCCCGGGATCACCGGCGTGGCGGTCACCGATGTGGAGGTCAAGGCGGATGCGCGTGTGATCGCGGCCTTTTACACGGCACCCGCCGCACTGGACGAAACCACCTTTGAGACATATGTGAAGGCGACGCTGGCGCGCTACAAGCAACCGCGCCTTTTCATTCACGTGCCAGAGCTGCCCATGGGCGCCAATGGCAAAATTCTCCGGCGGGCCCTGCGTGCCGGATTTGAGGCCCGCAATGACTGACCCCATCAAGCTCGACATCATGTCCGATCCGATCTGCCCCTGGTGCTATATCGGTAAAACCCATCTCGACAAGGCGCTGGCCGATCATCCCGACCACCCGTTCAAGATCGAATGGCACCCCTTCCAGCTCAACCCCGACATGCCGCGCGATGGTATGGACAGGCGTGCCTATCTCGAAGGCAAGTTCGGCGGCAAGGACGGGGCGGTGCGCGCCTATGCCCCGGTGGTCGAGCATGCCGAGGCGGCGGGCCTCAAGATCGACTTCGAAGGTATGAAACGCACACCCAACACGCTGGATGCGCATCGGCTGATCCACTGGGCGGGCATTGAGGGCCGCCAGACTGCCGCCGTTTCCGCCCTCTTCACCGCCTATTTCGTTGAGGCCCGGGACATTGGCGATCACGATGTGCTGGCCGATATTGCCGATGGCATCGACATGGACGCCGCCGTGGTGCGCAAACTGCTGCTGTCGGATGCGGATGAGGAAGATATCCGCGCGCGGGATGCGCACAGCCGCTCCATGAGCGTGAATTCCGTGCCGACGTTCATCGTTGCGGGCAAACACGCGGTGCCGGGCGCGCAGCCGCCCGAACTCTGGACGAAGGTCATTGGCGAGCTGACAGCCGCTGCCTGACTTGCACGGGCGCAGACGCGACTGTGTGAAAATGTGACGTTGTCTGCCCTACAACTGTGGGTTACACCGATTCCAGGCGCAGCTGATCCCCGTCGGGGCTGCGACTGGGGAGTGAAAAGCGTGTCGACATCAGGATCGCAACCGGCCATGGGGCGGGTTGAATTCATCGCATTGATGGCAATGATGTTTGCCACCATCGCCTTTTCCATTGATGCGATGCTGCCCGCTCTGCCCGATGTTGCGCGCGAGCTGACACCCGAAGAACCCACACGCGCGCCCCTGATCATGACCTCCTTCGTGCTGGGCATGGGGATTGGGACGTTTTTCACCGGGCCGCTGTCGGACGCCTTTGGGCGGCGCACGGTGATGGTCTGTGGCGCAGGGCTCTACATGGCGGCCTCGGCCATCGCCTGGGCCAGTTCCACCTTCGAAATTGTACTGGCCGCGCGCATCCTGCAGGGTCTGGGCGCTGCAGGGCCACGCGTCGTCTCCATCGCCATCATCCGGGACCTCTATGCCGGTCGGGAAATGGCCAAAATCGTGTCCATCGTGATGATCATTTTCACGCTGGTGCCCGGGTTTGCGCCGACGCTGGGCTATTTCATCATTGCCACCGAAGGATGGCGCGGGATTTTTGCGGCCTTCATCGTGTTTTCCGCCATATCAGTGCTCTGGCTGGGCCTGCGCTTGCCCGAAACACTGGCGCGCGAAGACAGACGATCGTTCAGGCCGCGCCTGATGCTGGCCGCAGTGCACGAGATGTTCGCCCACCCCATCGTGCGCCTGTCGATCGTGGTGCAGACGCTGTGTATGTCGATGTTGTTCACCGTGCTGATGCTGATCCAGCCAGTTTATGAACAGATTTACGACAAGCAGGATACCTTCCATTTCTGGTTCGGGGGCATTGCGCTGGTCTCTGCAGGCGCCAGTTTTCTCAACGCAATGCTGGTGATGCGGCTGGGCATGCGGCGGCTGATTACCATGGCGCTGGCAGTACAGATTGTGCTGTCCATCACCGTTCTGATTCACAATGAGACCCATGGGGGCACGGCCTTTGCCATTTTCGCCCTTTGGCAGGCCTATCTGTTCTTTCAGGCTGGGTTGACCATCGGCAATCTCAACGCCATCGCGATGGAACCGATGGGGCATATCGCGGGCATGGCCGCCAGCGTGATCGGGTCCGTCTCCACGGTGCTGGCCGCCGCCATTGCCTCGCCCATCGGGCTACTCTTCGACGGCACGGTGCGGCCGCTTGTAGGGGCGGTCTTCGTGATGGCCTGCTGTGCGTTTCTGGTGATGCGCTACATGGGGCGGATCGAGGCGCGGCTACCTGCCGAGTGATCAACTTGCCTTGGCGCGTTTGGCTTTCTTTTCGGCCACGACCTTTTCCGCCAGATCACGGGCAATGGCAAAGGCCCCCTTGATCTTATCCGCATCCGCTTTCCAGTCACGGCGCACGACAATCTTGTTGTCCTTGACCTTCGCCAACCCGCGCTGATCCTGAATGAACTCGACCAGCCCCTTGGGGGAGGCGAATTTATCGTTGTGAAACTGGATCGTGGCACCCTTGGGCCCGCCATCGAGCTTGGCAATCCCGGCCCTCTTGCACATCGCCTTTATCCGCACCACGAGCATCAACGTATTGACCTCCCTTGGTAATTTTCCAAAGCGGTCAATCAGTTCAGCGGCAAACCCTTCCAGTTCGACCTTTGTCGTCAGGCTGCTGAGGCGGCGATAGAGGCCCAGGCGCACGTCGAGATCGGGCACATAGTCTTCGGGGATCAGCACCGGCACGCCAAGGTTGATCTGCGGTGCCCATTGATCATCCGCCTCGCTGAGACCTTCCATCTCGCCTGCACGGATCTTGGCAATCGCCTCCTCCAGCATGGATTGATAAAGCTCGAAACCGACGTCACGCATCTGGCCAGATTGTTCCTCGCCCAGCAGGTTGCCCGCGCCGCGAATGTCCAGGTCCTGGCTGGCCAGCGTGAACCCGGCGCCCAGCGTGTCGAGGCTGGAAAGCACCCGCAGCCGCTTTTCCGCCGTATCCGTCAGCTTGGTGCGCGGTTTGGTGGTGAGATAGGCATAGGCGCGGGTTTTTGACCGCCCGACCCGCCCCCGGATCTGGTAGAGTTGTGCAAGACCGAACATATCCGCCCGGTGCACGATCATCGTATTGGCGGTAGGGATATCGAGGCCGGATTCCACAATGGTCGTGGCCAGCAGCACATCGAATTTCCCGTCGTAGAACGCATTCATCCGGTCGTCGAGCTCGCCCGCCGCCATCTGCCCATGCGCCACCACATAGGTCAGTTCGGGCAGCTGATCCTTGAGGAATTCCTCGATCTCCGGCAGGTCGGAAATGCGCGGCACCACGTAAAAGGACTGCCCGCCGCGATAGTGTTCACGCAGCAGCGCCTCACGCAGGGTGACGGTGTCGAATTCGCTCACATAAGTGCGGATCGCCAATCGGTCTACCGGCGGCGTGCCGATGATGCTGAGGTCGCGCACGCCGGTCAGGCTCAGCTGCAGGGTGCGCGGAATCGGTGTTGCGGTCAGGGTCAGCACGTGGATGTCGCTGCGCAGCTGCTTCAGCCGTTCCTTGTGCGTCACGCCGAAATGCTGTTCCTCATCAATGACCAGCAGGCCGAGGTTCTGGAACCGAATGCCCTTGGCCAGCAGCGCGTGGGTGCCGATCACGATATCCACGGTGCCGCGCGACATGCCGTCCCGGGTCGCGTTCGCTTCTTTGGCAGAGACAAAACGGCTGAGCTGGCGCACGTTGATCGGGAAACCTCGGAACCGTTCGGCAAAGCTCTTGTAGTGCTGCCGGACCAGCAACGTCGTCGGTGCGATCACCGCGACCTGCACGCCGGACATGGCCGCCACGAAAGCCGCACGCATCGCCACCTCGGTCTTGCCAAAACCCACGTCGCCACAGACCAGCCGGTCCATCGGGTTGCCGGAAGTCAGATCGTCAATGACCTCGCCGATGGCGCGCAGCTGATCATCGGTTTCCTGATAAGGAAAACGCGCGGAAAAGGCATCCCACATGCCCGGCGGCGGCTCCAGCACCGGCGCCTTGCGCAACGCGCGCTCGGCGGCAATGCGGATGAGTTTATCAGCGACTTCGCGGATGCGCTCTTTGAGGCGCGCTTTCTTGGCTTGCCACGCGCCCCCGCCCAACCGGTCGAGCAGGCCCTCTTCATGACCGTATTTCGACAGCAGTTCAATGTTCTCGACCGGCAGATAAAGCTTTGATCCTTCAGCATATTCCAGCAGGATACATTCATGCGCGGCCCCCGCGGCGGTGACCACCTCCAGCCCCTTGTAGCGGCCAATTCCGTGATCGACGTGCACGATCAGATCGCCGGGGCTGAGCGATTGCGTCTCGGTCAGGAAGTTTTCCGCACGGCGTTTCTTGGCCGGGCGCCGGATCAGCCGATCTCCAAGCACGTCCTGCTCGGAAATCACCGTGAGCCCCGGCGCCTCGAACCCGTGCTCCAGTGCCCAGACCGCCAGATGCAGCCCGCGTTTGCCGATGCGTGTGGCGTCCGGGACCGGGATCGCCTCGGCGACACCTTCGTCTTCGATGAGGCCGGTCAACCGCTCGCGCGCACCCTCGGAGTAGCTGGCGATCAGGACCGGCCCTTCCGCCAACTTTACCTTAACATGTGCCGCCAGAGCCCCGAAAAGGCTCAGCGATTCCTGTTGTCTCTCTGGCGCAAAACTGCGTCCGATGCGGGCACCTGCATCGGTGACACCCAGGCCCGTCGGTTGCGGAAGGGCGGCCAGCTGCAGCATGCGTCGCGCGTTTGTTGCCTGTTCCCAGGCGGCGTCATCCAGATAGAGCGCGTCCGGCGGGCTTGGCTTATAGACGCTGTCCATCTTGGACCGGTTCGCCATGGCAAGGCGCCGGGTCTCGTATTGATCCGCGATGCTCTCCCATCGGGCCAACCGGCTGGGCGTGACCTGATCATCCAGCGTAACGACGGCGTCCGGCAGATAGTCGAAAAGCGTCTCCAGCCTGTCATGAAAAAACGGCAGCCAGTGCTCGGCGCCCTGATGCTTGCGCCCGGCGCTGATGGCCTCATAGAGCGGATCGTCGGTGCCTGCGGCGCCAAATTCGATGCGGTAGTTCTGCCGGAAACGGGTGATTGCTGCTTCGTCCAGAATGACCTCCGACACCGGGGCCAGTTCCACCAGACCCAGCTTTTCGGTGGTCCGCTGCGTGGCCGCGTCGAAACGGCGCGCGCCATCCAGCACGTCGCCAAAGAAATCCAGCCGCACCGGCCCCAGATCGCCCGGCGGATAGATGTCGATGATGCCGCCCCGAATTGCGTAATCGCCCGGTTCCGTCACCGTGGGGCTTTGCACGAACCCCATGCGCACGAGAAATTGCCGCAATGCCGCCTCGTCCACGCGGTCCCCCACACGGGCGGTAAAGGCCGCATCCTGGAGGGTCGCGCGCGCCGGCACACGCTGGGTCGCGGCGTTCAGCGTGGTCAGCAGGATGAACTGCGCCGGCATGCCGTGCACGAGCCCCGCCAGCGTCGCCATGCGCTGCGCAGAGATATCAGCATTGGGCGACACCCGGTCATAGGGCAGGCAATCCCAACCGGGAAAGGTGATGACCGGCATGTCGGGCGCAAAGAATCGCAAGGCAGCCCGCATCGCCGCCAGCCGCTTGTCATCGCGGGCGACGTGCAGGATCGGTGCCTTCTGCCGCTCCAGCTCGGACAGCAGGAAACGCGCGTCATACCCTTCGGGCACGCCGGAAACGGTGATATGCTTTGGATCAGCCATGGCCTGCTTCAATTGGCTTTTGACCGCGTGGTGTCAACTGCTCAATGGGCCAATGGACAGGTTTTGATACATGCCCCAGAGCGCGGTGACGAAAATCGAGATCATGCCAATGATCTGAACATAGAGGCGATGTCGTGTCAGACGACGGCGTAACAACTCTCCGTTGGCGCTCTCCTGGTGGATGAGCCGCGCGGTGGAGAGCGATAACAGCCCCACGATGGACATTGGCAAGCCCATTAAAAACAGCGCCTGCGCGATTTCCAATGCGTAAAAGAAGCCAAGCACCCCGAACGCCGTGAGCAGGAAACACCCAAGCCCCAGCAGCCAAAGGCCAGAGACATTGGCGATGAACAAGAGCCGGTTGGTGTTGATGCGCACCATATCCTCAAGGTCCTGTTCTGCCTGCCCACCATAACGGCGCGCGCGCAGGACCATATCGTAGGGCACGCCAAGCACCCAGTGGCTGGCGGTGGACCACAGAACTGCCAAGGCGATCCAGAACCACAGGTTCGAGAAGGACCGCATGTCTATGAGTTCAAAAACGTTCTGGTAGAAGCTCAAGGGGGTACGCTTTTGTTATGTGTTTTGACCCTCTTAGCGATAGGGCGCGGCAATTCCTACCCTTGGCTTGCGGAAAAATACATGGCAGTCATGAAGTGTCACCCAAACTGGACATCTCCCATGCGCCCTACTCAAAGCTCCTTTCCAGCAACCCGATTGCGCCGCCTCCGGCAAACGCCAGCTATACGTGCGCTGACCCGTGAAAACAGTCTGAGCGTGGATGATTTCATCTGGCCGGTCTTTGTCCGTGCAGGCACCGGAATCGAAGAGCCGATCCCGTCCATGCCGGGGGTCTTCCGCCGCTCGGTCGACAAAGTGGTTGGCGCCGCACGCGAGGCGGCAGATCTCGGGATACCGGCAATCTGCATCTTCCCCTACACCGGAATCGAAGAGCGGACGGAGGATTGCGCCGGAGCCTGGGATCCGGACAACCACGCCAACCGGGCCATCCGTGCAATTAAAAAAGCGGTGCCGGAGATCGCGGTGATGACGGACGTGGCGCTCGACACCTATAACATCAACGGTCATGACGGATTTGTCGAAAACGGCGAAATCGTGAATGACCGCACGGTTGAGGCGCTGGTCAAGATGACGCTGGCGCAGGCGGACGCGGGCGCGGATATCATCGGGCCATCGGATATGATGGACGGGCGGGTCGGCGCGATGCGGCAGGCGTTGGAGGCGGCGGGGCATCAGAACGTGATGATCCTGAGCTACTCAGCCAAATACGCCTCTGCCTTCTATGGCCCGTTCCGCGATGCGGTTGGGGCATCGGGCGCGCTGACCGGCGACAAGAAAACCTATCAGATGGACCCCGGCAATTCCGATGAAGCCCTGCGCCTGATCGAGCGGGATTTGCGCGAAGGGGCGGATATGGTCATGGTGAAACCGGGCATGCCCTACCTAGATATCTGCCGCCGGGTGAAAGACACCTTTGGCGCCCCCACCTACGCCTATCAGGTCTCGGGTGAGTTCAGCATGATCCAGGCCGCGGCCGAACATGGGTGGATCGACGGCGAAAAGGTCATGATGGAAAGCCTGATGGCGTTCAAACGCGCAGGCTGCGACGGCATTCTGACCTATTTTGCGCCAGCGGCGGCGCGGGTGCTGAACGGACAGCGATAAGCTGCGCAATCACAGACGTTTTCAGTGACACCGTCCCGCAATCAGCGTATGTTCGCGCACAAGTCGGAAAAACCGGCAATCGAGCAACAAAGTACAGGCGGATGACATGAATACTCCAAATTTCTCTCGCAGGGGGTTTACCCTTGGCGCGTTGGCGACCGTGTCGGTCACGGCGGCTTGCGGCAATGGGATCGGGTCGCGCGGTGCGGACACGATTGATGCGCGGGTCGATGCGACCCTGGCAGAGATGTACCGAAGCTATCCGAACACCCGAAATCTTGCGGATAAGGCGAACGGCCTGCTGGTGATGCCACTGGTGACCAAGGCAGGCTTTGGCTTTGGCGGTGCCTATGGGCGCGGCGCGCTGCGGGTCAACGATGTGACAGTGGACTATTACTCCACTACGCAGCTGTCAGGCGGGTTGCAGATTGGTGCACAGCAATACGCACATGTGCTGTTTTTCCTCACCGAAGAGGCGTTGACCAGCTTCCGTCAGTCTCCCGGCTGGGCCGTGGGTGGCGACGTCGAATATGTGATCTCGGATCAGGGCGATGGCGTCAAGGCGGACAGCACCACTGCCCTCGCGCCGGTTCAGGCGGCGGTTTTTGGACGCGCTGGCCTGTTGATCGGGGCGACGCTGCAAGGCACGAAATACAATCGCATTATTCCCTAAGGCATAAAGCCCCGCTATCTGGCGGGGCTTTATTACTCGGATCAGAGCGCCTGCAGACGTTTGAAGAGGCTGGAGGTATCCCAGCGCCCGCCGCCCATTTTTTGAACATCCTTGTAGAACTGATCGACCAGCGCCGTGACCGGCAGACTGGCGCCCGTCTCATTTGCGGTAGACAGGCAGATGCCGAGGTCCTTGCGCATCCAGTCGGTGGCGAACCCGTGGTCGAAATGGTCGTCCAGCATGGTCTCGTAGCGGTTGTCCATCTGCCAGCTGCCGGCCGCGCCCTGGCTGATCACCTCGACCACGGCGCGACCGTCCAGACCGGCCTTGTCGGCGAAATGCAGTGCTTCGCTCAGCCCCTGGACCAGACCGGCGATGGCAATCTGGTTGCACATCTTGGTCATCTGGCCCGCACCGCTGTCCCCGATGCGGCGGCAGATCTTGGAATAGACCTCCATCACCGGCAGCGCCCGGTCATAGGCACCCTCGTCGCCGCCACACATGATCGACAGCGCCGCATTCTCGGCCCCCGCCTGCCCGCCCGAGATCGGCGCATCGACAAAGCTCACCTGTTTTTCGTTCGCCGCGGCATAAAGCTCACGGGTCACGGCGGCGGACACCGTTGTGTGGTCCACAAAGACCGTCCCGGAGGTCATCCCGGCAAATGCCCCGTCCTCTCCAAGACAGACCGAGCGCAGGTCATCGTCGTTCCCAACACAGGACATCACGAAATCCGCGTCCCTGACGGCCTCGCGCGGGGTTTTTGCCATCGTACCACCATAGGTGGAAACCCAGTCGTCCGCCTTGGTTGCAGTACGGTTGTACACGGTCACGTCGTGGCCAGCCTTCTGCAAATGCCCGGCCATCGGCCCCCCCATGACGCCCAGTCCCAAAAATGCCAGCTTGGCCATATGATTACCCTTCCCGTATTCAATGTTGCTTTACGTTCTTCTCCTACCTAACAGTCAGGGCAATAGGGTCAACAAAACGACGCATATTCGATAGGTGATGCACAGATGGGTCTGCTCTTTACTTGGTTGATGCGATTGGCAGCGGCATCGGTGGTGCTCGTGGTGCTGGGTGTCTGCATGGTGTACTACCTCGCCTCGCGGTCCCTGCCGGATTACGACAAGGTGCTGAAGCTGCCCTATCTGACGGCGCCGGTCGAGATCGTGCGGGACAATGCCAATGTGCCGCATATCTTTGGCGAGGCCGATCCGGACGTGTTCTATGCCCTCGGCTACGCCCATGCGCAGGACCGTCTGTGGCAGATGACGATGCTGCGCCGCACCGCGCAGGGGCGCCTGTCAGAGGTGTTTGGCACGGCAACCGTGAACATCGACAAACTGGTGCGGCGGCTGGACATCTATGCGCGCGCTGTCGCCTCGGTCGATGCGCAGGATGACCGTACGATGCTGCTGTTACGCGCCTATGCCACCGGGGTGAATGCACGGCTGGACGAGATCAATTCAAGCGCTCTGGGCCGGGGCGCGCCGGAAATGTTCATCTTCAACGCGCCGGTGTCTGCGTGGCGTCCGGCGGATTCGCTGGCGATCATCAAGCTGATGGGGCTGCAGCTGTCGGGGCATCTGGACAAGGAAGTGCTGCGCGCGCGTATGTCGCTTGCGCTCTCTGATGCGGACCGGCTCGCCGATATCCTGCCGGATGCGCCCGGTAGCGGTATCGCCGCCCTGCCGGAATATGCGCAGCTGGTGCCCGGCGTGTCGCGGTTCGCCGAAGCAACCGAGATGCCCACGCATCCGCTGTCGCCTTTCAACCGCAGCGTCTTTGCGGGGGCGTCCAATGCCTGGGCTGCTGCCCCCACGCGCTCGGCCTCGGGCGGGACCCTGCTGGCCAATGATCCGCATCTGGGCTTTACCGCCCCGGCGATCTGGTATCTGGCGCGGCTGCAGCTGCAATCGGGCGGTGTCATCGGGGCCACGATCCCCGGCATGCCTCTGGTGCTGAGCGGCCGCAGCGAGGCGCTTGGCTGGGGGCTGACCTCGGCCGGGATGGACGATCAGGATGTCTACATCGAAGCGTTGAACCCGGAGAACCCGGAAGAGTACCGCACGCCCGATGGCTACAAGCGGTTTGAGACCCGGGGGTCCATCATCAACATCAAGGACGAGACCCCGATCACCATTACGCTGCGCTGGACGGATAACGGCCCGGTGTTGCCTGGCACACATTACAATCTGGCGAGCATCACCCCGCCGGGTCATGTCGCCTCGCTCGCCTGGACGGTGCTGAGCCCGAAGGATACCTCCATGGCGGCTGCCCTGCGTTTGATGGAGGCGCAATCGGTGCAGGACGGCATAGACGCGATCGAAGGGTTTATTGCGCCTGCCCAGAACCTGATGCTGGTGGACCGTGAGAACATCGCGATGAAGATGATTGGCGCAATGCCAAGGCGGGATGTGCAGCACCAGAGTCAGGGGCGTTTGCCCAGCCCCGGCTGGATCGAGGCGAACCGCTGGCAGGGCCGCCTGCCCTATGCGTCGAACCCCTCCTTTGTGGCGCCCAATGGCGGGATTCTGGGCAATTCGAACAACAAGATCGTGGACAGGCCGTTTCCGAACCACGTTTCCTTTGACTGGGGCGACACGCAGCGGGTGCAGCGCTGGCAACGGTTGATGCAGGCACGCGAGGTGCATACCCGCGACAGTTTCATCGAGGCACAGCTGGACACGGTCAGCTTCACCGCGCGGTCGCTGCTGCCGCTCATTGGCGCGGAACTGTGGTTCACCGGGGAAGCGGCCCCGGAAGGTACACCCCTGCGCAAGCGGCAACGCGCCCTGACCTTGCTCGCGGGCTGGTCGGGCGAGATGAACGAACATATGCCCGAGCCGCTGATCTATATGGCGTGGCTGCGCAGCCTGCAGGCGCGCATGGTGCAGGACGAGCTGGGGCCGCTGGCCAGTGAACTGACCCATGTAGAGCCGCTTTTTATCGAGCGGGCTTTTCGCGACATCGACGGTGCCTCTGTCTGGTGTGACGTGATTCAATCCGCGCCGGTGGAGACCTGCGCCGATATGGCGCGGCTGGCGCTGGACGACGCGCTGATCTGGATCGAGGAGACCTGGGGCCCGGCGCTGGAGACGCTGCGCTGGGGCGATGCGCATCAGGCGACCCATGATCATCCCGTGCTGGGAGAGGTGCCGATCTTGCGGTTCTTTGTGAACATCCGACAATCCACCAACGGGGGCGACAACACCCTGCAGCGGGGCCTGACCAGTGGTTCGGGGCCTGATCCCTTCCATAACGTGCATGGTGCGGGGTATCGCGGGGTCTATGATTTTGCCGATCCGGACAGTTCGGTCTTCGTGACCTCGACGGGACAGTCGGGTCACTTCCTGTCGCGGCATTACGATGATCTGGCCCAGTTGTGGCGGCGCGGCGAATATATTCCGATGTCTCTGGATGAAGATCTGGCGCGGGCGGCAGCCGTGGGTGTCACTGTCCTGCAGCCGCGCCCCTGACGCCATGGGCCGCGTCATCCTGTTTCACAAGCCCTTCGGCGTGCTGTCGCAGTTCACCGACAAGGGGACGGCAGGATCGCCGCGCCCGACGCTCTCTGCTTACATCGACGAACCCGGCTTTTACCCGGCGGGGCGGCTGGATAAGGACAGCGAAGGCCTGATGGTGCTGACCGATGACGGCAAGCTGCAAGCGCGGATTGCCAATCCCAAGTTCAAGATGGCCAAGACCTATCTGGTTCAGGTGGAAGGTACGCCCGATGCCGCGGCGCTGGAGGCGTTGCAGCGCGGGGTCACATTGAAGGATGGCGTGACCAAACCTGCGGAGGTCGATCAGATTGAAACCCCCGACCCGCTTTGGCCCCGAAACCCGCCGGTGAGGTTTCGCAAGACCGTGCCCGATGCCTGGCTGCGCATGACCATTCGCGAAGGGCGCAACCGGCAGGTGCGGCGCATGACGGCGCATGTAGGGTTGCCCTGTCTGCGGTTGATCCGGGTGCAGGTCGGGATATGGAAGCTGAATACGCTGAGCCCGGGCGCGTGGCGGTTCGCGTCGGAAGGTGGCCCATAGGCCCACCCTACCTGCTGTTTGCGGCTGTGTCAGAGACGCTCGAACTGGGCCTCTTGTTGCACGGTCCAGCGCACGGTGATGTCAAAGCCGTCCTCGGTCTGCTGTTCCGCCTCGACCAACTCGTGATCGAAGAGCCATGCGCGCTTTTTGCCGTCAGCGTAGCTGAGATGCAGGTCGGCCTGACGTTTGGCGCCCTGTATCTGCGTCGTGATCGCATCCAGCAATGGGGTGACACCCGTACCTGTGAGGGCGGAGATGGCAAAGACCACGTCGTCCCGGTCTGCGCGGGCGCGCATCGCGTCTGCGGCCTCTTCGTCGAGCAGGTCCAGCTTATTCCAGACCTCGAAGCTGGGACGCTCCTCTTCCACGCCGAGAGAAGTCAGAATATCCCGTACGTCCCGCGCCTGCTCTTCTGTTTCCGGGTGCGAGATATCGCGCACGTGGCAGATCACGTCCGCGGCCAGCACCTCTTCGAGCGTGGCGCGGAAGGAAGCGACGAGTTCGGTCGGCAGATCGGAAATGAACCCCACCGTGTCCGAGAGGATCACCTCCGGCCCGTCGGGCAATTGCACCCGGCGCATGGTCGGGTCGAGCGTGGCAAAGAGCATGTCTTTGGCCATGACCTCCGCCCCGGTGAGGCGGTTGAAGAGAGTGGATTTGCCAGCGTTGGTATAGCCCACCAGCGCCACAATCGGATAAGGCACCTTGGCGCGGGCCGCGCGGTGCAGGGCGCGGGTTTTCACCACCTTGTCAAGTTGACGGCGCAACCGCACAAGCTGCTCATCGATGGCGCGACGGTCCGCCTCGATCTGTGTCTCGCCGGGACCGCCGACAAAACCCAACCCGCCCCGCTGGCGCTCCAGGTGGGTCCAGGCCCGGACCAGCCGCGTGCGCTGATAGCTCAGCGCGGCCATCTCCACCTGCAAGACGCCCTCGCGGGTTGCGGCACGGTCGCTGAAAATCTCCAGGATCAGCCCGGTGCGATCAAGGAGCTTAACACCCCAGGCCTTTTCAAGGTTGCGCTGCTGCACGGGGCTTACCGGGCCATCCACCAGTACCAGTTCGATCTCCTGTTCGTGCAGGGTTTCCTTGATGTCGTCGATCTTGCCGGAGCCGAAGAGCATGCCGGCACGGACAGTCTTGAGCGGCACGACCTCGCCGCCGACCACCTCGAGCTCCGGCAGGGCGCGGGCCAGCGAAATCGCCTCGGCCAATCCATGATCGGCCAGACGACGGTTCGGATCTGATTTGATGTCGGGATGCAAAACCCAGGCGCGGGTGACCCGCGCGGCCTCGTCATTCTCGACTTGAAATGGCGCTTTGCTCAAGAAGCGTCTTCGCCCTCATACAGGCTGATCGGCTGGCTCGGCATAATGGTGGAGATCGCGTGCTTGTAGACAAGCTGGGATTGACCATCGCGACGCAGCAACACACAGAAATTGTCGAACCACGTGATGACACCTTGCAGTTTCACCCCGTTGATCAGGAAAATTGTCACAGGAACTTTTGTCTTGCGCACATGATTCAGGAACGCATCCTGAAGGTTCTGTCTGTCCGACGCCATTTTAGCACTCGCCTTTTTTCTTGCCGGAGCCCGCAGATCGAGCCCGCCCCTCTGGCGCAATTATGGAACGCCAGTCAAGGAGATTCCACCCCAAAAAACAGTCCGTTACGGACCTAAAAAATGGGACCGTTCAGGCCCGCCACAAATCAGGGGTCAAAAGGGCGACAATTGCAAGGGTTTCAAGACGGCCAAGCACCATGGCTGCGCAGAAAACCGCCTTGGCCGCGGTGCTGAGTTCCGTCAGGACGATGGGTGCGTCGGCCGCCAGTGCGGTCAGCGGGCCGGTGGTGGACAGACCTGCGATGCTGAGGACCAGCGCATTTTCAAAGGACACGCCGAGCAGCGCCAGCAGGATCGTCAGCAGGGCCAGCGTCAGGGCAAAAAGCATGAAGAAAATCCATGCGATAAAGGCCCCGTTGCGCTGCAGGCGCCGGGTGTCGCTGCCCGCACCGCTGACCGAAGAGGGGTGTACCAGACGCTCCATTTCGCGCAGCCCGTTCAGGTAGAGCGCAAAGACGCGCAGCAGCTTCACGCCGCCCGCCGTTGTGGCCACCCCGCCGCCGATCAAGGCCAGCCCCATGAGGATCAGCCCCGGTGTGTCGAGACCGGACCAGGCTTGCGTCTGGGCCCAGTGTTCACTGGCAAAGCCGGTGGTGGTCAGGAAGGACATCACGGTGAAAACCGACCCCCAGAGCGCCAGAGCGGCCTGCGACAGATCGTCTTCGGCGGCGACATCAAAGGCGCCCAGCCAGTGGCGGAAGAAAAGAACCAGCGGCACACCAAGGATCAGGACGAGCCCAAGACGGAATTCAGGATCGGTGCGCAGCCCGCCCTGTGTCGCGGTGATGGTGTCGGAGGAAAAGGTCAGTCGCGACAGGGCAAAGAACATGAAGAGCAGCGCCAGCGCCTCGCCTGTGACGCCCGAGCCGCTGAATTCCACGCCGCCCACCGGGGAAATCCCCGACGTGGCCATGACCGACATCGCATGGCAGAGCGCGACGAGAGAGGCGTCACCGCTGATCATCAACAAGACCCACAACAGCAGCGTCAGGCCGATGTAGATTGGCAGCAAGGCGGCAGTCACCCGCACCAGCCTTTCGCGCGGGTTGGCTCGGCCATTCAGGCTGGTGGCGGCTTCGCGTTGCCCTGGCTCGGCCTGTGCCGTGACCTCGAAGCCGCCCAGATTGAGCGGGGCGAGGATTGCCGAGGCGGCGATCCACATCACGGCACCGCCCATCCAGCCGACCTGTGCGCGCCAGAGGTGCAATGTGCCGTCCAGCCGCTCGGGGTTCTGAAAGAGGGTCGCGCCGGTTGTGGTGACAGCACTGACCATTTCCATGTAGGCGTTCATGAATGTGGTGGTGCCCAGGCCTTCGTAGAAGGGAATGGCCAGGAAGGCCGGCAGAAACACGAAAGTGGCAAACAATGACAGCAGCGTGCCAAGGGCACCGTGACGCGGCCTGCGGCCTGCATGGGCAATGGCGATCAGCACGAAAGCGGTGATGCCGAGGATGCCACTGTAGAAAAACATCCGTGCGGTATCGAGGTTGCGCACCACGCCGCCGTGCAGCGCCGGGACCAGCATCGCGACTGCGGCAGCACCGAAGATCAGCAGGAACAACGGCAGGTCCATAAGCTGATCAAAGGCGCTGCGGCGTTTCTGGATGGAACGAATCCGGCCCACGGGTCAGAAGAAATCGATGGAGACCTGCATCAGCCGCTCCACCTCTGGCACGTCGCCCGCCAGCGCAAAGATCGCCACCACATCGCCTTCATCGATGCGGGTCGAGCCCAGCGGGCGGATCACCTCTTTGCCCTTGCGCACCGCGCCGACCAGCACGCCCTCGGGGAAATCGATCTCGGAGATGCGCCTGCCCGCCAGCGGCGAGGTCGACATTACTTCGGCCTCGATCACTTCGGCCTCGGCATCGCCGATGGAATAGACCGCGCGGACCCGGCCATGACGGATGTGACGCAGGATCGAACTGACGGTTGTGGCGCGCGGATTGATGTAGGCGTCGATCCCGAGCGGGGTCATCAGCGGCACCAGCGTCGGGTCGTTGATCAGCGCGATGGTATAGGGGCAGCCCTCGGCCTTGGCGCGCACGCAGGCCAGCATGTTGGTCTTGTCGTCATCTGTGATCGCCAGCATCGCGTCGGCGCGGGAAATTCCCGCCTCGGCCAGCAGCCCCGCATCGAGACCATCGCCGTTGAGCACAATGGTGCGTTCCAGCGCTTCGGCAGCCTTCTCTGCGCAGATGCGGTTTTTTTCAATCACCTTGGCGCGTACGCGTTTGGCCCGCGCCTCCAGCGTCTGCGCCACGGCCAGTCCGACATTGCCGCCGCCGACCAGAACCACGCGCTCCTGTTTGGTGACCTTCTTGCCAAAGATCTCCAGCGTGCGGGGAATGTCATCCACATGGGTGAAGACATAGCAATCATCCCCGACAAAGAGCTGATCCTTGGCCTCCGGCGCGAAGAGCGATCCCTCGCGGCGCACGCCCACAACCGTGGCGCGCAGGGTGGAGAAGAGATCGGTCAGCTGCCGCAGAGGCGTGTTCACCACCGGGCATTCTTCCTCGATGGTGATGCCCATCAGATGTGCCTGCCCGTTCATGAACACTTCGGTGTCAAAGGCCGCAGGCGCCGAGAGACGCTGCAGCGCCGCGGCGGCAACCTCCTTTTCCGGACTGATCACCACGTCGATGGGCATGTGGTCGCGGCGGTAGAGGTCGGAATAGATCGCGTCCAGATAGGATTTGCTGCGCAGCCGGGCAATCTTGCGGTTGATGCCGAAGACGGAATGGGCCACCTGGCAGGTGACCATGTTGACCTCATCCGAATAGGTCGCGGCAATCACCATCTCCGCATCGCGAGCCCCTGCCCGCTCCAGCACATCCGGATAGCTTGCGAAGCCCGCAATCCCCTGCACGTCCAGCGTATCGGTTGCCCGGCGCACCAGATCGGGGTTGTTGTCGACCACGGTGACATCGTTGCGTTCGCCCGACAGGTGGCGTGCAATTTGCCAGCCGACCTGCCCCGCGCCACAGATAATCACTTTCATGCGCTCTTACGTCCTTCGAGCCATTTCGCGGTCTTCTGAATGGCAGATGCCCTCTGGGCGGTCAATTCAATTGTCCTTTCCCGCGCGGCAGGGCAAACTGGGTGCATGATCTCTTTGCGTTTTCTCTTTGTGCTTGGTGTTGGTCTGCTGGTCTGGACCGCCTGTGCCCCTCTGTCGATCTATCATCGCGAAGGCGTGCCCGTCAGCCGCATGCAATCCGATCTGCTGGCCTGCGAAATCTCGGCACTGGCCGATGTGCCGGTCGCCAATCAGGTGCGCCGTGAGCCGCCGCGCTACATTCCCGGTCGCCGGATCTGCAACGCGGATGGATCGTGTTACACGCGGGGCGGCTATTATGTGCCCGGCGAGGTGTATACGGTCGACGTCAATCTGGGCCTGCGTAACCGTGCAGAGCAACAGTGCATGGCCAACCAGGGCTACAGCCCTGCGACCATTCCGAATTGTCCGAACGGCGTATCCCGCGCCGCGCCAAAGGGCGCCACGCAGGTGCTACCGCGTTTGTCCTCGCAAAGCTGCGCGATCCGCAATGATGACGGCTCGTGGCAGATTGTGACCCAGGCGGGCTGATCAGGTCGCATTTGGGCTGGAAGTCGGGGCGCGGCCTTTCTACAGCTTGGCCCATGAACATCCCGAATCTCCCGACACCCGATCTGCAAGCCACCAAATCCGTTATCCGTGACCACTACGCGGCGCTCTCCCAGGCGACGCCGCAGGATGTGGCCACGATCCTGTCGCAGCACATGGCCCCGGACTGCCATTGGTACGGGATGCATCCATTTCACGAACAGACCGGGCCTGCTGCAATCGCGGAGGCGTTTTGGGCACCATTTCTGCAGGCGTTCACCTCCGTGCAGCGCCGCGAAGACATCTTTTTCGCAGGGTTGAACGAGATGGATGGGTTCCAGGGGCAATGGACCTGCTCCATGGGGCATCTGATGGGTCTTTTCGATGCGCCCTTCCTCAATATCCCAGCCACGCGCAAGATGGGGTTTCTGCGCTACGCGGAATTCAACAGGGTGGAAAACGGCCGGATCACGCAGAGTGCGCTGTTTGTCGATTTGCTGCATCTGATGCTGCAGGCGGGCCTGAACCCGCTGCGCGCGCCGCAAACCGGGGTGCATCTGATACAACCGGGTCCGATGACCCACGACGGTTTATTGCTCAGCCCGCAGAACGCGGCGGAAACGGCGCGCAGCTTGTCGCGCATCAATCAGATGATCGGGTCCATCAATCACGCCAATGCAAGCCCCGATCCGCTGCCACCCGAACAGGAACTGGCGCAGAACTGGCATGACGACATGATCTGGTGGGGGCCTGCGGGCATCGGGGCCACCTATACCATCGACCGCTACATCGAACAGCATCAGGGGCCGTTTCGCCGGGGCATATCCGGGCGCGCTTTCAACGGGCATCTTTGCCGGATGGCCGAAGGTACCTATGGCGGGTTCTTTGGCTGGCCCAACCTGACGCTGACCAATACGGGCGGCTTCATGGGCGTGCCGAAAAACGACACCCGCGCTGATATGCGTGTGGTGGATGTTTACCGGCGCGACGGTGACAAGCTGGCGGAGAACTGGATTTTCATCGACATGCTGCATTTTCTGAATATGCAGGGCGTCGATGTGCTGGCCGAGATCGCCGGGTAGCCTACTCCGCCGCCGTTTCCGTTTCCTCATCCACATGCGCCACGCGCGCCCCGGATTTGGCCGAAGTGACCACGCCCAGCGATTTCAGCTTGCGGTGTAGGGCGGATCGCTCCATGCCCACAAAATTCGCGGTACGGGAAATGTTGCCGCCGAACCGGTTGATCTGCGTAAGCAGGTATTCGCGTTCAAAGGCTTCGCGCGCCTCGCGCAGCGCCAGTGTCGCCAGGGCCCCGGAAAGCACCACGCGATTCTCGTCACCGCTGCCTTCATCGACACCGGGCAGCTCGCGCGCCTCGATCGCATCCTGACCATCGCCGAGGATCAGCACCCGCTCCACCAGGTTTTTCAACTGCCGCACGTTGCCGGGCCAGACCATGGTCTGCATCAACGCCTGTGCATCCTCGCTGATCTCGCGCAGCGGTAGACCCTGGGACGCGTTCATCTCGGCAATGAAATGTGCCGCCAGCGCCGGAATATCCTCGCGACGTTCTTCCAGCGACGGCACCGGGATCGGCACCACGTTCAACCGGTGATACAATTCCTCGCGGAAGGTCCCGGCCTGGATCGCCTGCTCCAGATTGCGGTTGGTAGAGGAAATCACCCGCAAATCCACCCGCACCTTGTCATTGCCGCCAACGCGCTGGAATTGCTGATCCACCAGCACGCGCAGGATCTTGGATTGCGTCCCCACCGGCATATCGGCCACTTCGTCGAAATAGATCACCCCGCCGTGGGCTTCCTCCAGCAGGCCGGGCTCCACCCCACGCTCCGGCGTTTCGCGCCCAAAGAGCACCTCTTCCATCCGCTCCGGCGCGACCCCTGCGCAGTTGACCGTGACAAAGGGCGCCGAGGCGCGGTTCGAATTGGCGTGGATATAGCGCGCGGCAACCTCCTTGCCGCACCCTGCGGGACCCGTCAGCATGACGCGCCCGTTCGATTTGGTGACCTTGTCCAGTTGCCCCACCAGCGCCCGGAAGGCCGCCGAGGTGCCGATCATATCCGATTTGGTCACGTCCCGGCGGCGCAGGCTCTGGTTCTCGCGGCGCAGGCGCGAAGTTTCCATGGCGCGGCGGATCACCACCAGCAGCTGTTCGATGTTGAAGGGCTTTTCGATGAAATCATAGGCCCCCTGTTTGATCGCGGCGACCGCGATCTCGATATTGCCGTGGCCGGAAATGATCACCACCGGCACATCCGGGTTGTCGCGCTTGACCGCCTTGAGGATATCAATGCCGTCCATCCGGCTGTCCTTGAGCCAGATGTCGAGGACGATGAGCGCGGGCGCCTCGGCGTTGATGGCGGCCATCGCATCGTCGGAGTTCCCGGCCAGCCGGGTGGCGAAGCCTTCGTCCTTGAGAATATCCGAAATCAGTTCCCGGATATCGCGTTCGTCATCCACAATAAGAATATCGCTCATCGGTCAGTTTCCTCCTGCTCAGGATGTGTTTCGGCGTCTATGGGGGAGCACGGCAAGGTGATCACCGCCATGGCGCCGGCATGGGTGTGGCCGTCAAAAAGCGGCGCATCTTCGAGGGACAGGCTGCCGCCGTGCTCCTCCATGATCTTCTTCACGATGGGCAGGCCCAGGCCGGTGCCTTCGCTTCGCGTGGTAACATAGGGTTCAAACAGCCGGGCCCGGTCTTCGGGCAGCCCGATCCCATTGTCTGCAATGGTGATCCGGGCCCGGTTCTCATCCGACGTCAGTGAAACTTCGATCCGCGGGGAATGATCTTCCGGCGCGCCCTTATTTTGAAGAGATTCAATAGCTTCCCCGGCGTTTTTGATCAAATTCGTCAGGGCCTGGCTGATCATGGTGGCGTCGAGGTCGGCGGTGATCGGCGTGTCTGGCAAGGTCATCGCAATCTTCACGCCCGGCTGTCCGGTCTGTTGCAGCAGCACCGCATCACGCAGCAGATCCTTGAGGTTCACCGGTTTGCGTTCTGGTTCCGGCATGCGGGCGAATTTGGAGAACTCATCCACGATCCGCCGCAAATCCGTGGTCTGGCGGACAATCACATCGGTCATCTGATCCAGCGTTTCGCTTTCCTCGCCCACCTTCGGGGAAAACTTGCGTTTGATACGTTCGGCGGAGAGCTGGATCGGGGTCAGCGGGTTCTTGATTTCATGCGCGATGCGGCGCGCCACATCGCCCCAGGCGGCCATGCGCTGTGCGCTCACCAGATCGGTCACATCATCAAAGGACACAACGTAGCCCTCCAGCGCACCGTCCTGGGCGCGCCGCGTCGCCATCCGAACCAGAAGGTTCTCCAGACGGCCCTGCCGCGACACCTTGACCTCGCCCTGGGCTACTTCGTTGCGCGATTGCACGATGGTTTCGAACATGGGGCCGAATTCGGGCACGGCGACCTTGAGCGCCAGCGATTCCTGACCGCCCTGCCAATCCAACAGGCGTTCCGCCGCGCGGTTCACGAAGGTCACCCGCCCACGCGGATCTAGGCCTACGACGCCGGAGGTAACGGAACTCAGCACGGAATCGAACAAGCGGCGGCGGCGTTCGATTTGTTCGGTGTTCTCCACCAATGTCTCACGCTGTGCTTTAAGTTGTCGGGTCATCTGGTTGAAATAACGACCTAACATCGCGATTTCGTCGTCACCTTCCTCCTCGCGTACCTGCACGTCGAGATCACCGGCCCCGACATGCTGCGCCGCCCCCGTCAGACGTCCGACCGGTCCGCTCAAACGTTCGGCAAACCAGAGCCCCAGCCAGATCGCTGCGAGGATCAGGATCAGGGCAAAGGCAAGATAGAGCAGCCCGAAATCAAAGAGCAGACGACCGCGTTCATCCTCCAGCTGCTGGTAGAACAACACGGTTTCCTTGGTTTCATCCAGCAGCGAGAGGATCTCGCCATCCACGTCCCGGCTGATATAGAGGAAACGGTCCACGAAGGCCGACAGTCGGACAAGCGCGCGAAACTCATTGTTGTCCCAATCCTCTATGACAACGACATCCTGTTCATCGGCGGCCTGCAGTTCCGCAAGGCTCGGGGGCTCATAGTCAAAGAGGTAGGAGCGATCCCCCCGCGCCCGAATTTCCCTTGTGCCGTCAATAAGATAGGCCTCGCGCAACCCGCGCTGGATCTGCCGCTGGCCTTCGCCAAGCATTTCGCTGTCGGAGATGTTGATGCCGGAGCGGCGCGCCTCATCCAGGCTTTCTGCAAGGGCCAGCGCATCTTCGGCTAGATCGCTCCGCTGTTCCGCCTCATAGGCTTGCGCTGCTGCAAGGGAGCTGCCCACCACTTCGCGCACCCGGTCGGAAAACCACCCCTCCAGCCCGACGTTCACCGTAAGCCCGGCAAAAATTGCCACCGTGACCGTGGGTATGAGGGCCAGCGAGGCAAAAACCCCGGTCAGCCGCAGGTGCAGCCGGGAGCCTGCAGATTTCGCCCGCCGCGCGGCGATCAAACGGCCGACCTGCGCCAGCACCAGCGCCGCCACCACAAGGACATAGACGAGATCGGCCAGAAGAATGAGGCGCAGTCCCAGCGTGTTGCTCGCCTGACCCAAGGGACCGAGCACCAGATAGGTCGAGAGCGCCAGAACCGGCCCCAACACCACAAGGCCGAGGGTCGCGAAATTGCGCACCTTGCGAATGCGGCGCAAACGCCCCAGCCGCAGCCATAGTGACCTTTCTACACGGGGATTCACCCGAAGCCCTCACTCATGATGTGGCGCTTGACGCGCCTTACCGCCTTATCTTGTGGTCCTGATCAGGGGTGTCCCCCAATGGCCACGCTTTGTGTGGCAGTTTTACATCAATTTTCGGCGGCGTGTCACCTCTATATCGAGGTCGGTGATCTTTTTTCGCAGGGTATTTCGGTTGATTCCGAGCAAATCGGCGCATTTTGCCTGATTTCCGCCGGTCGCTTCGAGGGAAATTTCGATCAAAGGCGCCTCCACCTCGCGCAGAATCCGTGTGTAGAGGCCTGCTGGTGGCAGCATGTTCCCGTGCAGGTCGAAATATCGCCGCAGGTGCCGTTCCACCGAAGCGCCCAGCTTCTCGGTATTGCCCGAGGCGCGCATCGGCTCCAGATCGGGCTGGGCGCCCAAGACTTGCTCCACCTCGCTGGCGCTGATTTCCGCCGCGCGGCTGGTGAGCCCCAAACGCCGGATCGCATTTTCAAGCTGGCGGACGTTGCCGGGCCAGGAATAGTTGCGGAAGATATCCCCGGCCTCGCGTGACAGCGCGCGCGGGGCGGCCCCGGCGGCTTCGGCCTTGGCCAGAAAATGATCCGCCAGGATCGGGATGTCATCCACCCGTTCGCGCAGCGCCGGGACCGTCAGCGTGGCCCCGCTCAGCCGGTAATAGAGGTCCTTGCGCATCTGGCCCGCCTCCATGGCGGCGTTCAGGTCCGACTGGCTGGTGGCCAGAAACCGCGGCGCGTACTCGCCGGGTGTATCCATCATATGCACCAGCCGCGCCTGCAGATCGGCGGGCAGATCAGCGATCTCTTCGACCAGCAAGGACCCGCCCTTGACCCGCGCCAGCAGCCGCGCCGGCCCCTCCAGATCCTGCAAATCCTCGGAAGACGCGGTGATGAACGGCAGGTTGCGCCGGTCGGAGAAATCATGAATTGCCCGTGCGATCAGCGATTTGCCCGTGCCGGACTCACCCCAGATCAGCACCGGCAGATCGGTGTTCATGACCCGCGCCACAACCCGGTAGAGCGCCTGCATCACCGCCGTGCGCCCCACCAGCGGCAGATCATCGGGCCGCGCCTCCGCCTCATCCGACATACGCCGGTTCTGCGGGCGCGTCTCCAGTGCGCGCGCCGTGCGTTTCATTAGGTCTGGCAGATCAAAGGGTTTGGGCAGGTAGTCATAGGCCTCTGCCTCCGCCGCCTTGATCGCCGTCATGATCGTGTTCTGCGCCGAGATCACGATGACCGGCAGGCCTGGGCGATCCTGCGAAATCTTGGGCAACATCTCCAGCCCGTTTCCGTCTGGCATCATCACGTCCGAAATCACCACGTCGCCCTTCCCCTCGGACACCCAGCGCATCAGCGTCGTCAGGCTGGAGGTCGCGTGCACCTTGCAGCCCGCGCGGGTCAGCGCCTGCGTCAACACTGTGCGGATCGTCCTGTCGTCGTCGGCGACCAAAATTGTACCATCCATCTGTCGGAACTCCTTTTACTGGCTTTGCTGAGCGGCCTTGGGCGCGCGAGGCAGGGAAATGCGAAAAACCGTCCGGCCGGGAATGGAGGTCACGGAAATCCATCCCCCATGGTCGGAAATGATCTTGCTGACGAGGGCGAGGCCCAGACCGGTGCCGTTCTCCCGCCCCGAGACGAAGGGATCAAAGACATCGCCCTTGATCGCCTCCGGAAGGCCCGGACCGTCGTCGATGATCTCGATCTGCAAGGGCAGCGATTGGCCGGTGCCATCGGCGCGGCGCAGGCGGAATGAGTGTTCGTAGTAGCTGTGCAACCGGATGGTGCCCTTGCTCTCGCCTGCCGCTTCGGAGGCGTTTTTCAGCAGGTTCAACACCACCTGCAGCAGCTGGTCCGGGTCGCCGTGCGCCAGCGGCAGCGAGGGGTCGTAATCCTCCACAATCTTCATATGCGCCCCGAACCCCAGGAGCGCGGAACGCCGCGCCCGGTCCAGCACATCATGCACATTCACCGGCTGAAAATCGGGCACGGAGAGGTTGCCAAACTGTTCCACCTGCCCCAGCAGTTTGACGATGCGGCGGCTTTCCTCGACAATTAGATCTGTCAGTTCAAGGTCTTCCGCGCCGAGATTCATGCTGAGCAGCTGCGCGGCGCCGGTGATGCCCGCCAGCGGGTTCTTGATTTCATGCGCCAGCATTTCTGCCATGCCGATCGCGGATTTAGCTGCGGATTTGACCGAATGGTTCTGCGTCATCCGCCCTGCCAACTCGCGCGGCGAAATCATCAGGATCATGTGATCGGGATGCCCGACAAGGGGCGCGACCTGCAGATCGGACTGCATCGGCGCGCGCTCCCCACTGCCCACATCGACATCATTCACAAAAAGCGGTGTGCCGCTGACACGGGCCCGCTCAAAGGCCGCCTCCAGCGGGTCGTTGACCGCGATCTGGTCCCAGACCGGCACGTCCCGGACAGATTTGGCCGAGACGTTCAGAAAGCCTTCGGCGGCGGAGTTGATGTCCACGATCTGGTCGCTCGGGCCGATGATCAATGTCGGCACAGGCAGGCTGGCCCAGATGGCGCGATCAGAGTTCATGCGGCCACCGAGTGTTCGGAATAACTGACCTCACGGAGCAGACGCATCGTTGTGTCAACGCTGTCCGCAGTCAGGATAGCCCGACGCAAGTGGTCCGCGGTGCCACAGATGTCCATGTACCACCCCAGATGTTTGCGGGCGACGCGCAGCCCGAGATCCTCTCCGTAAAACCGGATCATCGCGTCATAGTGGCTCTGCACCATTTGCGAAAAATCACCGCCTTGCGGGATGACAGGGGCAGCCGTGTCAAAGAGCTCATGCGCGATCTGCGCCAGCAGCCAGGGTTTGCCACGTGCGCCGCGGCCCACCATGACGCCGTCCGCGCCGGACAGCGTCAAAGCCTCGCGCGCCGACGTCCTGTCGACAATATCGCCATTCGCAATGACCGGGATCTGCACCGCATCCTTGACCTGCCGGATAGCCGCCCAATCCGCTTGGCCCTTGTAGAACTGGCACCGCGTACGCCCGTGAATGGTGATCATGGCAATACCTGCCTCTTCGGCCCGTTTGGCAATCTGCGGCGCGTTCAGCATCGTATCGTCCCAGCCCAGCCGGGTCTTGAGCGTCACCGGGATATCGACCGCCCTCACCACCGCCTCGATCAGCGTGAGCGCGTGATCGGGCGTGCGCATCAGCGCGGAGCCGGAATAGCCTTGGGTGACCTTTTTGGCGGGACACCCCATGTTGATGTCGATGACCTGCGCGCCCTGCCCTTCGACCATGCGCGCAGCCTCCGCCATTGGCGCAGCCTCGCGCCCGGCCAGCTGCACCGCCGTGCCGACATGGCCCAGGCCCAGCTCTGCTTTCTCCCGGCTTCCGGGGCGCGCGTTCAGCATATCGTGGCTGGCCACCATCTCCGACACCACCAGTCCCGCACCAAAAGACGCCACCAGCGTGCGGAACGGCAGATCGGTGATTCCGGCCATGGGCGCCAGAAGCACGGGAGGTGTCAAATCGAACGGCAGAGCAACTGAGGTCAAATGCTTAATCCTTGGGCACTGCCAACGCTTTATCAATTGAGCCGTATTTCCTCAATATTCCAAGGGGCTCAGGCACCGGCTGTCCGGTCAGTATGCACATTTTTTAAGCAAACAGCAGGATCAATTGCCTCCGTCCTCGCAAAGGCCTAGATACGGGGCATGTGGGAGCCAGCAGATACATGAAAATCGCCGCCGTGATTGTTGCCGCCGGGCGTGGTCTGCGCGCGGGGGCAGGTCAGCCCAAGCAATGGCGTCCCCTGGCGGGTCATTCCAGCGCCTATTTTGCCATGCGGGCGTTTGCTGATCACCCGCAGATCGACCGCCTCGTGCTGGTCGTGAGCGCGGATGATTTTGCCACGGGAGATTGGCCAACCGAGCCTGCCGCCGACATTGTCGCGGGCGGCGCCTCGCGCAGCGCGTCCGTCTTTGCAGGGCTTCAGGTGCTGGAAGGTACATGCGATCAAGTGCTGATCCACGATGCCGCGCGGCCCTGCGTGTCGCGCGGCGTGATCGATGGGGTGATTGAGGCGCTACGCGATGGACCGGCAGCAGCCCCTGCGGTGCCCGTCGTTGATGCCTTGTGGCGTGGCGACGGCGGCACGGTGGCCGCCGCCGTCCCGCGTGATGGTCTCTATCGGGCGCAGACCCCGCAGGGGTTTCATCTGGCAGAGATTATCGCCGCGCACCGAACCTGCCTGCAGGGGGCCGCGGACGATGTCGAACTGGCGCGTCGCGCCGGTTTGACGGTTGCCATTACGCCGGGCAGCGACGACAATCTGAAAATCACCGTACCGGAAGATTTCATCCGCGCGGAACGTATCCTGAGGGCAAGAGATGGACATCAGACTGGGTAACGGATTTGACGTGCACGCCTTTGGTCCGGGCGATCACGTTGTCCTCTGCGGTGTGAAAGTCCCCCATGGTCAGGGGCTTGTGGGGCATTCCGATGCGGACGTGGCGCTGCACACGATTGCCGATGCGATCTATGGGGCGCTGGCGCAAGGCGACATCGGCCAGCATTTCCCGCCGAGTGACCCGCAGTGGAAGGGGGCGGCCAGCGACATCTTTCTGCGCCATGCCGTGTCGCTCGCCACCCAGATGGGGTTTGGCATTTCCAACGTGGATTGCACGCTGATTTGCGAATCCCCCAAGATCGGTCCCCATGCCACCGCCATGCGGGAAAATCTGGCGCGGATCATGGGGCTGGATGTGGAACGCATATCGGTCAAGGCGACCACTTCGGAACGGCTTGGCTTTACCGGGCGCGGCGAGGGCATCGCCTGCCTTGCCACCGCTGCGCTGGTGAAACCATGAACCGCGCGGCGACCTTGATTGCGACAATGATGGGGGTGGGCTACATCCGCCCTGCGCCGGGCACATGGGGGTCGCTGGTCGCCCTGCCCTGGGGCTGGTTGCTGCATGTTCTGGGCGGATTCCCCCTCCTCCTGCTGGCTGTTCTGGTCGGGTTCGCCAAGGGCTGGTGGGCGACAGCTATCATGACAAAGGACAGCGTAGATCACGACCCCTCGGAGATCGTCGTGGATGAGGTGGTCGGCCAGTGGATAGCGCTGCTGCCGCTGTCCTACGCCGCGTGGTCGATGGGGATGAACATCCTTGCAATGTGGCCCGGCTGGATCGCCGCCTTCCTCCTGTTCCGCCTCTTCGACATCCTGAAACCGGGGCCGGTTGGCTGGGCAGACCGACGCGGTGACGCCTTGGGCGTCATGCTGGATGATGTGATCGCGGGCGTTTTCGCGGCGATCGGGGTTCTGATCCTCGCCGGTCTCTACCACGGCGTTTTGGCATGAGCCTCGCGCGCGATGTCCTTGAAAAGGCTGCGGCAGCGCAGATGATGATCACGGCCGCCGAAAGTTGTACCGGGGGCATGGTGATGGCGGCGTTGACCGACATCCCTGGGTCCTCGTCCGTGGTTGAGCGGGGCTTTGTCACCTATTCCAACGAAGCAAAGACAGAGATGCTGGGTGTGAAACCCGCCACCCTCACCGCCCATGGGGCCGTCTCCGAAGAGGTGGCGTCCGAGATGGCGCGCGGTGCGCTCGCCGCATCGCGGGCGCAGATTGCGGTGTCGATCACCGGCATCGCCGGGCCCGGTGGGGCGGAGCATAAACCTGAAGGTCGGGTCTGTTTCGGAGTGGCGCGCGGCGACACGGTGCAGACGGAAACGGTGGAGTTTGGTGCGCGCGGGCGGGACAATGTACGCGTCGCCGCACGCGACCACGCGCTACGTCTTTTGCGCGACGGGCTTTGATGTCTGCAAAACTGTCGTAAAACCTGCAAGATCGCCAGACGCGACGGACTGCCAGAGCACATCGGCTTGTTTCTCGCCCAGAAATCCGCGCGCCTTGTCTCTCAGTTTTTGACGTCGGACGTCAAAGGGCACGGGCGAGGCCAGATCGTAACAACCGTTGATGACCTCTCCGGACGTCAACGCAAGCTCGATACGACATTGCATTTCTGACAGCAGCGCATCCTCCGCGATGTCGATCTTTTGCCGCAAGGCAACCAGTGCCGGATCCTGCGCCATTGCGTCGGAGAAATTTTCGGTGCGGCCTGTATCGATGCCTGACAACGCCATCGCTGCCGTGTGGCGATAGCTGAATTTGGCCGCAAGCCCGGTGTCGGGATCGGGCTTGTTGCAGACGCTCATCCATCTGGGATGCGTGAATACCGAAACGCGCTCAATCTGTTCGATCTCAATATCAACCTCGCGCAGCGCCTCCAGCATCGCGTGGAGCCCGTGGCAGCAGGCGTGGAATTTGTGGCTGATGGTCATGATTTGCCAGGGCGGCGTGCTCAGATGTGCCAGATGCTCCGTTGATCCGGTTGCGTGATGTGTCTCTGCAAAGCCCAGCGGTCCGGCAAGCCCGTCCGCGGCACCGGTCAGCCCGGCCCGCGCCCAGAGGGCCGCTTCCACCCCGCTGCGCGCGGCAAGGCCTGCGTTCATCGGCTTGCCGCCCGTGCCGAATTGCGCCTTCAGACCAGAAGCCAGGGAGGCGCAAAGCCCAAGTGCGTGACGAATCTGACCCGGTGACAGCGCCAGCAAACGGGCCGCTGCCAGCGTCGCCCCGAAAGCGCCCGCCGTCGCGGTCTGGTGAAACCCCACCTGGTAGTGATCCCGGCCCAGCCACAGCCCCACGTGGATCGAGGCCTCGACCCCGATCAGCGCCGCCGCCAGCAGATCGTCGAAGGACGCCCCCGACCGTTCCGCAACCGCCAGCGCGGCGGGGACAACGGCAACTGAC
This sequence comes from uncultured Roseobacter sp., assembly GCF_947492555.1. Classification (GTDB taxonomy): domain Bacteria; phylum Pseudomonadota; class Alphaproteobacteria; order Rhodobacterales; family Rhodobacteraceae; genus Roseobacter. The sequence continues at coordinate 989,041 of NZ_CANLNE010000003.1, forward strand.
GGGTGACCGATATGCGCAAAATGAGTGTCGTCAAAGTCCAGCGCATGGCTCAGCGTGCCATTGACGAGGGCCGCCGTGGAGGCAGGTGCAGCGCCGCCGCCTAAGATCGTTGCCTCTGTCGCACCGCCCGCCCGGGTCACTGCGGCACAGAACCCCGCGAACTCGGCCTCCTGCGCGCCGGCAATGCCGCATGTCGCCCAGTCAAAGAGAGACAGCCGCATCATCTCCAGCGCGTCGCGGTCGGGATCTGCCCCGGTGAAGGCGATCAGTCTGTCGGTGATCCCCATCATTGCCGGTCCTTCGCTGAGCAGATCAAACCTGCTGCGTACCGTAGAGCGCCTGGGCGCGGGTTTCAAAGGCGCGCACGATCCGCTGCATCGCCTCATTGAAGACCACCCCGATCAGGCGCTGCAAAATCATGTTGCGAAAGGCAAAATCGACAAAGAAGCTGACCTCGCAGCCCTCCGGCACATCGCGAAACGCCCAGTTGGATTTCATGTAGCGAAACGGCCCGTCGAGGTATTCGGTGTCGATCTTCTTGTCGTCGGGCATCAACACCACGCGGCTGGTAAACCGCTCGCGGAAAACCTTGAAGCTGATCACCAGGTCGGCCTCCATCACCTGCGTGTTGCCCTGCGGGGTCACCGACTTTACCCGTGCCGCGGAACACCAGGGCAGAAACTCCGGATAACTGCCCACATCGGCCACGAGATCATACATTTGCTGGGCGCTGTAGGGGAGTGTTCGGGTTTCGGCGTGCGTGGGCATTGATTTGTCAGGTTGTGAAGGTTAGCCATCCATGTGCTTTGTCCGCTTGCCAAGATCAAGGTCTAACCCATGCCCACGCGTCCTTATGTCATAGACGAAATGATCTCGGCCAAGGCGATTGCCGCGCGGATCGAGGATCTGTGCCGCGAGATTCAGGGCGAGTTCAAGGACACCGACAAGCTGGTTGTTGTCGGTCTGCTGCGCGGCAGCTTTGTCTTTATCGCCGATCTGGTGCGCGAGCTGGATCTGCCGATCGAGGTCGATTTTCTCGAAGCCTCAAGCTATGGAGACGGCATGGAAAGCACGCGGGAAGTTCGCATTCTCAAGGACTTACGCGGTGCCATCGAAGGCCGCGATGTGCTGGTGGTCGAGGATATCGTCGACACCGGCCACACGCTGAACCACGTGACACACCTCCTCGACAGCCGCCTGCCCGCACGCCTGAAATCCATTGCCCTGCTCGATAAACCCAGCCGACGAGAAGTGGACTTCAAAGCCGATTGGACCGGCTTTGAAATACCAGATGAATTTGTCGTGGGCTATGGGATCGATTTTGCCCAGCGGAACCGAAATCTGCCGTTCATCGGCAAGGTGAGGTTCACGCAGGACTAGGCGCGCCGGAGGTCAGACTTTCGCCCGGCCCTGGCCAGTTTTCCGCACAACGGAAAGAGTATCCTGCGCGTCGCGTGCCATGATGGCAAAAATCGCGTCATCAATGTGGTGGCTTGCAACGTCATAGCGTTTTCGGTCGAGTGCGCAATTAATGTCACGCAGGGCCAGAATTGCCCAATGGATATCGGTCATCTTATCTGCCTTGGAGAGTTTACAATTACCCTCCCCGACTACACAACCATCGCGATAAATGTCACGGGAATGAAACGGGGAATTTCCCCCATTAACGCAACGTCACGTTGATCAGGCGATGCCCAGCTTGCGATTCCGGGCTGCGCGGAGTTGGGCGAAGTCGTCCCCCGCGTGATAGGATGACCGTGTCAAAGGCGTGGCCGAGACCATCAGAAAGCCTTTGCCGTAGGCTGCCTTTTCATAGGTCGCGAATTCGTCCGGGTGTACGAATCGGTCCACGCGGTGGTGTTTCGGCGTGGGCTGCAGATACTGCCCGATGGTCAGGAAATCGATGTCGGCGGCACGCATGTCCTCCATCACCTGCATCACGGCCTGCTTGTCCTCGCCCAGACCCACCATGATGCCCGATTTTGTGAACATTGACGGATCCAGTTCCTTCACCCGTTGCAAGAGCCGCAGGGAATGGAAGTAGCGCGCACCCGGGCGGACCTCGGGGTAGAGGCCGGGTACCGTTTCGAGATTGTGATTAAAGACATCGGGACGCGCCTCGACAACGACCTCCAGCGCTTCCGGGCCACATTTGATGAAATCGGGTGTCAGGATTTCAATCGTGGTGTCGGGGCTACGGTGACGTATGGCGCGAATCGTCTGGGCAAAGTGATCGGCACCACCGTCTTCCACATCGTCGCGGTCCACGGAGGTGATGACCACGTGATTCAACCCCAGCTTCTCAACGGCATGGGCGACACGGCCGGGTTCAAAGGCGTCCAGCGCTTCGGGCGGTTTGCCGGTGGCGATGTTGCAGAAGGTGCAGGCGCGCGTACACACCTCGCCCATGATCATCATGGTGGCGTGACCCTGGCTCCAGCATTCGCCGACGTTGGGACATCCGGCCTCTTCACAAACGGTGACGAGATTATTGTCCCGCATGATCCGCGCGGTTTCGGCATATCCCTGCCCGCCCGGTGCCTTGACGCGAATCCAATCGGGTTTCTTGGGCTGCGGATTGTCCGGGCGCCGCGCCTTTTCAGGGTGGCGCTGTTCGGGGATTTTCAGATCGCGTGGGGCCATGAAAAATGCTCCTTCACATCCGGATGTATGAGACATCCCGGGTCGATCAAGGTGTAGACGATGTCAGGGGTGAGGTTCAACCACGAGGCAATGTCGCGGGCTGCATGGCAGATGTGCGTCAGACGCCATGCAAAACGGGGCGCGCTTTTCAACGCCCCCCGTCTCAGGTCTCGATTGCCTGCCTTGTTATTCTATCCGATGAGCGGCCCGCCGGGGCCGATGGTTTCATCATAGTGCCGTTTCAGCCGCATCAGCGCGATCCGCAGCACGATCTTGCCCGACCGCGCGGACCAGCCCAGCTTTTTCTCGGCCGTTTCAAGCCCTTCGAGGTAGCAGCAGCAGCGTAACACCACATCCGAGAGGCCCGGCCCAAGGTCGGACAGCGCATCCGCCACCCGTTTGCGCGCATTGGAGGGGCCGTCACCCACGCCGCTGTCCGGCACGAAACTGCCCCGCCCGCCTGCTGTCAGGAATCGATCCCAGTTTTGAGCCACGCGCGGGCCCATTTGCGCCAGCTCAAAGTCCTCGCGCAGGCGTTCGCCGACGGTGACCAGATCGTCGTTGAGGAAGGGCTCGCCGTTCTTATCCCGCCGCCGGGCCAGGGCCGTCAGCGGGCTTTCCGCCAGATTGTACCGCATGCGGCGCGGACGTCCGGTGTCGATATCAGGCAATATTTTTTCGCCCCAGCTGCGATGCTGGCCGGCGAAATCAGTTGGTGCCTCGGCAAATCCGCTTGCCGTGGTGCCGCCTTCCTCGTCCAGCATGTCTTCGAGCGCCGCGCGCCCGGCCGGGGTGATCGAATATCGGGTGATTTTACCCGTCGTCTGGGCCGAAATCCATTCCTTCAGCGCCATGGCTTCGGCAATCTGGCGGGACACAACCCCGGTTCGCGTCGCCTGTCCGCCGGCCCCGTCCCGCACGATCACGGCTTTCTCCATCTCGGCGGCCACGGCAAGCACTGCGCCGGTCTCACATAGGCGGCGCAGAACGCGTGCGCCTTCCGCCATCAGCACGTCTTCACTGGGCGGGTTGTCCGAAGGTGACGTCGGAGCAGATATTCTGTCTTGGAAGCTCATGCGCGGAAGATCCTTTTCGTTCACTTTGGCGGCGTTGGAACGGGGAACAAAATGCGCGGCACCCAGTGATTTGAGCGCCGCATCGACCAATGGATCGTCCCGCCTCGTTTCAACCCGCCGTATCTGGCGTAGAATGGTTGAGGCGTGGCAGCCTGCCGCCCGGGCGAGGGCCCGGATTGGCAAACCGGCTTCGGTATGAGCCAGATACACCTGTGCCGCTGCGGGTACCCAGTCGGGCAGTGTTGCCTCGAGTGTGTCGCAGCCGCGTGAGGGGGTCATCTCCAGCTCTTTCATATGATCCGATCCGGCGTCATAGCATGCCTTAGTTGTGCCATAATTCAAAACACAACCTAAAGACGAATTGGTTACCCGTTCGTTAACAGTTTCTGATTTGAGGATTATTGTCTCTAAATTATAAACAGTATTTAAACCTCCGCGCGGCGCTAAACGCGCTGCCGCAACAGGCAGGCAACCGGGCGAACTCCGCATTCTGCGGGCCAGTTGGATATTTCGATCCTTGTCTAAATTCCCACCCTTCTCAGAGTGTTAACAAGTTCCTAAGCCCCCCGAGCGTGGCTCTACGTGCCTGCGCAACAGGCAGGACGCCCGTGTAATATCGCAATCGTCGGGGAGAAAATCCCCTGGGGATAGACGGTACAAAGGAATGTCCAATGCAAGACCTGCTCTCAATGCTGCACGCCATTCGTCGGCCACAACTTTTGATGCGCGCTGCGCGGATCGGCGCGGAGGACTACCGACGCACGGTACATTTGCCCCGGCTGCTGGGGTATGGTGTTTTGCCGCGTCACGGGGCAGCATTGTTTCGCTTGATCGAGATTGAAGCCGATCTGAACGCGCAGCGGACTGGTGGGGATACCAGTTACAGCCTGATCCGCCACGTGGACGTGTTGATCGCCATGCTGGGTGAGGCCCGCGTGCTGCGCGCCTCGCAGGCTGCATAGATCACATGAAACTGTCGGGCTCGGCGGCCTTCTTGCGTGCAATATAGTCCGAAAGCGCTTCGTTGATCGATGGGTCAAGCGCTGGCTGCTTGTAGTCGGCCAGCATCTTCTCAACCCGCAGGCCGGCGAGTGTTTGAGTGTCCCGCGCGCCTTCGTCCTCCCAGGTCTCGAAGGGCTTGTAATCCAGCAGATCTGATTTCCAGAAAGCGGATTTGAAGTTGCGTTGCGTGTGATCACATCCCAGGTAATGCCCGCCGGGGCCAACCTCGCGGATCGCATCCAGGGCCTGGGCGTCCTCATCCACCGAGACGCCTCGTGCAAGATGATGCAGGGTGCCCAGTTGATCCGCGTCCATGACAAACTTCTCAAAAGAGGACACCAGCCCGCCTTCCAGCCAGCCGCAGGAATGCAGCATGAAGTTCACCCCTGCCAACAGCCCCATGTTCAGGCTGTTCGCAGTCTCGTAGGCGGCCTGTGCATCCGGCAGCTTGGATCCGCAGAAGGACCCGGCGGACCGGTAGGGCAGCCCCAAACGGCGGGCAAGCTGCCCTGCACCGTATGTGATATGCGCAGCCTCCGGCGTGCCGAAGGTCGGCGCGCCCGAATTCATGTCGATGGAGGTCACGAACGCCCCCATGATCACCGGCGCACCGGGGCGGATCAGCTGGCTATAGGCGATGCCTGCAAGGCACTCGGCCAGCACCTGCGTCAGCGTACCGGCCACCGACACCGGCGCCATCGCCCCACCCACAATAAAGGGGGAAATGATGCAGGCCTGGTTGTTCTTTGCATAAATCTCCAGAGCGCCCATCATCACATCGTCGAATGTCATCGGCGAGTTGATGTTGATGAGCGAGGTCATCACCGTGTTGTCCTGCACGAACTCCTTGCCGAAGAGGATCTCGCACATCTCCACCGAATCCTGTGCGCGGCTAGGCTCTGTCACCGAGCCCATGAACGGTTTGTCGCTCAGCGTCATATGCGCGTGCAGCATATCCAGATGGCGCTTGTTCACCGGCACATCCGTCGGTTCGCAGACCGTGCCGCCGGAGTGGTGCAGCCATTTGGACATGTACCCCAGCTTCACGAATTTGCGGAAATCCTCCATCGTGGCGTAGCGACGCCCGCCCACCGCGTCGCGCACGAAGGGCGGGCCGTAGACCGGGGCCAACACGAGGTTCTTGCCCCCCACGACCACGTTCCGTTCCGGGTTTCGGGCGTGTTGCGTGTAGCTTGACGGTGCCGTCGCGCACAGCTTGCGGGCCAGGCCGCGCGGGATACGCACCCGTTCGCCATCCACATCCGCCCCGGCATCGCGCCAGCGCGCCAGCGCTGCCGGGTTTTCCACGAAATTGACACCGATTTCCTCCAGCACCGTTTCGGCATTGGTCTCGATGATTTCCAGCGCCTCTTCGGTCAGCACCTCGAAATTGGGAATGTTGCGTTCAATGAAACGTGCGGTTTCAAAGGACACCGCACTGCGTTCCGCGCGTCGTGCTGCTCCACCGCCGCCACGTCCCCGTCTACGCTCCGCCGCCTGTGCCATGTACATACTCCCGATGTCTTACTTGCGCCGGTGCTATAGTATTCCATCAGGCGTCCTCATCCGTATAGCGGCCTTGCAGGGAAAAAAGCGACATGCTGACGTCTTTCGCCCTTTATAATAAGACTATGCACAAGTGTTGGGCATTCGGCCTCTTGCCACTGCGACCGCGCGCGCCTAATCAGCACCCATGAGCACATCCGAACACGACCGCCTCCTCATCATCGATTTCGGCAGCCAGGTGACGCAATTGATTGCGCGCCGCCTGCGGGAACTGAGCGTCTATTGCGAAATCCACCCCTTCAATATGGTGACGGACGCGTTCCTGCGTGATTTCGCCCCCAAGGCGGTGATTTTTTCCGGGGGGCCGTCGTCTGTCTTTGCCGAAGGCGCGCCGATGCCGCCCAAGAGCGTATTTGATCTGGGCGTGCCGATTCTGGGGATCTGCTATGGCCAGCAGGTGATGATGCACTGTCTGGGCGGCAAGGTGGAACGTGGCCACGGCACGGCAGAGTTCGGACGGGCCTATGTGACGCCGGAGGCGCGCAGGCTGGCGCTGCTGGAGGGGTGGTTCGCCGCAGACCGCGAGCAGGTCTGGATGAGCCACGGCGATCACGTCAGTGAAATCGCGCCGGGGTTCGATGTCTATGGCACCTCTCCCAATGCGCCTTTTGCCATCACCGCGGACATCGACCGGAATTTCTATGCGGTGCAGTTCCATCCGGAGGTGCATCACACGCCCAACGGCGCCAAGCTCTATGAGAACTTCGTGCGGCTGGCCGGGTTCAAGGGCGACTGGACCATGGGCGCCTACCGCGAGGAAGCCATCCAACGCATCCGCGATCAGGTGGGCGACGGCAAGGTCATCTGTGCCCTTTCAGGAGGCGTCGACAGTTCGGTTGCCGCCGTGCTGATCCACGAGGCCATCGGCGAGCAGCTGACCTGCGTCTATGTCGATCACGGGCTGATGCGTAAAGATGAAAGCGAACAGGTCGTGGGCATGTTCCGCGAACACTATAACCTGCCGCTGATCCATGCGGATGAATCCGACCTGTTTCTGGGCAAGCTTGAGGGCGTCAGTGACCCGGAGACCAAGCGCAAGATCATCGGTGGTCTGTTCATCGATGTCTTCGAGAGGCACGCCAAGGAGATGGGTGGCGCGGATTTCCTTGCCCAAGGCACGCTCTATCCGGATGTGATCGAATCGGTCTCCTTCAGCGGCGGACCTTCAGTGACGATCAAATCGCACCACAACGTGGGCGGCCTGCCCGAGCGCATGAACATGCAGCTGGTGGAACCGCTGCGCGAGCTTTTCAAAGACGAGGTGCGCGCGCTGGGGCGTGAACTGGGCCTGCCGCCGAGCTTCATCGGACGCCACCCCTTCCCCGGCCCGGGTCTAGCCATCCGCTGCCCCGGCGAGATTACCCGCGAAAAACTCGACATCCTGCGCGAGGCCGATGCGGTCTACATCGACCAGATTCGCAAGCACGGGCTCTATGATGATATCTGGCAGGCCTTCGTGGCGATCCTGCCGGTCCGCACAGTCGGTGTCATGGGCGATTACCGCACCTATGATTATGCCTGTGCGCTGCGCGCAGTGACCTCTGTGGACGGGATGACGGCGGACTACTTCCCCTTCTCCCACGAATTCCTCGGCGAAACGGCCACGCGAATCATCAACGAAGTGCCGGGGATCAATCGGGTCACCTATGACATCACGTCAAAGCCTCCGGGCACAATCGAATGGGAATGAGCCGGTGATGTTCAGGCTGCCGCCACGCGGGCGACGATCCGGGAACATCATCTAAACCTGCCCCTCGCGACCCTCGTCCAAATCAAGGTATCCTCATGTCCCCCATTCTCAAGGCCGCGCTGTGGATGAGTGGGGCCATCGCCTCCTTCTCCACCATGGCCGTTGCGGGACGCGAAGCCGCCTCCCAGCTCGATACCTTTGAAATCATGATGTATCGCAGCCTGATCGGGGTGGTCGTGGTGGTGGCGGTTGCCTGGATCACCGGCACATGGCGACAGATCAACCGCGACAGTCTGGGCGCACATCTGGTACGCAACCTGGCGCATTTCACCGGGCAGAATCTGTGGTTCTATGCGGTCACGGTGATCCCGCTGGCGCAGGTCTTTGCCCTGGAATTCACCTCGCCGCTCTGGGTGATCGTCCTGTCCCCGCTGATCCTGGGCGAGCGACTGACCCTGGTGCGGGGGATCGCGGCCATCATGGGCTTCATCGGCATCCTGATCGTGGCGCGCCCCGATATGGCGGGCATCAACGCGGGCGTGGTTACGGCGGCGGCCTCTGCCATCTTCTTTGCGTTGACGATCATGTTCACCAAACGGCTAACGCGCAGCCAGAGCATCACCTGCATCCTTTTCTACCTGACCACGATGCAGGTGGTGATGGGCCTGATTGCCGCCGGGTACGACGGCGACATCGCCCTGCCGGATGCAGCCAGTCTTCCTTATGTGATCATGATTGGTTTTGCGGGCCTGCTGGCGCACTACTGCATAACAAACGCGCTATCGATTGCCCCCGCGACGGTGGTGGTGCCGATCGATTTCATCCGCCTGCCCGCCATCGCGATCATCGGCATGCTGCTCTATAATGAGACCGTCGACGTCTGGGTTTTTCTGGGGGCCGGAATCATCTTTGCAGGCAACTATTTGAACATTTGGGTCGAAACCCGGCAAAAGACTTGATTTTACGTGGGGTAACAGCCGAGGCTTCCCTAGCGTCACGAATTGACCGGACCGGGGATCGTGATTTATTGCCCCTGCCTACTTGAAAACATCACGCAGAATTATAGGCGCATCTTCTGGGGAGGAGATTCATGAGAAACTACCTAAAAAGTGTAACGGCAATGTGTCTTGCCGCAGGCGGCGCGCATGCCGGTGCATTGGACCGGACGGGACAGTCTGTTGACGTGCTCTTCGAGGACGGTCGGTATGTAGAGTTCAGCTTTGCTACCATATCGCCGACGCTGAGCGGTACAGGAACAACCCTCACACCTGGGATCGGGTCTGGCGATATTTCACCCGCTTACCAGCAATACGGTGCCGCGTATAAGGCGGATATCAATGACCGGCTGTCCTATGCAATTATCCTTGACCAGCCGTTCGATGCCTCGGTCGATTACCCCACGGGCACCGGTTACTTTGCGGCCGGCTCTTCAGCCGAATACGATTCGATGGCACTGACTGGCCTCTTGCAATACAATGTCGGCAATGGCGCGAGCGTTTACGGCGGCCTGCGGCTGCAATCCGCAGAAGCCAATGCAACGATCCAGTTCAACACTCCTGTTCCCGCGCTGAACCTTGACTACGCCGTTGATGCCTCTCGCGATTATGGTGTGGGATATGTTTTCGGTGTCGCTTATGAGAAGCCCGAAATCGCGCTGCGTGTCTCTTTGACGTACAACTCCGAGATATCGCACGCCAACGACACCTTCGAGACGAGCGTGGCTCTGGGAACAAGATCGTCCGTCACCGAGTTCGAAACACCACAGTCGCTTAATCTCGCGTTTCAAACCGGCATTGCGCCCAACACACTCTTGTTTGGGGGCATCCGCTGGGTGGACTGGTCCGACTTTGCCCTGACCCCCTCCTTGTACTTCCAGCGCACCGGCGGCGCATCTTTGCTGAGCTACGCTGAAGATGTGACCACCTATACACTCGGCGTCGGGCGGAAACTGAACGACACATGGTCCGTCGCGGCCTCCTTGGGATACGAGCAGACGCAGGGCAATCTGTTCACCAACCTCGGCCCCTCCGATGGCCAGCGCAGTGTCGGCCTTGCCGCGATCTACACGCAGGGCAAGATGAAGATCACAACCGGTATCCGCTACGTTCGGATCGGAGATACAACGACCGTTGCCGGGCCGTTCTCCCCGGCAGGCACATTCGAAAACAACGATGCTGTCGCCATTGGCGTCAAGATCGGCTACACCTTCTGACGTACTAGACGACCGAACAAACCCGAGAGCCCCGTGGACGAAAATCTGCGGGGCTTTCGCGCATGATCCGGGTGGCTATTCGACCCGGCCCTGCCTAGGCTCCCGGCATGACACAGCAAATGACCCTCTCGACCAGGACCTGGGCTGCACTGATCCTGCTCGCGATGATCTGGGGCGCCTCCTTTCTGTCGATTCGCATCGCATTGGATGAAATCGGCCCGCTGACCTCTGTGGCGCACCGCACCTTCTGGGCGATGCTCGTGCTCTGGCTGGTGGTTGCGGTCATGCGGCTGCCGGTCCCGCGTGATCCTGCCGTTTGGATGGCGTTCCTGATCATGGGACTGCTCAACAACGTGATCCCCTTTGGCCTGATGGCCTGGGGACAGCTGCATATCGAAACCGGGCTGACCTCTATTCTCAACGCAGCTACGGCCGTGTTCGGGGTCATCGCAGCGGCGATCTTCTTTGCGGACGAGCGGTTGAGCCTGCGGAAAGCCATTGGCGTCACGCTTGGCTTTACCGGTGTCGCCACGGTCATCGGGCTGGAAAACCTGCGGGATTTCAATCTGCAATCGCTCGCCCAGCTTGCCGTGCTCGGCGGGACGATCTCCTACGCATTGGCCAGCGTCTGGGGCCGCAAGACCCTGTCGGGGCTTTCCCCACAGGTGGCCGCCGCCGGTATGCTGACTGGCTCGACCCTCGTCACCCTGCCCCTTGCCGTGGTGGTCGAAGGCCCGATCCAATTCGACCTCGCACCCGTGACGCTGATCGCCATTGCCTACTACGCGGTGATCGCCACCGCCGGGGCTTATCTGCTTTATTACTACGTGCTGGCCCGCGCGGGCAGCGGCAACCTGATGCTGGTCACCTTGCTGATCACCCCCTTTGCCATCCTGCTCGGCGCGCTGGTGCTTGATGAAAAGTTGAGCCCCAATGTTTACGCCGGTTTTGCGCTGCTGGCGCTGGGGCTTGCGGTGCTGGACGGGCGGCTCCTGCGCAGGCGTCGAAAATCGCCGCGGGTTGTCGCAGACTGATTGACCCCTTCCATGGTCGCAGCTAGGACTGAGGGCCACTCACGCCGTCAGGACGGACCACATGCTTTATTCTTCCGCTGCCGACTGGCGCGCTGCCCCGCGTAAATCCGTGCTGGTCTACGGTATGTCCGGTCTCGGCAAGACCCATATGTCGAACCTGCTGCGCGCCAGCGGTGACTGGTTCCACTACTCTATCGACTACCGCATCGGCACCCGTTACATGGGCGAATTCATTACCGACAACGCCAAGGCCGAGGCGATGAAAGTGCCCTTCCTGCGCGAACTGCTGATGAGTGACAGCATCTACATCGGTTCCAACATCACCTTTGACAATCTGGCCCCTGTCGCCACCTATCTGGGCAAGCCCGGTGACCCCTCGAAGGGCGGTTTGCCATTGGCGGAATACACACGTCGACAGGACCAGTTCCGGCAGGCGGAAATCTCCGCACTCTATGATACCGCGCATTTTGCTGAGCGGGCCGAGGCGCTTTATGGCTATCCGCATTTCATCTGCGACACCGGCGGGTCGATCTGTGAATGGGTCGATGCGTCCGATGACGATGACGCAATGCTGGCGGATCTGGCCAAACACTGCCTGCTGATCTGGATCAAGGGGGATGAGGCGCACACGCAGGAGCTGATCCGCCGATTTGATCGCGCGCCCAAACCCATGGCCTATCAGCCCGAATTTCTGACCCATGTCTGGCAGGAATACCTCAGCGAAAACAATTGCGTCGAGGCGGATGTTGATCCAGACGCCTTTGTGCGGTTCACCTATGCCCGCGCACTGGCACACCGGCAACCGCGCTATGAAGCGATGTCGCGCTGGGGGGTGACCGTGACCGCCGATCAGGTGGCTGCCCTGAAGACCCCGGAAGACTTCGAGGATTTGATTGCCGCCTGCCTGTAAGACTGCGTCACCGACCTGTGAGACCGCCCCCCTTGAGACAGCCCCGCCAAGGGGCTATCTGACTGCTCTGACATAGCGCCGGAAGAAGACCATGCCGATAAAGATACCTGCAGACCTGCCCGCTTATGATGTGCTGACGCGCGAAGGTGTCATGGTCGTCGATGAGGATCAGGCGGCGCGTCAGGATATCCGGCCCCTGCGCATTGCGCTGCTGAACCTGATGCCCAAGAAGATCCAGACGGAGAACCAGTTTGCCCGGCTGATCGGAGCAACGCCGTTGCAGATCGAACTGAGCCTCATCCGCATGTCGGAACATCAGACCAAGAACACCGCTGCTGCGCATATGGAGAGCTTTTACCGCCCGTTTCAGGAGGTGAAGGACCAGAAATTCGATGGTCTGATCATCACTGGCGCGCCCATCGAGCACCTGCCTTTTGAGGAGGTGACCTATTGGGAGGAGCTGCGCGAGGTGATGGACTGGACCCAGACCAATGTGCATTCCACCTTTGGCGTCTGCTGGGGCGGGATGGCGATGATCAACCACTTCCACGGCGTGCAAAAGCATATGCTGGACGGCAAGGCGTTTGGGTGTTTCCGGCACCGCAACCTGGCACCGGCCTCGCAATACCTGCGTGGTTTTTCCGACGACTGCGTAATCCCCGTCTCCCGCTGGACAGAGATGCGACAGGATGAGATTGACGCCGCCCCCGGGCTGAGGACACTGCTGGGGAGTGATGATGTCGGCCCTTGCCTTGTCGAGGATCCGGGCCATCGCGCGCTCTATATTTTCAACCATTTCGAATATGATCGGGATACGCTGAAGCAGGAGTACGACCGGGATGTTGCCGACGGCAGTGCCATCACCCTGCCCGCGAACTACTATCCCGAAGATGATCCCACCCAGATGCCGCTAAACCGGTGGCGCAGTCACGCGCATCTTCTTTATGGCAATTGGATCAATGAGATGTACCAGTCCGCCCCTTTCGAGATGGCGCGCATTGGGACGTAACGTGCTGCTCTTCGCCCTCCTTTTGATCCTGTTGGCCGTGGCATTGGTCCAATGGCGTGCTGTGGCGCGTGAAACGCAGGCTGAAACCGCCTATCCACCCTCCGGTCAATTTATCGAGGTGGATGGCACGCGCGTTCATCTGCGCATCGAAGGGCAAGGCCCCGATCTGGTTCTGATCCACGGCGCAAACGGATCAATGCGCGATTTCACCTTCGACTTGATGGGGCGGCTGACGGACCGCTACCGCGTCATCATGGTGGATCGCCCGGGACTGGGCTGGAGCAGTCGCGCGGGGGAGAGCTACAGCGGCGTGTTGAACACCTGGGCCGAGCCGCCGGCGGTGCAGGCGCGCGTGCTGCAAAAAGCGCTGGATCAGGTTGGGGTGACACGTCCGATTGTTCTGGGCCATTCCTACGGCGGCGCTGTGGCGCTGGCCTGGGCGCTGGAACGGCCGGAGGATACGGCAGCGTTGGTCCTGCTCGGGGCCGCCTCCAACCCCTGGCCCGGCAACCTCGGCCTGCTCTACCAGATCAATTCGACGCGGATTGGCAGCGCGTTGATGATCCCCCTGATTGCAGCCTTTGCCCCCGCGGCGCGCATTGAGGAGGCGGTCGCCTCCATTTTCGCGCCACAAGCGACACCTGACGGGTATCTCGATCACTTCGGGCCCGAAATGACATTGCGCCGCCCCACGCTGCGCGCGAATGCGCAACAAGTCAACAGCCTGCGCCCGCATGTGGTCGAGATGGCAACGCAGTATCCTAGCCTGAGCCTGCCCGTGGAAATCCTGCATGGCACCGAAGACACTATCGTCCCGCTGCGCGTCCATTCGGAGCCATTGGCGCAATTGTTGCCCAATGCGACGCTGATCCGGATGCAAGGTGTGGGCCATATGCCACATCACGCCGACCCTGATGCCGTCGAAGCGGCCATTGACCGCGCGGCAACCCGCGCAGGTTTGCGTTAAGCCTGTTAACATCCCATATTAAAATCAGAGCACCTGCCCCGGAGGGCCCATGAACCTGCCATTTGACGGCGCGATCAGCACCTACTTTGCCTCAGAAGCCCCCAAGGACATCCGCGACGCCATCAAGCGGAGTGAAAAGGGCGATATCCTGTCCGACACCTACCCGCACAGCGAGCGTATGGCGCGCAAGCCCTACGAGAAGGAGCTGGCCGCCCTGCAGATCGAACTGGTCAAGATGCAGGCCTGGGTCAAGGAAAGCGGTGCCCGTGTCGTGATCGTCTATGAAGGTCGTGACGGCGCCGGAAAAGGTGGTACAATCAGCCGATTCCGCGCCAATCTTAATCCACGCGGCGCCCGCATCGTCGCCTTGCAGAAGCCGACAGATACCGAAGCCGGACAATGGTATTTCCAGCGCTATGTGGCCCATCTGCCGACAGTTGGGGAAATGGCCTTCTATGATCGCAGCTGGTACAACCGCGGCGTTGTCGAGAAGGTCTTTGACTTCTGCACCGACACCGAACGGGAAAACTTTTTCACGCAGGTGACACCCTTCGAGGACACGTTGGTGGAAGATGGCGTACATCTTTTCAAATTCTGGCTGAATGTGGGGCGCGCCGAGCAACTGCGGCGCCTTTTGGCGCGGGAATGCGACCCGCTGAAACAGTGGAAACTCAGCTGGATTGATGTTGAGGGCCTCAAACGCTGGGACGCCTACACGGACGCGATTGGAGAAACCCTGACGCGGACCCACAGAGAAGCGACCCCCTGGACCATCGTGAGATCAGACGACAAGCGCCGCGCGCGGCTCAACGCCATCCGCACGGTGCTGCACGGGTTGGACTACGCGCGCAAGGATGCCCGCGCGATTGGCAAGATCGACACATCGATTTGCGGTGGGCCGGACATCTGGGATGCCTAAACGCGGCTATCATCATGGCAACCTGCGTCAGGCTCTGATTGACGCGGCGCTGCAGCTGATCGAGGCGCGGGGACCGATGGGCTTCACCCTGTCAGAGGCGGCCAAACAGGCGGGCGTAACCCCTGCTGCCGTCTACCGGCACTTCGAAGGGCGTGAGGATCTGATTGCCGAAGCTGCGCTGCAGGGCTACGAGATTTTTGCCGACCTGATGGAATACGCGTATGAAAAAGGCCAACCCTCTGCGCTGGCGGCCTTTTCCGCAACCGGGCGTGCCTATCTGGCCTTCGCGCGCAAATATCCCGGCCACTACATCGCGATGTTTGAAAGCGGGATTTCGGTGAACCGTACGCCCGAACTGGCCGCCGTCGCCACCCGCGCCAACAGTGTTCTGGAAAAGGCGGCAACCGACCTCAGCCAGCATATCCCCGAAGACAAACGCCCCCCGGCGTCGATGTTCTCCGCCCATATCTGGGCCCTGAGCCACGGGGTGGTTGAGCTTTTTGCGCGCAACTCACCGGGACGGGCCTCGCCCTTCCCGGCGGATGATCTGTTGGAAACGGGGATTGGTATCTATTTGCGCGGGCTTGGTCTGATCAACCCGGACGACTAGTCAGGCTGCGAGGTAGGAGCGCAATGCCGCAGCCTCGCGGCCGTTCAGGGTCATCGTTGCGGTCACGCCGAAGCTTTCAAAACCACTGCCCAAAACGGGGAAAAGCGCGTCCAGTTCCGCGCGCTGTGCCGCTTCCAGGGTGCCGAGCGCGTTTTCTCCGTAAAAGAAGCTTTCGGTCAGGGCCCCGTTGGCGCGGACGATCTGGTGGCTGTCGAACATGAAATGCGTGTAGGTCACGCTCTCTCGCGGATCCAGACGCACGCCCGGCACGCCGACTAAATGTTTGGCCGCCACCAACACTTCGGACTTGCCGAAGAGAAGGTCGGCCATGGCGTTCTTTATCCAGATGCGGTGCTGCTGAGAGACGGTCAGCGGTGCATTGTTGCCGATTGCCCCCGCGTCGAACACAACCGGTGCAAAAGCGCCCTGCCCGGTCACGGTCGTGCTGGCCACCCATTGCACCGGCAAATTGCCTTTGTCCAGGGTCCAGAGCGCCTGGCCAACCCTGATGTCCTCGACCGCAATCTCTCCGTCTGCCGTCGCGATCCGCGTACCTTCCGCAAAGCAGGTGACATAGTTATTGTAGCGCGACGTCCCGGTGTTGTTGCCCCCGATCTTGACGTATGACGTGCCGTCCTGAAGCAGTTCGCTGGTAGCAAAGCCCCAGACATCACCGAAATTGCCGTTTTGCGAGAAGACATAGACGCTGATTGTCGGGCCCGTCTGGTTCCCGTTGTCGTCCAGGGCGCGGATGCTGATGATCGATTCCGATTCAACCTGCGTGCCGTCGGCAACCAATCCATTGCCATCGGTTATGACGTGGCTGCCAGGCTGATCGTCGTTGAAACGCCCGCCCCCCCCGCCGGTGTCGTTCAGGGACACTTCCGTTCCACTGCCACCGGTGTATTCAAAAACCGTGCCGTTGGGCGTCGAGGAGTTGTTGATGATTGGATTGCCGACGATGCTCCCATTGGAACTCGACTGTACGACGAGGCTTTCGCTGTCGAAGGCTATGAAATTCCGTATCACCATATCACGTCCAAACGTATTGAATTACCACATTAAAGTAACGGGGAATTATGCCGTAAGTGCGACTCGGCCAAGCAAGATTAGCGAGAAATTGCCTAAAACTCGATGGCTTTGCATCAGGGATCGCCCACACCATCCAGATGCGTCCTAGGTTGGGCCTTGAAACGCAAAAGGCCGCCCGGGGTGGACGGCCTTCTGATATCTGTTGGAAAAGCTTAACGCTTGGAGAACTGGAAGCTCTTGCGCGCTTTGGCCTTGCCGTATTTCTTCCGCTCAACCACGCGGCTGTCGCGGGTCAGGAAGCCGGCGGCTTTCAACGCGCCCCGCAGGGACGGATCGTAAAGCTGCAGCGCTTTTGACACGCCGTGCTTGACCGCGCCGGCCTGACCGGACAGACCGCCGCCCTTGACAGTGGCCACCACGTCAAACTGGCCTTCGGTGCCGGAAACGGTGAACGGCTGTGCCAGGATCATCTGCAGCACGGGGCGCGCAAAATATTCGTTCTGCGGCTTGCCGTTCACGGTGACCTTGCCAGAGCCGGGCTTGATCCAGACACGGGCAATCGCGTCTTTCCGCTTGCCCGTTGCGTAGGAGCGACCCAGATCGTCACGGACCGGCTCGCGCGGCGTTTCGATCACTTCGGGGGCAGCTTCGAGACCTGCGGCCTGGCCGAGCTCTTCGAGTGTGTTGATTTCTTCAGCCATGCTCATGCACTCCGGGTGTTTTTGCTGTTCATGGATTTCACGTCCAGAACTTCGGGGCTCTGCGCCTCGTGAGGGTGTTCACCACCTGCATAGACGCGCAGGTTGGTCATTTGCTGGCGGGACAGACGGTTGCCGGGCAGCATGCGCTTGACCGCGAGGGTTACGACGCGCTCGGGGTGTGCGCCCTCAAGGATTTGCGCCTTGGTACGGGATTTGATCCCGCCCGGATGGCCGGTGTGCCAGTAGTGATGCTCTTCACGCTTCTTGCCGGTCAGCTGGATCTTGTCCGCGTTGATGACAATCACGTTGTCGCCCATATCCATGTGCGGTGTGAAGGACGCTTTGTGTTTGCCGCGCAGACGTTGCGCGATGATCGAGGCAAGACGGCCCAGAACAACGCCCTCGGCGTCGATCAGGATCCATTTCTTGTCGATATCTGCGGGTGTTGCAGAAAAGGTTTTCATGGACGGTTCCCCGTTTGAGGTGAAAGACTGTGCTGTCGCATCAGTCCAAATTCGATTAGGGGGTTATACAGCAGCCAAATTGCGGGTCAAGCAGCAGAACTCAGGTAATATTCAGCAATATCAATGGTTTAAAAATAAGGTATTATTTTACCCCAGTGACTTGATGACTTATTTAGTCGCAACCATTGCGTCGTATCAGGGGGCTCTGCGATGTGATGCGCGTACAGCAACACCTATCGTCAAATCCAGGTCACTGAATGTACGCCGTTGGTGCAAAGCGCCAAGCCTCAATTTCTGTTTCCCAATTCTCGTTAAAATCGTCAGTGAACGATTGTAGTTGCTGTGCTGTCTCATGAGCTTTTTGCGACGAAACCCGCAAGTATGATCTGTAAGTATTGTCTACATACAGCTGATCCAGCGCAGTCTTAGCCATAGCCAAATGAATGATAGGCCAGTCTTGTCCATGCTGTCATCGACACTCTGAGGCTGGTCAAACTTCGCTGTTGCATCAATGATCCACGGCATTGCAATTCTTATCATCGGCGGCCTTCGGTGCTTGAATGTTTCCTGCCTCGAAGGTGCCTTACGTGCCGGGAATACCGTAAGTGGATGGTGTCGAACCTCAAACGCTGATCTGCTCCGGCGGGTTGTCCAGAAGCTGGCACAGCCGTGTTATCGCAGCTTCAAAGCTGCCGAGCGACACGCCGGCGTTGACCGCCATCCGCACCGCATGGGGCGCGCGCGCGTCGCGGCAGACGAACTCCTCGGCGGATCTGATCTGAACACCCACCGCCTCGGCGGCCTGGCAGAATGCCCCTGCCCGCCAGCCCATCGGCAACCGCAACCACAAAAACGGGACATCCTCCCGCCAGCTCAGATCGTACCCGCCC
This sequence comes from uncultured Roseobacter sp., assembly GCF_947492555.1. GTDB lineage: Bacteria > Pseudomonadota > Alphaproteobacteria > Rhodobacterales > Rhodobacteraceae > Roseobacter. The sequence goes on from NZ_CANLNE010000003.1 coordinate 1,007,766, forward strand.
AAGATATTCACGGCGCTTTGCACGTAGATGTTGAACGCGCGGCGGGTCTCCTCGGTCAACGTATCGATCTGCGGATGCATCAGCAGCAACGCGGCCACATCGCTCATCGGGGTGGCCAGGCCAAAGAAGCTGTGCTCGGCATTGCGGCGCAGCACCGACCATTTGCCCTCAGGGGCAATCGCAAAGCCAAAGCGCAGAGCGGGTGTGACCGTCTTGGCAATCGACGAGACGTACCAGCCGCGCTCCGGCGCCAGCATCCGGTACGACGGGGCGCGGTTCACGCCCATCCGGTAACAATCATCTTCCAGGATCTGCGCATCGTATTTGCGTGCGATCCGGGCAATCTCTTCACGCCGGGCCAGAGGGGTGAACCCGCCCGTCGGGTTGTGCACTTCCGGTGAGGTACACAGGACCTGCGCATCATGGGATCGCATCGCCTGCTCGAAGGCGTCAGGCAGGATCCCGTTAGCATCCATCGCAACCGGCACAACATCGGCCCGCAACATCTCGGCTGCGCGGCGGAACCCGGGATAGGCCAGTTCCTCGATCAACACCGTCGGTCTGCGCCCCTCTAGGATCGATTGCAGCACCATTAGGACAGCGTTCTGTCCACCATGGCAGAGCACGATATCCTTGTCGCCGAGCGGGCCCAGCGGCGTCCCTTCCAACCAGCGTAACACCGCACGCCGCGCCGGGCGGGCGCCGGCACGGCTGGGATAGTGCATGACGCCCGAGGGCGGGTCCTCTGCCACCTGCACCATCAACTGCCGGATCAGCTTGTCCTGACCAACGCAGGGCAGATGCGGCGAGAACAGGCTGACATTGTACTGCTCGCCATCTTCTTCTGCGTCATGCGGCACAACGTCGATCTCAATGGGTGCATCCGATACCCGCGTATGGTGCGGCGGGGCCACGAAGGTGCCGCGCCCGACCTCGGCATTCAAGATGCCTTCGTCTGTCAGGATCGTATAAGCGCGCGCCACGGTGCCGGGTGTGATGCTCAGCTTCCAGGCCAGATCGCGCACGGGGGGTAGCTTGTCTCCGGGCTTCAGATCGCCCGCCTCTATCCCCTGTCGGATACTACTAACAACCGATTGATACTTTGGGCCCTGCCCGTCGATCAGCGCTGGCTGCCAAATTGTACCCATTACAATGTTTTCCTAGCACGTTTGTATCAATTATCGTATCAAGATTTCATAGCTATACCGCTATATTGTGTCAATACAATTCAGGAGATTTCCCATGACACACGCACAGACACCATCGCCCCGGACCCTGGCTTTCCTCAACGAGGCCAAAGAGATGCCAACACTGGCCATCGTCGCGATTGAGTTTGCTGTCTGCGTGACGAAATGGGCCACACGCTACCGTACCAGACGCGCGCTGAAACAGTTGACGGTCTGGCAGCTGGACGATGTGGGACTGACACCAAGGCAGGCTCGTGACGAGGCGGCCAAGGTGTTCTGGCGCGCGTAACCTCCCCGGTACGCGACCAGACCTCTTCCTCAAGGCCGGGTTTTATCCCGGCCTTTTTTTATAGGGTGTCTCGGAGATCTCGATGCATTCGATGCTGGTCAGCTCCGGCTCACCGCCACGTGCGCCGCTGCCCGCCGCGATCCAGAGTTTGCGATCATACACACAGCAGTTTGTCCCGTGTCGCGCCCGGTTGAGGCTTGGCCCCATGCGCCAGGTTTCTGTGATCGTATCGAATATCTGCATCTCGACAAAGGCCTCCATGCGCCCGGCCTCGCCCCCCACATAGTGGATTTTGCCATCAATCACACCCGTCCCGCCAGCGGCGGTTTCAACGGGCAAGGGTTCATCATGAACGGACCATGTGCCGGTCTTGAAATCATAGACATCGACATCACCGATCGTGGCAAAGAACAGCGCATTATAGTCCTGCCCGTTGTGGCGCCCGGTCTCCCGTCCACCAAAGAAGTACAGTTTATCCGCCACAATGGCGCAGGGCGCGTGGTCGCGCTTGTTCGGCGCATCGGGCAGCACCTGCCACTCACCTGTCTCGGGATTGATCCGGTCAAACCACGCCTGTGTGCCAGAGTGATGCCCGTCGATGATCCCGCCGACCACGTAGATCCAGCCATCCGTATGCAGCGCGCAGCCCGCCGCCCCGCGCCGCCGCGCCTGCGGGATACGCGGCCCCTCTCTCCAGGTGTCGCTATCGGGTTGGTAGATATAGACCGTCTCCAGCGGCGTTTCGCGCGGGAACTCCCCTGTCATTGTGCCCAGCAGCCAGATCTCGCGCCCGACGATAACCGGTTGAAAGTGGTGGATTTCCATCGGGGGCGGCGCGGCGGACGTCCAGGTATTGGTGTCGGGATCGAAGATGTCGACCGGCTGAATGCGCCGCCCGCCAAAGAGGTAGAATTTGCCGTCGAGGGCCGCAAATCCGTTTTCGTGCCGACAATGTGGCGTGCCCGTACAGTCCAGCGTGATCCAGTCCGACATCGGTTCCTCCCTTTTCAGGTCAGAGATGACCAGATTGGCGCCCCTTGGACAAGGTCCTGTTATATCGACGCTTTTGCCGGCGGAATGGCGTAGGTGAGGCTCGCCCGGGCAACGGGTGCATCGACGCCTTCGGAATAGATCAACACATCGCTGACCGACAATTGCCTGCCCAGTTTCAGCAACCGCACCTTGCCGATCAGATCGACACCTGCTGCAGGCTTGCGCATGAAGTCGATGCTGCAGTTGGTTGTCACCGCCAGCGCCTGCGGGCCGATCCGCGCGAGCGTCATGAGATAGGCCCCAACATCCGCCAGCGCAAAAAGTGTCGGACCCGAAACGGTGCCACCCGGGCGCAGATGCTTGTAACTGACATTCAAACGCACTGTCAGCGTCTCGGGCGCCACCTCCTCAACGGTGAAATCACCGGCCACCTGCTCAAACACCTGATCCAAAAAGGTATTCAACGCGGCTGCGTCCATTTTTATGTCCATGCAGATGCTCCCTTGCCCTGCCGTCACGTTGAGCGAATTCTCCCCGCAGAGCAAGCCAGCGCATGAGCTGGGAACATTTGACGCCACGTCGCACGATTGTTTCCAAATCGGAGCAGCAGAGTTTCTACCTGCGGTATTTTAATTTGGGCAGGAACGTGGCAACTATAGGGCAAGGCGGAAACGTCTTGATGCTTTTGGGTCGCCGTGGGCGGAAGGTCCCTCCAAACCAGTCTCTCGCTGGTTCGACATTCCCGCAGCGGCGACCCCAAAAACTTCCCTCTCATATCACCACGCAGGAGTAGTACCGCCTTGCTGGCGGTTGCACCGCGTGGGGGCCTGCCTTACATGGCGAACATGACAGAAGAATTGCATATCGTCGGCGGCGGCATGGCCGGATCAGAAGCGGCCTGGCAGGCGGCGCATATGGGCGTGCAGGTTGTGCTGCACGAAATGCGCCCCGAGGTCGGCACCTTTGCCCATCAGACCGGGTTGTTGGGCGAGATGGTGTGTTCCAACTCCTTTCGCTCCGACGACAGTGAACAAAACGCCGTTGGGCTCTTGCATTGGGAAATGCGCGCTGCCGGTGGTCTGATCATGCAGATGGCGGACAAACACCGCCTGCCCGCAGGTGGCGCGCTGGCGGTGGACCGTCATCCCTTTGCGCAATCGGTCACCGATGCGCTGGTCGCGCACCCGAATGTGCGTGTCGAATATGGCGAGATCACCGAGCTGCCCAGCGACGGCCAGTGGATCATTGCAACGGGCCCGCTGACCTCCGGCGCGCTGGGACAGGCCATTGCGGCGGAGACCGGGGCCGAGGCTTTGGCCTTCTTCGACGCCATTGCGCCCATCGTCTATTTCGACAGCATCGACATGTCGCGCGCCTGGATGCAATCGCGCTATGACAAGGGCGAGACGGAGGAAGAGCGCACCGCCTATCTCAACTGCCCGATGGACCGCGACCAGTACGAAGGGTTCATCGATGCGCTAATGGCGGCCGACAAGACCGAATTCCACGAAGGTGAAACAGCCGGGTATTTCGACGGCTGCCTGCCCATCGAGGTGATGGCGGAGCGCGGGCGCGAGACCCTGCGCTTTGGCCCGATGAAGCCCGTGGGCCTGACCAACCCGCATCAGCCGGACGTGAAACCCTATGCGGTGGTGCAGCTGCGGCGCGACAACAAGCTCGGCACGCTTTACAATATCGTCGGCTTCCAGACCAAGATGAAATACGGCGCGCAAACAGATGTTTTCAAACGCATTCCGGGCCTGGAAAATGCCAGTTTTGCCCGGCTGGGCGGCATCCACCGCAACACGTTCCTGAATTCCCCGACGTTGCTCGACGGGCAGATGCGGCTGCGCTCACGTCCGAACATTCGCTTTGCCGGCCAGATCACCGGGGTCGAAGGGTATGTGGAATCCGCTGCCATGGGCCTGTTGGCGGGGCGTCTGGCGGCCAGTGCCATTTTGGGCAGCCCGATCGAGACACCGCCTCCCAGCACGGCAACCGGTGCGCTGATCACGCATATCAGCGGCGGGGCCGAGGCCAAGACGTTCCAGCCGATGAATGTGAACTTTGGGCTCTTCCCGCCGGTCGAGGGCCTGAAGGGCGGCAGGCGTGGCCGCAAGGACCGCTACAAGGCCTATACGGACCGGGCCAAGGCGGCCTGGCAAGAGTGGCTTGGCACCGGCGCACTGGACGCCGCCTAGTCAAGCCGGTTACCCTTGGGCCATGACACAAAAATTTCTGGACAAGGTCTACGACGCCCGCGATGCGGATGAAACCCGCACTCTCTATAACGACTGGTCTGCCAGCTATGACGCCGAAGTCGGCAGTCAGGGGTATGCGACCCCGGGCCGATGCGCCGAGGCTCTGGCGCAGTTCATGAAGGATCAGACCCTGCCGGTGCTGGATTTCGGCTGTGGCACCGGGCTTTCGGGGCTGGCGCTGAAGCTTGCCGGGTTTGCCACCATCGACGGTGTGGATCTGTCCGAAGAAATGTTGGCCAAGGCCCGCGCCAAGAGACTCTACCGCACCCTCACAGTGATCGAGGCGGATGCACCGCTCCCCGTCACGCCGGGCGACTATGCCGCGATTGCTGCCATCGGGGTGATCGGGGCGGGTGCCGCGCCGATTTCGGTTTTCGACGACCTGATGAAGGCCCTGGCCCCGGGGGGCTTTCTGGTGCTGTCGCTGAATGATCACGCGCTGCAGGACCGCGCAAACGAAGCCCGTCTTTGCGAGTGGATCGACTGCGGTGCCGCCCGTCTGCTCTTTCGTGACAGCGGCCCGCATTTACCCGGGATCAACTTGAACTCCAACGTCTACGTGCTTGAGAAAAATTGACAATTCGCACCCGGTTTGCCCCGTCACCGACAGGGCCTCTGCATCTTGGTCATGCCTTCTCGGCGCTTGTTGCCTACGACATGGCTCATGCGGCAGAGGGTGATTTCCTGCTGCGGATTGAAGACATCGATACATCACGCGTCCGGCCCGCCTGGGAGGCGCAGATCTATGAGGATCTGCAGTGGCTCGGCCTCGACTGGCCGACACCCGTATTGCGACAGTCGGAGAATATGGCAGCCTATGAAAGCGCCCTGGACCGGCTGTGGCAAGCTGGCCTGCTCTACCCCTGCAGTTGCAACCGCCGGGATATTCTGGAGGCGATGTCCGCCCCGCAGGAAGGTGCGACCCTGCCCATGGGACCCGATGGGTTGATCTACCCCGGCACCTGCCGGGATATCCCCCGGGGTCCGGGCGCAGAACGTCCCCGGGATAGCGCGCTGCGGCTCGATATGCGCCGCGCCGTGGCACAGCGCCTCTTTGCCTTTACCGAAACCGGTGCGGGACCTGGGGGTGAAACCGGCCTGATCACCGTGACGCCCGATCAATTGATACAGCACGTCGGAGACGTGGTTTTATCCCGGCGCGACATGGGCACCTCTTACCATCTCTCGGTCGTGGTGGACGATGCGGCGCAGGACATCACCCATGTCACCCGCGGCGCTGATCTCTTTGAGGCGACGGCGATTCACGTGATCCTGCAGGATCTCCTGGACCTGCCGACACCGCTTTATCATCACCACCGGCTGATCCGGGATGAGGCTGGCAAGAGGCTGGCCAAGCGCGACGACGCGCGCGCGCTGGCCACCTACCGTGATCAGGGTCTGCAGCCCGCCGACATTCGTAGCATGCTGGGCCTGCCCTCGACGGCAGGCTCACAGGGGCTGTGACAGCTCCACCTCACCGGCTTCGGACACGCCCGTATAAAAACAGCTGCGCCGTCCGGTGTGGCAGGCCGCGCCCACCTGCCGGACCTGCATCAGAAGGCAATCGCGGTCGCAGTCCACGCGCATGTCCACCAGCGTCTGGTGATGTCCGCTGGTCTCGCCCTTGACCCAAAAGGCCTGTCGTGACCGGCTCCAATAGGTGACCTTGCCTGTCGCAAGTGTCTGCATCACGCTCTCGCGGTTCATCCAGGCCATCATCAGCACCTCGCCATTGTCGGCATCCTGCGCAATTGCGGGGATCAGACCGGCCGCGTCGTAGCGCAGGCTATCGGGGTCGAAGGGAACGGGATCGTGAGACATGCGAAAAACCTTTTTGCATCTGCTGCGTCAGGACTTATGTATGAAAGTCGAAAACAACGGAAGGCCGTCTGGGTCCCATGTCTGGTGAAAACGATCTGATCAAACTCTATTCCGGCCGTATTCTGGCCCTTGCGGCGGATATCCCGCATCTGGGACAGCTTGATGCGCCGATGGCCCGGGTCAAGAAGCGCTCGCCCCTCTGCGGTTCCGCCGTCACGGTCGATCTGAATGTCGAGAATGGACAGGTCAGCGCCTATGCGCAGGATGTGAAGGCCTGTGCGCTGGGGCAAGCGGCGGCTGCCGTCACGGGCGGTGCGATCATTGGCCGAACCCTGCCGGAGCTTGAAGCGGCGCGTGATGCATTGCGGGCCATGCTGAAAGACGTAGGCCCGGTGCCCGCCGCCCCCTTTGACGGGTTCGAGGTGTTGGAGCCCGCGCGGGACTACAAGAACCGTCACGCCTCCATCCTGCTCAGCATCGAAGCGGCTTGCGAGGCAATGACACAGGCGCTTCAGGCCGACTGCGCCTGAGATCAGGGCCTGTATTAGCAATTTTTAAGTAAATTCGTGACAGTAAGTTCCGCAGGCAAATCTGCGGGGCAGCATGAACATCCAACCTCAGTTTGACGACAACAGGCATGCGGATCGATTAACGCAGGCTGCGGCAGCGCTTGGATATGAAATCGTTGACATTGCCGGGTTTCTCGATCTGGTGGAGGAACACGCAAGGGCGCAGCGCCGGGGGTTGAGCGTGCTGGATGAGCGTGCCAGCGAAATGGGCAAGGCCAATTCCGATGTGCGCGACGCGGTGCAGACCATGGCGCAGAACACCGATGAGACCGCCCGCGATGTGAAATCTTCCGCCGAACTGGTCCGGACAACGGGGGAAAAGACTCGCAGTGTTGCCGGATGGGTGCAGGACCTGTCCCAGAAAACCGAAGCGGTCGGCGATACGCTCTCAGCGGTGAAAACCAACAACCAGCAGATTGCCGGCATTGCGACGCAGGTGAACACGCTGGCGATCAACGCCAAGATCGAAGCGGCCCGCGCCGGGGATGCGGGGCGTGGCTTTGCCGTGGTGGCCGATGCCATCAACGAGTTGTCCCAGAAAACCCGCGATGCAGCGGTCGAGATTTCGAACAACATCGAATCCCTGGCGGACTGGATTTTGGAGCTTGGCAAGGAAGCGAGCGGGATTGCGACACAGGCCGCTGACGTGCTGGAAAATGCCGGTGGCACGGACACGGCGCTCAGCCGGATGGAAACCTCGATCACGTCGGCCAACCAACAGGCGCAGCGGATCGCCGAGCAGGCAGAGCGTATGCATTCCGCCATGTCTGATTTCGAGCCCGCCCTGAAGGAGATCGACACCGCCGTGCAGTCAACCTCTTCCGGTATCGAGAAGACCCATGAACGGGTGTTGCGCCTGATCGACACCTCGGAGACGATTGTTCAATCGACTGCCCTGTTGGGCGGCAATTCCGTCGACACGCCTTTCATTCAACGGGCGCAGAACCTTGCGCGCGAGTTGGGTGACCGCCTGGAGGAGGCCGTGGAGAGCGGGACCACCACGATGTCGCGCCTGTTTGACCGCAACTATCGCCCGATCCCGGGATCCGATCCGGAGCAGGTCATCAACGAGTGTACCGAAGTGATGGACCGTATCCTGCCGCCCTTGCAGGAACCCGTTCTGGAGATGGACAGCAAGGTCGTTTTCTGTGCAGCCGTCGATACAAACGGGTATCTGCCGACGCACAACCGCAAATTCTCCCATCCGCCCAGCGACGATCCGGTGTGGAACATGGCCCATTGCCGCAATCGCCGCATTTTCGACGATCGGGTCGGGCTGAAGGCGGGGCGCAACACCGAGCCGTTCCTGCTGCAGGTTTATCGCCGGGACATGGGCGGCGGAGAGTTCAAGATGATGAAAGACCTATCCGCGCCCATTTTTGTGCAAGGCAGGCACTGGGGCGGGTTGCGGCTGGCCTACACTTTCTGACGCCCTTGCGAAAAAAAACGCCGCACGTCCCGAGCAGGACGGCGGCGTCAGGTTAAGCGTCTCTCGCGGGGGAGTCCTGTACATGCGGCAGGGGGAAGACCCTGATGAGACGTGGAACAGGCAGTGTTCGTCTCAAGCACCGGATTGGGAAAAGTGCTGGCACATACGAGGCGCGAGATCGCAGGCAGAAATCAGGTAAGAGACGGCAGGTGTAACCCCACCACAAGCATCACGATGAGTGCCGTTGCCCCTGCTGCATCCTGAAGCAACGTCGCGTGAGACCGCGATGCGATGTCTTTGATCTGTAGCAGTATGGACATGACAACCCTCCGTTCTGTTGCCCCTTTGTTCTCATAATTTTAATCAACTGTAAAGAACTTAATGAGAACATTCGCGAACAAAAGTGCTTTGGTTCGCCTAACCGACTGAAATCAAACGGATCGCTTCTTCCTGCCGCATCAGCCAAAGCAGCAGGCGCGCGGCCTTGCCCCGCCCGCTCTCCAGTTTGGGATCATCCGACAGCAGACGCCGTGCATCCGTCTGCGCAACCGCCATCAACCCGGCCTGCCGTTCCAGATCAGCCACGCGAAAGCGCGGCAGTCCCGACTGCGCCGTCCCGATCAGATCCCCCGCCCCCCGCATCTGCAAGTCGGTCTCGGCAATGACGAAACCGTCTTCGGTCTCGCGCAGCACCTCCAGCCGCTTGCGACCATTTTCAGACAGCGGCGATTGATAGAGCAGGAGACAGGTGGAGGCCGCCTCCCCACGCCCCACGCGACCCCGCATCTGGTGCAATTGCGCCAGGCCAAACGTCTCCGCCCGTTCGATGACCATGATCGTCGCATTGGGCACGTTCACGCCGACCTCGATTACGGTCGTCGCCACCAGCACCTTGGTGTCACCGGCAACAAACCGCGCCATGGCCGCGTCTTTCTCCGCAGCCGGCATTTGCCCGTGCACCAAGCCGACGACCCCTTCGCCCAAGGCGGCGCGCAGCTGTTTGAACCGGCCTTCTGCTGCCGTGAGATCAACAACCTCACTTTCTTCCACCAAAGGACAGACCCAATAGCATTGGCGCCCGCCCTCGATCACCGCGCGCAGACGGTCGACCACTTCCTCCATCCGGCCCGTGCTGATCAACGCGGTCTTGATGGGTTTGCGCCCTGGGGGCTTTTCATCGAGTACAGAGACATCCATGTCGCCATATTGGGCCAGCGACAGCGAACGCGGGATCGGCGTGGCCGTCATCACCAGCACATCGACCGCCTGCCCCTTGCGTCCAAGCTCCAGCCGCTGCCGGACACCGAAGCGATGCTGTTCGTCAACGACCGCGAGGCGCAGGTCAGCAAAGTGGACATCCGCCTGGAACACCGCGTGGGTTCCGACGAGAATCTGGATGTCACTGCGGGCCAGCGCGTCGAGCTTGCGCCGCCTATCCGTGCCCTTATCGCGGCCCGTCAAAACCTCCAGCACAACCCCGGCCTCCTCGGCAAGGGGTTGCAGGGATTCAAGGTGCTGTCGTGCCAAGATTTCAGTGGGGGCCATCAGGACCGCCTGCCCGCCCGCCTCCACCGCGCGCAGCAGCGCCATGAAGGCAACAAGTGTCTTTCCCGCCCCCACGTCGCCCTGCAGCAACCGGTTCATCCGGGTCTCGGCGGCCATGTCAGCATTGATTTCGACAATCGCCCGGTCCTGCGCGCCCGTCGCCTGATAGGGCAGTGAAGACATTACTCTGGCTTGCAAGTGACCGTCACCGTGACTGGCGCGCCCGGGCTTGCGACGTTCGATCGAGCGCGCGAGCGCCAGTGTCAGCTGATGCGCCAGCAACTCGTCATAGGCCAGCCTTTCCCGCGCGGGTGCCGTCGCTGCCAAATGGTCCAGCCGCGCGGGGCTGTGCGCCGCCCATACGGCCTTGTGAAAGTCCGGCCAGCCAACGCGCGCCTTCTGGGTCGGATCAATCCATTCCGGCATATCCGGTACAAGGCTTGCCGCAGCACGTGTCGCCTTGAACATCAGTTTTTGCGTCACACCGGCAGTTAGTGGATAAACCGGTTCGAAATCAGGGAGTTGCGCAGCATCAGCCTCTGCAACGATGTGATCGGGGTGCACCATCTGGGCGATGCCGTCAAACAACTCAACCCGCCCGGAGACCACGCGCCTGCTGCCCTCCGGCAGCGTTTTTTGCCAGTAGTCGCCGCGCGCATGAAAGAACACCAGTTGAAAGGAGGTCTCCGTATCCTGCACATGAATCCGGTAGGCCCCGCCTTTTGTTCGCGCCTGTGTGTGCGTCCCGATCTCTACGGCAACTGTCAGGGTCGCAGGCAACACTGCGTCCTGAATGGTCGACCGCAGATGCCGATCAATCCCCGACTGCGGCAGGGTGAACAGCAGATCGCGCGGCGCGTCGACCCCAAGGGCCGCCATATGAGCAGCGGTTTTGGGCCCGACGCCCTTCAGCGTTTTCACCTCCGCAAACAGGGGGTAGAGGCATTCGGGCCGTCCGCTCATGCGTCCGAAATCAAGGTCAGCCAGCCATCTTCGTCCAGCGTTTCAATGCCCAGATCGGCGGCCTTCTTGGCCTTGGACCCGGCCCCCGGCCCGGCAACCAGGATGTCGGTCTTGGCGGAGACGGAACCCGATACCTTCGCGCCCAACCGCTCGGCCCGGGCCTTGGCCTCGGCGCGTGTCATCTTTTCCAGGGTGCCAGTAAAGACCACGATTCTTCCGGCAACCGGGCTGCCTTGCGTGTCAGGTCGCGCGACGGGCTGCACATCCAACTGCGTGATCAGGCGATCAATCGACGCCCGCTCCGCCGGTTGCGCCAGCGTGTGCACAAGCGACCCGGCCATGACTGCGCCGACACCATCGATGTCGATCAGATCCTGCCAGGCCGCGCCCTCCTGATCCTGCGCGGCTTGCATCGCGGCATCGAACGCGTCCCATGTTCCATAATGCAGCGCGATGAGGTTCGAGGCCGCCTCCCCCACATGCCTGATCCCAAGAGAAAAAATCAGGCGGGACAGAGAGATCTTGCGTTTCTCGTCAATGGCGTCGAAGAGGTTATTCGCCGATTTTTCCCCCCACCCTTCGCGGTTCTTCAGCTGCTTCATACCGGTGCCGAAGTGCTCTTTCAGAGTGAAGATATCTGCGGGTTCCTTGATCCACTTGTCGCCGTAGAATTGTTCGACCTGCTTTGCACCCAGTCCTTCAATGTCAAAGGCCGCTCTGGAGACGAAGTGCTTGAGCTTTTCCACCGCCTGAGCCGGGCAGATCAATCCGCCCGAACACCGCCGTACCGCATCCCCGGGTTCGCGCAGAGCATCGCTGTCGCATTCCGGGCAACGGGTGGGAAACGCGTAGGGTTGTGCATCATCGGGCCGCTTGCTCAGATCAACATCGGCAACCTTCGGGATCACATCTCCTGCACGGTAGACCTGAACCCAGTCGCCGACCCGGATATCCTTGCCCCCGCGAATGTCGCCTCCCTTGTTGTCACGCCCTGCGATGTAGTCTTCGTTGTGCAGCGTCGCATTGGAAACGACGACCCCGCCGACAGTCACCGGGTGCAGGCGCGCGACGGGCGAGAGCGCACCGGTGCGCCCCACCTGAATGTCGATGGCCTCCAGCCGGGTCCAGGCCAGTTCAGCCGGGAACTTATGCGCAATCGCCCAGCGGGGTGTCGTGGATCGGAAGCCCAGTCGTTCCTGCAGCGTCAGGTCGTTAACTTTGTACACGACCCCATCGATGTCATATCCAAGTGTCGCGCGCTGCGCCTCGATCACATCGTAATGCGCTACAAGTTCCGATGGTCCGGCACATGTTCGGGTCAATGGGTTTGTTGCAAAGCCCATTTCGGCCAGACGCTCAATGGCCTCCATTTGCGTTGTGGCCAGAGGTTCGGACAGGGCGCCCCAGGCATAGGCAAAGAAGCGCAGCGGCCGCGCGCGGGTGATGCTTGCATCGAGCTGCCGCAAGGATCCTGCGGCTGCATTGCGCGGATTGGCAAAAACCTTGCCACCTGTTTCAGTCTGGCGCGCATTCAGAGCTTCAAAGTCCGGGTGAGACATGTAGACCTCTCCACGGACTTCCAGCACCTCGGGCGCCTCTGCAATTTGCGTTGGGATATCACCAATCGTACGCGCATTGGCCGTGACATTTTCACCGATAGAGCCATCGCCCCGCGTTGCTGCCTGCACCAGTTTCCCGTTTTCAAACCGCAGCGACAGTGAAAGTCCGTCGATCTTGGGCTCGGCGGTATAATCCAGCTGTGTCTCTTCCGGGATACCCAGATATCTGCGAACACGCCCATCGAAGTCGGCAATATCTTCGGCGTCAAATCCATTGGCAAGCGAGAGCATCGCAACCGCGTGCTCTACCTTTGAAAAGCCCTCGGACGGCGCGGCCCCAACCTGATCCGTCGGGCTGTCGGTGCGTTTGAGATGAGGGAATCGCGCTTCAATCGCGATGTTGCGCTTTTTGAGCGCGTCATACTCCGCATCTGAGAGGTCCGGGGCATCGGCACCATGGTAGGCTGTATTTGCCTGCGCCAGCACTTCCGACAGCCGCGCCAGTTCCTTCTTTGCGGCGTCTTCGTTCAATTCTTCGATTTCTGCCAGAGACGCCAAGACCTGCCCCTTTCCTTGTCGCATACCCGATTAGATATGCGGAGGTCCGGGTCAGGTCCAGTTCATTTCGTTTGGAAGACTTCACTGCGTCGGGTCCGGCACAAGCCCCCTTGGCCGGACCATACAGCGAGTGATTAAGCGCCGACTGCCAGCCGTTGCGGATCATCGACCTGGTTGGGTTCAGGATCCCGCAAAACGTAGCCACGCCCCCAGACGGTTTCGATATAATTTTCGCCACCTGTCGCGGTGCTGAGTTTCTTGCGCAGCTTGCAGATGAAGACGTCGATGATCTTCAACTCAGGCTCGTCCATGCCGCCGTAAAGGTGGTTCAGGAACATTTCCTTCGTCAAGGTCGTGCCTTTGCGCAGCGACAGAAGTTCCAGCATCTGGTATTCTTTGCCTGTCAAATGCACCGGTTTGTTGTCCGCACTGACGGTCTTGGCATCCAGGTTCACCGAAATCAGGCCGGTGTCGATCACGGATTGGGAATGCCCTTTCGAGCGTCGGATAATCGCATGAATGCGGGCCACCAATTCTTCGCGATGGAATGGTTTGGTCAAGTAATCATCCGCCCCGAAACCAAAGCCCTTAATCTTGTTCTCAGTATCATCAGCGCCCGACAGGATCAGAATTGGCGTCTCGATACGCGACAGGCGCAACTGACGCAGCACCTCGTGCCCATTCATGTCCGGCAGATCGAGATCAAGCAGAATCAGATCATAATCGTACAGTTTTGCAAGATCGATCCCTTCCTCCCCCAGATCCGTCGCATAGACGTTCAGATTGGCGTGTGTCAGCATCAGTTCGATGCTCTTCGAGGTTGTGGGGTCGTCTTCCACTAGCAGTACGCGCATGATTTTCTCCGCATCGGGTGAACGTTTACATCGGAATTAACCGTGAAGAAAAAAGGTTAATCACACGTTACCGTCTGCAAGAATATTACGCGAACAACTTATGGTTGTCTATATTTTTGTAAGGCTGTGGCCTTCAGGGCATCTTCACCATGCTCTGAAACAGCCTTTACCCACTCGTGAAATTCATCTTCGCTGATCTGATAGCGCTTCAGCGCATCGCTCTGTGTGATCAACCCATAGGCCACACCTCGCACGACCGCAGCTTTGCGCGATGCCACCCAACGTTTCGTACGCGCAGGCGGAAGGTCGGCCTGTGTCATGACACTACCGTCCGCCAATGTTACCGATCGTGGCCCATCCACTTTCTTTAGATACATCACTCATACCCGTTCTTACTCTGTTGGACAGACCTTGACGCGAGGGCCTTAAAGACCGATGAAGCGCGCTCTTGAGAGTAATTAGGATTTTCCTATATTTCCTCAGAAGTCCCGGAGAACCCTGATGCCGCTTGATCAAAAGCCCCCATTGAATTCGCTTGGCTTTGCCAAGGCGCCCGCCGACACGCGGGTCGTCGTTGCGATGTCGGGCGGCGTCGACAGCTCTGTTGTTGCAGCTATGCTGGCCGAAGAGGGCTATGACGTCGTGGGCGTGACCCTGCAACTTTACGATCATGGTGCCGCGCTGGCCAAGAAAGGCGCCTGCTGTGCCGGGCTTGATATTCACGACGCGCGACGCGTGGCCGAGACGATGGGTTTTCCGCATTACGTGCTGGATTATGAGAACATTTTTAAAGATGCCGTGATTGACGAGTTCGCAGACAGCTATCTCGGCGGGGCAACACCGGTGCCCTGCATCCGCTGCAATGAACGTGTCAAGTTCAAGGACCTGCTGGAAACGGCCAAGGATCTGGAAGCCGATTGCATGGCGACGGGGCACTATATCCAGCGCAAGACAGGCGCGCAGGGGGCAGAGCTGCACGCCGCAGCCGACAGCGCCCGCGATCAGAGCTATTTCCTGTTCTCCACCACGCCCGAGCAGCTCGAATTTCTGCGCTTTCCACTGGGTCATCTGGCCTCAAAAGGTGACACCCGCGCATTGGCGGCAAAATACGGGCTGAGCGTGGCAGACAAGCCAGACAGCCAGGACATCTGCTTCGTGCCCAATGGCGATTATGCCTCGGTGATCCGCAAGCTGCGACCGGAAGCGGCCGATCCCGGTGATATCGTGCATGCGGACGGGCGCGTGTTGGCGCGTCATGACGGTGTCATTAACTATACCATCGGTCAACGCCGCGGTCTGGGAATCGGCGGGCTGGCCGAACCACTTTATGTGGTGAAACTCGACGCGGACACGAAAACCGTGGTGGTTGGACCGAAAGACATGCTCGCCACCCGCACCGTGCCGGTCCGCGAGATCAACTGGCTGGGGGATGCTCCCTTCGAGAGCCGCGCCGAATGGCACCTCGCGGTCAAGGTGCGCTCCACCCGTCCCCCGACCGAGGCCATCATCCGCCCAATCAGCGCAACAGAAGCCACCGTTGAACTGGTGACACCCGAAGAAGGTGTCTCGCCCGGACAGGCCTGCGTCTTCTACGACCCCGACAGTAGCCGCATCTATGGCGGCGGCTGGATTCACAAGGGCTGACATCCCGATAATGTCCGCCGGTCCGGCACGCGGCAAGCTGTTTGACCCGTCAGGGTCAAATGCATGGTGTCAGGCGTCAGCCTGTCCTTTTGGGAAAACCGGCCCCATGCGCGCGAGAACGGCACGGGCGGCGCGCAGGCCGGGGTCTTCGCCGCCTTCACCCAACCGCTGCATGGTCACCTCCATCGCCGCCTGCTGGGCGTCCGGGTCTTCCATCTGTTCGATCAATGCCGCGCCAATGGCCTCCGGCTCGCACGCAGGACCGAGGTATTCCGGCACCACGCGGGTGTCAGAGACCAGGTTGACCAGCGTCACCGTGTCTATCAACGCCATCGCCCGGATCATCCGGAACGTCAGCCAGTTCATTTTATAGGCAATCACCATGGGCGTGCGCGCCGCCGCCAGCTCCAGTGACACCGTGCCCGACGCCGCAAGCGCCACATCCGCTGCCCGAAAGGCCGCACGTTTCAGTGCGCCCGCAGCCTCAAGGCTCATGCCGCTTGGGTCCAGCACAATCGGCGTCACGGGCCAGTTGGCCACTTCTTCGCGCACCAGATCCGCCACCGGGGCAGCCGCAGGCAGAACCACCTTCAAATCCGTATAGCGGGCGCGCAGGGGCGCGATCGACTGACCAAAGACCGAGGCCAACCGCGAGACCTCGCCGCGCCGTGACCCCGGCAGAACCAACAGCAGGGGCGCATCCCCGACCCCATGGTCCGTGCGAAAGGCCTGTGCTTCCTCAGAGGTTGTCTGTGGCTCTGCCACGACCGGGTGGCCCACGAAATCGCAGACCATGCCATCCAAGGTCATCAAAGGCGGCTCGAATGGGAACAGCGCCAGGACATGGTCAATGCACCTGGCCATCTTCTGCGCCCGCCCTGCCCGCCAAGCCCAGACAGTTGGTGCCACGTAGTGCACGGTGCGCACGCGGCTCGCGGCCTTGACTCGCCGTGCCACACGCAGAGAAAAATCCGGGCTGTCGATGGTGATCAGCACGTCCGGTGCACTCTCCACCACGGCCGCTGCCGTTTCGTTGATCCGGGCCATGAGCGCGCGGTACTTGGGCAGGATTTCCGCAATCCCCATGACGCTCAACTCTTCCATCGGAAAGCGACTGACCAACCCCTGCGCCTGCATGTCGGCACCGCCGATGCCGTCGAACTGCACATCCGGGTTCAGGGCCTTCAGCCCCGCCATCAGCGCGCCGCCCAGCTTGTCGCCCGAAGGCTCTCCCGCGATGATGAAGACGCGCATCAGCCCGGCGCGCGGGCCCAAAGCACCAGCCCCGCCGCATCCGCAGCGGCCACCGTGGCCTCAGGCTCCAGCATCAGGACCCCCCCCGCCTCGACAACCACGCCGGCCAGGCCGGCCTCTGCCAGCACACCAATTGTCTCCGGGCCAATGGTGGGCAAGTCAAAGCGCCGGTCTTGTCCTTGCTTCGGTCCCTTGATCAGGATTGCCCGCGCCCGCGCCGCACCGGTCGGCAGGGTTTTCAGCATATGGTCGGTACCGCCGAGGGTTTCGATGCCCCAGACCTGCCCCTTGCCCACAACACATCCCTGCCCCACGTCCAACGGTGCCAGCGCGGCGAGCACTTCGCTGCCCCGCGCCATGTCGGATGTCATCTGGTCATCCGGTTGCGCCACGCTCAGCACGCCTTCGGGCACCAGAAGATCCGGGGACAGATCATGCGCGGCACGCACCGCAAATCCCCGATCTTCAAAGATTCCGATCACACCACGCAAGGCACCATCGTCCCCTGCCGCGATGGCCTTCATGATCACCGGCACCAGAGGCAGGGTCGCCGCATCAAGTGCTGCGGGGTCGATGGGCGGGCGTTCGATCCCGCCGCAAAAGCAAACCTCGCGCACGCCGCGCGCCTCAAGATCCGCCAATAGCGTACCCAGATGCTCCAGCCGAAAGAGGATATCGGGCACCACGCCCTCGGGTTCAAACCCCTGCAGAACGCACATCAGCGGCCTTTCGGACATCGCGTCGGCAATACGTGCGGGCAGGTTCCCGCGTCCTGAAACAAGCGCCAGCATCAGCGTGGCGTCAGGAAATGGCGGTCACTACCGGCGAGGATGAAATCGACAATCTCGCGCACGTAATCGCTGGTTGTTTCATCCGCCAGACGGCGTGCCCGGTCGTGGAAGGTGCCCTCGCCCTGCGCCAGCATCTGGAACGCGGCCCGGAGTGCTGTGATATCGCTGCGCGCGACCCCGCGCCGTTTGAGGCCAACAAGATTGAGCCCGTCAAGCTCGCCGCGGGGCGCCTGCACCAGCCCGTAGGGAATTACGTCATTTGTCACCATCGTCACCGCCCCGATGATCGCGCCACGCCCGATGCGCACGAACTGGTGTACCCCGGACAAACCACCAACAATGACGTCATCCTCCAGGACGCAATGCCCGGCAATGGCTACGGAATTCACGATGATACACCGGTCCCCGATGATCGCGTCATGGGCAATGTGGCATCCGGCCATGAACAGCCCGTCATCCCCGATGCGGGTCACCCCGCCACCGCCTTCGGTGCCGGAATTCATCGTCACATGCTCGCGGATGCGGTTGCGCTTGCCAATGATCAGCTGGCTGGCCTCCCCCTTGAACTTCAGATCCTGGGGGATCTCGCCAATCACCGAAAACGGGAAAATCACCGTCTCTTCATCGATATCGGTACGGCCGGTAACAACCACGTGGCTCTTCAGTTCCACACCTGCAGCGAGGCTCACCTGCGCGCCCACGCAGCAGAACGGTCCGACCTTGGCAGTTGGATCGATCTGCGCGCCGTCGTCGATCACTGCACTCGGGTGGATGTTGCTCATCTGCGGCTACCCCAGATCCATCATCGCGGTGAACTCGCACTCGGCGGCCATCTCACCCTCAACGGAGGCGACACCACCAAAGCGCCAGACCTTGCCACCGGGCTTGCCGCGCAGGGTTCGCAGTTGCATCTCCAGCACGTCGCCCGGGCCCACTTTGCGCCGGAACTTGGCCTTGTCGATGGCCATGAAATAGACCTTCATGTTCTTGTCCGCCATGCCCAGCGTCACGCCGACCATCACCGCCGCAGTTTGCGCCATCGCCTCGATGATCGTCACGCCGGGCATGATTGGCAGGCCGGGAAAGTGCCCCTGAAAATGCGGTTCGTTCATGGTGACATTCTTGATGCCCGTGGCGGATGCGGTGCCGTCTATATCGACAACCTTGTCGACCAGAAGAAAAGGATAGCGATGGGGGATGATGCGTTGGATGAGCTGAATATCGGCGCTGGTCTCGGGACCGGCTTCGGCGCTTGTCATGTTAGGTGTCCTTTTGTCCTCAAGGGCTTGACCCCTTGCCTAGCAATTCAGCCGCAGCGGAGCAAGCACGGTGGTATCGACCTCCATTGTTTCGCCGTGCAGTGTAGCGCCCTGCTCCGTCGGCGCGGCGTCCGGCGCGGCATGCCGTTCGTCCTTTGTATTACTCGGAAACGCCGTCGCCGTCGCCCAGAACGGCGTTAAGCCGTTCAATCGCCGCACGGGTCACATCAATGGCGTTGGAGCTGAGAAAGACGGAGCGCTTCTCCAGGATCACAGCGGCCCCCGCCTCCCGCATCAGGCGCTCCAACACAGGGGCCGCAGCATTGAGAAAAACGCCGCGCCGTTCCTCAAAGGCAAGATTGAGCTCTCGGGTTTTTGCATCCTGCGTGCGCCGGGTTTTCTGAACTTTTTCGTCAAACGCATCCGCAAGCAGCCGAAATGCAGCCGCCTCCATCGTGGCCCGTTGCTCGGTGAGCTCCCGTTCCTCTGTTTCGAGGGCTTCCTCGATGCGCCGGTTTTCAGCTGCCAGTTCTGCCCCGCGCGCTTCGAATTCGGCGACCATACGCTGGCCAAAATCGCTTTCCGCAAAAAGACGATCCGCATCGATGGTCAGGATCGGGCTTTGCACCGGCCCAATCCGCTGCGCCTGCGCAGGTCCCGGAAGAGCGGCGGTCAGCCAGACAGTTGTGAAAACCGCCAGAATGCCCGACAACCGCGTCATCGGACTAGAACGACGTGCTCAGCGTCAATTCGAAAGTCTGGTCGCGGTCGAAATCTTCCTTGCGGATCGCATCGGTGAAGTTGAACCGCAGCGGACCCACAGGCGTGTTCCACAGGATGGCGAAGCCGATCACGTGGCGGAAGGACCCACCCTCACCGACAATAGTGCCTCCGGAGGTATTCACATCGCTGAGGTCCCAGAAATTACCCACGTCATAGAAGAGGCCACCCGTGATGCCATACTCTTCGGGCAGACCAAGAGGAAATTCCGCTTCGAACCGCGCTGCAACGTAAAGGTTGCCGCCCAGAGGATCCTCACCGCTGACGGAAAGATCGCGCGGGCCGATCCCGCCGGGTTCAAAACCGCGAATGATGTTGGTGTTGTTCAGAAACCGGTCCACGGCCCGGTTGGTACCGTCGCTCCACGACAGGGCTCCGCCTTCCAGTGACGCGCGCAGGGTCACCTCTTCGTTCCACACTTTAGTCTCACCAATCGCACGGGCGACTGTCTTGATGTACTGCGCATCACCTCCCAGCCCGGCAAAATCCTGCGAGAATTGCAGCAGATACCCGGAGTTCGGATCAAGGCCGCCAATACGGGTGTCATAGGTCAACTGGTAACCAACCGCGCTACTGGACTGTGCGCCAACAGCAATCTCGTTGCCGATGACCACGCCATTTACAGGTGTCTCTCGCGCCGTCATTTCAGACTCTTCAGCGGTATAGCGTAATTGCAGGGTCGAATTCTCGCCCACCGGGAATGTCAGTGACGGCTGGAAAATAAACCGGTCAGTATCATAGGTAGTAAAGGAACTGTCCGTCTCGGCGATGTCAAAGCGGAGACCAAACGTCAGATCGCGTCCCAGAAAGGCAGGCTCTTCGAAGGTCACGCCATAGCGGCGCGATTCCTCTGCGGTCGCGACGCTCAGGCTGAGCCGTTGCCCCCGCCCGAGGAAGTTCTGTTCCGCAAACCGGATCGCGAACCCGAGACCGTCGTTGTTCGAGAAGGACGCACCGAAACTGAAGGACCCGGTCGGTGCCTCGACCACGTCCACATCCACAACAACCTGATCCGGTGTTGACCCTTCGCGCGCGTTCACCTCCGCAGTCTCAAAATAGCCAAGGGCGCGGATCCGTTCCGCCGCCTCGCGGATTTCGCGCGGATTGAAGGGGTCACCTTCAACACTGTCGAACTGGCGGCGCACCACCTGATCGAGGGTCGTGGTATTTCCTTCGACATCAATGCGTTCGACAAAGACGCGCGGGCCGCGGGTCAGGACATATTCGATGTCCAGTTCAAGATTGCGGTCATCCCGCGTTACACGCGGTTCGACACGCAGAAAATCGACACCGTCCCGCAGGGCTTGGCGTTCCATGCGTGCGATATCGTTTTCCAGCAAGGTCGGAGAGTAAACGACCCCGGGCTTGATCTTCACAATATCGCGGTAGACCTCGGAGTCCGCCCCGGGCACGTTACTGGTGACATTGATTTCGCCGAACCGGAAGCGTTGACCTTCCTGTACGTTGAACACGAGGAAATAGCCGTCGCGCTCTTCGGTTAACTCAGCGTTGACGGAATTGACCCGGAAATCGATGTAGCCGCGCGACAGGTAGAAGTCGCGCAACAGCTGCCTGTCGAATTCGATGCGGTCTTCGACCAGGAGGTCAGACCGCACGACCGCACGGAAGAACCCTGCCTGCTTAGTTTCGAGAACGCGGCGCAGGCGGCGGTCGGAATATTCGCGGTTGCCGACAAAGCTGAGGCGTTCAATCTCAATGGTGTCGCCTTCGAAAATCTCGAACACCAGATCGACACGGTTGTCAGAGCGACGAATGATGGTTGGGGTCACCTTTGCGGCAAGCCGACCCTCGCCTGCATAGGCATTCGCGATGAGTTCGGCATCCCGTTCCACCTGTGCCGGGTTGAACACCCGCCTTTCGTTGGAATTTATGGCAGCGGCCAGCGCTTCGTCATCAAGACGGTTGTTTCCTTCGAAACTGATGCGGTTGATGGTGGGCAGTTCAACCACGGTAATCAGCAAGCCGTTGCCTTGTGGATCGAATGTCACTGTCTCGAACAGTCCGGATTCGATCAGGCGTTGATAGGCTTCATTCAGCTGCGCCGCGCTGACGGTCTGGCCGCGGGCGATTCCTGCACGGGTCAGGATGGCGGCGTCACCAATTCTGATGTTTCCGTCGATGGAAATCGAGTTGAGCGTCACCTGTTGCGCCAGAGCTGGCGTCGCCGGTGCCATCCAGACCATTGATAAAGAAAGACAAAAGCCAGTTGCTCGCAGTGTCGATGTCAGTTTTTTAGATTGCCCGAAAAAACGTGGGCCTGCGCCCAGTTTGCCCCAATTCATGACCTGCCCCGATCCTCAGTAAATTATGCTTATCTGAGTACCGAGAATGACAGGTCTTGTCAAAACCATGTGGGTAAAAATCGGCCTGCAACTACATACGCGCCTGATGCGGGTTTGCAGGGGACGTCAGTACAGGCGCACAGAGGCGCAATTTCGGGAAATTCAGCCCAGAATTGTGCTCAGCCAGGCACCAGCGCCCAAAGCCAGCGAAACGGTGCCAATATAGAGGGCACGATCCCAATTGAGATCCATCAGCAGGCTGAGGCCACGATAGCTATTTTGAATCGCTTGCATTGCATCTCTCCACTTAGGTGGAAGCAGAAATACACCTGGATTACGGCGCGAGTTTGGCCAATTGTGTCGTAATTATGACATTTACACAGGCCGACCCTGTGTCACGGGCAGAAAATATCGTTTCCAAGCGCAAAAATCATCAACGTCAGAACCATCGCCAGACCAATGCTCATCAAGACCCGCAACGCGCGATCACTGGGCGGCTTACCCGTCACCGCTTCATAGGCGTAAAACACCAGGTGACCACCGTCCAAAGCGGGGACAGGAAAGAGATTCAAAAGCCCCACTGCCGTGCTCAGCACCGCGATGAACCAGATGAACGATTGCGCGCCCTGGCTCGCCATGGCGCCGGAGGTTTGTGCAATACCGATGGGACCGCTCAGATTGCAGGTGCTGATCGCCCCGGTGATCATATGGCCAAGACCGCTGAGCGAGCCTTCGATGATCCGCCCCGTTTGGCGAACGCCACTCCACAAAGCCTCGCCCACGCCAGGGGTGTCCGTTGCCGGTTCAAAGGCCAACCCGCCTGCGATACCAATCCGCCACTGCGTGGCGAATCCGCCATCCGCCTGCGGCTCATCCACCCGCTTGGGCGTGAGGGTTACATTAATTTCTTCTCCCGCACGCCACACACCCAAGGCCAAGGGCGCGCCGTTGCCTCCTTCCACCGCCTGCTTCAGTTGATCGAAAGCAAAGATCGGCGTGCCATCAATGGCGATGATCACATCATCCACCTGCAGCCCTGCTCCCATCGCCGCACTTTGCGGGCTGACCGCCGAGACCAGCGGTGGCAACAGATAGGCGCCGGGCACAACGGTTTCCGTGCCATCGCGGCGTATGGTGTAGTCCAGCACGGGTTCCTGCGGCAGAGTATCGATAAAGTCAGAATAGGCGCCCGTATCTTCCGTGCTGGGGATCGGCACCCCGTTGATGCCCACGACTTCATCGCCTGTTTGCAGCCCCCGCGCCTCGACCGGCAAGGGGCGCAGGTCGCCAACCGTCAGAGGGTCACGCGACACGCCGCTGGTCACGACAACCGCAGCAAAGACAAGTATTGAAAGGGCAAAGTTGAAAATCGGTCCGGCGGCAACCGTAGCCGCGCGCGCCCAGAGCGGCGCACCATGCATGGTGCTGCGCAGGCGTTCGGGATCGGCCTCTGCTTCGGCCATGGCCTCTTCATCCTTGCCGGAGGCCGCATTGGCGTCACCCGCGAATTTCACGTAGCCGCCAAAGGGAAGCGCCGCGATCTGCCATTTGGTCCCGCGTTTGTCCATGCGCGCGTAAAGCACCGGCCCGAAGCCGAGCGAAAAAACATCCGCGTGGATGCCGGACCAGCGCCCGACAATATAGTGGCCATATTCATGGATCGCCACGATCACCGAGAGCGCCACCACAAAGGCAACGATGGTCCAGATCAGCCCGCCAAACTGGGGGATCAGCGCAAAAATATCCAAACTCTAACCTGCTCTCTTGTGAATGACCCGCGTGGCCTCTTGTCGTGCCAGATGGTCTACTTGCGCCACGTTATCAAGGGACATGGTGGCATCAATATGACCGTGCGGCGCTGACATATGCGTCAGAACGTCTTCGACAATCGCTGCCATATCATTAAAGCCGATCTGCCCGGCGATGAAACCATCCAGCGCGGTTTCCTTGGCCGCGTTGAACACGGCACCCGCGAGCCCGCCCGCCTGCATCACCTCGCGCGCCAGCCGCAGCGCGGGCCAGCGGGTCTCGCAGGGAGCGCGAAAGCTCAGCTGCCCGATCTCCGCCAGATCGAGACGCGCCACCGGCAGATCGCGCCGCGCGGGCCAGTGCAGCGCATAGCCGATGGCGTGGCGCATGTCGGGCGGACCCACATGTGCCATCAGCGCGCCGTCACGAAAACCGACCATCGCGTGGATCATCGATTCCGGGTGTACCAGCACCTCGATCTGCTGGGGCTCAACGCCGAAAAACTCCCGTGTTTCAATAAGTTCCATCGCCTTGTTGAACATGGAAGCGGAATCGATGGTGATCCGCTGGCCCATGTCCCAGTTGGGATGGCTGGAGGCCTGGTCGAGCGTGGCATTGGCCAGATCTTCCATCGGCCAGTCCCGGAACGCGCCGCCGCTGGCAGTGATGATGATCCGCTCCACTGCCGCCATATCCTCGCCCACAAGCGCCTGAAATACCGCCGAATGTTCGCTGTCCACCGGCAGCAGGCGGGCACCATTGGTTTTGGCGGTGGACAGCATCAACTGCCCGGCACAGACGAGGGATTCCTTATTGGCCAGCGCCAGGGTACTGCCCTGCTGCAAGGCGGCCAGACCGGGGGCGAGCCCTGCGGCCCCGACGATGGCCGACATGACCCAATCGGCTGGACGCGATGCGGCCTCTGCAATCGCCTGTGTTCCGGCTGCGGCCTCGACCCTGCTGCCGTCCAGGGCTGTGCGCAGGTCTTCCAGCAAGTGGTCATGGGCCGTGACCGCCACATCCGCGTTCAGGCGCCGCGCATCTTTGGCCAGTTGCGCGATGTTCCCGGCACCGGTCAGCGCCACCACGTCATAGGCGTCGGGGGCGCGGGCGATCAGATCAATGGTGTTCTGGCCGATGGAGCCGGTTGCCCCGAGGATGCTGATCCGCCGCATCCCCTACCTCAGCATCATCGGCGACCCGATCAGCGGCCCGCCAATGATCAGCAGAAATACCGCCGCACCCAGCATGCCGTCGAAGCGGTCCAGCAGGCCACCATGGCCAGGGATCAGATTGGAGCTGTCCTTGACCCCAACGCGCCGCTTGATCGCGCTTTCGGCGATATCGCCCATCTGGCTGGCCATGGAAACGGCGATGGAGACGCCGATCAGCTGCGGGCCCGCACCGGTATTGGCCATAAAGAGCGTGCCGACAATGGCCGCCCCGACCCAGCCAAACCCGGTGCCGGCCCATGTTTTCTTGGGGCTGACGCGTGGCCAAAACTTGGGTCCGCCGATCAGACGCCCGGCGAAGTAGCCGACTACATCCGTGGCCACCACAACCAGCACCATCCAGAGCATCCAGTTGAAGCCGAGATCGTCACGCACCGCCATCATGCCGAACCCGGCCAGCAGCACCATGACTGTAAACACCATGTAAATGGTGCGGAACTGCGTCAGCTGCCCAAAGCCCACCAGCGCAGAGGCCAGCAGGATCGGCAGGGCAAAACCGGTCGGCAAATAGATGGCCAGCAGCAAAGCGGCCCCGGTCAGCGCGCCCAGTTGCAGCGCGGCCATGCGCGGGGCGTGGATCATCACCGCCAGTTCCCAGATCATCACGCCGCAGATCACGGCGACCATCACGTGAAAGACGTGCCCACCGGCCCAGACCCCAAGCAGGCCCAGCACCACCATTGCCGCCCCGGAGCCCATCCGGGTTGCTAGATCAGACCACTTCTCCCCCACCTCGCTCATGTCTCGCTAGCCTCGCACCCCGCCATAGCGGCGATCGCGTCCTCCGAAAGCGGCACAGAGATTCTGGAACTCATCCCGGGTGAAGTCAGGCCACAGCGTGTCGATGAATTCATATTCCGAATAGGCGGATTGCCAGAGCAGGAAATTGGAAATACGCGCCTCGCCACTGGTGCGGATCACCAGATCCGGGTCCGGCAGCACGTGCGTGTCCAGATAGCGCGGCAGGGTTTCCTCATCCACTGCATCCGGACTGAGGTTGCCGTCCGCCACGTCCTTGGCCAGACGCTTGGTGGCGCGCGCCACTTCATCCCGCCCGCCGTAGTTGATCGCGATGGTCAGATGCACCCGCGTGTTCTGCTCGGTGGCGACTTCAAGGTCGTTCATCATCTGGATCAGCTTCTTGTCCAGCCGCAAACGATCCCCGATGAAACGCACGCGCACACCGGATTCCACCAACGCCCGGGTCTCTTTGATGATGTACCTGCGAAACAGGCTCATCAGGCCCGCGACCTCGACCTGCGTGCGTTTCCAGTTCTCGGTCGAGAAGGCAAAGATGGTCAGGTAATCCACACCGAACTGAGGACAGCACTCGACGATCTCGCGCACGCGTCTGGCCCCGGCATGATGCCCGTAGAGCCGCGGGCGGCCCCGTTGCGTGGCCCAGCGACCATTCCCATCCATAATGATCGCAACATGTCGCGGGCATCCGGGGATCAGGTCGCTCTGGGGCTGTGGCATACCCGCCATTTCATTCTCCTGCTCGGAACACCGCTGCCTTGGTCTGGCAGAGGGTCTCTTTGTCAGATGACACTTTCCGCTACATTAATGTGGCGCAGAGTGATCTACCTATAGCTTATTTACGGCAGCTGTTGCACCGCCTCCGTAAACTCCGATGGGCGCTACGCCATCACCTGCATCACACCTGCATGATCTCGCCTTGCTTGGTCTCCAGCATGTCGTCCACCAGTTTGATGTAGCGGTCGGTGATTTCCTGAACTTCGCCCTCCCAGAGTTTCTGGTCGTCCTCGGACATGCCGTCGCCCTTGGCCTTCTTGATCTGATCCATGCCGTCCCGGCGGACGTTGCGCACCGAAACCCGTGCGTTTTCCGCATATTGCCCGGCAACCTTGGTCAGCTCACGGCGACGTTCCTCATTCAGCTCAGGGATCGGCAACATGATGATGGTGCCGTTCATCTGCGGGTTGATGCCCAGACCGCTCTCACGGATGGCTTTTTCGACCTTGTTCACCAGCCCCTTGTCCCAGACGTTGATGGTGACCATGCGCGGTTCCGGCACGTTCACGGTGCCCACCTGGTTGATCGGCGTCATGGAGCCATAGGCATCCACCATCACCGGCTCCAGCATCGACGCCGAGGCGCGCCCGGTGCGCAAAGAGGCAAATTCCACCCGGAGATTGGCCATGGCCCCGTCCATGCGCCGTTCAAGGTCGTCGGTGTCCAGCATAAAATCGTCTGACATATATTTATCCTGCCGCAAGTTTCTTGGCGCGCCATGCCGCGCGCTGCGATTGTGTCTGTGTATAGATCAGGAAACGATCGAAAGGCCAGAAGGAGTTGTCATGCAACGCCGCCCCTGCGGGCCGCAGCGATCTCTAGCCCTGCACCCGCGTATAGGTGCCCTCGCCCGCGAGAATGCCCCGGAACCCGCCCGGTTCATCCAGCGAGAAGACGATGATCGGCAGGTTGTTGTCCCGCGCCAGCGCGATGGCCGAGGCATCCATCACGCCGAGGCGCTTGGCCAGCACATCATCGTAGCTGACCGTCTCATAGCGTTTGGCGTCGTCGTGTTTGGCCGGGTCCTTGTCATAGACACCATCCACCTTGGTCCCTTTGAAAATCGCCTCGCAGGACATCTCGTTCGCACGCAGCGTGGCGGCGGTATCGGTCGTGAAGTAGGGATTGCCGGTGCCGGCGGCAAAGATGCAGACCCGCTTCTTTTCAAGGTGGCGCACGGCGCGGCGGCGGATATAGGGCTCTGCCACCTCGTTCATGGTGATCGCGGATATGACCCGCGTATGGATGCCCAGCCCTTCCAGCGCGGATTGCATCGCCAGCGCGTTCATCACCGTGGCCAGCATCCCCATGTAGTCCGCCGTGGTCCGCTCCATCCCCTGGGCCGAGCCCTGAAGCCCGCGAAAGATGTTACCCCCGCCGATGACCATGCAGATCTCCACCCCCAGATCGTGCACCGATTGTACTTCCTTGGCGATCCGCTCAACTGTGGGCGGATTGAGACCAAACCCCTGATCGCCCATCAGCGCCTCGCCAGAGATTTTCAGCATCACACGTTTAAAGGCGGCCTGCGGCTCGGCGTCGGACATTGGGGGGCTCCTGAGGCTTGGGGTTTTGTTCGGCGGCAAAATGTCGGAAAAGCGGGCAGACTTCAATGCATCCTTATGTGGGATGGCGCAGAAAGTGACAGAAGGCCCGATGAGTGGCATCCAATCCCTGATCCGCGGCCTGTCGCGGGACATGCCCGTGCTGATCGCCGGACCGACAGCCTCCGGGAAATCGGCGCTGGCGCTGGAGATTGCCGCGCAGCAAGGTGGCGTGATCGTCAACGCAGATGCCAGCCAGGTCTACGCTTGCTGGCGGATTGTCACCGCCCGCCCCTCCGCCGAGGAAGAAACTGTGGCGCCGCACCGTCTTTACGGACATGTCTCCGCGCAAACCGCCTATTCCGCCGGGCACTGGCTGCGAGAGGTCACACCGCTGCTACGGGAAGGGGATCGACCCATCATCGTCGGCGGCACGGGACTCTATTTCTCCGCCCTGACGCGCGGGCTAGCCGATATCCCGGCCACGCCTGCGGACATACGTGCCAGGGGGGACGCACTCTCCCTGCGCGATTTGCTGGCGGCACTGGATGCGCCGACAAAGGCGCGGATCGACACCGCCAATCGCATGCGCGTGCAGCGGGCCTGGGAGGTTTTGACAGCGACCGGGCGCAATCTCTCAAGCTGGCAAGACGACACCGGCGCCCCACACTTGCCGGAAACACAGGCGCATTGCATTGTGTTTGATGCGCCGAAAGACTGGCTGAATACGCGTATCGCGCGCCGGTTTGACCAGATGATCGCACAGGGTGCTCTGGACGAGGCCCGTGCGGTTCTGCCGGATTATGACCCCACCCTGCCCGCCCACAGGGCCATCGGAGGACCGGAGCTGGTTGCCTATCTGCAAGGGCGGATCAGCCTTGAGGAGGCGCGCGAACAGGCCGTCATCGCCACGCGGCAATTCGCCAAACGGCAACGCACATGGTTTCGATCCAAGATGCGCAATTGGCAGGCGTTGTCACCGCAATAGGCTGCTTATTGCCCGTGAAACCGCCTCGGGCGTGACCTCCATGTGCATTAAGATTACGGTAATTTAATTCAAATACGGTGCATCTCGAAGGGGGCGTTATGTCATCGAATAGGTTGAAAATACTAACGTTATCGCAGTGGAGCATGGGTCAGGATTGGCGCCTGTCGCTGGCCCATGACCAGCCCGAGCATCTGCTGATCTGGATCACTCGGGGTCAGGGCCGCGTGTTGATGGACGGCCAGAGACGCGGTGTGGGCACGCATAATGCCATTGTGATTCCATCGTGCAATCTCTTTGCGCTGGAACTTGGGCGACAGGCCATGGGTCAGGTTGTGGTGATCCCCCAGGAAACCGAACTGCTGATGCCGCAAATCCCGCGGCTTCTGCGCATCCGCGATTCGATTGCCATGAACGAGCTGACGGTGCTGATCGAGGCGGCGACGCGCGAACAGGCCAGCGGCAGACCGCTCCGTACGCAATCGATGGATGCTTTTGGCGCATTGATCTCTGTTTGGATACAGCGACAGATGGCGCTGGAAGAACACGCGCCCAAAAAACACAACGCCGCTGCGCGCCTTTGCAGTGCCTATTGCGCCCATATCAATGCAGGCTTTGCCGCGCCGCTGACCATGTCAGATCATGCCGCCTTTCTTGGTGTCACACCGACGCATCTGACCCGTGCCTGCAAGGCCGCAACCGGCAAGACCGCGGCAGATCTGCTGACCGAGCGCAAACTGCATGAAGCCCGCTGCCTGCTGACGGCCACCGATGTGCCTGCACAGGACATCGCACGCCATCTGGGTTTTGGCAGCGCCGCTTACTTCACGCGATTCATGCAACACCACACGCAGACCACGCCCAGTGCGCTGCGCAAGGCGTCCCTCAGCGCGCTGAAAGCCGCCTAAGCCATTTTCACCGCCTTCATGTCGCAACTGCAGCATCAGTTTGCGACCAGAAAGATGTCGCAAATATACAATTTTGCGGCGCAAGCCTACATTGACGCGGCCCCCAGACTCATGCCTGATGGATTCACAAAAATTACAAAGAGCGCAGAACAGCGCTTGATATCCGGCGTGATCACCGCGCCATCGCCTGACAACAGGGGCACCGATGGGACTATTTATACTCAGACGGCTGGGCGTCATGGTACTGACAGCGCTCTGCCTGACCTTCGTCGTCTTCTGGCTGACGAACCTCTATCCGAATCTTGAAAAACTGGCCAAAACCCAGGGCAACTTCCGCATGTCCGACGAGGCGGTGGCGAGCTATCTGGGCAAGAACGGTTACCTGCAACCGATGCCGGTCAAGTTCGGCCAATGGCTGGGTGTCTTGCCCGGCTGGACGCTCGAAGATGAGGGTGTCGTCACTGGCAAATGCTTCGGCGCGGACACGCCGGAAGAGGATCGGCGCAGTTTCTGCGGTGTGATCCAGGGGGATTGGGGCTTTTCGACGGTGTTCAAGGATGACGTGGGGTCGATTGTGCTCACCCGATTGGGGCTGACCGGCAAGCTGATGTTCTTTGTGATGCTGGTGATGGTCCCCATGGCGCTCATCATCGGAGTACTCGCCGGGATGCGTGAGGGCTCCAAACTGGACCGCTCGCTGTCGACCTTCTCCATCGCCTCGACCGCCACCCCCGAATATGTTTCGGGGGTGATTTTCATTGCGGTCTTTGCCTCCTCCGCCTTCGGACTGAAATGGTTCAAGGGCTCGGCGACAAGCGCGATGGACAGCGTCACCTTTGAAAACTTCACCCTGCCGGTGGTCACCATCGCGCTCTACGGGATGGGCTATATCGCGCGGATGACGCGGGCCTCAATGACCGAGGTGATGACCGCGCAATACATCCGCACGGCGCGGCTGAAAGGGGTAAAATTCTCCGACATCGTGCTGAAACACGCGCTCAGGAATGCGCTGATCGCCCCCTTTACGGTGATCATGCTGCAGTTTCCCTGGTTGTTGAATGGCGTGGTGATCGTCGAGACGCTCTTCAACTACAAGGGTTTTGGCTGGCTGCTGGTGCAGGCGGCCTCGAACAATGACATCGAGCTGCTGCTGGCGGTCTCGGTTGTCTCGGTGATCGTGGTGCTGGTAACCCAGCTGATATCGGATATCGGCTACGTCTATCTCAATCCACGTATCCGGATCGCGTAAGGGAGGGCTGGTCATGGAAGAATTATCCTGGGGCGGCATCCTCGCCCGCATGTTCATCCAGCTGGGTCCGGTGTGGATTTCGCTGATTGTTCTCTTCACCGTGTCGATGACCTACAAAAGGCGTCTGGGGCTGTACGGCAAGCTCTTTGACAGCACCATCGGGATGATCGGATTTGCGCTGGTGATGTTCTGGGTGTTTGTCGGTGTTTACGGTGGCCCGCTGGACATGCTGGTCACCCACGACCCGCTGAGCCAGGTATCGGGGATGAAAAACAAGATTCCCGGCACGCCGATGCGCGGCGCGGAAGAAGGCGAATACGCTTACTTCCTGCTGGGCGGTGATAACCTCGCGCGTGACGTCTTTTCCCGTCTGATCAAGGGCGCATGGGTGGTGGTGCAGATCGCGCCGGTCGCCACGCTCTTTGCCTTCATGGTGGGCATCACGCTGGGGTTGCCTGCCGGGTACTACGGTGGGCGTCTCGACACGCTGCTGTCATTTCTCGCCAACCTCATCCTCGCCTTCCCGGTGATCCTGCTCTTTTACCTGCTGGTGACACCCGAGATCGTGCTGACGGGCATCCCCAACTACATGGCGCTGTTCCTCTTTGTCTTCCCGCTGATCTTTGTCTGTATCCTGCTGAATTCGCGCTACTACACGCAGCCTTCGGTCCGGACGCCGCTGCTCATCGGCGTGCTTGGTGGGCTTGGGTGGCTTTACCTGTCACTGGTATCCTCGGACGGATCAGTGGTAGCGACACCCACCTATTCGATCCCCGGCCTGCCTGCTTTCCTTGATCTTTTCGACATTGATCCGGGCATTCTGGTGGTCTTTGTCTCGGTGGTTTTTGTGAACTCTCCCACGGTTTTCCGGATTGTCCGAGGGCTCGCGATGGACATCAAGACACGCGACTACGTGGCCGCTGCCCAGACTCGCGGTGAGGGCCCGTGGTACATCATGCTGTGGGAAATCCTGCCCAATGCGCGCGGGCCGCTGATCGTCGATTTTTGCCTGCGGATTGGCTATACCACCATCCTTCTGGGCACCCTGGGCTTCTTTGGCCTCGGCCTGGAATCGGAAAGCCCGGACTGGGGCAGCACGATCAACGCGGGCCGTCGCCTGCTGGCGCTTTATCCGCATGCGGCGATTGCACCGGCACTGGCGCTGCTGACGCTGGTGCTGGGGCTGAACCTGCTGGCCGATGGGCTGCGTGAGGAGAGCCTGCGCGATTGATGAGCGGGCGGACCCGGGGCTGTCTGCCCCCGGACCCCCGAGGATATTTCTGGCCAAAAGAAGCGAGACGCGACTGATCGGCCCTCCTGAAAGGAGAACACAGATGCCAAAGACCGATTATGAAGGTCCCATCCTTGAAATCGACAAGCTGTCGATATCGTTTTTTACCCGGCTGCGCGAAATACCTGCTGTCATGGATTTTTCGGTACATGTGCGCCCCGGGGAGGCCGTGGGGCTGGTCGGGGAATCAGGCTGTGGCAAGTCAACCGTGGCCCTTGGGGTCATGCAGGATCTGGGCAAGAACGGGCGCGTCGTTGGTGGGTCGATCAAGTTCAAGGGCCGCGATCTGGCGGAGATGAGCGCGGAGGAGTTGCGCGACATTCGCGGTTCCGAGATCGCGATGATCTATCAGGAGCCGATGGCCTCGCTGAACCCGGCGATGAAGATCGGCAAGCAGCTGATGGAAGTGCCGATGATCCATCAGGGGATGAATGAGAAAGACGCCTATGCGCGGGCCCTGCAGGTGGTGACGGATGTGAAGCTGCCCGACCCCAAGCGTATTCTGGGGTCTTACCCGCATCAGCTGTCGGGCGGACAGCAACAGCGTATCGTGATCGCCATGGCGCTGATGTCGGAGCCTTCGCTGCTGATCCTCGATGAGCCCACCACCGCGCTGGATGTGACGGTTGAGGCGGCTGTGGTCGAGCTGGTGAAAGACCTCGGCAAGAAGTACGGCACCTCGATGCTCTTTATCTCGCACAATCTCGGGCTGGTGCTGGAAACCTGCGACCGCATCTGTGTGATGTATTCCGGCGAGGCGGTCGAACGCGGCTCCATCGAGGATGTCTTTGACAAGATGCAGCATCCTTATACGCAGGCGCTTTTTCGCTCCATCCCTCTGCCTGGGGCGGACAAGAACGCGCGCCCGCTGGTGGCGATCCCGGGTAATTTCCCCCTGCCCCATGAACGGCCCAAGGGCTGCAATTTCGGGCCGCGCTGCGACTATTTTGAAGAGGGTCGCTGCGATCAGGGGTTTATCCCGATGCAGCAGGTGGATGCCGAAGCGCGGCACGAGACCCGCTGCCTGAAGTTTCAGGAGATCGATTGGGCCGCACCGCTGCAATTGGCGGATGTGAAGACCAAGGGGGACGTGGGCGATGTCGTCCTGAAGATGGACAACCTCAAGAAGTACTACGAGGTCACGGCCAACGCGATCTTTGGCGGCGGCAACAAAAAGGTCGTCAAGGCCAATGAGACCCTCAGTTTCGAGGCCCGTGAAAGCGAGACACTTGCTATCGTGGGCGAATCCGGCTGTGGAAAATCCACATTTGCCAAGGTGCTCATGGGCTTGGAAACCGCGACCGAGGGCGAAATTCTGCTCGGCAATAAGCCCATTCAGGACATCCCCATTGAGGAACGCGATACAAAGACCGTGTCCGAGGTCCAGATGGTTTTTCAGAACCCCTTTGACACGCTGAACCCATCAATGACCGTGGGGCGCCAGATCATCCGGGCGCTGGAGATCTTTGGCATCGGTGAGAATGACCGCGAGCGCACGCAGCGTATGCTGAAACTGCTTGATCTGGTAAAACTGCCCCGCGAATTTGCCGACCGTATGCCGCGGCAGCTCTCTGGTGGTCAGAAACAGCGCGTCGGCATCGCCCGTGCCTTTGCCGGGGACGCGCGGATTGTTGTGGCGGATGAGCCGGTCTCGGCGCTCGATGTCTCGGTGCAGGCGGCGGTCACCGACCTGCTCATGGAAATTCAGCGGGAACACAAGACCACGCTTCTGTTCATCTCGCATGACCTCAGCATCGTGCGCTATCTCAGCGACCGGGTGATGGTGATGTACCTGGGGCATGTCGTGGAACTGGGCACGACGGATCAGGTTTTTTCGCCTCCCTACCACCCCTACACGGAAGCGTTGCTCTCGGCGGTGCCGATTGCCGACACCTCGGTGAAAAAGAAACATATCGTGTTGGAAGGCGATATTCCGTCGGCCATGAACCCGCCTTCCGGCTGTCCGTTCCAGACGCGGTGCCGGTGGAAGTCAGAGGTTGCGGGAGGGCTGTGCGAAAAAGAGGTGCCCCCGGTCCGCACGTTGGCGGGCAACCACCAGATCAAATGCCACCTCAGTGATGAGAAGCTTTCCGAAATGGAACCAGTGATCGAGGTGGGGGTCGCCGCAGAATAAAAACGGCGCAGGCTCACGGGGGGAAGAGGCCTGCGCCGTTACCACTCTGTGCCACGGGACGGTGACACTGTTGGTTTGCAAGAGATTCGGCGAGTTTAACGCTGAACCAAAGACTTAGCTGCCGGACTTGATGTCTTCTTCAGGGAGCATTTCGATGACGCGGTCCGCAAAGGCCGTCAGCAGCGCATCGTAGAAATCCGCATCACTGGGCGCGATGGAAACATAGCCGACAGGCACGGCACTTTCATCCGTGTGCGCGGAGAGACGGATTGTGTCGACCACTTCACGGCTGCCGCCCTGAAAGCTGATGTAGCCTTCAAGCTCGTTGAATTCAGCTGAATCCGGCAGGATCGTGTCGCCGTCGAGGCTCACGCGTTTGATCTTCACGGTTAGGGTCGGGTCCGCCGGGTCGTTGCTCAATGCGGTGATGCGGTCGATCAGCGCGCGCTCCAGATCGGCTTCGATCGTCGGATAGAGATCAAGGGCGTTACTGCCCTGCGGCGCCTCAATCTGCGCCTGCACGTCGATGTCGCTGACACCCGCAGCTGCAATTGCACCAGAGGCAATCAGTGTGGTCAAGCTCACGGTCGCGACAGCAGTTGTTTTTTTCACAAAGTTGAACATCAGAAATGCTCCTTTCAGTTCCGTTTCACACCCACCACCTCATCGGCGCGGCGGGGATACAGCGAGAACAGGCGTCCCCGGGAAATGGTTCCAAAATTGCTTGGAATCGATTGGGGTCCCGTCTTGGAAAAGCCACTCAAAAACAGCTAAAGATCGCGGTTTTTCGTTTATTCACAGTGGATAAAGGAACGGAAAACGGGTCGGCAACTACTTGCCGACCCGCCAAATTGCTTTCAGGGATATGTCGCTCAGATCAGCATCGTGATCACCAGGCCCGAGAGATAGCTCAGCGAGAAAAGCGCAAACCCGGGGCGTTTGCTGGCCAGAAAAAGCGAGGCCAGCATCAGAATAGGCGCCAGAGCCAAGCCTGCCAAGGCGGGCAGAAACAGCATCTCGTTCAGGTCCGTGCCCGGCCCCCACGGAGAGTTCTCCGAAGTCAATCCGGTCAGTACCACGGCGGCGATGCAACCGAGCACCGACCCCATCGCCATTGGCTGAATATGCTCAAATATTGGAAAGCGTCTGCGCCCGGCTCGGCGGGCGGACATCGGAATGGGCTGAGACCGCAACGCACGGATAGGTGCGTTCTTGCGGGCGGGCGCAAGACCTTTGTGGGCGCGATTGATGCGCTCGATGCGTGCTTGGAAATTGGCGGTTGCCATCGTCGATCCCCATCGTTGTTTGCCGCAACTTTGCGTGGAAATCAGGCGGCACTGTGGCCGTGGCAGGGAGCCTTTGTGAAAACCGTGGCCAGAATTTGACCCGATATGTAACATCTTAAAATTTAACGTAAATTCGTAACTTTGAGAGCAACTTGACGCTACTGCCCCCCGATGACTTTCACGTAGTTCCGGGTCTCCCGAAAAGGCGGCACGCCACCATATTTCTTCACGGCGCCGGGACCCGCGTTATACGCGGCCAGGGCAAGCCGCCATGTTCCAAAAGCGCGATACTGCTCCTTGAGATAACGCGCACCGCCATCAAGGTTCTCTTTTGGATCAAGCGGATCGACCCGTAGGCTGCGTGCCGTCGCCGGCATAAGCTGTGCCAGCCCAAGCGCCCCCTTGTGCGACTTGGCCTTGGGATTCCAATTGGATTCCTGCTGCACAAGCCGCAAGAACAGGTCTTCCGGCACCCCATGACGTCTGGCCGCATCGCGCGCCATCTCCAGATACTGCCCCCGGTACCGGCCATCATACTGAGGCGTCGCCCATTTGGAGGGCGTGTGCACGGTTGGCGGTTTTAGCCGTACCGAATTGTTGTACTGGCTCGCGGCGCGGGTATCGAGAATCTTCTTCTGCGAGGCGAAAAGCTTACTGCGGCTCTTGGTGGAAATAGTCTGTGCCGCCACGGGTACGGTGACGGCAACAAAGGCAGCCGCCAGAACGCTACAGCCGGTCACCCGCACAAATGATCTAAATCTCGCACCCATCAAAAGCGAAATATACCGAAACTGCGCGCTGATCCAGCCTTTTGCGCAGGGTCGATTTAACTTCAACTCAAGGTTTTAAGGACGTGGAAACCTTCATGCTGTCGGTATAGGTTTAGTCAAATTGTGCAGATCGGGATTCGCAAACCACGGATCACGGCACCGGAACAGTCAGACAAGGGGGACGCGATGGCCGGCTCAGTGAACAAGGTAATTCTCATCGGCAATCTGGGGCGTGA
Organism: uncultured Roseobacter sp.; assembly: GCF_947492555.1. Lineage (GTDB taxonomy): Bacteria > Pseudomonadota > Alphaproteobacteria > Rhodobacterales > Rhodobacteraceae > Roseobacter. The sequence continues at coordinate 1,044,745 of NZ_CANLNE010000003.1, forward strand.
CCCGGAAGTGCGCAGCTTTCAGAACGGTGGCAAGGTGTGCAACCTGCGCATTGCGACCTCCGAGACCTGGAAGGACCGCAACACAGGCGAGCGCAAGGAGCGCACCGAATGGCATTCCGTCGCGATCTTTCAGGAAGGCCTGGTGCGGATCGCCGAGCAATATCTGCGCAAGGGCTCCAAGGTCTATATTGAAGGCCAGTTGCAGACCCGCAAATGGCAGGACCAGTCGGGTCAGGATCGCTATTCCACCGAAGTGGTTCTGCAAGGTTTCGGCGGCACGCTGACCATGCTTGATGGCCGCGACGGTGGAAGCGGCGGCGGGAACTTCGGCGGCGGCGGTGGCGGCTCGATGGGCTATGATGATCGCGGTGGCGATAGCCATGGTGGCGGTGGCGGGTCCAGCAGCCCGGCCCCATCACGCGATCTGGATGATGAAATCCCCTTCTGAGGTCCTTGCCGTCCGGCCGTTGACGCAGCAGGACGCAGAGGCGCTCATCCTTCTTTACAATGACCTCACGTTCGGGCCGAAAACGGCCCGGATGCACGATGTGCTGGCCGTTATGGCGCATCCCGGCACCACCATCTATGGCGCGGTGGCGGATGGTCATGTGCTTGGCATGGCCACGCTGCACATCCTACCGAACGTCACCTGGGATGGGCGACCCTACGCGCTGATCGAAAACGTCGCGACGACGGAAAGCCAGCGCAACCGTGGGATCGGGCGGCGGGTGATGCAGGCCGCAATTGACCGTGCGTGGCATCAGAATGCCTATAAGATCATGCTGATGACCGGACAAAAGCGCGGGGCACGCGGTTTCTACGAAGCGCTTGGCTTTGACTGCGAGGACAAGTTCGGCATGGTGCTCCGCCGCCCCTAGGCCGGCACGCGCAGCCCGTCCTGCAGCACACCACGCACCATTTCTCCCGGCACATCCGAGGTGATGAAGGCTTGGCCGATCCCGCGCGTCAGGATAAAGCGCAGTGTGCCCTGCACCACCTTCTTGTCCTGCGCCATGAGCTGCACCAGCGCCTCTGCATCGGGCAGCTCACCGGGGATATCCGCCAGATCGGTCTTCATGCCCATCTCCTTGAGATGCGCGCGCACGCGGCTGGGGTCTTCCTGACTGCACAGCCCCATGCGGGCGGAAAGCTCGAAAGCCAGAGCACAGCCGATGGCCACACCTTCGCCGTGCAGCAGCCGGTCGGAATAGCCAGTCGCCGCCTCCAGCGCATGCCCGAAAGTATGGCCGAGGTTGAGCAGCGCGCGGTCCCCCTGCTCCGTCTCGTCGCGCGTGACGATGTCGGCCTTCATCTGCACCGACCAGCGTACGGCCTCGACCCGCGCTGCCATGTCGCCTGCGGCCAGTGCCGGGCCCTGCGCTTCGAGCCACGCGAAGAAGGCGGCATCGCCCAGCAGCCCGTATTTCACCACCTCTCCATAACCCGCGAGGAAATCGCGCGGCGTCAGCGTGCCCAGCACGTCGGTATCCGCCAGCACCAGAGAGGGTTGGTGGAAGGCGCCGATGAGGTTCTTGCCCTGTGCGGCGTTGATCCCGGTCTTGCCGCCCACCGAACTGTCGACCTGCGCCAACAGCGATGTGGGGATCTGCACAAATCGCACACCGCGCCGCAGGATCGCGGCGGCAAAACCCGCCAGATCTCCGATCACACCGCCGCCGAAAGCCACAACCACATCACCGCGTTCAATCTGCTGGTTGAGCAGCCAGCCAACGCTCTGCTCCAACGGGCCCCAGGATTTGGTGGACTCTCCTGCTGGCAATGCCAATGCCGTCGATGCAATTCCTTCGGCGGCCAGCCCGGCGGTCAGCGCCTCCAGATGCAGGGCTGCAACCGTTTCATCGGTCAGGATAGCAACCTTGGGCCGCGACAACAGCGGCGCGATCTCGGCTCCGGCCTGCGCAATCAGACCCGGACCGATCCGCACGTCATAGGCGCGGCCGGGCAAATTCACCGTCACGGTTTCACGCATGCGTCTTCTCCAGAACATCCGGTCGGGTCAGCAGCACGTCGGCCACCCGTTTCGCCATGTTTTCCACCGACACCGGCGGCGCGCAGGACACCCGCAAATCGGCCTTGCTGTATTCCGGCACCCGCTCGGCATAAAGCGCGGCCAGCGTGGCCTTGGGATCAGCCGTGCGCAGGAGCGGTCGGGTGTCGCGGTGGCGCACCCGCGTCCAGAGCAATTCCAGATCAGCGTCGAGCCAGACCGCCACACCCCGTTGTGAGATGTTTTCGCGGTTCTCCGGGGCCAAAAAGGCACCGCCGCCCGTGGACAGAATACACGCCTGCCCCTGTAACAGCCGAGAAATCACCTGCGTTTCGCGCGCGCGGAAGAAGGGTTCACCGTCCCGGGCAAAGATTTCAGGCACAGTCATATTGGCGGCTGCTTCGATTTCCTGATCCGAATCAAGAAAGGAAACATCCAGATACTGAGCCAGCGCCCGGCCGACCGCCGTCTTTCCAGCGCCCATCATGCCGACCATTACGACGGTTTTTTTCAGCGCGAAGGGCCTGGCTTTGGCATCTTCGGCCACGGATTGCTGAAAATCGCTCATAATTCCCTGAATGACGTGATATTGCTCAAAAGGCCATATATAAGTTTCTAAAAACAGGCAGGCAAACAAGGCAGTAAATCAATGTCGCGCATCTTCAAACTTCTACTTTTTCTCATTGTTATCGGGGCCATCGGTCTCATCGGCTATGCCTACGTCGGTCCGTTTTTCGGTGCCGATTTCTCTGCACCGCAGGATGAGGTGCGCGTGCCTGTGACCTTGGATGCCAACTAAGATTACCTCATATCTGCAAGCAGTGGTGATCTGTGGCCTCGGGGCTCACGGTGTTTCGGCACAGGACGCACCGCTGTCCGTGATCGACTGGGTGCAGCAGAACCCGGATCAACCGGCGATGACTTCCGTGGCGATGCCGGCGGGGGAACCGCCGGTGACATCGTCGGGTATTGCACCTGTTGTAGAGGTCAAACCACTGGAGGAGGAGGCCGTTCGCGTTATCGGGCTGGTTCCGAGCGCCGTGACCGGTCTGCCGCAGGATTTGTGGCGCAAGAGCGATCCCACTGGGCTGAGCGCACGGCTGACCAGCTTGCCCGATTTCCGTCTGCCCGCAGCACAGGCGCTGCTCTTTACCGCTTTGCTGACCGAAGCGCGCGGGCCTGGTCAGGATGCAGAAGAAGAGGACATCTTTACCCTCGCCCGTGTCCATGCGCTGCAGCGCTACGGCGCACTTGATCCAGCCCTTGCCCTGATCGAACAGGCGGATGTGACCCGAGATAAGGCCCATTTCGCCGCCTATATGAACCTGGCCCTGCTGACGGGTCAGGAATGGCTGGCGTGCAATATCCTGACCGCACAGCGGCATCTTTCCCCTGGGCTGGCCCATCAGGTCTTTTGTGCGGCCCGTCAGGGGGATTGGGCCACGGCGGCGCTTTTGTTTGACACGGCGCGTGTCTTGAAAACGATGTCGCCTGCGGAGATCGCGGTGCTGGACCGCTTCCTGCACCCGGAAGTCTTTGAAGGGTTGCCGCCGCTGCGCCCGCCGCGGGCGATCACCCCGCTGCTGTTCCGCCTGCATGAAACCATTGGGGAACCCCTGCCCACGCGGTTGTTACCACGCGCCTATGCGGTGGCCGATCTGCGGGATGTGGCGGGGTGGAAGGCGCAGCTGGAAGCGGCTGAACGTCTGGCTGAAACCGGCGCTTTGCCGGACAATCGGCTGCTGGGGCTCTACACGGAACGGCTGCCGGCAGCCTCCGGCGGGGTCTGGGACCGGGTCGAGGCGATCCAGCAGTTCGATACCGCACTCGGGACACGCTCGGCCGAGGCCGTGGCCAAAACGCTGCCCGCCGCCTGGACCGCGATGCAGGAGGCGGGCCTGGAAACCGCCTTTGCAACGATCTTTGCGGATCGGCTCAGCGGTCTCGCCCTGTCCGGTCGCACCGCGGCGCTGGCCGACACGCTGATGCTGCTGTCCAATGGGTACAGAGAAGCCGCGCCCAAGGTCCAGGATGATCTGTTGCGCGCTGTCGCCGCCGGTGATCCCGCGGGGCTGTCGTCCAGTGACGCAACCAGCCAGGCGGTGATTGATGCTTTCGCCCTTGGAGCCGCACGCAGCGATCTTCTGGCGGATGCACAACGCGGCGCCCTTGGCGATGTGATCCTGCGGACATTGGTGCTGTTGGAAGAGGGTGCAGCGGGCAATCTGCAGGCCATCACCCAGGCCCTTGGCACGCTGCGCGCGTTAGGTTTCGATGACACGATGCGCCGCGCCAGTCTGCAAATACTGCTATTGGAAAGGTTCGGCTGATGACCCGCACGCATTGGATCTCCGCCTTTCTGGAGGCACAGGCCGCTGAACTGGGCGCCGCGCGTAACACGCTGCTGGCCTATGGGCGCGATCTGCAGGATTTTGAGGGCTGGCTTGCCCACCGCGACACCGGGTTCGACAAGGTCAGCAAGGCGGATGTGGAAACCTATCTGGTCGCATGTGACGCGCAGGGGCTGTCGCGCGCCACGCGGGCCCGGCGGTTATCTGCGATCAAGCAACTGTATCGCTTTGCCTTCGAGGAAGGCTGGCGCAGCGACAATCCGGCAATCCAGATCGCGGGTCCGGGGCGGGACAAGCGCCTGCCCAAGACCCTGTCCGAGGCCGAAGTGGACCGCCTGCTGGAAGCCGCCCGCGCCTCGGGACGGTCCAAACGCGACCGTTCGCGCAACACCTGCCTGATGGAGCTGCTTTATGCGACCGGTATGCGGGTGTCCGAATTGGTCAGCCTGCCGGTGAGTGCCGCGCGCGGGGACCCCCGCATGTTGCTCATCCGCGGCAAGGGCGGCAAGGAGCGCATGGTGCCGCTCTCGCCCCCTGCCCGCGAGGCGCTGGCCGATTGGTTACGTCTGCGCGACGCCATGGAGGACACGCGCCGTGCCGACGGCAAGCCGCCGTCCAAGTATCTCTTTGTCTCGCACAGCGCGGCGGGACATCTGACGCGGCACCGGTTTTACCTGCTGATCAAGGAATTTGCCGTGGCGGCGGGTGTCTCGCCCGGCAAGGTGACACCGCACACGCTGCGCCATGCCTTTGCCACCCATCTGCTGGCCAATGGCGCCGACCTGCGTTCGATCCAGACGCTGCTGGGCCACGCGGATGTGGCCACCACGGAAATCTATACCCATGTGCTGGAGGCGCGGCTGTCAGAGCTGGTGCTGACCCATCACCCGCTGGCCAAGGACGGACCGCGCAACTCCTCGGGCAAAATCTCCTCCGACGGCCAGTAGCCGCTCAGCAGCGCTGTCTCGTAGCCCTGCGTCAGCCCGGCGCGGCGCATCTCTGTGGCCGCCGCCTCGGCATCATAGGTCAACCGGTGTATCCGCACCTCACCGCCGTCCAGCAGACCAAACCGCGTTTGCTGGCGCCCGTCGTTTGGAGGCATGCCAATGACGCCTGGGTTGATCCACCGCCCCCGCTCTGTTTCCCGGATGAAGGCCAGCCCGCAATGCCCGGCGATGATGTGATCGACCGGGCCAATCGCCGCCTCCACCGCCCGCCATTCTTCTTCAAAGACCGCCGCGTCGCTGCTGGGCCAGACAAACCGCGCAACATCCGTCAGGCCACCATGCAGCACCGCATATCGCGCGCCCTGATGGCGAAAGCTGATGACATCCGGACAGGCGCGCATCCAGGCTCGCGATGCGGCATCCGCATGGGCCAAGGCATGGGCGTACCAACCGCGGCTCAACTGGTCACAGGTGCTGCCCGCTGCAAATCCACAGCCGCAGTCCAACGCGCCTGCGCCCAGCTGCTTTTCGCAATTGCCCGCCACCACCGCCGCGCCACTGCGCCGGATCAATTCCACCGTGATCTGCGGCGCGGCGCCATAGGCCACCACATCCCCGGTGCAGATCATGTCACCGCCGGAAATCCCGTGCACCTTGGCCTCTGCAAAGAGCGCCCGCGTGGCCTGCGCATTGGAATAAGGCCCGCCAAAGAGCAACACCGGCCCGTTGATCACCCCCAGATCACGCAGCATCTGACGCTCTTGACTTGAATGCGCTTCGTCTCATGCCCATAACCATTGCAACCTCATCTTAGGATAACATTCCAAATGGAAACGGCGACTGCAACGCTTGATAGCGCATTCTGGCTCACCTCCGGCGTGATCCTCTTTCTGCTTGTGCTGTCAGGGTTTTTCTCAGGTTCGGAAACGGCGCTGACTGCCGCCTCCCGCGGCAAGCTGCGCGCGCAGGCGGACAAGGGCTCCAAAGGGGCGCAACGTGCGCTGCGGATCACGGAAGACAACGAGCGTCTGATCGGTTCGGTGCTTCTGGGCAACAACCTGGTGAACATCCTCGCTGCCTCGCTGGCCACGGTGATCTTCACCCGCGCCTTTGGGGAAAGCGGCGTGGCGCTGGCCACGCTGGTGATGACCCTGCTTGTGCTGATCTTTGCGGAAGTCCTGCCCAAGACCTATGCGATCACGAATTCGGAAACGGCGGCCTCCATGGTCTCCGGGCCGATTTCGATCGTGGTCAAGGTGTTTTCGCCCATCGTCGCCGTCGTGCGGCTGCTGGTGCGTGGCGTGCTGCGCGTTTTCGGCGTGAAAATCGACCCTGACAGCAACATCCTCGCCGTGCGCGAGGAGATCGCGGGTGCCCTGCATCTGGGCCACTCCGAAGGCGTGGTGGAAAAGGAAGACCGGGACCGTATCCTTGGCGCGCTGGACCTCAATGATCGCGCCGTCGAAGAGATCATGCTGCACCGCTCGGGCATCGAGATGATCAATGTCGCGGACGAGCCGCAGGCCATTCTGGAACAGTGTCTGACCTCCAACCACACCCGCCTGCCCGTCTATCAGGACGATCCGGAGAACATCATTGGCGTGATCCATGCCAAGGACCTGTTGCGCGCCATGTACAAGATCATCGGCGGACCGGAAGGCGATGCCGCCAAACTACGGGATTTCAAAATCACGGATGTGGCGATGAAACCCTATTTCGTGCCGGAAACCTCAACGCTGGACGAGCAAATGCGCCAGTTCCTGCGCCGCCACACGCATTTTGCGCTGGTGGTGGATGAATACGGCTCCCTGCAGGGGCTGATCACGCTGGAGGACATCCTTGAGGAAATCGTGGGCGAAATCACGGATGAATTCGACCCCGATGCGGAGCAGACCGTGACCAGTGGGGATGACGGGCAGTTCGTGGTGGATGGCGCGATGACGATCCGCGACCTGAACCGCGCCACCGACTGGAACCTGCCGGACGAAGAGGCCAATACCGTCGCCGGTCTGGTGATCCACGAAGCGCAGATGATCCCGACCAGTGGTCAGGTCTTCTCCTTCCACGGCTTCCGCTTTGAGGTTGTCGCACGCGACGGCAACCGGATCACCGAGCTGAAGATCAGACCTCTCTAGGCGAAGCCTGACGTGTAGTAACAGAAGCAAAGAAGGCCCCGTACCGGGTTAGCAGCGGGTACGGGGCCACCGGTCAATCGAGGCGTCAGGCCATATCGAACCAGAGGCTCATCCCGATTTCTCCCGGATCCGGTTCGGGCAGCGCAAACTCGAAGGCATCCTGCTCTGTCGGCGCCTCAATCACTGTCGCAACGATCAAGTCAGGCAGTTCGTCACTATCGTCGTCATCATCGCGTATGTAAAAATCAGGCAAGCCGCCTTCCGCGTCATCGGGCTCTATGATTGTATCATCGGCGAAATCGTGGATCGTACCCGGCCCGGATCCCTGGATTTGATGGTACATCGACATAACCACACCGGGATCAGTTTGCTGTGGTGCGGGCTTACCCTCGCTTGCCGTAGGATCGTCGGGGATGTCGTCCGGATCAGCAATGTCAAGATCACTTGAATTAGGTCCTTCCATGCCGTCGTCGTCACGGCCCACAACATCATCTGGCAACCCGCCCTTGTCACCCGTGTCTCCATGATCAGCGGTGGGATCATCGACAATATCGTCTGGATCTCTTGTGAGAACGTCATCAGGTTTCTCGGAGGTGCCGGTCATGTCTTCCATGATCATATCCAGCAGATCGTCGTCTCGCCCATGGTGCGTAGCGGCGACATTACCCCCAGCCAGGTCCCAGGCAATGTCGTCCGGGATATCAACGCCATCATCATCTGACGGCGCCGCGCCGTCGTCCGCCAGAGCAGTGGTTAGATCAAGCCCATTCGAACTCAAAACCACCGTTTTAAGCGGTGCCATGTCGTAAACAACGGCTGGTGTTGGTTCAGGATGGTCCGGATCAATACTGTTCGGAGTGCTATCGTCGGCCGGCGCCTCCGTTACGTTACCGCCATCAATATCCCCAGCGGCATTTGGTGACTCATCCGGTAATTCGAGATCGTTCATTATTTCTGTTTTTTCTTCAAAGGTCATAAATCTTTCCTACATGCGTTGCGTTCGCGCCAGCGTCTTTCTCACCCCGCGCCGACTGAAACATCCGCGCTTCAACGGGCTGAGGTCGTTTCTGTCCGTCAGCCCATGTACTGAGATTGGCCAGAAAGAAAGCGTTCCATACACTGGCCGCGGGGATCGGGTTCTGCCTGACATCCCAGCGCTACCGCGCGAAAGCGCAGCGCACCAACAAAAAAGTTTTTCTGTGAAATAGAAATGGCTTATAGATTAAAGTTAATGCCGTCTTTTTAACAAATCGAAACCAACTCGGGATTGCAATGGATGAAATCTCAGCAGTACTTTATTCAGTGCAACCCCGTCAGGCACGCAGCCGTGTTCCTTTGGGGTCGAACGGCGGCTCGTGCAGGATCACCGCCTTGTGCGGCTGGCCCAGCACCATGACCTCAACCTGATCGCCCGGCTCCGCATCCTTCACGTATCCCAACGCAAGGCTCATGCCGACCGTGTAGCCATAAGCGCCGGAGGTCACCCGTCCGATGCCCTGCCCGTCCTTGAAGATCGGCTCGCCGCCGGTGGCATCGGCATTGGAGGCCTCCGTCTGCTCAGCGTCCAGCGCCAGCAGCACCAGCCTCTCGCGCGGCGGCTTGGCCAGGGTTTCCGCCACGGCGTCCTTGTTGAGGAAGTCCTTGTCCATCTTGCAGAGTCGGTCGAGGCCCACTTCCTGCGGCCAGTATTCGGGTGAATACTCGCGCGACCAGCTGCCATAGCCTTTCTCCACCCGCAGCGACATCAGCGCACGCGACCCGACCGGTCCCGCCCCGACCTGCTCGCCCGCGGTCAAAAGCGCGGCCCACAACCCTGCCTGATCGCATACGTCGCAATGCAGCTCCCAGCCCAGATCGCCGGAAAAGCTCACCCGCAACGCCAGCACCCGGATGCCGCCCAGCTCGATCCATCGGCTCGCCATGAAAGGAAAATCCTCCGTGGCGAGCGATGCGTTGGTCAGCCGCTGCAACATATCGCGGGACTTCGGCCCCGCCACGTTGAAGCCGCACATGGCCTCCGTGCGGCTCTCGAACGTTGTGCCCGCGGGCAGCGGCACCTCATTGAAAAAGCGACGGTGGTAGCGCTCTGCCATGCCCGATCCGATCACCCAGAACTCCTCCTCCCCCAGCCGTGTCACTGTGAAATCCCCGGCAATCCCGCCACGCTTGCCAATGAGCGGCGTCAGGCAGGACCGGCCCACGGCTGTCGGCATCCGGTTGGCAAAGACCGCGTTCAGCCAAGCCTCTGCGCCCGGCCCCTTGCACAGACACTTCGCGAAGTTGGAGATATCGATGATCCCGGCCTGTTCTCGCAATCTCCGGCATTCGTCGCCCACAGGCCCCCACCAGTTTTGGCGGGTGAACCCATCGGTATCTTGCGCGCCCGGCTCAGCCCCATACCACAGCGGATGTTCCCAGCCATAGTTCAGCCCAAAGACCGCCCCCATGGCCTTTTGTGCCTCATAAACCGGACGTGACCGTACGGGCCGCCCCGCCGCACGCTCCTCGTTCGGGAAATGGATCTTGAACCGGTTTGCATATTGATCGCCTACGCGCGCCTTGGTGAATGCCGCATCCGCCCAGTCGCCGAACCGTGCCACGTCCCAGGCAAACATGTCGTAGCGCGTCTCCCCGGTGACGATCCAATCCGCCGCCAACAGCCCCATACCGCCCGACTGCGAGAACCCGGGAATGATCCCGTTGCAGCAAAAGTAATTCGACAGCTCCGGCACCGGGCCAAAGAGCACGTTCGAATCCGGCGACCAGATCATCGGCCCGTTGATCACCCGCTTGATGCCCGCTTCGCCCACCGCCGGCACCCGCTCGATCGCGCGCATCATATTGTCTTCGATCCGCTCCAGATCATCGGCAAAAAGCTCATGCCCGAAGCCCTGCGGCGTGCCGTCTTCCGCCCAGAACCGCAGGTCTTTCTCATAGGCGCCCACCAGCAGCCCCTTGCCCTCCTGCCGCAAATAATACTCGCCATCCCGGTCGGCGACTGAGGGCAAGCGCCGGTCCAGCGCGTCGATCTCGGCAATGGTCTCGGTCACGAAATACTGATGCTCTGTCGGTTGCAGCGGCAGTGTGACCCCCGCCAGCGCGGCCACCTCACGCCCCCACAAACCGGCGGCATTCACCACCCAGTCGGTCCGGATATCGCCTTTCGGCGTGCGCACGATCCAGCCGCCATCAGGCTGCGGCTCGGTGCCCGTGACCGGGCAGAAGCGGATGATCTCCGCCCCCGCTGCCCGCGCCCCCGCCGCATAGGCATTTGTCACGCCTGACGGGTCGACATTGCCGCCATCAGGCTCCCACATGATGCAGCGGATGCCATCGTAGTTCACCAGCGGGTGCAGCCGCTCCGCCTCGTCCCGGCTCACCTCATGGAAGTTCATTCCGTAAAGCTTGGCCTTCGCGGCCTGCAGGCGCAGCTGATGCTCCCGCGCTTCGGTCTGCGCCAGATACAGGGACCCGGGCTGGAACACCCCGCAGCTCTGCCCAGTCTCCGCCTCCAGCCCATTGTACAGGTTCATCGTATAATGCTGAATGCGGCTGATGTTGGTGCTGTCATGCAGCCCGTGAATATTTGCCGCCGCGTGCCACGTCGACCCGGACGTCAGCTCATCGCGCTCCAGCAGCACCACATCCGTCCACCCCAGCTTGGTCAGATGATAGAGGATCGAGCAGCCGATCACGCCACCTCCGATCACAACGGCCTGGGCATGGGTGCGCATTGGGGTGAGTCCTTCCTGAGGTGTCCTGCGCCCCAACCTGCCGCAGCCCGTTACCCCCGGGTTGCGCAGTCGCGACATATTCCGTCGCAGGCGGACAAGGCCCGACAGGTCTTGAGGCTTTGGCCAAACAACGGCTTTCGGCCCAAACCCTGTGTCGCGATATCAGGGCAAAGGCCCAATCCATCTATGCAAATGCTCAGTGCCGCGTGCTCCCCGGCGGCACCCACCCGCACCTAACGCCCGGTTATTTCTGTCCGCAATCAGATAAATGCGTTTCGAAATAGCTCCGCGCAGTTCCGGCGGCCATTTGCCATTCGGCCCGCCGGAGTTGAGTGGCAAGGGCAGGTTTGACGATGCTCGAAACTCGGGACCACCTATCGGTCACGCCGGGATCGGGAAAAACTCCAGGTCTTCGCCGGAGTGCCTCAGACACCAACCATCAAACCGGAACTCCCGTGCCGACATATTGCCTGCGCTCAGCACCCAGACAGCAAGCAACGCGATGACGCTCGCAGGCAGCAGCCGGTTTCTGGTCTTTGGCATATTGCCCCCTGTCGGTTTTGGTTGAACAGATGCTGCAAAGAAACGTTAAAGCATTCGCACAACCTGATTGCGTATTACGGCCATTGCCCGAGGCACAGAACCTGGAACGGGCGACGTAACCCTTGGCCATTTGTTATCAGCGCGAAATCTGACCGAAATTGGACCAATACACACCTCAAATACTTGCCAGTTGACTCCAAGCATTTCACGGATAATTATTATCCGCGATTCGATGGAGACTCCGGATGAAACTCAGCGACGGTATTGAACAGGCCCTGCATTGCGCCACGCTGCTGGCATCCCTGCCGGACGGCGGGCTGCTCTCTGCGAAAGCCATGGCCGATTTCCACGGCGTCTCCCCCAGCTACCTGCTGAAACATCTGCAAGCCCTGTCAAAAGCAGACCTTCTACACACCGAACCGGGCCCGCGCGGCGGCTACCGGCTCGCGCGGGCGCCGGATCAGATCACCCTGCTGGACGTGGTGCTGGCCGTCGAAGGGCCCGAGCCTGCCTTTCGGTGTAAGGAAATCCGCCAGAACGGGCCAAACCCCCTGCCCGCGTCGCATTTCAAAGCGCCCTGCCAGATCAATGCGGCGATGCTGCGCGCAGAACGGGCGTACCGGACAGAGCTGCGCGCCGTGACACTGGCGGACCTGCTGGCCGATCTGGCCGCTGCGGACGATGGCACCATTGCCGCACGTGGCTGCGCGTTTTTCGACGAGCACATGCGCCGGTCAAAACCTGATCCCACTCCCACCACCTGAAAGGACAATACGATGACCCTCCGCCTTGATTCCATGACCGCCGCCCCCGATGCCGTGAAAGCCGTCTATGGGCTGGAAACCTATGTCGCCAGCCAGTCAGGGCTGGACCATCGGCTCATTCACCTGCTGAAACTGCGCGCCTCGATCATCAACGGATGCGCCTATTGCGTGGACATGCATACCAAGGAAGCGCGCAAGGACGGGCTGTCCGAGCAATGGATCGCGCTGGTCAGTGTCTGGCATGAAGCGAGTATTTTCGACGTCCGCGAGCGCGCGCTTCTGGGGTGGACCGACGCCCTGACCAACCTCGCTCAGACAGGTGCACCCGATGATGCGTATGAGGCCATGCAGGCGGTGTTTTCAGAAGCGGAGATCACCAAATTGACGGTCGCGATCGGTACAATCAACATCTGGAACCGCATGGCCGTCGGTTTCCGCATGCAGCATGCGTTGGACGAAGCGGCCTGACGTATCGTGTTCCGGAGCCTTGCCAACCGGCAGGCTTCGGGGCGCGTTACCTTCGCGCCGCGCGGACTAATCCGGACTTGGACCGGCTTTGGGATCACGCATAGCACCTCGCGATGATGGGCGCGGGGGATATGGGCGAATGCATGACTGACGCCACAGACCGCGCCGCACACGCCCGGCTTAAGCGTCACATTCTGTCGTTTTTGAACCAGCCCCGTCGGTTACCCCCGTCTTAGCTGCACTCAACAGACAGTCGGAGGCTTTCATGCAAACCACCACCCGTGTTGCCATTATCGGAGGCGGCGTCGTTGGCGCTTCGGTGCTCTATCACCTGACGAAGCTTGGGTGGTCGGATGTGATGCTGCTGGAACGCTCCGAGCTGACCAGCGGCTCCACCTGGCACGCGGCAGGTGGATTTCACACGCTCAACGGCGACACCAATATGGCTGCCCTGCAGGGCTATACCATCAAGCTTTACAAGGAGTTGGAGGAAATCACCGGCATGTCCTGCGGGCTGCACCACGTGGGCGGCGTGACGCTGGCCGACAATCAGGACCGCTTCGACATGCTGCTGGCAGAGCGCGCCAAGCACCGTTTCATGGGGCTGGAAACCGAAATCGTTGGTCCCGAGGAAATCCGGAAAATTGCGCCTGTGACCAACACCGACGGCATCCTCGGCGCGCTCTATGACCCGCTGGATGGCCACCTCGACCCCTCCGGCACCACCCACGCCTACGCCAAGGCCGCGCGCATGGGCGGGGCTACGATCGAGACCCACTGCATGGTGCGCGAGACCAACCAGCGCCCCGACGGCACCTGGGACGTGGTCACCGACAAGGGCACGATTCATGCGGAGCACGTTGTGAACGCGGGCGGTCTATGGGCCCGCGAGGTCGGTGCCATGGCCGGGATCTACTTTCCCCTGCACCCGATGGAGCACCAGTATCTGGTCACCGAAGAGGTGCCACTGATCGCCGAGATGATGGCCGACGGCAAGGAACACCCCCATGTGATGGACCCGGCCGGCGAAAGCTATTTGCGGCAGGAAGGCAAGGGTCTTTGCATCGGTTTCTATGAACAGCCCTGTCGTCCCTGGGCCGTTGATGGCACCTCGTGGGAGTTTGGGCAGGATCTGCTGCCCAACGACTTTGACAAGATCGAGCAAAGCATTGATTTTGCTTATAAACGTTTTCCCGACCTGGAGCGCGCGGGCGTCAGATCGGTCATCCACGGCCCCTTCACCTTTGCGCCCGATGGCAACCCGCTGGTGGGCCCCGTGCCGGGGGTGCGCAACTACTGGTCGGCCTGCGGGGTGATGGCGGGCTTTTCCCAAGGCGGCGGCGTGGGTCTCATGCTCGCGCAGTGGATGATCGAAGGCGAAACCGAACGGGATACCATGGCGATGGACGTCGCCCGGTTCGGTGACTGGATCACCCCCGGCTATACGCTGCCGAAAGTCATTGAAAACTATCAGAAACGTTTCTCTGTCGCCTATCCCAATGAAGAATTGCCTGCTGCCCGACCAAATCGCACCACGCCCATGTATGATATCTTCTCGCAGATGGGTGCGGTCTGGGGCCAGCAATACGGGCTGGAGGTGGCGAATTACTTCGCGCAAGGTGATGAGCCTGGCTACGAAACCCCGTCCTTCCGCCGCTCCGACGCTTTTGATGCCACAGCGCGCGAGGTTAAGGCCGTGCGCAAAAGCGTGGGCATCAACGAAGTGCAGAACTTTGGCAAATACCGCGTCACAGGCTCTCGTGCGCGTGCATGGCTGAACCGCATCATGGCAGGCCGTGTGCCCGCACCGGGCCGTCTCAGCCTGACGCCCATGCTGTCGCCGAAGGGCCGCCTGATTGGCGATTTCACCATCTCCTGCCTGGCGGAAAACCATTTCCAGCTGACCGCGTCTTACGGGGCACAAGCCTTCCATTGGCGTTGGTTTCTGCACCATCAGGAAGACGGTGTAACCCTCGAGAATATAAGTGATCGGAGGACCGGTTTTCAGATCGCGGGGCCGCAGGCCCGCGCGGTACTCGCTGCCTCAACCCGCAGCGATATCTCGGAGATGAGGTTCCTCGACGTGCGGCGCCTCACCGTCGGTATGGCCGATTGCATCGTGCAGCGCGTCAGCTACACCGGCGATCTGGGATATGAGATTTACTGCGATCCGATGAGCCAGCGCGCGCTCTGGTCCACCCTCTGGGCAGCGGGTCAGCCGTACGGCATGACCCCTTTCGGGATGCGGGCGATGATGTCCTTGCGGCTCGACAAGTTCTTTGGCAGCTGGATGGCGGAGTTTTCCCCGGATTACACGGCGGCGGAAACCGGGCTGGATCGCTTCATCTCCTTCAGAAAAAATGATGATTTCATAGGACGCGCAGCCGCAGAAGCGGAGCGCGACAACGGCCCTGCCCGCAAGCTCGTCGCCTTCGAGGTGGATGCCGAAGACGCCGATGTGCAGGGATACGAACCCATTTGGCTGGACGGCGCCGTCGTCGGTTTCTGCACCTCGGGCGGCTATTCGCACCACGCGGGTAAATCCATTGCTCTTGGCTTCCTGCCCAGCAACCGCGTGGCGGAACAACCGGATGTAAAGATTGAAATATTGGGACAGATGCGCGGCGCGAAGGCGATCACCGAACCGCTTTTTGACCCGGACGGGACACGCATGCGCGGCTGAGCACCGCTTTCGTTTTCACGGGCCTTGCTGTAAGACTTCAGTATGACCCGGCAGGACACATGCGACCTTCCCGTGATCCTGCTTGCCGCCGGGCAATCCAGACGCATGCGTGGAGCGGACAAGCTGCTGGAGGAAATCGAAGGCGTACCCTTGTTGCGCCGACAGGCGGAAATCGCCTGTGCCGTTACAAATGCGCCGGTTCTGGTTGCGTTGCCCCCTTCGCCACATCCAAGGTATCAATGCCTTGATGCCTTAGCGGTAAATCGGGTTCCTGTTCCGGATGCGGATGAGGGGATGAACGCCAGCCTGCGTACTGCCTTTGCGGCCTTACCCGGTGCGCCAGCCGCGGCCATGTTATTGCTGGCCGATCTTCCGGAACTGACCATTCAGGACTTGAGATCTGTCTTTCAGGCCGTTGATTTAAAGTCAGAAACACTGATCTGGCGGGGCGCAACAGAGGATGGCAAGCCGGGGCATCCAATCGTTTTTTCGGCAGATCTCTTTCCGGCGTTCAAATCGCTCAAAGGGGACGGCGGCGGACGTGAAGTTGTCGCGAAGGCGGACGGGCGGGTAACCCTTGTCCCTTTGCCGGGGAACCGGGCACGACGTGATCTCGACACACCCGAAGACTGGGTGACATGGCGGGCGGAACAGACCGGTTGACGAAAGCACAAGGCTGACTTGCGCCGCGCAATGCTCCCTCGTTACCGCGTCAACAACCTTGCTTCATGGCGCTTGAGCGATCGGCGCGCTGCCTGGTAAGAGGCCACCCCAACCGGCGTTTTCAACTCGGGAAACAGATGTTCAAGCTCAGTGCGCTGCGCGTTACCAATGCCCGCCAGACTGTAGTCCCCGGGTTGGAAGCTTTCCGTCCAGGTACCATTTGACAGCACAACCTCGTGCTGCGCGAACATGATGTGAATATAGGTGGTCCAGGGCACCTCGGCTGTCTTGATACCCGGCATGCCCGTCAGGTGTTTCGCAGCGACCAATACCTCACGTTCCTCAAAGTACAGCGCCGTCTTGTCACTGCACACCAGGACGCGGTGGTTGGGACTGAGAAGCATGTCGCGTTCCGGCAAACCGCCTCCCAACGCGCCCTTGCTGATCCGGATCGGCTTTAGGTGGGCATGCCGTGTCAGCTCCACACCTGTTAGTCCACGGGTCCCTTTCCAGCTGACGTCCTGGATACCATTGTCGCGCGTGATCACCTTGTCCCCCGGACGCAGGTCCTCGATCAGACGTTCGCCCTGCGGTGTCGCGATCAAGGTGCCAGGCGTGAAGCAGATAGGGGTCGGCCCGCCCACGATGTTTTCGATGTCCTCGAAAACCAACTCCCCGGTAGGGTTCCCATCGGCGTCGAAATACGACACCACCCCGTCTTCAAGGTCATCCGATGTGTACCGCAGCGTGAAACTGCCGTCGCCCTGCGATCCGGTCAGGTCAAGAGTGTCGAAATCATCGCCACCATCGCCACCATCGATCTGATCACCTGCGCCCACATCCACGAATGTGTCGCGATCATCTCCGCCCGAGAGCGTATCGCGGCCACCGTCCTCGCCCCCGCTGAGCAGGTCATCCCCCGCGTCACCACTGATTTCATCATCTCCGGCCCCGCCGGACAATGTATCGTTGTCGTCCCCCCCGGAGAGCGTGTCATCCCCAGCCTCGCCAAAGATCGTGTCCTCACCGTCCCCACCGGACAGATCATCATCGTCAAGGACAACCGCCGCGTCGAAATAGACATCGGTGATGTTGATCCCGGTATCGCCTGCGCCGTCTTGCGTGTGATCGATGACAATCCGCGTGATCGGGCCCGCGATGCCGATCAGCGCGGAATAGAGCGCGTTGGTATCTGACAAATATCCGCCTTTGCTATCGGCAGTATCAACGCCCAGGGCCCCTCCGGTGTCGAGCAGGGTAATGCGCCCCCCGGCACTCATGGTAATTGGGACTTCGGTCCCATCCGGACCAAAGGCAGTCACCCTGACGACGCCATCGCCGTCGATGTCATTGATGCGGAAATCGACGTTCGTCACTGGCGCATCAAATGCGATTTCGTAGGTGACGGAACGATCCTGCCCTCGCAGCACGCTGGACAGCGAGCTGTTGGCATCCGCAGGATCACCATCGGTCTCGACCCCGGTGACGAGCTGCGCGTTATCCGCAAACTGAGTCCTACCGTCGTCGTCACCCAAGACCGCAAAACTGACGTTAACCGATCCTGTGTTTTGCTGAAATCCAGCGCTCAGAGGGTCATTATCCTCTACCGGGTCCTCTCCGTTGGGATCGGGTGCCAGATCCCATTGCAGCACTTCGCGCACAACACCCGTCTCGGGCCCGTCCGGTGCGTCCCCCGCCAGCGTTCGGTCCCCGTAGATCAGATCATTTCCTGCGCCACCGTCGACCACATCCGATCCGGACCCGGCATAAACGTCATCATTGCCAGCGCCGGCCTCAACCGTGTCATTGCCGGCGCCGGCATCGACGATATCATCCTGGGGTCCTTCGCCCGGCAGCACAGCGTCGGAGGCATCGATCCGGTCACCTTCGGGATCACCGGTGTACTCCAGATCGATCAGATCTGCATCGATGGAGCCGGATACGATGCCGTCCGCAGTCACCGGGTTGTTGATGATGTCGCGGTTGTAAACAGCAACGGAGTCGATGCTTCCTTCAAAATACTTGCCGTAGTTATCCTCACGGGTTTCGCGCGCCCCAAAGGTAAAATTCTCACCATCGTCGTCATCGGTGACAAGGGTCAGGCCAATGGTATCGAAATCGATGCTGTCCCGTACGCCAGTGGTCAGATTTTCAACCAGAAGCGTTCCGCCTTCCTCAGCAGACCACGCATAGGTCACCCGGACATCATTACCCTCGGAAAACAGACAATTATGTGTTTTCAGCGACAGCCGCGCATCCTGGGAAAAATGCGTGACGGTGACCCGGCCATTCCCTGTCACACCCAAGGCAAAGTAGCCGTCGTGCATCCGGTCATTGAATTCGCCGCGATTGACCAGCACATCCGTGGAGTTGTTCGGCTGATCCCCTTGCGTAAACCGCACGGCGATCGTGCCTTCCGTCAGATCGAATGGGGCGTCTTCCCCCGTGGTCGAAAAATAGTCGCGACGCCCATCAAGTTCCAGCGCCCCGTCCTCTGCCTCGGCATCACCGAAGGCCTGACCGTCCTGTGCAATCCCGTCCGCGAGACCGGTATCTGCATTCTCTTGTCCATCGAGGAAATCCCAAAAGCCAACAAGATGGGCCGCGTTCGGGTCGGTCGTGCTGTCAGACATTCTTTTCCCTTAAACCTGCCCGCAGAGCTGGGGACTCTGCGGGCCATAATCGTTCTCGTACTCACTCCACGGCACAGGTGCCGGGCACACAAACACACATCTCTCGAAAGCACGGGGAAATATGATCAGATCAAATGATCCGACCGAATGCATGCTTCTCCGCGCCCGGAGCGTCAGCACAAACAGCGCTCCCAGAAAGCATAGAAATTTTTGTACCGAACGAAGGCGTACGCACAAAGGGGAATTTGTCAAAAAAAGTCCCAAAATAAGGCGCTTGCGCCCCCTATGGATTTCAATTCACAGTTGATAATCGGAAAAATTCGAAAGATTGTTTCGACGGCGCAGGTAAGAGAAATTTGATCAAATCCGAATGATTTAAACCCACTAGTTCTCTTCAGCATCTTTGCCGCGCGGCCGCTGACGGCCTTTGCGTTTCCATTTGGGAAACAATATGTCCCGTTATGCGGGAACGTTTTTGTGACCTATTTGTCGCCACATTCTTGCCGCAAACTCAACAATATCGAGGAATCAAATCTACTTATGCACACGCATGCACAGTTGCGCTGTATCGCGAATCATTTTGGACTGTGCTGGTCCCTCATTGTCGAAAGGAAAAATCCCGCCCGGCGGGAAAAGTTGCCAATGTGGTACCCAAGGCCGGACTCGAACCGGCACGCCCGAAGGCGGGGGATTTTGAATCCCCTGCGTCTACCATTCCGCCACTTGGGCAACGACAGCGGCTTACCGCGTGGCCGTGCTGCGGGCAAGAGGATTTTGCACTCAATCATTGGCGCGCCGCTTGACCCCGCATCCTGCCCATGCTCTTGCACAGCTCGGACAAAGGGAAATGGCGACCATGTTGCGCAAACTCTACGACTGGACATTGAGCAAGGTCGACCACCCTCAGGCCCTTTGGGTTCTGGCATTTGTCAGCTTCATCGAAAGCTCCGTCTTCCCGATCCCTCCCGATGTGCTGATGATTCCGATGATCATCGCGCGGCCCTCGCGCGCATGGCTGATCGCCGGCGTGGCGCTGGTGGCCTCGGTGCTGGGCGGCATGCTGGGTTATGCCATCGGCGCCTTTGCATTTGACGCCGTCGGACGCCCGATTCTGGAGACACTGGGCAAGGCCGAGGCCATGGAAGCGTTCAACACCCGCTTCAACGACCTGGGCTTCTGGGCCGTGCTCACCGCGGGTGTAACCCCCTTCCCCTATAAGGTCATCACCATCATGTCCGGCTGGACATCGATGCCGCTGGGCACTTTCATCGCGACCTCCATCCTGGCCCGCGGATTACGGTTTTTCCTCGTCGCCTTCCTGTTGTGGAAGTTCGGCGCGCCGATCCGCGACTTCATTGAAAAACGCCTCGGCCTGATGTTCACTCTGTTCATTGTCCTTCTGGTGGGCGGTTTCTTTGCGCTGAAGTTTCTATGACCCGATCCTATGCCATTGCTCTTGCCGCTGCAGGCTCCGCTACGTTGCTGATTGCCGCTTTTGCGTTTCAGCATCTCGGTGGCGTGCCCCCTTGCAAGCTCTGCATCTGGCAGCGCTATCCGCATGTCATCGCCATCGTCATCGGCCTGATCGCGCTGCGGGTTCAAAGCGGGATTCTGATCGCATTGGGCGCATTGGCCGCTTTGCTCACGGCAGGGATCGGCGCCTTCCATGTCGGGGTCGAACAGGGGTGGTGGGAAGGCCCAACGACCTGCACGTCCGGCCCGGTCGGCGGGCTCAGCGCGGATGCCTTGCTGGATCAGATCATGACCGCACCGCTGGTCCGCTGCGACGACATCGCCTGGGAACTGCTGGGCATCAGCATGGCGGGATGGAATGCCCTTCTGTCGCTGGGGCTGGTGGCTCTCTGGCTGACAGCGCTGCGCCGCGCCTAGCTTGCCTTGCGGGTGCTGAGCAGGAGGCTCGTCTCACTGGCTGTCACCCCGTCCAGCCGCCGCACCTGAAATAGGATCTGGTCGAAACGTTCCAACGTCTCTGTCCCGATTTCAACGATCACGTCCCAGCGGCCATTAGTGGAATGCACCCGCCGCACTTCCGGCATGCCGGAGAGATGACGCAGAATGCGGTCCGTGCCGCGTCCCTCGATGGCGATCATCATCAACCCGCGCACGGGATCCGTGAGATGATCCTCTTTCATCACCACCGAAAATCCGAGGATGTCCCCGCGCTCCTGCAATTTCGCCAGACGGCTGCGCACCGTTGCGCGCGTCAGCCCCAACATACCGGCAAGGTCAGACAATGAAGCGCGTGCGTCATGGCGCAGCACGCTGACAAGACGTTTGTCCGTTTCGTCCATTTCAGATTTCCATTCTGATCAATTGAATTTCGATACGCTCAAATTGTACGCTTGTATACCGTCCGTATCGGTCAGTATCGTGGTGAAAATCCATGGACCGGAGCCTCTCATGACCCATCAGACCTGCATTCTCTATGGCGCACCTGTCGACAGTGGCAAACGCCGTCGCGGCTGCCTGATGGGACCGGATGCCTACCGCACCGCCGGTCTGGCGGAGGCGCTGGAGGGGCTTGGCCACCGCGTCGAGGATCGCGGTAACGTCGCGCCGACGGATTTTACGGCAACGCCTCACGACCGCCTGCACGCGTTGGAGGAGACCATCGGCTGGACCACCGCCCTCGCGGAGGCGGCGGAGGCCGGTTTGCAGGACGGTCTCCCCATTTTCATGGGCGGCGATCATTCACTGGCGCTGGGTACCGTGCTGGGCGCGATGCGCCACGCCGAGACCGTCAAGCGGCCTCTCTTTGTGCTCTGGCTTGATGCCCATAGCGATTTTCACACCCTGGCGACCACGGACAGTGGCAATCTGCATGGCACGCCTCTGGGCTACGTGACCGGGCGGCCCGATTTCGAGGGCTTTCCACCGCTGGGCACGCCCCTGCCGCAGGAAAACATCGCCATCATCGGGCTGCGCTCTGTGGATGACGCCGAACGCGCGGCCTTGCAGGACACGGCGATCCATCGGGTGGATATGCGCGACATCGACGAATCCGGCATCGCCAAGCCGCTGGCCAGTTTTCTGCAGCGTGTGGCGGCGGCGAACGGCATGCTGCATGTCTCGTTGGACGTAGACTTTCTCGACCCCAGCGTGGCCCCTGCGGTCGGCACCACGGTGCCCGGTGGTGCCACGATCCGCGAAGGTCATCTGGTCATGGAGATGCTGCATGACAGCGGGCTGATGACCTCCCTTGATCTGGTAGAACTGAACCCCTTCCTCGATGAACGCGGCCGCACGGCGCAGGTCATGGTCGATCTGGCCGCCTCCGCTTTGGGTCGCCGGGTCTTTGACCGGCCGACACGGGCGTTCTGAGCGTGCAGGTCCAAGCCCCCTCTGCCGTGGTCATGATCCGTCCGCATCACTTCCGCTCGAATCCCGAAACGCAACGTGACAATGCCTTTCAGACGCCGGATCAGGGCGAGGTTGCCCCCCGTGCCCGCATGGAATTCGACCATGTGGTGGACAGCCTGCGCGCCGCAGGCGTGACCGTGCATGTTTTCGACGACACCGGCACGGACACACCGGATTCCGTGTTTCCCAACAACTGGTTTTCCACCCACGCGGGCGGGCACATCGCGGTTTACCCGATGTATGCCACCAACCGGCGCCGCGAGCGCCGATGGGACGTGATCGACAGCCTGAAGGCAAACTACCGCGTGCAGGATGTGATCGATTATTCGGGTCTCGAGCACGACGGGCTGGCGCTGGAGGGCACCGGGGCCATGGTGCTCGACCACATCGCGCGGGTGGCCTACGTGGCCAAATCCCATCGCGCCGATCCGGTCATCCTCGAACGCTTCTGCACGCATTTCAACTTTGAACCCATCGCCTTTGACGCCGCAGACGCGCAGGGCCGCCCCGTCTATCACACCAATGTCCTGATGGCGATTGGCACTCATATGGCCCTTGTCGGGCTGGAGATGATCACCGATCCCGCCCGCCGTGCCATGGTGGCAGATCGTCTCGCCGAAACCGGGCGGGATGTCATCGCGCTCACACCGCATCAGATCGGCGCATTCGCCGGCAATGCGATCGAGCTTTGCGGGCGTGACGGCACCCTGCTGGCCCTCTCTGCCCGCGCCCTCGATGCGCTGACCCCAGAGCAAATCACCCGGATCGAAGCTCATGCGCGCCTCCTGCCGCTGAGCATTCCCACTCTTGAGACCGCAGGCGGTTCCGTCCGCTGCATGATTGCAGGTCTTCACCTGTCGCGCCGCACATAGAAAGGCCCCGCCATGACCACGCTTACCCCCTCCGACAAGGCCCTCGTCCCCTTCGTCTCCGTCGATCACATGATGCAGCTCATCCACCATATCGGGGTCGAGGACATGTTGCGCGGCCTGGCCGATTACATCGAGGCCGATTTCAAGCGCTGGCAGCTTTTCGACAAGACCCCGCGCGTGGCCAGCCATTCCGCCGAAGGCGTGATTGAACTGATGCCAACCTCCGACGGCGAGGTCTACGGGTTCAAATACGTCAATGGCCATCCCAAGAACACGGCCGAAGGGCTGCAGACCGTCACCGCCTTTGGCCTGCTGGCGGATGTGGGCAACGGCTATCCCGTCCTGCTCAGCGAAATGACCCTGCTGACGGCCCTGCGCACGGCGGCCACCTCGGCCCTCGTCGCCCGCACGCTGGCCCCCAAGGGCAGCACCGTCATGGCGATGATCGGCAATGGCGCCCAGTCGGAATTCCAGACTCTGGCGATGAAGGCAATCTGCGGGATCGAGGAAGTGCGACTTTATGATACGGACGCGGCTGCAACTGAGAAATGCGCGACCAATCTTGCCGGGATCGGTTTGAAGGTCACGCCCTGCACCACGGCGGAAGAGGCCATCCTCGGCGCGCAGATCATCACCACCTGCACCGCCGACAAGCAATATGCCACCATCCTGACGGACAACATGATCGGCGCGGGCGTGCACATCAACGCCATCGGCGGCGACTGTCCGGGCAAAACGGAACTGGCACCCGCGATCCTGCACCGCTCCGACATCTTCGTGGAATACCCCGAACAGACCCGGATCGAAGGAGAAATACAGCAATTGCCGGCAACTCACCCCGTCACCGAAATCTGGCAGGTGCTGACAGGTCAGGCCGAGGGGCGACACAGCCCCGAACAGATCACGCTCTTTGATTCCGTCGGGTTCGCCATCGAGGATTTCAGCGCCCTGCGCTACGTGCGCGACCAGATCGAAGAGACGCAATTGTTCCACCCACTGGACCTACTGGCCGACCCGGACGATCCGCGCGATCTCTTCGGCATGCTGCAACGGTCGCGTCCCGCATAAGCCATCCGCAAGGCGCCGTTTTGGGCCCGCCCAAAACCAAATCATGGCGTGCGCGGCAACGCCGCGCGCCGTCGGATCACGCCTTGGTCACATCGTGCCGGTAGAGCCAGTCGAATTGCCGCATCATCAGTCCCGGCGTCAAGCGACTGCCCAGTGACAGCCCCAGATGCGCAAGCCGCCGCACGGGCCCTTCTTGCAAATGGTACTTCCAGGCATTGCCGCTGGCGGCGTCGATCACGCGGGTGGCCCGCGCCTTGCGGATCTCCTCGTACTTGTCCGCGCGCCCGTCCATCAGGCAGGTCGCAAGCACCCAGGCATCTTCCAGCGCCAGATTGGCCCCCTGCGCCAGAAACGGCAGGGTCGGATGCGCTGCATCCCCCAGCAAAGCCACATTCCCCGCGCTCCAGGTCTCAGCCACCGGGTGCCGGAACAAGCCCCACAGCGACACCTCCTCCACCCGCTGCAAAAGATCCGCCGCGGGACCTCCAAAATCTTCAAACGCGGCCCGCAGGTTTTCAGGGTCATCCCCGTGATGCCAGCCTTCTTCCGCCCAGGCGTCACGTTCCTGCACAGCAACGATGTTCGTCAGTGACCCAGCCTTTAGCGGGTAGCGTACAAGATGACGGCCCGGCCCCATTGTCACCCGCACCTCCGGCATCGGAGCTTGCGCCGGCACGGTTGCCCGCCACGCCACCTGCCCGGTGAAAGCCGCTGCCGACCCGGGCGAGACAACATCCCGACCGATAGAATGGATGCCATCCGCGCAGATCACCGCTTCCGCCCGCACGGTTTGACCCGCAGCAAGTCGCACCTCCGGCAAGGCACCGGGCGAGACCCCCGTCACCTCCTGGCCCAATTCCAGCGTCACGTTCGCCTGCTTGGCTGCGCTGGCCAACACACGGATCAGATCATGGCGATGTACAAACAGGTATTTCTGGTCCTGCAACCGCGTCAGATCCAGCCGCGCAACCTCCGCCCCGGCCTTGTAGTCTTCCAGGACGACGGATCTGGCACGGACCGCCCCGGCCCGTTCCAGCGCGTCTTCGAACCCCAAAGCGCGCAACACGGCCAGACCATTGGGACTGATCTGCAGACCGGCACCCACTTCCGCGATCTGCGGCGCTTTTTCGTAGAGTGTGACGGCGACCCCCTGGCGTGCCAGGGCCGTGGCCGCAGCCAACCCGCCAATCCCGGCGCCCACCACAATGACATTCCTCATCATCGAAGTCCCTTCAAACAAAAACGCCGAAGCCCTGGCTCCGACGCTTTTACGTTCATTGCGATCTGTCCGCGTGGGATCAATCGTCGCGGTGTACCTTCTCGCGGCGCTCGTGGCGTTCCTGCGCCTCAAGGCTCATCGTGGCAATCGGGCGCGCGTCGAGACGCTTCAGCGAGATCGGTTCACCCGTCACCGAGCAGTAACCAAACTCGCCCTCTTCGATCCGGCGCAAGGCCCCGTCGATCTTGCTGACCAGCTTGCGCTGACGATCCCGGGTGCGCAGTTCCAGCGCGCGGTCGGTTTCCTCGGAGGCACGGTCCGCCACGTCGGGAATATTGCGGGTGCCATCCTGCAGCCCTTCGATGGTATCCTTGGACCCCGCCAGAAGCTCGGCGCGCCAGTTCAATAGCTTACGGCGGAAATACTCAACCTGGCGTTCGTTCATGAACGGCTCATCTTCGGCCGGACGATAATCATCCGGCAGAAACAGTTCCTGTTTCATTTGCTTCCCCTCAACGTGGCTAACGTCATTCATACGCGACTTGTCCTCAGGCCAAGTGCCCCCATGCGCCACGATCTACCCCACGTCCTTTCGATTGTCACTACACAATCCGGAAGAATTCTGGCTAAAAGCATCACAACACCGCGCGCCACAAAGGGTTGACGATACATGAAATTCCAAGGCACCGCCGACTACATCGCCACCGACGACCTGACAATCGCCGTAAACGCTGCTGTCACGCTGGAACGGCCGCTTCTGGTGAAGGGGGAGCCGGGTACAGGCAAGACGGAATTGGCCCGGCAGGTCAGTGCGTCGCTGGAGTTGCCGATGATCGAATGGAACATCAAATCCACGACGCACGCGCAACAGGGCCTGTATGAATATGACGCCGTCAGCCGCCTGCGCGACAGCCAGCTGGGCGAAGAACGTGTGCATGATGTGAAGAACTACATCCGCAAGGGCAAGCTCTGGGAAGCTTTCGAGGCGGATCAGAAAGTCGTCCTGCTGATCGACGAGATCGACAAGGCCGACATCGAATTTCCCAACGATCTGCTGCAGGAACTCGATAAGATGGAGTTCTTTGTCTATGAGACCGGCGAGACGATCCGCGCGCGGCACCGGCCCATCGTGATCATCACCTCGAACAATGAAAAGGAACTGCCTGATGCCTTCCTGCGGCGCTGTTTCTTTCACTACATCCGCTTTCCGGAGATGGAGACCCTGCGCCAGATCGTCGAGGTGCACTTCCCCGGCATCAAGGAGGCGTTGCTGACCACGGCGCTGACGCAATTCTACGAGATTCGCGACCAGTCGGGCCTCAAGAAAAAACCCTCGACCTCCGAAGTGCTGGACTGGTTGAAATTGCTTCTGGCCGAAGATCTCAGCGCCGAAGACCTCAAAAGCTCCGGTGCCAATGCCCTGCCGAAACTGCACGGGGCCCTGCTGAAAAACGAACAGGATGTGCATCTTTTCGAGCGGCTCGCCTTTCTGGCGCGCAGCGGGCGGTGACTGGGTCGTCTGATCGTATTTGACAGAACCCTGCCTTAGCTGCACAGTGGCCGCACAATGACCCGCGGCGCCAAGATCGCGGGCAGAGGCTATAGGCAGGCTGAAGATATGACAGACACCTCGCGTGTCTCCGTGCGTCCCCTAAGCGCGGATGACAAACCCCAATGGGCGGCCCTTTGGACGGCATATCTGGCGTTCTACGAGACAACGCGCCCGCAATCCATCTTTGATCTCTATTTCGACCGGCTGCTGGGAGATGATCCGCAGGATTTCAACGGCCTGGTGGCCGAGCTGGACGGTCGGCTTGTGGGGCTGACCCATTACCTGTTTCACCGCCATGGCCAATTCGAGAAGAACGTCTGCTACCTGCAGGACCTCTATGCGGATCCGGAGGTGCGCGGCCAGGGCATTGGACGCGCGCTGACGGAAGCGGTCTATGCCGCCGCGGATGCCGCAGGGGCACCCAGCGTCTATTGGCTGACGCAGGATTTCAACGCCACCGCGCGCCAGCTTTATGACCGCATCGGTGTGAAAACGCCGTTTATCAAGTACGCCCGCGCATGAAGCGTCGGCTGATCCTGCCCCTGATCATGGTGCTCAACGCCTGCGTGCCGGTCACACAGGGCGGCACCGCCTCGCGCGCGGTGATTGCCGACAGCACCCTGCCCCCGATGAAAACCTTCGGGCGGGCGCAGATCAGCCGCCCTGCAATTGCCAATGCCGAGTTGGTGCGCGATTTCCTTGAACTGTCTTTCCAGATGGAAAGTGGCCGGGAGCTGCCCGTCCTGACCCGTTTCGAAGGACCTATTACCCTGCGCCTGACCGGTGCGCCGCCGTCCACTTTGGCTGCCGATCTTACCGCGCTTCTGGGCCGTCTGCGCGATGAGGCCGGTATCGAGATCAAGACGACAACGGATTCCACAGCCAACATCACCATCCAGGCCGTCTCGCGCGCCGACATCAGGCGTGCTTTGCCGCAAGCAGCCTGCTTCGTGGCCCCCAATGTGGGCTCGCTGAGTGAATTCCGTACGACCCGGCGCAGCCCGCGCACCAACTGGGCTTTGCTGGAAACCCGAACCCGACTGGCAATTTTCCTGCCAAACGACGCAAGCCCGCAGGAAGCGCGCGATTGCCTGCACGAGGAACTGGCCCAGGCGTTGGGACCACTCAATGACCTCTACCGTCTGCCAAATTCGGTTTTCAACGACGACAATGTGCATACGGTCTTGACGAATTTCGACATGCTGATCCTGCGCGCGACCTATGATCCCGCTTTGCGGTCCGGCATGACACGCGCCCAGGTATTGCGTCGCCTGCCCGCGATTTTTGCGCGCCTGAACCCGGCGGGACAGACCGGCCCCCGTCCACGCCCGACAGCAACACCGCAGGAGTGGAGCAAGGCAATCCAGACCGCCTTGGGCCCGGGTGCCGGGTCTGCGGCACGCCGTGCGGCTGCCGCCAAGGCGGTTTCAATCGCGACGCGGCTGGGATGGCAGGACAACCGGCGCGCCTTTGCCCACTATGCGATGGGTCGCGTTTTACAGGGATCAGACCCCATCGCCGCACAGCGACAGTATATTGCGGCGGACCGGTTCTATGCCAGATCACCCGGCACGAAACTGCACCGCGCCTATGTTGCCTCGCAGCTGGCCGCCTATGAAATCGTCAAGGGCGATGGACTGCGCGCTCTGCGCCTGATCGACCCACATATCGATCCCGCACGCAGGTCTCAGAACGCGGCACTGCTGGCGACGCTGCAGTTGCTCCGCGCCGAGGCTCTGAGCTTGGAGGGGCGCGTCGAAGAGGCACGCAGCGTCCGGCTGGACAGTCTGGGATGGGCGCGCTACGGGTTCGGCGCAGATTGGGCCGTGCGGGCGAAACAACGCGAGATCTCGGCGCTCAATCCCGGAAATCCACCGGCCTGATCTTTGCTTCTTTGAGAGCGGGGCGCGTGAGGAAGAACGAGGGACCGAATGATCGTAATCGCAGCTGCCATTCTGGGCGCCATCATCGGCGGCATTACCGCTGCGCGCCGTAAGGGCAACCGCAAGGATATCGCGCAATATGCAGCCGGTTATGCGATGGCCTTCATAATTGTCGGCATGGTCCTGACGGTGGTGATCGACAGGCTGCTGGTATAATCTTACGTCATGTTCCTGCCCTTCTTCGATGCTCTGCGCAAGAATGCCGTTCCCGTGTCGTTGCGGGAATTCCTATCTTTTCTCGAAGCCATGCAGGCCGGGCTGGCAACCTATGATGTCGAGGCGTTTTACTATCTGGCCCGCGTCACACTGGTGAAGGACGAACGCAACATCGACAAGTTCGACCGCGCCTTTGCAGCGGCCTTCTCCGGGTTGGAAAGCATCTCGGTGCAGGAGGTGATGGAGGCCATGGACATCCCCGCCGACTGGCTTGAGAAAATGGCTGAAAAGCACCTGACAGCGGAGGAAAAGGCCGAGATTGACGCTCTGGGTGGTTTTGACAAGCTCATGGAAACGCTCAGGAAACGTCTTGAAGAGCAGCAAGGGCGGCACCAGGGCGGGAACAAATGGATCGGCACCGCTGGCACCTCGCCCTTCGGCGCCTACGGCTACAACCCCGAAGGTGTGCGCATCGGTCAGGACCGCTCGCGCCACCAGCGGGCGACCAAGGTCTGGGACAAACGTGAATTCAAGAACCTCGACGACACGGTCGAGCTGGGCACACGAAACATCAAGGTCGCGCTGAAACGGCTGCGCCGCTGGGCCCGTGACGGCGCAAACGAAGAGCTTGATCTGGGCGGCACCATCCGCGCCACGGCGGAACACGGCTATCTCGACGTGAAAACCCGGCCCGAACGGCGCAACGCGGTCAAGGTGCTGCTGTTTCTCGATGTGGGCGGTTCCATGGACGCCCACGTGAAAGTGGTGGAAGAGCTTTTCTCCGCCGCACGTGTCGAATTCAAACACATGGAACACTACTACTTTCACAATTGCGTCTATGAAGGGCTCTGGCGGGACAACCGCCGCCGCTGGGACGCGCAAATCCCCACGCATGAGGTGCTGCGCACTTTCGGGCCGGACTACAAATGCATCTTCGTGGGCGATGCCTCCATGTCACCTTATGAAATCGCCTACCCCGGCGGCGCATCCGAGCATTGGAACGAAGAGAGCGGTGCCACCTGGCTGACCCGCTTTCGCGACCAATGGCCCGCGACGCTCTGGATTAACCCGGTGCCCGAGAAATACTGGGGCTATACCCAATCCATCACGATGATACAGGATCTGATGGGTCCCGAGGCAATGGTCCCGATGACCCTCTCCGGCATCGAACGCGGTATGAAACTGCTGGGCCGCTGATCGTCCCCCGCTTCTTCTGGCCTAAAATATTCCCGCCGGAGGCTCCCGAACTTGCCGCTTGCGGTCCCCGGCCCCATATTCCCCTCATGATCAAATTCACGCCCATCCTGCTCGCTATTCTCTATGGCCTCGCGATGTACCATTTTTCCGCGTGGCGCACGGCCAAACAGCTGGACGCACGGTCCACCGAACTGGCGGATGCCAAACTCAAGGCCCTGATGGACCGGATGGCGGCCGCGCTGGACCTGCCGCGCATCCGTGTGCACATCTACGAGATCGACCCGGTCAACGGGCTGGCGGCACCAGACGGACGCATTTTCATCACCCGCGGCTTTTACAATAAATTCCGCGCAGGTGAGGTTAGTGACACGGAAATCGCCAGCGTGATCGCCCATGAAATGGGCCATGTCGCCCTGGGCCATTCGCGGCGGCGGATGATCGACTTCTCCGGCCAGAACGCCCTGCGCACGGCGCTCGCCATGGTCTTGGGCCGGTTCATTCCGGGGATCGGGGTCTGGCTGGCGGGCATGCTGACCACCCTGCTGGCCGCGCGGCTGTCCCGGTCGGATGAATATGAGGCCGATGCCTACGCAGCGGCGCTGCTGACCAAGGCAGGCATCGGCGTGGCCCCGCAGATCAGCCTGTTTGAAAAACTGGACAAGCTGACACAACAGAACGGCGGTGCCGTGCCCGCCTGGTTGATGAGCCACCCCAAAACCCAGGATCGGGTGGCCGCCCTGAAAGCGCTCGAAGCGAAATGGGCCGTGACGGAGTAGGTCTCAGCCGGGCTGTGTCAAAGCTTTTGCGACACGCGGCAACCGGGCCTTTTTCAGCAGCGCACGCATCTCCCAGGGCTGACCGGAAAGACGTTGTGCCTCGCCCAAAACCCTGTCCGCTACCGCACGCACGGCATCCGGTCTCTGGCCCAACTGCGCGTACAGGAACTCATCCGGCGCCAGCCGCGACAGACCTTCCTCCGCCAGCGCACCCTTTGGAAAATCCTTTGCGTTCAGCGTCATGATTGCATCACTTGATGTCGAAACCGCTGTGGCAAGCACGTGGATATCGTTTTCGTCCGGCAACCATAGACGGTTCTCGGTCTGCGGTACGGCAGGTGCTTCGGCATCCGGCCAGGCCGACCGCAACAGCGCGATTTCACTGCGCGCCTGCGTCTCTCCCAGCGGGCCGAGCTTGATCGCGGCACGGGCCCATTCCTCCAGAATGCGGGGTGACCAGACCGGCGCGAACGCGCCGGTGGCTGCAACGCCCAGCACCATCTCCCGCATCACCGTGGGATAGAGAACGCAGGCGTCGATGGTGATTTTCATGGATTACAACCGAAAGAACAGGGACTTGAGATAACCGCTTTCCGCCAGCTGCGGCAGTTGCGGATGATCGGGGCCCGCGAACCCGGTGTGGATCAGCGCGGCCCGACGCCCTGCCCGACCAGTACCGCGCACGCTGGCCCCGCGAAAGGCAGCAAGATCGGCCGCATGGGAGCAGGAACACAGGCCCAGAATACCGTTTTCAGCCACCAACCCGGCCGCCAGCCGCGCCACACGCTCATAGGCGCGCAGCCCTGCCTCCAACGCCGGGCGCGTCGGCGCAAAGGCCGGCGGATCACAGATCACCACATCAAATTCCGCGCCCTCTTCACGCAGGGCTGTCAGAACCTCGAAGGCGTCGCCACGTCGCGTCGCGAATCTGTCCGCCACGCCCATCGCCTCTGCACTGGCCTGCGCCAGATCCAGCGCGGGTTGCGCGCCATCCACGGCCAAGGCCCGCTCCGCCCCACCCGCCAATGCGGCAAGGGAAAACCCGCCCACGTGGCTAAAGACATCCAGCACCCGTGCGTCGCGCGCCAGCGCTGCGGCAAAGGCATGGTTTGGGCGTTGGTCATAAAAGAGCCCGGTCTTCTGCCCGCCGGTCAGGTCTGCCATATAGGTCGCGCCATTCATCGGCACGGGTATCGGCGCGTCGGGTGCTGTCCCCGCGAGAACAGCGTTTACATCATCCAGACCTTCCAGCCCCCGCGTCCGGCCAGAGGCGTTTTTCAACACCGTCTGCACACCCGTCACCGATTGCAGGGCTGCGACCAGCGGCGAGAGCAAGGCATCCGCCCAGGCGGCGTTCGGCTGGATGACACAGGTCTCGCCAAACCGGTCGATGATCACACCCGGCAAGCCGTCTGCCTCTGCATGCACCAACCGGTAATAGGGCGCGTCGAACAGGCGCGTGCGTAAGGCCAAAGCCCGGACCAGCCGCGCCTCGAACCAGCTCTGATCAATCTGCGCTGCAGGATCCCGGTCCAGCACCCGCGCGATGATCTTGGAGGTGGGAGTCACGCCAACGATGCCCATAGGATTGCGCGCGTCATCCTGCAATTGGGCCAGCGCGCCGGAGGGCAAGGCCTTGGTACGCCGGTCGGTCACTAGTTCATTGGCATAGACCCAGGGAAACCCGTGTCGGATCGCACGGGCATTGGCCTTGGGTCGCAGCCGGACGACGGGTAAATCGGTAACGGGTGCATCAGATGCAGAAAAGGGCGCTGTCATAGCGCCCTCCTCTAATCCCTTCCACGACTGGGTGAAAGATCAGAATGTATTGTTGATCGCCTGAACCAGACCCAGCCGCTGATTGGTGTAGCCCTCGGCACTGGCAAGCTCGGCCTCGATAACCTTGGCAAGGTGATCGGTGATCCGCACCTTCTGGGTCAGCCCCTGACGCTCAGCGTCAATGGCTTGCTGGCCGCCGAACCCTTTCAGGTCGGCTTTGACCACACGGCGTTCCCCCAGGAGCGCGCCTGTTTCCGCATCGCGCAAGCTCACGCCGAAGGTAATCGAATGCACGCCACCAATAGTATAACGGGTCTTCTCGGTCAGGGCGTGAAAGCGGAATACCTGCACATCGAGAATAACGGGTTGCCCCTTGTCCATGTCATCGGTGCCTCGCGCCATGGCGTTCTCAAAGATGGCTTTGACCTGTGCATGGCGATCCCCGGCGGGATCACCGCGCCATACGATGTCGCCGGAGGGGTAGTAACTATTGGCCTCCGAGACCACCAGTGTCTCCGGCACGATCACGTTCACGCGCTGGATATTCCAAGAGGGTTCTGCAACCTCAAAAACGCCTGTGTCCACAAGGGCTTGCGTCGTAGGTGCATTCGTTGCGCCCGGCGTGTTGAACGGGGCGTTCCGGCTGGCTGTATCTGTCGTCGCGCAGCCCGCTATCAGCGCGGCAAAGCCCAGTGCTGTAATCAGTTTCATCGGTTTCATATCGTGTCTCCACTAAGGGCGACATTCTGCACGCCTGTGTACTTCGAAGGCGTAGATACCCACCGACTGAGGCTGAATTGTGACGAATTTTAGCTAAAACTGTTCCGAATTCGCTGAAAACGGTTAGTTTCTCGGGCGCGATCGCCAGCCGCCACGTCTTTTCGGGGTGGCCATGCCCGACAGACCTCCGGTCATGACAGCGGTCATCGGATGGTCGGCGTGCAGCGCCCCGTATTGCGTGACCAGCAATTGAAGCGCCTGTGCCGTTTCGCGCTCCGGCGGCAGGCTGAGCGCCCAATCGAGGAAAATGGTCCGGCACTCGGCATCGGTAATGCCCTCGATGCGATAGGCCTCAAAGATCAGCCCCTTGGGATCGTTCTCGTCGCCCTTCATGGGGCATCCTCCGCCTTGGGCGCCGAAAGCGCGGCGTCAAGGAGAGCCTCTGATCGGGCATAGCTGGTCGAAAGCCGGTCTTGCAGGCTGGTCATCGTCTCCTCCTCCAGGGCGCGCAACAAAAACGCCTGTCCCGCCGGGCCCAGCGTCTCCGCATCGAGCGGTTGGTCCGACAGCAGGCGCGCCACCTGATACACGCGGGAATAAAAGGCATAGTGCGCGCACAGGTCCCGCCCTGATGCGTCATCTAAAAGCCCCGCAGCGACAGCGGCCCGCAGGCCTGCCTCGGTCTGGCCGCTCACATCACCCTGCAGCAAGGCGCCTGCCTGTGCGATCAACTCGATTTCCTGCAGCCTGCCGGGTCCGATCTTGGCGTCCCACAGGTTGGCAGGGCTTTTGGCAGCGCGGATACGGTCGCGCATCTCGGCGACCTCCATCAGCGTTTTCGCCGCATCACGCGGGGCGCTCAACAACTCTTGTCGAAAGCGCTCCACATCCTTTGCCAAATCCTCCGGCCCCGCGACGACACACGCGCGCGTCAGTGCCAGATGCTCCCAGACCCAGGCCTGCTCCTGCTGATAGCTTTGAAAGGAGGCCCAGCTGGTGGCCACCGGCCCCTGATTGCCGGAGGGCCGCAGCCGCATGTCCACCTCGAAGAGCCGTCCCTGCGCCATCGGTGCCGTCAGCGCGGTGATCAATGCCTGCGTCAGCCGCGCGTAGTAGGGTCTGGTCGACAGGGGTTTCTGCCCGTCAGACATATCGCTGCCCAGCGGATCGTAAACCACGATCAGGTCCAGGTCGGACCCGGCGTTGAGCCGCCCGGCGCCCAGTGACCCCATGCCGAGCACCACGGCCCCGCGGCCCGGCGGTGGCCCGTGCCGTTTGGCGAACTGCGCGATCACCAGCGGCCACAGAACCGCCAGCACCGCCCGCGCCAGATCGGCATACTGTCGGCCCGCAACGTCCGCATCAATCAACCCGCGCAACAGATGCACACCGATGCGGAAATGCCATTCCTTGCGCCAGCGCCGGGTGGCATCCAGTTGCGCCTCGTAGTCCGCCTCTGCGTTCAGGCGCTGGAGCAGCAGGGGTTCCAATCCTGCCTGACCGGGCCAATCGGTAAAGAAATCCCCCCCGATGACCGCATCGAAGACGCCTGCATTCTGCGACAGGTATTGCGCCAGTTCGGGCGAGGTGCCGGTGATGTCGATCAGAAGATCGGTGAGTTGCGGGTTCGCCTCGAGCAGGGAAAAGAGCTGTACCCCGGCAGGCAACCCGGCAAGGAAGCCGTCAAAGGCGCGCAAGGCCTCTTCGGGCCGCGAGGATTGCGCCAGTCGCGTCAGCAAATCCGGGCGCAGGCGCTGAAAGATCGCGCGGCTGCGCTCGCTGCGCAGGGCGGGATAGCCGAGCCAGCGCGACAGCATATCATCATCCAGAATACCCGGCGCGGCGGTGTCAGGTTTCGCTGGGGCAAAAAACCCTTCGGTCATTTCGTGTACCGCTTCCAGCCGTTCCGCCAGTTCCGCCTGCAACGCGGCGCTGTCGCGGTCCATCAGGCAGGCCAGGCGCTCAAAGCCCTCGTCCGTCTGTGGCAGGCTGTGGGTCTGGGCGTCCTGAACCATCTGCAGCCGGTGTTCCACAGTGCGGTGCGCGATGTAGTGATCCGCGAGCGTCTGCGCCATATCGGCGGGCACCCAATCCTTTTCCGCAAGGGCAGCAAGGCTTTCGACCGTGCCACGAAGGCGCAACTCCGGATCACGCCCACCGGCAATCAGCTGCCGGGTCTGGGTAAAGAACTCAATCTCGCGAATGCCGCCGCGACCCAGTTTCATGTTGTGCCCCGGCAGGGTGATCGGACCGCCGAGCCCCTTGTGCTCCCGGATGGCGAGACGCATGTCATGGGCGTCCTGAATAGCGGCGAAGTCGAGATGCCTGCGCCAGACAAAAGGCGACAGCTCCTGCAGGAACCGCCCGCCCGCCATCTGATCCCCCGCGGCGACGCGCGCCTTGATATAGGCCGCACGCTCCCACGTGCGGCCGAGGCTTTCGTAGTAGCGTTCGGCGGCCTCCATCGCCATGCAAACCGGCGTGACGGCCGGATCGGGACGCAGGCGCAGATCGGTGCGGAACACGTAGCCTTGCGCGGTCATCTCGCTCAGCGTGGCGGTCATGGCGCGAGTGGCCCGCACGAAACTGGCGCGGGCGTCGTGGAAATCCGATGGATCAAACCGCGTCTCGTCAAAGAGGCAAATCAGGTCGATGTCGGAGGAGTAATTGAGCTCCCCTGCCCCCATCTTGCCCATGGCCAGAACGCACATGCCTGCGGCGTCCTGAAGATCTTCTTCGGTCTTGCCCGGCAGTTTGCCGCGTTTGATCTGGACGGCGAGACCCGCCCGCAGCGCGGATTGGCAGGCGGCGTCTGCAAAATCTGTCAGGGCACCGGTCACTCGGTGCAAGGGCCAGGCACCGCTCAAATCCGCCAGGGCGGTCAGGAGCGCGACCCGTCGCTTGCCCTGCCGCAAAACGTCCGCCAACCCGTCTGCACCCGCGTCCCGTGCGATTGTGATTTCGGTCTGTAACGTATTGTCCGGGTCGGCGAGCGCCCTTGGCAACCAGACCGCTTCCTTTCCGATGAGACCAGCCAGATAGGGGCTTGAACCGGCGGTCCCCCTGATGAGGTCCTGCAGATCAGAGGGAATATCCGCGACAGCATCCACCGCCTCCTGCCCCCTCTCCGGGTCAAAGGCGCGCGGGCAACGGGTCATAAGGCGGGCAAGGCTCATGTGCCAGCTTTTGCCACAGATGGCGTTGAGGTCAATGGGCCTTCGCACCGGTGTTTTCCCGTGGAGAAGGGTCTTTGCGTCTTGCTGCTCACAGTGGAATCAGTGAATTTTTACAGATTAACTACCTGATTTTTAACACTTAAACGAATTAATGTAAAAAACATTCACATAAAGCCTTGTAAGGACGCGCGCCCATGCCAATCTATGTAATGTGAAAGACATTCACATCCCCAACGACACGGGGATCCGATAACCCGAACAGAAAGGCACTTTGATGACCACCGCGACACAAATGACACCCCTGCCCAGCCAGCCCGGTTGGTTCTCCCGCGCCGAAGGCTGGCTTGATTCCAAAGGTAAGGGCGCGTGGATTGCCGCCATGGTCCTTGGATTTGTCTTCCTTTGGCCCGTGGGTCTCGCCCTTCTCTTTTACATGATCTGGAGCAAACGCATGTTCACATCCTGCAGCCGTAAGTCCACCTCGATGCGCCATGGCATGCGCGCCATGCGGCCCAGCGGCAATTCGGCCTTCGACGCCTACAAGGCGGACACGCTGCGCCGTCTGGAAGATGAACAACAGCAATTCGAGGCTTTCCTTGAGCGTCTGCGCGATGCAAAAGACAAGGCAGAATTTGACCAGTTCATGAACGACCGCGCCGACAAAAATGACGACGGCACGGCAAACGCCTGACCGAAGATGTGCCGGGGCAAGTCCCGGCACTTCCCATTCCCATCGCAAGGTTCCCCAAAATGGCCACGCCCGACCCGCAAACCCAACCGGACTTTTACAAGGACGTTCCGCTCAAACGCTTCATGGCCTGGGGCGTCGATGCGGTTCTGACCTTTCTGGCCTGCCTTGTGATCCTGCCCTTCACAGCCTTCACCGGGCTGTTCTTTTTCCCGTTGCTGTTTCTGGTGGTGGGCTTCATCTACCGCATGATCACGATCGCCAATGGCTCCGCCACCTGGGGCATGCGCCTCTTCGCGATTGAACTGCGCACATCACGTGGCACGCAGCTTGATATGGGCGGCGCCTTTGCCCATACGCTGGGGTATACCATCAGCTGGGGTCTGGCGCCCTTGCAGCTGATCTCCATGGTGCTCATGGCCACGACGGAACGGGGTCAGGGCCTGAGCGATCACGCCTTGGGGACGGTCATGATCAACCGCCGCGCTGTCCACCGCTAGGGTTGTAAACTTCGGGTTGGCGGCTGGCGCGCGTCTTGCTATTCTGACGCGGACAACCTCTGGAATCCCATGCGCCACACACTGCCCATCGCTCCGCAGTTCTACGTAACTGCCCCACAACCGTGCCCCTATCTGGAGGGGCGCATGGAGCGTAAGCTGTTCACGGCGCTACAGGGCGAAAACGCCAGCAAGCTGAACGACAGCCTGTCCCAGCAAGGATTCCGCCGCTCGCAGAACGTCCTCTATCGCCCCTCCTGTGCGGAGTGTTCCGCCTGTCTGAGCGCGCGCATTGATGTCTCCGCTTTCACCGCCTCGCGCAGCCAGCGCCGAACCATCAACCGCAACGCCGACCTGGACCGGCAGGCCACATCCCCCTGGGCCTCCGAGGAGCAATACGAGCTCTTCCGGACCTATCTGGACAGCCGCCACGCCGAGGGCGGCATGGCGGATATGGATGTCTTCGAGTTCGCGGCGATGATCGAGGAGACACCGATCCGCAGCCGGGTGGTGGAATATACCGACAAGGACGGCGGCGGATTGATTGGTGTCAGCCTGACGGATGTACTCTCGGACGGGCTGAGCATGGTTTATTCCTTCTACGAGCCCGGTCATCCGAAACGCTCGCTGGGTACTTACATGATCCTCGATCACATCAAGATCGCCGAAGAGGCGGGGCTGCCCTATGTCTATCTGGGCTACTGGGTGCCGGGCAGTCAGAAGATGGGCTACAAATCCAAGTTTTCAGGGCTTGAGGTCTACATCGGCGGCAGCTGGCAGAAGATGAAAGATCCCTCCGCCTTCACTGCCGATACGCATCCCCTGTCCACCGATCCGATTGCCGAACAGGTCGCTAACATTCATCTGCCGGACACGCGCCCGACGCGGTAAGCGACCGGCCTCACTCCCGAACAATCACCTGCACCGCCAGGCAAAACCGATCATCGGTTTGTGGCCATCAGCATGCTGCCACCCAACAGGAACGACCCGCCTGCATACCCCATTGCCCTGCGCGCCCGCAGGCTGCGCATCTGGCGTCTGGCCTGCGCCGCCACCAGCGCGTACCCCATGAGCACGAAGAAAACGACGCCGCCGGAGGTGGTCAACAGGATCAGGAATTGCGGCGTCATTGGGAGGTCCGGGTTCATGAACTGCGCGAGAAAGACGACATAGAAAAGAATGGCCTTGGGGTTCA
Source organism: uncultured Roseobacter sp. (assembly GCF_947492555.1). GTDB lineage: Bacteria > Pseudomonadota > Alphaproteobacteria > Rhodobacterales > Rhodobacteraceae > Roseobacter. Next base: position 1,083,893 of record NZ_CANLNE010000003.1, read on the forward strand.
GCACGCCGGTCAGAAACCCCGCCCTGAAACTGGCTGCCTGTTGAGTCCCGGTCGTCTGGCGTGTCACTGCCACATCGCTCAACCGCTTGGCCGAGACGATTTGCGTCACACCCAGCCATGCCATATAGGCCACGCCTGCCCACTTCAGCAGCAGGAATGCGTTGCTCGACGCTGCGAGGATCAACCCCAAACCCACGTAAGACGCGGTCATCACGATCACGCCGCCCAGCATGTCGCCAAGAATGCAGAACATCGCTGTGCCTAACCCGCGTGACAGGGATTGCCCGATCACCATGAACACGCTGGGTCCGGGAATGAGGGACAGCATCGCGTAGGCGGCCACATACGCCAGCCAGGTTTCAAAGGTCATGAATCCCCATCTCTCTTTTGGACGCGTGATGCGTCATTTCGCACTCCCGGGTCGTCCCTGCGGCGGCAACGTCAGTAGCCCTGCCGCGAAGATAACAGCTATGCCGGTCAACACCAGCGCACTGGGAAGCTCGCCAAAGAACAGCGCGCCCCACATCACGCTGAACGCCAGGTAGCCGTAGTCAAACACTGCGACGGTGGCGGGGGGACCCTGCTGATAGGCAATCGCCGCCCCGACGCTACCGATGAGAATGAGCACGGCGAGTGCTGCAACGATTGCCAGCCGGTGAAGGGACAATGGCTGCCACGGCCCAAGGATGAAAGAGGCCTCTGGACCGGCGAACAGCCCGAGACCTGCGCCGCCAATGATGAAAACGACATTCAGTGCCAGCGCAAGGACAAGGGGGTTATCGTCACGGCATTTGATCGAGGTCAGCACCATTGCACAGGCATAGAAGACTGCGGCGGCAACAGGGAGCAGCGTGCCGATCTGAAAGCCGGATGTATCAGGCCGGATCACAAGGATCACGCCGACGAAACCGCAGAGGATCGCGAAGAGCGCCCGGTTCGCCGGCCAGCGCCACGCCAGAATCGCCACAAGGGCGACGATGAACAGCGGCCCCGTGTAATAAGCGGCCGCCGCAAGCGATAGCGGCATCAGGGGCAACGCGGCATAGTAGCTCAGCCACATGAAGAAGAGCAGCAGGCTGCGCAGCAGTACCCAACCAGGCGCGTGCAGGCGAATACGCCCATGCCGTCGCGCCAACGACCAGAGAACGGGCACCGCCAACGCGGATCGCAGGATATACATTTGCCACAGCGGCAAGGACAGGCTCGTGGCCTTGATCAGTGCATCGCCGAGAGACAGGGCAAAGACAGACGCCATGATCGCGATGACCGCCCGTGTTTTGTGATGGTGCGCTGTTGTATCTGCCATATGAGGTGCTTTTCTGCAAAGGTCGCAAAACTCCAGAAATCATGTATCAATCCAATTGAAAAAGGAGTTTTCCGAATTTTTGCATGAGCCAGAGTTATGAAAAGTGAATTGCGCGCCCTGCCCCCGCTATCGCGACTAAAGCCCTTCGAAGCTGCCGCCCGGCATGAGAATTTCTCTGTGGCGGCAACGGAGCTTGGCATGACTCAGACCGCTGTCAGCAAGCAGATCGTCCTGCTGGAAGAAGAGATGGGAGTGCCTCTCTTCGAGCGTCGGAACCGGGCCGTTTTCCTGACAGACGCCGGGCGGAGACTGGGACGGGTGGTCAGCGCGTCGCTGTCTGAGATCGCAGCCGAAGTCGCCGTCCTCCGGGGGAGCAGACGCTCAAGTGAGCTGGTTCTGCATTGCCAGCTGTGCGAGGCGTTTTACTGGCTGATGCCGCGTCTTGCGCGCTTTCACGAACGCCATCCGGGGACGGCGCTGCGCATTGTGACGTCAGTCAATCCTTTGACGGACTCTCCGGAGACCTTTGACGTTGCGATCCAGACCTCCGGCAGGGCCTCCGGCACCGCACGGCTCGCCTTTACGGCCTCCGACGATGTCTTCCCTGTCTGCGCGCCATCGCTTCTGCCAGTGGGCAAACACCCCTTGTCCCCCGACGCTCTGCTGGCGTTTCCCCTGCTGTCGCATCTGGTGATCCCGCAGGACTGGATGGAATGGGCGGAGTGGTTCGAAAACGTGGGTACGCCGACGCCAAGGCGCCCGCGCCTAATCCCCTTTGACAGCTATCCGCTGGCGCTGCAGGCCGCCGTAGCCGGTCAGGGTATCGCGCTAGGATGGCGGCGCACCACCGAGAGCTTGATTGAGGAGGGTAAACTGATCCGGCCCTGCGCGGAATTCGTATCGCGCCCGACCGAGATTTCGGTGTTTCGAGGAATAATGCGGAACCCGCATCCGGAGACGGACAAGCTGCTATCCTGGCTGACTGAAGAGTTTGCGACCTAGCCGCCCAAACGCATCGAACCGCGGTCGACTTCGCTTTCAACACCAGAAAAGAAAGAGGGGCACGCGGCCCCTCTCCTGTTCACATGGCCGTGCCCTTGATCAGTTCGGAATGAGATCCGGTACGATGGTCACGATGCCCGGGAAGGTCCAGAGCAGTGCCAACCCGACCACCTGGATCAACACGAAAGGGATGATCCCGCGATAGATATGGCCCGTGGTCACCTCCTTCGGCGCCACCCCGCGCAGATAGAAGAGCGCAAAGCCGAACGGCGGTGTCAGGAAGGAGGTCTGCAGGTTCACCGCGATCATGATCGTCACCCATTTGGGATCAAAACTGCCACCGTAGATCACCGGGCCGACGATGGGGATCACGATGTAGATGATCTCGAGGAAGTCGAGTACGAAGCCCAGCACGAAGAGCACGACCATCACGATCAGGAAGACCTTGAACTCGTCATCGAAGCTTTTCAGGAATTGCTGGATATAGTGTTCGCCACCAAAGGAGATCACCACAAGATTCAGCAGCTGAGAGCCGATGAGGATGGTGAAGACCATGCTGGTGACCTTCGCGGTCTCACGCACCACCGGGCTCAACACGCCGGAAGTGTAGAGGACCCAGCAGGAGAACAGCAGACCAAAGAGCGCATAAAGGTAGGCGGCATAGGCCACGAAGAAAGCGAACCAGCTTTCAAAACCCACGGTGCCGTTGTTGATGCGCAAATCGAAATTGATGCCGACGAGGATGCAGACGATGATTGCCAGCGTGGACCAGATGATCACCTTGGGGGTGCGGTCCTGATCTTTCAGCTTGCGGTAGGCCGCCAGCATGATCGCGCCACCCGCCCCCAACGCCGCCGCCGGTGTCGGGTTGGTGATGCCGCCAAGTATCGAGCCCAGAACGGCGACGATCAGCACAAGCGGCGGAAAGACCACGCGAATGAGCTCATTTGTCGCACAGATCTTCGTGGCGTAGACCACCCCGTACATCAGCGCGGCAAAGGGCAACGCCATGAAGGCGATCATCGTACCCGGAGACGTCGCCGGGCCGACCATCATGATATCCACGAGGATGATCAGGACTGCCCCGACGGCTCCGATCAGAATCGGCTGGACGGAGCTGGAGGGCGACACGCCCCGCGCGGTCGTCAGAAACAGCGAGGTCAGCACCAGAATGATCGCAATGCCGGTGCCGATGGGGGCCGCGTTTGCAATCTTGGCGGCCTGGGCTGCGGCCAGTTCCTCTTCGGTCAGTTGTTGCGATGCTTGCACGCCGCCCGCCTCGTTGATCGCTGCCTGCTCTGCCACGGCTGTGTCCCAGGCAAACTGTCCGTGCAGTTCGATCATCGCGGCCTGACAATCGGGGCTGACATTTGTCCGGAGCGACGCCCCTTCGCCGATGTCGGAGAAGCGGGAGACATTGGTGGACTGGTCACCAATGATGCCGAGGTTACCCAGCAGAATGGTGCCGACGACGATCGCGATCGGTGCGCCGAGGAACCAGGTGAAGGCTTCACCGCGGGTCACAGGCTCGGCGTTGGTGCTGCCCATCTCGACGGCGGGTGCCTTGTCGGGGTTCAGCAGCGCGTAGCCAAAGGCATAAAGCGCATAGAGCAGCGCCAGCATGATCCCCGGAAGGAGGGCTGCCTGGAAGAGCGTGCCAACAGAGAGCACCGCAGGCTCGCCCAGATAGGTCAAAGCGTCGGTACACCCAGCAGTGGTCGCGCGGCGTTCCTGTGCTGCGGAATAGAGATCCCCCGCCAGCGTGCCCAGCAGAACGATCACGATAGAGGGCGGAATGATCTGCCCCAGCGTGCCCGAGGCGGCGATGACGCCCGTCGACAGTTCAGGCGAATACCCGTTGCGCAACATGGTCGGCAGCGCCAGCAGCCCCATGGTCACCACGGTGGCACCGACGATCCCGGTGGAGGCCGCAAGGAAGGCACCCACCACCACGATGGAGACGGCCAGACCGCCGGGCAGCGGGCCAAAGACGCGCGCCATGGTGGTCAGAAGGTCGTTGGCGATCTTGGAGCGTTCCAGCGTGATGCCCATCAGAACGAACATCAGCACAGCCAGCAGCGTCTCGATCGACTGGCCGGCAAGCACCCGCTCGTTCATCCGGTTGACGACAAAGGAGACGTTGCGGTCAAGCGCCACTTCCCAGCCCTTGGGGAACACCGGCTCTTCGATCCGCGGCAAATCGGGGTATCGGAAGACGGATATCGTATCTGCCTTCACCCCGGAATTCACCAGATCTCGGTAGACCTGACTGCCGGTATCAATGGCCTGGTGGATCAGCAGCCCCGCGCTGTCGAGGGCGGCAATGATGCCAAAGGAGATCACCCCGGCCCCGGCGATGGCGAAAGCCACCGGAAAGCCCGAGAGGATACCGCCAAAGAGGCAGATGAAAACGATGATCAGGCCAACTTCGACGCCGTCTAGACCGAAAAACATGTCCTATAGTCCCTTGCTGCGCTGCGTGGATCGCGGCGTCTCGTTAGATTAGTGTGCGCCTTCGTAGGCTTCTTCGCCGTCGCCCAGGCTGTCGCGGTCGAGGTATTTGCCCTCGCTCTCCGGGCCCTCCTTCCACTCCAGGTAGGAGCGGAAGAACATCGCCACCGCCTGCAGGAACAGCATCGCCGTAAAGGCGCAGAGCAGAACCTTGAAGAGGAAATAGCCGTTAAAGCCGTTGGGGCTGAAGCCGATGGTCTCCACGTTCCAGCGCAGCGCGCGGGATTTCAGCAGCAGCCGGTCCAGCGTATCCGAGGCCGAGGGGTTGGGCACGATCAGGTGACGCCACAGGAAGAACCAGCCATACAGCCAGATCAGCACCGCCACCGGAATCATGAAGAAGATCGCGCCGAACATGTCGATGACCTTCTTGGTCCGAAATTTCACCGCTGAATAGACGAGGTCGACGCGCACGTGGCCGCCCTGCACGAAGGTGTAGGCCATGCAGAGGCATACGACCATCGCATTGTAGAGTTTGAGCTCTTCGGCAAACCAGCTGATGTCGAACTGCAGCGGGATGCCAAAGCCGATGGAGATGTCAGGCCGGGTGAAAATCCGCTGCATGAAGACGATGATGATCTGCTGGATCACCATCAAGAGCCCGGCCCAGGCAAAGAAGCGCCCGACCGTGTTCGCAAAGCCTTCGAGCACACGGACACAGCCCCACATGAAGCTGTTCTTCCACAAGCCGACGGCGAAAAAGATCAGGAAGGCCGTGAAGACGACAAAGAAGAACTCAACCGATCCGCCATAGTAGACGAAGCGCATGATTGCTTCCTTGCTGGACCAGTCCAGCCAGAGCGCGGGATGCGTGATCGCGTAGAAGAAATTGTACACGGCCAGGCCGATATTGGTGAAGAACCAGAGCACCCCGTCAAAGATGACAGAGAGTGAGCCGCCTGCTTCGCTCGCGTCGTTTTCCATATGTCCCCTCACCCGTTGCGCCGCTGTCAGCGCCTTCCGTGGTCCCGCAGTGGTGCGGAACTGGATTGCGATAGGGGGCCACTATAGCACAAGTGGCCCCCTATATTTGATTGGCTAAAACTTAGCCGTTCGCCAGAACGCGGTTCCGCTGTGCCACGTAGAAGCCGTCCGACTTCAGCAGCCAGTCAGAGCTTTGCGCCAGCGATTCCTCGAAGGAGCCGCGGATCTTCGCAAAGAGCTCGTCACCCATGTTCTCGTCCATGACTTTCTTGGACGCGGCACCGAAAGCATCCCAGACATCATCCGGGAATTGCAGCGTTTTCACGCCCTGCGCCTGCAGACGCGCCAGCGCCGCACCGTTGTTGGCCAGGGTTTCGGCCAGCTGGATGTGCGTGGTCGCCATGGCGGCATTTGCGATGATCGCCTGATGCGCCGGGCTGAGGTCATTGTAGACGTCGAGGTTCATGCCGCAGGCCAGAGCAGAGCCCGGCTCGTGGAAACCGGCGGTGTAGTAGACTTTCGCCACTTCCTGGAAGCCCGCGCGTTCGTCCGCGAAGGGACCCACCCACTCCAGACCGTCGAGGGCACCGGAAGACAGTGCCTGATAAAGCTCGCCCCCGGGGATGTTCTGCACCGACGCGCCAAGTTCGCCCAGCACCTTGCCACCCAGACCCGGCATGCGGAACTTCAGACCGTTGAAGTCACCTGCGGAGTTGATTTCATTGCGGAACCAGCCACCGGACTGCGAGCCGGAGTTACCCGCGATGAAGGATTTCAGGTTGAAGATTTCACCCAGCTCGTTGTGCAGCTCGTGGCCGCCGCCGTGGTGGTACCAGTTGGTCACTTCCTGCGCGGTGCCGCCAAAGGGCACGGCTGTGAAATAGGCATAGCCCGGGTGCTGGCCGATGAAATAGTAGTCGGCGGAGTGATAGAGGTCTGCCTGACCGGACGAAACCGCGTCAAAGACCTCGAAGGCGCCGACCAGCTCACCGGGGGCTTTCTTGTCGATGGTCAGCGTGCCATCGGACATCGCCCCGACCATTTCCTCAAAATAGGTGGCCGCGTCATCCAGAACCGCAAAACCGCGGGGCCAGGATGTAACCATTGTCAGGACGCGGTTGCCCTGAGCAATCGCGGGTGCGGCCAGCGTTGTGGCTGCGGCGGCGGAACCGCCAAGTGCAGATGTCTTCAGAAATGAACGACGATCCATGTGGATACTCCTCCCAAATATGACGCCCGCAGCGCAAGAACACGCCCAGGTCGTTTCGAGTGTGGCCACACTAGCGACGCGTGATCCAAATGAAATACCTACTACTGCGTAGAAAACCGGCATTTAATTCGTTTTGGTCAGATTTTTAGGCCAGTTTTGGCAGGGTGTTACCGCAGATTGGCACAATCGGCGCATACCATAATCCGGATCAGACTTTGATTCGCCGGTGATTCCACGTAACCAGTCTGCCATGAAACGAATTGGCACTCTTTTCCGGCCAAGCTACGCGCAGAAACTGTCGCTTGTGGCGACGGTACCGCTGATTGCAGCGGTGGCGGCAATTGCCGTGCTGGTGGCCTTCCAGTCGCGCACGCTGGCCGAGCGGGAAATCAAGGCGCTGGAGACGCAGCTGCTGGAGGCCAAGAAGGCCGAACTGGCCAATTACGTGACGCAGGCCCGCAACGGTTTCTATTTCATATACGGCAACGCCGCCCCCGATGATCAGGAGGCGCGCGATCAGGTAGCACAGATCCTCTCGGCGATGATCTACGGCACCGACGGGTTCTTCTTTGTTTATGACTATGATGGGACCAACCTCGTCAGCCCGCGCCAGACCGGCATGATCAACCGCAACTGGTCCGGGCTGGAGGACAGCGACGGCACCCCCATCGTGGACGAGATCATCCGCATTGCCCGTTCGGGTGCGGGATATCACAGCTATCTATGGCCCAAGCCCTCGACCGGGGAAGAGGCGCGCATGATCACCTATGTCACCAGCTTTCCCAGTTGGCGGTGGGCCGTGGGAACCGGTGTTTTCATCGATGACGTGCTGGCCACTGTCGCCTCGGCCCGCGCGGATGTGGAAGCGCGGGTGCAGCAGACGTTTTTCTATATTGGCATGATCACCCTCGCCGCCCTGCTTGCGGTGTTCCTGACCGGCATGGGGCTCAACATTCGCGAACGGCGGCTGGCGGATGCCAAGCTGAAGAAGCTGACCCAACGGGTGCTGGATGCGCAGGAAGAGGAACGCGGCCGTGTGGCGCGCGAATTGCACGACGGGATCAGCCAGCTGCTGGTCGGCGTGCGCTATGCGCTGGATACCGCCCGGCGCAAACTGGATCGCGGGGACCGCACCGCTAACGAGCCCCTCAGCAAGGGGATCGAGACCCTGGGCGAGGCCATTTCCGAGGTGCGCCGCATCAGCCGCGATCTGCGCCCCGGTGTGCTGGACGATCTCGGCCTAGGCCCGGCGATCAAGGCACTCGCCGAAGATTTCAGCGAGCGGACCGGCGTGCGGGTAGATTTCCAGACCGTCGTCTTCCGCAACCGGCTGGACGGGGAGGCCAAGATTGCCATGTACCGTATCGCCCAGGAAGCGCTGACAAATATCGAACGCCACGCCCTGGCGAGCCACGTGCGCATCGATCTGCGCGGCCACAAGAAAGGGGCCACCCTGCGCATCGAAGACAACGGGCGCGGCCTGCCCGATGACAGCATCAACCCCACCGGCGGCCTGGGATTGCGCAACATGCAGGAACGCGTCGAACAGCTCGAAGGCACGTTGCGCATCGCCAGACCCCGCGGCGGCAACGGCACGATCATTGAGGTCTCCGTCCCGCTGTCGCATCTCTTGCCGCCTGAACCTGAAACCCCGACCAGACCCAAAGTACCCGCATGAGTAATACATCCTGCATCAAAACCCTGATCATTGACGATCACCCCATGGTTGCCGATGGCATTCAGTCCATTCTGGAAAGCTACGATGACATCAAGGTCGTCGGCACCTGCAACTCTGCACGCGATGCCATTGACCAGTTGAACACGCTCGACCCGGATGTGATCCTGATGGATCTGAACATGCCGGACATGGGCGGGCTGACCGCCACCGAGGTGATCCTGGAACAGCGGCCGGGCACGCGCATTCTAGTGTTGTCGATGCATGACAGTCCTGAATACATCTCGTCCGCCCTCAACCACGGGGCCATGGGCTATGTGCTGAAAGACGTGCCAACCGATGAGATCAAAAAGGCCATCGACGTGGTGATGTCGGGGGAGCGCTATCTGTGTACCGGGGCACGCGGGTCGCTGGAGCCCAAAGGGGATAACGCGCGCGAAGCGCTGACCGGGCGGGAACAGACGATCCTGCTACAGCTGGCACAGGGCAAGTCCAACAAGGAAGTCGCGATCACGCTCGATATCTCCGTGCGCACGGTCGAGACGCACCGCAAGAACATCAAACGCAAGCTTGGGATTTCCAGCACCGCGGGGCTGACACGCTACGCGCTTGAGCATGGCGTGCTGCAGGGCACGGGCGCGCAGTTCTGACGTGCGGCGCGAACGCGCGAAAACTGGCGTGAGGGCGTCCGTGTTCAGCCTTTGTTAAGCACGACACACGTACACCGGACTCATGAACATCCAGAACCAGATCGCCCTGCCCGACGCCGCAACCATAGGCACCCTTCCCTATCGTGACGCCATTGATCGGGTGGCAACGCTGCGCGCGCTGGTCATGCGGCTGGCCCTTGGCGTCAGCCAGATGTCATGCGACCGGTCGGACAGTCAGATGGAAAAACTGCGTGAGAACCTGCAGGCGCAGGTGAAAACCTTGCATCACACGCTGGCGGTGCTGCGCGGACAGGCCGAGTTTTCAACCCTGCCCGACACCCTGAGCCTTTGGTTGGCGGGCATTGCCGCCACCCAGGAGGCACATCTTCAGGTCATCGCACGCATGGCGGCCATGACCGACCGTTTGTCCGAAAGCGCCCTTACAGAAGACGGTGCGCCATCAGACACTCTCGACGCATACGTCGCGTTCGGACAAGGCGAATTCTTCGAAGCGGTCAGTGCGCTGACCGAAGAATTCTGGGCCCGGATCGAAGACGGCCGCGCGACGCAGCTGGATCAGGCGATGCAATCAGCAGCACGGCTTGGCGAAGGGTTGACCCGGTTGGAACGCATCGGCAAATATGTACGCTCCATGTCGATCAACGCCTCTGTCGAGGCCTCCCGCGCTGGCGAGGCGGGCAAAGGTCTTGCCATCATCGCGCAGGAATTCAAGGTGCTGGCGGAAGAAGTCCAGCAGCTCACCCTCTCCGCGCGCGAGGATATCGAGAGCATTGAGGCCTCGTGAAACGCCGTTCACAGGCGTGATTCCCACGTGATTTTTGCAAAATGTCGCAGAATAGCTCCCCAGCGCAAGGAAGTGGCGCAATTTCCCTGTCTGGAGACATATTTTTTGCCCATAAGGTCCTTGACGCCCCTGATCCGCACTCCTAATGTCTCGCCAGCATTCAGGAGTACCCATCCATGACTACTCTAGTCGTCATTGTAGGACACACGCACATGGGCCGGTAACGGTAGACCATTCTCTGACCCATGTGCCCCCGCCAAAAACGGGGGCTTTTTTATGCGCAACGGTAGCAAGAGGCCCAAAAGCGGCCACCACGGAGTGAAAACTATGACACGGCAAATGTCCGGAGCAAAAATGATTGTCCAAGCCCTGATCGATCAGGGTGTGGACACCGTCTTTGGCTATCCCGGAGGCGCCGTCCTACCGATTTACGATGAAATTCATCAGCAAAACGCCATTCGGCATATTCTTGTGCGTCACGAACAGGGTGCGGTGCATGCCGCCGAGGGCTACGCGCGCTCCACCGGCAAGCCCGGCGTGGTGATCGTGACTTCCGGGCCCGGGGCGACAAATGCGGTGACCGGTCTGACCGATGCGCTGATGGATTCGATCCCGATCATCGTGCTGACCGGCCAGGTGCCGACCTTCATGATCGGCTCCGACGCCTTTCAGGAAGCGGACACCGTGGGCATCACCCGCCCCTGCACCAAGCACAATTGGCTGGTGAAGGAAACCGACGCGCTCTCCGGCGTGCTGCATGAGGCGTTTCACGTCGCCACGCAGGGCCGCCCCGGTCCGGTGCTGGTGGATATTCCCAAAGACGTGCAGTTTGCCACCGGCACCTATAACGCGCCAAAGCCATCGGTGTCGCACTATCAGCCCAAGGTCAAAGGCGACATGGAGGAGATCACCGAACTGGTGGCCGCGATGGAGAAGGCCAAGAAGCCGATCTTCTATACGGGCGGCGGCGTGATCAATTCCGGCCCTGCCGCCAGCCAGCTTCTGCGCGAGTTGGTCAAGGCCACGGGCTTTCCGATCACGTCAACGCTCATGGGGCTGGGCTGCTACCCGGCGTCGGGTGAAAACTGGCTGGGCATGTTGGGTATGCACGGTCTATACCAGGCCAATATGGCGATGCATGACTGCGATCTGATGATCAACATTGGCGCGCGCTTTGACGACCGGATCACCGGACGCATCGATGCCTTTAGCCCGAAGTCGACCAAGGCGCATATCGATATCGATCCGTCCTCTATCAACAAGGTGATCAAAACGGACATCCCGATTGTGGGTGACGTGGGCCATGTGCTCGAAGATATCCTCAAGGTTTGGAAGTCCCGCGGGCGCAAGACCAATTCCGAAGCATTGGCCAAGTGGTGGGCACAGATCGAGAAATGGAAAGCCATCGATTGCCTGAAGTTCAAGCAGACCGGCAAGACCATCAAACCGCAACATGCGCTGGTCCGGCTGGAAGAGCTGACCAAGCAGCATGACCGTTACATCTGCACCGAAGTCGGCCAGCATCAGATGTGGGCCGCGCAATACCTCGGGTTCGAGGACCCCAACCGCTGGATGACCTCTGGCGGTCTGGGCACGATGGGCTATGGGTTCCCGGCCTCGATTGGTGTTCAGATGGCGCACCCGGACGCCTTGGTGATCAACGTGGCGGGCGAAGCCTCGTGGTTGATGAACATGCAGGAGATGGGCACGGCGGTGCAGTACCGCCTGCCGGTGAAGCAGTTCATCCTCAACAACGAACGCCTCGGCATGGTCCGCCAGTGGCAGGAACTCCTGCATGGCGAGCGCTACTCTCAAAGCTGGTCCGAGGCCCTGCCCGACTTCGTGAAGCTGGCCGAGGCCTTCAGGGCGAAAGGCATCATCTGTTCCGACCCGGCAGATCTTGATGATGCAATCATGGAGATGATCAATCATGACGGTCCAGTGATCTTCGATTGTCTCGTCGAGAAGCATGAAAACTGCTTCCCGATGATACCTTCGGGCAAAGCGCATAACGAAATGCTCCTGGGTGAAGCGCAGACGCAGGGCGTGATCGACAGCAAGGGCTCGGTACTCGTCTGACCGCTCCGAAACCAAAACGCGGGCGCGCGACGCCCTGCCGGAATACCTGACCTAGAAGGCTCACAACTGATGTCCGCACTCAAAATCAAAAAAGGCGCCACCAGCCATTCCGCTTACAACCTACGGCCCACGTTCTCGGATGTGGTTGAACGGCACACCCTTGCGGTGCTGGTCGAAAACGAACCCGGCGTGTTGGCCCGCGTCATCGGGCTTTTCTCCGGGCGCGGTTACAACATCGACAGCCTGACCGTCGCAGAAGTGGATCACACCGGGCACCTCAGCCGCATCACCATTGTGACCTCAGGGACACCGCAGGTGATTGAACAGATCAAGGCGCAGCTGGGGCGGATCGTGTCAGTGCATGATGTGCATGACCTGACGGTCGAAGGTGCAAGCGTCGAGCGGGAGCTGGCGATGTTCAAGGTCACCGGCACCGGTGACAAACGGGTCGAAGCGCTAAGGTTGGCAGACATCTTTCGCGCCAGCGTGGTAGACAGCACGCTCGAAAGCTTTGTTTTCGAGATCACCGGCGCGCCGGACAAGATCGATGCCTTCGCAGATTTGATGCGGCCGCTTGGATTGACGGACGTAGCGCGGACCGGCGTCGCAGCGCTGTCACGCGGCGAGTAACAGGAAAATTAAGCTTCTGACGCGTGCGGGTAGTGCAGTTGCACGTCTACGTCGCGCGGCTCAAACGGGATAATCTTGGCTGTTGCCCGAGGTTGCACGTCACGTGACGCGCTTTGACGCAAAGCGTCGGGCAAACCGGCACCAGCCTGTTCCAGAACCAGACGCGGATTATGTGCCCGGCGCATCGACGCCTGCACTTCCATGTCGAATTGAACCACATCACCGGCATCAAAAAACCCGTCGGACTGAAACAAGTCGTCAGTCGAGTTCAAAAATGCCAAATCGCCTTGATCTTCGCACCAAATAACCGCTTTGCGGTCCGATGCGTCGCTCCAGAGAACAACGCCAATCATATCCCAATCCAATCCTTCTGCCTGCCCTATATTGGTACCAAGAAGTTAACGGTACCGCACATGATAAAATCAGCACCGTACGCTTGGAATTTGTGTCGCCCTGCTCTAAGGTTGACACAATTACGATCTGCAAGTGACGCTATTTAGCATCAAAACCGCATTTCAACCTGTAAATGAATGGCGCGGCCGGTCTGAAGGACTAGGTTGCGTAGCAGCGACGAGGCTGAGGGACGAAGATGTCTTTGACCGCCAGAACACCAGCGCAGCTGCGCAGCATGTTTGGGTCCAACCTGCGCACGCTTGCCGCTGACTACCCGTCGATCTCCGCTCTGGCGCGCGACCTTGGCATCAACCGGACACAGTTCAACCGGTATCTCAGCGGAGAGAGCTTCCCGCGCCCGGACGTTCTGGCACGGATTTGTGCGTTTTTCTCTGTCGATGCGCGGGTCCTTCTCGAACCTGTCGATAAAATCAATCCGGCCGCCGGGCTGATCTCGAGCGAATATCTGCGCGACTTCATGGGGCCGAGCATTCAGCCGGTCTCCGAGGAGAGCCTGCCCAGTGGGTTTTACCAATTCGCCCGGCGCAGCTTTGTGCAAGGGGATCAATACGTTAGGGGGCTGGTGCTGATCAAGCGTGAAGGCAGCAACACCTTCATCCGCGGGTATGAGCCCAAGATCGCCATGGCGATGCAGGGCATTCCGGCAGACGCCCGGGCGCGCGAATACCGAGGTTTTGTGATGCAGATCGAAGACGGGTTCGCCGCCACCGTCGCACGGCGCAACGCCATGACCGCCTCGTTCAACTACCTGAGCCGTGTCACCTCGTTCCAGAACAATTTCTGGGTCGGATACGTCGCACGTACTGTGCGGGAGAGCTCCTCCAGCATGAGGATGACCCGCTTAGTCTATGAATACTTGGGGGAAAACACTGAAAGGATTCTCTCCTGTGCGCGCAACGCTGGCTTTTGCAGGTTGGACGAATTGATCCCCTTCCACCAACGGCTGCTTCAGCCCGAAGATCCATTCAGATAGGTATCCCGGTGTTTCCAGGCCATGTCGCCTGCGGGAAACTCGGGTCGCTTTGAGCGCGGCACGCAACGGTTGTTGGCGTATGGTTTTGGCCACGACCGCAAGGAGAGTTGCCATGGATCGCCTGCCCACCGACCTGTCGAACGTGCGTCGCCCGATTGCCGAGGCAAACGGCCTGCCAAACGCGCACTACACGGATGCCACCGTCTTCGAAGAAGAAAAACATGCGTTGCTTTATGACGGCTGGTCGGGTCTGGCCGTGGCCGCGGATGTGCCGGAGATCGGTGATGCCGTTCCGTTCAGTTTTCTGGACATGCCCCTTCTGCTGGTGCGGGATCGCCAGAACACAGTCCGTGTTTTTCAGAACATCTGCCGCCATCGCGGCATGATCCTCGTGGCGGAACCGCGCAAGATCGAAGGCGCCATTCGCTGCCCTTATCACAGCTGGTGTTACTCCACGAACGGCAAGCTTGTCAGCACGCCCCATGTGGGCGGACCGGGCCAGAACAAACACGAAGGGATCGACCGCGACCTTCTGGGGCTGGTCGAAGTGCGCAGTCATATCTGGATGGGCGTGGTCTGGATCAATATCTCCGGCACGGCGCCCGATTTCGAGACCGCCAATGCAGCGTTACTCGACCGCTGGTCGGAGTTCGACCGGCCTCTCTACCACGGCGGTGCAGACAGCGCCTTTGCGCTCGAGGTCAATTGCAACTGGAAGCTGGCGGTAGAAAACTACTGCGAAAGCTACCACCTGCCCTGGGTCCATCCGGGGCTGAACAGCTATTCCCGGCTGGAAGATCACTATCACATTGAAGAAGAAGGGCTTTTCTCTGGCCAGGGCACATTGGTTTACCGCCAGATTAAGGACAGCAACGAGAAGGTTTTCCCAGATTTTGAGGACTTGAGCGATAAATGGGACACCGCAGCGGAGTACATAACCGCCTTTCCCAACGTCCTGTTGGGCGTGCACCGGGACCACACTTTTGCAATCATCCTTGAACCGCAGGGTCCCGAAAAAACCCGTGAGCACGTGCACCTGTTTTATGCCTCGCCCACGACGGATGACGCGCTCCGCGCCCGCAATGCCAAGCAGTGGAAAGAGGTCTTTGTCGAGGATATCTTTGTCGTCGAGGGGATGCAGCGCGGGCGTCATGCGGTGTCTTTTGATGGTGGGCGGTTTTCGCCCGCGATGGACGGGCCGACGCATCTGTTCCACGCTTGGGTTGCCGGGCGGGTGCAACAGCGGCGAATGGCGGCTCAGGCGGCGGAATGAACGAACTTGAGGCGCGTCTTTTGCTGGCACATGCCGATGACGACCGTGCAGCCCTCGTGACGCTTTACACAGAAGCCGCAGATCAGAGCGAAGGTGAAGACGCTGCGGCCTTTTACCTGACCCAAGCCTATATATATGCGCTGGAGCTTGGTGCCCCGCAGTCCGGGGCGCTACGGCGTCGGCTGATTGAGATGGGGCGGGAAACGCCCTCTTCAGGCGGTCTCTGATAGCAATCGATAAAGATGCCAGGAGGCGTGGCCCAGCCACGGCAGGACAATCCACAGACCGAGGAACCCGGGCAGCATGGCCGCAAAGCTGAGCCCGGCAATCAGGGCTGCCCAGGCCAGCATCACCGCCGGGGCCTGCCGGACCACGCCAATGCTGGTGATCATCGCGGTGATAAAATCGATCTCCCGGTCCAGCAAAAGGGGCAGACCGATGACCGTGATGCTGTAGATCAGCAGCGCAAAGAGGCCGCCGATCAGCGTACCAAAAGCCAGCATGGTCAGCCCGTTTAAGGTGAGAAATACTTCGTAAGAGGTTGATATATTTGTCATCGTAGTCAGGCCAAGGAAGAGCGCAAAGATCATGTGGCCAAGGAAAAACCAAAAGAGGAAAATCACTACCATCATGGTGCAAAGCGACGGCAACTGGCGCAGGCGCTGTTGCCAGATTACCCCGAAGACAGCGCCGGGTGGCACCGGCGTGCCGCGTTCCAGGCGCCGAGAAACCTCGTAAAGCCCAACGGCGGCAAATGGCCCCAGAAGAGGAAACCCGATCGCCGCCAGCACAAGCCAGAAACTATGGCCGGTGACGGCTGTGACGCCAATCATCGCCCAGCCGGCGAGGATGTAAAAACTGGCGAAGGTCAGCCCGTAGAACGGATGGCGGCGAAAATCCTGCGCGCCGCGACGGAGCGCTTCCTTGAGATCTTCAAAACGAGGCTGACGCAGGCTTGGTGCGCCCATTCCCATGTCGGCGGTTGCTGATGCGGCCATGACGATTCCTCCCCTGTCGGAAGAAGTATAACATGACAGATGGATGTTCTGACCAGAGCCAGATCACCCGAATTGACGCCAAATAGCATCCACTTGGAGTTAGCTGCCCTGCGCCTCGGCGCGGGTCTTGCCGGAGACGTCCAACGCCAGCGTGGCCGCCATCAGACCATCGAGATCACCGTCCAGCACACCCTTGGTGTCGGAGGTCTCAAAGTTCGTGCGCAGATCCTTGACCATCTGGTAGGGCTGCAGCACGTAAGAGCGGATCTGGTTGCCCCAACCCGCATCACCCTTGTTCTCATGCGCCTCGTTGATGGCCGCGTTGCGCCGGTCCAGCTCCAGTTGGTAGAGCCGTGATTTCAATGCCTTCATCGCGATATCCCGGTTCTGGTGCTGTGATTTCTCGGAACTTGTCACGACGATGCCGGTCGGGTGGTGGGTGATCCGCACGGCGGAATCGGTCGTGTTCACGTGCTGGCCACCTGCCCCGGAGGAGCGGTAGGTGTCGATGCGGATATCTGCAGGGTTCACCTCGATATCGATGTTGTCATCAACAACCGGGTAGACCCAGACGGAGGTAAAAGACGTGTGCCGTTTGGCAGCGGAATCAAACGGAGAAATCCGCACCAGACGGTGCACACCGCTTTCGGATTTCAGCCAGCCATAGGCGTTCACACCGCTGATCTTGTAGGTGGCGGATTTGATCCCCGCCTCTTCCCCGGCGCTCTCCGCCTGCAGTTCGACTTTGTAGCCCTTCTTTTCCGCCCAACGGACGTACATACGTGCCAGCATGGACGCCCAGTCACAGCTTTCGGTGCCACCTGCCCCGGCATTCACCTCCAGGAAGGTGTCATTGCCATCCGCTTCTCCGTCCAGCAGCGCCTCAAGCTCTTTTTGTGCCGCTTTTTCTTCGAGCGACTTCAGCGCGGCTTCGGCCTCGCTGACGACCTCCTCGTCTTCTTCCATTTCGCCAAGCTCGATCAGCTCTACGTTGTCGGTCAGGTCCTGCTTGATGCTCTCATAGGTCCCAAGTGCATCGACGAGCATCTGCCGATCCCGCATCAGCTTTTGCGCCGCGTCCGGATCATCCCAGAGGTTCGGATCTTCAACACGCGCGTTGAATTCCTCCAGCCGAAACGGCGCGGTTTCGACGTCCAGCCGTTGCGCCAGCAGGTCCAGCGATTTTTCGATCTTTTCGACGGTATTTTGTGCGTCAGCACGCATGGTCAAAGCCCTTGGCGTTAAGTCTGAAAGCGGTGATAAACCAGCGCCCTGCCAGCGGCAAGGGAGCCACGCCTCTCCATCGCTAATAAAGACCGCCCGAACTCAACGTCCCGAAATCCGCCTTGGGGCCAACTGTCGCGGTGTCACCCGTCGATGTGGTTACCTGCTGGGTCTGGCGCGTACCCACCTCCTTGAACAGCGGCAGGTTCTGCCCCATCGCAAATCCACCATCATAGGTGATGCCGAAGATCGGTTGCTCCCCCTCACGGAAGTATTCTGCCACCACCGACGCCCCCGTGGCGCTGTCATCCAGTCGCGCGCCGGTAAAACGATCAATCTTGATAAACCGACCACCGGGCGGCACCTCGAACGGTCCGCCGCCGTATTTCTTGGTCGCCTCCTCCATGAATTCCTGGAACACCGGCCCGCACATGGTGCCGCCATAGGCGCTGCGCCCCAGACTGCGGGGCTGGTCATACCCGATGTAGCAGCCCGCCACGATATTGCTGGTGAACCCGACAAACCAGACATCCTTGGCGTCATTTGTCGTGCCCGTCTTTCCCGCCGTCGGCACGGGCAGTTTCACATGGGCCGCCGCTGTGCCGCGATCCACAACACCGCGCATCATCGAGGTCAGCTGGTAGGCGGTGATTGCGTCCATCACCTGTTCGCGGTTGGAGATGACCTTGGGCGGCAGTCCGGGCTCAAGGCTGGGCTGCGCGCAATCGTAACACAGCCGCTCATCGTGGCGATAAATCGTCTTACCATAGCGGTCCTGCACCCGGTCCACCAGTGTAGGTTGAACCCGTTCGCCGCCATTGGCGAACATCGCATAGGCTGCAACCATCTGATAAAGCGTGGTTTCCTCGGAGCCCAGCGAGTTTGCAAGAAAGGTACCCATGTTGTCATAGACGCCAAACCGTTCGGCGTAGTCGGCCACCACATCCATGCCGATCTCTTGTGCCAGCCGGATGGTCATCAGGTTACGGGATCGTTCAATTCCGGTGCGCAGCGGGGTCGGGCCATAGAATTCGCGCGAGGAATTGCGGGGCCGCCAGAGACCCTGCGGTGTATTGATCTCGATGGGCGCATCCACGACGATGGTGGCCGGGGAATAGCCACTGTCGAGCGCGGCGGCATAGACAAATGGTTTAAAGCTGGAGCCCGGCTGCCGCTTGGCCTGGGTGGCGCGATTGAACACGCTGGACTGGTAAGAGAACCCACCCTGCATCGAAATCACACGGCCGGTGTTCACGTCCATCGCCACGAAACCACCCTGCACCTCCGGGACCTGCCGCAAGGTCCAGCGCACAAAGGTGCCGTCCTCATCCGAGGTCATGGCGCGCACATGCACCACGTCACCGACTTCCAGCAGGTCGCCTGCGACCTTCGCCTTACTGTTCAATTGGCCGTCTTCGGTCCGTTTGCGCGCCCAGGCCACATCCCGGGCGGTGATGAAATGCCCGTCTTCATCCTCTTCGACACCTTCGATGCCGATCCGCGCATCGTTGCTGCCGACGGAAAGGACAACCGCCGGGTACCAGGGGCCGTCCAGATCGATATCCCGGGCCATCTTGGTTTCCGACAGCGCCGCGCGCCAGCTTTCCTCGTCCTCCAGTTGGGCGGGGTCGATCTTGATCTTGGCCTCGCGCCAGACGCCCTGCTTGCGGTCATAATCCTCGAGCGCGCGGCGCAGCGAGGTCGCGGCAAGCGGCTGCAACTCCTGATCAATCGTTGCGCGCACGGTCAGACCGCCGGTGAAAAATTCGCCTTCACCAAAATCCTCGGTCAACTGACGCCGGATTTCATCGGTAAAGTAGTCGCGCGGCGGCAGTTCCGCCTTGAAGCTTTCGAAATCGCCGTTCTGCACCGACCGCAGGGGTTCGTTCAGCTCTGACAGCAACACCTCCTGAGAGATATAGCCGTTCTCCATCATTTCCTTCAGCACGAAATTGCGCCGCGCCAGCAGGCGTTCTTTCTGTCGCACCGGGTGATAATCACTGGGCGCTTTTGGCAAAGACGCCAGGAAGGCCGCCTCGTGCGGGGCCAGATCGCTGAGCGATTTGTTGAAATAGGTCTGGCCCGCCGCTGCGACGCCATAGGAGTTCTGGCCGAGGAAAATCTCATTCATGTAGAGCTCGAGGATCTGCTCCTTGCTCAGCGTTTCCTCTAGCCGGGCGGCGAGGATGATTTCCTTGATCTTGCGCTCTGCCCGGCGGTCCCCGGAGAGCAGGAAGTTCTTCATGACCTGCTGCGTGATGGTGGAGGCGCCGCGCACATCCTGCCCGCGCGACCGGACCGCATCGACAGCCGCAGCCCCGATACCGCGCAGATCATAGCCGTCGTGGGTGTAGAAATTCTTGTCTTCCGCCGAGATGAACGCCTGTTTCACCAGATCCGGGATCGTCTCCGCCGGGGCGAAAAGCCGCCGCTCCTTGGCAAATTCGTCAATGATCTGTCCCTGCCCGGAGTAGATCCGGCTGATGGTGGGCGGCGAATACTGCGCCAGCGACTCGTGGCTGGGCAGGTCCCGCCCGTACATCCAGAAGATCGCGCCAACGGTCAACGCAACCATGCCGATGGCCATGGTGATCGTGGTGAAGATGCCCCCGAAAAAGGACAGGATAAAACGGAACACTGGCAAAATGCCTTTCTACGCTGGACTGGGTTTACATATAGGCATTGCGGCAAGGCAGGTCAAAACACGATCAGGTGCCAGAGCAGCCGGATTACGCCGGTTTTCCGCCTTTGCGCATTATTGCCGGACCAGAGGGCGTTTCGCCGCATCCGCGTCACGCCACGTCAGGATCGATTGCACCATACCACTCACAATCCCCGCGCGCCAAACCGGGTCACGCAGGTTGTCCAGATCGCGCTTGCTGGAGAGAAAACCGACCTCGACCAGAACCGATGGGATGTCGGCGGATTTCAGCACCGAAAAACCTGCCCTGCGCAGGGGTCGGCGGTTCATCGGCCCACCCGCCTCCGTCATCCCATCCACAAGCGCCTGCGCCAGCGCATTGGAGCGGGGTTCGGTCTCCTGCCGGGCAAGATCCAGCAGCACACTGGCCACCTGATCATCCGAGCCGGTCAGATCGGTACCGGCGATGATATCGGCGCGGTTGTGACGAGCGGCCAGATGCGCGGTGGCGGTGTCGCTGGCCTCATCGGAAAGGACATAGACCGTCGCCCCCTGCGCGCCGCCCTGGCTCAGCGCATCCGCGTGCAGGGACAAAAACACATCCGCCCCGGCGCGATGCGCAATCGCCACGCGCCCCTCCAGCGAGACAAAGACATCCTCTTCCCGCGTCAGAACCACATCGACGTCACCTGCGCGCAGCAACGCCTCGCGCAGCTCCTGCGCGATCTGCAGCATCAGCTCTTTTTCGTTGATATCCTCCCGTTCCGCGCCGGGATCGACCCCGCCATGTCCGGGATCAATCGCCACAACAAAGCGGTCATCGATCAGCGGTGCCACCACGGGTTGGGCAGCCGGTTCGGGCCAGAGGGCGTTTTTCGGGGCCCCTGCCCGGGCCGCAAATTCACTGTCCGACGCCGGTGTCAGACCGACCCGCAGTACCGCCTGACCGGAGCTTTGATCGACAGTCATGCCGATCTCATCGGGCACCATTGGCTCGGTCATGCCCGCGACAAGCCGCGACCATCCGGGTTGAAAGTTGCCGAACCGTACATCCGTGAGAGCACTGTCCTCCGGCAGCAGATCAGTGGCGCGCACGCCGGACCAATCCACTTCTCGAAAATCGATCACCAGCCGAGGCGGCCCATCCAGTGTGAACACCCGAAATGGTACCCCCTGGCTGAGGTGCAATGTGATTTCGGACCGGCCAAACCACCCCGTCTCGATCCGGCTCTCGTCCGGGTTGACGCGCGCGATGGCGCTGAGCTCTTGCGCCGCGCCCGGACCGGCGCAGAGCGTCACGAGGACCGCCCAAAGGGATATTTGCCGGATCATCTACTGCTCTGCCGGTTGTTGTTTTGCCCACCCTAGCAAAGCTGCGGCACTGGGGGAATCCCCGATCAGCGGCGCTGCATGAAATCCTTGAGCCTGCCCAGCCCCTCGACGATGTCAGCTGTGCTGCGGGCGTAGGAAAATCGCAACGTCGTATGCCCCCGTTCGGGGTCAAAATCGAGACCCGGCGTGACCGACACCCCCGCTTGCTCCAGAATTTCGGCGGCAAAGGCACGGCTGTCCTGCGTCAGGTCAGACACGTCGGCATAGACGTAAAACGCGCCATCCGGCGGAGCGATCCTGGTGAACCCGGCCTCCGGCAGCCCCGACAGCATCAAATCGCGGTTTGCCCGGTAGACGGCCATGTTCGCCTGCAATTCGTCCTCCGCGTCCATAGCGGCAAGGGCTGCGATCTGGCTGGCATGCGGGGCACAGATGAACATGTTCTGGGCAATGCGTTCGACGATGCGCACATGATCTTCGGGCACAACCATCCAGCCCACGCGCCAGCCGGTCATCGAAAAATACTTGGAAAACGAATTGATCACATAGGCATCATCCGTGATCTGCAGAGAGGTGACGGCTTTGGCCTCATATTCGATACCGTGGTAGATTTCGTCCGAGATGAACGAGGCCTCCTGCGCTTGCGCCGCCTCGATCAGGGCGCGCATGGCGGGCCTGTCAAGCATTGTCCCTGTGGGGTTGGCCGGTGACGCCACCATCAGCCCGGCCAGATTCATGCCTGCGAAATCCTGAGGCACCGGCTGATAGCGGTTTTCCAGCGCCGTGGGCAGATCGACGGGTTGCAAATCCAGCGCCCGCAGGATCTGCCGGTAGCTGGGATAGCCGGGCGCGCCGATCCCCACCCGATCGCCGGTGTCGAAAAGGGCGGTGAAACTCAGCAGGAATCCGCCAGAGGAGCCGGGCGTGATCACCACCCGGTTCGGGTCAAGATCGACATTGTACCAGTCGCCGTACATGCGCGCAATGCGCGCGCGCAATTCCGGCAGGCCCAGGGCCACGGTATAGCCAAGCGGGCCCGCCGCCATTGCCCGGTTCAGCGCCTCAGCCGCTGCAACGGGGGCACCGGTGCCGGGTTGACCAACTTCCATGTGGATGACGTGACGGCCCGCGTCCTCCAGACGGCGCGCCGCCTCCATCACATCCATCACAATGAAGGGATCGACCAAGGACCGCCTTGAACTCCGCATGAAATCACTCCAATCTTTTCCTCATGGTCTTTCACCTTGTCTTCCGACTGACGTCAATCCCGGCGCTGCTGGTCTGGCTTCTGGTGGCGCCGTTGCAGGCCCAGGGCCTCCTGCGGGATGCCGATCTGGAATACGGGCTCAAGCAGCTGGCTGCCCCGATTTTGGGCGCGGCAGGCCTCAGCCCCTCACGTGTCAAGGTGTTGGTAGTGAACGACAATTCGCTCAACGCCTTTGTCGTCAGCAATGACGCGATTTTTGTGAACTACGGGCTAATCAACCGGATGCAATCCGCCCCCATGTTGCAGGCCGTGCTGGCCCATGAGGCCGCCCACATCGTCAATGGTCACATTACCCGGCGCATGACCAACATGGCCAGCGCCCGCACTGCCGCAGGCTTTGGCCTTGCGCTGGCAGCGGTTGCGGCGGCGGCGGGCGCTGGCGACGCCGCAGGGGGCATCGCCCTGGGCACACAAAGCTCGGCGCGGGCTCGGTTCTTTAAACACACCCGTGCCGAAGAGGCCTCCGCCGATCAGTCCGGCATCCGGTTCATGAAATCCAGTGGCGTCGATCCGCAGGGCATGGCGGACGTGCTGGATTTGTTTCGTGGTCAGGAAGTGCTCGCTGAAACCCGTCAGGATCCTTACCTGCGCAGCCACCCCCTGTCGCGGGATCGTTTTCGCGCAGTCGAGGGTTTTGTCGCGGCCTATGGGCGGCAGGGAGCTGAAAACCCCGACGCGGCCTATTGGTTCGAGCGGGTAAAAGGCAAGCTCAGCGCCTACACGCGCTCGCCGAAATGGACATTGCGCAGGCTGAATGACAGCCCCTACACCGACGTCCGCCTGCTGCGCGAGGCCATTGCGGAACACCGGCAATCCCGCACAAAACAGGCTTTGAGCGCCATCGACAAAGCCATCGCACAGCGCCCGAACGACCCCTTCCTGCACGACCAACGTGGGCAGATCCTTCTGGAGACGCGGAACTTTCAAGCCGCCGTCGCGGCCTACGGGCGTGCGGCACAGCTTGCGCCCAATGACGCGCTGATCCTGTCCGGCTATGGGGGAGCCTTGCTTGCCACCGGCGACGTCAAGCGCGCACGCCAGTTTCTGGAGAAGGCCCGCACCATCGATTTTCGCGACGGCTCCATGCTGCGCGACCTGTCCGTGGCTTACGCGAAATCCGGACAGACCGGCATGGCGTCCCTTGTCACCGCAGAACGCTATGCCCTGTCCGGCAGAATGGAAGACGCTGGCATCCACGCCAAACGCGCCGTGGGCCTGCTGTCGGCGGGCACCGGCCCTTGGCAACGCGCCCAGGATGTGTTGAGTGCATCCGAACGCGCCGAAAAACAACGGAGATAACCCAATGCTCAACCGCCTGATCCTACCCGCCGTACTGGCCGCCTGGGCGCTTCCTGCGACAGCGCTCGACCTCAAAACAATGGATGCCGAGGAGCGCGCGCTCTTTCGTGCTGAGGTGCGCGCCTATCTGATGGAAAACCCCGAAGTGATCATGGAAGCGGTGCAGGCGCTGGAGAACCGCCAGGCCGAAGCACAGGCGCAGGCGGATTTGACGCTGGTGTCGGACCACGCTGATGCGATTTTCAACGACGGTTTTTCCTATGTCGGCGGGAACCCTGAGGGGGATATTACGCTGGTGGAGTTCATGGATTACCGCTGTGGGTTTTGCAAACGCGCCTATGGTGAAGTAGAAAAACTCTTGGAGTCAGACGGAAACATCCGCTTCATCGTGAAGGAATTTCCGATCCTGGGTGAGCAGTCCCTGCTGGCATCGCGCTTTGTGATCGCCGCGAAACAGCTTGACGGTGATGAGGCTTACAGGTCCTTGCATGACGCGTTGATGGTGTTCAATGGCGACATCACGTTGCCGGCGCTGCGTCGCCTGTCAGCAACATATGGACTTGACGCTGACGCCATCGAGGCGCGCATGGATGACGATTCCGTCACGGACGAGATCGCCCAGACCCGCGCGCTCGCGCAGGAATTGCGCATCACCGGCACGCCGACGTTCGTCATGCATGACGAGATGCTGCGGGGCTTTCTGCCATATGATCAGATGCGCGCCATCGTGGAAGAGAAACGCGACCTATGAACCGCCGCGTCAACGCACGCCTTTAAGGGGCTGAATTCACTCAGCAGCGCTCGGGATTGCCGCCTCCGCGTCGAGCGCGGCAGCCTTTGCCTCTACCTGCTCCACGATGTGGTCGATCATCTCGTCATTATTGAGCTTGTGGCTTTGCTTGCCCGCCAGATAGACCATGCCGGAGCCCGCGCCGCCGCCGGTAAATCCGACATCGGTCATCAGGGCCTCTCCCGGCCCATTCACAACGCAACCGATAATGCTCAGGCTCATCGGCGTCTTGATGTGCTCCAGCCGTTTTTCCAGTTTTTCCACAGTCTTGATGACGTCAAAACCCTGGCGTGCGCAGCTGGGGCAACTGATGATGTTCACGCCGCGATGGCGCAGCCCCAGTGATTTCAGGATTTCATACCCGACCTTGACCTCCTCCACGGGGTCGGCCGAGAGGCTGACGCGGATCGTGTCACCGATCCCCATCCAGAGCAGGTTTCCCAGACCAATTGCAGATTTGATCGTGCCCGACGTCAGCCCGCCCGCTTCGGTGATCCCCAGGTGGATTGGTGCATCTGTCGCCTCGGCCAGCTGCTGATACGCGGCTGCGGCCATGAAGACATCAGAAGCCTTGCAGGAGATTTTGAATTCGTGGAAATCGTTGTCCTGCAGAATCTTGATGTGATCAAGCCCGGATTCCACCATCGCATCCGGACAGGGTTCGCCGTATTTGTCGAGCAGATGCTTTTCCAGGCTGCCCGCGTTGACGCCAATCCGGATGGAGCAATTGTGGTCACGGGCGGCCTTAATCACCTCCTTGACGCGTTTTTCGTCGCCTATGTTGCCCGGGTTGATCCGCAGGCAGGCCGCTCCGGCTTCGGCGGCCTCAATGCCGCGTTTGTAGTGAAAATGAATATCGGCCACGATCGGCACTGAGACTTCCGGCACAATCTCTCGCAGCGCCTTTGAGGATGCCTGATCCGGAACCGAAATACGCACGATGTCCGCGCCAGCATCAGCGGCGGTCTGCACCTGTGCAATCGTCGCTTTCACATCCGTGGTGAGCGTATTTGTCATGGTTTGGACGGTGATGGGCGCGTCGCCCCCGACCGGCACATTGCCTACCATGATCTGACGTGATGTACGACGGTAGATGTTGCGCCAGGGGCGCACATGGTTCAACGACATCAGCCTGTCCTTTGCCAAGAGCTCTTGGCAGTTAAAATAGACAGTCGGGGCGAAGCCCGCAATGGCAGGTTTTCGAAAGCTTTGGGTGTTAGTCCGTCGCCGGGACTAAAGGCGTCTGCAACTCAACAACCGTTGTGGCCAGCGCTTCATCCGCGGCCAGGTCTGCCACCGTGTAGCGCGCTTTCAGTGCGTCCACCTCTAGCGGCAATTTGGAGGTCACTGTCCCCGTCTCGCCAACCGGGCCGTAGTATTCACCACTGAGCGCAAAATAGATCGCACCACTCTCACCCGTGCGCAGGGTCGGGGGAATTTCCGAAGCCGGCGCATCCCACGTATCGCCCGGCTCCATAATTGTCTCGAAGATAACTGTACCATCCGCTGCGCTCACACGTACCCACGATGGGCGCACGGCAACCATTCGGAGCGCAGGACCAGGCGCCTGAACAACCTGCGGTACCGGCGTTGGCTCGATCAAAGCGGCGGATACAACGGCATCAATGGCGCCTGCAAAGCTCTGAGTCTCAGGCACCACATCATTTTCAACGCTGGCGAAATTACCAATGGAGCGTGGATCAATGGTTGAAATGGGTGCATCCCGCGCCACGAGCACCGGTACATCCAATGCCTGCGGGCGATAAAGTCGATCTAGGGCTTCAGCATCAGCACGCGGTTTATCCGTACTCCCGGGCGTTGGTATCGCACCCGTCGTGTCCGGCGCAGCTGCCAGAACGCCGTCCAAGGGATCGAGATCGGAAAGGACAATCGGCGTCTGCTCAACCGGCGCCACCTGAACGCGCTGCACCTCTTGGAGTACAGAGTAGCCGCCGAAGCCGATCGCGCCGATCAGCGCAAGCAGCACCAGAGACGAGCCAACTGCGCTTGGCTCAATACCAGAAAAGAAGCCATCCCGTGTGGGGACAAAAGGTGTCCCCGGACGGCTAAAGATATCGCCGTCCATCGGTCGGTTGATCGCATCATCACGGTTGGACTTCTTGATCACGGATGCCTTTGAGGACATACCGTGCGCGACGGAAAAGCCACTTTCCTCACAGAAGGTCTCAAACGCCTCGTCCGGGTTCATCCCCAGATAACGGGCATAGGAGCGCACATAACCCGCGATAAAGCCCGGCGTATCAAAGGCATCAGGGTCGCAGTTTTCAATTGCTGCAATGTAAGCTGCTTTGATCCGCAACTCACGCTGTACATCAAGAAGGGATTTGCCCATCGTGGCACGTTCGCCACGCATTACATCGCCGAGTCGCAGATCGAAATCATCGAACGCCTTGCGTTCGACTTTCTCCTCAACACTCTCTGAGTGCTTGCGCCCAGTCATACTACGTCCTGCCCCGTCTTCCCGTGCCTGCCTAACGCCTCCGTCAGACTTAGAATCGTCCCCACGATTCGTACCTGACCTCTTGTTTATGTTAGGTTAACACAAGACAACTCCAATTTCATCCAGGGTAGTGTTAACCTACATCTTCGGCACGATTTAGCGCACAATGTGACCAAAGTCCGTCCATTGCGTGAACCAGAGCGTCCATCTCATCCGGCCCGTGTACAGGCGATGGCGTGAAGCGAAGACGTTCCGTGCCTCGGGGCACGGTCGGGAAATTGATGGGTTGGACGTAGATGCCGTGGTCGTCCAGCAGCATGTCGCTGAGCAGTTTCGTATGCACGGGATTGCCCACGATTACAGGGACGATATGGCTGCCGTAGTCGATGATTGGCAAACCCAATCCCTTCAGACGCAGCTTGAGAATACGGGCCTGGGTCTGGTGTTGTTCGCGCAACTCCGGCGCGCGTTTCAGGAAGGCAACGGAAGCCGCAGCACCCGCAGCAATGGCCGGTGGCAGCGAGGTCGTAAAGATGAACCCCGGCGCGTAAGATCTTATTGCATCACACATTTTCTCTGATGCGGCAATGTATCCGCCCATCACGCCAAATGCTTTGGCCAACGTACCGTTGATGATATCGAGACGGTGCATCAGACGGTCCCGCTCTGCCACGCCGGCACCGCGTGCACCGTACATGCCAACCGCGTGCACCTCATCGATGTAGGTCAGCGCGCCGAATTCATCAGCAAGATCGCAGATTTCCTTGATCGGGCCGAAATCGCCATCCATTGAATAAATCGATTCAAAAGCGATGATCTTAGGCGCTGCCGGGTCGTCCGCTTCGAGCAATTCGCGTAAATGTGCGACATCATTGTGGCGGAAGATACGTTTCGCGCCGCCATTCCGGCGCACACCTTCGATCATGGAGGCGTGGTTCAAGGCGTCCGAATAAATGATCAGGCCGGGAAAAAGTTTCGGCAATGTCGAGAGCGTCGCATCATTCGCGATGTAGGCAGAAGTAAAGAGCAGGGCCGCTTCCTTGCCGTGTAGGTCGGCCAGTTCCGCCTCCAACCGCTTGTGATAGACCGTGGTGCCGGAAATATTGCGTGTGCCGCCGGAGCCCGCGCCCGTGGCATCAATGGCCTCGTGCATCGCCTCCAGCACAACAGGATGCTGCCCCATGCCGAGGTAATCGTTCCCACACCAGACAGTCACAGGCTGCGTGGTACCATCCGGGCGGGTGCGTGTGGCATGCGGGAAATGGCCGTTGTGGCGTTCGATATCGATGAAGGTCCTGTAGCGTCCCTCTTCGTGCAGACGCGCAATGGCCTGATCCAGCTTGTCGTTGTAGCTCACCCGGTGTCTCCTTCGTACGATCCCGGGCCGTCCGTGCCTTTGGAATCTTTCTAACTCAAGCAATATAGTTCCCTTGCTTAAGGTTCAATCATCTTAAGGTGCACACCATGTCGCAGCCTTGACATGCATCAAGTGAAGACTCCGTCACATCTGCGCGCGGCTGGCCGCGGATTTCGCATTGGGACCGCTGGACACCGCTCTGCACGCTGATACGGTTTGCCGCGAAGCAAAGGAGCCTTCTGATGTCACTCGACACCGTCCTATCCCGTATCGATTCCGATCTGCCCGCCGCGATGGAGCGCCTCAAGGAGCTGTTGCGGATCCCCTCCATCTCCACTGATCCCGCCTACAATGCCGAGTGTGACAGGGCCGCGGACTGGCTGGTCGCTGATCTCGGCAGTCTTGGGATCAAGACGGAGAAACGTGACACGCCAGGGCATCCGATGGTCGTTGGGCATCTGGACGGCCCTGGCCCGCATCTGCTGTTCTATGGGCATTATGATGTGCAACCGGTTGATCCCCTTGAGCTTTGGGACAACGATCCATTCGATCCTCAGATCGAAGACACGCCCAAGGGCCGCGTCCTTCGCGGGCGCGGGACGTCCGATGACAAGGGCCAGTTGATGACCTTCATCGAAGCCTGTCGCGCGTGGAAGGCAGAACATGGCAGCCTGCCCTGCAAACTGACCTTCTTTCTGGAGGGCGAAGAGGAAAGCGGCTCCCCCTCCCTCGTGCCCTTCATGCAGGAGAACGCGGAGGAGTTGAAATCCGACATCGCGCTGATCTGTGACACCGGCCTTTTCGAGAGCAAGACCCCCGCCATCGTGACGATGCTGCGCGGTCTGCTGGGGGAGGAGATCACCATCACCGGGCCGGACATCGACCTGCATTCGGGCATGTATGGGGGCGTGGCCATCAACCCGGTGCGGGTGCTGTCCCGGATCATAGCCGCCCTGCACGACGATGAAGGGCGGATCACTGTGCCGGGGTTTTATGATGGTGTGCCGGAGCTGCCTGACGAGATCGAGGCGCAGTGGCAGGGGCTGGCCTTTGATCACGCAGCGTTTCTGGGAGATGTCGGCCTGTCCAAACCTGCGGGTGAACAGGATCGCACCCCGCTGGAAATGATCTGGTCGCGGCCCACCTGCGAAGTGAACGGCATCTGGGGCGGCTACACCGGCGATGGGTTCAAGACCGTCCTGCCCTCGAAAGCCCATGCCAAGATCAGCTTCCGGCTGGTCGGGGATCAGGACCCGCTGGTAATCCGCGAGAGTTTCCGCGCCATGGTGCGCGACATGCTGCCCGAAGATTGCGAGGTCAGTTTCAACGACCACGGGGCCGGCAGGGCCTCGATGACAGAGACAGATGATCCCAGTTTTGAAGCGGCGCGCAAGGCGCTCACCGAGGAATGGCAGGTGCCTGCGGCCTATGTCGGTTGCGGCGGATCAATCCCGATTGCCGGACATTTTCAGAACATCCTTGGTACCACACCGATGTTGATCGGGTTCGGCAAGGACGATGATGCGCTGCATTCGCCCAATGAGAAGTACGACGTGGAGAGCTTTCACAAGGGCATCCGCAGCTGGGCGCGCATCCTGGCCGCGCTAACGCAATGACCCGGTCCGCAAGGTGGCCTGAAGCCCACCCTACCGCATACTGGAGAGGGGCGGCGCGATGACAGACGCCCATCGCCCCCTTTTTGCGCAGGTGAATGGGCAGGACATCTGCTACGCGGTCCAAGGCAGCGGGCCGCCCATTCTGCTGCTGCACGGCTTTCCGCAAACCCATGTGATGTGGCGCCCCGTGGCTGACATGCTGGCCGCGCAGTTCACTGTGATCACCCCGGACCTGCGTGGGTATGGCAACAGCAGCAAGCCGCAGGGCACGGAAACCTACAGCTTTCGGCACATGGCGCAGGATCAGATCGCGCTGATGGACCATCTGGGCTTCGACAGTTTTCACCTTGTCGGCCATGATCGCGGCGGGCGCGTTGCGCATCGGTTGACGTTGGATGTGCCGGGCCGGGTCCGCAGCCTGACGGTCATGGACATCGTGCCCACGCATCTGCTGCTCGACAAGCTCACGCAACAGGTGGCAAAGGCCTATTATCATTGGTTTTTCCTGGCTCAGCCCCATCCCTTTCCAGAAACCATGATCGGGCATGATCCGGACAGCTACTTCGAGAGCTGCCTGCTGGGATGGGGGGCTGCGAAGCTGTCGGACTTCGAGCCCGAGGCATTGGCGGCCTATCGAACTGCATGGCGGGACCCGGAGGCGATCCGGGGCATGTGTGCCGACTACCGGGCCGCGCTGGAACATGATTTCGATCTGGATGCCCAGGATCTGCAACGGCAGGTGACCTGCCCTGCCCTCGTGCTTTTCGGCGGACAAGGTGCGATGGCGAAAGCCTATGATGTCCCCGCCACCTGGCAAGACCGACTAAGCAACATGCAGGCCGAGGCGATTCCCGGCGGGCATTTCTTTGTGGATCAGTCACCGCGGGAAACGGCGGATGCCCTGATGCGGTTCTTGACGGATATCTGAGAAAGTGGCGCGGTTGACGGGGCTCGAACCCGCGACCCCCGGCGTGACAGGCCGGTACTCTAACCAACTGAGCTACAACCGCGCAATGCGCTGCGGAATAGGCCATGTCTACCGGCCCGTCAATAGGACAGAGAGCGGACGCTCAGATCCCCCTGCAACAGAAAGCCTTCCCTTACGTCAATTCGGAATGCTAGCCTGCGGGAACGCCACAAAGGCGAGACCTTGGGAGGGGATAGAATGTTTGCACGCGTAACACATTACAGGATGAAGCCGGAGTCCGTGGAGGCGGCCATGGCCATGCTGGACACCATGAAGCCGCAAATCATGGCTTTGCCGGGCATGCACCAGTTCATCAACACGATGAACGATACCGGGGAGGGTTGCGTGATTTCGCTGGTGGAGAGCCGGGAGATTTCGGACGCCAACGCTGGCGCGGTACAGGCGCTCTGGTCGCAGTTTCAAGAGCATCTCGCAGCACCGCCTTCTGCCGAAGGGTTTGATGTGATTGCGGATTGGCGGTAGCGAACCCAAGAAAGCAAAAAAGGGACCCAAGGGTCCCTTTTCAAGCAGCGGTGGCGCGGTTGACGGGGCTCGAACCCGCGACCCCCGGCGTGACAGGCCGGTACTCTAACCAACTGAGCTACAACCGCCCACTGCACACACGGGGCGTTGCCCGCGCGTTGGGACGTCTTAGGCGGCGGCATCAGGCGCGTCAAGCGCGATACTTGCGCCGACGCATATTTTTTTATCCGCAGCGTTGCATTCGATATCGGACGGCCGAATTCGGCCCATCAGAGAGGATGGGATTGCAGGTCTTCATGAATGAACTGCGCGGCGAAATGCCCCCAGTGTCGGTAAATCTCGGGGCCGGGGTGGAACCCATCGGAAGCCATGCCTGTCGTGTCTGCCCCCCAATCGGGGTGCAGCAATCGCACATCCGGAGCGGCCTGGGCCACCCCCTCCAGGGCCTCCGAAAGCTTTTGGGCATGGCGCCCGAGCACGGTACTCAGAGGACGCGGCAGGGCGGGAAACTGGTCGAGGGGTGGCACGGTCGTGGCGTATATCCGGCGCACCGCATAGCGGCTGCGCAGCGTATGGTGCAGTGCCTGCGTCTGGCGCGTCCAGCGCGAGGGATGTGTCAGCCGGGTGACGTCGTTGACCCCCAGCGCAGTAAGGGCAATGTCAAACGACCCCTCGCCGACAGAGGACAACAGCGCCGGGACCGAGGCCGTGGTGATGCCGGTGCGCGCCACCAATTGCCACATCACAGTAGCCCGCGCCCCAAGGGCCTGCACAAGCTGACCGCTCAAAGCCGCGCGCTGCGTCGGGGCACCGACACCGGCGGCGGAAGAATCGCCCAGGATCAGCACACGCAAACGCGGCCCCTGCCCCTCTTGGCCCGCACGCGGTCCCGATGCTTCCGGCAGACGCGGCGTGCGACGGATCACCTGCACCGCCTGAACCGCCAGCACAGGGGCGAGCGCCAACTGCTGCGCGCGGGTGAGAATCATGGAGCCGCCGGAGCCCCCTATTTATCGGGCAAGGGGATGAATTCGCTGTCGTCGCCCGGCGGCAGTTGAAACCGGCCATGCGCCCAGTCTCCGGCGCGCCAGGCTTCCTTGGCCGCATCAATACGATCCTTTGACGATGCCACAAAATTCCACCAGATGTGGCGTGGGCCGTTCAAAGTAGCCCCACCCAATAACATCAACCGCGCCCCGGTCTCTCCGGCCTGCAGGGAGATCTTGTCACCGGGCCGGAACACCATCATCCGGCCCGCCTCAAAGCGGTCTCCGGCCACGGTAATCTCGCCTGAGATCACGTAAACGCCACGGTCCTCGTGGTCATCCGGCAAGGGAATGCGCGCGCCGGGCTCGAGCAGCGCATCCGCATAAAACGTCTCTGAATAGACCTGTACCGGCGCTTCCTCACCATAGGCCGTGCCAAGGATCAGGCGGACCGTCTTGCCCTCCCCCTCCAACACGGGCAGACTGGCCTTGGGCGCGTGTTCGAACGCCGCCGCGTTGTCTTCCGCCTCTTCCGGCAGGGCCACCCAGGTTTGAATGCCAAAAAGATCATGCGGACGCTCGCGAATCTCTCCGTCAGTCCGCTCGGAATGGGTGATCCCATGGCCCGCAACCATCCAGTTCACGGCCCCCGGTTCGATCCATTGATCCGTGCCGAGACTGTCCCGGTGATGGATCTTGCCCTTGTAGAGGTAGGTGACCGTCGCCAGACCGATGTGCGGGTGCGGGCGCACATCGATCCCTTTGCCGGTCACAAATTCTGCCGGACCCATCTGATCAAAGAAAATGAAGGGGCCCACCATCTGCCGCTTGGGGGCTGGCAAAGCGCGCCGGACTTCGAACCCGCCCAGATCCCGCGCGCGCGGCACGATCACCGTCTCGATCGCATCCACCGCATCCCCGATCGGGCAATCGGGATCCAACGCCGGGTTCCAACTCATCGCGCGCCCTCCTGTCAGCAAGTTTCATTGGAAGAATAGCCCCGTGCGCGGGAGAGACAATTACCGATCAGTCAAATCTTGCGTAGATCGTGACCAGATCGCGTCGGTAGGGTATTCTCGTCAATCCGCCGCGCGGCCTGATCGAGCCGGGCCGCCATATGGATTATTTCAGACACATCCCCCGCGCTCTGCTCCAGCGCCATTTCGAATGCTGCATATTCAAGGAACTGCGCGGCGATTTGCATTGCGATGCGAACGCGCTCTTGATTTGGCAAGCCATCTAGCGCGGCGAAAGCCGTCGACAGGTCCACAACCTCTGAAGGAATGTCATCCGTGGGCACGGTCATGTCGTGTCCGCTTTCAGTTGTTTCCGACGCGTTACTGCCACAACATCGCGTCGAACGTTCACCTCTCTCAAATGACCCGAAAGATCAAAATATAGGCCGATCCATCAGTCCGGGATTTCACGCACAACTCCTCGGCGCACCCCTGTCATTTTTCCTGCAACAACGTCTGGACATCACTGTCTCTTATCGAGCAGCCTGCTGTCAACCCAAGGTAGTTTGCAACTCAGGTTTTTAAACCAATTGGTATGCAAAAACTGCGTTTATACCTACTGCATCCGTCGGAACGTCTGAGGAATCGTGTCAGGCATGGCGGTTTGGACATCTGATGACGCATGATCGACGCGCGCCGCGCAATTGATCAGATCGGCCACATCGTCTGCGGAATAGGTACCCGCCATCTCGAAGGCGGCAAATTCAATGAGCCGGGACGCCAGACCAAGTGCACAGCCGGACCGCTCAGATACAGGCAGTTCGTTCAGCAAACACATCAGCCTGTCTGCGGTCTCAGTCACCGATTGATCTGCCATGGCATACATCCGCACACCACTTGCCTTCCTCACGCACATTTGCGTGCCCCTTTCTCATTCTCTCATCGCCATTCTGGCCCCCCATCATCTGGTGAATCACAGAGCGGCAACCTTGGCAAGGCACAGTTTGTGCCAGCCTCTGCACGGCCCTGTATCGGCACCATTGCGCCGGAATTCTTGATTTTCACTACCTATGAGGGTGCGGTGTGCAAAGTGGTGGGTCGTGAGAGGCTCGAACTCCCGACATCTTCGGTGTAAACGAAGCGCTCTACCAACTGAGCTAACGACCCGATTTGCGCGGTTTAGCCAAAGTCTCTGTCCGCTTCAAGCCCCTATCGTCAGTTGCTGCATTTGTCCGTTTTCGAGGTAGTAAATCACGCCCTGTCCGCCCGGCAGCATTCCAATTTCGCTTACATCCTTGTCCAATACGATCAGCCGCAACATGCGCGATGTGATCCCGTGGGTCACAAGCACAGCGGGCTCGCTCAGGTCACCCAGAAACGACCGGCAGCGGTCGTGCAGGGCGGAAAAGCCTTCCCCGCCGGGCGCACGCTCATAGAGGTCCAGCGCACTCTCCTCGCTTTCGTCTATAGCGCGGTCAATTATCAACTCATCACGGCGCAAACCTTCCCAGTCACCAACGCCAATTTCCGTTAGTCTTGGATCGGTATCGATACGCCCAAACAAACCCTCAAGGGCGATGGCCGCGGTTTGAAAACAGCGGCCTTGTGGGCTGCACAAGGCGCGGAAGTCCGTCAAATCACGGGTCTGCAAAATGCGACCCTGGGCTGCCGCCTGTGCCCGTCCAAGTTCAGACAAGGGAGAATCAAGGCTGCCCTGTATGCGATGTTGCGCGTTCCACTCGGTCTGGCCGTGGCGCAGGATGTAGAGAGGTGGGATCAAAGCGGTCAGCTCCTCGGCGCGCTCCGGCACCCGCAGCCCGACAGGTCATATCACCCGGAATCGTGCAGTCGAGTGCCAGGAAAGGGAAATGGTGGGTGATAAGAGATTTGAACTCCTGACATCTTCGATGTGAACGAAGCGCTCTACCACTGAGCTAATCACCCGTGGCAACCGGCCTACCGAAATGCGATCTCGCATGCAAGAGGCCGGCGGGAAATTTCAGTCCTTCGCACCATCGCTTGAAGGTTCGAGCGCCGCTTTCAGGGGCGGATTGGTCTGGCGAATTTTTGCAACAATGACCCGTCCATTGCTCAGCTTCTTTTCGCGATTGATGCGGACACGTCCCAAGGGCGGCAAAACCAGACTGCGACCTTCCGCAAGCGTCTCGCCAAGCTCGGCCAGCAAGGCTTCGACAACCGGCTTGGCGTCACGCTTCTTCACGCCCGTCCGCGCAACCACTTTTTCCACCAACTCTTTCTTGCGCAGGGCATTTGGGAAGTCAGCGGCCTTTGCCGCGTTTTTGGACGCCGCTGTCTTCTCTGACGCTTTCTTGGTTGGGGCCGCGGGTTTTGCCGCGGATTTCTGCGTCACGGGTTTTGCGCGCGTACCGGTTTTGCGGGGTGTGGTCTTTGATGTGCTCATGTCGCCTCTCCAACCGCTTTTGCGGCCTGTTGTCATGCGGTAGCGCCTGTACGCTGTTTCGCGATTGGAAACAGTCTAGAGGGAAGCGGAAAAAAAATCCAGTTCGCCGCCCCTTGCTACCACCGCCCGCGCGGCACCAGCATAACTCGATGCCCGCAAAGAAAGAAACCGCGGCCTTTGGGGCCGCGGTTTCCACTTGTAAAGTCGGGCTGCGCGTTAGTGTGCGGTTGCAGCGTCACTGGCCTCAGATGACCCGGCCAAAGCAGCAGCGGCTGCCGCATCCTCAGCAGCCTGGTCCCATTCGATGGCTTCAGGCTGCCGGACCAATGCGTGTTTCAGCACTTCAGACACATGGGAGACTGGGATGATGTCCAGTCCCGCCTTTACGTTGTCGGGGATTTCCGGCAAATCTTTGGCATTTTCCTCCGGGATCAGCACCGTTGTGACGCCTCCACGCAGGGCTGCGAGCAGTTTCTCTTTCAATCCACCAATAGGCATCGCGTTCCCACGCAGGGAGACCTCACCCGTCATCGCGATGTCCTTGCGCACGGGGATTTGTGTCAGCACCGAAACGATGGATGTCACCATCGCCAGACCGGCACTTGGTCCGTCCTTGGGCGTCGCGCCGTCCGGCACGTGCACGTGGATGTCGATCTTGTCGAATTGCGGTGGTTTGACACCGATGCGCGGGCTGATCGACCGAACGTAAGACGATGCAGCGTCAATGGACTCCTTCATCACATCGCCCAGTTTGCCGGTGGTCTTCATCCGGCCCTTGCCCGGCAGGCGCAAGGCCTCGATGCTCAGAAGCTCGCCCCCAACCGAAGTATAGGCCAACCCTGTCACAACGCCGATCTGATCTTCCTTCTCGGCCAGACCGTAGCGGAACTTTTTTACGCCCAGGAAATCATCAATATTCTCATCCGTGACGGTCACCGCCTCGGCTTCCTTCTTGATGATCTTGGTCAGCGATTTGCGCGCAACCTTGGCAATTTCACGCTCCAGGTTCCGCACGCCGGCCTCGCGGGTATAGGTACGGATCATCTCGGTAAGTGCGGACTCCTCGAGTGTGAACTCCTTGGCCTTCAGACCATGATTCTTGATCTGCTTGGGCACCAGATGCTGTTTCGCGATCTCGCGTTTTTCATCCTCGGTGTAACCCGCCAGCGGAATGATCTCCATCCGGTCGAGCAGCGGTCCGGGCATGTTGTAGCTGTTCGATGTGGTCAGGAACATCACATTCGAGAGGTCATATTCCACCTCTAGGTAGTGATCCACGAAGGTGGAGTTCTGCTCCGGATCAAGCACTTCGAGCATCGCTGACGCGGGGTCGCCCCGGAAATCCTGGCCCATCTTGTCGATCTCGTCGAGCAGGATCAGCGGGTTCGTCGTCTTCGCCTTTTTCAACGCCTGAATGATCTTGCCAGGCATTGAGCCGATGTAGGTGCGTCGGTGACCCCGGATCTCACTCTCATCGCGCACGCCGCCGAGCGAGATGCGGATGAATTCGCGCCCCGTCGCCTTTGCCACGGATTTGCCGAGGCTGGTTTTACCGACACCTGGCGGGCCGACAAGGCACATGATCGGGCCTTTCAGCTTGGACGAACGTTGCTGCACCGCGAGATACTCGACAATCCGCTCCTTGACCTTTTCAAGGCCATAGTGATCGTCGTCCAGCACCTTCTGGGCGCGGCTCAGATCCTTCTTCACGCGGGATTTCACACCCCACGGGATCGAGAGCATCCAGTCGAGGTAATTGCGCACGACCGTGGCTTCGGCGGACATCGGGCTCATGTTCTTGAGTTTTTTGATCTCCGCATCCGCCTTTTCGCGCGCTTCCTTGCTCAGCTTGGTGTCCGCAATCTTGGCTTCCAGCTCGGCAACTTCGTTCTTGCCGTCCTCGCCATCGCCCAGCTCCTGCTGGATCGCCTTCATCTGTTCATTCAAGTAGTACTCGCGCTGGGTCCGCTCCATCTGGGATTTCACGCGGGTTTTGATCTTTTTCTCGACCTGCAGCACCGACATTTCGCCCTGCATCAGGCCGTAAACCTTCTCCAGCCGCTCGCTCACGCTCAACGTCTCCAGAAGGTCCTGTTTCTGGTGCACCTCAATGCCCAGATGACCGGCCACGAGGTCTGCCAAGCGCGCAGGCTCGGTGGATTCGCCCACGGCAGACAGCGCCTCTTCGGGCACATTCTTCTTAACCTTGGCATAGCGTTCGAACTCGTCCGACACGGTACGCAACAGCGCTTCGGTCGTGGCGAGATCGCCGGGCATCTCGGTCAGATACTCCGCGCGTGCCTCGAAAAAGCTGTCGTTTTCAAGGTATTCCACGATGCGCACCCGCGCCTGCCCTTCGACCAGCACCTTGACCGTGCCATCGGGCAGTTTCAGCAGTTGCAGCACGTTGGCCAGCACGCCGGCCTTGTAGATACCGTCACTTTCAGGATCGTCGACACCGGGGTCGATCTGGCTGGACAGCAAAATCTGCTTGTCGTCCGCCATCACCTCCTCCAGCGCGCGCACCGATTTGTCGCGCCCGACAAAAAGCGGAACAATCATATGGGGGAAAACCACGATATCGCGCAGCGGCAATACCGGGTAGGAGGCGTTGAGAGGCTCTTGCATGCTCTTTCCTTATTCTTGGCAAGATGGTTCCGGTCCCGCATTCGCAGCAACACTCGACCATCTCCGGGTTCGGACGACTAAAGTGGGGCGCACCCCACCCGAAATCAACCTTACCGCCTGTTAAGCTTACTCCAGCATGGCCAGAGAAGCCGGGAATCACAAGCCTTCAAATCACGCCCGAAGCATACCCAAAAGCCCCTAATTCAGCTTTTGACGGTCCGTCAACGAGACTGACAAGGACGAGACGCGGGCGGACAAGGTTTTTACTTCATCTGCAATCACGGTGAAGCCCTTGCCCAAATCGCCGACCCGTGCGGCCTCAATCGACGCATTGGTCGCCACCATGTTGATCACCCGTCCGATCTTGCCGATCTCCATGGCAATGGTACTGGTATGATCCTTGACGTCCGCGCGCCCCTTGTCGTTGAGCTCCAGGAAGAAGGTGCCCAGCTCCGCGCTGAAGGCGCTGACACCTTTTGCAACACGCGTGCAGCACAAATCATACATGTTGCCAACCGGACGAAACCCGCGCACTTCACCCTCCGACACGGTGCACCGGCTGATGATCCTGTCCAACTCTTCCAGCGCTTCCATCATGTCGGACAGCTGCTTGGCGAGGCTCTCCGGCAGGCTCACACCATGCGGTGCCAGATGGTCGCTTTCGAGGGCACGCGCCGTGGCACACCCCTCCTGAATTTTCCGCACCGCATCGGTGAAGTCCTCAGCAGTGACATGCTGCTCCCCTTCGGCTTCAGCCTCCATGTGATGGATCAGGATTTGCATGGCTGCCACGCGGACAGGGGCGATCTTTGACAGAATGAGATGCAGAGTGCGTTCCAGCGTCACCTGATTTTCAGAAGTGGCATTCTTTGATTTCGAGGACATCTGGGCAACTCCGATACAATACGGCTGTTATCTAGGCTGCCACCGGTTAAGCTTGCGTTAAGTTGCGCATCCGCTGTTACAAAAACACACGGAAAATGCTGGCCTAAAGCGGCTCGATATCGCCCTCGGCCCGGCCTGCGTGAAAGGCTCTCTCCCACGCTATAAAACGGCCCTCGCTTACGGCCTCCCGCATCCCCTGCATCAGGTCCTGGTAGTAGGTCAGGTTGTGCCAGGTCAGCAGCATCGACGAGATGATCTCCTGACTGCGGAACACATGGTGCAGATAGGCGCGACTGTAGCTGCGGCATGCCGGACAGCGGCAATCCTCATCCAGCGGGCGCGGATCATCGGCGTGCCGCGCGTTCTTGATGTTGACCACCCCGCGCCGGGTGAACACCTGCCCGGTGCGCCCCGACCGGCTCGGCAACACGCAATCCATCATGTCGATGCCGCGCTTCACGGCGCCCACGATGTCATCGGGCTTGCCGACCCCCATAAGATAGCGCGGCTTGTCCTCGGGCAGCTGATCTGCGGCAAAATCCAAGCAGCCGAACATCGCCTCCTGCCCTTCCCCTACGGCCAGCCCCCCGACGGCATATCCGTCAAACCCGATCTCGGTCAGCGCTGCCGCACTTTCGGCCCGGAAGTCCTCTTCCAGCCCGCCCTGCTGGATGCCAAAGAGCGCATGGCCCGGGCGATCTCCGAAAGCCTCGCGCGAGCGCTGCGCCCACCGCATCGAGAGCCGCATCGACTCCGCGATCACGCCACGCTCCGCCGGCAGCGCCGGGCATTCATCGAAACACATCACGATGTCGGAGCCCAGCAGCCGCTGGATCTCCATCGAGCGCTCCGGCGTGATTTCGTGTTTGGACCCGTCGATGT
The DNA here is from genome assembly GCF_947492555.1 of uncultured Roseobacter sp. GTDB lineage: Bacteria > Pseudomonadota > Alphaproteobacteria > Rhodobacterales > Rhodobacteraceae > Roseobacter. Next base: position 1,124,539 of record NZ_CANLNE010000003.1, read on the forward strand.
GGCTCTTGAAGGTCACGCCGCGCTCGGTGAGCTTGCGCAGCGCGGCCAGGCTCATGACCTGAAAGCCCCCGGAATCAGTCAGGATCGGTCGTTCCCAGTTCATGAACCTGTGCAACCCGCCCAGGCGGTCGATCCGTTCTGCCGTCGGGCGCAGCATCAGGTGATAGGTGTTGCCCAGCAGGATATCCGCGCCGGTTTCGCGCACGGACGTGGGCATCATCGCCTTGACCGTCGCCGCAGTGCCCACCGGCATGAAGGCCGGCGTGCGGATGTCGCCCCGCGGGGTCGAGATCACACCAACCCGTGCCTTCCCGTCGCTGCCCTCTTTTGCAAAGCTGAACCGCTGCATCGCATCATCCTTTTTCGCCTGCTCAGCGCGATACCGCCCCACGCCTGAACTTGCAATCTGACGCATGAGGCGTCACCTATGACAACAAGGAAATTATCAGAGAAAGTGCCTGCCTTGGATATTGAAACCCTGATCATCTCGCTGATCGAAAGCTCGCTGGTCTTCCTGCTGCTGGCCGCGCTCTTCATCGTTCTGATCGTCAAGGCGGTCAAGATCGTGCCGCAGTCGGAAAAATACGTGATCGAGCGTTTTGGTCGCCTGCGCGCGGTGCTTGGGCCAGGGATCAACCTGATCGTGCCCTTCATCGACCGCGTGGCCCATGAAATCTCCATCCTCGAGCGGCAGCTGCCCAACGCGAGCCAGGACGCGATCACCAAGGACAACGTGCTGGTGCAGGTCGAAACATCGGTCTTCTACCGCATCACCGAGCCGGAACGTACCGTCTACCGCATCCGCGATGTGGACGCGGCCATTGCCACCACCGTCGCCGGAATCGTTCGGGCGGAAATTGGCAAGATGGATCTGGATGATGTGCAGGCCAACCGCGCGCAGCTGATCACCACGATCAAAGCGCTGGTCGAGGACGCGGTGGACGATTGGGGCATCGAAGTGACCCGCGCCGAAATCCTCGACGTGAACCTCGACCAGGCCACCCGCGATGCGATGCTGCAGCAGCTCAACGCCGAGCGCGCCCGTCGCGCACAGGTCACAGAGGCCGAAGGCTCCAAACGCGCCGTGGAACTGGCTGCCGACGCCGAGCTATATGCCTCCGAGCAGACCGCCAAGGCCCGCCGCATTCTCGCCGATGCCGAAGCCTATGCGACCCAGGTGGTCGCTCAGGCCATCAACGAAAACGGGCTCGAGGCGGCGCAATACCAGATCGCGCTGAAACAGGTGGAATCGCTCAACGCGCTTGGCGCAGGCGACGGCAAGCAGACCATCGTGGTGCCGACGCAGGCCATTGAGGCCTTCGGCGACGCCTTCAAGATGCTCAAAGGTCGTGGCGCATGAGCGAGCTTCTGAACCTCTGGTGGGTCTGGACCGCCGCCGCCCTTGCGCTGGCGGTGATTGAAGTGCTGGTCCCCGGGTTCATCTTCCTCGGCTTTGCGATTGGCGCTCTGGCGATGGTGGGGATCATTTTTGCAACCCCCGGTCTCAGCGCCCCGGCCCTGCTGGCGATCTTTGGCGGCCTGTCGCTGGTGGCGTGGATCGGCCTGCGCATGGCCTTCCGCAAACAGTCCTCCGGCGCCAAAATCGTACATCAGGACATTAACGACAACTGAGGGTTTCATGGGGCGCCGCCCCATACCCCGGGATATTTCGGGCCAGAAGAAGCCGGCCTGTCTTCTCTTGGCTGCAAATATCCCCGCCGGAGGCATATTTCTTTTGCTAAAGCCCTCCGGTTGAGATCAGCCTGGTCACCTGCTACCCCAGCCGACAACTAAAAAGGGGGATGTTTGATGGAAAAGCTCACGTTTGGTTGGGAAGAATGGGTGTCGCTGCCCGACCTTGGCTTGCCTGCGGTCAAGGCCAAGGTGGACACCGGCGCGCGCACTTCGGCGCTGCACGCCCACGACATCGAGGTCTTCGGTCCCGCCAAACACCCCAAGGTGCGTTTCAATGTGCACCCCATCGCGGGGCGCGCAGATATGGCCATCACCTGTTCCGCCCCGCTCGTGGATCGGCGTGAGGTGACTTCTTCGAATGGCGAGGCTGAGCAACGCTTCGTAATTGCCTCCACTCTGAGTGTGGCGGATCAAAGCTGGCCCATTGAGATCACCCTGACCAACCGCGCCAGCATGTCCTCGCGCATGTTGCTGGGCCGTCAGGCGCTGAGCGATCACATCTCGATCTCGCCCACGGAAAAGCACCTGCAGCCGGAGCTGAGCTACGATGACTACCACACCGCCGCGCTGAAACGTCGCGCGCCCAAACGTGCTCTGCGCATCGCCGTGCTCAGCCGCGAGGATAATTATTCGACCCGCCGCCTCGTCGAGGTTGGCGAGGCGCGTGGTCACACCGTCGAGGTGATCAACACCACACGCTGCTATATGGCGATCAACGCCATGGCGCCCGAGGTGCACTACGACGGCAAGCGCCTGCCCCGCTACGACGCGGTAATCCCGCGCATCGGGGCCTCCGTCACCTCCTACGGCACCGCGATCATCCGCCAGTTTGAGACCATCGGCACCTATTGCGTGAACGGCTCGGCGGGCATCACCGCCAGCCGCGACAAGCTGCACGCGCATCAGATCCTGGCCTCCAAGAAAATCGGCATGCCCACCACGGCTTTTGCCGCCTCGCCCAAGGACACTTCAAACCTGATGGGCCTCGTGGGCACCGCCCCGCTGATCGTGAAACTCCTGGAATCGACCCAAGGCAAGGGCGTCGTGCTGGCAGAGACCAAGAAAGCCGCGGAATCGGTCATCGACGCCTTTCGCGGGCTCAAGGCGAACTTCCTTGTGCAGGATTTCGTTAAAGAGGCCGCTGGAGAAGACATCCGCTGCCTCGTGATCGCTGGAAAGGTCGTGGCAGCAATGAAACGCACCGGCGCGGAAGGTGACTTTCGCTCCAACCTGCATCGGGGCGGGTCGGCCAAAGTGGTGCGGATCACCAAGGCAGAACGCGACACCGCCGTGCGCGCCGCGCGCGCCTTTGGCCTCGGCAAGGCCGGCGTGGACCTGCTGCGCTCAGAGAGCGGGCCCAAGGTTTTGGAGGTCAACTCCTCCCCCGGTTTCGAAGGTATCGAAACGGCAACCGGCAAGGATATCGTCGGCAAACTCTATGACGAGATTGAAGCCCGCGTGAAACCGCAACCCGTGCGCAAACGCGCACGAAGCTAACTTTAAAGTCACGCCACAACCGTCGGGCCACCAAGTCTTTTTGGGCCAGCACGGCTTCACGTTTCCAGACATTGGGGTGTAGAACGGCCGATGTTCATAAGAAACATGCCGCACGGGCGGTCCGATGTGATCACCGACGTGCGCCCTGCCCACACTCCGCGACCAAACCGAACCGATAGAGTGCACCTGCATCTTGTGCCGCGCCAGAAGGTTCCTAGATGAAAGGCATGCCGAAAAATGGGCGCGGGGGAGCATCAGGATCATGAAAAGCATTGTTGTTGCAAGTGACCTGTCAGACCGGTCACGACAGGCGTTGAGCCGCGCCGTCAATCTGGCTGCTGACACGAACGCCGAACTGACCGTGCTGCATGTGGTAGACGAAGCCATCCCCGCCAACCTGTCGAACCAGGTGCAGGTAGGGGCCAAGACGCTGCTGGCCGAACAAGTGGCGGCAGATGCGAAAGATCGGGATATCGCGGTCACCGTCACGGTTGACGTCGGCGACGCGATTGAGATCATCGGCGCGGTGACTGAGAGCACCAAGGCTGACCTGCTGGTTGTCGGTCTTCATCGCCGACGGAAGTTTCTGGACCAGATTCGGGAAACGACCATGGAGCATCTGATCAGGTCGAGCGACATACCTGTGCTCCTTGTCGCCGGACAGGCAGATCACGACTACAGCCATGTTCTAAGCGGCGTCGCCCTATCCGAGGTCTGCGCCACAGCGTTGCGGAAAATTCCGATGCTCGCCCCGCAGGCCGACCTCACGATTTTCAATGCGCATGAAGTGTCGTTCCGCAAGGAAACCGAGCAGGAGTACGAGACGTGGAAAGCCATGAACCCGCTGCCCGAGGGTCTGCCCGACCCGGTCTTTGTTGAAGCCAGCGCCGCCGATGCGTTGGAGACTATCATGAAAGACGGCGACTACGATCTGCTGGCGATTGGCGGACATACGCGTTCCAGCGCCGGCAGATACATCCTGGGTGGGTTCACGGCGGGACTGATCCGCAATCCGCCCTGTGATCTTCTGATTGCAAAATAGAACGGGTTTTACCCAATGACAGTGCCTGCCTTCGGAAACGCAGCCTGACTCTACGTCTTTGCGGTCGGTTGAAGACTGACGCGACAAAAGCATCGCGCCAACCCTCACGTTTATGAGCATCTTACTATCAATCAACCCCATACGGTCCGGATTATACGACAACCCGGCCTTTGCGCGGCAGCGGGCTCACCGCCCGTTGTGATATACGTCCTGCAACCCATGGACGGGGGTGTCGATACCCTCCATCCGGGCCTTGATCTGCAGCGACAGGAACTGCGAGTAATGTCGCGACTGATGCAGGTTGCCGCCATGCATCCACAGGTTCTCGACCTGTGTCGGCTTCCACATATTGCGCTGTTCACCTTCCCAAGGCCCCGGGTCCTTGGGCGTGTCCGAACCCAGCCCCCAGACCTTGCCAACACGGTCTGCGGTCTCCTGGTCAATAAGGTCCGCAACCCAGCCGTTCATCGAGCCATAGCCGGTGGCATAGACGATCACATCCGCCTCCAGCTTGGTGCCATCGTCGAGCACCACACCGTCCTCGACCACCTCAGTGACCTGCCCGGCCTTGAGCTTGATCTTGCCGTCGATGATCAGCTGGCTGGCACCGACATCGATGTAATAGCCTGACCCCCGTCGCAGGTACTTCATGAACAGCCCGGACTCGTCCGCGCCCCAATCCAGCTGAAAGCCCGCCTTCTCAAGTCCCGCATAAAACGCTGCATCCACCTCCTTGATCTTGTCGTAAACCGGGATCTGGAATTCATGCAGGATTTTGTAGGGCAGCGAGGCAAAGATCAGGTCCGCCTTATGGTGCGTGACCCCAGCCTCCACCGCGCGTTCGGAATAAAGATCTCCCAGACCGATCTCCATCAAGGGCTCCGAGCGTACGATATGGGTGGACGACCGCTGCACCATGGTCACATCCACATCCGCCTCCCAAAGGGCGGCGCAGATGTCATGCGCGGAATTGTTCGATCCGATGACCACCGCCTTCTTGCCTTTGTAGGCGTCCGGGCCGGGGTGCTTGCTGGAATGGTGCTGATCCCCCTTGAACCGCTCCATGCCCGGGAAGTTCGGCACATTTGCCTTGCCCGACATGCCGGTGGCAAAGACAAGCTGCGTGGGCCGCAGCACGACCTCTTCGCCATCCCGGTCCACCTTGACGACCCACTCGCCAGCACCCGCATCCCACTCGGCTTTCTCAACCGTCGAGCTGGTCCAGTAATTCAGCTCCATGATCTTGGTGTACATCTCCAACCAGTCACCGATCTTGTCCTTGGGCGCAAAGACGGGCCAGTTCGGCGGGAAGGGCAAATAGGGCAGATGGTCGTACCAGACCGGGTCATGCAGGCAGAGCGATTTGTAGCGGTTGCGCCATGAATCCCCCGGCTTGTCATTCTTCTCCACGATGATCGTGGGCACGCCAAGCTGCCGCAGCCGCGCGCCAAGTGCGATGCCGCCCTGCCCGCCACCAATGATCACCGTATAGGGCTGTGTCTTGTAGCCAAGCTCTGTCCGCTCTTTCTCGATCTCTTCGGCCCATGTGAGCCGGTGTTTTCCAGCACCGTGCTTGGCCCCCAAAGGTCGTTCATAGCCCAGCGGCTCTTCGTAGCCCTTCAGCTCGACCATCGTTGTCAGCAGCGTCCAGATCAGCCCATCCTTGAGCCGTACCAACCCATACCCTCGCGCGACACCAGTCTCGAAACTGATCCACGCGGTGATGATGCCCCCCTCCTCTGTGGGCAATTCACCATCGGCGATTTTCCAGGCCGATGGCTTGGTGGCACCAAGCTGCGCGCTCAACATATCGCGCACCGGATCCTGCCCTTCCATCGTCTTGATGTTCCACGTAAAGCTGACCAGATCGCGCCAAAAGCAATCGGTCTGGAACATCGCGACCGCAGCATCGATCTCTTCGGCCGCCAGGGCCGCTCCAAATCTGTCCAGAAAATCAGTCACTTGGTCATTAATCGTCGTGTCAAGCATGCATCCACCTCCCGCTAGACTGGTCCGAGTTTGGCAGAATTGATGCGTACAGGCGACATATTCCTGTGAGTGAGCGCCGTTTCGGCGGCTCCGGCCAAGCGCCACCGTAAGACAGCAGCGCGTTGCAGTATCCCGAAGAAGGCTGACAAAGCCGCACACAGGGGCGCGGCGACAGAAAAACGCTTCTCCCGGACACCCAGCTTGGGCCAGCCGCAGACAGAATGCTGTTTGATGATCGACTGCCTGTGTCCGGTTCCATCAGCACTGCAGGGGCATAGGTGCCCGTTTATGCTAAGGATGTAGAGACGCCAGTGTCGAACGCAAGAACCTCCGATCCGTTTGCTTGCGGACATTTGGGCGCGCTTAGACCTTTGACACCGACGTGTTGCCGGGAGCCCGTTTGAACGTTTTGCCGCATGAAGGCGACGACCGGTCCAACTCCAAAGTTCTGGCAACGATTGAAGCCCTTTGGTGTCCCACTGCATCCCCGGCGGCGTTCTGTGCGCGAGACGGCAAGTAGAGCGCCAGGAGATCGCGCGCTTTCCCATCATTGGACACGGGTCGGAACCATGCCATCAATCATGGCCTCCCGCGAGACATGGCTTCCGGTTGGCTGGCGAGCCGGACGCGCCGCACGGGCGGGAACTGTGTTGATGTAACCGAAAACCTTGCAAGCAGCTTTAGCCTGCTTGGACAAAACTATTTGCAGCCAATATCCGTCTCCTTCACTGAAAAACTCCGTGTCCCGCACCATCCATCCCAGATGTCGCCGCACAATCACTGACCGCCCCCTTTACGCTCCCGTCGTGATTCCTATATAAAACACTAAGGAATAAGAGAGGCCCTCGATGAACAATTCCCCCGAACCGCTGGAAGGTGCGCCCCTGATTGCGCCCTCATCGACCGATCACCCGCTCTATGAGCAGGTCGTCGAAGCCTGCCGTACCGTCTATGATCCCGAAATTCCGGTGAATATCTACGAACTAGGCCTGATCTACACCATTGATATCAGCGGCGAAAATGAAGTGGCGATCAAAATGTCGCTGACCGCACCCGGCTGTCCCGTCGCGGGCGAAATGCCTGGCTGGGTGGCCGATGCGGTGGAACCTCTGCCCGGTGTGAAGCAGGTTGATGTCGAGCTTGTCTGGGAACCGCCCTGGGGCATGGATATGATGTCGGACGAGGCGCGGCTTGAATTGGGCTTCATGTAAGACCCCAGCATGACAACAGAAAAAGATAAGATGATCGCAGGGGCGCTCTACCGGCCCGGCGACGCAGAGCTTGTACGGGAACGTGCCGCAAGCCAAGCCCTGCAACGGCGCTACAACGGCACAATCGTCTCGGACGCAGATGAACGCAAAGATGTTCTGGATCAATGGCTTGGGTCGCGCGGTTCAAGTTGCTCCATCCGCATACCCTTTTATGTCGACTACGGGTACAACATCCACCTGGGGTCGGATGTCTTTTTCAACTACGGTTGTGTGCTGCTCGACGTCTGCCCCATCCGGATCGGGGATATGACGCAAGTGGGACCGATGGTGCAGATCCTCACCGCCGATCACCCGCGTGATGCCGCAAGCCGTGATGCCGGGCTTGAGTTTGGCCAACCCATTGAAATTGGGCGCAATGTCTGGATCGGCGGCGGGGCCCTGATCCTGCCCGGTATCACCATCGGCGATGATGCCGTGATCGGCGCCGGTGCCGTGGTCACGCGGGATGTGCCATCCGGTGTCACTGTTGCCGGAAATCCGGCGAGACCGCTTGTCCCGCGCGGCCCGACTACATAGATTAGGTTCAAAGGAGCACAGCGATGTTTGGCATTCCCGGCAAGCAGGCCGTTACGCTTACACCGAAGGCCGCCGCACAGGTGGCGAAACTCATGACCTCCGCAGGTCATGCGGGGTTGCGCATTGGCGTCAAGAAAGGCGGCTGTGCGGGCATGGAATACACCATGGAGTACGTCGAGGCGACCGATCCCAACGACGAGATTGTCGAACAGGACGGCGCGCGCGTGATGATCGCCCCCATGGCGCAGATGTTCCTCTTCGGGACCGAGATCGACTACGAGACGTCACTGCTCGAAAGCGGCTTCAAGTTCCGCAACCCCAACGTGACCGAAGCCTGCGGCTGCGGGGAATCAATCAAGTTCGGCTGATTGGCCCTGATCCTGCAGATGCACGTAGGTCTCTGAAAACCGCTTCGTCAGATGTTCCCCTGCCTTGATCACCTCACCTGATCCCATCGGCGCCACATTGGTATCGTAGGACGGGTTGAAGAACAGCGGCACAGAGATGCGTTCGTGATCGCTGCCAATCACCCGGTGCGGTGTCGCGCGGACACGTCCGGCGGTCCACATCTCCATCATTTCACCAAAGTTGATAACGAATTCCCCTGGCGGCGCGGAGACGGGGATCCAGCCGCCGCCCCGCTTGCGCACCTCAAGCCCCGGTGAACCATCAGTGGCCAGCAGGGTCAGGCAGCCATAGTCCGTATGGGTCGCGATGCCAAAATCCCGCGCCGTGGCCCAGGCGGGACGCTCGGGATAGAAGTTGCCGCGCAGCAGGGCCATGGGCGTGTCAAACGCCCCGTCGAAATATGTCTCCGCCGCGCCGATGGCACGCGCAATCGCGCGCAGGATGTCCATCGCAACCGCGCAGGCCTCCCGATAATAGCTTTCGATCTCATCCCGGAATTCAACCGGTGTGTCGGGCCATCTGTTCGGGGCATAGACGGCGAGGTCCCGGCGCGGATCGCCCGCAGGCAAAAGAAAACCGCTGTCGAAAAACTGCTTGTAGTCGGGGTTCGCATCGGGATCGACCTGCTCGGAGCCTGCCGCCCCCCACCCTCGGTTGGCCCCGGTCCTGGCCATGTCGATCCGGGATTTTTCCGCCTCTGGCAGGCGAAAGAATGCACGGTAGCAGGCCAGGACGACCTGCATCCGCTCTGCACTGATCGCGGTGTTGTGCACGGTGAAAAACCCGGTGCCGGTGGCCGCCTCCTGCAGCTCTGCCATCGTTTCGGGATCGCCCGCCGCCATCAACGCCGCATCTAGTCTCGGGATCATGAGAAGACCTCCATCTGCCTGCCCCGCGGCCCTGCCACAGACACATGCGGCGCGCAAGTGGCGCAGGGCCAATTGCCGCCGACCGGTCGCCCTGCTACCAAGGCTGTGACAACCTTCAGGAGAGACACATGCGGCGTAAACTGGCAGCAGGCAACTGGAAAATGAACGGCTCGATCCCGGGTCTCGACATGATCGGCAAGCTCAAGCTGAAGCATCCCGAATGCCCCTGCGACGTGCTGATCTGCCCGCCTGCCCCGCTGCTTGCCCCCGCGCTGAACAACACCGCCGGCAGCCCCGTCCAGATCGGCGCCCAGAACTGCCACGCCGAGGAAAAGGGCGCCTATACCGGCGAACAGTCCGCCGCAATGATTGCCGAGATCGGCGCGACGTATGTCATCGTGGGTCACTCGGAACGGCGCGAGGCCTATGGCGAGACGGATGCCCAGGTGGCAGCCAAGGCGCAGGCCGCCCAAGCCGCCGGGCTCACCGCGATTGTCTGCATCGGCGAAAGCCTGGACCAGCGCGAGGCTGGCGAGGCGCTCGACGTGATCAAGACGCAGCTCAAGGGCTCGGTGCCGGAAGGCAGTGCGGGCAAGACACTTGTGGTGGCCTATGAACCCATCTGGGCCATCGGCACCGGTAAAATTCCCAGCATGGAGCAGATTGCCGACGTGCATGCGCTGATGCGCACCGAGCTGCGCGCACGGTTCGGCGAGGATGCCGAGAGCATGCGCCTGCTCTACGGCGGATCGGTAAAGCCGAACAACGCCGCGGACATCTTTGCCCTCGGCGATGTGGATGGCGCCCTTGTCGGCGGTGCGAGCCTCACGGAGGAGGATTTCTCCCCCATCATCGAAGCCTTGGCGGAGAGCTGAGCCCTTCTTCTGGCATCAAATATCCCGGGGGAGCGCGCAGCGCGGGGGCAGCGCCCCCACCCTCCTATTGAATGATGATCTCCGGTCCCATCACCAGCGTCGGCAACCACGTGCTGATGATCGGGATATAGGTCACCATGATCAGGAACACAAAGAGCACCGCCGTGAACGGCAGCGCCGCCTTGACCACGGCCCACATCGGCATGTTGGCCACACCGGAGGTGACAAAGAGGTTCAGACCCACTGGTGGCGTGATCATCCCGATCTCCATGTTCACCACCATGATAATCCCGAGGTGAATGGGATCGATGCCCAGTTCAATCGCAATCGGAAACACCAGCGGCGCCACAATCACAAGCAGCCCCGACGGCTCCATGAACTGCCCGCCGATCAGCAGGATCACGTTCACGATCACCAGGAACACCACCGGCCCAAAGCCCGCGTCCAGCATGGCACTGGCGATCTGCTGCGGGATCTGCTCATCCGTCAGCACGTGCTTCAGGATCAGCGCATTGGCGATGATGAACATCAACGTCACGGTCAGCTTGCCCGCTTCAAAAAGCGTGTTCTTGGTGTCGCGGTGAACAAACGCGGTGACCAGCGCCAGCGGCTTCTGCAGCAGCGTGAGGTTGCGCGTGTCCTCGCCGTCGACATGTAGCGGCCCCATGTCCCGGTAGACGAAACTGGCGATGAAGAAGGCATAGACCGCAGCCACCGCAGCCGCCTCTGTCGGCGTGAAGATACCGCCATAGATGCCACCCAGGATGATCACGATCAGGAACAGTCCCCAGCCCGCTTCCAACCCGCTGTCGATGACCTCTCCCCAGCCGCGCCATTCGCCTTTCGGCAGGTCGCGCAGCTTGGCGATGATGTAGATGGTCACCATCAGCATGGTGCCCGCCATCAGGCCCGGGATCACACCGGCCAGAAACATCCGCCCGACGGAGACATCTGTGGCGGAGGCATAGACAACCATGACAATCGAAGGCGGAATGAGGATGCCAAGTGTCCCGGCATTGGCGATGACACCGGCCGCGAAATCCTTGGTGTAGCCGACCTGCCGCATGCCCGCGATCACGATGGAGCCGATGGCCACAACCGTGGCGGGCGATGACCCGGAGAGCGCCGCAAAGAGCATACAGGCAAAGACCCCTGCAATCGCCAGCCCGCCCGGGAAATGCCCCACAAGAGCGATGGAAAAGCGGATGATCCGCCGCGCCACACCGCCCGTCGACATGAAGGAGGACGCAAGGATGAAGAATGGAATGGCCAGCAGCGTGTAATGCCCCGCCATCGCCTGAAACAAGGTCTGCGCAATCGAAGCCAGCGAGGTATCGCTAAGCGCCAGCAAAAAGACGATGGAGGACATGCCAAGGCTCACGGCAATCGGCACACCGATCAGCATCAGACCCACCACCATGGTGAAAAGAATTGCAACTTCCATGGTTTAGCGCTCCGCGTTCAGGTGCTTGACGTCTTCGATGGCGTCTTCGGCTTCGTGGCTGACGATCAGGCTGGTCTGGGTGCCCCGCATCAGGCGAACCGTGGCCTGAACAAAGCGGAAAAGCAGCAGCGCCATGCCAAAGGGCAGCATTGCATAGGGGATGAAGCGCGGGATTTTCTCGTATTCCTCGCCCTGGTTGAAAATCGGCTCGATCCAGCGCAGCCACTCCGGCATCGGCATGTCGACGACCTCGTACCAGGCCTGATCCCGGCTGTTCTCAAAGCCCGTCGGGAACCAGCGCCCGGAGGTGGCATCGAACCCGGCAAAGGGTGCCCAGTAGTCCCATGCCCCTTTGAACACGAGGAAGGCATAGCTGATGCAGACCGCGGCGGCGATCAGCGCCAGAATCTGCCGGGTTGGACGAGAAAAGAGGTTGATGACGGCATCGACACCCAGATGGGCCGTCACCTTGACCGCGTAGCTCACCCCGAAAAGCACCAGCCAGGCAAAGAGGAAGGTCACCGCCTCCAGCCCCCAGATGATGCCGGTGTTGAACCCGTACCGCAGCACCACGTTGATGAAGGTCAGGATGGTCATCAGCCCGAGGATCAACGCAATCGCGGTCTCCTCGATTTCATTCACGATCCGGCCCAGCGTTGTCTGTGCCTCATAGGAATGCGCCATGCGTCCCTCCCCCCTTTAAAAAGCCGCCCGGCCCCCACCATCGGGGACCGGGCAGCGTATCAGTTCAGTTTTCAGAACCCGGCGTTGATCGACTGTGCCGCGTCGATGTTTTCCTGACCGACGTCATCCTTGAACTGGTCCCAGACGGGTTTCATCGTGGCGACCCATTCCTCGCGGGCCGCCGCGTCCAGCTCGCGCACCACGCCGCCGGCCTCGATGATCGCCGCCTTGGCCTGAGCGTTTACGGCGGTGGATTCAGCGTTACGGACTTCGGTCACCTCGGTCACGATCGTGGCCAGCTGGTCTCGCACATCCGCGTCCAGGCTGTCCCACCAGTCGGTGGAGGTCACGACCATATAGTCGATGATCCCGTGGTTGGTTTCGGTGATACCGTCCTGCACTTCAAAGAACTTCTGGCCATAGATATTCGACCATGTGTTCTCCTGCCCGTCGACAACGCCGGTCTGCAACGCGCCATAAACTTCCGAGAAAGCCATCGGCTGGGGCGAGCCGCCAAGAGCAGCCATCTGTGCCTTGAGCACGTCGGAATTCTGCACGCGGAACTTCAGGCCATTGGCGTCGGTTGGGCTGTTGAGCGGCACGTTTGCCGACATCTGCTTCATGCCGTTATGCCAGAACGCAAGGCCGATCAGACCGCGGCGGGTCATCGATTCCTTCATCGCCTGGCCGGTATCGGAGGTCTGGAACGCGTCCACCGCATCGATGTTCTTGAACATGAAGGGCAGATCGAAGATGCGGAACACCTTGGTGAACTGCTCGAATTTCGACAGGGACGGCGCGGCCATCTGCACATCGCCCTGCAGCAGCGCCTCCAGCACCTGGTCATCGTTGTAAAGCGTGGAGTTCGGGAAGACCTCCATACAGGCCTTGCCGTTCATTTCCTCATTCACCCGTTCCTGCAGCAGGGATGCGGCAATGCCTTTGGGGTGACGGTCGGTGTTGGTCACGTGGCTGAACTTGATGACGATCTCGCCGTCATCACAGGCAGCAGCGACAGCAGAGGCGCTCACCGACAGGGTCAGCGCCGTCAGGGCAGCGGTTACTATTCTCATGTGGTTTCCTCCCAGAAACGTTTTGATTTTTCTTCCTTGGATCGGGCACCGCAGAGCGATGCGCTAGTGAATATCAAACCGGTTCGAGCGCCTAAGAGCAAGCACTATACGGAAGGGCGCAAAATCTGCCTGTTTATTACTTTATTTCAGAGTGTTGTTTTTGATAGCTCATGTCGATTTCAAGAAGCCACCAAAGGTCCGAGTGCGGCAAGCCGCACAAGAGTAATACAGTTTGTGCGAAATTCCGCACACTAAGGGACGCGGTAATCCTCCGTCCGAATCCCATAGCGCTTAAGCTTGTCATAGAAGGTCTTGCGCGGCAGTTTCAGCGCCTCCGCCGCCAGAACCGCCCGCCCTTCAGCCCGACGCAGGGCCTGTTCCAGCAGGCTCTGTTCCACCTGCGCCATCTGCTCCGCCAGCCCGAGGGAGGCATCGCTGCGGGCCTCTTCGCTCAACCCCAGCGCAAACCGCATCGCTTCCGACATCAACGCACGGGCGTTGCCGGGCCAGTCCTGGGCCATGAGGCTTGCCACCACCTGCGGCGTAATCTCCGGCGCGTTCAGTCCCGCCTGCTCACTGGCCTGCGCCACATAGTGCTGGAACAGCACCGGAATATCCTCGGGCCGCTCCGACAGGGACGGGATGCGCACCGGCGTGACCTCCAGCCGGTAATAGAGTTCGGAATTCAACTGCCCTGCCGCAACGCTGGCGGCCAGATCGCGGTTTGATCCGGCGATGACCCGCGTCTGTGGGCCAGCCTCCAGCGCTTCGAGCAGGGTCAACTGCGCCTGCGCGGGCATCTGGGTGATTTCGTCAATGAAAAGGCTGCCGGTGCGCGCCTTCTCCAGCGCCTCGGTCAGCAGGTTCGCGTCCAGCCCCGCAGCGGCCCGTTTCACGAAAGGCGCCTTGGAGCGGGCCGAACAGAGGTGGATCACCTCCGCCACCTTGGAAATCCCGGTACCGGGCGCGCCGGTCACCAGCACCTCCGTCTCGGCGACCGCTACGCGCCGCACCCGTTTGCGCAGCCCATCGGCCAGATGCGACGTGCCGAACAGCATGCGCGCCGCCGGGTCCCCCGTGGCGATCAGGGCGCGCAGGCGACGGTTGTCCAGCACAAGCCCCCGCGTCTTGAGCGCGCGTTCCAGCACCGCCAGCAGATCGGTGGGCGCGCAGGGTTTTTCCAGAAAGTCGAAGGCTCCCTGCCCGACCGCCTTCATCGCCGTGGGAATATCGCCTTCCCCGGTCAGCAGGATCACCGGCAAATCCGCATCCTGCGCCCGCGCGTAGGCCAGCAGGTGAAACCCGTCGCGCCCCGGCATGCGCAAATCCGACAGGATGACCCCATCGAATTCCGGCGTGATCAGGTCCTTGGCGGCAACGAAAGAGCCTGCCGTCACCGGGTCCAGATCGGCCAGTTCCAGCGTCTGCGCCAGCGCGTCCCGCACCGCAGCATCGTCATCAACCAGCAGCACACGTCTGCTCATGCGGCCACCTGTTCCGTCCACGGCTGCAGCTCGACGCTGAACACCGCGCCATTTTCCACGTTACGCACTCTGATCTCTCCGCCAAAACTCTGCATGATCCCGTAGGAAATCGACAGGCCCAGCCCCATACCCTCCGACGCCCCGACTTCCTTGGTCGAATAGAACGGGTCAAACACTTTCTCGGGCGCTTCGACCCCCGGTCCGGTATCGCGCACCTCGATGCACAACGGCGTGCCCGGGGTGATCGAGATGCTCAGCCTCCGAGTCTCGCTTTCCGTCATCGCATCCAGCGCATTGGTCATCAGGTTCACGAAAACCTGCCCCAGACGGACCTCCCCGCCCTTGACCCAAATGGGTGCCTCGCCGGCCTCAAAACTGACCGTCACCCCCATGGCCTCTGCCCTGCCGCTTACCATCTCCACGGCCGTATCCAGCACGGCAATCAGGTCCACACGCGTCATCGGCTCGGTCTGCTGCGTCGAAAAAGCGCGCAGGTTCTTGATGATGCGCCCCATGCGGCGCGCCATGTCGGAAATCCGCCCAAGGTTCTCCTGTGCACGCTCCGGCTTACCCCGCTCCAGAAAAAGCCCCGCGTTCTCGGCAAAGGAGCGGATCGCCATCAGCGGCTGGTTCAATTCGTGACTGATGCCCGCACTCATCTTGCCGAGCGCGCTGAGCTTGCTGGCCTGCACCAGATCAGCCTGCGCACGCGCCAGCGCGGTCTCGGCCTCCTTGCGTTCGGCCACCTCCAGACGCAGCGCAGTGTTGATCTCCGACAGCGCCGAGGTGCGCCGCGCCACCCGGTCTTCGAGCTGCGCATTGGCGCGCGCCAGCGTCCTGCGCCGTTCGGTTGCCAGAAACAACAGCGCCCCGAAGGCGAGGCACAGGGCAGCAACCACTGTTGCCTGCAACTTGGCCAGTTGTCGCGCGGGCGAGACATCGATCAGCACCTCACCGGTGAGACCAATCACCGGCAGGTGTTTCACCAGATGCAGGGCGTTCTGCGGCAGATAAGGCCCCCACCCCAACTGCCATATTTCATGGCCCCCGGTCTCGTAGCTGTCAAACGGCGGTGCAGTGCCGTCAGGTGGCGCCAGCCCCGATCCTCCGGCCGCGCGCTGCCAGAGCACCAGTTCGGACCGGTTGGTCACAAAGACCTGACCGTAGACATCCGTAAAGAACACCGCGCGCAACCCACCCCGCCAGGCGTCTTCGATCCCGTCCATGCCTGCTGCCACGACAATTGCGCCCTGAACCTTGCCATCCGCGCCAAACGACGGTGCCGCGTAGTAAAAGGCCCGTCCGTCCAGAGGTCTCGCCACACCGTGCCCCCATCCCAGCGCGCCCTGCAACGCCCGCCGGACGTATCCCGTTGCACTCAGATCGCTTCCGGCGGGATCCCGCGCTGCCGCCTGTGAAAACCCCGCCCGGTCGACAAACATCACGTCCAGCGCATCGGTCTTGTCGGCCACATCCAGAAATAATGCGCGGGCCTCGTCGGCACCACGCCCTTCCGCCAGTGCATCACTCAGCGGGTGATCCGCCAGGAATACCGCCAACTCACGAAACCGCTGCAACTGGCCTTGCAGCCGGTCGCTGGCCAGTGCCAGATCGCTCTCACCCTGCCGCGCCAGCTGGTCCAGCGCCTGAAGATAGGCATAACGCCACACACCCGCAGAGGCCGCAGCCACCGCGCCCAGGAACACGCAGATAATCACTGCACGGTGCATAAAAGCCTTGGACATGCACCAAGCTTACAAACAGCCCCTTGCCTTGACCAGTGGGCCGGGCGTTAAAGGGCATCATGAAGGTGCTGATTCACTCCCCGCTTGATCCCGATTTTGTGCAAGACCCCTACGCGCTCTATGCCCGTGTGCTGGCGGATGACCCCGTGCAATACTGGGAAGACTACGGGATGATGGCCGTCTTTGACGCCGCCACGGTGCACGCGCTGTTGCGGGATCGCAGGCTGGGGCGCGCCGTACCCGACGACCAACGCCGGCCTGTGCCCGCCCATCTGAAGCGCTTTGATGCTGTCGAGCGCCATTCAATGCTGGATCTCGAGCCGCCGACGCACACGCGGTTGCGCGGCCTTGTCCTGCGCGCTTTCACCTCGCGGCGGATCAAAGCGCTGGCCCCCGATATCGACGAGATCTGCACCGACCTCTTGAGCCGCTTTCCGGATGGGTCCTTCGACCTCATCCCGGCCTTTTGCACCGCCCTTCCCGTCCGGGTCATTGCGCGCCTGCTGGGCGTGCCGGAGGAGATGTCGGATCAACTCCTGCGCTGGTCGAACACGATGGTGGCGATGTATCAGGCCAACCGCACCCACCAGACCGAGGTGGCCGCAGATCAGGCGGCGGGTGAATTCTCCGCGTTCCTTGCGAGCTACATCGAAAAGCGCCGGGCAGACCCGCGCGACGATCTGATCACCCATCTGATCGCGGCGGAGGAGGACGGCGAAAAACTCTCCCATCCGGAAATGATCGGGACCTGCATCCTGCTGCTGAACGCCGGGCACGAAGCAACGGTGCACACCCTGGGCAACGCGGTGAAAGCGCTGTTGGAAAATGAAACCCCCGCCAGCGCCCTCGCCCCGAATGCCATTGCCGCCACGGTCGAGGAAGCCCTGCGCTTTGACCCGCCGCTGCACATGTTCACGCGCTATGCCTATGAGGACATCGAGGTCGGCGGGCATCTCCTCGAAAAGGGCAAGCAAGTGGCGCTGATGCTGGGGGCTGCAGGGCGCGATCCTGCGCGTTTCAACGCGCCCGATCTCTTCGACCCGTTCCGTGACGTCGCCCCGCACGCAGCCTTTGGCGGCGGCCTGCATTTCTGCGTCGGCGCGCCCTTGGCCCGGCTTGAACTGCAGATGGGCCTGCGACGTCTCTTCGCCCATGCACCACACTTGAAACTGGTGGAAACGCCCACCTATTCAAACACCTACCACTTCCATGGGCTAACCCATCTGCAGGTGACGGCCTGAGCCGCGACAGGCTCACACCCGCAGCAAGCGCCCATCATAAAAATGCGGCGCCAGCCGCGCCGTTGGATCACGCCTAAAGCGGCAGCATTGTGGTCGATTTGATCTCTTCCATCGACAGCAGCGCCGTCACATTATGCACCCGCACCTCCGAGATCAGCGCCTGGTAAAAGGCGTCGTAAGCGCGCGCATTCTTCACCCGCACTTTAAGAATATAATCGATATCTCCCGCCAGCCGGTGCGCCTCCTGCACCTCGGGCCGGTCGCGCAACGCCTTCAGGAACGCCGCCTGCCACTCCGCTTCATGCTCCGACGTGCGGATCAGGACAAAGAAACATGCCTCGAACCCCAACGCCTCCGCATCCAGCACAACCGTCTGCTGACCGATCACACCCGCATCCCGCATTTTCCGAATCCGGTTCCACACCGGCGTCTTGGAAGAGCCCACCTGGGCGGCGATTTCATCCAATGACTGGCTGGCATCGCGTTGCAGCTCGCCAAGGATTTTCCTGTCTGTGTCGTCTATGCGGACGCTCATCCTGCCTTTTCCCTCTCACATGGTCACTTGTTCTCTTTCTCAAGTAAATCAGAACAAGCGTCCTTATCAACAGCAGAACCTAGCGAATACCCGGGAAAATTTCCTATATTGGACCCAAGAAATTTCGAAAGGCTGAGCCTCATGGACCATTTTCCGATCTTCCTGCGCGTTGAAGGCCGCCGCATCGTCCTGTCGGGCGGCGGCGAGGCTGCACTGGCCAAGCTGCGCCTGTTGATGAAGACAGCGGGTCACATCACGGTATTCAGTGCTGATCCGGCCCCTGAGATCGTTGCATGGGCGGAAAACGGAAAACTGCGCCTTGTGCGCCGCGCCATGGCCCCCGGTGACACCCTTTGCGCCGCACTCTTCTACGCCGCCGATGAGGATGACGCCGAGGATGCCCGCACCGCTGCCATCGCCCGCGCGGATGGTGCCCTGGTGAATGTGGTGGACAACCTCGAAGACAGCCAGTTCATCACCCCGGCCATCGTGGACCGCGATCCTGTGACCATCGCCATCGGCACCGAGGGGGCCGCCCCGGTGCTCGCCCGCGCGATCAAGGCGGACCTCGAAGAACGTCTGCCCGTCGCTCTCGGTCCGCTTGCCCGCATCGGCAAGACCTTCCGCAAAGCCGCCGAGGCCCTACCTTTTGGACGCGCTCGGCGGGATTTCTGGCGCGACTATTACTTCAACGCAGGCCCTGCCGCGATCACCGGCGGCGAGACGGCTGTTCAGGGCGCACTGGACGAGCTGCTCACCGACCATCTCGCGCGCAAGGCCCGCCCCGGTCATGTACATTTCGTGGGCGGCGGCCCGGGCGACCCGGACCTGCTGACCATGAAAGCGCGCCGCCTTTTGGATGAGGCCGACGTGGTGATCTACGACCGGCTGATCAGCCAGCCGATCCTCGAACTGGCCCGCCGTGAGGCGGTGATGATCGACGTGGGCAAGGAGGCATTCGGCCCCTCCACCCCGCAGGAAACCATCAACGATCTGATCGTTGAGCACGCGCAAAGAGGCGCGCAGGTGGTGCGGTTGAAATCCGGCGATGCCACCGTCTTTGGTCGCCTCGACGAAGAGATCGATGCGCTGGACGCGCATCAGATCGCCTGGAGCATTGTGCCGGGCATCACTTCTGCCTCCGCCGC
Source organism: uncultured Roseobacter sp. (assembly GCF_947492555.1). Taxonomy (GTDB): domain Bacteria; phylum Pseudomonadota; class Alphaproteobacteria; order Rhodobacterales; family Rhodobacteraceae; genus Roseobacter. The sequence goes on from NZ_CANLNE010000003.1 coordinate 1,144,055, forward strand.
CGTGGCGGAAATCGGTCAGAGCCTGACAAAGCGCGGGCGCAACTCCTCCGTGCGGTTCCTGACCGGCCACGACATGAAAGGGTTTGCCGATCATGACTGGGCCACGCTTGCACGTCCCGGCGAGGTCGCCGCGATCTACATGGGCAAGAAATCCGCGCGCTTCATTCAGGGCCGCCTGATCATGCATGGCGCGGACCGCCACACGCCTGTGACCGTGATCGAAAACGCCTCCCGCCCGGAGCAGCGCATTCTGGACACCACGCTGGACGCGCTGCCCACGGCGCTGGCGGCTGCAGAGATGTCCGGCCCGGCGCTCACCTTCTACGGGCTGGCCCCGCGCGACGCGGTGCAGGCGCAGACCGACAACCCCTACTCTTCCCCCATCCAAGCACAGGAGGCGCTCTGATGCCCCGCGCATTTACCCCCAAAGTTGTGACCGCAAACGCCCTGCTCGAAGGCGATGTCATCTATCAGACGGCGACCGGATGGAGCCGTGATCTGGCCGAGGCCGAGGTGCTGACCGATGAGGCCGACGCCGATCTGCGCCTGATTGATGCAGCCCAGCAGGTGGACAGCGTTGTAGGCGCCTATCTGGCCGATGTGGATGCCAGCGCAGACACGCCCAAGCCCACACATTTCCGTGAAGACTTCCGCGCCAAAGGGCCGTCCAACTACGCCCACGGCAAGCAAGAGGCAGCCAGCCATGTATAACTATACCGACTTCGACACCGCCTTCATCAAGGAACGCAACGCCCAGTTCCGCGCCCAGGTCGAGCGCCGCATCGACGGATCGCTGACCGAGGATGAATTCAAGCCGCTGCGTCTGATGAACGGGCTCTACCTGCAGCTGCACGCCTATATGCTGCGCGTGGCGATCCCCTATGGCACGTTGAACAGCCGCCAGATGCATGTGCTGGCCGACATCGCGGACAAGTGGGACAAGGGCTATGGCCATTTCACCACGCGCCAGAACATCCAGTACAACTGGCCGCAACTGCGCGACGTGCCGGATATGCTGGATGCACTGGGTGAGGTGCAGATGCACGCGATCCAGACCTCGGGCAATACCATCCGCAACGTGACCGCAGACCATTTCGCGGGTGCCGCGGCAGATGAGATTGCCGATCCGCGCCCTGTGGCAGAGCTGATCCGTCAGTGGTCCACCGACCATCCGGAATTCCAGTTCCTGCCGCGCAAGTTCAAGGTGGCCGTGACCGGCTCGCCAAATGACCGGGCGGTGACCAAGGCGCATGACATTGGTCTGCGCATGGTTGAGCGCGACGGTGTTGCCGGTTTTGAGGTGATCGTGGGCGGCGGTCTGGGGCGCACGCCGATGATCGGCAAGGTGCTGAAAGACTTCCTGCCGCGCGAAGACCTGCTGCCCTATCTGGAGGCCATTGTCAGCGTCTACAACCTGCTGGGTCGCCGCGACAACAAGTATAAGGCGCGGATCAAGATCACCCTGCATGAGAACGGGCTGGAGGATTTCAGCGCGCGGGTCGAGGAACGCTATGCGCTGATCCGGCCGCAGTTCACCGGTGTGGATCAGCAGATGCTGGCTGCGATCGAGGCCGATTTCGCCCTGCCGACCTTCCGTCAGGAAAAGGTGCGGGAATATCACGAGGCGCGCGACCACTATCCCGCGTTCCGCAGCTGGGCCGATACCAACCTCGCCGAGCACCGCGAACCGGGCTATGCGATTGTCACGATCAGCCTCAAGGCCCATGGCGCCACGCCGGGCGATGCCACCTCGGCGCAGATGCGCCTGATGGCCGATCTCGCCAAACGCTACGGTCATGATGAGCTGCGCATCAGCCACGAGCAGAACGTGATCCTGCCGCATGTGCATAAGAACGACCTGCCATCGGTCTATTCCGCGCTGCGTGCTGCCGGTCTGGGCACCGCCAATGTCGGTCTGATTTCCGACATCATCGCCTGCCCCGGCATGGATTACTGCGCGCTGGCCACGGCGCGCTCGATCCCGATTGCGCAGGAAATCGCGACACGCTTTGACGAGCTGAAGTTGGAGCATGACGTCGGGCCACTCAAGATCAAGATCTCCGGCTGCATCAACGCCTGTGGGCACCACCATGTGGGGCATATCGGCATTCTCGGCCTCGACCGGGCTGGTGTGGAGAACTACCAGATCACGCTGGGCGGGGACGGCACCGAAGACGCCAGCATTGGCGAGCGGGCGGGTCCAGGCTTCTCTGCCGAGGAGATCATCCCGGCCATCGAACGTCTGGTGCTGGCCTATCTTGAGTTGCGCGATGAGCCAGCAGAGACCTTCCTGCAGACCTATCGTCGCCTTGGCCTCGCCCCCTTCAAAGCCGCCCTCTACCCCGAGGCACAGGCCAATGCCGCTTGATCACCCTGCTCCCCAGGACGATCTGATCCTGCGCACTAAGGTGGACCAGCTGAATGACCGGCTGCGCCACCATAGTGCGACGGATGTACTGCACGCGGCACGTGACGACGTGCCCGATCTGGCGCTGGTGTCCAGCTTTGGCGCGGAATCCGTGGCCTTGCTGCACCTGACCGCCATGGTGGATCGGGATATCCCGGTGCTGTTCATCGACACCGAGATGCTTTTCACCGAGACGCTGGTCTACCAGCAAGAGGTGGCGGAGCGGCTGGGTCTGCGCAACCTGCGGATCCTCCGCAGCGAAGATGTGCGGCGCGAGGACCCCGATGGCACCCTGCACCAACGTGACACCGATGCCTGCTGTGCCCTGCGCAAGACGCGCCCCCTGAACGCCGCCCTTGCGCAGCACGGCGGCTGGATCACCGGGCGCAAGCGGTTCCAGTCAGGCCAGCGCGCTGAACTGGACTTCTTTGAGGTGGAAGCAGGCACGGGCCGCATCAAGGTCAACCCGCTGGCCTATTGGCAACCGGGCGATGTAGCCGATTACATTGCCGAAAACCGCCTGCCCCGCCATCCGTTGGTGGCCCAGGGTTATCCTTCTATCGGATGTGCGCCCTGCACCTCCCCCGTTTCCGCTGGCGAAGACCCCCGCGCGGGCCGCTGGCGCAATTCTGACAAGAACGAATGTGGCATTCACTTCGTGAATGGCAAAGCGATCCGCTTGGGATCGACGACAAAATGATCCGCACAGGAGCCCCTTTATGAGCACGCTTGTTACAGACACCGGTTTTTCCAGCGACGACTGGCAGGAACCCTTCATCACCCTGGACGCGGCTAATGACGCCAGCGCGCTGGACGTGCCATCGGATGCTGATCCGGCCGCCATCCCGCTCTGCGGTGGGTTGCAGATGATCCGTGTCGATTTCCCCTCCTCCGCCGATGGGCGTGGCTTTACCATCGCGCGGCAACTGCGCCTGCGCGGCTTCACCGGTCGGTTGCGCGCCAAGGGGCATGTGCTGGCCGATCAATACGCCATGGCGCGTCGGTCGGGCTTTGACGAGGTGGAAATCTCTGACGAGCTGGCCGCGCGGCAACCGCAGGACCAATGGCAGTTCCGTGCCAACTGGCAGGACAACAACTATCAGGCACGGCTGCGTGGCACCGGTGCACCGGTGGCGTAACGCGGCTGATTGACGCCTTTCCCCTCTCCATTCTTCTTTCTAAAAGGGACGCGCAGGTGTAAGCCTGCGTTGACATATTATGACCGAGCAAACACCCGTGACCGAAGCATCCGCCGTCAAGATCCCCACGCTGCCCGACGCGCAGACCGTAACCTCTGTTCAGCATTGGACGGACCGTCTGTTTTCCTTCCGCGTGACGCGGCCCGCAAGCTTGCGGTTCCGCTCAGGCGAGTTCGTGATGATCGGCCTGATGGGCGACCCGCACCCCGAGACCGGCAAGCAAAAACCGCTGCTGCGCGCCTATTCTATCGCCTCGCCCTCCTGGGATGAGGAGTTGGAGTTCTACTCGATCAAAGTACAGGACGGCCCGCTGACCTCCAAGCTGCAGCACATTCAGCCGGGGGATGAGATCATCCTGCGCCCCAAGCCTGTGGGCACGCTGGTGCATGACGCGCTGCTGCCGGGCAAGCGGCTGTGGTTCTTTGCCACCGGCACCGGCTTTGCGCCCTTCGCCTCGCTGCTGCGCGATCCGCAGACCTATGAGGACTATGATCAGGTCATCGTGACCCACACCTGCCGCGACGTGGCGGAACTGGAATATGGCCGCCAGCTGATCGACAACCTGCGCACGGACGAGATGATGCTGGAACTGCTGGGCGAAGAGAACCTCGCCAAGCTCACTTACTACCCCACCACAACGCGGGAAGAGAGCCCCAAGATGGGCCGCATCACCACGCTGCTGAAAGACGGGACTGTCTTTGCCGATCTGGGCATCGAGGGCATCTCGGCTGAGACGGACCGCGCCATGGTCTGCGGCTCCATGGGGCTGAACACCGACCTGAAGGAGATCCTGGAAGGGTTCGGCCTCGAAGAAGGCGCCAACTCCGATCCCAAACACTACGTGGTGGAAAAAGCCTTCGTCGGCTGACCGACACGCAGATCCAAACGAAAACGCCCGGGCCCTCAGACCCGGGCGTTTTTTATTGTGAAGAGCGGTTACTGAACGCCCAGAGCGGTGCGCAACTGGGTCAGCGCGGCTTGCAACAGTTCAGGATTGTCCTGCGCCTGCCGCACGCTGTTGGTCAGCACCAGCTTTTGTGACGTGCCCAGATCGGAGTTTTCGATCATCTCCGTCACCTTGGCGAAGTCGAACCCGTCCACTGTCAGCGCATCCTCGGCCTTCGCGTCATCCACGGCAGCAACGGTATCGGTCGCCTCATCCGCGGTGACGGCGGCGGTTTCCGTGCCGTCTTGCGCCGCCTCTGCCGCAGTATCCACGGCGTCATTGGTTGTCGCGGTTTCTGTCGCGCCGTCAACCGCGTCGCTGGCCGCGTCCGCGGCATTCTCCGCTGCCTCTTGCGTGGCATCAACTGCGCCACTTGCGGCTTCGGTCGTCGCCTGCGCTGCGGTGCTGGCGCCTTCCTCTACTGCATCGGCGGTCGCTGTCGCAGTTTCTGTCGCAGCATCCGCAACACTCTCTGCCGCTTGCTCGGTCGCATCGACCGCATCGCTGGCAGCTTCAGACGTCGCGGTTGTCGCGTCTTCCATCAGATTTGCCACACCCTCTGCGGCATCGCTCGCGGCTTCCGTTGTCGCGTCCACCGCATCTCCCGCGGCCTCTGCGACCGAGCTTGCCGCCTCGCTCACCGCGTCAGCAGCATCGCCAAGGGCTTCTTCCGCCGTTTCAAGCGGTGCGACCTCTTCTACGGTTTCCGCCGTATCCTGGACGACCTCGGCAGGGTTTTGACCGGAATAAAGCAGATATCCACCGCCGATGATCACGGCAGCCAGTAGTATCCAGACGAGATTTTTCATTTTGTTCTTCCCTCTCTAGCGCCCCGGGGCCCGTCATCGGGCCTTGTTGAGCGTTGTAATGTCAGTTGCGCATCAGGGATAAAACCATCAAAGGGGAAAACCGTTCCAATCGGCCCATTCCGGCCTATTTTGCGGCTTGAAGAAGACCCGCACCGCAGGTAACTTGCGGTTTCAGATTTATCAACAATTCAAGGACGACCATCATCGCTCGCAGACCCCACAACGCACCGCCGCAAAGAGACACCGGCCCGCGCGTCAACGACAAGATCCGAAGCCCAGAGATCCGCCTGATCGGTGCCGATGGCGAAAATGTCGGTGTCGTATCCCCGGACCGCGCCATGGATATGGCGGATGAAGCCGGTCTGGACCTCGTCGAAATTTCGCCGAACGCGAACCCACCGGTCTGCAAGATCATGGACTTCGGCAAGTTCAAATACGAGACGCAGAAACGCGAGGCCGAGGCGCGCAAGAAGCAGAAGATCATCGAGATCAAAGAGGTCAAGTTCCGCCCGAACACCGACACCAATGACTACGATGTGAAGATGCGTAACGTCTTCAAGTTCCTGGAAAACGGCGACAAGGTGAAGATCACCCTGCGGTTTCGCGGGCGCGAGATGGCGCACCAGAATCTGGGCCGCGAATTGCTGGAGCGGGTCGCCGAGGATACCAAGGACGCAGGCCGGGTGGAGAACTTCCCCAAGATGGAAGGCCGCCAGATGGTCATGCTGATCGGACCCCTGCCGAAGTGATCCCTGAGAATTTTAGCGCAAACGCCCTATCCTTACGGATGGGGCGTTTTTTGTTTTCTACGTGGCAAACGACGCTGTGGCTACTGGCCGCCAAAGCCTGAGACCGGAGTATCGAACGATCTGAGTGTGCACATGCGGTACGACTGTTCGAATCCTCTCAAACCGGGCAAAAGGGTCAGGATAGGCGCAACACCCGCGTCAGGACAGCGGAGCGCCCAGATGCCACTTGAGACTGAAATCGCCCGGTTCGCCGCAGGGCAGAACGCGAACCCGCCATCCCGGCTTGGACAACGCTACAGCGCAACGCAGTTTCTGCCGGAGGCCGGCAACACAGTCGTCTGCCATCTGGATCGAAACGCGCCGTCGCATAGCGCTGTTCTGGAGGCCCGCGCGCGACTTCAGGCGCTGCCTGATTCTGAGAGATTTCTCTACACACCCGAAGAGAGCTTGCACATGACGGTTTTTGAAGGTGTGATCGAGACGCGACGGACAGAAGACGCATGGCCCGCAGATATGGATCGTGACGCCCCTGTTACAGCCGTTACCGAGGCGCTGATGAAACACCTTGAGCCGTTTTCACCACCGCCTTCCTTCTCGGTCAGGGTCAAGGATGTACTGCCAACCGGTCTTGTTCTGGCCGGGGCGACAGCAGAAGATGACCGCCTTATGCGTGACTGGCGCGACGCGCTGACCGCGCCCTTCGGATATCGGCACAAGGACCATGACGCTTACCGCTTTCACATGACCTTCGCCTACCCCACCAGTTGGATTCCAGACGATGTGGTGCCTGTTTGGACAAGGGCATTGAACGCAATCCTGGAGGATCTTGCGCAGATGGCACCAATCATTCCGCTGAGACCGCCCGCCTTCTGCCAATTCGCCGACATGGAAGCCTTCGAGGAACTGCGCGTTCTTGCGTAAACCATAACACAAGCGATTTATTCGGTGTCTAGCCCTGCCTTTTAGCGGCAGGGCTTTTCATGTCGCGGGACCTTCACGCGGCGTTTTGCGTTGCGCGTTTTGTCATGACGGCGGTGAGATGTGCGCGGTAGTCGCCGGTGCCGTGCAGGTCGCTGATCATGTCGGCGCC
>NZ_CANLNE010000004.1 GCF_947492555.1 uncultured Roseobacter sp.
GGCGCCGACATGATCAGCGACCTGCACGGCACCGGCGACTACCGCGCACATCTCACCGCCGTCATGACAAAACGCGCGGTTAAAGACGCCGCGTGAAGGCTGAAAACTAGAGGGTGATCAACTCACCCTGCATGGACACCAGCGTCACGCGACCCAGGTCGTGTGACGCTTTTTTGATCTCTGTGATCTGGTCAATATCCGCCAAGACCAGAGCGGTGGACAAGCTATCCGCCAGTGTCGCTGTTGGCGCCTCAACGGAGACCGTCGACCACCGTGGCCCGGCGACAGGGTGGAGGATGTGAGCTGCGGGACCAATGGACATGGCACCGGGGCTTGATGTGGCGATGGCCGCATCCGTCACCGTACGCGTGCCCAGATGACCCCATGTCGGGTCGCTCAGTCCCAGACGCCATGGACCGCCGACCGCACGATACTCGCCGATGTTCACCAGCACGTTTTGCATGCCTTGGGCTTTCAGTGCTTGGGTGATTTCATCCGTGGCAAAGCCCTGGGCAATGCCGTTGAACGTCAGGGCCTGACCTTTGCTCAGCGTGATCTTTTGAACACCAAAACGTACCCTGCGCCAGCCGACGGCCTTTTGCGCGACATCCGTGTTTTCGCCCGTGGCAAGGGCGTGCCAGAGGGTTTGTACGGTCGCATCAAAGAGCCCACCGGTCACTTCAAAAGCGTGATCTGCAGCCCGCATTAGCGCCAGGAATCGGGCATCCGGGGTGTGCAGCGCGCCCTTGGTATTCAGTTGTGACAGGGCCGAGGTGGGATTGTAGAGGCTGAAGAGTTTTTCGATTTCGGCAATCTGCGCGCGCGCCTTCCGCAGAGCCGCCATGGCGGGCGGTTTCGGGCCGCGCAGGGTGATTGACACATCCGCGCCAAAGGCACGCCCTTGCCACGTATGCGCTTGCGCAAACCCCGGTGCGCATGCGAATCCCGCAGAAATGGTCAGGAAACGGCGTCTGCTCAGACTCATTCGGCGGCCACCTTTTGCAGACTGCGGCCTTTGCCCGCGAGGATGAGCGGCACGCATTGACGTTCGTCGTCGTGGATGGTGACGCAGTCAAGGCATTGGAAGCACTCGGAATACTGGATCTCGCCGGTCTTCTTGATGGCGCCGTAGCTGCATTTGACCTTGCACAGCTGGCAGGGTGTACCGCATTCGGTGCGTCGGGCAATCCAGTCGCGACCCCGGATCAGTCCACCAATGGCCATCACCGCGCCGAGCGGGCAGAGATACCGGCAGAACCCTTTGAACAGCACCATGGACAGGAGCAGCAGGCCGACGGCGTAGGCGACGTAGTACCATTCGCGGATGAAAAAGGTCGTGACGGCGGTCTTAAAGGGTTCAACCTCAATGGCTTGGTCCAGCCGGGCAGGGGCGGTGAACAGAATGGCGACGAGACCCGCGAGGACGACGTACTTCAAGAGTTTCAGCCGGTCATCCCAGAGGGCGTTCGGTTCGATTTGCGGCAGGCGGAGCAGGCGCCCCAGGTGGGCGGTGAATTCCTGCATCGCGCCGAACGGGCAGAGCCAGCCGCAAAAGAGACCGCGCCCCCAAAGGACAAAACCGATGATCGTGACGGCCCAGAGTATGAGCGAAAAGGGATCATAGAGGAGGAAGGCATAGCTGCCCCCTTCGAACGCTGTCCGGATCACGGCCAGTGGCGTGGCAATGGAGAGCTGGCCCTGACCCCACCAGCCGACGAAACCTGTCATGAAAGCAAGGATCGCGAGGCGGATTGGCGTGAAATGCCGATATCCCGCCAGCCGGTTCAGCGAAAGACCCAGCAGCATCAGCAGGCCGGTGAGGAAAACACCCAGTAGGATCAGGTCAGAGGCGCGATTGCGCAGGGCATCCACCCAGGGCGGGGCCGGTTTGACCACCTCCTGACGGGCAAAGAAGCGTTCGGGGGCTTGGTAAGGCACCTCGAACGTCACCGACCCGATTTCCGGTTGAAAGACACCGTGTTCGCGCAGCGCCTTGATATGCAATTCCCATTCCGCGGTTGGATCAAACCCCAGACGCCGGTCCGTGCGCAGGATCAGGGCGGTGCCATCGCGGATGTCTTCGGGCACGGTGTCCTGCATCTCCAAGTAGATATCGGCGTCGCGAAAGGCGATTGGGAACCCACCCTGTTCCGCGCTGATCAGGTCGGGGGCTGTGTTGCGGACAAAGTCATCTGTGATCAGGCCGTGCCGTGCTGTTTCCACGACCAGCACGGGCTCGTCCATTGTGGAGATCGACATGAACTGTTCCAGCTCGGCGAGGCTGTCGTCGGATAGAACCGCGCGGGCAATGGAATGCGGCCCGATGTCGATCACCCAAAGGTCCAGATAGGTCTCGTCGGGGTAATCGGTGGCCTCTGGGTCGTCGTCTTCCCACAGGGTACCTGCGAAGGCCGCATCCACCTCCGCATTGCTGACAACCCGGCGCACGGCGATGCCTTGCGTCACCAGATCGTCCCATGTGAGGTCTTCGGTGTACTCCTGGTCCGGATAGGCGGGTGGGCCGGTGGCAATCCCGCCCATCTTTTCGCGGGCCACCTGCAGGGTTGCGGCCAGCACGCTTTCATGAGCGATGCGGACGCTGGCCGTCGCTTTGGTCACCCCGTCCAGATAGACCAGTGCTGATCCATCGCCGCCCGATCCGTAAGGTGTGCCAACCACAAGGCTGTCGGTGATCGAATGGCCACGGTATTGCTCGAAGAACTTATGGAACGGCGCCTGTCCAAGGCCGGACACAAAGATCGGTTCGTTATGCGACAGGAGTTTCACATCCAGAAACCGACCGTCCAGATCGAGCACGACCAGCACGTTGATGGGCGCGCCTGAAAAGCCTGGCAGCGGTGCCATCGGTTCCGTCTCAAACACATAGCCCGCATTCGCGCCCCCCGAATTCAGGAGTTGCCAGACACCGGTGTCGCTGATCTGCTCCCCCAGCGACATAGGCGGTGCGATATGGGGTTCCAGGGCCTCACGGGACAAAGGCTCGGCCGTTCCCTGTACGGTGGTGACCGCCCAGAAAAGCAAGGCCGTTAACGCCCCTAGTGCGCGTGCAGCTGCAGTCTCTCTCCCTGTCATGGCGCTGATCCTAGGCTCGCGCAGGCACCTGTCCTATGGGACTAAGGTATGATCCTTCTCCCGATGTTTGGATAAAGCAAATAGGAGCGTGACCTCATCCAAAGGTCGCATTTTCCGATCAGACCTTTATATGTTAGCTATTGGAGACATTCAGAGGAGGAACGACATGGCTTGGAGCAAACCGAAGGCCCGGGAAATTAAATGCGGCATGGAAATCAACATGTATGGCCCCGGCGAAGATGATGAGCGTGGCGGTGACCGCGACGTGATCTGAATCATCCGCTGATTCAACATTATGAAGATTCTTATTCTTGGGGCAGCCGCCGGTGGTGGGCTGCCCCAATGGAATTGTGGGTGCCAGAATTGCGCCGATGCACGGGCGGGCAAGCTGCCTGTGATGACGCAGTCGTCGATTGCGGTTTCGGCTGATGGCGAGACTTGGGCGGTCCTGAACGCCTCCCCGGATATCTCTGCACAGCTGCTGCGAACCCCGCAGCTGCATCCCAAATCGCTGCGGCATACGCCAATCGGGGCGGTCGTGCTGACCAATGGCGATATCGACCACATCGCCGGGCTGCTGACATTGCGCGAAAAGACCGCTTTTAAGCTTTACGCCACATCTGCAGGCATGGAGATCACGTCGAGCAATTCCGTTTTCAACGTGCTGGATGCCGATCTGGTTGGGCGTGAGACGATCCATCTTGATACGCCTTTCGAACCGGTGCCAGGCCTGCGGGTCACGCCCTTTGCGGTGCCGGGTAAGGTGGCCTTGTTCCTGGAAGACGAGGCCGCGTTGGATCTTGAAGCGGTGGGAGAGCAGACCGTTGGGCTGCTGCTGGAAACGCAAGGTCGGCGCGCGGCCTATGTGCCCGGCTGCGCGACGGTACCGGATTGGTTGCTTGACCGGCTGGCAGGCGTGGATTTCCTGCTCTTTGACGGCACGGTCTGGGAAAATGACGATATGGCGCGCACGGGCACCGGGCAGAAAACCGGCGCACGCATGGGGCATATCGCGCTCAACGGTGCGGAGGGGTCGATTGCGCGGCTCGCAGGTCTGGAGGCGCGCAAGATGTTCGTGCACATCAACAACACCAACCCCATTCTGCAGCCAGACAGCGCCGAACGGGCTGCTGTGACCGCCGCCGGATGGGAGATTGCCCATGACGGGATGGAGATATCGCTGTGACCCAAGCCCCTGATCGTGCTGCGTTCGAGGCGCGCCTGCGCAAGATTGGCGAGGAACGGTATCACGACAAGCATCCGTTCCATCACCTGCTGCATTCAGGGGGTTGCACACCGGATCAAGTGCGCGCCTGGGTGATCAATCGCTATTATTACCAGTCCCGTATCCCGATGAAGGATGCGGCCTTTCTGTCGCGCGTGAGCGATCCCGGGTTGCGGCGCAGTTGGCGGCGCCGGATTGAGGATCACGACGGCACCGAAGCGGGCACGGGCGGCATTCACCGCTGGCTGAAGCTGGCCGAAGGTGTCGGGCTGGACCCCGACTATGTGTCCTCGGCGCAGGGCGTACTGCCCGCCACGCGCTTTGCCGTCGATGCCTACGTTCGGTTCGTGCGGGACGAGCCGATGTTGCCAGCGGTGGCCTCCTCGCTCACCGAACTCTTTGCCCCGAAAATCCACAAGGACCGGATTGCGGGGCTGCTGGAACACTATGACTTCGCAAATGCCGAGACGATTTCCTATTTCCAGCACCGGTTGAGCGAAGCTCCACGGGACGTGGCCTTTGGTCTGGGCTGGGTGCTGGATCATGCGGTCACGCAGGCGGATCAAGACGCCGCCGCAAATGCGCTCATCTTCAAGACAGAGGTGCTGTGGTCGCAGCTGGATGCGCTCCATTCTGCCTATGTTGACCCGGGTCGCATTCCGCCCGGGGCCTGGCAACCGGGCGAAGGTCTGTTGTGATGGGACCTGCGGATGTCCCCTCTCTGCCGCGCGGGGTGCGTCGACATTTCGACCGGGTGCGTGACACCCCGGTGCTGCTGGGCCCGGAGCGGGTGTTGATGCTGGACCAGATCGGTTGTGCGGTGCTGGATCACGTCGACGGGCAAGCGAGCATCGATCAGATTTCCGATACGCTGGCCGGGCTTTATGATGCGGAGAAATCCGAGATCATGGCGGATGTAATCGCCTATCTGGGGGACCTCGCGGACAAGCGTCTGCTGGACGTCAGGACATGACCAACGCGCCGCTTGCCATGCTTGCTGAGTTGACGCACCGTTGCCCGCTGGCCTGCCCCTATTGCTCCAACCCGCAGGAATTGACGGCGAAGGATCGGGAGCTGTCTACCGAGCAATGGGCCGATATTTTTGAACAAGCTGCAGGTCTTGGAGTGTTGCAGCTGCACCTGTCGGGCGGGGAGCCCGCATCGCGCCGGGACATCGTCGAATTGGTGGCTGCTGCGCGGGATGCAGGGCTCTACACCAATCTGATCACCTCCGGCATTGGCCTGACGCCAAGACGTCTGCAGGCGCTGGAGGATGCAGGTCTCGACCATATCCAACTGTCGGTGCAGGGGGTGAATGCCCGGATCGCCGACCGGATTGGCGGCTACAAGGGCGGATTTGATCGCAAGATGCATGTGGCGGATCACATCGCCCAAATGGGTTTTCCGCTGACTCTGAATGCGGTGATGCACCGCGAAAACCTAGACGATCTGGAGGCCACGATCGAGATGGCTGTCCGTCTGGGCGCGCGCCGGATCGAAGTGGCCTGTGTGCAGTTCCAGGGCTGGGCGCTGAGCAATCGTGCGGCATTGCAGCCGAGCCGCGATCAGGTGGATGAAGCCAAGCGGATCGTGCGCGCCGCGACGGAACGGCTGCGCGGCACGCTGGTTATCGATTTTGTGCCCCCCGATTACTATTCCGATTTCCCCAAGGCCTGCATGAACGGATGGGGCTCGACCGGGGTCAACATCACACCGGACGGCACCGTTCTGCCCTGTCACGCGGCCGAGACCATTCCCGGCCTCACCTTTGCGCGGGTGACGGAGCAACCGCTGCGCGACGTCTGGTATGACAGCCCGGCGTTCAATGCCTATCGCGGGACGGATTGGCTGCCGGACCTGTGCCAAAGCTGCGAACGGCGCGATATTGATTTTGGCGGTTGTCGCTGTCAGGCGATGGCGGTTCTGGGTGATCCTTCGGCAACGGACCCGGTGTGCCGAAAGTCCCCGGGCCGCGCGGCGTTGGACGCGCTGCTGGTGCAGGAAGTGAGCACCGTCGATGTGCCCGATTTCATCTATCGTAGGCTCTGACGACCCCGCGAATAGTTCGCCCTCGCGTGTCTCAAAAGCAAGGTCCTTCCCCCCTGTCGCAAACCTGAAAATCTTTTGAAAGCAGCGCCTTGGGTTTGTCTCCGCACTTCCCGATTGCGTACGATCACACAACTGCAGGGTGCGTTGCGATAAACGAAACCCTTGCCAGATCACGCCTCTATGCGCTTTAATAGCTGTTAATATTTTAATTATTTCTACTTTTTCCGGTCATTTTAAGCTGGAGGATTATTGTGGGTAGCCCCCGAATTATTTGCGTATTTGTCGCGGCTCTTTTTCTTTCTGCCTGCGCTGTACTACCCAAAAATGAACTCGCCGCCTACGCGGACAGCGTATCGAACACCAAGGCGGCTGGGGATCTGATCCTCGACGAGGTGTCGGCGGTGTTGGTCACGGATAGCGGGCCAAAAGCGACCTCCTGCGCGCGCAATGCGCAGGGGTATCGCCCCTGTTTCCGGGTCGAATTTGCCCTAGGCGAGGAGGGGGTGCGTGTTAACGAGCACCCCGATATCCAGGTCCGCCGTCTGGCATTGGCGGTTCTGGAGACCTATTCCGAGATATTGCTCGATGTCTCCGCTGGCAGACCTGCGTCGGTGATTGCGCAACGGGGCAAGGAGTTGGGCGCGCTGAACACGGCGGTGACGGCACTTTTTGCCGGGACAGGCGTCGTTCTTGCCGAACTGCCCATTGCGGGTGTGACCAATATTGCTGAACGGCTTGTCACCGCCGCCACGCAGAATGCCGCATCCCGTTCGGTGCTGAAACTGGAGCCGGATATTCGGTCGTTGATCGGTCTTATGATCGATGACACGCCCGCGCTTTATGCTGTCTACGTTTCGCAATTTGTCGGTTCGGTGAAGCAGACATCGATTGCCCTGAACCGGGCCCGTCTGGACGGTAAGACCGAAGAGCAGGCACGCTTGCAGCGCAAGCTCGACGCGCTGCGCAGCCCCGAAGGCAACGCGGCCAAGGCGATCCTTTTTGAAAGCGCCCTGACCGACTACGTGAAGCTCTTGGATCGGTCCGACAAGACGCTGGTGTCGCTGCGCGAGGCGATCACGTTGGAGACCGTCAATTCCGTTGAAAGAAGCACTGAATTTGTCCGCAGGGCGACGGAGACCCGCATTTTGCTGGAGAGCGTCCTGACTGATTTGAAAGACCTCAGAGATAAAGATCGTTGATCGGAGTGTGAGATGCCGGAATTCAGATACGATGAAGATCATTTCATAGAACTCGCGTCACAGGCGCAAAGCCACGAAGAGCTTGATCTGGTTGAAAAGCTCTGGACCGAGGCCGAAGAGGCGATGCGGCTGGCCGCCCTGAAGAACCTGCGCGACAATTCGGTGGCCATGCTGGACGTGATTGGGCGGATCATCGGTCACATCGAACATCTGACACGCACGGTCGGGTTTTCGGCTTCACCGGCGATCGGCGATATGCGCGCTGAAATGGGGCGGCTGCACGCGGAATTGCATGACGCCGGGCGCAGCGATCCGGCCGATGACCCCGGGGCGCCCGACCCGGGCAGTGATGCGGCGATCATCGATGGGGCAACGACACCCGCATTGGCGCCGGGCGATATCTTGAATGATCAGATCCCGATCGATTCCAGCAACTACGCCGATCTTGCGGATGAATATGTGAGATTTTTCAACGGGGCCGGTATTCGCCCAAGCCATGTGCCCAAGGTCAGGAAGATGGCGCAGACCGCCTATGACAATCGCGCCCGATACCAGTCTATCGGCACCCCTCTGGGCATCCCGTGGTGGTTCGTCGCAGGGCTACACCAGATGGAATCGACCTACAATTTCGAGGCCCATCTGCACAATGGTGATCCCTTGGGTGCACGGACTTCGCGTGTTCCGGGGGGTAAGCCGGAAATCGGCACGCCGCCTTTCACATTCGAGGAAAGTGCGACAGATGCATTGCGCCTGAAAGGGTTCGATCAGGAAGCTGACTGGTCCCTGCCGCGCGCGCTCTTTCGGTTCGAACGATACAATGGGTTTGGCTACCGGTCGCGCAGCGTTCCGTCACCCTATCTGTGGGGGTTTTCCACCATCTACCGTCGCGGCAAGTTCATTGCCGATCACGTGTTCGATGCCAATGCGGTGACACAGCAATGCGGGGTCGGGGCCCTGTTGCGGCAACTGTCCAATGATGGTTGGATCAAGCTGGTGTCCAACCAGTTCGCCGATGTGGAAGCCGATGATCCGCTGGAGACAGGTGACGATATCAACCGGGATGTGGCTGCTGTGGCGGGTCATCCGTTCGAGGCCTTCTGGCAGGACAAGCTGTCAGATGTGCGTCATTTCAATTGGGACGAATTCCTGTTCAAGGGTGCATCAAACGCGACACACCAGAACAACACCGACCCGCCTTCAGATCTTTATGGAAGCGTTGTGCCATTGGCGCGCCTGCTTGATGAGATACGGGACCGTATCGGCGCTCGCATCAGCCTCAACAGCGTTTATCGCAGCCCTGCCTATAATGGCTCGATCAATGGGGCCAGCAGCAGTCGGCACATGGCTTTTGACGCTGCGGATTTTCGGGTGATCGATGGCGGACATGGCAACTCCGGGGATTGGGCGGATGTTGCGCAGGAGCTGCGGCAGAACGGGTTTTTCGAAGGCGGCATCGGGATATACAACAGCTTTGTCCACGTGGATACCAGAGGCCACCGGGCAACCTGGGACGAGCGTGGCGCTTAAGCACGCGCGCCCCTCACCGCAATTCACGACAGTCAACCGACCGGAAAAAACAATCTTGGGTGAGAAATCGGGGAACCATGCGGAGCCTCAGGTGTTTGCTTGGGAGAGCGCCGGATGCGCGGCACGACGTCGTGCGCCAGACGCCACAAACAGGGAAACATCATGAACCGCATTATCTACATCGTTGGCCTCATCGTCGTCATTTTGGCTGTCTTGTCGTTCTTTGGCCTGAGATGATCCTGAACGACAGAGGGTCGCGGTTTCACCGCCTCCTGCCAGCCATTGTGGCTTTGTTCGTGATCGCCGAGCCTGTTGCGGCAGAAAAAGTCGGCAATGTCGATGTGGACTGGCTTGGCAATGATATCGTGATCGAGGCCTTTGCTGACCCGGAGGTCGAAGGTGTCACGTGTCATGTTGCGTATTTCGAGCGCGGCCTGATCGACCGTCTTCAGAAAGGCAATTGGTTCGAAGATCCGTCCAACTCCTCCATTGCGTGCCGCCAGACCGGTCCTATTGCAATTGGAGACATCGATCGGTCGGACGAGGGGGAGAGCATTTTTTCAGAACGGCGGTCGATCATCTGGAAGTCGTTGAGCGTAAAACGTATTTTTGATAACGAAAATCAAACGTTGATTTATGTTGCGCATGCGCGCGAGGTGCAGAATGGATCGGCCAAGATGTCAATCTCGACGGTGCCGCTATTCCAGAACTAGGGCGCTTCTGACGGCGATGTGTAAGGGCGCTGCTGGTGCGTGGTCCGACCCGAAATACCAGGAACGCAGGGGCCGGAGTTTACAGGTTTCTGCGGCGATTCAATGGATCGATAGATGAACGAAGATATCAAAGCCCTGCGACGAAGTGCCAACACCCTCACGACGATTGCCATCTTCGTAATTGCTTATTTTGCCCGCGATCTAATCCTGCCGATCATGCTGGGGTTTCTCTTTGCGCTGACACTCAGTCCCATCAACAGGTTCCTGCAGCGTAAAGGCCTGCCTGCGGGGCTCTCCGCGGCCTTTCTGATCCTCATGGCGACGGCGTCTATCGGTTCAGCTGCTTACTTTGCCGGTGGGACGGTTCGGTCATGGACCGACGACGCCCCCAACATCGCAAGAGAGCTCCAGCAAAAACTGAGCGGCGTGCAGGAGGCCATTGAGGCGGTAAAGGATGCGTCATCTCAAGTGGAAGAGATGACGGCGGCGCCAGCGGATGGGCCGCAGGAGGTTGTCGTTCAGCAGCCGGGTCTGCTGAATTCCGCTGTTACCGTGGTTGCCAGTAGCGCCACGTCTATCGGCGTTGCACTTATCCTTGCGCTGTTCCTGCTGGCCTCTGGTGATCTCTTTTATGTCAAGCTGGTGCAGGCCTTTCCAAGGCTCAGCGAGAAAAAGAAGGCTCTCTCAACCGTCTACGACATCGAAAGGCGGGTGTCCGGCTATCTGCTGACGATTACGGTGATCAATGCGGGGCTGGGGCTGGCCGTTTTCGCGGGGCTCTGGCTGGTGGGGCTTGAATACGCCTACATTTGGGGTATCGCCGCCTTCCTGCTCAACTATCTGCCAATTCTGGGTGGCGTCATTGGCACCGTGCTGGTGGCTGTCCATTCGGTGATCTTCTTCGACAGCCTGTCCTACGCGCTGCTGGCACCAATTGTGTACCAGGCGTTGACGTCGATAGAGGCGCAGTTCGTGACGCCCTACCTGATCGGCAAACGGTTGGAGTTGAACATCGTGGCGGTCTTTCTGACGGTCGTTTTGTGGGCCTGGCTCTGGGGCGTTGCCGGGGCGTTGGTGGCCGTGCCGTTTTTGCTCGTGTTCAAGGTCGTCTGTGACAAGGTCGACCGCCTGAATGTCATAGGCAGTTTTCTGGGAGCTGCCGACAATACCAGAAGACAGTCGCCGTGAAGCGCCTGGCTTCGCCCCTTGTGCGCACCGGTCGAGACAGGCTGGTGTGTCCTTCGGGTCCTGATCGCCGGCCGGGTCTGGCCCAGTGGGGTGCAGGTTCCGGGGACGCGGGAATGGGACGGCAGAGGGAAGATGCAACATGAGAAAACGCGCGCTCCTGCTCAAACTGGCACAGGATATGCGTGCCAGCTACTGGTTTATCCCGGCAGCCCTCGTTCTGGTCGCGTTGGCCCTTGCACACGCAACAGAGTGGATCGACCGCCACACCGAGCTGTTGCCCTTTCGATTGCCGGACCCCTTTGTGAATACGCAGGTTGATGGCGCGCGCAGCACCCTGTCCACCATATCCACAGCTGTCATCGGTGTGACCGGTGTGATGTTTTCGATGACAATCGTTGCAGTGTCCTTCGCTGCAGGTAACTATGGCCCGCGTCTGATCGGCAACTTCATGCGGGACCGGGGCAACCAGATCAGCCTTGGTATTCTGATCGCAACCTTCGCTTATGCGCTCTCCATCCTGCGTGCGGTTCAGGACCCGTCCGAGGCGGCGGGCGTGGACGCTTTTGTCCCGCAGTATTCAATGCTGGTGGCCATGCTGGGCTGCATCATTGCCGTCTTCACCATGATCTATTTTGTGCACCATGTGCCGGAAACCATCAACGTCTCCAACATAACGGCCTCGCTGGGGCGGCGGCTGGAGGCCGAGATCGTCAATATCATCGAAGCCGAAGCCGCATTGGAAGAGCGCCCTGAGATCAACTACCCGGATCGCCCGCCGGACCATCAGATCATGCTGGGATCAGCGGGCTATATCCAGACGCTAAATTATGACCTGATCGAAGACCTGATGCGCGAAAAAGATTTACAGATCAGGATCGAAAAACTGCCCGGTGATTTCGTGACCCCCTTTACACCCGCATTGACCGTTTGGACCGAAGGCGGTCTGTCGGATGAGCACTATACGGAGCTTTGTGAAGCCTACGCCCTAGGCGTCAGCCGCACAGAACATCAAAATGTTTTGTTTCTGGTGGATCAACTGGTGGAAATGCTGGCCCGCGCCTTGTCGCCTGGGGTGAACGACCCCTTTACGGCAATCAACTGTCTGAACTGGATGCACAACGCGCTTAAGACGGCAAAGCACCACGGGGACGGGTTGGGCAAAGACGGCGCGGGCAAGTATGTTTTGGGCCCGCGCCTCACGTATGACGATCTTTTCAAGCGCAGTTTTCTGGCCTCTCAGCCCTATTGCGAGACGGATCATTTGGCGCATGGGCATTACAAATCGAGGGTAAGCGACCTGAACAAAGGTCTTTAGGGTCCGTCTGGCGATGGGGCGTCATGCAGTCGCCACTGCGCGTGCCGTTGTTGCCGCCCCGCCATTCCCAAAGACCAGCTGAGCTTGGGGTGGATACCGTGACACGCGACGCAAGCCTTGTGACATGCTGCAAGGCTGCGATGCCGGGAGGCGCGGGGGCGACTACCTTTCCTCGTCCGCATGGGGGTCATCGGGATCACGCCTCAATACGGTTTCAATCTCTTCCATCACGTGGCTGGAAAGTGGGGGATGTTGCAGCGCGCCGGTGATGCCGTGGATCTGCTCGACAGCGCGCGCGCCCGGGATTGGGATATTCATCTCGCCTTTGGCCCAGAGCCAGCAGATTGCGCCTTGTATCAAACTGCGCCCATCTGTCGTCAGCAGATCGCGGATGGCCTCAAACGGCTCGAGGAATTCAGGGTTCGGACGCGCACCATCGAAATACTTCACCATCAGATTATCCGTGCCGCGAATGTCGTCAGACGGAATTTTTGAGGCCGCACCATACTTGCCGCTCAACAAACCCATCGCCAGCGGTGAGCGGATAAGGGCGGTCAAGTCATGGTTTTGCGCGACGTCTTGCATACGCGGGGCGTCCAGCAGGACATTCATCGCATGTTGAACGGCGGTGAAGTTGGGTCGCTGCGCGAAAGCAGTGGCGCTATCCGCGAAATCGGTGCTCCAGCCGTAAGCCCTGATCTTGCCCGCATCGCAGGCTTTTTCCATTTCGTCGAAAACGGCTTCGGCTTGGGCCACCGAAAGACCGTTTTGATGCAGCAGCATGAGGTCAATGCGGTCGCGGTCCAGCCGGGACAGGCATTGGTCAATGGCAGGCTGGATCGCCTCAGGTGTGGCGTCTTCAAATGTCAGCTGTTTGGTGGCTTCATCGATGGTGATACCAACCTTGGTAACCACCATGGCTTCGCGGTGGCCTTTTAATCCGCGTGCAAGCAGCCGCTCCGCGTGTCCTGCCCCGTAGGCTGCGGCTGTATCAAAAAGCTGGATGCCGCCATCAAGCGCTGCGTGAATCGCGCGCAGCGATTCCGTGTCATCGGAATTGGTGTACCCAAGCGGCTGATCACCTGAGAACATCGGCCCACCGATGGGCCAGCAACCCATGCCTAGCGGTGCAATTTTCTGATCGAGAAACATCATTTTGGAACTCCTTTGGTGGCTTCAAAAAGAGTTAGCCACAGGACAGGAAAAACACCTATGAAACGCTTTGGAATGATCCTTCCATTTTTGAAAGACAGACGCGCAGAGTGGCCGTCACGGCCTCTCTTGGAAGAGCAGCGCGGACTCCCATAGTTTGCAGTCAGCCGATCCGTCCTCCCGGTGGCGACGATATCGTAGTCTCGGACACCAAGGTGCGGCGCATCGATTTATCCGACCCCGGCTGGCCGTTTTCGGGCGGCATGCTAGTTTTCATAGTGGAAGGATCCTGATCATGCCCCGCAGATACGAGGAAATTTATCCGTCTTTGCCGTTGCTGAACAGCGACGATCTGGAGCACACATCGGCAGCTTCCCTGATGTCCGTGCGGTATTTTCAGGCAGAGCCGGATAGCATGCCGGAAGAAGTATTTGCCGAACACCATGTGTTGCTGAACCTCAAGGACGAACCGCACCGGGTCCAGAACCGGCGGGACGGTGAGATGCGGGATTTCACATTCTACAAGAACGATATCATCGTGACCCCGGCCGGCATGCGATCCGGCTGGCGCTGGTTTGCCAAATCCGACGTGATTGTTGTCACCATTGATCCAGTGAAAGTGGAACGCTTTGCACAGACGGAAATGGGCCTGCTGCTCCATGTGCAGCAGTTTCGCGATCTGCCGCAGTTTTCAGACGCCGATCTCTGCGCTGCCGGTGTGATGTTGCGCGATGCCTTGGAAAACGACGACATGTCTTCTGGCGTCATGTTCGAAGCCATGAGCCGGGTGCTGCTGGTCAAACTTCTCCAGCGATATGGAAAGAGACGTCCTGAAGAGGTCGCGCTGACGGCTCGGTTTACATCGGCGCACTACAACCGGGTCCTGGCCATGATCAGGGATAGGTTGGACCAGTCGATCTCGGTCGATGACCTGGCGCGCGAGGCGGGTATGAGCCCGTCTCACTTCAGCCGTGTCTTCAAGGAGACGCTCGGATCGACGCCCATGCAATACGTCCTCGCTTACCGGGTTGAGCAAGCGATCAGGATGATGGCGGAACCTGCCCGTGCCCTGGGTGATATCGCACTTACATGTGGCTTTGCAGATCAGGCGCATTTTTCGCGCAGCTTCAAACAGGTAACAGGTCAGACGCCGCGCCAGTATCGCGCGTCTCAATCTGCCTGAGTAGTTTTCTACAAAAAGCAGCATCGTTCAAAAACCGAGTTGCCCGGTTCAATTAATCGGCACTGGCAGGCCGTATCTCTCATGTCACCGGGCAACACGCTCGCACCTGAATGAATATGGGAGATGACAGATGAAAAGATTTACGCTCACTGCTGCCGCCACCTTGATGACCACAAGCGCACTTGCAGACATCGAGACCCGCACCTTCACATTCGAGAACGAGGGTGCCGTGTTGTCGGGAACGCTGTATTTGCCGGAGAACCATGACGGCTCGGCACTCCCCACGGTTCTCGTCACCGGCTCATGGACCTCTGTCGAAGAGCAAATGCCCGCGCTTTACGCCGCGGAGATGGTCGAGCGTGGGTTCGCGGCGGTGACTTTTGATTTCCGCGGCTGGGGCAAGTCGGGTAACCTGCCTGCCAGCACCCCGGGTGGTATGCGATTTATCGAAAATCCCACTGCCAAGATTTCGGACATCAACGCCGCGGCCCAATTCATTGGCACGTTTCCTGAAGTTGATGCGGCGCAAATCAATGGCATGGGTATCTGCGCATCGGCAGGTTACATGGCCGACGCCGCGGTAGGAAATCCGCTGATCCAGAGTGTTGGCCTCGTCGCGCCCTGGCTCCAGGATCGCGCAATTGTCGAGACGGTCTATGGCGGTGCGGACGGTATCGATGGGCTGATGCAGGTTGCCGCCGAGGCGGAAGCGCAGGGCGGTCACGTGATCCATGCGGCCTATGCCGAAGGCTCGCTGATGCAGGCGAGCGACTATTACAGCAGTTTCGACCGTGGGCTCATCGCGGCATATGACAACAAATGGAACCACGCGGGGTGGGACGATTGGCTGACCTATTTGCCGGTGGATACCGCGTCCTTCCTTGATCAACCGCTGGCCATTGTCCATTCGCGGGCCGCCGCCATCCCCCAGGGTGTCGATGCTTATCTCGCTGGATATACGGGCGAAGCGACGGTGACGTGGCTCGAAAACGTCACGCAATCAGACTTCTATGACAATCCCGAAGACGTAGATCGTGCCGCAGATGCGATGGCCCGTCATTTTGCCGCACAGCCGGATCGGGACAGCTGATCCGAGATTAATCTGAGCGCCGGGCACCATGTCTGTCCCCGGCCTCATTCCCCCCAAACACAACCTCTCCGACCAAAAGGTATCACCATGAAACATCTTCTTTTTTCCGCTCTGATCCTTTTCCCGGCCTCCGCCTTTGCCAGTGACGAAGTCATGATTGCCGAGACAATAGAAGGGATTGCCGCTGCCGCCGACGCGCAGGATTGGGCTCGATTGGATATCAAGTTCGCTGACCATGTCATCCTGAACCAACTGTCGCTGGCGACGGAGGACGGTGCACGGGTTGATGAGCAGACCGTTGTCGAAACCTGGTCGGAGCTGTTCCCAAAGTTTGACAGTACCGCGCATGATGTCTCGCAGATCGAGATTTTGGGGGTGTCATCGGTCATTGCCACGGCAACCGCCCGATATGACGCGACCTACCAACGTGACGGCGAGGTTTGGCAGCAGCGTGGCCGCCTCGACTATGTATTGAAGAATACCGAAGAGGGCTGGCAGGTCACCGCGCTGAAAACGTCGCCCGAATGGGAAAACCGCCCCCTCTCGGAGCTTTTGTCCCCGCGGCTCTAACGCGGTTACGACGCCGACCTGATCGGCCTGCTTCATGTACTCAGAAAGGACCAATTCAATGAAACACGTAGTTTTCGCGATTGTATCTCTGACGGGACCAGCATTTGCCGATACGGCTGGAGACCCGGTGACCCAGGAAACGCTTTTGGACCGGGCCGAGATGACCCGTATCGCGGATGCCATCGACGCGGCGGTAGATGCCAAGGACTGGGCCACCGCGCGGGCTTTCTTTACACAAGAGATCACAGTGGATTTCACGTCGCTTGTGGGGGGCGACCCCGCGACGATCCCCGCCGACGGACTGATCGCAGGTTGGTCCGCTAACCTTGCCGGTGAGAAGGAAAGTTTCCATCTGCGCGGGAACCATCGGATTTCCTTCGATGGACCAGATGCCGCTATCCTGAAAAGCCATGGCTATGCATGGAACCGGATGGCCTCCGGGGCTTTGCCCGAAAACGGCGGCGAAGCGCTTTGGGAAGTCTGGGGCACATATGAGCATGGATTCGAGAGGACCGCTGATGGATGGCGGGTGAATGCCATGTCGTTCACGGCAACGGCGGAACGCGGCAACGTCTATGTGCGCAATACGCCGGGCAGCTGAAATCCCAAATACCTCAATTCTTCCCTCACCAGACTTCACTGAAAGGACCAAACTATGAGACAGACATGGTTTATC
This sequence comes from uncultured Roseobacter sp., assembly GCF_947492555.1. Lineage (GTDB taxonomy): Bacteria > Pseudomonadota > Alphaproteobacteria > Rhodobacterales > Rhodobacteraceae > Roseobacter. The sequence goes on from NZ_CANLNE010000004.1 coordinate 16,981, forward strand.
ACTGGCGCCTCGTCCGGATTCGGCGCCGCATTTGCAGAATACGCAATTGGTCGCGGTTACAATGTCGTGGTCACCGCCCGCCGCCTTGATCGACTGAAAAAGATCGCCCGGCAGGCGCCTGACCGGGTATTGGCGCACCAAATGGATGTCACGGAACCCCGTCAGATATTGAAGGCTGTCGAGGCCGCCGAAGATCGGTTTGGTGGGATCGACGTGCTGATCAACAACGCAGGTTACGGCATCGTTGGTGCCGTGGAAGAAACACCGGACGCAGAGCTTCGGGCGATGATGGAAACGAATTTCTTCGGGGCCGTGTCCGTGACAAGGGCAGCACTGCCCATGATGCGGAAAAGGCGCAAGGGGGCAATTGTGATGATGTCTTCGCTGGGCGGGCAGCTGTCGTTCAGCGGGTTTGGAACCTATTCTGCCAGCAAGTTTGCGATGGAGGGTCTGACAGAGGCGCTTGCGCAGGAATTGGCTCCATTTGGGGTGAAAACCATGATGGTTGAGCCCGGTGCCTTTCGAACTGAATTTGCGGATACTGCATTAAGGCACATGCCGAAGATCAGCGATTATAAGGAGATCGTTGGCGACACGCGTGCCTTTGCCAGAGAGATGCATGGCACGCAAGTCGGCGATCCCATGAAAGCCGCAAAAGCAATCGAGGATGCGTTGCAGAGTGATATGGTTCCCTTGCGACTTGCGCTGGGTGATGACGCCGTGGACGCCATCAGAGAGCACGGCGAAGGCCTATTGGCAGAGCTGTCCAGATGGGAAGGGACATCTCGTGCCGTGAACCACGAAGCTGCCAGCCAAGATGCGGCGTGATCTTTGGGCGATGTATTGCTGCACCATCCAAAAGAGGTTGCTGCCGATAGTGATCTGAGCCCATTTCCCGAGCTGATCCACCATCCTCTCAAGATGCAAACCTCTTGACTTGACGTTGCGTCACCTTCAGCATCTGTTCAACCAGGGGTGGGGCATGATTAGTAATACGCGGTATCCGATCCGAACCAATGTTGGTCGACCTATCGAGCTTTCCGGTTTTGGGCGCGACGAGAATTCAGAAGCGGCACGGGTGATCAGGCTCAGCGTCGCGACGGATGCGTTCGAGTTTTCATTCAGGTCGAATATTCTTGATCTGGGAACCCCCGGAAAACATCGGTTTGACGACTACCTGCCCAAGCTCAATGCGAACGGGAATGTGATCGCTCCGGCGACGGGCCTCACTGTTTTTGAAAGACCGGAGTTTGCCGGAGGCGACAAACAGGACGCGGTGCAGCTCTCCGCCCTCTCCAAACCTTTGCTGCTGTCCAAAACCAACTACGAGGCGGCCTTCACGCATGGGCGCAGAGCCTCGGTGGAACTCCTGATCCGCTTTGCCCGGCCCGCTCTTCTGGGCGGGGCGTGTGTTTTCGGCAATCCCTACATTCCCTACACGTTCAACAGATTTGGCCAGAGCAGCGCCAACTTCGGGCTCCCGCGCGAAATTCAGATCACGAACGCAGGCTCCGTCGATGCCGAGCTGCAACCCCTCAGGGGCCAGAATTTTTTCGATGCCGACAACACACTGGTGCATCAGGAAAGCAATTATCACTCTGGCGCCAACTATATACCGATTGAGCCGACCTATACCTCGGCGGTAACTCTGAAACTGTCGAACTTTCCCTTCTTCCCGTTCGAATACGAACAGAAGAAGCTACCTGACCTCACGGATGACATGCGCGAGCGGCTGGAATTCACACTTGGCTATGACATCCCGCAGCTTGTTTTCTACACGCATGAAGAGGCGATGCGGTACCGTCCCTTGACCGGTTTCGGGGTGCTGTCAGAACAATATCCCGACCGGGACAGCGATGGGGGCACCTCCGTTCACGGAAAGTCGGCGATCTTGCATCCGGATGGGCAGTATGGGGTCTATTCCGCCACGTCGCTGACGTCCCCGGCGCGGGCTTATCGGTCAAATCCCGCCCGCGCAGGCAAAGGATACAAGGAGATTTTTGTCTCTGAACCGCTTGGCAACGGCGATGCTGTGAATCTGCTCTTTGAACAGGCGGATGATGAACCGCGCTGTGTGGCCGGGCTGAAGATGCGGCTGCCCTTCATCCCGGACGAAAAACGGGCAGAAGATATCGACGCGTTGATTGACCGGTTGCAGGACATCGACCGCCATTCCGATAGCGTGGACTTCAGCGACATCCTGTTCACCTTTCTCAACAGCTTGAAAACGGCCAGCCGCGAGGCGCTGGAAGAAGTCCTTGAAGACTACATCCTGCAGTTGCCCAACTCGGTGAACTTTTGCGAAAGCATCCAGATCGAGGTGTTTGAGGTTGATCCGCCCGACGGTCTTGCGGCGACCCGCATCGCCTCCTCGCCAGAGTATCTTCGCCGCATCGCGCGGACACATGTCTCTACGTTCATGGATATTTTCAGATTGGCGCAGGACGGTCTGCGCTTCGATCAGCCCACCTCTGCGCAATACCTGTCGATCCGGCTGTCCAATGCTGACAGTGAAACTTGCCGGATCGTCGTCTCCCAACTCGACTTCTTTCAGTCGTCCGATGTCTGGATCACGCCCCGCCCGTCGAAGTCTCAGACTGTGCAGGCGCTGCATTTCCGCCTGATCGGGAAAGACCTGCTGGATGACTATGCGGTGCTGGGATCGCGCGGTTTCACGCTCGGGATTGAACGGGTCAGGGAAACCGGGCAACGCCAGAAGGTGGCGCAGTTTAAGAGCCTTCTGGACCTTCTGAACACCACCAAGGCGCAGGTGTTCCAGAACTCCAGGCGGCGGTCTGTCGAGTTTGAAAAGTCGGTGGTCTACACGACAAAGGAGACTGCGGGGCAGGATCCCTATGGCGCAAATGACTACACCGATGCCTTTCCGGAAGAAGAGCGACCAAACTACGCGCTGCACATCACGCAATCCTCGTCGCAGGGATATATTCAGACCGAAATGGGCCCAAGTGTCAGCTACACCGACCGCAGTGGCGAGACACACGCGGGCTTTGAATCGCGCGGGTCGCAGGAGGTGCGCTCGCACACGGAACATCTCTATCCGACCGTCTCAAACGACTGGGAAGACGCGGCGTCCTATGTGAACAATGCGCGACGTTATGTGACGGGCGACCCGTCGCAAGAGATTGTCACGTTCGAAAACGCCAACCCGCTGACAGTAGATTTTCAGCAAAACTGGGGAGATCTGGCCCCCGGCGAGATCGAAGGCCTGCATACGCTGACCTTCTCCCCCTTTTCGCCGATCCTGTCGACCGCTTCTGCGGTTCAGAACAACGGCGAATTCCTGCGGCAACTCTTTGAACTGGTCACGCAGGTACCGCCACCGGCCGATCTGGGCCCACAGATCATGGCTTTGCTGACCACCGGGCCTGCGAGCAGCAGCGGTCCACCCGTGAATATGATCCCGGGGCTTTGGAAGAACTACCTCAACGGCTTCAACATCTCCCCCGGTGTGAACGGAGGCATAAATGTGGGTATCGGGTTTGGCGCCAGCCTGGGCACCAGCTCGGCGCATTTCTGGCCCGGCATTCTCGGCAATCATTCCTTTGGCTCGCAGGGCAGCATCCAGAAAGCCGCGTCCAGATCCACCCACGCCTTCAGCAAGCAAAAGAAGACCGACGGGCAGGATGCGGTGAGCTACGCGGAGACGTCGGGCGGCGAAAGCAAACGGGTCATCGAGCGTAAGGCGGTGCCGAGCACTGATCTTAATCGCATCAAGGGCAATGAAGTCGTCTGGCAGGGTGAGCCGCGCGATATCATCGTGGGCACCATCCCGCTGGGCATGGAGATGCCCGCGCTGGCCAACCAGATGCGGCGCGGGGTGCGGGACGCTTTGGCGATTCGTTTCGGGTCCGATCTGGGTGAGGATGTGGATATCGACATTTGGTATGACGTATCGGAGGCGCCGGTCTGGGATGATAACTGATACGATCGATCTGAGTGGTCTGGCGACCTATTTCACCGACCCAAGCAGTGGAAGCCTGAACCTTGCTTCTGGCACGACCGGTGTCACAACCGCCCTGTCTTCGCCTCTCAAGAGTGGCCAGCAGTGGGAGGTTTCGGGGTTGGATTTCGTTTTCGACACTGATCAGGCTGCCCAGATGCTGAAACGCCAGACCGATCCGATCCTGGAGATCGGCGTCATTCGCGAGTTGCTACCCGGGCACTACCGGGACGCTTACAAAACCCGTGTGCATGCGATTTCCGGGCAGGAGGATTTCAGCGGTGGTGTGCTGGAAAACGCGTTTCTGTCGGATGTGCAGGGCGTGCTCACGCTCGTAGCGTCGGATCAGGACCGCTGCCGCTGGTTATCCAAATCCTTTGATCTGGTCACACCAAGCGATATTGACGCGGTCGCCTGGCACATGGCGGTGTCCAAACGAACCCACGACGGCGCGTTCACCTACACCGCGCGGCTTCACGTGGTGGACGAAGGCGGTTCTGCCAATATCATTGATCTGGTCGTCAATGCCGATCCGGCACATAAGAGTTTCGCCGATGGCTTGGGCCTGTCCGGCATTGTGTCCTTTCAATTTGAGTTCATTGCGAAAGTCAGTGCCTCCACCTATTTCTCCGAACGCAGGCGCGGGCGGCTTGAGGGCGGTGTGGGTCTGCCGCTGTTGCACGGTGTCAGCGTATTGGAGGAGATCGACTCCGCACTCCGGTTTCATTCCCTGTCGGAAATGCTCAACATCGGGGCGTTTGACCCGCCGGTGGAGATTTCGGCATCCGGCGTGCAAACGATGCGTTTTTCCGCCAACCTGCAAGCCGTTTTGAACACCAGCAAGACGTTGGATGCCGGTGCGGGGCATTTCGAACGTATCGCGCTGGCGGTGAACGCGGCCGCTTTCACGCATTTCGAGGCGCGGATCATTGGCGAGGAAATGATCACCCGCCTGCAGGACTGACACCATGGATAAAGTCCAGGAATTCAGTATCGAGCGGAACATCCACGCCAACGACAAGGACAAGAGCGAGCCTTACGGGATTTTTCATGGGGACATTAAGCAGGACCGTCAGGGTAACTACTTTCTGGAATACTATGGTCACTCCGGACTGATCAGCGGCGAGCCGGGCAACCTGTTCTTCCAGGCGTCGCACAATCTGAACACCACCGATTTCAATATCGCTGTTGGCCGGGCGATGGTTTTCGACCCGTTCACCGACCCAAACTCCGTCACGCCGCTGATGGATTTTCACTTGGGCGATCCGCTTGCCACGGCCCCGCCTGACCCGAAGGACGCCGCCCCCGCGCCAAGCCCCGCGGAGCGTGCCAACAAGCGGCGTGCGCGGTTGCGGGCAAACGTCCTGCAGGTTCTGGACGAGATGTATCCCGATCAGGCTGGAGACAGGGATGCAGAGGCGCGTCTGGACCGGTTGAACTACTGGATGGAGGCCGAGTTTGAGGGCCGCCTTCGGGCATTGGACTCGCCGGAGGCGGCAGAATATCACCGGTTGATGATGGTAAAGCGGTGGGATGCCGACGGTGTTGTTCGGACGGGGTATCAGGCGAATGTTCACCACCGTATCCAACTGCTCAGACTGCAGTTGGATACTGCCAAGATCATGTCTTCCAGCCTCCTTGGCGGCTTTGCCGCGACTGCTACGGGATGGGTCACGGACGATCAGGTGGCAATCAATGCCGTGGGCCATCAATTCCAGAGCATTGGAGGGATGGCGGGCGGCAAAAACACGGCCGCGCAGAAATTCACGCGCAATGTCAAACCGCAAGTGGGCGCGCCTGCGTCACAGATGATGATCAACGGCTTGCCAGTGACGACAGTGAAACCGTCCACGCGGGCGCAGAAGACCAAAGCACAGGTCGAGGTGACCAGGATCACGGCGCGGACCCGATGGAAACGCATCAAAAAATACCTTGGAAAGAAGTTCCGGCTTGGCAAGCCGCCCGCTCCGGGCCTGCGAGACATCAAGCTGCCGCGCGACGGGTCGGTCGCGTCCGACGTGTTCATTCTCAAGGACGCTGTGGAGGTCATTAACGGGAAAAGAGTCACCCGCGCCTTTGTGATCGTCAAGATGCGCGACGAGAAGGGTGATACCGTGATGCAGGCGTTCTATCAGTCCACCGGAAAAAACTCCAAAAAACCCGGCCAATGGTTGCCTTTTGATGGTCAATTCCATTTTCCAGGCATGGGTCATAAATGGATCTATAAAAAACGATTTGAGCATGCCGACAAAGATCTTGATCGGTATGGAACCCAGGCGATCAAGGACGTTGGAACGGCTCTGGACAAAATCAATATCGATACCAGCCCCAAAGCCAACAAATCCCTGAGCCAGCACGCGGTAAACGCGCTTTTGGACATGTACGGCGCCATTAACATTCCACGAAAGCACAGGCTGTCGGATGATGGTGACTATAATCCCCCAATTGCGCCTGAGGGACTGAATGAATTGATCAGCAAGGGCGTGGTCGAGAGCGCGGAGTGAGCAGGTTTCCCCAGGCACCGGATGTCCGAAACTGGCAAGTGGGGTTCTCGCTGAAAACCTGAGTTTTGTTAACCTCGTTCTGAAAACCTATGGTGATGCCAAGGGCTCAAGTGATTGCGTCGAGTGCGTGATATCAATTCGCGTTCTTGAAAATAAATTATTTAAAAACAATAAGATAGTTTGATATTGAGAGCAATTTCTTCGGCGACCCTCGTCACCGAAAGGGCGGTGATGCAGCCGCGCATAAGCTGCTTGCAGGCGTTCGGGTTCCTGTAGACCCGGTGCCTGTGTATCTCCAGTCTCACAGCAAAGTGACGGTGCGAGCCCCGTGTGGGATTGCACGCAATAGGTACGAAAAATTTGACCAAAGCGAGACTTAAGGGTCACGCGGAGGAGAAGTGTAAAATGATTGAACGGTCGCCAGTTTACGGCAAAAAATTTGACGTCACTTTAGGCACCAAAGGCCGGGCTATGGTCCGGGTTGGCGCTCTGGTCGCGAATTTCTTTTGTGCATCAAAACGTAGTTCGCAGGCCAGTGGGTCAGGTGCGATGGGCATCGCGCGCAGGCGTGATGCCCACGCATCTTTGGTTCTCAGCAATGATTTCTGGAACCGCTTTCTCCCCGTATTTTCTAGCAAGGCACTCATTCGACGCCCCGGGGCCAGTATTTCTTCGCCGCGGGGGTGCGAGCTGCCGCAGATTACATCAGGAATTTCGAATTGGGTGGGGACCCGCCGGATTGCACCCATGGTGGTGCGGGTTCGGACGCATCGGTTCTCTTCCGCAAAGGTTTTTCATTCCGTCGGAACCCAAAGCCTTGCGACAAGCCTGAAACCACAAAGCTCGAAATGCATTTTGTGTCACGCAAAGTGACCTGCGCCCGACACAGAAAGAAGGAGTTAAGATAATGGCTGAACAAGTAAACCCTGAAGCCATCAAAGGCACCGCCGAAGCAGATTACATTTATATCGTGGGATTGAACCAGAATTCTGTCGTCAATGGTATTTGGAGCCATGGTGTCTACGGGTATGGAGGGGATGACATCATCAGGTTCAACCCGGTGGTCGACTGGAATTACATGAGCTATCCAAATTTCGACAGGTCAATCCATATCAATGGGGGCAGCGGCACGGACGAGGTCAGCCTGGAGGACTCCCATCATCCGATCACCGTGAATCTGGCGTCCGGAACGGGCACAGTGCACATCCCGCCGGTGTCGTGGTGGACGCCGAGCGGGTGGCAGAACGCTGATCTTGCCATTGAAATGACCTTTTACAGCATTGAGAATGTGACTGGCGGTCAAAGCAATGATCACATCATTGGCGATGGAAACGCGAATTTCATCTCCGGGAACAATGGCGATGACAGCGTGCGGGGCGGCGATCACAACGACACGCTGAACGGAGGCAACGGCAAGGATACGCTGAAGGGTGATGATGGCAACGACTTGCTGATTGGTGGCAATCAGGCCGACAACCTTCAAGGCGGCGAGGGTAATGACACCCTTGAGGGAGGCAGTCACAGCGATGTGCTGGACGGTGGCGATGGCAACGATACCCTTGAGGGGGGCAATCACAACGATATGCTGGGCGGTGGCGACGGCAGCGACAGGCTGGACGGTGGCCACGGCAATGACAGCATGTGGGGCGGCGACGATCAGGACACGCTGGAAGGTGGTGCCGGTGACGACGCCCTTTATGGCGGCAATGGTCTGGACTTTGCGATTTTCGATACGAACGGCGACATGAATGTTGATCTGGAAGGCGGCATCGCCTGGGGCGGAGGCCTTGGTACCGATCTTCTGCACAGCATTGAACGTGTCCAGACCGGTGGTGGTGACGATGAAGTCATCGGTACCGACGATGCGAATGTCATGTGGATGGGCGCGGGGGACGATACCGTTTACGGTTTTGCTGGCAATGATAGCATTAAGGGCCATGCCGGTGACGATCTACTTGTAGCAGGAAGTGGCGCTGACTCCGTTTATGGGGGCGATGGCGATGACCGTCTCTATGGGGAAGGTCACAATGACTTGCTATCCGGCGGTGACGGTAACGACACCATGAACGGCGGAAAAGGGAATGATCTCCTGTATGGCGGTGACGGCAATGATCGTATGCTCGGCGACAGAGGTAACGATACGCTGGAAGGAGGTGACGGGCACGACGATATTGATGCCGGTTCCGGTGACGACATGATCGTTGCTGGTAATGGCAATGATACGATCCGTGGGGGCAGAGGAAATGATACGATACATACAGGCGATGGTTTGGATGTCATTCACTTCGAGAATTTCGTGGACGGTGCTATCGATACCATCTACGACCTGAATGTTTGGGGAGATGAGTTCGCTTTTGAAAGTGGGTATTTCCACAATTTCGAAGAACCGGTCGACAACATCGACTACCTTTTTGCGATCCAGATCGGTCAGGACTCATTACTGTTCGCAACGCGGAGCGAAGCAACCTTTCCGGACGGTGTCCAAGGCGAGGCAGTGCTCGTCCCCGACGTTCAGGCCATCGCGATCATCAAGAATGTAAATGCCATCCTGCTGAATCAGCAGATTTCCAACGGCGATATTTTCCATGTCGAATTGGGTCATAAAGAACCGGATGAGTTACCGACGGAGCTCGATCCCAACTTGCTTAAGCTCCCAGATATCGTTGAAGAATGGTCAATGTTCTGAAGGATACGCCGCGAATGGTTTCGCGGCGTATCCTTACCGACCGCCTGAGAGCATTACGATTGATCCCTCCGAGAACTAAATCTGACGGCGGTCAAGTTGGAGAGTGGTACATCATCGAAAGGGTTGTCTTGTACAGTCCATCACATCAACCAGGTCTTTCCAGTCCCTATCGAAGTTGTTACGTTCAACCCTTGAAACAAAGGGGCTACGAGCGGTTGGGGCTGAATGGCTGAAAAAAGGATAGAACGTGTGCAGACCGGTGTTCGCATCGAAAAACGCATATTGAAAGTTCTCAAGGCGGTGGCCGCTCAGCATGAGATTTCGTTGGGTGATCTGCTTGAGAGCATTTTGCTTCACAGTTTGGAGGGCAAGTCTCCCTTTGACGTCGAAACACTGAGCTTCATCGAGCAGATGCGGAGCGCTTATGGGCTCGATCTGACCTCGGCGGACAGCCAGCCGATGGAAGACGGCTGACGACTTTCGCGAGAAGGGAGACGCTTTGCCCGGCAGGGCAAGGCGGGGGTTTGGCTTCCGGGTGCTTGCGGAACCTTGCAGATCGTCCATCCCGATGATCGACATATCTGCCGGGACACTTATGCCCATATGTTGAAGACGAGACAGAACCCCCTGAGCGCGCAGGCCCGACAGGCATAGAAAACCCGTCAATGTCGGCGGCCTTTCCAACAACGCAGCGGCGCCATCTGCCCGCGGTGCGGTAATCGATGTCCGATTGCGTCAAGTGCAGACCGTCTGTTCAGTCTTGCTTGATCCCGGTCAGCCACATCGCGCGGGATGTGCAGATCACTGGCGTCCAGCATATCCCGCGATCAGGACCCGCGCTGGTCGTGGCCAATCACCCCACGGGAATTGCAGATAGCATCATCCTCTATCCCGCGTTTGCCTGCTCTCGGCCGGATCTCTTCATTTTCGCCAATTCCGATATCCTGCGCGTTTTGCCACAGATGCAGAAACTGATCCTGCCGGTCGAATGGCGGCTTGATCGGCGGAACTATGAGAAAACGAAAAAGACCATGCAGTTGACCGGCGCCGCCCTCTCGAAAGGTCGTATGGGCATTATCTTCCCCTCGGGGCGGCTGGCGAAACGTCGGTAGCTGCACCTTTATGAACGCGCACGGATGCAATCAGCGGCCATGATCGCGCAAAAGCTCGATGTGCCGATGGTCCCGTGAACATCCACGCACGCAATTCGGCGCTGTTCTATCTTCTGGACCTGCTGCATCCCACCCTGCGGGACATTTCACTGTTTCATGAAACATTGAACAAAGATCGCCAGCCCTTTCGTGTTCACATCAGCGCGCCGGTCCTGCGGCAAGATCTCCCCGAAAAACGCTCCGACGCGTTTGACCTGTTGCGTCGCCGGACGCTGGCACTCCACCAGAACCCAGCGGGGGGTGTTTGCTTGGTCAAATGCTCAGCTGGTTATCAAGCTATCCGCTAAACAAGCTGAATTCCGCGCATTCCCTAAGGGAAATACACTTTATGGTTGTTTTGCCCGCAGAACAAAATTGTAAAGTAATCGTTAACAAGTCGTTACATCTACCCCCTACCCACGGGTCCAGTAAGCGCAGAAACCGGCAGCGAAACTTTGCTGACCGTCATCTGTATTCCTTGTTTCAAAGATAGGTTTTGCCATGCGCCGCCAGATTTTCGTCAATGATTTCAACGCTTTTCTCGGTCTTGGGTTGGATGAGACCCCTGCGCTGGGCCAGCTGAATTCTCTTCTTTGGTCCGTCGAGGGTTTCAACTCCGTGGCGGATCTGTCCCGCGGTGAAACAGACGGCGGCGTATCTACGGGCGGTCTTTACGCCCTGAACCGGAGTGACGGTGACAACGCGCTCTACCTGCAACCGGGGGGCAGTGATTTCACGCCCGGCAACATTACGCTGACCCTGAACAGCGGCGATACGGACCTGTCCGATGTCGTCGTGACCTTCGAACGGCTGGTCAACAATGACGCGACACGTGCCAATGCGTTTGACCTTTCCTATTCGCTCGATGGTGTGACCTTCTCGCCGCTCGATATGTTTGCCAGTGCCGCCGCGCCGAACGCAGACGGTGTGGTCGGCACTGTTATTGCCGTGCCGCTGCCGGACCTGCCGGCAGGCTCCACATTCTATCTCCGGTGGTCAGGCGATGACGTTGACGGCAGCGGTTCCCGCGACGAATTCGGCATCGACAACCTCGTCGTTGACGGGCTGGAAGCCACAGACGGTGATGGCGGTGTCTTCACGCTCGAACTGCTGCATATCGCAGATCAGGAAGCCTCTTCCGGAGCCGTTGTGGACGCACCGAACCTCTCTGCTGTCCTGAATGCACTGCGCGCTCAGGATCTTGGCGATGATGGTGTTGCCGATAATACGCTGACCCTGTCTTCGGGGGACGCGATCATTCCGGGCGTCTTTTTCGACGCGTCCGAAGCAGTTTTTGGCTCCGCTGGCATTGCGGATATCCAGATTCAGAATGAATTGGGCATTCAGGCCATTGCCCTCGGTAACCACGAGTTTGATTTTGGAACCGAAACGCTGGCGGATCTGATCTCAGGTGATGCGCCCGGCGATGTGTTCGGCACTGACTTTGGCGGAACGGATTTTGCCTATCTCTCGACAAACCTGGATTTTTCCACCGATGCAAACCTTGCGCCGCTGGAAAGGGCAGGCGGTGAGGCAGCCCTTGGCAATACGGTGACCTCCTCGGTTGTCTTCGAGACAGGCGGTGAAAAAATCGGCGTCGTCGGGGCCACTACACCCACGCTGGATCGCATTTCGAGCCCCGGCGATCTGGACATCCTGCCCGGTGATTTCGACGACAATCCGACACCGGAGCAACTGGACGCGCTTGCTACAGAGATTCAGCAGGAAGTGGATGCGCTGCTGGCGGCTGATCCGTCGATGAACAAGGTGATCCTTCTGGCGCATATGCAGCGCCTGAACATCGAGCAGGAGCTTGCGGCCCGCCTTGAGAATGTCGATGTGATTGTGGCCGGCGGCTCGAACAACCGCCTCTTCGACGAAAACGACCGCCCCCGGGAGGGCGACAGTGTGCAGGGCGACTACCCGATCTTTGTCGAGAATGCCGGTGGCACTCAAACGGCCGTGGTCAATACGGATGGCAGCTATAAATACGTCGGTCGCCTTGTTCTTGATTTCGACGCGGAGGGGAAAATCATTCCCGGGTCTTACGACCCGGAGGTTTCGGGGGCCTATGCCACGGATTCCCAGGGTGTGGCCGATCTCGGTGCCGAAGCGCTCGTTGATCCTGAAATTCAGGCCATCGCCGATGCAATCGAAGCGCAGATCATCGCGACGGAATCCAATGTCTTTGGCACGTCTGATGTTTTCCTCAATGGCAACCGGTCGGGTGTTGATGGCGATCCTGACGGTGTGCGGACACAGGAAACCAACCTCGGCAACCTGACCGCTGATGCCAACCTTGCCACAGCACAGGAGAGCGACGAAACGGTGGTTGTTTCGATCAAAAATGGCGGGGGCATCCGCGCTTCCATCGGTGAAACGCTCGTGCTGCCAGGAGACACCGAGGCGACACGCCTGCCGAATGGCGAGATCGTCGATGGCGACGGCAATGTTGTGAAACCTCAAGGCGGGATCAGCCAGAACGACATTCAAACGACACTCGCCTTCAACAATGGGCTCACCCTGCTGACCCTGACCAAGGCGGAGCTGGTCGCTGTGCTGGAGCACGGTGTTGGAGGATTGCCGGATGTCGCGGGTCGTTTCCTGCAGGTCTCGGGTGTCGAGTTCTCTTTCGATCCCGAGCTCGACGCTGGCGGCCGCATCGTAAACGCGGAAATCGTTGATGAGGACGGTAATCAAATCGCGGAACTTGTGCGGGACGGCGCAGTTGTGGGAGATGAGACGCAGGAATTCCGGATCGTCACGCTGAACTTCCTGGCGGGGGGAGGGGACGGCTATCCGTTCCCGCAGGGCGAGAGTGCGAACCGCGTCGATCTGACCGCAGAGGACACCACACGCACCGGGGATGCGACCTTTGCCGATGACGGCACAGAGCAGGATGCCCTGGCAGAATACCTAGACGATCTCGACGCGCCCTTTGCCGAGGAAGACACAAATGCGTCTGGCGACACCCGCATCCAGAACCTGAACTTCCGCGAAGATACGGTTTTCGAGGATGTCGGCGCCGACGCGAGCGTGGTGATCAACGAAGTGTTGGTCAGCACCACCAGCACGGATGCCGAATACGTCGAGTTTTTCGGCACTCCGGGGGCCTCCTTGGATGGCCTGAGCCTGATCGCGGTTGAAAGCGATACCGGCGCGTCCAAGGGTACCATCGATTTCCGCATCGATTTCGAACCCGGCACGGTTCTGGGCGACAACGGCTTTTTGCTGCTGGCCAATCAGACCGCAGAGACGATCTATGGTGTGGAGGCGAATATCTCCATCCCCGCAAATGCCTTCGAGAACAGCTCGACCACCTTCGCGCTGGTGGCAACCTCCAGCCTGCAAGGTGGCGCAATCACCGGGGACGAAGTGGTGATCGATTCCGTTGCGGCCCTTGATTCAGGCGGCGATACGGCCGTTTTGGAGGCGCCTGCTGTAGGACCCGACGGCAGTTTTCTGCCCGCCGGTGTAGGCCGGGTGACCGATGGCGTGGACACCGATACAGCGGAAGACTTCGAAATCCTCAGCTTTGGCAACGATCCGGCAGTGAACACGCCGACCGCAGGCACCGGGCTCGGTGGTGGTGGCGGTGGTGAGGGCGACATCGATGACGCGCCGTCTCTGATCAGTACGGTTCAGGGCAATGAGGATGCCAGCGCGCTGGTCGGGCAGACGGTGGTGATCGAAGCGATCGTAACGGGTGATTTCCAGAACGGGGATAACGACACGTTCCGCGATCTTGGGGGTTTCTTCCTGATGGAGGAGAGTGCCGATCAGGACGCCGATGCGACGACCTCCGAAGGCATTTTCGCATATGAGGGCAATGGCGATCTGATTGCGGATGTGGCCGATGGCGACAAGGTCCGCGTGCTGGGCACCGTGGTGGAGCGTTTTGGCAAAACCACGATCCAGGTGCAGGAGATCCGGGTTGAGGAGGCCGATGCCGTTGATCCGATGACACTGGCACAATCGATTGCCTTAACCGATTTGGACGACCGTGAAGCCTACGAAAACATGCTCGTGACCATCGACGAGGCGCTGACCTTCTCCGAGAGCTTCGATTACGAAGACTTCGGTGCGGCGACTCTGTCTTCGGACGGCCCAATTTACCAGTATAGCCAGATCAATACACCGGATGCGGATGGCAACGCCGCCTATCAGGAAGAGGTCGCCAACCGTTCGATCCTGATCGACGATGGCACCAGCCGCGCGCGGCAGGATTTTGACCCGATCACCTTACCAGACGGCTCCCTTGTTGAAGGGCCGGTCGATGGCGTCCGCATGGGGCAATCCGTCGACGGTCTGACGGCGATTATGGATTTCGATTTTGGTGAATATCGCTTGCGCCTGCCGGAGGGCGTGGCATTCGATCTGGAGGAGGAAACCAACCCGGTCCCGACCGAGCCGGAAGACGTCGGCAGCGACTACAAGATCGGCTCTCTGAACGTGTTGAACTATTTTACTACGTTGGAAGGGCAGCTTGACAACGGCGAGGACCCGCGCGGCGCCGACACCCCGGAAGAACTGGCCCGCCAGACCGAGAAGCTGGTGCAGACCATCCTTGGTATGGACAGCGACGTGATCGGTCTTATCGAGATCGAGAACGACTTCGCCGGGGATGATTTCGCCATCAAGACGCTGGTGGGAGAGATCAATGCCACCCTGGGGTCGGAGGTGTGGTCATTCGTTGATCCGGGCACCGAATTTGTGGGCGATGATGCCATCGCCGTGGCCTTCATCTATGACACCACAACCACCAGGCTGGTGGGGGATGCGGCGATCCTGGATACGGACGCATTTCTCGACCCGCTTGGGGCTGGTCAGGGCGGTGACGCATTCAATCGGGCGGCGCTGGCGCAGAGCTTTGAGGAGATTGAAACAGGCGGTGTCTTCACCGCGTCGGTCAACCATTTCAAATCCAAAGGCTCGCCCACAGGGGCCGTCGAGGATCTGGATCAGGGCGACGGGGCCGGGCGCAACAATGCCACGCGCGAAGAGGCGGCCAGGGAACTCTCTGCCTGGCTGGAGACCAACCCGACCGGCGTCGACGATGAAGACGTGATGATCCTTGGCGATCTTAATGCCTACGCGCGCGAGACGCCGATCCAGGTGCTCGAGGCGGCGGGCTACACCGACCTCGCCCGCGAATTCGAAGGGGATGACGTCTATTCCTACCGGTTCAGCAGCCAGATTGGCACGCTCGACTACGCGCTGGCCAACGAAGGGTTGCGGGATCAGGTGACCGGCGCCACCACGTGGAACATCAACTCCGACACGCCCGTGTTCTTCGACTATAATCTCGATGATACATTCACCGGACCCGATACCCAGCGCCCGACGGATCAGGGCCTCTTTGATGGCAACAGCCCGTTGCGTGGGTCCGATCATGACCCGGTGATCGTCGGTCTTGATCTCGACCGCGACACCGATCTGCTGATCGCAGGAACTTCCGGCAATGACCGTTTGGCCGGTACCGACGCGGCAGAGCGCATCGTTTCGGGCGGCGGTCGTCTGGATGTGGTCAGCGGTGGTGGTGAGGCAGATACCTTTGTCTTCACCGACACAGATGCGCAGCGCGACAGCCTGCGGATTCAGGATTTCGAAGCCGGTATCGACACACTCGATCTGGATGGTGCGGTCATTGCTGCCACCCGGATCATCGGGCGCGACAATCTGCTGATCGCGCTGGACGAAGATCGCGACACGATCCTGCTGCGCGGGATCAGCGATATCGAAGACATCGACATTATCAATGACGGTGTTTTCGACATCGCCTAATTTTCTGGCTCGGCGCTTGGTGTCGTGCCCTCTACCCTTGAAGGACTTGATGTATGAAACTTCTCAAAGCTCTTGCTGCCAGCCTGTTCCTGCTGACGCCGATGACGGCCGCGGCAGCTCTCTTTCCGATCTATAAGGCCGAAGGCGACGCCTTGATCGGTGGCGACGCAGCCGCCGGTTTCTTCGGTGAGTTCATCGACTTTGGTTTCGACGGCATCGACGTCGCCATCAACGGCGAGCAGATCGGCGGCACGCTGGTCAGTGATCTGCTGATTTCCAACCTCAACGGGGATACGCTGCTGGCAAGCGCCAGCCTTGCCAGCAGCGTTCTGACCATCAATCCGGTCAACACGGATGGGACCGAAACAGAAGACGTCCTGACCCTGATCTTCGACACCCTATCGGGCGATGATGCAGACCTGTTTGGCGATACAGCCACTGTTGTCTTCTCTTTCTTCGAGGAAACCCAGGACAATGGGCTTTTCTCTCCCGTTGGTGTGGAAGTGTTTTCCGATGTCGCGCCGATCCCGCTGCCAGCCTCATTGCCTCTGCTGGGTCTGGCTGTGGCGGCGATGGTCGGACTTCGCCGGCGGCGCAGCTGACTTCTGCATTACGGGAGTTTGCACGGCCGGGGAATCCTCGACCGTTTCTATTTGACCGGGCCTAGTTGGTGTTGCTTGGGTTTCCCGCATCTCCGGGCTTTCGGGAGATTTGAAATATCACGATCGGAGCCATGGCAAGCAACCCGATACCCATGGTGATCAGCCCCGGCGCGATGAAAAGGAACGAGGCAAGCGCAACCCACCACCGCTCCCAGCGTTTGAGAGGGGCCATCAGGAAGCCGGAGAATGCGACGCCAAGGCTGGCGATCCCCAGCATTGCGCCGATCAGGGTGATGGTGAAGGCGGCCCAGGTGAAACCTTCGGCCACGAGTAAAAGAGCAGGCGAGTAGACAAAGACAAAAGGCACCAGCGCCTTGGCGATCCCCAGCCGAAAGGCGGTGTTGCCGGTCTGGAAAGGGTTGGATCCCGCAATGCCCGCCGCGGCATAGGCGGCAAGCGCGACCGGTGGTGTAATGTCCGCCAGCACACCGTAGTAGAAGACGAAGAAGTGGGCGACCAATGGTTCCACCTGGAGCTGCGCGAGTGCCGGGGCGGCAACAGCTACGAGGATGATGTATGTGGCTGTCGTGGGGATGCCCGCGCCCATGACGATGCAGGACATCGCAATCAGGATCAGCGAGACGAAAAGAGCCCACTGTTCAATGGCGAAATAGCTCAGCGGCCAGAGCGTCGAGAGAAATGCGCCGATATCTGTCGCCGTTTGCACGACCACATAGCCAAGTCGGAAGCCGACACCCGTGAGGGTCACCACGCCAACGACCACACCCACGGTGGCGGCGGCGGCCCCGACGGCCAGTGTGTTCTTGGCGCCGGCCGCCAGTGCATTCCAGAGATCTGTAAGGGTCAGCCGGTTGACCGGATTGAGGAAACCCACCACGACACAAGCGATGATGCCATAGACGGCGGCGTAATCCGGTGTTTTGCCTGATAAGATCAAGTAAACGAGGATTCCCAGTGGAATAATCGACAACCAGTGTTGCTTTAGCACAAGTGCGGCCTTGGGTAATTCCTCGGCGCGCAGGCCTCTGAGGCCCAGTTTCCGGGCTTCGAGGTGCACCATGATGAAGATGCCGAAGTAGTGCAGCAGCGCGGGGAAAAGCGCGGCGGCCAGCACGTCGCGCAGCGGAATTTCGAGGTATTCCACCATGATAAAGGCCGCCGCCCCGAGGATCGGCGGGGTGATCTGCCCACCGGTTGACGCAGTGGCTTCCACGGCGCCGGAGAAATGCGCAGGATAGCCCACGCGCTTCATCGCCGGGATGGTCAGCGCGCCGGTGGTCACCGTGTTGGCAATCGAAGATCCGGAAATGGTGCCCATGAAAGCAGATGAAAAGATCGCGACCTTTGCCGGGCCACCGGAATAGCGCCCGGCAATGACCATGGCCAGATCGATAAAGAGCTGTCCCAGGCCGATCCGCGTGGCCAGCACGCCGAAGAGGATGAAAAGGAAGACGTATTGCGCCATCACGCCGATGGCGACCCCGTAGATGCCCTGATTGGTCATGTATAGGTGATTGATCAACCCCAGCCAGGAGGCGCCGCCGTGTTTCAGGGCACCGGGCATCAGAGGACCAAAGATGGCGAAGATGATGAAGAGCAATGCGATGATCGGCAGGGTGGGGCCGACCGATCGGCGCGTGGCTTCCAGAGTTAAAACCAGCAGGGCCGTGCCCATGAAGACATCAAACTGCGACGGATTGCCGACGCGCTCAGCAACAATGGTTGGCGGGAGGAGCGGCAGATACAGGGCTGCGCCCACGGCAAGCATGGCAAAGACGATATCGAGCAGCGGCACACCCTGCACCCGGTACCAGGCCGGGGTGGCAACTTGCGTGCTCTTGTCGCTACGCCAGCCGAACAGCAGATAGACGAGGCCCAGCACGAACGACAGGTGGATGCCGCGGTGCAGGAGTTCGCGGATCAGCCCAAACCCTGACGCGTAGAAATGATAGACAGACATCGCAACGAGCACGGCGGCAATAACCAGTCCCAAGCCGGGGCCGGTTGCCCGAAATGCGGTTTCAGGATCGAACTTGCGTTCGATTTCAGCCAGCTCTTCGGCGGTCAGTTCTTTATGCGTATCCGATGTCATCTTTGTCCCCCGCCACAGCGTAAAAGGCCCGGACGCATGATCGCATCCGGGCCTTGTTTGGTCAGGTCAGGGTTACTTGAGCAAACCGACTTCCTTGTAGAAACGCTCCGCCCCTGCATGCAGCGGAACGCCGACACCGTTTAGCGCGGTGTCAGGGGTGATTGTCTTGCCCTTGGCGTGGCCTACATCCAGCAATTTGCGGGAATTGTCATTCCACAGCGCCTTGGTGATCTCGTAGATCAGGTCGTCATCTTCCTTGGCAGAGGTGAACCACTGTGCCCCCACGGCGACGGTTGCCGTGGTGCCGACGCCTTCATAGGCGCCTTCCGGAATGTCCGAAGCGGCGAAGAAGCCGTACTTGTCCACCAGAGCATCCGCGCCTGCGCCGTCAATAGGTACAAGCTTGATCTCTGCGGCGGAGGCGAGTTCCACCAGGGAGCCCGTTGGATAGCCCGCGACCACAAAGAAGGCATCGATCTTGCCATTGCGCAGCGCTTCCGATGCGGCACCGCCCTTCAGGGCTTCGGCAGTCACATCTTCAAGGGCGAGGCCGTTGGCTTCGAGGATCAGGTTAGCGTCGACATAGGTGCCGGATCCCGGTTCATCCAAGGACACGCGTTTACCTTTCAGGTCGGCCACCGACTCAATGCCGCTGTCGGCCAGCGCGACGAGGTGAATGTGCTCTTCAAAGAGTGCGGCAATGGTCCGCAGGTCTTCTGCAGGCTCCTTGCCCTCCATGGTGCCCGTGCCGGTGTATGCCCAGTAGGCCACGTCCGATTGTGCAAAGCCGGAGTTCCGCAGGCCGGAGATGATGGCATTCACGTTGTCCACCGATCCGCGCGACGACACCGCAGAGGCGATCAGCCCCTCGACACCGCAAGACCCGCCCGCATCGCATTCGCGCGATCCCGGAGGTTTGGAAATCGCGTTGGCAATCACACCCCCCACCGGGTAGTAGGTGTAGGCGGTGCCGCCGGTCCCGATGGTAAAGAACTTCAGCTCCTGTGCCGAGGCGATCGACGCGAGGCCGACCACCATGGCCGCACCGGCCACCATGCCCTTCAGCGTACCTAGCGAAATTGTCATATCTTTCTCTCCCAATTCTTTTTCAGATACCGCAATGCGTTCTGCCGGGCGGGTCCTGAATTGTCCTTTTCAAAACGACAGTTCGGAGACGCTACTTTGGCAGTTTGCGGAAGGCAAATGCCGTTTTCCCATTTGATCAGAGTGAAATGGCAATGCGCGCTACAAGCGCACCGGTCGGTCTGCTGAAGCGACAAGTGTCTTCACAGGCAAAAGACCGACGGCTAGGCTTGGATCGGGGAGATGCCAAACCATGAAAGACCAAAAAGACGCCGAAAGCGGATACTACGATCCTGATGCATGCGACCTGTCGGACTTCATCGAGATCGTGCAGCGCGAAACCCAGGCTGCCGACGTGCCGCAAGCGACAGGCACTGAAAAAAATGTGCCAATCTACGCCATGCGCACGCTGCGGGGTGTCTTGGATGACCCTGCCGGGCGTTGGAGCCTACTGCAGGAGTGGGCCAGGGTTCTGCTGGACGGACCGGGCGTGCTGGTGCTGTCCGGGGCGTATCAGCAGACGGAGGTTCTCGATCAGGCTACCGCCCTCTACGAGCAGATCATCGCAGAGGAAAGGCAGGTGAGCGGCGGGGGAGGGGATCACTTTGCCGCCGCTGGCGCCAATGATCGGATCTGGAACAGTCTGCAAAAACTGTGTGAGCGGTCGCCGGAGACCTACCTGGGTTATTTTGCGAATGCAGCGGTTGCGGCGGTGTGCGAAGCGTGGCTTGGCCCCGGTTTCCAGATGACAGCGCAGATTAATGTCGTCTATCCCGGCGGGGCCGCGCAAGAGGCGCATCGCGACTATCACCTTGGGTTTCAGACAACAGGGCAGGCGGCGTGTTACCCCGCCCATGTGCATATGTTGTCGCCCACGCTGACCTTGCAGGGCGGTATTGCGCATTGCGATATGCCGGTTGAAAGCGGGCCGACCAAGCTGTTGCCGTTCAGTCAGACCTATCGTCCGGGGTACGTTGCGTTTCGACGGGAGAAGTTCCGCACCTGTTTCGAGGAGCATTGCATCCAGGTCCCACTGTCGAAGGGAGATGCTATCTTCTTCAATCCGGCCCTGTTTCACGCAGCGGGCGAGAACAGGACCAAAGATATCCACCGGATGGCAAACCTGCTGCAAATCTCTTCGGCCTTCGGCCGGGCGATGGAAACGGTGGATCGCAGTGCGATGTGCAAAAAACTCTATCCGAGGATTGCGGCGGCGTTGTCAGAGGGGCGATTGTCCGAGGGTGAGTTGGCCGCCGTCATTGCCTGTACCGCCGAAGGATATGCATTCCCCACCAATCTGGACAGCGACCCACCGACAGGAGGGCTTGCACCCGAGACGCAAGCCGCGTTCTTTGCACGTGCGCTGAAGGAAGGGATGGATGCGGAGAGCTTTGCCCACCGGATTGACGCAATGGACGCCAAACGGCAGGCCTGATCCGGCAAGACGGGGTGGGCGGTCAGACCGTGCCGCCCAGGCTGCCCTCCAACTGCGCCAGCTCCTGCCCACCGGCCATCAGGTCCTGAAGCTCCTCCGGGGTGATTTCGCCGCGCTTTGCCGTCCCGAGGGTCTTGCCCCGGTTCAGCACGGTGAAGCGATCCCCGACCGCCAGCGCGTGGCGCACGTTGTGGGTAATGAACACAACCGCGATACCCTGTTTGCGCACCTTGTCGATGGTCGCCAGCACGTTGGAGGTTTGTCGCACCCCCAATGCCGAGGTCGGCTCGTCCAGGATCAGCACCTTTGCGCCGAAATGCACCGCGCGGGCAATCGCCACGGTCTGCCGTTCGCCTCCCGACAGGGTACCCACCGCCTGATCGGGCCCGCGCAGATTGATGCCCATCTTGCGCATCTCTTCCATGGTGACGCGGTTGGCATAATCGTGATCAAAGAACGTGAGACCGGCGACTTTCTTGACGGGTTCGTTGCCCATGAAGAAATTGCGGCTGACCGACATTAGCGGGATCATCGCCAGATGCTGGTGCACCGTTGCAATCCCGGCGGTGATCGCGTCGCGCGGGTCGGCGAAATCCAGCGGCTTGCCCTCAAAGATGATCTCGCCCGCCGTGGGTTTGTGCACGCCTGACATGGTCTTGATGAAGGTGGATTTGCCCGCACCATTGTCGCCCAGCAGGCAGTGGCATTCACCGGCAAAGACATCAACAGAGACACCGGCAAGGGCAATCACACTGCCAAAGTGTTTCTCAATATCTTTCATCTGGATGATGGGCGGGGTCGCGTTTTGAGAAGCAGACATTAGCGTTCTCCCGTGATGATGCGGCGGATGTAGGTGTTCAGGATCACCGCAAAGAGCAGGATGACCCCCAGGAACACCCGGAACAGGCTGGATTCAACACCGGCAAAGAAGAGGCCCTGCTGCACCACACCAAAGATCAGCGCACCAAGTGCTGCGCCAATGACAGAACCGTATCCGCCGGTCAGAAGCGCGCCGCCAATGACCACGGCGATGATTGCTTCGAATTCCTTCAGCAATCCGCGGTCCGCCCCGGCAGAGCCAAACTCCATCACCTGACAGACGGCCAGAACGGTCGCGCAGAAGGCGGTGAACATGAACATCAGGATTTTCACCTTGTTCACCGGTACACCTGAGTTGCGCGCGGCTTCTGCGTCGCCACCCGAGGCGAAAATCCAGTTTCCGAACCGCGTGCGGGTGAGCAGGATGTGCCCGAAAATGATCAGGACAATGGCCCAGATGATCAGCATCGGGATGCCATCGACCACCGGTTGTCCGGCCCGCGTGCCGCGCTCGAACACACCGATGACGCCGATATCGCCCAGCCACTGAAAAATCGGTTGGCCGATCTTGCCGCCGAAGATGGGGGCAAGCCAGTCACCTTCCGCTGCGTCGCGAATACCGCCGATGATGGTTTTCCGTTCAATGGTCTGAGGAATGTAGATGGTAAAGCCGCGCAGGATAAAGAGAAAGGCCAGCGTCACGATGAAGCTCGGCAGCCCGGTGCGTACAACAATCCAGCCATTGAGCGCCCCAAGCGCGCAGCAGATGGCAAAGGTGATGATGATCGCTATCCACATCGGCCAGGCCAGTACGACGCCGAAAACGGCGATCATCATGCCCGCAAAACCGATCATCGAGCCCACGGAGAGGTCAAACTCGCCTGCGATCATCAGCAGGCAGGCGCCCACCGCGATGATCATGAATTGCGCCGAGACAATGGACCAGTTCATCACGCCCTGGCTGTTGAACATGCCGCTGTCAAAAGCGAAAAGCGCGAACAGGGTGAAAACCGCGAAGGTCCCTACGATCCCGCCAAGTTCAGGGCGGATCAGGGCCCGGCGTAACGGTGAGATTTCTTTGATGCGTTCATCTATCTGCGGGGTGTCCGCCATCGCCTGTCCCTCGGCTTGAAGCGTTTAAGGAATGGGCGGCCGTCGTGATGTGAAGGCCGCCCGGGATGTATTGAGTAGGATCAGCGGAATTCGCCCGCGAACTCTTCAACCTTGGTCAGGCCGTCCTTGGTGACGAAGCCCGGACCGGAGTTGATGTTATTGCCGGGAAGCACGCCGTAGCGGTCCCAGTTGGCCAGGATCACAACCGGCATATAGGCCTGCAGGAAAGGCTGCTGGTCGATGCCCCAGTTGATGGTGCCGTCCTTGATTCCCTTCACGATCTCTTCGCCCAGGTCAAAGGTGCCGAAGTGGATCGCACCGGCCATGCCGTTCTCTTTCAGCGCGGCGATGGTCGGGTCGGCGGACACAGGACCCAGTGTCAGGATGCCGTCCACGTCAGGGTTCGCCGACAGATAGGCCAGGACCTTATTCTTGATCTCTGACGGGTCGGTGCCGCTGTCCATCATCGCGCTGCCAAGATCGATGCCCAGACCATCGGCGTATCCACGGCACCGCTCACCAACGGTCGGCTGCTGGATCGCGTGGTTCACGCAGAGAAAGTTCGTGACCCCTTCGCTGGCGGCGCGCTGCCCTGCGGCGAAGCCTGCATCATACTCCGGCTGACCCACATACATCAGCGCGCCGAGTTCACGGGCCTGATCCGGTGTACCGGTGTTCATGATGATGACATCAATGCCCTGATCCACAGCCGCGCTGATCGGTCCTTTCAGAACGTCATAGTCGGCCAGCGTTGTAATGATTCCGTCTGGCTGGCTGGCAGCTGCCTGCTCGATGATCCGCGCCATGTCGGCAATATCGCCGGTGGGCGGGTTGCGGTATTCAACCTCTGCGCCGACCTGTTCACCGGCAAGCGCAATGCCGTTTTTGATCGTGTTCCACCAGCTGTCGCTATCGGGCGCGTGGCTGACCAGAATGTATTTTTCGCCTTCCGCCGCTGCGGTTTGCGCAGTCATGAAAGGGGCTGCGACAATTGCGGTCGCCAGCACAAGTTTCTTCATCAAGGACGTCATGTTTTCCTCCCAAGGATTCACCGTTCTCGTGGCAAAAGAGTGACTTTGTCACCTCTCCGATTCCAACTAAAGCACGAGGTCGCTAATTTTGCAACCGGTTGCAAAAGCTGACGCATTGATTCATGCTGCAAGTCGGGGGACCGTCAGATAAAAGAGCGCAGACACAAGACCAACGGACAGATTTGACATGGCCATCACATTGAAAGAGGTTGCAGAGCGCGCGGGAGTGTCCCGGTCGGCTGTGTCACGCACTTTCACAGATGGCGCGTCGGTTTCCGAAAAAATGCGCCGTAAGGTCGAGAAGGCCGCGCGTGATCTGGGCTACAGCCCGAATGCGCTGGCATCCTCTTTGACGACCGGGCGCACAAAGCTGATCGGCTTGATTTCCAACAACTTTCACAACCCGATTTTCCTAGAGGTCTTCGATCTTTTTACCCGTGGTCTGCAGGACAGGGGCCTGCGCCCGCTGCTGGTCAACCTTTCGGACGAGACCGACCCGCAGGCCTCGGTGCGGATGCTGCGGCAGTATTCGGTTGATGGTGCGGTGGTGGCCTCCTCCACCCTGCCACCGGGGTTTTCCAAGGCCTTCCGCGACGCGGGCGTGCCCGTTGTACACAGTTTCGGGCGCTATTCCAGCGCGCCCCAGGTGCATGTGGTCGGCATCGATAACGTGGAATGCGGGCGCATGGCAGCGCGCACGCTGGTCGCCCGCGGCTACCGCAAGATCGCCTTCCTTGGTGGCCCCGAAAGCGCCACGTCCACACAAGACCGCTATTCCGGTTTTTTCTCGGAACTGGGTGCGCATCGCGGCCTCACCACCAGCTACAGCTTTGCAGATGCCTATTCCTTTGACGCAGGCCGCCGCGAGATGCTGCGTCTGCTGAAGTCGGACCCGGCGGAGGCCTACTTCTGCGGCGACGACGTGCTTTCCATCGGTGTGCTCTCCGCCATCGCCGATAGCGGGCTGCGCGTGCCCGAGGACATCGGGATCATCGGCCTCAATGACATGGAAATGGCCCGCTGGGAGAACATCAACCTCACGACGATCCACCAGCCGATCCGCCAGATCGTGACGTCGTCTATTGAGCTGATGGTCGCCATGCTCGACGAGCCCGACCGCTACCCCGAGGCGCGGATTTTCCCTTGCTCGATTGTCGAACGCGGGACGCTTAGGCCAGTGGGTTAGGTGTTTGTCCTAGACTCGTTATAAGATCAGATGTCACGGTAAGATCTTTGTCCGTGAAGGCCTGCTCTCAACCGATATGGTGCAGAATAGGCTCGTCGACTTGTGGGATTTGTGGCAATATAGTTCGTTGCAACTGACAGGCGAAACTGACAATGATATCTCCCCGCAGACCTCCGCCCAAGCCTTCAAGGCTCCTGCCGAAAAAGATAAGGCTTTCAGTCGGGATAGTCATATACATTGTTCTTGTGGTTGATTTTTTTTGGTCATCCCCAGATTGGAGTGACCTCTCTTTTGGTGACCGAATCGCTCTTGGAGCGATCATTTCCGGACCGGCTATTCTGTTGCTCGACGCATTACGCGGACCAAGATGAGGTACCTGCTAAACTATCTTCATCGGTCCTCTTCCGATAAACGGCGACGAACTTAAGAGAGAGACCTTCTTGACGACGTCAATCAGTTTGTTCCCATAAATGCCTTTGGCGAAAGAGGGCTGTGGGCCGAGTTTAGCTCACGGCAGCATATATGGCTTTGAAACGTAGCCCAGTCGGTCTTCAGAGTCACCGCAACATCGGTGGCCTTGCATCCACCCACGCACCCTCCGCTTTGGCTGAGTCCACCGCCGCATAGACCGCCGCCATCGACCGCAGGCCATCTCTGGCAGAGGGCAGGGCGTCTCGCATCTCGCCCCGGATCGCAGCGGCCAGATCGACGTAGATATTCGCCACCGCCAGCGGGAAGCCTTCCGGATGCGCAATGGCCACCCGGCTGAGGCGTGTCGCCTCATCCGACAGTCCGCCTTCGCCTTTTTCCATGATCTGCGTCCGCCCACCTACCGGGGTATAATAAACTTGATTGGGCTGCTCCGAGGCCCACCGCATGCCACCCGTCTCGCCAAACACCTGAATGTCGAACCCGTGCTGGCGTCCGATGGCTACCGAGGACGTCCACAGCCGCCCGACCGTGCCGCCCTCCATCCGGAAGTTCACCATCGCATCGTCTTCCAGCATCCGCGAGGGTATGGTCGAGGCGAAATCCGCCGACAGGCTGCGTACCTCATCCCCAGCAATGAAGCTCGCCATGTGCATCGCGTGAATGCCGCAGTCCGCGAACTGCCCCGACACGCCCGCCATCGCCGGATCATACCTCCAGCGCACCCGCGGATTGTCCGCGTCGCCCGCATCGCCGTGATGCCCGTGGCTGAAGTTTGCGACGACCAGCCGCACCTTGCCGATCTGGCCCGTCTTCACCATCTGCCGCATCTCGCGCACCATCGGGTAGGCGGAGTAGCAGTAATTCACCGCGCAAATCTTGCCCGACGCCTCGGCCACGCGCACGATCTCTTCGCCCTCCTCGACGGTCATGGTCATCGGCTTCTCGCAGAGCACGTTGAACCCGGCCTCTAGGAACGCTTTGGTGATCTCGAAATGCGTGCTGTTGGGTGTGGCCACGGTGACCAAATCAACCCGGTCCGTGCGACCCTTTTCACCGTCCAGCATCTCCTGCCAACCGGTATAAGCCCGGTCCGCAGCGACCCCTAGAGATTGCGCATAAGCGCGGCCTTTTTCGGCATCTACGTCCAGTGCGCCAGCGGCCAGCACAAAGTTCCCGTCAGCCTGTGCGCCAAGCCGATGTGCCGGCCCGATCTGGCTGCCCTCGCCGCCGCCAATCATACCCCAGTTCAGTTTTGTCATGAGAGAGGCTCCTTACTGAAAGCCAATGGATTCAAGGTATTCACGGTTCGCCTTCGCGTCGCCCAGAGGGTCCGGATCAAGCAGCGGGTCGCAATCCTGCTCGACCGTGCACCACCCTTCAAAGTCTGCGTCCAGCAGCACCTGACGCACGGTGGGGAAGTCCACATCCCCTTGGCCGAGGTTGCAGAAAATACCCTGCCCGCAGGCGTCATAGAACCCGGTGCGCTTGGCGATCACATCCGCCTTTACCGCCGGATCGATATCCTTGAAGTGCATGTAGGAAATTCGTCCGATGTGCCGCTTCATGAAGGCCACAGGGTCAAAGCCCGCATAGGAATGGTGCCCGGTGTCAAAGCAGATCTTCAGGATGTTTTCATCCACCTCATCCAGCAGCCGCTCCAACTCCGGTTCGAAATCCATGAACCCTGCCGCATGGGCGTGCATGCCCACGGTCAGCCCATATTCCTCTGCCCCCATCTTCGCGATGGTTGCGATGCGGTCGCGGTATGCGTTCCATTCGGCACTTTCCATTTGCTCGGCTTCCGAAGCACGCCCTGCTGTGGGCGCACGGCGTGGCGAAATGGAGTCGATCAGCACCAGATGCTGCGCGCCGTGGGCCGCCAGCGCCTTGCAGGTGCGCACCGAGCCGTCCAACACATCGTCCCAGGCCCCCGGATCGTGAAAGGGCCGGAACACGACCCCCCCGATCAGCTCCAGATCATGTTCTGCCAACGCCTCACCCAGCTGTGACGGATCTTCCGGCATGAAACCGACGGGGCCCAGCTCAATGCCCTTGTATCCTGCTTCCGCACAGTCTTTGAGTACCGACTGCCATGTCGGGTTGCGCGCGTCATTTGCAAACTCCACACCCCAGGAGCAGGGCGCATTGCCAATCCGTATTGTCATGAGAGCCCTTTCTTGGGTCAGAAGTCGGAAATCTCTTTCCAGGTTTTGTCTTTAGAAGACGCCATGGCCGCGGCAATCACGCGGTTCACCTCCATACCGTCCTTGAACGTCGGCCAGACCGGCTGCCCGGTCTCAATGGCCCGCAGAAAATCGCGGGCCTCGATGATGATTTGGTCCTGATAACCGGTGCCATGCCCTGGCCCCTGGCAGAAGGGTTCGTAGTCAGGATGGGCCGGGCCGGTCAGGATCTTGGTGAACCCCCGCGTCGCCTCCGCTCCCTCGGCACGATAGAGCCATAGCGCGTTCTGATCTTCCTGATCGAACCGAATGGCCCCCTTTGTCCCGGTGGCTTCATAGGCATAGCCCATTTTGCGCCCCGTGGAGATGCGGGAAAAATACATTTGCCCCATTGCGCCGCCTGCAAAGCGGCACATCATCTGGCCATGATCGTCATTGGTAACTGTGCCGCCGGGGCGGGTCGCGTGAACCGTCTCGACTTCGGAAATCAACCGCTCAATGGGCCCCAGCAGGGCAAGCGCTGCGTTGATCATATGCGGCGCAAGATCCCCCATGGTGCCGTTGGCGTCCCCGTCGGTGCGCCAGGAGGCGGGCGTTTGCGGATTGGCGAGGAAGTCTTCCGTATGCTCGCCCCGGAACCACGTTACATCGCCGATCACCCCGTCCGCGACTAGCTGACGCGCATATTGGCTGGCGGGCGTCCGAATATAGTTGAAGCCGGTCATATTCGCGACACCGGCCGCATCGGCAGCAGCCACCATTGCCCGGCTGTCGTCCAGCGAGGCGCCAAGCGGCTTTTCACAGAACACCGGCTTACCTAGCGCAAAGGCCGCGTCGGCAATGGCGCGATGGGTCTCCTGCGGGCTGGCGATCACAACGGCCTCCACGCCCGGGTCATTCACCAGAACCTGCCAGTCATCGGTGGCACGCGCAAACCCATAGGCAGCCCGATATCGCTCGGCGCTTTCTGGAGAGGTGGCGCAGATCATCTCCAGCCGCGGCCTGCGTGCTGTGTCGAACACCGCGCCAACAGCTGACATCGCGACCGCATGGGCCTTGCCCATGTAGCCGCCACCGACGATGCCTATCCCAATCTCAGCCATCGGCGCGTCCTTTTTTGAGAATCCGTTTGCAACCGGTTGCAAAATTAGTATCGTGAGAGTCGAAGCTGTTCAAGCCGCGAAATGATCTGGTCGCAATAATCGCCCGAAGGACCTCTGTATCCATGACCACTCAGACCCTGACCACCGCGCAGGCCATCATCCAATGGCTCGACAATCAGTTTATCGAAATCGATGGCGTCGAAATGCGGATCTGTGGGGGCGGCTTTGGCATTTTCGGCCACGGCAATGTGCCCTGTCTGGGCGAAGCGCTCTATAATGTGCGGGACACTCTGCCGCTCTATCGCGGTCAGAACGAGCAGAGCATGGGCTTTGCCGCCGCAGGGTACGCCAAGCAGTGGCTGCGCCAACGGTTCATGTTCTGCACCGCGTCTGCAGGACCGGGCACGTCGAACCTGGTGACCTCGGCGGCGCTGGCCCATGCGAACCGTCTGCCGATGCTGCTGCTCTGTGGCGATACCTATGTCACGCGCCTGCCGGACCCGGTGCTGCAGCAGATGGAGCATTTCCACGACCCGACCTTCGGTGTGAATGATGCGTTCAAATCGGTCAGCCGTTACTGGGATCGGATCACCCATCCCGCGCAGATCATCCAGTCGCTGCCCGCAGCCCTGGCCACACTGCTCGATCCGGCGGATTGCGGCCCCGCCTTCATTGGCTTGCCACAGGACGTGCAAGGCTGGACCTTTGACTACCCCGACGAATTCTTCGAAAAGCGCGTGCATCGCATTCGCCGTCAAACACCGGACGCCGCCGAAATCGTGGATGCCGCCGCGCTGCTGAAAACCGCCAGACGCCCGATGATCATCGCGGGGGGTGGGGTGCAGTATTCCCGCGCTGTGGCCGAGCTGACAGCCTTTGCCGAAGCGCATCAGATTCCCGTGGTCGAGACCATTGCGGGCCGGGCCAACCTGATTGACACGCACCCGCTGAACATTGGACCCATCGGTGTAACCGGATCAGATAGCGCAAATGCCATTGCCGAGCGGGCCGATGTGATCCTCGCAGTGGGTACACGGCTGCAGGATTTCACTACCGGCTCCTGGACGGCCTTTGCCAAAGACGCGCGGTTCATCTCGCTCAATGCAGGTCGCCACGACGCGGGCAAGCATCGCTCTCTTCCGGTGGTGGGCGATGCCAAACTGGGGCTGACAGCAATGGGTGAGGCACTCGACAGCTATACCGCGCCCGGTGAGTGGGTCGAGCACGCGCAGTCCGAGCGGACAAAATGGAACGCTTACGTGGCCGACAACGTCTCCTATGGCGACAACCGCCCCAACTCCTATGCCCAGGCCATCGGCGTGGTGAACGCGCTCTGTGATCCGCGCGACCGGGTTGTGGCAGCAGCGGGCGGTCTGCCTGCGGAGGTCACAGCCAACTGGCGCACGCTCGATCCGGGCACCGTGGACGTCGAATTCGGCTTTTCCTGCATGGGCTATGAAATCGCTGGCGCCTGGGGCGCACGCATCGCCCAGTCCCAACGCGAGCCGGAGCGCGATACGATCACCTTCTGCGGCGATGGCTCTTATCTGATGCTAAACTCCGACATCTACTCCTCGGTGCTCACGGGCAAAAAGCTGATCATCCTCCTGCTCGATAACGGGGGCTTTGCGGTGATCAACAAGCTGCAAAACAATACCGGCAACGAGAGCTTCAACAACCTCATCGCAGATTGCCCTACAGTGCCCGAGCCCTTTGCCGTGGACTTCGAGGCGCATGCTGCCTCCATGGGTGCCAATGCCGAAACCGTTCAAAATCCCACCGAACTGGCTGAGGCGTTCAAACGCGCCCAAGCCGCTGACAAGACCTCTGTGATCGTCATGAAGGTCGACGCCTACGAAGGCTGGACCACGCAGGGGCACACCTGGTGGGAATGCGGCACGCCGCAGGTCTCGACGTCGGAGAAGGTGCGCGCGGCCCACGCCGAATGGGAAAGCGCGCGTGTTCGCCAGCGAAGGGGTATCTGATGCTGCAGGAGGCGCTTGCTACTGGCAATTTCCTGGTCGTCGGCCGGGTCGGGATGGATTTCTTCCCTGATCCGCCGGGCACCCGTACCCGCGACGCCACGGTGATGCGCGTGGGCATGGGCGGGTCTGCCGCCAACACCGCCGCCGGTCTGGTGAAATTGGGCTGCAAAGCCGCATTGGTCACGGCGGTGTCGGATGATGCGGTCGGTTGGTATTGCGAAGGGCAGCTCGATCACTACGGCGTTGACCGCAGTTATGTGAAGCGCGTGCGCGGTGAATACCGCACGTCGCTTGCGGTCTACGAGACCCGCATCGAAGAGCACCAATCTGTCATCTACCGCAACAATGCGGCTGATTTTCAGATGGATGCTGCCGACATCGACGCCATCGACTTCACCGCTTACGGTGCCGTCATCACTGCGGGTACGGTCTTTGCGGCTGAACCCTCCCGCAGCGCCGCCTTCCGCGCCTTTGACAAGGCCAAGGAGGCGGGCCTGCCGATCCTCTTTGACATTGACTACCGCCCCTACAGCTGGCCCTCGGCGGCAGAGGCTGAAGAGGTGCTAACACGGGCGGGCGCCATGGCCGATGTGATCGTCGGCAATGACGAGGAATTCGGCTTTATGGCCGGCCAAATCGACAGGGGCCTTGCCAAGGCCCGCGCACTCGCCGAGACCAGCGCCCAAATGGTGATCTACAAGATGGGCCCCAAAGGCGCGATCACCTTTGCGGATGGCACGGAGACGCGTACCGGCATCTACCCTGTCGAGGCGGTGAAACCGACCGGCGCAGGCGACAGTTTCATGGCCGGGCTGCTGGCCAGCCTTTCCAAAGGGCGCCCGCTGAAGGAGGCGGTCCTGCGCGGCTCCGCCTGTGCCTCTGTCGTCGTGGCCAAGCCCGGCTGCTCTCCCGCGATGCCCGACACCGATGAACTCGAGGCGTTTCTCGCCACTCACCCCGGCCCGACCGCGGCCCAGGAAGGATAACCCATGCACATAGCCCCGCACGACAACCAGAACACACCCATCGTGAATGCGGACGACCCGACTGTCCCGCTGAATTACTTCAACATCGTCAAGTTGGAACAGGGCCAGAGCTTTGAGTACCAGGTGCCGGGCTATGAGACCTGCATCGTGCCCGCCACTGGCACCGTCGATGTGGAGGTCGAGGGGGTTTCCTTCGCCGCACTTGGCAATCGCGGCGAAGATGTCTGGGACGGCGAACCCGAGGGCGTCTATGTGCCCGTCGGCGCCAAGGTCCGCATGACGTGCACCTCCGAGGCGACCGAGACATTCATCGCAGGTGCCAAATACGACAAGGTGCTGGAGCCCTTCGACGTGCGCGTGCCCGAGCTCGACAAGGTGCAATACGGCTCCGACGACACCAAGACGCACCGCAAGATCAAGCACATCCTCGGCCAGAAACAGCATGGCAAAGTGGGTCGGCTGCTGGTGTCTGAGCTCTTTACAGTGGGGCAGGGTGGCTGGTCGGGTTTTCCCGCGCACAAGCACGACACGGATAACCTGCCGCATGAGACGCGCCATGATGAGACCTATAATTTCCGCTTCCGGCCCAATCACGGCTCGGGCGTGCAGATCCTGCAGCGCGAAGAGGGCAAGCCGGGGGATGCTTACCAGCTGATGGATGGCTCCACCATTTGCATCGACAAGGGCTATCACCCCTGCGCGGTCATGCCGGGCTACGAGATGTACTACTTCACGATCCTCGGCGGCCTCTCGCAGCGCAGCCTCGTGCAGTACTTCCAGCCGACCCATGCCTATCAGATCGAGACGATCCCGGGCATCAAGGACATGGTGGCGAAGTTCAAGTGAAGCTGCTCGCAACGTCGCAAGATGTAGAGAGGGTCACCCCCGCCCGCAGGCACGGGGCTGCCCGGCGGTGCCGCCGGGCGATTACGCCCAATTCAACGATCTGCAAGGGGATGTAGCCCATGCCCCTCGTTACCCTCTCGGACGTCCTGAAACCTGCGCTGAAGCGGGGCCACGCCATTGCGGGCCTGGTCACCCTCGGTTGGGAGGACATGCGCGCCTACGTAGCCGCCGCCGAAGCCGAAAGCGTCCCCGTCATCCTGCAGGCGGGTCCTTCTTGCCGTGAGCACACGCCGCTACCCGTTCTTGGCAAGATGTTCCGTCACCTCGCCGAAAGCTCCAGCGTGCCTGTCGTTGCTCACCTTGATCATGGCTATACCGCTGACGAGTGCCGCGAGGCTCTGGAGTCGGGTTTCACTTCGCTGATGTTCGACGGCTCTCGCCTGCCGCTGCAACAGAATATCGACGAGACCGCGGCCATAGCGGAAATGGCCCACAGCGCGGGCATCTCCTGCGAGGGTGAGATTGGCTTTGTCGGCTACGCACAGGGCGAAACCTCGGAAGGCACCAACCCTGAGGAGGCCGCGACATTCGCCCGCGAGACAAAGGTCGATGCCATGGCGATTTCGGTTGGCAACGTGCACCTGCAGGAAAACAAGGAAGGCGGACTCGATGAGCCACGTATCCGCACCATCGAAGCGCTGACCGACACGCCACTGGTGATCCACGGCGGCTCCGGTGTGCCGATGGCGCAACGTCTGCACCTTGCGCGGAGCTCTAACATCTGCAAATTCAACATCGGCACTGAGCTGCGCATGGCCTTTGGAGACGCGCTGCGCGAGGCCGTCAACAGCAACCCCAGCCGCTTTGACCGCGTGCAGATCCTGAAAGACACTCACGACCCAATGGTCGCGGCCACCCGCGCCGTGCTGCGCGGTTTTAAGGGAGAAGATCAATGCTGAACATCGGGCTTCTGGGCTGCGGACGCATTGGCGTGGTGCACGCAGGCTCCATAGCGCGGATAGAGGGTGCACGTGTCGCCGCCGTCTCAGATGCCGTGCCTGCAGCCGCGGATGCGCTCGCGGCCAAGACCGGTGCGCAAGTACTCGACAGCGCAGCACTCATCGCCAGCCCGGAGGTGGATGCGGTGGTCATCGGCACGCCGACCGACACGCATTACGACCTGATCCATGCTGCTGCCAAAGCAGGCAAGGCGATCTTTTGTGAAAAACCCATCGATATGTCCGCCGATCGCATCCGCGATTGCATCGAGGCGGTTGAGGCCGCAGGCGTGCCCTTCATGACCGCCTTCAACCGACGGTTCGACCCGAACTTTGCACATTTGCAAGCGTGCCTCGCCGCAGGCGACATAGGCGACGCCGAGATCATCACGATCCTGTCGCGCGATCCGTCGCCACCACCTGTCAGCTACATCACAAGCTCCGGTGGGATCTTCCGCGACATGATGATCCATGATCTCGACATGGCACGGTTCCTTTTGGGCGAGGAACCGACAACTGTCTTCGCGGTGGGCAGTGCGCTTGTCGATCCGGAGATCGGCGTTGCAGGGGACGCCGACACCGCCGCTGTCACGCTCACCACCGTCAGCGGTAGGATCTGCCAGATCAGCAATTCCCGCCGGGCGACATACGGTTACGATCAGCGGATTGAGGTGCATGGGTCAGGCGGCATGCTGCGTGCCGCGAATGTTCAGGAGCACACCATCGAGACCGCTAACGCGCGAGGCTTTGCCACGGCACCTGCCAAACACTTCTTCCTTGAACGCTACGAGGCGGCGTACCTGGCTGAGATGCAGCACTTTGTGACAGCGGTCCGTGACGGGACGGTGCTCGCCCCTGGCATCACTGACGGGCTGCGCGCCCAGATGTTGGCCGACGCCGCCAGTCAATCGTGGGAGACGGGCCAGCCCGTGAAGCTTTAGCCGGTCACCGTCTGCTTTACCCGGCCTGCCAGACCGGTCAACTGATCGGCCAGCGGCGTCGATTTCCGCCAAACCATGCCAATGGTGCGGGTGGGTTCGGGCCGTTTGAAGTGCGCGACAGAGACATCCGCCGAGCGGGTTTCAAGTGCCACCGCCATCTCGGGGATCAGTGTCACGCCGAGGCCGCTGGCCACCATCTGCACCAGCGTGGAGAGCGAACTGCCCTCCATGCTTTCGCGCGGCAGGTTGGACGGGGTACCACAAAAGGCCAGCGCTTGATCCCGAAAGCAATGACCTTCTTCCAGCAGCAAAAGACGCATTTTGCTGAGGGTTTCACTGCTTGGTACCGGTTTTTCCGCGTCGGACAAGCTGCGCACCAGAACAAAGCTCTCGTCAAACAAGGGCACCTCGGTCAGGCCGGGCTCCGAGATCGGCAGCGCCACCAGCGCCACATCCAACTGTCCGCCCAGCAGATCAAAGATCAGGTTTTCCGTCTGTGTCTCCCGGATGCGCAGGTCAAGCCGGGGGTAGGCGTCATTCAGATCGGCAACGAGACGGGGTAACAGGTAGGGCCCGACGGTGGGAATGATGCCCAGCCGCAACTTGCCGATCAACCCGGCCTGTGATGCGCGCGCGAGGTCCGAGAGGTCATCTATCGAGCGTAGAATAGGCCGGACCCGTTGGGCAAATTCCTCTCCGAACGAGGTTAGGCGGATGTGGCGCGCGTGCCGCTCAAAGAGCAGTTGGCCAAGGGTTTCCTCCAACTCCTTGATTTGCACGGAAATCGCGGGTTGGGAGATCGAGCACGCCTCTGCCGCGCGCCCAAAATGCCCATGCAGGGCGACGGCTTCAAAGTATCGCAGCTGCCTGATCGTGAAGTTTTCCATAGGATGAAGTTATCACTGCCATAATAAATTTCAAATTCAATGTATGGGTCGACTCTGTTATTCTACGCGCGACCGCACGCGCTGTGGTACCCGGAATTCAACCCACATCAACCCCGATCGGAGATACAATGGACGGCAACGATATAGGCAAATGCCCCGTGATGCATGGCACAAGCATTCATGCAACGAATGAAGTGCAGGGCAACCGGCAATGGTGGCCAAACCAGTTGAACCTCAAGATCCTGAACCAAAGCAGCCCGCAGACGGACCCCTTTGGCGGCACGGTCGACTATGCGGAAGAATTCAAATCCCTCGATTATCAGGCGCTCAAGAAAGACCTGACCGCGCTGATGACGGATAGCAAGCCGTGGTGGCCGGCGGACTATGGGCACTACGGTCCGATGTTCGTGCGCATGTCCTGGCACGCGGCGGGGACCTACCGGACCGGCGATGGTCGGGGCGGCGCCTCCACCGGGTCGCAGCGGTATGCACCGCTGAACAGCTGGCCGGACAACGGTGGTCTGGACAAGGCGCGCCGTCTGCTCTGGCCGATCAAGCAGAAATACGGCAACCAGATTTCCTGGGCGGATCTGCTGGTGTTGACTGGCAATGTGGCGATGGAATCCATGGGCTTCAAAACATTCGGGTTCGGCGGTGGCCGTGAAGACGTGTGGGAGCCCGAAGAGGACATCTATTGGGGGGCGGAAGACGAGTGGCTTGGCAACAAGCGCTACACCGGCGACCGGGAGCTGGAGAACCCGCTGGCTGCGGTGCAGATGGGTCTGATCTACGTCAATCCGGAAGGTCCGGACGGCAATCCTGATCCGGTCGCATCCGGTCGCGATATCCGTGAAACTTTCGCCCGCATGGGAATGGACGACTACGAAACCGTGGCCCTGACAGCAGGTGGTCACACCTTTGGCAAAGCGCACGGTGCAGGTGACGCCGGTCTGGTGGGTGCAGAGCCAGAGGGCGCGCCCATCGAACAGATGGGACTGGGCTGGAAAAACACCCATGGCAGCGGCTTTGGCGTCGATGCGACCGTCAGTGGCATCGAAGGTGCCTGGACGCCGACACCGACAACCTGGGACATGTCCTACTTTGACGTGCTCTTCGGGTATGACTGGGAGCTGACCAAGAGCCCGGCAGGCGCGCACCAGTGGCAGGCCAAGAACCTCAAAGAAGAGGACATGGCGCCGACCGCCGACAATGCGGGCAAGACGCATATCATGATGACCACCGCAGATATGGCGATGCGCATGGACCCGGCCTACGAGAAAATCTCGCGCCACTTCATGGCGAACCCCGAAGAATTCGCCGATGCCTTTGCCAAGGCGTGGTTCAAGCTCATTCACCGCGACATGGGGCCGAAGTCCCGGTATCTCGGTGAAGAAGTGCCGCGGGAGGAGTTCCTCTGGCAGGACCCGCTGCCCGAAGCGACGGGCAGGCCTCTGACGGCGGCGGATATCGCGGACCTCAAGGCGAAAATCCTGGCGTC
Organism: uncultured Roseobacter sp.; assembly: GCF_947492555.1. Classification (GTDB taxonomy): domain Bacteria; phylum Pseudomonadota; class Alphaproteobacteria; order Rhodobacterales; family Rhodobacteraceae; genus Roseobacter. The sequence goes on from NZ_CANLNE010000004.1 coordinate 54,308, forward strand.
TGATCTGACGATCCCGGAAATGGTTTCCACGGCCTGGGCGTCGGCGTCGACCTACCGTGGATCGGACTTCCGCGGGGGCGCAAACGGTGCCCGCATCCGGCTTGCGCCGCAGAAAGACTGGGAGGTGAACCAGCCTGACCAGTTGGCCAGGGTGCTGTCCGTGCTCGAAGGCATCCAGTCGGCGTCTGCCGCATCTGTTTCCATGGCTGACTTGATCGTGCTGGCGGGCTCCGCTGCGGTCGAGAAGGCGGCCAAGGACGCAGGTCACGACATCGACGTGCCCTTCACCCCGGGCCGTGTGGACGCCACGCAGGAACAGACAGACCCGGAAGGCTTCGATGTGCTGGAGCCGCGCGTTGATGGGTTCCGCAACTATCAGCCGCAAGAGTATTCGGTTTCTGCCGAAGAAATGCTGGTGGATCGCGCGCAGCTTCTGACCCTGACAGCGCCGGAGATGACGGTTCTGGTGGGCGGTCTACGCGTTCTTGGGGCGAATGCGGATGGTGCCACGCATGGTATGTTCACCGACCGCGTCGGCCAGCTGACACAGGACTTCTTCACCAATCTGCTGGACATGAACCTGGCGTGGGCGCCCGTTGAGGGATCGCCGGGCCTCTACGAAGCACGCGATTTGGCCAGCGGTGACGTGAAGTGGACCGGCACCCGTGTCGATCTGGTGTTCGGGTCCAACTCGCAATTGCGCGCCCTGGCTGAAGCCTACGCGCAGGATGATGCGAAAGATGCCTTTGTCGAAAACTTCGTGTCCGCCTGGACCAAGGTGATGAACCTGGACCGCTTCGATCTGAACTGATCGAGGATGTGAAAACCGTGATGCGCCGTCTCTGTGAGGCGGCGCATCTTATTGGGCGCTGCACGTCAGGCATGCGTCAGCGCCTGCAGAGGGCACGTGTGGGTGCGATCACCTGCCTGCGGCTGAGGTCATTCGCCGAACACCTCTTTGAAATGTGTGATGCATTGTCGAAAGCCCGCCTCGAAATCCCCATTGCCGGGATGAAACACGCTCTCAAATGAAATCACACCGTCATACCCGTCTGCCCGGAGCGCGGCGGCGATCTGCGGAAAGAGCGGGCCAAGCTGACCCTCACCCATCTTGCGCACCTCAAGGGTTGCACGCGGGGTATCGACCAGCACGTCCTTGATATGCACGTGCCCCAGATAGCCGTCTTTTACCTCCGCATAGCCATCGGGATAGGCGACCTCGTGGCACCAGCAGTTGTTGCCGGGGTCCCATAGCACTTTGAGCGCGTCTCTGGCATCGAGTGCGTCGATCAGTTTACGCGCGGTGTAGTTTGAATTGACCAGCGTGCCGTTGCCGGTCTCGACCACCAGCGTCACCCCTTCAGCCCGTGCCAGTTCCACGGCGGGCGCGATCAACGGGGGCATGCTGTCCCAGACGCCATGCGCCACATTCCATTTCTCCGCGCCGTTGTGGCCCCAGAGGATCTGCTCCTTGCGCTGGGTCATGATCCGCACCAGCGGGGCGCCAACCACATGGGCCATCTCGATCACCCGCTTCAGCGCGTCCATATGCCGGGTGTGAACCGCGTCTCCGGCGCGGTTCTCGGCCGACATGCCGGCGAAGATATGCCGCGACAGGCAGGAGACCGGCTTGCCGCGATCTCGCAGCAGGGCATTGATCTCGCGCACTTCGGCAGCGGTGTGATCGCCCACTTCCGTGTCGCCGACAAATTGCAGTTCCGCGTAGTCGAGCCCAAACTCATCCATGACACTCACAGCATGGCGTAGATCCCTGCTGATGCCGTCGCAGATCACCCCAAGCTTCATTGTTTGGCCTGCCGGTGAAGTTCGGCACCAACGATCTCTTCGATCACGCGCGTGCAGACCCAGTTGTCGCCATCAGGATACCGGGTGCGCCCTGCATGGAAAATCTGCATGGCGGCACTTGCCGTGTGCAGCGGCACGCCCAGTTCCTCTCCCAAGCCCATCGAGATGGTCAGATCCTTGTGCATCGTGTTGATGTGGCTGCCGGTGCCTTCGAACTGACGATCAATGATCTTTTCCAGCGCGTTGTTCACGACACCGCAGCCCGCCGAGGAGGTCGAGAAGACATCCAACAGCACCTGACCCGGCACGCCCGCCTTGGCAGCAAGTGCTGCCGCTTCGAAGGTTGCCGCAAACTGTGCGCCGATCAGGGATTGCAGACAGGCTTTGACCGTCTGGCCCTCCCCCGGTCGGGTGCCGACGCGGTGGATGTTGGCCGAGACTGCCTGCATGACCGGGGCAAATTCATCCAGCACCGCATCAGGCGCTGCAGCCATCATCGTCAGCGTGCCGCCTTGCGCACCCGGAAACCCCCCGGAGACCGGCGTATCTATCAGATGCACGTCCGATCCCGACATTTCCTGCCCGATCTCGCGCGCCTCATGCGGTTTGATCGTGGCGCTGAGCAGAATGGCGCTGCCAGGCTTAAGATGGGCAGCCAAACCGTCCGCCCCCAGGATGACCGACTTCGCCTGATCGCCGCTCATGACCATGACAAACACGGCCTCCGCAGCCCGGGCCACCTCCGCAACCGATGTTGCAGCGACCCCGCCCATATCGGTGAAAGCGTTCATCCGATCTTTGACCGGGTCGATCCCCGTGACTGAAAATCCGTTCTTCAGCAGGTTCTTTGCAAGCCCGCTGCCCATGTCGCCAATGCCGATGACGCCCGTGGTTTTCATGTGAAAAACTCCCGTTTTTTCCGCGTCCAAATACTGACGCGGCGTTCGAAAAAGCCCCCTGCAGAGGGGCCGGTTTCACGGGGATTTCACGCGTCATGGTGACGTCGGGCGAGTCCGGAAGACACCCCGCTGCCCGGTTACGTCCTTAGAACTAGCCTCGGAAATTCTGATTTTGCAAGTAAGCGCTTTGCCCGATCGTCGGGTGGCGAATTCCTGCTGGGAGCGCTGTTGTTAGATGCAGTGGCAGGAATTTGAGGATTCGCGCTCAGTCTTCGAAGTAGGTGGCGTGCGATTTCCGGATGCTGGTGATGACGCTATCAAGCCGGGACAGGTGCATCCGGATCGCAGTCACAACGCCATCCTCATCACGTGCTTCCAGATGATCAACGATCTCGCGATGGTCTGCCAGCAGCTTGTCCATTTCCGTCGCCTGCGTCAGGCTCAACAGGCAAAGCCGGTCCACCATGGCCTTGTTTTCCGTGATCGTCTTGAAAGCAAAAGCGCATCTTGCGGCGGCACACAGCGTTTTGTGAAATTCGTAGTCCAACGCGTGGAACCGCTCGATGTCATTGCGCGCGACGGCGTCGGCTTGCTGCTCAAGGCTGCGGCGCAGGCGTTTGAGATCCGCGCCGTCGGCTTCGGCACAAGCCCGGCGGATGATTTCGCATTCCACGGCAAGGCGGATGAAGCGCGACCGCTGGATGGCTTCGTAGGAAAACCCCCTGACGACAGTCGCCTTCTGGGGGCGAATCTGAATGAGATTCTGATTTGCCAGCCGGATAAAAGCTTCCCGGACGGGCTGGCGCGACATGTCAAAGCGTTTGGCGATCTCGACTTCCGAAATGCGTGTGCCGGGCATGAGCTTTAGCGCGGAAATCTGACCGTGGAGAAAATCAAAGACCTCATCCGCGCTGGTCCGCCGTTCCGCAATTGTTGGATTTTGCAAACCGATATTCCTTTGTCGTTTGATCATCATTTACCATACCAGTTTGGGAGATAAAAGGCATGTATTCTGACCGATTGAGGTGTAGTACAGCACTTTTTTGGGTTCTTATGTTGCGTGTGCGAAGAAGTTCACGTTTGACCGAGGTTGTAAACTGGTATACTAGTCTGCATATCGTGCTCGCATAAAGCTGGGAATACGGAATGAACATGCCAGAAGTATCCGCCACCGGTTCTCGGAATTTGACAGCCAAAACGGCTATCGTCACAGGCGGTGGGCGGGACATCGGCCGGGCCTGTGTGATGCGTCTGGCTGCCGCCGGAGCCTCTGTCGCCATAAACTACCATAGTTCGTCCGACGGGGCGGATAGCGCTGTCCGCGAGATCACTTCTGCGGGTGGTAAAGCCGTCGCCCTACAAGGAGATATGACCCAGCAAGAAGATGTCAGCGCGCTGGTCGCAAAGACTCGCGAGACCTTTGGCGATGGTATCGACATCCTTGTGCACGTGACCGGCGGCCTGGTTGCGCGCAAGGCGATCCCGGAAATGGATATCGACCACTGGCACAGGGTGATGGACCTGAATGCGACGTCCTTCTTTCATGCGGTCAAGGCGGTGCTGCCCCACATGGGGCGCGGTGGCTCGATCATCGGGCTGGCCAGTCAGGCCGGACGCGACGGGGGTGGTCCGGGCGCTGTTGCCTATGGGGCGGCCAAGGGAGCGGTGATGACAATGACCCGCGGGCTGGCAAAGGAGCTTGGGCCCGACATCCGGGTGAACTCCATTTGCCCCGGCATGATCGACACTGATTTCCACAACGTTTTTACCAAGCCTGAGGTGCGCAGCCACGTGGCCAACGTGACGCCCCTGAAACGCGAGGGTGCGCCGGAAGATGTGGCCAACCTCGTGGCCTATCTGGCCTCGGAAGAGGCGGCGTTCATCACCGGCACGAACATCGACATCAACGGCGGGACCCTGTTCTCATAACGCAGGCGCGGCAGAGGCCGCGTCCGCCCGGGAGGGGCGCCGCAAACGACCAAAGACCGATCACGCGCAATAGGGAGGAAAAGATATATGTTTACGCGCTTGACCAAAACCATGGGCACGCTGGGCCTTGTCGGCCTGATGGCCACCGCTGTACAGGCAGAGAGCTGGCGGGGCTGGAACATCCACACGGATGGCTATCCGAACACCGTCGCGATGGATAAATTCGCGGAACTTCTGGAAGAGAAGACCGGCGGCGAGATCACGCTGCAGATGTTCCACGGCGGCACGCTGGGCAATCAACCTGACGGGATCGAGCAGGTGCGCATCGGCGGGCTGGAAATCGGCAACTTCAACCTTGGCCCGATCGGTCCGATTGCGCCGTCCGCCAATGTCGTCTCCCTGCCGTTTATCTTCAAGGACGTAGACCACATGTTCCGCGTTCTTGAAAGCGAGGGCGGCGAAGCCATTGCGGCAGGCATGGCCGAAAAGGGCCTTGTGCCGCTGTCGTGGTTCGATGCGGGTGCCCGGTCCTTCTACAGCCAGAAACCGATCCAGACACCGGCGGATGTGACCGGCCTCAAGGTTCGTGTGATGAATAACGACCTCTTCACCGGCATGATTTCGGCGCTTGGCGGTAACCCGTCGCCGATGGCCTTTGGTGAGGTGTATCAGGCGCTGAAAACCGGGGTTGTTGATGGCGCCGAAAACAACTGGCCGTCCTATGAAGCCACGGGGCATTTCGAGGTGGCGGGCTACTATTCGCTCAGCCAGCACCTGATTATTCCCGAGTGTCTGTGCATCAACACAGCCGTTTACGATGGCCTGTCTGACGACATGAAGGCGGCGGTCAAGGACGCTGCGCAAGAAGCCGCCTTGCTTCAGCGTCAGCTTTGGAAGGAACGCGAAGCCGCCAGCCAGGAAAAGGTCATGGCAGCCGGGGTCAAGTTCAACGAAATCTCAAACAAGGTTCCTTTCCAGGAAGCCATGGCGTCGGTCTATGAAGCCTATCTCGAGGCCAATCCCGACCTGCGCGGCCTGGTCGAATTGATCCAGAGCACCGAATAAATAAAACAAACTTCCCCGCCCGGCGCATGGGTGCCGGGCGGGAAAAGCACCGGGGGGATCATCGAGATGTCGAGCCGCACATGGGCCCAGTTTGACGCGGCCCTGGATCGTTTGAGCCACGCCTGCAAGCTTGTCACCGGCATCGCGCTCGTGACGCTGACCGTGATCTTCGGCTGGCTGGTCTTTGGCCGCTACGTGCTGAACGCCACGCCGACCTGGGTCGAACAGGTGGCCTTTCTGCTGGTCATGACCATCGCGTTTCTGGGCGCTGCCGTTGGCATCCATGAGAATACGCATCTCTCCGTCACCATTCTGCGCACCTCCGTACCGCGCAAAATCCGGCAGGCGCTGGCCGTGATGACGGATTGCATCATGGGCGGGTTTGGTCTGCTGATGGCATGGTATGGCGCGCAACTTACCCTCTTTAAATGGGGGTCGCTGATCCCGATGCTGCAATTGCCCGAAGGGCTGCGGTCCTTGCCGCTGACCCTGTCGGGCGGTTTGATTTTTCTCTTCTCTCTGGGACATCTGACGCGCATCCTGCGCGGCGCAGATCTCCGCAAAGACACGATTGAATAGGCGCGTTAATGGGACTTACCATTCTGCTTGGCATCTTTGCCTTCTGTGTTCTCATCGGCGCGCCTGTCGCCTTTGCTCTGGGCATTTCGGCCATCGCCGCCTTCTGGTGGGAGGGCCTGCCGCTGATGATCGGGTTTCAGCGCATTGTCTCCGGTATCAATGTCTTTTCCCTGCTGGCCATCCCGTTTTTCATCTTCGCGGGCGAATTGATGTTCCACGGGGGCATCGCCATCCGGCTGGTGCGGTTCGCCTCCGCCGCCGTTGGCGCCGTCCGGGGCGGGCTGGGGATCGTGAATGTCTTCAGCTCCATGCTCTTCGGCGGCATTTCCGGCTCCGCCGTGGCCGATATCTCCGCCTTGGGCTCAATCCTCATCCCGGTGATGAAGGAAAAGGGCTACGACACGGACTACGCGGTGAACGTCACGGTCACCTCCTCCATCGCGGGCATCATGATCCCACCCAGCCACAATATGATCATTTTTGCCGTGGCGGCGGGCGGCGGCATCTCGATCTCCAAGCTGTTTCTGGCAGGTGTGGTGCCGGGCATTTTGATGTGCATCTGCCTCGCCATGGCCGCCTATGTCGTCGCTGTGCGGCGGGGGTATGCGGCAGAGACCTTCCCCGGCTGGACCGCCCTGGCGTTGAGTTTCATCTTTGCGCTGCCCGGGCTTTTTACTGCCGTGATCATCGTCGGCGGCGTTCTGTCAGGCGTCTTCACGGTGACCGAATCCGGGGCATTCGGCGCCATCTACGCATTCATTATAACCTTGCTGGTCTACCGCACGATCACCTGGGAGAATTTCTGCACCGCGGTTTTGCAGGCGGTGCGGACCACGGCGATGGTGATGATCCTGATCGCCTGCGCGGGCGCCTTTGCCTATATGCTGACCTTCTTCCGCGTGCCCAGCCAGACGGTGGATTTCCTGACGGCGCTGACCGACAATCCGATCATCATCCTGTTGCTGGTCAACCTGTCCCTGTTGGTGCTGGGCATGATCATGGATATGGCGGCGCTGATCCTGATCTGCACGCCTATCTTCCTGCCGGTGGCCCACAGCCTTGGGATTGACCCCTTGCAGTTTGGCATGATCCTGATGATGAACCTCGGGCTTGGTCTTTGTACCCCACCTGTCGGCTCCTGCCTCTTTGTTGGGTGCGCCGTTGGCAAACTGCCCATGGAGGTGGCCGTGCGTACGATCTGGCCGTTCTATTTTGCGATCCTCGTGGCGCTGATGCTGACGACATTTTTCCCCGCCGTGTCGATGACCCTGCCATCCATCCTTGGCTGACACCTGATGATGACGCAGCTCAGGTTTCCAGATGGGGGGCTGATCCAACATCGTTCAACAGCGTCATGACTTCTTGGCGCCAGGCATCGCGCATCTTGTTCGCCAGCACGGATGCCGGTCGGTAGAGCGGCGCGACAATGGCGTAGCGATAGCGGATTTTTTCAGTGAGCGGGCGTACCTGGATCTCCTCCGTCATCGCACCCGCGGTCTTCACATGCGCAACCGTCAACGGGTCCAGAATGGAACAGCACTGACCGGCAGAGACGAATTGCAGAATCGGCAGAAAGGTCTGGCTCTCGACCATGGTTCGAAAGGTCAGACCGCGTGTCCTGAACATATCCTGCAATTCTTGTTGATGGGCATGACTGGTCTGCAAGGTGCCCATCGGTTCCCCATCGAGATCAGAGAGGGATACGACATCCCGCTCTGCCAAACGGTGATCTGATGGCATGGCCAGAAAACACTCTGCTGTAATAAACTCGGCATTGTAGAGGTTTTGCGCTTCGGTGTTTTGCGGCGCGTCGGCAAATCCGAAATCGATGTTCTGCGCGCGGGCAAGTTCGGCGATCTGGTTCGAACTGCGCGCAAGGATCGATACGGTGATGCCCGCATCCCCTTTGATCTGGGTGGCAATAAACCGGGGAAACAGGACGGAGACAGGGCCCGGCATGGCAGCAACGCTCAGATTGCCGGTTTGCCCGTCCACAAGGCTGCGCATGGTCTGGCGGACGCGGGACAGCTGGCTCAGGATCGCATCGGTTTCGGTCAGCAGGTAGTGCGCCTCCGGTACCGGGACCAGCTTGCGTCCCTGCCGGTCAAAAAGCTGCAGGCCCAGCTGATCTTCCAGCGTCTTGATGGCCGCGCTGACGGCGGGTTGCGTCCGCCCGAGTTTCTTCGCCGCGTCCGAGAGGGAGGCCGATGTCATGACTGCCTGAAAAGCTGAAATCTGTGAAATATTCATAAAAATATACATAACTTAAATCTATGGAAAGAAAAGATATTCAAATTTGCCTTTATTTTTGGATTGGCTACGCTGACCGGCATGACTCGTTTTAGAAGTCAGCTACATGGGAGACTGTAATGAAGGTATTTTCAAAGCTTACGGGCGTTGCTCTGGCAACGACCCTGGCAGCCGGAACAGCGGTTGCACAGGATCCGACCTTCTTTCGGATCGGGACAGGCAGTGCAGGGGGCACTTACTTCCCCATTGGTGGCACAATCGCCAATGGCATTTCTGCGCCTCCGGGATCACGCGCCTGCGACGAGGGGGGCCAGTGCGGCGTGCCCGGTTTGATCGCAATTGCGCAATCGACGACAGCGTCGGTGTTCAACAACACGGCGGTGGAGAATGGCGAATTGGAAGCCGGGCTTGCCGCCGCGGATGTGACCCGGTCGATGTATCTGGGCGAAGGCAAGTTTGACGGCAAACCGCATCCGAAACTGCGGATCGTCGCCAACCTCTTCCCCGAAGACCTGCATCTTGTCATGCCAAAAGGCGCGTCCCTTGGCGGGCTGGCTGATCTGGCGGGCAAACGGGTCGGGATTGCTCAGGCCGGATCCGGCACGCAGGTGGCCGTGGAGCAGATGCTGGCAGAATGGGGCGTGACCCGTGACAACATGGACGAGGCAGAATTGAACAACAGCCAGTCGGCCGAACGTCTGGCGGACGGGCAGCTTGACGCCTATTTTTACGCCGCAGGCTGGCCGGTCTCCGCGATGGTGCAGCTCTCCACGACCAAGGGCATGGAGCTGCACAGCTTCAGCGATGAAGATCTGGCCAAGATCAACGAGATCATTCCGGCCTACATCCCGTCGAAAATCCCTGCCGGTGTCTATGAGGGCGTGGATTACGACGTGAAAACGCCGGCGGTCTCCGCCTTGCTGATCGTGTCCTCGGATCTTTCGGAAGAACTGGTATATGGCATCACCAAGGCGATGTGGAACGACAACACACGCAAGCTGCTCGACAATGGTCATGCCAAGGGCAAGCAGATCACACCGGATACGGCGCTTGATGGCATCGCCGCACTTGGTGTGCCGCTGCACGCGGGTGCCGAGAAGTTCTACCGGGAAGCCGGACTTCTGAAGTAAGGTCTCCTCTTCCAGCCTTACCAGAGCACGGGCGGCGGGCGACACCTGTCCGCCGCCCGATGGATGATCTGCACCACATGACGACAGGGGACGCCAGATGAGCGATCAGCAGTCCGAAGCCGTGCGCGACCTTTCCCAAGCAGAACTGGCCGCCATTGAAGAGAAATACGATGAGGGGGCGGCCACGCGGTCAGTCACGCCCGCCTTTGGCAAGGTCCTGCGCTATGTGGCGCTGACCTTTGCGGTCTATCACTATCTGACGGCCGGTTTCGCCCTGCCGCCGGACTATTGGCACATGGGCTGGCACCTGTCGGGGCTCTTCATCCTGACCTACGCGCTCTATCCGATGGTCAAAACACCAACCTCCTTTGATCTCAACACTGGCGCACTGCGCCTTGGGGGGGTGCCCTACCTCGATATCATTCTGATGGTCCTCGGCGTCGCCTCGGCGCTGTATCTGGGGTTGGCATGGCGCGGGATCGGGATGCTGGGCGTGGAGGAAATGACCTTTCGCATGGGCAATCCCAATGGTTATGATCTGCTGTTTGGCTGCATCCTGATCGTGCTGGTGCTCGATATCGCGCGGCGGACGCTGGGGTGGATACTGCCCTTCATCATCAGCATCTTCATTTCCTACGCGCTGCTTGGCCCCTACTTTCCCGGCCTGCTCCAACACCCGGGTGTGAAATTCAACACCTTCGTTTCCTCGATGTACTTCCCGCAGGAAGGTATCTTTGGCGTCACCCTCTGGGTGGTCTCCACAATCGTCTTTCATTTCGTGCTGTTCGGCGTGATCGCGCAGCGCACCGGGCTGGGGCAGCTTTTCATCGACAATGCCACCATCCTCGCCGGGCGTTACACGGGCGGACCCGCCAAAGTGTCCGTCGTATCCTCCGCCTTCTTTGGTACGATTTCTGGCTCGTCGGTGGCCAATACGGTTTCAACCGGGGCGCTGACGATCCCGAACATGAAACGGCTGGGCTATCCCGGTCACTTTGCCGGTGGCGTCGAAGCCGCAGCATCCGCAGGTGGCCAGATCACGCCGCCGATCATGGGTGCTGCGGCCTTCATCATGGCGGAGTTCTTGGAGCTTCCCTATACAACCATCGTCATTGCCGCGATCTTCCCGGCGCTGCTGCACTACGTGGGCGTGTTCACCGTTGTGCATCTGATGGCGCGCAAGCTGGGTCTGCAGGGGCTGACCAAAGACGCACTGCCGAAACTGCGCGCGGTCTGGAGCGATGGGTGGGCCAACATCGTGCCGCTGGTCGGTCTGCTGGTGGTGCTCTTCTCAGGCTACACACCCTACATGTCCGCCTTTTGCGGGATTTCCTTGGCAATCATCGCAGGCATGAGCAGGCTCAGGGAACCGGTGACGCTAGTCTATGCAGCGGCGTTTATCGGGTTTGTCGTCTGGAAACAGGCTGGCGGCGGCTTCGACGTCGCAATGTCCGCCATCCTCATTCTCGGCGCAGTTGTGGCCACGCTCAACCCCCAGCGTCGCATTTCCCTGCCGGAGATGGGCGATACCTTTGAGACCGGCGTGAAATACGCGCTGGCCGTGGGTGCCGCCTCTGCCGCGGTTGGGATCGTGATCGGCGTGATCAACACCACCGGCGTGGGGTTTCGTATCGGGTTTATGGTGACGCAGGCGGCCTCAAATCTGGGCAATGACATCTCATGGCTCTTTACCTTCGGCGCTTATGAATTATTTTCCGTCGAGGACCTGACGCTCTTCATCAGCCTCGTCTTCATCGCGCTGGCCTGCATCCTGATGGGGGCAGGGGTGCCGACAACCGCGCTCTACATCATGCTTGTGTCCGTGGCGCAGCCCGCGCTGGCACAACTGGGCGTTCCTCCCATCGCGAGCCACATGTTCGTGCTCTACTACGGCGTTGTCGCTGAAATCACGCCACCGGTCTGCACATCGGCCTATGCGGCAGCGGCCATCGCGAACTCCAACCCGTTCCGCACGGGGATTTCAGCCTTCACCCTTGGATTGGGCAAGGTGGTGGCGCCCATGGCCTTCGTCTATGCGCCGGTGCTGCTCTTTGTCTCGTCGACCGGTTTCGACCTGTGGGAGTTCACCTATACGGCGGCCAGTTGCATCGCGGGGGTGATCGCCTTGTCCTCCGCCGTCGTGGGGTACTGGCTGGCTCCGGTGAACATCGCGTTCCGCTGGTTGCTGGCCATTGCCGGGCTCATCTTTATCGCGCCATCGCTGCAGGCCGATCTGGTGGCGCTGATTGTTGCCTCGCCTGTGATCGTCACGCAGCTGATCGTGCGGCGCGGAGCGAAAGCGGCAAGCTGAATGGATCAACCCGTCTTCATTCTGGGTGCAGGTATCATCGGTATCTGCACGGCGCTCTCTCTCGCCGAGCGCGGCGTTGCAGTGCGGGTCATTGATCGCAGGGAGCCGGGGCAGGAGACCTCTTTTGGCAACGCTGGCATCATCTCGCCCTGGTCGGTCATTCCGCAATCCATGCCCGGGGTGTGGCGACAAATTCCGCAGCTGATGTTCGGGCGGGCGGCACCGCTCTCGATCCGACCTGCCGCCTTGCCGAAAATGATCCCTTGGGGCTTGCGGTTCCTGCGGCAGGCCAGCGAAGCCCGGGTGCGGGCAACGGCGGAGGTGATGGAGCTGCTCTGTGCGCCGTCCATTGATCTTTACCGGCGGCACCTGCAAGGGACGGGCGCTGAGACGCTCATCAAGGATAGCATTTACGTACATGCATTCAGGGACGGGAGCCGGGCCACCCTAACGTCCCTCGACTACGCGATCCGGCGCGAGAAAGGGGCCAATCTTGAACTGGTGGGGCAGGATGTGTTGCAAGCCACCGAACCAGCACTCAGCCCGGACTTCAACGCGGCAGTCCTGATCCACGATCAGGCGCGCGCGCTCTCTCCCGGACGTATCGGGCGTGTTCTTGCAGAAAAAGCCAGAGGTCTTGGGGTCGATTTCGTTTCGGACAATGTTCGCAAGCTGAACAGGTCGGACGGTGACTGGCAGATTGTCTGCGATGGGGACACCTATGCCGCGGCCCGCGTCGTTGTGGCGATGGGGGCTTGGAGCGCCAAGCTCTTGGCGCCCCTCGGTCTTCGGATGCCGCTGATGGCCGAGCGCGGCTACCATGTTGAGTTTGCGCGGCCGGGGATCGAAATCCGGAATTCGGTGATGGACGTCGATGCGAAACTGGTTGCCAGCAGCATGGAGACAGGTGTCCGGATTGCCGGGCAGGCCGAATTCGCACCGGTTGACGCCCCACCTGATGACCGGAAACGCGGGCAGTTGCGCAAGCTGGCGAAAGCGGCCTTTCCAGACCTGAAAACGGGTGTCAAAAGCTTCTGGATGGGGCGTCGGCCATCCTTTCCCGACAGCCTGCCGGTGTTGGGCGAAGCGCCTGAAAAACAAGGGTTGTTTCTGAATTTTGGACATTCGCACTATGGTTTGATGATGGCGCCGAAATCGGGTGAGTTGCTGGCGGATATGGTGATCGGTCGGGCGTCAAATGCGGATGTCACGGCATTGGGGGCTGAACGCTTTTTGTGACGTTACCCCGCGCAAGCAAGGCGAATTCAGCCTTTCATTTCATGTTTCCAGCCCACTGATTTGGTCGCAGGCAATAGGCGGAAATTCTCGTCAGGCGAGAATTTAGTTCATGCTTTGTTCTATTTTTGGTAGGCTGCACCACATGCAGCTATCCTTGATTCCAGATGATCGGGAAGACCGCCTGCTGTCCATCCATCGACGCCTGCGCAGGCAATACGGTCCTCAAGGCCCTCACGTGTTGCTGGACCCTGTATCACAGCTTGTCATGGGGCTTATCGGGGGCAAGACGCGGGGAGAGATTTCGACATCCGTCTTTTGCGCGCTCAAAGGACGGTTTCGTGATTGGGAAAGCCTGCGGGATGCCCCGGTGCAGGAAATCAGGCAGCTGATTGCACCTGTGACCTTTGCGGAGGTGAAGGCGCGCAGGCTCAAGTCAGCCCTTCAGATGGTGACAGCCAGCCAAGGCGCCCTGACGCTTGATCTGCTCAAACCAATGTCGGTTAGCGCTTCGCTGAACTGGCTGGAACCACTGCCCGGCGTTGGTCGGAAAACGGCGGCGACAGTTTTGAACTTCAGCACCCTTCGCAAACCGGCCCTCGTGATTGACACCCATCACCTGCGGGTTGCCCGTCGCCTTGGCCTGATCCGCCCGCGCGCCGGAACGGTGGAGGCGTATGAGCAGCTGTCGCCCTTATTACCGCCCCAATGGGGCGCGCCAAACGTGGACAGCCATCACCAATTGGTCAAGCGTCATGGGCAGCATCGATGCCGGGCAACATGGCCTGAGTGTCACGGGTGCTGTCTCGCAGACCTGTGCGACGCCTTTCGCGCGACCAGACAGACGTCAATTTCAGGAGCGGCTGCACCTTTCGACCCGCCAATACGCACGGACAAGTCGTGATTGGGTCACATCGATTGGTCTCGCGGCGATGGTCTGTGGCAGCACATTCTGTGCGGAGCGCTAAAGTGACCTAAGTCTATAACAAGAAGTGCAACCTACGCGCAGACCACCTGTTGCTCGGCATACCAAAATGGACAGCACTGTCCGATATCTGGGCGTTTAACTGGAGAGTGCTCTGGCCATCGCGGAAGCCATCGAATTCCAGATCGGAAGGTTGTCGTGGTGGACCGCCCAAACCGGCCCTTGGCTGCAGAGTGAATAGCTGCTGCGCAGCTTCACCGAAGCGGGCATTCGTTTCGTACACGAAGCCGGTGGCTGGTCGACTTCATACGTGTAGGTTTTCGCAAATTCTTGGTCGCGAAATTATCGCGCCGAGTATTCGAACAGGATTTGAATGCTTTGATGAGAGGTTGGACTCCCCTCATACCCAGCGCGCCAGACGCGCCGGCAAGGTTCACGGGATTCTCCTGCTCGCAAGTACTTATCGAATAACTCGCGCCGCGAGCAGTGAACTTTATCTGTTAGGAAAAGCCCGTGTATGGAGCGACAACACGAGGGAAGGAAACATGGTTGCCCTACGGCGAGAGCCGCTGCGATAGACGGAGCCCCAGCGCTTGTCGCCTCCTCCGGTAGGGGTGCAGGCGAAATGCCCAACGGCAATCCCAGCAGGAATGGTCGGCAAAGCCAATGAGAGTGTTACGGCAAATGGTTGGGAGTGTCCGGTAGATCACAGACCAATGGGATTGATCTTCAAAGAGTTGTCACAAATCCTCATCTTGCGAGAAGGCTTTATGGAGAGTTCTACCTCAACTTGTATTTCTTGACCATCAGGTGCATGGTTTGGCGCAGGTGAAAAAGGTGTGATTTCGTGTGCATTGGGAAATGGTGCTGCGCTTGGCTGATGGCAATTTCTGTCTTTGGCAGTGGCGTGGCAATCGCTGAGGAACGGCTTCTTGTTGTTGCGGATGAATGGCCTCCCTTTTCCGGGGAGGGGCTGCCGGGGCTTGGGATTTCCCTTGATGTGACCCGTGCAGTGCTTGAGCGTGCCGGCTACGAGGTGGAAACGGCGATCCTGCCGTGGTCTCGCGTGGTTAGTGGTGCGAAATCCGGTGAATATGACGTCGTCACGAGCCTGTTTCTCGACCCGGAAATGCAGAAATCCGTGTTTTATTCAGAGCCTTTTTTTGAAACGCAGGTTCAGTTCGTGCGGCAAAAGGGTCGCGACATCACTTACGACGGGCTGGACTCCCTGCAGCCCTATGTCATCGCGGTTGGAGCCGGATTTCTGTACGAAACCGAGTTCGACAATGCAGACCACCTCAAAAAGTTTGAAGTGACCACGACCCTGCAGGGCCTGAAGATGGTGGCGGCGGGGCGTGTGGACCTGACCCTGGACAGCTCACATGTCGTGCGGCACTCCATGCTGCTCTCTGACGATGCTCTTCAGGACCAACTTGAATTTCTGCAACCTGCCCTGACCAAGCAACAGATCCACATGGCTGTGTCCCGGTCACGACCGGATCACGCAGGTATCGTGGCCGATTTCAACGCGGCGCTGACCGACATGCGCGCGGATGGGTCGCTGGATGCGCTGCTGGAAAAGCACAACACGGACTGACAGCAGATGCCCAAAAGATGGAATAACCGGCTCGCTTTCTCGCTGCTATTGTGGGTCCTTCTATGCAATGCACTGTTGTCAGTTCTGGCAACTTCGTTGCAACTCTACCTTGCCTTTCAGCGGGAGGACGACGCACTGCATGACCTCGTCCTGCAGGTTGAAAAGGGCTTTGGGCAAAGCCTGAGTTCGGCGCTGTGGTCCTTTGACACATTGCAGGTGAACGATATCCTGGACGGCATTTTCTCAAGTGCCGATATTGCTTCTCTGAAACTGACCAGCAGCGGCGGGCAGACATGGGACCGTGCGCCGCTCGATCCGAATGAACAACTGGACGTCGAACGCTTCGATCTCGAATACACCGATCCGGTGCGCGGAGTGACATCGCTCGGAACGCTCGAATTGGGTCTGAGCCGTGCGCGGATATGGTCGAACCTTTATGCACAGGTGCTGGTGGTGTTCCTGTCGAACATCGCCAAGACCGGCTTCGCCTCGATCGCAATCCTTGTGATCTTTCATCGTCTGGTCAGTCGCCATTTGCGCCATATCGCAGCGCATGTTTCGGAGCCTGAATGGTTCACCACGGGCGCACCGCTGAACCTGGACAGGCGACATGCTCATAGTTGGGATGACCTTGACGCCATCTCGACCGAAATCAATGCGACACGAGACCGGCTCCTTGATTTTGAAAGCGACCTGCGGGCGACATCCGAGCAGTTGCGCGTTGTGCTGGACACAACGGCAAACGGCATCATCGGGCTGAACGAGAACGGGGTGGTGGATGTCATAAATCCAGCGGCGCGCCATATGCTTGGTGGCAAGTCAGAGATGACGCCCTTTTCATGGCCTGACGAGATCAAGTTTCTGGATGTGGCGGACATGCATCCGTTGGATGCGTCCTCCGATCCGATCAATCGCGCGCTTGCGGGGCAGGTCCTGACCGGCGAAACCCATCTCATGACCCGGAGTGGCAGTAGTGAGAATCGTTACGTGCGCGTGTCCAGCGCATTGGTTGAGGATGACGCGAGCAGTTTGAGGTGTGTAATCTTGCTGGATGATGTCTCCCTTCTGGAGAAGAACCGGCAGCAGGTGGAACGTAAGGGAAGGCTGGACGCCCTTGGGCAGTTGACCGGTGGTATTGCGCATGATTTCAACAATTTGCTCGCCACCATCCTCTACGCAATGCAGTTGACGCGGACAGACAATATTTCGGAACGGTCTGACCGGGTTCTGTTGACGGCGCTGAACGCGGTCGAGCGGGGGCGCGCGCTCACCAATCGGTTGCTTGCCTTTGCCAAGCGGCAACCAGGATTGGCAAAATCGCGCCCGCTCACCGAGACCTTTGCCGAATTCGAAGCGCTTGCGCGACCTGCGATCGAAGAGACGGTCGATATTTCCTTCCTGGCGCCGAACCCTGAACTGCTGGTCTATTGTGACCATGGCCAACTCGACAATGCCCTGTTGAACCTGGTGCTCAACAGCCGGGACGCCATCATGCGCAGCGGCAAGGGCAGTAAGATCATCGTCAAGGCGCGTGCGATTGACGAGGTAGATGTCGATCTGGCACTGCGGCGTGAGGACCTGCATGCCTATATCACCCAAGGGATGCGGGAGGAGCACGCTGCAGATGTGGCACGCAAGGATGAACGCGCGTATCGCTATGTCGAGCTTTCCGTGACAGATGATGGTCCCGGCATGACGAATGAGGTGAAAAGACGCGCGATTGACCCTTTCTTCACCACCAAGGACACGAATTCCGGAACGGGTCTGGGTCTGTCTATGGTCTACGGGTTCATCCAGAATTCTGATGGCGAGTTGCGCATCTATTCCGAACTTGAATTCGGGACCACGATCAGGTTGATCTTGCCGCGAGGGACACTGGAGAATGAAAGAGAAGAGCCAATGACCCGGCTGCCGCCGCGACGCGGGCAAGGAGAGAAAATCCTTGTCGTCGAAGACGAAGTCAGCCTGTTGATGGTGATGGAAGATCTGATCAGTGAGCTCGGTTTCGAATTCATCGCCGCACGGTCGGGTGCCGAGGCGCTGGAGTTGATCGAGATGGGAGACGCGGTGGATCTGTTGCTGACGGATATCGTCATGCCCGGCGGTATTGGTGGCTTTGAACTGGCAACCCGGGTCAGAAAGCTGCGCCCCGACCTGCCTGTTGTCTATATGTCCGGCTACACCGGATTTACCTCTTCCGAAATGGGAGAGGTTGTGGCACCGATGGTTCAGAAACCGTGCCCGCCCGGTGAACTGGCGGAAATACTGGCCGACACGCTGGCGGGTAAGCCGTCGGAGAAACAGGGATGACGACTTTTGCCTGACGCTTGCTCGCCCCTCTCCGCTCCAGACCATGCGGGCGCGAACGCCGGGCACAACGCATGGCCAATCAACTTGGTGGAGTAGCGTATGGCTCGTATTTTGTTAATGGAAGACGATGATGATCTAAGCGCAGTTCTGGACGAGGTGCTGTCATCCAAGGGGCATACCGTCACGACCAGCCGTTCTGCTTCTGAGGCCTTCGTCCTGATTGCAGAAAACCGGTATGATCTGTTGATCACCGACATCATCGTTCTGAAGGATGACAAGCCAGTGCCGGACGGCGGCATTTCCCTGATCTCGCGATTGCGCGGCGCGCTCAGTTGGAATCTGGAGCCGTGGATGAAGAAGATGCCGATCATCGCCATCTCGGGAGCAATCCACAATCAGGGCATGTCAGAGCTGTTGAAGATATCGCGAGACCTCGGGGCGGATATGGCGTTCGGTAAGCCGACGGATATGGATGATCTGCTACAGGCGATCCATTTGCTAACCAACCGTTCGAACTGACGCATTTCGCCAGACGGAGTACTTGCGCTGTCAAACATTCAGTTACCGCAGATTTGCCGTGATCGGTGACCCTCAAAGTGAGGCTAGCGTAGGTGTGAACGCCCTTCCTTATCGTCTCCAAAAGCATCGACCGCCAGCACCTGATGCAGAGGCTGGCGGTCGTTCGGGCAGAACTCTTGAGACTAAACGTCTTTTCCAGCCCTTTCTTGGTCAGTGTACGTGAACAGGTTTTTGCACTGGAATAGCAACAGGGCGGTCCGTCAGACGAATGCCCACAATCATCATACGCATCGCATCTTCCGCCGCGCGGCGGAGCAGTTTCTCGCCCTTGTGGATGGCTTCATCCAGCGAACAGGGGCGTTTGATGATCGACGCGAAGGCGTCAATGCCGTTGTCCAGCGTTTCATGCACCCCCTTGCCGATGGTTCCGGCCAAAGCGATTGTCTGAATGCCCTGATCACGCGCCCGTCTGGCGACCTCACAGGGCACCTTGCCGTAGGGCGATTGCCCGTCCAGAGAGCCTTCGGCGGTGATCACCAGATCCGCCTTGTCCAGCATGTCGTCAAACCGAAGATATTGCATCACGATGTCAAAGCGTGGATGCAGCGTGGCACCGGCAAAAGCGACCAGCCCGGTGCCGAGGCCACCGGAGGCACCCGAGCCATTTAATTGGCCCAGGTCCAGCCCGGTGGTTTGATGGATCAGATCGGCGTATCGCTCAAGTCCGGTTTCAAGGGCGTCGACCTGATCCGGTGTTGCGCCTTTTTGCGGTCCGAAAACGCGGGCAACGCCCTTGGGCCCGAGCAAGACATTGTGCCAATTCACGGCGACATCAATTGACACATCGGCCAGTCGCGGGTCGATCTCACTTCGGTCGATCTCGGCAATCCGTGCCAGTTCGTAGCCACCAAATCCGATGTCCTGTCCGTCGACATCCAGCAGGCGGGCACCAAGGGCCTGTGCCATGCCAGCGCCGCCGTCATTGATGCCGCTGTCCCCACAGCCGATCAGGATCCTGTCCGCGCCGTGGTCCAGTGCGCGCAAAATCAATTCGCCAACGCCGTAACTGGTGGTGCGACCCGGATCACGTCTGTCTTTCGGGACAAGGCTCAGACCAGCGACCGCGGCCATTTCCAGGACCGCTGTGCGGGGGCCGCTGCCTCCCATGATACCAAAGAAGGCGGTGACGGGGCACCCGACCGGGCCGGTCACGATGGCTTTGTGCAGTGTCCCCTTGGTGGCGTTGACGAGGGCTTTGGTAAAGCCTTCGCCGCCATCGACCATCGGTGCTTCCAGCACGCGCGCTGCTGGCAGGGCGCTGCGAACGCCAGCGCTGATCGCGCGGGTGACATCATTGACGGAAAGGGATTCCTTGAACCCGGACGGTGCGACGAGAATAGTAAAAGACATATCTTATCTCCTTGAATTTGTTCATGAAAGGAGAACGGCGGGGCAGAGGGATTATTCCATGTAGGTCCCTTTTTTGCGCGTCTTGGGCAGTATGCCGCGCAGTCAGCGCAGGCCCAGCTTTTGTCCCAGAATGCCGACGGACTGCCGCACCTCGCGCGCCACTGTTGACAGCTCGACCTCTAGCCGGGTGACGCGTCGTGACGGCGCAGATCGCCGCGGCTTCGGCGTGGGGGCCGTCGTTGCGACCACTCTGTCCGGACGCAAAACGGGCCGTGAACTGGATGAGGGCACAAGGTCGGAGGTTGCATAGGGTGTGGAGGCCGCCGCCGGGTGGAGAGGCACAATAGCCGCCATGTGATCTTTCGCAGGCGTGTTCAGATTGAGCTGCCAGGGCCAGAGGGTCAGGGCAACGAGGACAAGTGGCATGGCAACAGCAGGCATCAGGGGCACGGCAAGCCGGAACAGATCTCTCTGGTCAAAGGTCGGCTGCTCCAAGCCGCCATAGATCGCCACCGGCTTTGCGCTGGCCATCATCGTCTGGCAGAACCCGGTTCCGAGAACGGCAACCATCACGATGAGCGCCGGATCATGACCGAAGGCGGCAATCGGCAAGGCGACTGCGGGTATCAGAACGGCGGCGCGGGCACTTCGGGAGGTGATCACCAGATGGGACAGCACCGCCGTCAGTGTCATGAAGCCAATGGCAACTGCGCGGTTTCTCGCCAGCGTTTCCGGCAGCACTGACAGCATGCCATCTGCCAGCCAGCGATCCGCGCCGGTCACGATGATGGCGTCTGCGATGACGATGGTGGCCGTCAGATAGAGGATCAGCTCCATATCGACGTCGCGGAAAATCTCTTTGGTCTTTCTGTCTGTGAAGGGCCTGCTGAGCAGGACAAGCGCGCCTGCCAGGGCGATCAGCACGATGGAGATATTGTGCAGCCCCGCTGTGGTCCACAGGCCCAGAAGCATGACAAGGACGGCGGCCAGCCGTTTCTGGTGTGTGGTCAGTCTGCCGGCGGGCCGTTGCAACACAAGCGGGGCATTCTGCAGATCCGGCGGGACAAAAAGCCAGAGGATCAAAGCCGTTGCCAGAAGGCAGGAGAGCAGGGACGCCGGAAGACCCAGCGTTATCCATTCCAGATAACCGATGGTGGCGCCGCCGGATTGCGAAATGGCATCGACGGCAATCAGATGCGCGCCGGCGCCCAGCAGGGAACCGCCTGCCGAAATCAGGATCACCGTGGGAAACAGGAGTGCCAGGGGCCGGATCAATCTGGGATCGGGCAGCTGCGCTGCAAGGGCAAGAAAGACCGGCAACAGCAATGCCGCGCGCCCTGAGGTCGACGGGATGAAAAACGCGGTGCAGGCGATCAGCAGGGTCAGCACATAGGCGACGGAGATAAAGCTACGAAAGGGCAAAAGAGCACGCGCCACCAGAAGCTCCATCAGCCCGCTGGATTTCAGGACGGACGCGATGACAAAGGCGGCCACCAGCAACCACACGAGGTCGCGGCCCAGCGAGGCAAAGAGACGGTCTTCGGGCAGCGTCCCGGTCAGGACGAGTGCAAGGGCAGCGGCAATGGCCACTAACGAATCCGGTAGGCGCGTCATGGTCCAGCCGATCACGGCGAAGGCGGTGATTGTCAGCGCGCTGCGTCCGCCGGGGCTGAGCGTTTCAGGGAGGGTCCAGAACAGCAAAACAGCAACGAGTGCCAGCGGGAGGGCCATCATCTCGGTCTGTTGCAGAGGCCAGTTGCGAAAGAGAGGTGGCGACAGTGAGAGAGTGGTCATCGGGCG
Source organism: uncultured Roseobacter sp. (assembly GCF_947492555.1). GTDB lineage: Bacteria > Pseudomonadota > Alphaproteobacteria > Rhodobacterales > Rhodobacteraceae > Roseobacter. Next base: position 76,074 of record NZ_CANLNE010000004.1, read on the forward strand.
TCCTTCCGTGTGCGTGTTTGAGAAGGAAACGTCGCGGCGCAGTGCTTATTCCAGCGGATTTCATAAAATCGTAACATGGGCGTCTGGTCGCCGATGTGATAAGGCAGTTCTTGTGGCCGTCCGGGTTCTCATCAAGGGACACGTCCGCTTGCAAAAGGAGCATGAGACGAAGCCCGCTCCAGAAACCTGCGGGGCTTGCCCGCTAGAGTGCACTACCGGGTATCCGGCCATAACCGCTCCGTTCGCTGAGCGAAGAATGCGGATATGCCGTCAACGCTGAAGGAGGGGTAATGCAGTCTCGCCGCCATCGTCTGCAGAATGGCCAAGTTGGATTATCTACGCCGCACCTTGGCGGTGCCATCCCTCTGCTTCTTGAAACGATGATGGGGGTGCGGTGAAAGGCCCCTTATTCCAACAGGAGCGGTTGCACGCCCGGCGGGTTTGCGCAAATCGGCGCGAACTGGACAAGTCCCGCGCCAAAAACCTCGTCCGGCCCTTCATCGCCAAGATCCAATGCGGCGTCGCGCAGGAATGATTTGACCTCCGCCACCGCCATGTCGGGTTGCTCTGACATCAGGATCGCCGCCGCCGCCGTGGCGAAGGGGGCGGCAAAGGAGGTGCCCGTTTTCGTGCGAACCCCTCTGATCGAGGCCGCGGTCCAGACCTCGACGCCGGGGGCCGCAAGATCGACGTGGGGTCCACGCCCGGCGCGCCGATACACCCGGCCCGAGGCATCCACGGCCGTGACGGTCAGGACGGGATCATAGGCGCCGGGAAAAACCGGCGCGGCGCGCGGGCCGTCATTGCCTGCTGCTGACACGATCAGAATCTGCGCATCACTCAGCCGCGCCACCATCTGCTCCAGCAGCGCGTTGTGCGGGCCCGCGAGGCTCATGTTGATGATCCTGACCTCTGCTGCCGCCAGTTTGTCCATGGCCTGCACGAGATTGAAGACGTCGCTGCGTTCGTCGCGCCCGGCGGTATAGAAGGCATCGATGGCAATCAGCTTTGCTTCGGGCAGTAGCCCATGGGCGCGTCCCTGGCGGGAGGCAACAAGGATTGCGGCTACGGCGGTGCCATGTTGCGCACCCGATCCCGCTTTCTGGCCGGTATCGAAGTCCAGCACAGAGAGCTGGCTACCGACAAAGGCCTCGTGGTCCGGGTTGATGTCGGTGTCGATCAGGCCGATGGGCACGACCGCCTGACTGCAGGAGGCCAGAGACGACGTGGGTGGTTTCCAACTGATCAGGTCGAAGGTGGCGCAGTGCAGACCTTCGCATTGCGGCGTGATGCCCTCGCTCATCCGGTAGAAATGATTGAAGTCCGCCGCCTGACCGGTCGGAAGCTCGCGTATCGTGTCCAACGCGGCCTCCAACGATGTCCCCGGCGGCACGCGCAACCGTCGGATGGTGCTGTCCAGGGCGCCAATCTCCGCGACCTGCAGCACCTGATATCCAAGCGCGGTCAACGCATCGAGGTCGCTCTGCGCCAGATCAAGAACAACGATCTCGTCAGTGGCGCGGTCCGGCAGGGGTTGCGGCGCCGGTCTCTGGGCTGCGCGGGGCTGAGGGGTGCGGCCAAAAATCCGGTCGAGCAGATTGCCGCCCGGGTTTGCCTGACGCGGCGATCTGTCGCTTCCCTGTTCCGAACGGCTTCCCCGGTCCCTGTCGTCATCATCGTCGTCATCATCGCTATCACCACCATTGTCGCTGTCCCCGTTATCACTATCGCCATCATCGTCATCGGCGAGGGCGATTGAATAATAGGGACCATACGGTGAGACAATCGGCAGGGCCGTCACAAGCAGAAGGGTCAATGCGAACCGAAATAGTGACTTTGACATTCGGGGCCTCCTTGTGAGTCGCAATTTGCATGTTTGGACAGCCAAAGACCGCAAGTTATTGCGCCGCGCTTCCTGATTGCAATAAAGGTAACGGCACACCCAGCGGAATATTCCATTCTTTAACGAGAGAGAAAATAACAATGGTGTCAGATACCTTTGCAGATGACATCATCGCATTTCTCCCCAACCTCAGGCGCTTTGCGATCTCGCTGTGCAGATCACCGGACACGGCGGATGATCTTGTCCAGATCACAGTTGAACGCGCCTTTGCCGCGCGTCACCAGTTCGACCCGGACACCCGCCTTGAGGCATGGCTGTTTCGGATTCTGCGCAATGCCTGGATCGACATGACGCGCCGCACCAAGACACGGGGCACGCAGATTGACATAGAGGATGCGCCCGATGCCAGCACGGTGGACGGCACCAAGGTAACAGAAACCGCGTTGATGTTGAAATCCGCCAAGGCGGCGATTGAAACGCTGCCCGAAGCCCAACGCGATGTCATGATGCTGATCTGCGTTGAAGAGATGAGTTACAAAGAGGCCGCAGAGGTTCTGGACACGCCGGTTGGCACCGTTATGAGCCGTCTTGCCCGTGCGCGGCTGGCGGTTGCGAAAAAGTTGGGAATAAACACCGACACCGCGCGTTCTTCTGGCAGTCAAGGAGACAGCTGAGATGCAAAAGCCTGAATTTACAGATGAAGAATTGATGGCCTACGCTGACGGCGAATTGGCGGAAGAGCGGGCCTCGGCGCTGGATCTCGCGCTGGCCGAGAGCGTTGATCTGGCAGATCGCCTCGCGCTGTTCGTCGATACCAAGATGGTCGCGAAAGATGCCTGGGAGCCGGTGCTGCAAGAACCTGTGCCGGAATACCTTGTACAACGAGTTCGCGACCTTGCCGCTGCTGATGAGGGTACGCACGAAGCCGCCGGTGATACAGTTGTCGCCTTCCCGCAAAATGCACGGCCAGAGGCGGCAACACCTATTTGGAAACTGCCGCTGGCGGCGGGTCTGGCACTTGCGGTGGGTCTTGGCGCAGGATTGATGCTGTCTCAGGATACAGGTGGCGGTTTCGGCAGTATCGAGATTGCTGCGCTGACGGATCGTCAGGTTATCGCCGCTTTGGACACGCTGCCTTCGGGGGAAGATACGCAGTTGGAGAATGGCGCACGTATTGCTCCGATTGCGACTTTTTTTGATGGGGCGCAAACGCTGTGCCGTGAGTTTGAGTTTGACCGTGCAGATGGGATGACAATCGTATCCGTCGCGTGCCAGAGAAATGGCGCGTGGGATGTGCAGATGGCCGTTGCGGCTGCTGCAGCGACTGATACCGGATATGCGCCAGCGTCGTCGCTGGATACCTTGGATGCATATCTTACGGCCAACGATGCAGGTCCTCCCCTTGATTTGGAAGCTGAGGCAGCGGCACTAGAGGCGCTGCGCTGAACCCGCGGCCTTTCAAGCTGGCGATGAGGTAAGTCCACCCTAGCGGGTGGATTTTACTTTTTTAAAACAATACATTAAGTATTCATTTTCCGTTCATTATCTGTTGTCGAACCATTCATCCCGACGACAGGATACAGACAATCACTCTGCCTAAATTGATCCTCAGACACACTAACCCAAGAGGATAACTGACATGACCGTTCACAACTTCGATTTCGACCTGACAATGCTGCACCTGACCGCGAAATGGGCTTTCACGACCCGCCGTGTCAATCATGACGATGTGACCGGGCTGGATCCTGCCGTCGAGTTGGGTGTTGCTGGAGACTTGCTGCTGTGTGAAATTACACAAGTCAATCAGCATCAGAAAATTCAGCTGGCCAGCGGCCGCGCGTCCACCAGTTACGTTGGCGACAAGGTTGTTCTGTGTATCGGCGATCGCTATGCGCCGGATCAATTCGAAGGTGCCGCACGTGTTACGGCTGCAGGCGCTGACTTGCTTGCCGGGGGCGGCGTGGTTGGTAGCATGGAACATGCACATGACCGGATGATGGCACCCACCAAGCTCCGTCCGATTGGTTTGTTGACAGACCGCACAGGCGAGGTGATCAACATCGCGCGTTACGGATTGCCAGCAGCAACTATCCCTGACCATGTGACTGTCATTGGGGTCTTCGGTGCCTCAATGAATGCTGGCAAAACAACTGCCGCAGTCAGCTTGGCACATGGCCTCTCGCAAGCTGGTTTCAGCGTGGCCGGGGTCAAAGCAACAGGGACTGGGGCGTTCAGCGATTTCAACGCGTTCGAAGATGCTGGTGTCAGTGCCATGGATTTTACGGATGCAGGCATGCCCACAACCTACCGGATGCCCATGGACCGGGTCGAGCAGGGGTTCGACACTCTGGTCGGCACAGCAGCAGCAAATGGCGCGGATATCGTGGTTGTGGAAATCGCAGATGGTGTTTTCCAACAGGAAACCCAAGAAATTCTGGCCGGATCGTCCATTTGTGAGCGTATGGATGGTATCCTCTTTGCGACACCTGATGCGTTGGGTGCGGTTGGTGGAGCCCGGGTATTGGCTGACTACGGTTTGCGGTCTTTCGCGATGTCAGGCAAGCTCACGCAGTCGCCTCTCGCGACGATGGAGGCCGAAAAAGCAACTGGCATCCCCGCTCTTTCCCGGACCGATTTGTGCACACCGTCGAAGGTGATGGCTGTCGCCGAGAGCGTTTTGCGCGTCTCAACCGTCCAGCGGGCGGGAACACCGATGGTGATCGAAGAGATGACTGCCGCATGACCAAGACTGCTATGCTGAAAAGAAAGGGCCGCATGTTTCATGCGGCCCTTGTTGCGGATAACATGGTCGCGACAGAGCCTGCCGTCTTTCATGAGGTGTTTGCAGCATCGGGGAAAGGGTCGGCGCACATAACGCAAAACATGTTCGCCGCTTTGCCTGGAACGCTAAGGAGAAGAGTATGAGTATTGCCAATCTGCTACGCATCCTTGCGGCAATCATGCTGATCGTGGCGCTGAGCGGATCTGCGCTCGCGTATTGGACGGCGCAGCGGGCCGCATTTTACAACGAACGGATCAATCTGGCGCATGAATCCTATGAGGTTCATCTGCAGTTGAGCGGCAATACCTATCAATTGTTCAAGCAATATGGCGATGCCATGCTGATCGGAGATCGTGACAAGGGCAGGGGAGAGGCCGAGTTAATCCGGTTGATCCGGGAAAACATCCGCTCGATCCGATACCTGATCGGACGGGAGATCGAACTGGTTGGAGATGAAGAGGTCGAAGAACTTGAGTTGCTTTCCCAGATCGAGCGTAAGATCGAAGGCCTGATCACACGTTTCGAAATTGTTCGCACTGACACTGCATTTGACCGGTTTGAACGCAATTGGACCGGTCTGTCGGTCATGTTGGACGACGAGATCGACCGTGATTTTCATTCAATGATCAACGCCGCCCTTGACGAAGAATTGGAGGAGGTCGAGGCAACCCGCGCAGCGGCAGACAAGCACCTGCAAACCGCCAATTCGGTGGCATTTTTTCTTGTATTACTGGCGTTGAGTGTCTCTGCCGGGGCCTTGTGGATCTACACGCGGCAGATCCTGCGCCCCATGAGCCATCTCATGGAGGGTGTCAGCGCATTGGCCGAAGGCAAATTCGGGCAGCGTATTGCATTGAAAGGGCGTAGCGAAATTTCTGCGATTGGCGGGGTGATGAACACCATGGCGGCCATGGTCGAAGCCCGCACGAAATCCTTGACCTCGCAAAACACCGAGTTGGAAGAAGCCGTGCGTAGCAGAACGGCAGAACTGGAAAGCCTGCTTACAAAATCGCGGGTCGCCGAAGACGCGCGCCGCCAGATGCTCGCCGACGTCAGCCATGAGCTACGCACCCCGCTGACCATCATTCAGGGGGAAAGCGATGTGGCGCTGCGCGGTGCGGACAAGACGGTCGAGGAATATCGCGAGGCGCTGCGGCGCACGCGCGAGACGGCCAGGCATACGAACCTGCTGGTAAATGACCTGCTGTTCATTTCGCGCGAAGAGGCCGGGCAAACTCGCCTCAAGCTAGAACGGGTTGATCTTAAGCAGTTGTTGTCTGACACGGTCGGCGTTTTTGGACCGGAGATACCGGTTATCACTGATCTCGAGACGGCGGAGGTGTCGGTGGATGTGTCGCGCGTTCGGCAATGCGTTGCGGCCATGATCCAGAACGCCCGCCGTTACGGCGGGCCCGAGATTATCGTCCGCTTGGTGCGGATGGCAACCGGTTACCGCGTCTGTGTGGAAGATGACGGCCCAGGCCTTCCAGATGACGAGAAAGAGAAGGCTTTCGAGCGGTTCTTCCGCGGATCGAACGCCGCGGACCAATACGAAGACGGGGCAGGTCTTGGCCTGCCGGTGGTGCGTTCCATAGCCCGTGCGCATGGCGGAAACGCGCTTTTGCAGGACCGGGATGGCGGCGGACTCTCGAGCATTATGGAACTGCCAGTCTCCACGCCCTTGCGGGTTGTATCGCAATCCTGACAGTTTTGCGGCGCGCGTTTGGTTCGAGAAATTAATCGGGAATAAAGTGATAGCCCTAGCCGTTTGTCTTTCACAGGGCGAGAGCAACGCGCCCGAAAGACAGCAAGAAGGCGCATTGGCTATGAATATCCTGTTGATCGAAGACGAATTGCGGGTGGCAGACTTTATCCGTCGTGGTTTGAAGGCCGAAGGATGGGTTGTCGAGCATGCAGGTGACGGCGAGACTGGTCTGGACATCATCCGGGACCGAAAATTCGATGTCATCATCCTCGATCTCATGCTACCCGGCATCAGTGGTCAGCAGGTCTGTCAAAAACTGCGCGCCCGGTTGAACAAAACGCCCGTGATGATGCTGACGGCATTGGACAGCACCGATGAACGTGTCTCCGGCTTGCGTCTGGGGGCCGATGATTACCTGCCCAAACCGTTCGATTTCGATGAACTGATTGCGCGGGTGTCCGCCTTGCACCGCCGTGCGACCGGATACGCCAGCAATGGCGACGAGGGCAAGCTGCAGCATCAGGGGTTGGTCTATGACAGCGCCGCCATGGTGCTGACGGTAGACGGTGTGGTGGTTGAGCTATCCGCCAAGGAACGGGAACTGATCGCCATTCTTATGGCCAGCAAGAACAAGGCCCTCAGCCGAGAACGCATTCTGAATTCCGTCTGGGGCACACATGAGGACCCGATGACCAACGTCGTTGATGTTTACATCGGTCGGTTGCGTAAGAAGCTCGGCCCGTACGGTCAACTCATCGCAACGGTGCGCGGGGCCGGTTATCGGTTCGGGTAAGCCCGTGTCGAGATGCCAAGCCTGTGCATAGTTCTGTTCAGGTACAAAGCTCACGCTGGCGCCTTGCCAGGTTACGGGCCATTCTCTTCGGGTTTGTCACGGGATGCTGTCTGCTGTGGCTTCCCTATTCATCCGAATAGAAAATGGGCGTGCCGTGAAGACGAGGGGTGCGCTTCAAGGCATGCCGCCGCCGGACATCAGCGATTGATCGCGAGGTTTATCAATACTTCGTCTGGCGTGCCCGTTTGCGCGATGCGCCCGTCTTCAATGACCCAAAGGACGTCCATCATTTTCGCAATTTGCATGTTGTGTGTGATCAGAATCGTTGTCGCCTCGCATCCGTGCACAAGGGTCCGCACCAGTTCCGGGCCTTCCTGATCCAAGGCATCGTCAGGTTCATCCAACAGCATCAGGCGTGGGTTGGACAGCGCTGCACGGGTCAGAAGCACCCTGCGGATTTCGCCCGCAGATAGATTGCGACCGCCTTCCGACACCGTGCCGTCCAGCCCACCTAGGCGGGAGATAACTTTGCCAAGTCCGAAGGTCTTGGCCTGGCGCACAATATCCGCGTCCGCCGGGCGCCCCTGAACACCCATGGTCAGCGCGCGGCGCAGCGATCCCTTCAGGATTGGGGATCTCGTACCAATCAGGGCAATCATCTGGCGGCGTTCCCGGGTGGTCAGTGCCGCAGGTGAGATGTCTCCAAACATCACGGTGCCGGATGTTGGATGTTCAAGCCCTGCGGCGAGGCTGAGTAGCGTGGATTTGCCAGCACCGTTTGCGCCAACAATCCCGATCCGTTGCCCCGGCAATGCCGTGGCACTGATCGTTGAGAGCCCGCCTGCAGAGACATCGGAAAACATCAGAGCAGGTGGTGCATCTGGCACGGTAACATCCGTGGACCTGTCAATCTCAAGCTTGGGCACATTCAGCAGATTGAGACATTTCTCGCGGGCGTTTTGCCATGCACGATGCCGGTCCCAAACGCTTGCGAGGTCTCGCATAGGCTGGATCATCAAGCCAACAGCGGCCAGGCAACCGGCCGCTTCTGCGGCAGGCAACCCACGATGCAATGCCACGCTAAACACACTCGCAGCCGCGATGCCGGAGACGATGTCAGGTATCGCGCGCAGCAAAGCGGCCCCTTTCGCCCGTTCAAGGGCAGCGTCGACCAGTTTTTCCGTCTTCACTTCGAGCCGCCGGGTTTCAGTCTGGATACGTCCTAAAAGCCGCAGTTCAGGGGCATGCGGAATGCGCTCGCTCATATCTGCCGCCAATCTCGCGCGTCGGGCGCGCAACCGCTTGTGCGCGGGACCAAGCCTCGGTCCCAGAACACTGGAAAACAGCAATCCAATGACGATTGGAATCGTAGCAGCCAATCCAATCTCGAAATTCATGTAAAAGAGGACCCCCGTTGCCACAGGCAGAACGACCAGCGCCGAGATCAGCCGGGCCAATCCCATACTGATCCAGGCTCGGACGGCGGTCAGATCACCCACGAACCTGAGCGCCAAAGACCCGTTGCGCCGTGCAGCGACATCGCGCGCGGACACGCGCGCCATATGTTTGAAAAGCGTGATGCGGAGTGAGGCGGCATAGTTCTGTCCAACTCTTTCGGCGACCAAGCGTTCGGAAAATCTGAAGGCGCCAATTGCTGCACCGGTCAGAGCGATCAGGAAGAGGGAGCCTAGTGGCAAGGAAGGCGGCATTTCGCGAAAAGCGAGAAATACATCACGGGTTGCGAAGGCTGCGAGACCGGTGGCGATCGCCTGCCCCAAAGCCAGACCGGTGAGCAGCATGAGGCTGCGATTGCGCCCTTCGCCCATGATTTTCGGAAGCGAGCTCATCCTGTGGCCTCCATGACGTTCAGCGGTGTTGCGCTGGATTTTGCATGACACATCTGCCGTTGTTTCGCTGTGCATGTGCCGCTGCAGGATGTGACAGGCCACTGGTGCGACGGTAGATCGGGGATCACGATCCGGTCGAGCTCCCCCTTGGTTACGCAGGTCTGAAAGTCATGGCCGCAGCCTTTCAGCTCATGCAGTGTGATCTGGGGCGCCACTTTCATATCAATAGCTGTGGTGTGCACGGTTTCTGCCCACCTTTTGGCGCGGTCCAGTCGGTTCAGGCCCTGTTGTGCGTCGATTGCAGCGCCGCTGCGCGTATTCTTGTCCCGCACACAGTCGTTTTCGCCAACACAGACACGGATGGGCAATGCGAGAAACCTGTCCAGTTTCGCGATCAGGCAGTAGCTCCATTCGTCCGGATGCTCGGGGCGTGGCCAAAGCCCGTAAGGATAGGGCGCATTGTCAGGGAAAGTGTACCACCCCGGCGACGCAATGCTGAGGTGAGAGACCCGATCCGGGTGCAGCATTGCAAAGCGGTGAACAAACTGCGCACCCCCCGAAAAGCCGAAGAGATCGATTTTTTCCGTTTTAACGACGCCCTCGTTCCTCAGCGCCAGAACCAGATCCAGCAAGGCGAGATCGGCGCGGCCGCACAGGAACGCCTGTTGATATCCGAGCCAGTTGGCCTTGTCGAAAACCGGGGCAATCACGGGTTGCCCCAAAGCCGCAGCCCGTTTCCCGAACAGATCCGCCTGAAGCTTGGCACCGCGACGGATACCGTGAACCGCGATCAGCGGCGGCATATCCGGCGCGATGTTGTGGGGGAGCGCCATCCAGCAGTCCAATTCGCCCGGGCCTTTCCCAGACCGGAAAACCAGTCGGTGAGACGGGGTTTGGGGGGTAAGAGTGTTTAAATCGATGCACATGGTAACGCTCCCAATTTCTGGTGGTTCAGGCGGCCGTGCCCAGAACTTCCTCGGCGAGGTGACGGGGCAACATGTCAAAGATCATGTGGATACGGTCCTGATCCCCGTCGTTGTTGGCTTCGTGCATCTGGTCGTTGTCGAACCACCAGAGCTCGCCCTGTTTCATGCGCACTTCTTCGTCGCCCGCCTTCATCCAGGATCCAAGCGCGGAGTTCAGCACGAAATGGTAGCGGTTGCGAACACGGTAATACTGTCCCCGGTCGATATGCGGGTAGACGCGTTTTCCGGCGGGCAGGCAGACGATTTTCCCCTGGCCCAGGATGCTGTCCTGCTCTCGCGCGAAGTCCTCCAGAAACGCACGTGCCAGCGGGTAGTTCTGCGATCCGGTGGTCCATCTGCTTTCATGCACGTCGCACCGTTTGCGACCGCCGATGGCCGATTTGCGCAGACCGCGCAGCGGGATGGCCTTGGCCTCGCGTTGCACGGCGATCTTGTCCTGTCTGCCCGTGGACGCGTCCCAGGCATTTGCGACGCCGTTGATCTCGTCAAGAAACGGGGTCGGATCTATCTCGGATTTGAGCCGTTTGAAGTATTGCATTTCATGTCCTCTCTGGGGTCGCTTGGGGTTGTCAGTTTCACCTTCGCACCCGCCTGTTGACCCGAAGGTTGTTCGGCGGGTATGTGGTGAGGATGAGAGGCTCGACCTGTTTTTTCAATCAAGATATTGATTTTAATAATAAATTTATAATCGCTTAACCGAGGCTTCATCGAATTTTCATCTGACTTTCAGGACAGGCGTGTTTCAGTGTGTTTCAGGAGGAAACTGCGATTGTGGTTGCTCTGTCTTGGTCGGTTTTGAGAATCGATTGGGGCAGTTCTCAGGGTGCGGGGATGGTGGCGCGAGGCGTCTGCTAAACGTAGCCAGGATCCTTTAGGCCTTGCGCCAATGCGACCAGAAAAACTGGTTCTAAAAGGTCAGTTCGGATGCGATGAATAAGGCGCTTTGAGAAGAAGTCCGGCAGACTGGGGTGTGGATCAGGTCAGCCCGGCATTTGATTTCAGCAGGAATTGCGACCAGATCGGCCCGCATGCCGCGCCGATTTCGCGCGCCTTATGCCCAATTTCTCCGGCTTCGATCTGCGGGGGGATGAGACCGCGCGTGTCTTGATTTGAGATATAGCGCCGGGTCCGTTCGACCAGCGTGCGCTTGACGTCCGCAGGTAGGCCGCCGTCGATGAGAATGGCTTCGAAATCGATCACGGCACAGGTCGAGAGTGCAGCCTTTGCAAGCTCCTGCGCGGTCTGCCTGATCCACGGTTCGACGTAGCGTTCGTAAGGGCTCCAGTCGCCGCTGGTCCACAGGGCGCTGGGGTCGAGCCCCACCTCCGCCAGTCGCGCCTCCAGCAGATGAATCGAGGCGATGTCGATCAATTGACGGCTTTCCCCATTCGGGCCGACGCTGCGCAAAGACCCCAGCGCGCCCGCGTTGCCCTGATGTCCTTCGAACACCGAATGATCGAGCACAACGCCGCCGCCGACAAAGGCCGCGACGAAAAAATATGCGTAGTCGCGGAACTCTTTCCCCCGTCCGTAGACATGTTCCGCCCGGCAGGCGGCAGTGGCATCATTGACGATGTGAACCGGTAAATCCGAGAACTCGGCGACTTCCTCGCGAAAGCTGACATCCTGCCACAGCGCGAACTCCTCTGCGCTGGCGCCCACCATCTCGTGCCAGTTCCACAGCTCGAATGGGGCTGCAATCCCAATGCCGCAAATCCTGTCCTGAAGCTTCTGAGGCAAAACACCAACCAGATCTGCGCAGCCGTCGCGGAGAAATGCGAAGATTTCATCTGGCAGGGGATACTGAAACCCGATGCTGCGTTCGGCGCGCACAACGCCGGTGAAATCCATCAGGATGATCTTGGCATTGCGTCGTCCGATTGTGACCCCGATTGAAAACGCGCCATCGGGCGCCAACCGCATCGGGACCGAGGGCTTTCCGACCTTGCCGCGCACGGGCTTTCCGCGCTGGAGCAGGCCGTCCTTTTCGAGTTTTCGCAGGATGACAGAAACGGTCTGTGGCGACAGACCGGCAAGCCGCGCGAGATCGCTGCCCGGCAGGGGGCCGTTGCGCTGCAGCATCGACAGAAGCAGACGTTCATTGTGGTTTCGCAATCCGCTCTGGTTCACGCCGCCACTGAGAGTTCTGATCTTGGACCCATCCATGGACACAGGCCTTACACGCAAAGTTACACGTGAAAGATACGTCGTGCTGAATTAATAAATCAAGTTTATTTATTTATTGACCCTGTTCCGAGAATCGGTTTTGTTGAACCGAGTTCCGCTTAATTGGATCTATCGTCTGGGAGGACATCATGAAAAAACTACTCGCAACAACTGCTGTCGCCATGACTGCACTGTCCGGTGCGGCATTTGCAGATGGTCATGCCGTGACCGCGTGCCTGATTACGAAAACAGACACAAATCCGTTCTTTGTCAAAATGAAGGAAGGCGCCGAAGCCAAGGCGGCAGAGTTGGGCATGACGCTCAAATCCTTTGCTGGTAAAGTCGACGGTGACCATGAAACGCAGGTCGCTGCGATCGAGACATGTATTGCCGATGGCGCAAAAGGCATCTTGCTGACGGCGTCTGACACATCCTCCATCGTTTCCTCTGTGCAGCAGGCGCGGGATGCTGGTTTGGTTGTCATTGCCCTCGACACACCCCTCTCTCCCATTGATGCAGCGGATGCGACGTTTGCCACGGACAACTTTTTGGCGGGCGAGTTGATCGGCAAATGGGCCGCTGCCAAGCTTGGCGATGAGGCCGCAAATGCAAAGATCGGGATGCTTGATCTTGCCGTATCGCAGCCGACCGTCGGCGTGCTGCGGGATCAGGGATTCCTGCAAGGTTTCGGCATTGATATCGGCGATCCGAACAAATGGGGGGACGAGACTGACCCCCGGATTGTCGGCAACGATGTCACGGCGGGGAATGAAGAGGGTGGTCGCAAGGCGATGGAAAACCTTTTGGCGAAGGACCCGGAAATCAATGTCGTCTACACCATCAACGAGCCTGCCGCGGCGGGGGCCTATGAGGCACTCAAATCCATCGGCCGCGAAAACGACGTGCTGATCGTTTCCGTCGATGGCGGCTGCCCCGGCGTGGCCAACATCAAGGACGGTGTGATCGGTGCGACATCTCAACAGTACCCGCTGCTGATGGCCTCCAAGGGCGTTGAAGCCATCGCGGCCTGGGCGAAGGACGGCACCAAGCCTGCACTGACGCCGGGCAAAGACTTCTTTGACACGGGCGTCGCACTGGTCACGGATGAACCCGTGGAGGGTGTCGAGAGCATCGATACAGTCGAGGGCACAAACCTCTGCTGGGGCTGACGTCGAGCGCCTTACATGTCTAAACTAAGAAGAGGGGCGGCTCAGAGCGCCCCTTTTTACCAAGGGAGAGGGAAGAAATGTCACGCGCAGAGATGACAGAAGACGGGGTCGCCCGGTTCGACGACCCACACCGCGGTCTTATTGGGACGCTGCAACACTGGCTGCATATCAACCCGGCTCTGGTGCCGCTGATCGTTCTGGTGGCATCGGTTGTTGTCTTCGGCCTGCTCCTGGGATCTAAATTCTTCTCGCCTTTTGCCCTGACGCTGATCTTGCAGCAGGTGCAGATCGTTGGCATCGTCGCGGCGGCGCAATCGCTGGTCATCCTGACGGCAGGTATTGATCTGAGTGTGGGCGCGATTGCTGTCATCTCATCCGTCATCATGGGGCAGTTCACCTTTCGTTATGGCCTGCCGGTCGAGGTTGCCGTCGCCTGCGGCCTGATTGCAGGGACCGCCATTGGATATGTGAACGGCTGGCTTGTGGCGGTGATGAAACTGCCGCCTTTCATCGTCACCTTGGGCATGTGGCAAATCGTGCTGGCCGCAAACTTCCTTTATTCCGCAAATGAGACGATCCGCAGTCAGGAAATCGCGTCCAACGCCGCCTTGCTGCAGCTGCTGGGCGCCAAGTTCAAAGTGGGCGGGGCGGTCTTCACGGTCGGTGTGCTCTTCCTGGTGGTGCTGGTCGTCCTGCTGGCCTATGTGCTGCGCCACACGGCCTGGGGGCGCCATGTCTATGCCGTTGGGGATGATCCCGAAGCTGCAGAGCTGTCTGGCGTGAACGTCAAGGGCACGCTCATCTCCGTCTACGCTGTGGCCGGGCTGATCTGTGGTTTCGCCGGTTGGGCCCTGATTGGACGGATCGGATCAGTTTCGCCCACATCGGGACAATTGCTGAACATCGAAAGCATCACGGCGGTGGTGATCGGGGGCATTTCGCTCTTCGGGGGGCGCGGCTCCATTCTGGGCACCTTCTTCGGTGCATTGATCGTGGGCGTCTTTACCCTTGGCTTACGCCTGATGGGGGCGGACGCACAGTGGACCTACCTGTTGATTGGCGTGCTCATCATCGCGGCGGTTGCCGTGGACCAATGGATCAGAAAGGTGGCCGCATAATGGAACCCATTCTCAAAGGACGTGGTCTGGTAAAGCGCTACGGCAAGGTGACGGCGCTGGACCATTGCGATTTTGATCTGATGCCGGGTGAAATCCTGGCTGTGATTGGCGACAACGGTGCGGGTAAATCTTCCCTGATCAAGGCGGTATCCGGTGCGGTCATCCCGGACGAGGGGCAGGTTTTTCTGGAAGGTCAGCAAATCAGTTTCCGGTCGCCCATTCAGGCGCGCGAAGCAGGGATCGAGACGGTCTACCAGACGCTCGCGATGTCGCCCGCGCTCTCAATTGCGGATAACATGTTCATGGGCCGCGAGATCCGTCGCCCGGGCATCGTGGGCAAGTGGTTCCGCAAGCTGGATCGCCCCAAGATGGAACGTCTGGCGCGGGAAAAGCTGAGCGAGCTTGGGTTGATGACCATTCAGAATATCAACCAGGCGGTTGAGACGCTGTCCGGCGGGCAACGCCAGGGGGTGGCGGTTGCGCGGGCAGCGGCCTTTGGATCCAAGGTGATTATTCTCGATGAACCCACAGCGGCGCTTGGCGTCAAGGAATCCCGCAAGGTGCTGGAACTCATTCAGGATGTGAAGTCCCGCGGCATTCCGATCATTCTGATCAGCCATAACATGCCGCATGTCTTTGAAGTCGCTGACCGAATTCACGTGCACCGGTTGGGAAAGCGGCTCTGTGTCATCAACCCCAAGGACTACACGATGTCCGACGCCGTTGCTTTCATGACGGGGGCGAAAGATGCGCCTGCGGAAGCCGTCGACGCGTAATCGCTATAGGTAGTCGTCGCTCACGCGCATCTGACAGAAGCGCTAGGGGCGTCTGTCCGCGTGTCCCGCTTTTGGCTGACACGCCCGGGGCCCTATGACCCCGGGGCGGAGAGCCTGTCATTCGAGCTCAATCTCCATTTGTCGCATCGAGCGCCCGTACCCACCCGCAGTCAGGCTTGTGATCGCTCCGGTTGTATCAAGCGTCAGATCGACCATGATTGTGCTTGGTGAAGCCGGGGTCATGAAATCACCCTGATCGATGGTCATATGGGTCTCTTTGATGCCCATGACATCGTAGAGAAAACATCCCAGCGGGCCAGCGGCCATACCCGTAGCAGCTTCTTCCGGGATTGCGTATCGCGGGGCAAACATCCGCGTCGTCGCGTGGCTCGAAGAAGAAGGCGACATCGCAAATACATAGTAGCCGATGAGGTCGAGTTTGTCGCTGATCGCGCTGATTGCGTCCAGGTCTGGTGTAATCCCGGCGAGAACGTCTTCATTCTTGACCGGAACAACCACGAAACTGTTCCCGGTATTGACTAACTGGGGGTCAACGCCCTCCATCATGTCGGCCTCGCCGAGCCCCAGGGAGCGCAGTACATCCGGGAGCGAGACACCCTTGCCTGACCATTGTGCGGGTGTTTCATAAGAGGGAGCGATCTGCTCCATAAAGGCTTGCTCGCCCTTGATGATGATCTTGCGTGGACCATCGACCGTCATCTTTGACGTTTCGCCTTCAGCAACGGCACCGGTCTCGGCCATATGCGCAAAGGCGGCGATTGTCGCGTGACCGCAATGCGCAATACGGCGGTTCGGTGTGAAGAAGTCCAACCTAAACCCGGCTTCATCAGAGCTGGACACGAATGCCGTTTCTGACAGGCCAATCTTTGCCGCAATTTGCAACATGTCTTCATCGGTTAGATGATCTGCATCGAAGACTACGCCAGCAGGATTTCCACCCGTTCCGTTTTTGACGAAGCCATTGACGATGTGGGCAGTCACTTTTGTCTTCTCATCTGTTATGTTCATGGTACCTTCCTCAGGTGGATAGTTATGCCCATCTATAAAAGGAGTTTGCGTGAAAATGGATCATATATTAATGAGCTATTTTCATGAAAAGAACTAATCAGAAATCTGTTCGGAAACTTGCAGCGGCGGCGCCAACCGTTGCGGCCGTGTCTCGGACAATGAGCTTTACGCAGGCGGCGCATGAGCTGGGCGTCCATCAGTCCGCCATCAGTCATAAAATCAACGCTCTCGAGGAAGACCTGGGGTTCGCTCTCTTCACGCGTACCACGCGAAACGTGACGCCAACGCTGCAAGGTGGGCCAGTTTGCGCGGCTTGTGAAAGCGCAACGGATGCGCTGGAACACGCCTTGGATGCCGTCCTTCGCATTCAGCAGCGCGACGGGGCAACTCTGTCCCTCTCTTCATCTCTTGCAATGAAATGGGTCGTGCCCGCCATGACGCGCGCTCAGGCGAGTGGTTTGAAACTGACGCTCAACGTAGATGACGAGCTAACGGAGTTTGGCCCGAGCAGCGCATCAAATGCTGCGATCCGCTTCGGCCCGGGCCCATACCCCGGTTTGTACGCGACCGTGCTGTCAAGTTGCTTTGCCATCCCCGTATCCAGCGGCAGCTTGGCATCATCCTTGATGAGCGGCGAGCGCCGCGCGGTGCTGTTACGGGATACGCGCGCCGAGATGGACGATCCCGACAACTCGTGGGAGCAGTATCTTGGGGCTGAAAGATATGGAGAAGGTCCCTTTGACACCTCTGTGACATTCGAGCGTACGGATGTTGCGATACAGGCGGCCATAGGTGGTATGGGACATGCGCTTGCCCGCAGCTTGCTCTTCGAAAGTGATCTGGAGGCTGGTTTGCTCGTCAACTCCGGGCCACCCAAATCAGTTGCGTCCAAATACTGGTTGGTTACCACATATGATTTTGCGCAGACCGATGCATTTGAAAAGCTGTCTAGCTGGCTGGCTGCTGAAGTGCGCCTGAGCAAGCAGCTTTTCAGCAAGCACCGTTCGGAGAGATACTCCGGGAGCAGTCTTTGACCCCAATGCCTACCGAGCGATCGTCTTACTTAGAAGCAGCACGTCTGCACCTAAGGATTTGCGGTCTAAAACTGCATATCTCCGGAAGATTACGGGTCAATCTGAAACAGATTACTTCGCAGCCGTGACTTCGATTTCTACCAACAAATCGGGAGCGGCCAGCGCGGCCACAACCAAAGTTGTCACGGCAGGTGCATTTCCCTCATTCCATCTGGTCTGGCGCACCTCGGAAAGACTTGCCAGGTTGTCAGCGTCAGTCACGAAGTAGGTGACCCGCAGAATATCGGCAGTCGTCATCTCCGCGTCAACCAAGAGTGCCTCGACGTTGTCAATCGCTTGGTTGCACTGATCTTTGAAACTCGCGTGGGTCGTGCCGTCCGGCGCCACACCGATCTGGCCGGATAGGAAGACGAACCTACGTGGTTCCGTGATCTCGGTGCCGTGCACATATATGCCTTGGTACTGTTCAGGAACTGCACGGAGAGTGTTTGGCGAAAGGCGCTTAAGCATCTGAAACTCCAAGCCTTGGACATTGACTGTTTTGCTGGGTGTTACGCTGTCGACGTGTCACTCTACCAATAAAAGGCGCAATGCAGGTATCGGCTGTGTTTATGTCGCGCAGAAACGGCGACGTCTAATCTGGTGTATGGCGCTGTTTGATTGCGCCGACGTTGAGTGGCGACAAGGCCTCTTTGTGCCGCGCTTGGGTTTTCGATTGGCGTCCGGCAGCTGAACATGCACTGAAATTCAGCGAGAACGGTTGATTTTAGGTCGCACTTGGATGACGACAAATTATCGCTACCCGTTCATGCAACCCGAAGACAACACACCTGCCCGCATTGAAGGATCATCAGCCATTACCAGTCCCGCAAAAATCCAATCCGCAGAAGCCTGCTCGATGGAGGCGTTGTGTGCTGCGATGAACCGATCCTTCTCCGACTACGCAGTGCCGATGCATCTGACGACTGAGGCCTTCACTTTCATGATGCGCCAGAGAGGGCTTGATCGTGCGGCGTCCAGAGTTGCGCTCATCGATGGTGAAATTGCCGCAATTTGGCTCGTGTCCGTTCGCGGCGCGGCAGGTTATCTGATTTCCAGCGGAACTGACCCGACACATCGGCGGCGTGGGCTGTCGCGCGCCCTTGCCGCAGAGTGCCTTTCGGCGTTCAAACGCGCCGGGGCGGCAAGTTTGCAGACAGAAGTGTTGATCGACAACAAACAGGCCCATGATCTGTATCTGTCGCTCGGGATGACGACCGCGCGTGTTCTGGATTGCTATGCTCTGTCGCGTCCAGAAGGTCCGGCGGGGCAACATGAGGTGTCAGAGGTTTCCTGGCACGCGGTGGCGCAGGCTGTTCAGCCCCTGCAGGATTTTCGGCCGTCCTGGCAAAACGACGCTGAATCCTTGAACGCGATCGCCGATGATGTGACATGTCATGCGGTTTTCGACGGTGCAGGGGTGGCAGGTTACGCTGCGATTGTTCCAAGCACGGGGACCCTGGCGCAGATTGCCGTCAGGCAAGACAAACGGCGCATGGGGATCGCAGGCGCACTGCTGGGAAGTTATCGGGACGTGCAAAGTCTGCGTGTGATCAACGCCGACAACGCCTCAGATGGTTTCCGCGATTTCATGGCCTCTCTCGGCGCGGAGCGGACACTTGGACAATATGAATTGAAGATGTTCCTGTGAAGTTCTTGCACAACCTGAACGGATGCGAGCGATCGGCCTTTGTGCCTGACGTCGCAAGGCGCAGTCTTTCCTGGCGACCGGCCAGGTCACTTTCTTTGGCGCGGGGCAGAGGTCTGAGAAGGCAGCGCCCCGTCCGTTGCGTTGCCCTGTGCAAGCCGCTCCTTCATCCTTTCCGCGCGTAGTGGCGGCAAGGTCGGTGCGGCGCGGGCCATTTTCTCTGCGCGCTCGGGCGCAGTTTTCACGAGGTTCGGGATGGCGACCGCCTCGGGCAGGTTTTTCCAGTATTTCTTGGGCATCTCAGAACACATCGCCGACACCTTCAGGCGGGCGGGGTTAAAGATGTTCTCGAAATAAGCGATCCACAGGTCTTCGTGAGCATCCTCGGGTAAATCCGGGCGCGCTTGGCCCGCTGAAAACGATACCACCCCATCAACACATATGGCGGTTTTGTCAGGCGTTATGATCCGCCAGTCCATGTCCCCAAAGCGTCTCGCGAAAAACGATGCCGTCGGCTCGACCGTGTGATGCGTGGGCTCAAACCACGCAGCGAAAGAGCGGCGTGGCGCTTCCGGATCGCCGATCTCCCGAAAGCGGACAAAGGCTTTCATCTTGTGCTGACATCGGTGCACGTTCTTTTCCATCCGCCGCAAGCGCGCGAGATGCGGGTCACCGTGATCGCCGATCAAATGTGGTGCATCCCGTAGCCGCCACAGAAAACCGTAAAGGTGCGCGAAACGGTCGCGATCCCGATGCCAGACAACGCTGTTGGCCATCGCTACAAAGCGGCGGGACACCTTGATGTCGCCTGTGGGCGGGAGCGCCTGCGTGTGCGCAAAAAGTTCTGGCGCGGTTCCAGGCTCTTGCCAGCATATTTCATGAGGAGGGATCTGCGCTGCGAGAAAGCCCCGCGCCGCCGTGCGCCACGCAGTGGCAGCTCCGATTTTGGGGATCACGACGTGATACATCAAAAGAGGGTCAACTGTTCGGGCGACGGCGCAAATCGCGCACGCAAGCAGGCGCTGTCGGTCAGGCTGCCCGGGCTCCACCCGCCCGCGACGATAAAGGGCTGGGCCTTTTTCATCGCGCCGCCAATCCGCAGAAGATGGTCATAGCGCAGGTAACAATGTCGGCGCGTGCTCACGATCCGCTTGGCCGTCTTCACGCCAAAACCGGGCACCCGCAGCAACAGCTCTTTCGGGGCTTTGTTCACGTCCACCGGAAACAATGCGCGATGTTCCAGCGCCCAGGCGAGTTTCGGATCGACCGCCAGGTCGAGATTGCCGTCGCGCGTGGTCGAGGTGATTTCATCCAGTTCGAACCCGTAAAAGCGCAGCAGCCAATCCGCCTGATACAGACGGTGCTCTCTCTGCAGCGGCGGGCTGATCAGGGGCAGTTTGGCAGAGCTGTCCGGGATCGGCGAAAAGGCCGAGTAATACACGCGCTTGAGCTTGTAGTCGCCATAGAGCCGGGTGGAGCGGCCCAGGATCGTTTTGTCTGTCGCGCCATCCGCGCCAATGATCATCTGCGTCGACTGACCGGCGGGCGCGAACCGCGGTGGACGGCGACCGCGGTGTGACCTGTCCTGTGCCGCGTCCTTGCGGTGCCTGACATCTGCCATTGCGCCCCGGATCTGCTCGGGGCTTTTTTCCGGCGCGTAGGCCTCGACCGCGGCATCCGTAGGCAATTCGACGTTGATCGACAGCCTATCCGCCAGCAGACCCGCCTCGGCAATCAGTTCGGGTGCCGCGTCCGGAATGGTCTTCAGGTGAATGTATCCCCTGAAGGATTCCTCCTTGCGCAGCCTGCGTGCGATCCGCACCATATCCGCCATCGTTGCGTCCGGCGAGCGGATGATCCCTGAGGAGAGAAACAGCCCTTCGATGTAGTTGCGCCGATAAAAGTTGATCGTCAGGTCCACGACTTCATCTACGGTAAAGCGTGCACGTGGCACGTTCGAAGACACCCGGTTCACGCAATAGCTGCAGTCGTAGACGCAGAAATTGGTCATCAGGATCTTGAGCAGGCTGATGCACCGTCCGTCCGGGGCATAGGCGTGACAGATGCCACTGCCTTCGTTCGAGCCGAGCCCCTTGCCATCCCGCGAGTCGCGCTTGCTGGAACCTGACGAGGCGCATGAGGCATCGTATTTGGCGGCATCGCTCAGGATTTCGAGCTTTCTTTTGACGGTCATGCGAGTCATTTGTTCACTTTATGTTCTGCACGCGACACGCGCAACACAGAAAGGCGCAGGGACGTTGCGCTGACAAATTTCATCATGCACGCAAGGATACCGCCGGCGGGGGCTTTCCATCCCGGCTCACTTCAGCGCAATCTTTGAGCCAGAGTATTCAGTAGAACGGCCGAAGGTCGGCCAGTATCCGGGACACCTTTATGATTTGCTTGAATCTGACGACCCTGCGCCAGGGTTTCCTCGGCCTCATCGTGATCAGTTTGCTGACCACCTCCGTCGCGGCACAGGACGCGAACCAGGATGCCGACATATCCGTACCGGAGCAGACCGTGGCACTCGAACCCACGGCCAGCGATGTGACAATTGCCGAGCGTGTCGAAAGCATTTTTGAGGCGACGGGCTGGTTCATCAATCCTGTGGTGCGCGTTCAGGAGGGGGTCGCATTCCTTGACGGGACCGTGGCACTGGCGGACCACCGCACATGGGCGCGGGATCTGGCAGCAAAGACCGATGGGGTCGTCGCCGTCGTCAACCGGCTGGAGGTGGAGCAAAAGGTTTCCTGGAGCCTTGATCCGGCGCGGCGGGAATTGCGCAACTTCATGCAGCAGACAATTGTCGCGATGCCGCTCGTGTTGCTGTCGCTGTTCATTCTGCCGCTGTCGTGGATGCTGGCCCGGCTGGTGTCGCGCATTGCCAGATGGATGATGGGCAGCCGAATCCAGTCGCCGTTTCTGAAAGACATCATTGCGCGCACCATATCCTTCCCGGTGTTCCTCCTGGGGCTTTATCTGGTGCTGCAGATTGCCGGTCTGACCCAGTTGGCCCTGTCGGTCATGGGCGGCGCCGGTGTTCTGGGCATCGTGATCGGTTTCGCCTTTCGCGATATCGCGGAGAATTTCCTCGCCAGCCTGCTGCTGAGCATCCGGCAGCCTTTCAGGCGCGGTGACTGGATTCGCGTCGACGGTCAGGAGGGGCTGGTGCAGAGCATGAACACCCGCAGCACGGTCCTCATCTCTGGCGAAGGCAATCACATCCAGATCCCCAACTCGGCTGTTTTCAAGAATACCATCGAGAACTTCTCCGCCGCGGCGAAAAGGCGTGACACCTTTGATGTGGGCATCGGTTATGACGCCTCTGTCGTTCAGGTGCAGCAGATCATCACCGATTTGCTGGTTGAAAACGATATGATTTACGACGATCCGCACCCGATGGTGCTGGTGGACTCGCTGGGGGCCTCGACCGTGAACGTCAAGGTCTATTACTGGTATGATTTTTCCAAACTCTCGCCCCTTAAACTCAAATCAGCCCTGTTGCGACAGGCCAAGAAGGCACTGACCGAAGGCGGTGTTTCCATGCCGGATGAAGCCCGTGAGGTTATCTTCCCGCAGGGAATACCGATCAAGAACGCGTCTGACGGCGAGGACGCCGCGGGTGCAAAGCCTGTTCAGACAGAGGCCCCCGCGCAGCTGCCTCATGAACCCGCTCATTCCAGCCTCGACGCCGATCTGGCAAATGAGGCGGAGGATTTGCAGCAACAGGCGACCACACGTGTCGAGGAGGGAGAAGAAGACCTGCTGTCGCGTGGGGAATAGTCGAAGGCGACGCTTACTTGGACATCCAGTCCGCGATCAGCCGGTGTTGCACATTGGCCTGTGCCGCCACCCGGTAGAAACCGATGAGTTCGCGCAGCGGCGACGAAATCCGTTCAAACCCGGAGATGAAGGCAACGATCACACCCAACTGGACCTCGCCCTGCATGGCGAGATATCCGCCGAACAGCAGGACCGTCAACGGACCCATCGCATTCAACAGATTGAGCGCTGATTTCATGGCGAATTTCAGGATGAAAAAGCGCATACGGTTCTTGTAGATATCTGTCAGAAGGCTTTTGCACTGGTCCCGTGTTTCAACACTGTGGTCTGAAATCTCGTCGCCAAGGTCGCGCAAAAGGCCGACACGCTCTTCGATCAGTCGATTGAGGCGCCGCTGCAAAAGCGGGGTCAGCACCACCTGCGGCACTAGAAATCCAAGGGCGAAGATGGCAATTTGGGGCTCCACCACAAACATGTAGATCGCGACGCCCAGCAGCATCGCCCCATTGGCACAAGCCCCTGACAGCGCCTCGCCCACAAAACCGCCGAGTTTTTCCACCTCCGACCCCACAATCGACACGGCGCGCCCGTTGCCGTCCGCCGCGTCGCCGTTGCGTTCCTCGTGAAGGGTCAGAAGATGGCGGCGTGTATAGAGGCTGGCACTTTCCGTGATCCAGGATTGATAAATCCAAAGAACGTATTTGACCGCCTGATGTAGAAGGATAAGCACCACGTAGGCGGTGCCAAACTGCACCAGCATGGAGACATCCCGGCTTTCCACCACCTCGTTCACGATGCGCCGTTGCAGTTCCAAGGGGGCCAGGTTCAGGACGGCGACACAGACCGCCAGCAGGCAAACCGCAACCTGATGCCATTCGCTCATGCGCCACACATACCCCAGCAAGGAGGACGCGGGGCTGTCATCTCCGGTCTGACGTACCCTGCGCGGCGTGCCTGTTCGTCGCAATACTCTCACATATCCGCGCTACCACAGCAGGACAGCGGTCTCAATGTGTGTCATTGCGCGCGGATCAGTGATCCGACCTTGCATTCCTGAAGCATCGCCCCTGTTGCGACGTCGCCCCGGGGGCGCTGCCACGCCTTGCGGGCAGCCGACGTATTCTCTAGGCTTCCCGGATCAGGGGAAATGGATAGTATATGGCATCTGCAGATGAGCTTGAGTTCGTCGTTGCGATTGGGGCATCGGCTGGCGGGCTGGCGGCGATCAAGGATCTGATTGCGGAGCTTCCTGCGGATCTTGACGCGCCCATTGTGATTGCCGTGCACAGCGAACCTTCCTCCAGGTTGGCGGATGTTTTGAAGCTTGTGAGTGATCTGCCGATCAAGCGCGCTGAAGACGGTGAAAAATTGCGGAAAGGCTGGATTTACACCGTGCCCGGCGCGACCCATGCATTTTTCCGGAACGAAAGAATTCATCTTTCCAGCCTCGTACGAGATTCCGGATTTCGCCCCTCTATCGACGCGTTGTTTATGACGCTTGCGGCTGAATACGGCAGCCGGGCGATTGCCGTGGTCCTTTCAGGCACAATGAAAGACGGGATGCGCGGGGCCCAGGTGATCTATGACATGGGCGGGCAAACCATTGTGCAGGACCCAAAGGATGCGCAACACGCAGGGATGCCAAACAGCGTCATCATGAATGACCACCCCGAAACAGTGCGATCGGCAAAGGAGCTCGGCATCTGGCTCCGCGCTCTCATCGGACAGGAGACCTGATCCTGTCACCACAGCCCCGGGCCTTTGGCAAGCATCTGAAAAACGTCTGTCGGAGACCCTCAATGGGCTGAACGTCGATCAGTGATCGAGAATTTTGGACAGGAAATCCTGCGCGCGCTCACTTTCGGGATTGTCGAAGAAGGCCGCGGTTTGCCTGTCCTCGACGATGGCGCCATTGTCCATGAAAATCACCCGGTCGGCGACCTTTCGGGCAAAGCCCATTTCATGGGTCACCACCATCATGGTCATGCCTTCCTGCGCAAGTTCCACCATGACGTCCAGCACCTCCTTGATCATCTCGGGATCCAGCGCCGAGGTCGGCTCGTCAAAGAGCATCGCAATCGGGTCCATGGCCAGAGATCGTGCAATCGCAATGCGTTGTTGCTGGCCGCCCGAAAGCTGGCTGGGAAACTTTGCGGCGTGATCGGCCATGCCGACGCGGTCGAGCAACTTTTCAGCCCGGGTGACGGCTTCGGCTCGTGGGCGTTTGAGGACCTTTTCCTGCGCCAGACAGAGGTTTTCCAGCACGCTCATATGCGGATAGAGCTCGAAGTGCTGAAACACCATACCGATCCGGGAGCGCAGCGCGGTCAGATTGGCACCCTTGGCGGTCACGTCATCCCCATCCACGGAAATCCGACCCTGCTGGACAGGCTCCAGACCGTTTACGCATTTGATCAGGGTCGATTTGCCGGAACCGGATGGTCCGCAGACGACAACAACCTCCCCCTTGGCGACCTGCGTCGTGCAGTCTGTCAGGACCTGAAAGTCACCGTACCACTTGGATATGTTTTCAATGTCGATCATGTAGCCATCCGGGATTTGAGGCTTCGGACCAGCATCGAACCGGAGAAGCAGATTGCGAAATAGACAAGGGCAGCGAAGAGATACATTTCAACCAGCCTGCCCTCGGTGCGCGCCACGATGGAGGAGGCGGTCATGAAATCCCGCAGGCTGACCACGAAGACCAGCGAGGTGTCCTGAAAGAGGATGATGCCTTGGGTGACCAGGATCGGCACCATATTGCGAAAGGCCTGCGGCAGGACGACATAGCGCTGGATTTGCCAGTAGCTCAGGCCGGTGGATTGCCCGGCATGCACCTGTCCGCGTTTCACACTCTGGATGCCCGCGCGCATGATTTCCGAATAATAAGCCGCTTCGAACAGCACGAAGGCAATCAGCGCGGAATAGAAACCGCCGATGGGGCGGCCAAGTGCCAGGGGCACCAGAAAGTAGAACCAGAAGATCACCAGGATTAACGGTACAGAGCGGATCAGGTTGACGTAGGTGGCTGCCACAATCGCGAGGGGGGCAATGCCGGAGAGCCGCGCCAGCGCCAGCAGAGTGCCCAGAACAATACCGCCGATGATGGATAGAAAGGTCAGCAACAAGCTAAGCTGAAGGCCCTGCCACAGGAAAGGCAGGGACGACCATATGACGTTGAAATCGAAATCCGTCATCGCTCAGGCCTCCTTGCCGACATAGCCCGGGATGCGGGTGTATTTCTCCAGCACCTGCATCAGGATGGTCGCGACCAATGCGATGCAGACGTAGATCACGGTGGCGGCGGTGAAGGCTTCGAACCCCTGAAAGGTGTATTCCGCGATCTGCTGGCTCTGCGCGGTCAATTCCAGCAGGCCAATCGTTAGCGCGAGGGAGGAATTCTTGAAAACGGTCAGGAATTCCGACGTCAGCGGCGGGACGATGATGCGGAAGGAGATCGGCAGGAGCACATAGCGGTAGGTTTGCGCGGTGCTGAGACCATGCGCCGTTGCCGCAGCAGACAGGCCCGGCGGGACTGTTTCGATGCCCGCGCGCACCTGCTCGGCAATGCGGGAGGCGGTGTAGAGCCCGAGCGCGACCACGGCGGTCACGAACTCCGGGTTAGGCAGGTCTCGCTTCATCCAGCGGCCCCAGTCCTCGGGCAGCATTTCCGGCACCGCAAAGTACCAGATGAACATCTGAACCAGCAGTGGAACATTGCGGAAGATCTCGACATAGGTGGCGCAGATGCCGCGAATGACTTTGTTGGGGACCGTCTTGCCGACCCCCACCAGCGAGCCGATGACAATCGCGATGCACCATGCCGAGAGAGCGACGGAGATGGTCCAGCCAAACCCGGAGATCAGCCAGTTGAGGTATTGCTCTTCAAAGAGAACACCCCAGTTCCAATTGTAGTTCATGTTCGTTTGCCCCACTGCACCTGTTGATCCGGGGCCGGGTCACATCATGCGTGCCCGGCCCGGAACCGCGTCAGTTCGGCAAAGCGCCCAGCTTGAATGCCGCCTGCAAGAGCGGATCAGCCGGGACGCCCAGCGGGTCGAACCATTTGGCATAGATTGCATTGATCTCGCCGGACCGGAACACCTCTGCCAGAGCTTTCTTACCGATCAATTCAAAGGCGCTGTCATCCCGCCGCACCATCAGCGCATAGGGGTCAAAGGAAAGGAAATCACCGACAACAGCGAATTCCTCAGGGGTCTTGGACTTCGAGATGAGACCGAAGAGTAGGATGTGGTCCGTGGCATAGGCATCCACGCGGTCGGTCTCCAGCGACAACATCCCTTCGGCATGATCCCGCACCGGCAGGACTTTGACGTCGAGACCGGCGGCTTCAACGGCGGCCAGAACGGCACGCTCATTCGTCGTACCTTGCGCCAGGGCCACGGCCTTCCCATCCAGATCGGCGACCGACCCGATCCCGGAATCCTTACGCGTCAGGATCTTTGTCCCGGTCACGAAGGTCACCGGCAGGTATTCCACTTGCTGTTGCCGTGTCAGGTTGTTGGTGGTCGATCCGCATTCCAGATCGATGGTGCCATTGGCCATCAGGGCGATCCGGGTCTTGGGATTGACAGGCACGTATTTCACCGTCAGTTCCTTGCCCAGTTCGGCAGCAACCGCGTCGACGACCTTGAGGCAGAGGTCAATGGAGTACCCCACTGGGTCCTGATTGTCGTCGAGGTAGGAAAACGGGACCGAGCTTTCGCGGTGTCCGATGACAATTTCGCCGCTTGCAGCGATTTTATCCAATGTGCCGCCGTGGCCGTCCGCGAGGGCGGCGGGGGCGGACAGCCCCAAGGCGCATAGGGCAGTGATCAGTGATTTCTTGAACGACATCGTTCGTCTCCTTGTTGTATTTCTGGGTTTTTTTAGTCCACATATCCATGCAGATCGAAAGTGTCCGGGTAACCGAAGAGGGCAGCACTGCCGCCGGTGTGCAGAAAGACAATGTTGTCCATCCCGTCGAAGTATCCTTTGCGGATCAGGTCAATTAGGCCATCCAGCCCCTTGCCGGAATAGACCGGATCGAACAAAAGGCCCTCGGTCCGTGCCAGAAGTTTGACCGCCTTGATCATGCCTTCGGTTGGCAGGCCGTAACCCGGCCCGACATAATCGCAATTGGCACGCACCTGCGTCCGGTCGATCCGCAATCCGGTGCCCAGATGATCAGCCGTGCGCTGGGCAAGATCGAACACCATATCTTCCTGTTTACCATGTGGCGCGCGCACGCCGATCCCCAAGAGGTGCATATCGCTTTGTATCGCGGCCAAGCCGGTGACCAGCCCGGCCTGCGTGCCGGAGCTGCCGGTTGCATGCACAAAGGCGTCGATGTGCAGGCCGATCTCGGTCGCTTGCTCCACCAGCTCACGCGCACAGTTCACATAGCCGAGCGCGCCGGTCGGGTTCGACCCGCCGCCAGGAATAATGTAGGGCGTTTGGCCATCATCGCGCAGTGTTGCAGCCAGAGCTTCCATCTCTGCGTTCATATCGGTGCCGCCGGCGCGTTTTGACACCGTGGCGTCATGCAAGCGATCCAGCAGGACGTTGCCGTTCAATGTGTAGTTCGGATCGTTCGATCCCGTGCGGTCTTCCAGCAGAATGTGGCAGCGCATGTCCAGTTTCGCGGCTGCTGCTGCCGTTTGGCGCGCGTGGTTGGACTGGGTAGCGCCCTGCGTCACGATGCAAGTGGCCCCCTTGGCCTGCGCATCGGCCATCAGGTATTCAAGTTTGCGCGTCTTGTTGCCCCCGGATGACAGCCCGGTGCAATCGTCCCGTTTCACCCAGAGCCGCGGCCCGCCCAGATGTTCGCTCAGGCGATCCATGGGCTCCAGCGGGGTGGGTAGATGTCCCAGACGCACCCGCGGAAAACGGGCAAGCGCGATCGACAGACCCTTGCATCGGCTTGCCATCATCTCCGGTGCGCTCGCCGGTTCCGGCGTCGTTGTCTCGTCGCTCACTGACATAGGGTTTGGGTCCTTCAAACTGCTGTGCCCAAACTAGGCCGAATGCCGAAGTGAAGAATAATGCTTCTTTCTCTGCCTGTTCATACTTATTGTATGGGCAAAAGAGGGGGAGAGCATGGATACGCAATGGCTTGAGGACGTTCTGGTGCTGCTGGAAGAGGGCAATATGACCCGCGCGGCATCGCGGCGAAACATCACGCAACCCGCCTTCTCGCGGCGGATCAGGGGGCTGGAGAACTGGATTGGCGCGCCAATCCTCACGCGCGGTACCAACCGGATCGATATCAATGCTGCGCTCAGCGCGAATGAAGATGAAATTCGTGCACTGGCGGCTCGTATCCGGGCCTTGCGCGGCAAGATCGCGAACTTCGATCCTGAAAGTACGACTGTTGCCATAGCGGCGCAGCACGCGCCGATCTTCTCAACATTTCCGGAAATGGCCCTGCATGCCAAACAGTACTATCCGTCGCTGAAGTTCAGGCTTCGTGCCGGCAACCACCATGACTGCGTCTCTCTCTTCCTGCGCGGCGATACGAGCATGTTGCTGTGCTACGAGACTGAAAACACGGAGCCGCTTCCGTTTGGAGATACGGTGCGGCGCGAAATCTGGGGCAGCGATCAGCTGATCCCGGTTGTGGGCGGTGGCTTGCGTTATGGCGTAACGGGTGATGCCATGATCGCCAGCGACACGCCCGCGATTGTCTATCCTGAGGATAGCTATTTCGGCGAGGTGCTGGGCAAGGCGGAACGGCCGTTCGGGACGCAAGGGTTCACGGATAACCCAGTTTGCGAATCTGCGTTTTCCAGCGGTATCAAGGAGATGGCGCTGAAGGGGCTCGGGGTCGGCTGGATACCATTCAGCATGGCGCATAGGGAGATCGAAACGGGCGAGTTTCTTTCCCTGTCGCACAAGCTCGGGCACGAACCCCTTGCCATCGCGCTTTATGCGGATGCACGCGAGGAAGCCGCAGTTGCCCTGCTGAACATCTGGAGCACAAAGCATCGATCCGGGGGCGCGTTGAATACAGCGGCACCCGCCTAGCCCGCGTACCCAACAATTGGCCGGGATGCCTTCGGACGCCAGTGCACCGGACCTGATAACTTTGGACAGGGTGCAGGATCTTTTGGCATTCTGTTCCGTTCCTTCGAAATAGGGCGCGTAGACGCCCGGAGGCCGCGCAAATCGAGCTCTTTCAGGCAGCTACCGCACGCTTGAACCCCGGTGGGTGCGGAGGTCAGGTGCGATGTGCAGCGCTCAGTCGGATCAAGGCCCGATTTTGAGATTCTGCAACTTCGGGTTATCGTGGCAGGTGCAACGGCTCCGAGAATTTTGATCGTGATGCCCAATTCAGTCGATTTTTTAACTCAAGTACATTTTTTGGAGAAGGATATGGCCCGTAAGACGCTCCAACGTTCATTGAACAAACCAAAGACACCCACCCGCAACCGTCGCAAGGATCTTGCCGCCCCGTTTTTGATGCATACCCACGCCGCAGTGAAGACGGTGATGGCCGCGACCGAAACGCTGCCGGATTTCCGCAAGACGCCGAGTGAACTTGCAACGGATGAGAAAATCCAACTGGTGCGACAGGGTATGGTTCTGGTTCGGGACAACTACGTGCATTTGCCGCTCAAGGAAAACATGCATGCTGTGCGCCCGGTTCAGGCGCTGAGCCTGCTGTTGCAGAAACTGGAATCCTCCGAAGACGAAATGTCCGATCTGGAGTTCCACGCAGAAATGCTGCGTATCTTCACCTCGGTGCGGGACCTGCACACCAACTACTTTCTGCCCGCGCCCTACAACGCAAAAACCGCCTATGTGCCGTTCCTGCTGGAAAGCTATTTCGAGGGCGATGAGCGACGCTATCTGGTGTCTCATCTGGTCGCTGGACTGGATCAGCCCCCTTTTGGTCCGGGCGTTGAGGTCACGTCCTGGAACGGGGCACCGATTGATCTGGCGGTGGCGACCAACGCCACCCGGTTTGCAGGCTCAAACATGGAGGCCCGCCGGGCCCGCGGATTGGAGCGGATGACCATCCGGCCGCTCATCCAGTCGCTGCCCCCGGATGAGGATTTCGTGTTGGTTGGATACCGGACAGCGGATGGCGCTGAACATGAAATCAGGCTGAATTGGCTGGTCTTCACGCCTGATGCTTCAGGTGCCGTGGTTGCGCAAATCGAGGACGTCAGTGGCAACGCCTTCGCAATGGGCGTGGACATCGACGGCGAGCTTGCGGGTATCGCCAAGAAGCTGCTGTTCGCACCTTCAGTCGTGGCCGCCGAAGCCGCTGTCCGCGCGAAGAAGCCGTCGCGCAGGCGTAAGAAATTTGATGTGGGTGAGGCGGTGCCGTCGTCGATGCCATCGGTCCTGCACGCCAAGACAGTGGACACTGCGGCGGGGCAGGTCGGGCACATCCGCATTCACACGTTTAGTGTGGACGATGCCGATGCCTTCGTGGCCGAGTTCGTGCGCCTTGCCGAATTGTTGCCGCAAAACGGTCTGATCATCGATGTGCGCGGCAATGGCGGTGGCCTGATTTATGCGGGCGAGCGGCTGTTGCAGGTACTGACGCCTCAGCCCATCGAGACGGAACGCACACAATTCATCAATACAGCGCTCAACCTCGATATTGTTCGCAAGAACGCGCCCTCGTCCTCGGTGATCGGGCTTGACCTGGCGCCGTGGCGCGACTCCATGGAGGAATCGATTTCAACCGGGGCAGTCTACTCCAGAAGCTATCCGATCACGGAGGTTGAGACGGCGAATGGCATCGGGCAACGGTATCAGGGGCCGGTTGTGCTGATCACAGATGCCAAGTGTTATTCGACCACTGACATCTTTGCCGCCGGATTTCAGGATCACGATATTGGCCCGATCATTGGGGTGGACGGCAACACCGGGGCAGGCGGTGCGAATGTCTGGACGCATTCGCTGTTGCGGCGGCTGGCGGGTCGCGGTGGTCCCTATGCCAGGCTGCCGGGGGGCGCGAACATGCGGGTCGCCATCCGGCGCACCCTAAGGGTCAAGGACCGCTCCGGCACGCCGGTTGAGGATCTGGGGGTGCAACCCGATTTTCTGCACAATCCGACACGCGCCGATTTGCTGGATGGCAATGTCGATCTGATTGAATTCGCGGCGAGCAAGCTTGCTGAACTGCCGACACGGGTGTTGCGTGGTGAGATTGTGAGCCAGCAAGCTGGCGATCTTACGATCTCCATCGAAACAGAGAACCTCGCGCGGGTCGATGTCTATCTGGACAATCGGCCGATTGGCGCGCTGGACGTCGAGGATGGTGATACGGAACTGACCATTGAGGATGTTGGCGCCTTCGACACTCTCTATCTGCAGGGGTTTGACGGGGATGAATTGGCCGCTGCATGGCGGATCAATAACTGACCCGCCCGCCGGGCAGTGAAAACCATTCATTCAAAAAGGATTTTTCGATGGTCGATAACACCAAGGTTCACCCGAGCAGTCAGCACTTCGCGCATTTGATTGACCTCTTTTTATTCAAGGGCGCGCCGGTCAACGAAGATGAGGACCATGAGGTCTCTATCCTCATCAACCACGGCTACGTGGCCGGGTACTGTCCAACCCGGTTTCAACCGCTCTGGTCCGCGTACCGGGTTGCGCGGGCCAGTCGCGATGTCGGCTATGACCGCCCACATCTCTACTATGCCGATGAACGCATCGAGAAAGGCATCAGGCTGAGTTCAAAGACCTTCGGTCGGAAAGACGGCATTCAATACCATGTGGGCCACATGGTGCCCAACGAAGCCATCAACCGGCAATTCGGGCGTCTGGCACAGCTCGAAACCTTTTTCATGACCAATATGAGCCCGCAGCGCGGCAGCTTGAACACCGGTGTCTGGCTTGATCTCGAAAACAAGATCAGGAACATCGATGACACCTCCCAGAAAGATCATATCTGGGCAATCGCCGGTCCTGTTTTTGGCGAGGATCCTGAGGTGATCGCTCGTGACGGCGTTGAGGTACCGATCCCCGATGCTTACTATTACATCTCGGTTGATCCCTTCGCCTATCCCTGGGATGCGGAGGGTAACGTGGATATTGCCTGCTTCCTCTTTCCTCAGGATGCGCCGAGTGGCACGCCACTGGACCGGTTTCTGGTTGATATTCTGGATATCGAAGAGGCGACAAAGCTGCGGTTTTTCCCGGGTTGGGACTACTCTGTCGATCTCTCGGCAGCCATGGCAGACGGAGCTGTGGCACAGGTGCGGCACCGATTGCTTCAGCAGCTTTAGGCAATGGTGTCCCGTCAGGACGGGCGACATCCGCCTTGGCAGGCCGGGTTCAGCGCAGCCAGGTCTCGTAGTCGCTGACCAGCAAATGCACCGGGTCTGTGTCCTCTTCGATGGTTGCGAAGCGGCCAATGCGTTCGCGGAAGATGTTATCGGTTTCATCATCGTTCACGGTGGAAACCTCCCCGACCAGCACATCGCCGCCCTCGCCCCAGAAGGCATGCCAGTCACCCGGGCGTAGTGTCACGCTCTCTCCCGGTGCTAGATGCAGCTTTTCTCCGGGTGCGAAGTCACGGCGAATACCGTCACACCAGACCGTGCCCCCGCGATCCCCGGCGAAGTTACCGGCGTTATCCGAGCCGAAGAGTTCGACCACAAGCGTCGCACCGCCGCGATTAATGATGTCTTCCGCCTTGATGATATGCGTGTGCATCGGGGACAGTTGATCCTGTCGTGAGATCAGCAGTTTTTCCGCGTAACACATGCCGCCGCCGCGTTTCAGATCCGACAGCAAGCCGTTGCGCAGGGTGAAGAGGAACAGACCCATTTCGTCGAACCGACCCGCGCCGTAATCGGTGATGTCCCATCCGCACCGCGCGTCGATCAGGGCGCGTGCCTCGGTCTTTCGCGCCTTGAATTCGTCAGGTGACCAATAGGCAAAGGGCGGCAGTGTGAAGCCGTAAGAACGGATCATTTCGTCCGCCTGTGCCAGCGTGTCGTTGATGCGGGAACGTTTCATTCGGGGTCTTTCGGTTGGAACATGCAGTCGGCAGCTTTAGCGGCGGTTTAGAGGACTTAGACATAGTTTTCCGTGAGGCACCACCAATACGCCCGTAGCCATTGTCAAAAGAGCCGCATCCCACAGGTCTCTGTCAGGCGGGTTTCGACAAAAGAGTTGTTTGCTCGGTGAGGCGCCGTTGACATGGCTCAATGCGCGGGATCAGGTGAGATGCCAGACTTGGGTGGTATCGTGAGAAAAGTCATGGCCGCACAAAACAAGACAGAACTGCTCGACATCACCCGGAAAGAGTATGCCAAGCTACAGAGGCTTGTCACGCAGATCGAAGAGCCCTTTGCCCGGCGGAAAGACGACGAGGATACATCCGTCAGGGATGTGATCGCGCATCGTGCGCATTGGATTGATCTGTTCCTTGGGTGGTATCATGACGGGCTTGCCGGCAAGCCGGTCTTCTTTCCTGCGGAAGGATACAAATGGAATGAATTGAAGCGATACAACGCCGAATTGCGACGTAAGCAAGCGCATATGAGTTGGGATGACGCGTGCAGACTTTTGCAGGAAAGATACGAAGCGTTGACGCGGTTCCTGGAAGAACACTCCGAGACCGAGCTCTACGGGAGTCCTATGAAAGGAGCGAACAACAACTGGACAACCGGTCGCTGGGCGGAAGCGGCGGGGCCGAGCCACTTTCGGTCAGCCGCCAAGTACATTCGGGCACGCCTCAGAGCGGCGGGATAAGATCGCGGACAGTTCAGGCTCATCCGCCAATCGCCATCCATGTTTGTTGTGTCAGCCGTGTCCAGATGTCTGGCGCTTGGTTTCGGTGCCGTTCTTCCGGGCAGCCCTGTCACCCATTGGGCGTAGCCAGCCGCGGTAATGCGCCAGCAGGCCGATCATCGGCAGGCTGAGGCGCACATCAAAGCAAAAGCGACCCTTGTGGTCCTGAAATTCGGATGTCTCTGATCTTGGTGCGAGGAGGCTGGGTAGGGGCACTTTGCCCAAGGTCCAGGATGCAACAGGCATCTTGATCCTGTCAGGGCTTGCCTGAACCGGGAGGACAAAGGAGAAAGGCCAGAATGTTTCCGTCAGGTAACCATCTTTTTGACGCGCCAGACGCGAGGTCAGTTTCTGGCCATCGAAGCTTCTGGTCCAGTGCTCAATGGGGGACCTGCGCCGCGACATCTTTCGATCAACGCTGACGGAAACGGGTATGTTTCGCCCGGCCTTTGGGAAGCCGAACACCCACGCGACAAACCTCGGCAAGAACCAGTGTCCCGCATCAATATCCGTCTCTCCGGACCAGACGGGGGACGATGTTTGCCCGTGAAAATGCTGCAAGGCGCGTGGCAACTGCTGAAACCGCTCAGTCCCAAGATGTGCTTCAAACAATCCGTGGTCGCGCGACATTACCTCCGTCTTCGTTTCTATCGCGTAGGAACTTGCCTCTGCGAGGATGTCGGACAGTGTGACGGCGTTATGTGCGAGGCGCGCCCCGGCCTCGACCTCGCCTGCCAACAGTTTTTCGAGCGCGGCAGCAGCAGGCAGGATGGGGACATTGGGCCCGTGGTCGTTTTTGGCAACGAGAGTCCAATGGGCTTGTGTAAATCCGCCCTGTGCATCCAGACCGCAGACTGACACCTGCATGCCGCCCCGATCCGAGGTGGGAAGGCGGGTCACTTGCCTTGCCTTCAGCAGCGCTGGAACCAGGATGCCCAAGTCTGGCAGCAGGTGCCTTTTGCGCAAGGCCGCGAGGGTTTCAATACCGCGTTGCTCAATGATGGATTCCAGCCCTGCCGAGAAGGAAACGCGGGACTGAACCTCGTGGCGCGAGCCCAGATATTCTGCGTCATATGTCTCTACAGCTGCCACGCGCCGGGGACCTAGACCGGGGATGTCCACGAGGCGCGGCTCGGACCATCCGGACGTGTGCGATAGCTGGCCGTTGCGCCAGATCGGGATGTCTTTGCCCGCGTAGCTCAGGATCGCCTCAATGACGGAACGACCGACCTCGCTTTTCCCGCCGGGGGTAATGCAGATGTCGATCGTGTCCACGCGTTGCCATTCCCGGGTCAAGTGATCAACCACGCAGGCGGAAAGGGTCGGGGTCGAGCTTGCGCCGGTCAGGGCTGCGACACCCTTTGCGCGGGCAAGTTCGCCCAGCATATCGGTAAAGCCTGCAAGATAGCTGCGCGCGTCGGCTAAATCGATCAGATGCGCGCCAGCGGAGACAACACTGCGGGCGGTCTCAAAGTCCGCATGTTGGAAGGGGCCTGAACAATCAATGACGGCGAAAGGTCTGATTTCGTCCAGACGAGTCGTTAGATTTTCGTGACAGTCGAGTACCACGCCCTGCACCGGAGTGGCCCCACTTCCGGCACGCAAAACCTCGGCAAATCGGCCCGCCTTGGCGCTGGATCTGGAGGTGACGAAAAGCTCAATACCTCTAAAAGCCATCAGGTGGCGGGCCAGACGTCTGCCAAAGACTCCGGTGCCACCGATAATAAGAATGCGTGCCCGTTTCATAGACTGAACCTGTGCTGGTTTGCCGCGGTCGGAACCATACAGGCGTCTTTCTTTCCAAAAAGACGGTAACGGTAGCGGGCCAGTAGTTCGTAGCCGACATCGCGTAGCCGCCTTGGCAGAAAACGCGTCAGGAGGACCAATCGCGCGGGGCCCTTCAAGTGCCGGGCAAGCGCAAGGATGGCATCAGATTTTTCAAGGGCCGCGCCGTTTTCGATGAACAGGAATGTGGCCGGATCATCATGATCAATGCCATGCGCGGTCGCCAGATCGCGTCCTTCCTGCGACTGGATGGCGACAAATCGAATGCTGTCGGTTTTTTCGTGCTTCAGCGTGTACTGCACGCCGCCGTCACAAAGCACACAAAGGCTGTCAAAAACCCAGATCGCTTGAGTGGGCATCAGTCTGATCCTCCCGCATCCTGAAAGACTGCATCCTGACCGATCAACAACCCAAAGAGACGATTGGTGAGACGCAGCGAAAACCTGAAACTGCCTCCGCCCAGATCGTGGTGTCCGATGGTCAGGGCGCCGGGGCTTATCCAGCCGGGCATGCGTATGCGCAGACCGAGAAGCGACAGGAAGTAGTGGTCGCTTTTGAAGAGGAGCGCCGCCTCCTGAGCCTCGACTTTCAGGGCCATGCCGATGCCGTAGCCGATGTACTCTTCCAATCCGGTCGGTCCCGTAAATCTCTTCGAGCTGTGGACCATTTGCGGAAACCCGGATTGCCGACCATACTGCCGTATCCAGAATTGCCCGTTTCCCGCAATATCTTCGGTCACAACCACGATGGCAGGCTGACCGACGCAGGACATGTCATAGGGCAGGGGGCCGCCGACCAGACGTGCCGCCTGCGATAGCAGCCACCCGGCCCAGTTCATCTGCATGTCTGTCACGACCCCCTGGTATGCGACGCTCGCGCCGCCTCTGACTCTTTTGCCGAAACGCTGCCGGATGGCCGGTGGCATTCGGTGCCACATCTCTTGCCCCAGCAGTTTGCTAAAGCGGGTGTCTTTCCGGGGAAGGTGCGGGTCAAATCGAGAGTTCATCTGCATGTCGAGTACCTTTTAATTTGATCTGAATTTTCTGTATGAACAGAAATGTATTGGCAAATTTTTTTGTTAGTCGAGTTTCTTCCCCGTCAGTGTCAGTACGGAGAGCACCTTGTTTCCCATCTTGAGAAGTAAGTTCAGTTTCGCTTTCGGGACACCCAGCATCTGCGCATACCAACTGTCCGCTGTTCTCAAAAATTCCTGCATGTCTTTCATCCGCTTGAGGATGATAGGATCGAGATTATCCTCGCTTTCAGCGGTGGTTACGCAGTCGGAAATCACCCGCATGGCTGGGTCAATCTCGCGCGCTTTCCGGCCTTGGGCCACGCAACGGGCAATCTCCCAAACGTCGGTTTCTGCCTCAAAGTGCTCGCGCCTGTCGCCGGGCACCGGCACGCGGCGGATCAGCTTCCAACTGACGAGTTCCTTGAGAGAGTTGGACACATTCGATCGTGCAATACCGAGTTCTTCGGAAATCTGTTCGGCATTCAAAGGCGAAACACTCAGAAAGAGCAGCGCCTGTATTTGCGCGACAGAGCGGTTGACGCCCCATTGGCCACCCATGTCACCCCAATACAGGATGAATTGTGATATAGCGTCTGTTCTGTTCGTTTTGTTAGTTATTTCTGTCATGACTGAAATTGTAGATGTTTTCTGCGTTTTTGTCAATCTTCGATGACTGCGCGTCTAAAGGCATTCTTGGGGAGATCGTGGGGCATGGTCAGGACGTCGGTGGACCCAATATTTGGTTATGGAGCTGATGGTTCGGAGAAGAATCGTTGAGAGTTTCGTCGCCGCATGGCTGTTAACGATGTGTTGGGAGGGTCGATTGTTCTCCGGATGGGCCGAATGCCATTACAGCAGACTGATTGTTGCTGATTTCTGACGCGATTCCAAATCGTCACTAGGGTTTGAAGTGCTTTAACCAACCGAATACAATATGTATTTTTGAAATCAGGCTGTTCTCTTGGTTTTTCATTTGAGCGGATTTGTGCAAAAATCTTTGCATTTAAGAACACGCATTATGGCCCAGCGTTAACGGGTTTTCAGAGTCCCGGAAGTACTAATGACGCTGTGGAAGCGCCTTTCATGCGGGCGTCTGGTGACAAAAGATGGTGGTGTACATGAAGCTTCTTTGGGGTCAATTGATTGCTTTAATTCTCGTTCTTGTTGGGTGCGGCGAAACCGTTCCACATGACAAATCCCCCAGAATTCTCGCAATGGGGGATTCGATGATGGCATGGCACGCCGGGCGTGATCAGGGAATCGCGGATGGTGTCGAGCAGATACTGAACGAACCCGTCATTGATCGTTCCGTTGTCGGCGCGCGGGTCCTGTATCACCTGCCGGTGACAGGTGCGATGGGGCTGAACATTTCCAAGCAGTACGCGCGGGGCAATTGGGATTGGATTATTGTCAATGGTGGCGGAAATGATCTCTGGCTAGGCTGCGGGTGCAGCCGGTGCGACGGCAAGATGCAACGTATGATTGGCCCGAACGGGAAAAAGGGTGAGATCGCGCGCATGGTCCAAATGATGCGGCAGTCGGGTGCCCAGGTCATCTACGTCGGTTACCTGCGTAGTCCAGGAGTCGGCTCGATCATCGAACACTGCCGGGACGAGGGCAATGAACTCGAGCGCCGTATTTCCCGTATGGCCAAGGCGGATTCGGGCGTACATTTCGTGTCTTTGCAGGATCTTGTGCCGCATGGTGACAGGTCTTTCCATTCGGGCGATCGTATTCATCCGTCCAAAAAGGCCAGTAAGGCGATTGCCGAACGCATTGCCCGAATAATCGACCGCTAGCTGAAGGCGACGGTTAAATTGGTCCGTCCCATCTGCGCCAATGTCAGTCCCACTTCCTCGGTAACCAATTCGGAGAAGCGGGCGAGCCCTCCTTCACCACCGGCGGCAATCGCAAATTGCATTGCGCGCCCGAAAAACGCAAAGCTGGCCCCCATCATGTAGGCTTTGACCACATCTTCACCGGATCTGAGTCCGGTGTCATAGAAAAGCGGAAATTCCGGGCCGACGGCCTCGCGGATCGCCCGCAAAGACAGGATCGGAGGCGGGGCGGCATCCAATTGGCGGCCACCATGGCTGGACACTTGTATTGCATCCACCCCTTCGGCTTTCAACCGTGTCGCATCATCCACATGAGTCACGCCCTTGGCCACCAGGTTGCCGTCCCATTGATCCCGTAGACGTTTTAGGAAGTCCCAATCCGCGGCCGCCCGACTTTCCGTGCGATCAAACTCGAAACCGGGTTCGGTAAAATTCGCCAAGGCAGGGGCGCCTGCAGCCAAGGTTCTCAAAGACCAGTGTGGATGGAGGGCGAAATCGATGAACTGCATCGGTCCGATCCGGAACGGCATTTTAAACCCGCGTCGTAATTCACGTGGACGGCGACCAACCTCCGGCACGTCCAGGGTCATGACCAGCGTTCGGTAACCCGCGGCCTTGGCTCGCTCGACCAGCCGCGCCGTTCCGCTGCCATCGCCACTGAAGTAGAGCTGAAACCACGCGTGGCCCTCCGCTGCCGCAATCAGCTTCTCCATCGAAGTGGACGCGACGGTGGACACGCCCAGGGGCACTTGATGTCGCGCTGCCATCCGCGCCAGCATCAGATCAGCACCCGGCGCGGACAGATTGCACATGCCCATCGGGCTGATGCCGAAGGGAACCAGTCCGGCGTGATCAAAAACCGGCACCGAAAGATCGCGATCCTTTACGTTAACCAGAACGCGCGGCTGCAATTCGATGTCGCGCAGAGCGGCGAGGTTGCGGGCTTCTGCAACGCCGTTCCCTGCCGCCCCGTCGATATAATCAAACACCATCCACGGAAGACGCCTGCGCGCAAGGCGGCGAGCATCTGCATAATCGTGGATGGCGTTTGCCCCTCCCAAGGGATCAGGCCTGCACCGATTTCATAAAGCGGTCGCGGATCACGACCGGGTCCATGGTGATGACGGGCAGTTTGATATTCCCACTGTCGCATTTGCACACGATGATGGTCATTTTCTTGCTTTCGATGGCCTTTTGAAG
Organism: uncultured Roseobacter sp.; assembly: GCF_947492555.1. Classification (GTDB taxonomy): domain Bacteria; phylum Pseudomonadota; class Alphaproteobacteria; order Rhodobacterales; family Rhodobacteraceae; genus Roseobacter. The sequence goes on from NZ_CANLNE010000004.1 coordinate 116,396, forward strand.
CACCTCGCCAGTGTCCTTGTCCTGACACTCGATAACGTTTTCGCAGCCACAGGCCTTGGCGACTGCGGCAAGCGATGTCTTTTTGCCTGCGTAGGTCGGCTGGTCGCCGGTAGAGCCATAAGATCCGTTGTCGACGATCAGCAGAATGAAGTTGTCGGCCACGTTGTTGGCAATGGTCGGCAATGTGCCAAAGTTGGTGAGAACAGACCCGTCCCCATCGATGGAGATGACGGTCTTGTCCTGCGCAAGAGCTACGCCGAGGCCGATGGAAGAAGACAAACCCATCGTGCCCAACATGTAAAAGTTGGACGGCTGATCGTCGATCATATGCAGCTCTTGGCTGGGCAGACCGATGTTACAGACCACGAGATGATCCCGCAGGATCGGAGCGATTTCGCGTAAAACTTCGGAACGGATCATTGGTCGCCGTAGCCTCCCCAGAAGGACGCATCCGTGAGGATCGCCACAGGTTTGTTGCACATGAAGGTATACTTCAGGATCGTGTCGAGCTCATCCGCATCGCTTTCCGTGTGAAAGTGATAGGTCGGAATGTTGAGCTGGTTGAGCAGAGCCTTGGTGTGCACAGCCATTTCCACCTGACAGGCCACCGGCTCACGCAGTTCACCGCGGTAGGAGATCAGCATCGGCAGCGGCATCCGGTAGTATTGCGTCAGCGTTACCAACGTGTTGATCGTCACGCCGATGGCGGTGTTCTGCATGATGATTGCAGGCCGCTTGCCGCCCATAAATGCACCCGCGCAGAGGCCCATGCCCTCGTCTTCCTTATTGGAGGGGATGTGGTAGATCTCCTCGCGCGCCTCGACTTCGTCGATGACGCCGGCAAGCTGTTTGCACGGGACTGTGGTGACGAACTCGATGCCGTTGGCAACGAAGTCATCCACGATTTTAGTACTGATGGACACCTACGTACTCCTTGTGGTGAAACGCTGTATATACAGCGCATTATGGGGGGATTCTAACGTATTACATAAACAGAACAGGGCGCATGACGCACGACGCGCGAGGCTGTTGAACCCAGAAAGAAATCACTCAGTCCGGGCTTGTGCGATCCGACGATGATGCAGTCTGCTCCGATCTTCTTGGCATAGCTTGTAAGGGATTGGCCGGGGTTGCCGTGCAGGAGTACCGGCTCGACATCCGGTGTGTTAGCCACCCGGTTCGCCAGCTTCTCTTTGGCTCCATCGACTGCGCGCTTCATCACATCCTCGGAGACATAGGCATTCACAGTGCTGTTCGGCATTTCATGGACGTGAACGGCTAGAATCTCCCCGTCATCTCCTTTTAGATGACGCGCCATGGCGAGCGCTTCTTCACTGATGCCGTGATCCAAAGCCAGCGAAACGATAATTTTCTTGTGCATGTCGTGTCCTCATGTGCGACGGCCAATGGCCGATTGATCGGGCCTCAAGTGTCGGACGCGTGATGTTCCGGGGTCAATATGATTTTCGGTGCGGCCACAGTTCCGGCGCGAATGTCCCGAAACGCGTTTTGACCTTGCGAAAGGGGGCGCTCTTCCAGCCAGTCCAATGGGCCCAACCGTCCGTCGAAAATCCCGGTAGCAGTGTCGACAAAGTCCTTGGCGGTATAGGTGTAGGTGCCGATGAAGGTAATCTCCTGCAGGGTCATCCTTCTGATATCGAGGCCCCCCGTTGCCTCGCCCAGACCTACGTGAGCAATCACACCACCGGCGCGGGCAATGCGGCTCGCCGTCTCGCGGGTTGCGGCAAATCCGACACCGTCGATCACGAAATCCACCGATCCTTCCGGAGGCATTGCCGGTTCATCCGGGGCGCAGACCTCGAAGCCTGCAACATCGGCCAGCCGGGCTCGGCGTACCTCATTGGGCTCGACTACGGTAATGTCACGCGCACCCTGCGCCGACAGCGAAAGCGCCGCACCGACGCCGATGGCGCCGCCCCCGATCACAGCGCAGCGCAAACCGGACAGATCGCCGCCCAGAACCGCCCGACCCAGTCGGACGCCGTGCCAGCCGCAAGCGATCGGTTCCGCCAGCGCTGCATGCGCAAGCGGGACGTGATCTGGCACGGTCACCAGGTTTTGCAATGGCATGGTGACATATTCGGCAAACGCACCTTGTCGTGGCGGCATGGAGATTATTTCGCGCTGCGCGCAAAGGTTTTCACGTTCAGCCTCGCAGTCCTGACAGCTTTGGCACGCGACCAAAGGGTTGATAGTAACGCGACGGCCATCGTCGGGCCCGCCAACCACAATACCGGCTGCCTCGTGGCCCAGCGTAAGCGGAGGGGGGCGACGAGGATCATGGCCGAGGAATGCATGCATGTCTGACCCGCATATGCCGGAGGCCATGATGCGTACCAGCGCCTCGCCCTCGCGGGCTTGGGGCATGGGGCGGTCGATGTAAGAGAGTTCTTCGACGTCCGTGTACACAAGCGCTTTCATTTCGCGGTGAAACCTCCGTCTACGAATAGGGTTTGTCCGGTCACATAGGCCGATGCCTCCGAGCAAAAGAACATCAGTGGCCCGTCGAGATCGGCGGGTTCGCCATTGCGCCCGATACACGTCTGATCAGCATTGCGTTGCGCCAGTTCAGGGTCCGCAAAAACCGGTCCCGTCAACTCTGTCCGGAAAAAGCCCGGCGCCAAAGCGTTGGCTGTAATGCCATGGGTGGACCATGCCTCAGCCATGGCGCGGGTCATCTGTTCCACGCCGCCCTTAGATGCGCCATAGCTGATACCGCCCGGAAAAGCCCGGCGCGACTGCAACGAGGCAAAATTGATGATCCGGCCCCAACCGCTTTGTTTCATGGCAGGCACCAGTTTTTGGGCCAGAAAGAATGGCGCAGCCAGATTGATGTTCAACGTGGCGTCCCAGCCTTCGTCCGTAACCTCATCCGCTGTCTGACGCGTGTTGATCCCCGCCGCGTTAATCAGAATATTAATCGGCCCAAATGGTTTTTCCACTGCTGCGGCGATCCCACGGAGCGCGCGGCGATCAGAAAGGTCAGCACTTACCGTGGCTGTCTCCCCGGATGTTTCCTGCGTCCATGCTGCAAGCTGATCCGGTCGTCTGGCCACCCCGACGACCCGGCAGCCCGCACGTGCCAGCAGGCTGGCTGCCTGACGCCCGAGGCCGCTGCTGGCCCCGGTCACGCAGGCTACTTTTCCGGAAACATCGAAGAGCGTGCTCATCAGGATCAATCAGTTGCGGACAGGTCGAAGTTTTCTTCTGGGAAGTATTTGTGCAGTCGTGCGTCTGCCGTGCGTGCATGCCCCTCCATACCTTCGAGGCGGGAAATGCGTGCTGTTGCTTCCGCCACCGGTCTGGACCCTTCACGCGTTGCGCGCTGCCATGTGACGATCTTCATGTACTTGTGGACCGAAAGACCGCCTGTGTATTTTGCAGATTGCGACGTCGGCAGCACGTGGTTCGTGCCTGACGCCTTATCGCCGAACGCCACGGTGGTTTCCTCGCCCAGAAAGAGCGAGCCATAGCACTGCAGGCGATCAAGCCACCAAGGCAGATCTTTGGCCTGCACGGTCAGGTGTTCCGGGGCGTAGTCATCTGAACAAGCCGCCATTTCCTCGCGGTCGGCGCAGACAATCACCTCGGCGTAGTCGCGCCATGCGGCTTCTGCATTGGCGCGGTTCAATTCCGGCAGATCGGCAATCAGTCCGGGCACGATCTCCATGACTTTTTCTGCAAGAGCGCGGTTATCGGTGACCAGCCAGACCGGCGAGTTGTACCCATGCTCTGCCTGACCGACGAGGTCTGTGGCGACAATGAACGGATCGGCGTCCTTGTCCGCGAGGATGAGGCTGTCGGTGGGCCCGGCGATCATATCAATGCCCACGCGTCCAAAGAGAATGCGCTTGGCCTCTGCCACAAACTGGTTGCCCGGTCCCACGAGGATGTCCGATTTGGGCAGACCGAACAAACCGAAGGTCATCGCGGCCACACCCTGCACCCCGCCCATCGACAGGATATTGTCGGCTCCACAGAGGTTGGCGGCATAGATAATGGCTGGGTTGATCCCAACACCCGGACGTGGCGGCGAACAGGCAGTGATGTGCTGGCAGCCGGCAACTTTCGCCGTTGTCACTGTCATGATGGCGCTGGCGATGTGGCTATACCGACCGCCGGGTACATAGCATCCCGCGGCACGGCAGGGGATGGCCTTCTGTCCCGCAATCAAGCCTGGCACAACTTCCAGTTCGACATCCTGCATGGTTGATTTCTGCGTCTCGGCGAAACGGCGCACGTTGTCATGTGCAAAGGCGATATCGTCCTTCAGTTTTTGCGACACCAGAACCGACGCGGCAGCGATCTCTTCATCATTCAGAATGATGCTGCCCTGATAATTGTCGAATTTCTCAGCATACTTCAGTGCTGCTGCATCGCCGCCCGCCTCGATATCGTTGAGGATGTTCTGAACCGTTTCGCGCACATCGCCCGCATCCGTCATTGCGGTTTTTGCAGCTTTCTTGAGGTACTCACGAGCCATTTAAGGGATTCCTGTCTGATGATCCGGATCTGATTTCTGGGTGGAGAAGCATGCGTAAGTTCGACAACCGCCGCGCCGTTCCGACAGCAATTGCGCATGACGAAGTGTACATGACAACCTCCCAGACGGAGTCTGAACGGTGATCGAACAGCTCCTGTTGGAATGTTTATGTAAGCGCTTACATTGATTCTTGCAAGTCTTTCCTCTTAAGGTCTTGAAAAGGTCGGGCGGTGTCTGCACCAGAAACTGCAAGCCTTTGACTGCAAAGGACGATACGATCCACGGATGGCCCGAAATTCTGCCCCTACTCTTGAAGATGTTGCCCGGATGGCTGGTGTGTCGACCGCCAGTATCTCGCGGGCGTTGAACGACCCCGATAAAGTTGCCAAGCAAACGCGCGACAAGATTGAGAAAGCGATCGAGGTATTGGGCTACACGCCTAACTTCGGCGGTCGAGCGCTGGCGTCGAACCGGACCAATACGGTGGGCGCAATCATCCCCAGCATGGCGAATGCAATGTTCGCCAGCGGTGTGCAGGCGTTTCAGGAGGTGCTTTCCGAAGCGGGGGTCAACCTGCTGCTGGCCAGCACCGGGTATGATCCGGAGCAGGAGCTCCGCCAGATTAAGGCGTTGATTGCCCATGGCGCGGACGGGTTGTTGCTGATCGGGGACGAACGTCCGCAGGCGACACGCGATTTTCTGGCCAAGCGGCACGTACAGCACGTAATTTCGTGGTGTTTCAGGCCGCAGTCCGATCAGACTTATGTCGGATTTGACAATCGCCAGGCGGCTTATGACGCGACACGCCGTGTTTTGGCCATGGGCCATCGTCGGTTCGCAATGATCAGCGGGGTGCGGGAGGGGAATGACAGGGCGCGCGACCGGCACATCGGGATCGAAGCTGCCATCACCGATTTCGGGCAAGGCGCCGCACTGCTACACGTAGAAGAAACAAAGTATCGGCTGGAATTCGGCGGCGAGGCCTTTTCGCAGATTCTGGAACGACCCGATACGCCGACGGTCATCATGTGCGGAAATGACGTGCTGGCGGCAGGGGCCCTGATGCGCGCGCGCCAGATGGGGATTGACGTGCCTGGCCGCGTCTCCCTTGTGGGGTTCGATGACATCGGGCTGGCGTCTGTGTCCAATCCGCCCTTGGCGACCGTACGTGTGCCGCAGATTGAAATGGGACGCGCCGCGGCCAAAATGCTGCTTGCAAAACTGAGCGGGGAGCCGATTGAGGCGCCTGCGCCACTGTCCACCGAGTTCATTCATCGCGCGTCGCTGGCGGCACCGCCGCACTGACCTGTCTCTGCGAGCAGCTGTGCCACCCGCGTCCGGACCTCCGCTGCCGCGTTTTCCTTGACCGGGCCATAGCCACGTATGTCCGTGGGGGCGGCGACTAGATTGCGAACGGTTGCGTGATGACCCGCCTGCCACAACCTCGGTATCTGTGTCAGGATTTCGTCGAACCAGTCGATCAATGCACGTTCCAGCCTGCGGTCGGGATGAAATCCAAATGGATCCGCCCAACTGCCGCGCAACCACTTGAGACGGGCCAGAACACCAAAAACGGGGCCAAGCCAAGGCCCGAATTTACGTTTTATCGGCCTGCCGCGGCCGTCCTTTTTGCGCGACAACAAAGGCGGGGCCAAATGATAGCGTAGCCGAAAATCCCCTTCGAAATCTTCTCGCAATCGCGCTTGAAAGCCGGGATCCCGGTGCAGGCGGGCCACTTCATATTCATCCTTGTACGCCATCAATCTGAAAAGTGATTTCGCCGCTGAAATCTGAATATCTTCCGGCAGCTGCGCAAGGTGCTCCATTTTGTCCTCAAAACGCCGAGCGCAAGCGGCATTCTGATAGGCCTTCAGAAACGTTATGCGCCGCGCCATCACATCTTCGAAGGTTTCGTCTGCTGCCCGCATGGGTGCCTGCAGTGTGTCCGGTGTTTCCGCCATCACTCGCCCGAGGGCAAAGGCCCGCTTGTTCTGTTCAGGTGCCACGCCATTGAGTTCTATCGCCCGCATCAGCGCTTCGAATCCAACTGGTACCAGCCCGCGCTGCCAGGCAAATCCCAACATAATAACATTTGCATAGACGGCATCGCCCATCACATCATCGGCGAGCTGACCTGCGTCTACGGCATCCAGCGCGTCTTGTCCCACAACCGCTGCGATCGCGGCCTTACGTTTGTCGATCCGCAGATCTGCATCGCGGTTTAGAACCAGATCACCGGTCGGCATTTCGGCTTGGTTCAATACGACCTTCGTACCCTTTCGATAGTGCGCGGAGGCTTTGGGCGAAGAGCAGACGACCGCGTCACACCCGATGATGGCATCTGCGGCTGCGGCGTCGATCCGCACCTGATGCAGGTGGTCAGGGCCAGCCCCGATCCGTATGTGTCCCAACACGGTACCGAATTTCTGCGCAAATCCGGTGAAGTCGAGTACGCTGGAGCCTTTACCCTCCAGATGCGCGGCCATGGAAATGAGCGCGCCGACGGTGATGACGCCTGTGCCGCCGACGCCGGTAACCAAAAGATCGTACGGCTTGTCCAATTCTGGTAGAGGGGGCAAGGGGAGCGCCGCACTCAGCGCTGTGACATCCACCTCTTGCCGGGGTGTACGGCGGCGCGTAGCTCCTTCCAGTGTCACAAAGCTTGGGCAAAATCCGTTCAGACAGGAGAAGTCCTTGTTGCAACTTGATTGATTGATCCGCCGCTTGGTGCCAAATTCAGTTTTCAGCGGCTCCACGCTCAGGCAATTGCTCTCTACGGAACAGTCACCACAGCCTTCACAGACAAGATCATTGATCACTACAACCTGCTCAGGCTCTGGCATCTGACCACGCTTGCGTTTGCGACGTTTCTCGGTGGCGCACATCTGTTCATAAATCAGAATTGAAACGCCTGAGACCTCGCGCAGCTCTCGTTGCAGCTTGTCCATTTCGCCGCGGTCATGGAAAGTTGTCCCGGTTGGAAAGTCCGGCGCTTTAAATTTGCCGACATCATCAGAAACAAGTGCAATGCGCGTGACGCCCTCTGCGCGGCAGGTCTGTGCGATCCCTGTCACGGACACCGGGCCATCCACCGGTTGCCCCCCGGTCATTGCCACTGCATCGTTGTAGAGGATTTTATAGGTGATATTCGTGCCCGCCGCGACCGCCTGACGGATGGCCAGGGAGCCCGAATGATACCACGTGCCTTCGCCGAGGTTCTGAAAGATGTGCTTGCCTCCATTGAAGAGCGAGCTGGCGATCCACGGAACCCCTTCGCCCCCCATTTGTGCGTAACCAACTGTCTCCCGATCCATCCACGAGGCCATGACATGGCATCCGATGCCGCTGGCGGCTTTCGATCCCTCGGGCACTTTGGTGGAGCTGTTGTGCGGGCAGCCAGAGCAAAAGTAAGGGGTGCGCGTTGCGCCCTCGACCCGTATCACCGGCGGCTCAACCTGTGTCAGTATGCGTGCTTTTTCCACGAACCTCTCATCCGGGAAAAACCGGTTCAGCCTGTCCGCGATGATGGGGATCAGCACCCTGGGGCTCAACTCTCCGGTCCAGGGCACCAGCGGGCTCATCTCTTCGTCGTACTTGCCCACCATCCGCTCCGGTTTTCGACCGGGCCAGTCGTAAAAATGCTCCTTGAACTGCGACTCAATGATGCCGCGCTTTTCCTCGATCACGAGCACTTCACGCTTGCCGGTCACGAAATCCAGCGCTGCGTGATGGGCGAGGGGCCAGACCATCCCTACCTTGTAAATGTCAATGCCAAGCGCGCGACACTGGGCCTCATCCAGCCCCAGAAGGCGCAGCGCCTCCATCAGGTCCAGATGCGCCTTGCCCGTGGTTACAAATCCAAACGTGGCTTTCTCGATGCCGTAAATCGCGTGATCAATGGGGTTTGCTTCGGCAAAGGCCTGCACGGCGTCAAGCTTGTGGCGGATGCGCGTCTCGATTTCGGGGCTGGGCAAATCTGCGACCCGCACGTGCAGCCCACCGGGCGGGGCTGTGTAGTCGGGCTGGCTGAAAATCCGGTCCGGCGTGATGTCGATTGACTGCCCGCTCTCCACGGTTTCGGAGATTGCCTTGAAACCGACCCAGGTCCCTGAAAATCTAGAGAGCGCAAAACCGTATTCACCGAAGGCCTGATATTCCGCGACACTTGCCGGGTTCAGGGTGGGCATGAACCACGACATGAAAGCGACGTCTGATTGATGCGGCATGGATGAGCTGACACAGCCATGGTCGTCGCCCGCAACGACCAGCACGCCACCTTTCGCGGCAGATCCATAGGCATTGCCGTGTTTTAACGCGTCGCCGGATCGGTCCACCCCCGGGCCTTTCCCGTACCACATCGAAAATAAGCCCTCGACGTCACACTGCGGATCGAGGCTGGCTTGCTGCGCACCCAGAATTGCGGTCGCGCCGAGATCTTCATTCACTGCTGGCATGAACCGTATCGCTGCATCGCTGAGCAGGTCGGCTGACCGCCACATCTCCTGATCCACGCCACCCAGTGGTGAGCCGCGATAGCCCGAGACAAATCCCGCCGTGTCGAATCCGGCTTGCCGGTCGCGGCGAGCCTGATCCAGCATGATCCGCACCAGCGCCTGTGTCCCGGTCATGAACACGCGCCCTGTTGTTTTGGAATAGCGATCTTCCAAGGCGTAGGTGCTGATTTTTTGCGGTTGATGAGTCACGTCGGCTCCCCGAATTCTATGCGTGCATGTGATCTTACGGAAAGGGCGCGAAAAGACTTGCCAGAAATTCACGATTGAACGGATGTGTGATAAAAAATTCCCAACTTTGGTCGCCTTGTGAAATAATTTCTTAAAACAGCACTTTTGCTTCGCGGCATCATTCTCTTGACATCACAGCCGCGCGGCTTTCTCTGTAATTGTCAGATTTCAGTGAGGAGAAGGCCCCATGATGAAAACCCGCGCCGCCGTTGCCGTTGCTGCCGGACAACCGCTTGAGATCATGGAGGTGAACCTCGAAGGCCCCCGTAAAGGCGAAGTGTTGGTTGAGATCAAGGCTACGGGTCTTTGCCACACCGATGAGTTCACCCGCTCAGGTGATGACCCGGAGGGCATCTTCCCAGCCATCCTTGGCCATGAAGGTGCGGGGGTTGTGATTGAGGTCGGCGAGGGCGTCACAACGCTCGAAGTCGGCGATCACGTTATCCCGCTGTATACGCCGGAATGCCGGGAATGCGAATACTGCCTGAATCCGAAAACCAACCTTTGCCAAAAAGTGCGTAGCACCCAAGGACAAGGTTTGCTGCCTGACGGGTCCACGCGGTTTTCGATGCTCGATGGCACACCGATCCACCACTACATGGGCTGCTCGACCTTTGCCAATCACACCGTGGTGCCCGAGATTGCGTTGGCAAAAGTGCGCAAGGACGCGCCATTCGACAAGATATGCTACATTGGCTGCGGTGTGACTACAGGCATCGGGGCGGTGATCAACACTGCCAAGGTTGAAATTGGATCCCGCGCCATTGTCTTTGGACTGGGTGGCATTGGCCTCAACGTCATCCAGGGCCTTAAACTGGCAGGGGCAGACCAGATCGTCGGTGTTGATTTGAACGATGACAAAGCCGAGATGGGAAAACACTTTGGAATGACTGATTTTGTCAACCCGTCCAAGGTGAGTGGGGATATGGTTGCCCACTTGGTTGAGATTACGAAGGGTGGGGCGGACTACACCTTTGACGCCACGGGCAATGTCAACGTAATGCGCACGGCGCTCGAGGCTGCGCATAAGGGCTGGGGGGAGAGCATCATCATCGGCGTGGCGCCCGCGGGGGCCGAGATTTCCACACGGCCCTTCCAGCTGGTCACAGGGCGGGTCTGGCGCGGCACGGCCTTTGGCGGGGCCAAGGGGCGCACGGATGTGCCGAAGATCGTGGATTGGTACATGGACGGCAAGATCGAGATCGACCCGATGATCACCCACAAGCTGACCCTGGACGAGATCAACCACGGGTTCGAGCTTATGCACGAAGGCAAATCCATCCGCGCCGTCGTGGAGTTCTGAGATGATTGGTTCGTAATCATGGAGGGCTTTGATCTCGGTAGCTTCTCGCGTGCGGTTACAACCGTATCGTCAGAGGCGCAAAAGCAGGTCAATGACGGCTTGGTCTGGCTCTTCGGATACAACCACGAGGCCGCCGCACGCTGTTTCCAGAAGGCGATTGACGCAGATTCCGGGTGCGGGATCGCATATTGGGGTGTGGCTTACGCGGTTGGCCCCAACTATAATAAACCTTGGGAGTTTTTTACACCTGAAGAGCGGGTGAGCACGCTTGATGAGGCCCATGCGGCGCTTGCGGAGGCCAAGCGACTGGTCACAGGCCTCACCCCGGTCGAGGCAGCGTTGATAGAAGCGCTTTGTGACCGCTTTCCTGACGATCCGGAGATTGAAGATTTCGCACCATGGAACGACGCTTTCTCGGATGCTATGCGCCGTGTTTACGCAGCGCATCCGCGTGATCTTGATGTGATCTGCCTCTTTGCAGAGGCGCTGATGAATCGTACGCCGTGGCTGCTATGGGACTTGCCGAGCGGTGAGCCGCGCGAAGGCGCGTCAACGCTGGAGGCGCAGGCTGCGTTGGAGACTGCCTTCGACACCCTGCCCGGCGCTTGGGATCATCCGGGCCTTCTGCACATGTATATTCACCTTATGGAGATGTCGCCTTTCCCGGAAAAGGCTCTGCGCCACGGCGATCGGCTGGTCGATCTGGTGCCGGATTCCGGGCATTTGGTGCATATGGCGACGCATATTGATGTGCTCTGTGGTGAATACCAGAATGTCGTGGCGCGCAATGCCCGTGCGGCAGAGGTGGATCGCAAGTACGAAGCGTTGATGGGCGCCAAGAACTTCTACACCGTTTACCGCATTCATAATGTACATTTCGAAGCTTATGGCGCGATGTTTCTAGGGCAACCTGAACGCGCGTTGGCGGCCTCTGACCGGCTGATTGAAATGCTGCCCGATCCGGTTGTGCGCTACATGCCGGATTTGTTTGAAAGCTTCTGGGGCAAGAAAGTCCACGTCATGGTCCGCTTTGGGATGTGGCAGCAGATCATAGACATGACGCTTCCCGACGACCCGGAGCTCTATAGCTACACGACGGCTGCCATGCGTCAGGCTCGGGTCATTGCGTTTGCCAATCTCGGTCAGATTGACGCGGCGCAGGCAGAGCGGGAGTTGGCCAGTCGGGCGCTGGCCAGTGTGCAGGAAACGCGTATGGTTTTCAATAACTTCGGATCTGATGTTCTTGCAGTGGGTGAAGCGATGATGGAGGGCGAGCTCGCCTTCAAATCGGGCGATCCGGAAGCGGGTATCGCACACCTGCGCCGCTCTGTCGCGCTGGACGATGCTTTACTCTACGACGAGCCTTGGGGGTGGATGCAACCCACGCGCCACGCGTTGGGTGCGCTCTTGATGGAGCGGCGGCAGTTTGAAGAGGCTGAAGCGGTCTACCGCGCAGACCTCGGGCTGGATGAAACCTTGGCTCGCGCTTGTCAGCACCCACGTAACGTTTGGTCATTGCACGGTCTGTACGAATGCCTGGTGCAGCGCGGTGCATTGACAGAAGCACGGCACATTAAGCTTCAACTCGACCCTGCTCTGGCCCGCGCAACCGTTCCTATCCGCGCGTCCTGCTTTTGCCGGGGTACAAACGCTGCCGCTTGATCTACCTCGTTGCTAGCCCACAGCTGATCGCGGCCGCATGTTTGTCCACAACCAAAGCGCAAGTGGCATACTAATTTGCAATCAGACAAGGGGCTTTCCCACAGGTGCGGTTTTGCTCGTCATTAGCTTTGACCTGAGCCGTCATATGCTAGCCTCTGGACTGACGCGACGCCGTCATTGCCGAAGAAAACAGCGCAGGTTAGGTTAGAAGCAACCCGGAAGGCGCGTCAGATGAAGCTTAAAGTGAATGACACCGAACATACTGTCGACGTGGCGGAGGACATGCCGTTGCTTTGGGTTCTGCGTGATACGCTTGGCATAACAGATGTTAAATACGGCTGCGGGATCGCGCAATGCGGTGCGTGCACCGTGCATGTCGATGGTATTGCCGTCCGGTCGTGCCAGTTGGCCATCGCGGATGTCGACGGGGATGTCACGACCGTCAAGGGCTTGGGGAGGCCAGAGGCGCTGCACGCGGTGCAGGCCGCATGGATTGAGCATCAAGTGGCACAGTGTGGCTACTGTCAATCTGGCCAGATCATGCAGGCGGCGTCCTTTCTGGATCTTGTGCCGGATCCCAACGATGAGGATATTGATGCCGCGATGAGCGGTAATCTGTGTCGATGTGGAACCTATCCGCGCATTCGAGCCGCGATCAAAACAGCGGCGGCTTCCCTAAGGCAGAAATGAATTATTTTCTGATATTTTTCATATCTCTGCTGGCTGCTTCTCATGCAGAAGGTGAAGTAATCGTCAGCCGCGGCGAAGGTCTCACAGCCTGGAATCGCATATACGAAGTTGTCTCCCACCCGCGCTGCTCGAACTGTCATGTCGGATCAAGTGATCGCCCGATGTGGTCCGGCCCGAGCTACGGAGAGCCGCGACCGCACGGCATGATGATCCGCGCAGGTGAAAGCCGCATCGGCGCGGAAACGATACCCTGTCGCACGTGCCACGTAACCAACGAGACCGGCGGGCAGGACATGCCACACGCGGCACCGCAGGTGGCCGATGCGTGGCGGCTGGCGCCGGTGGAGGCAGACTGGTTTGGGCGCTCCAGTGATTTTATCTGCGCCCAGTTGCGCGATCCGGCGCGGAACGGTGGACGTACTGTTGAAGAGCTTGCCGAACACCTGGGTCACGACGTGATCTTGCACTGGGCCTGGGCGCCGGGCGGCACGCGAGAACCTGCACCTTACGACCTTGAAAATCACATTGAGGATCTGCGCCTCTGGGGCGCGGCGGGTCAGCCCTGCGCCTTCGACTGACCTCAGGCGCGGACCAATCCCAGCCCGGAGACTTCGCGCAAGGAGGCGATCACCTGGTCCAGCCCATCACCATGCCTGAGCGCCGTAAACAGAAAGGGGCGTCCGGCCCGCATCCGCGCCGCATCCCGTTCCATCACCTCAAGGGAAGCACCGACATGCGGGGCAAGATCGGTCTTGTTGATAACCAAGATATCCGAGCGCGTGATGGCCGGCCCACCCTTGCGCGGTATTTCCTCGCCCGCCGCGACATCAATCACGTACAGGGTCACATCAGCGAGTTCCGGCGAAAACGTCGCGCTGAGATTGTCGCCACCGCTTTCGATCAGAATCGCTTCGACGTCCGGATGGCGGGTCTGCATTTCGGCCACTGCCGCCAAGTTGATCGAGGCATCCTCGCGGATGGCGGTGTGCGGACACCCGCCGGTTTCCACGCCGATGATCCGGTCTTGCGGCAGAACCTGCATCCGCATGAGCGCATCCGCATCTTCCTGCGTGTAGATGTCGTTTGTAATCACCCCGATGGAGTGGTGCGGGCTGAGCGCACGCGCAAGACACGCCGTCAGCGTGGTTTTTCCGGCGCCAACGGGGCCGCCAATCCCGATGCGCAGCGGTCCATTCAGATTTGTCATGTGCGAAATACCTTTGAATAGAGGGTTTCATGCTGCATCGATGCGATATCGGCGGCCAAACAGCTGGCAGACAGGCGCGACAAGGGTGTTTGCGTGGCTTGCTCCACCGTCTCGTGGATGAGAGGGGTGAGGCTTGCGAGCAGGGCTTGACCCTCGGTCTGCCCCAGGGGGACCAACCGCACAGCTGCCGAAATCAGATTGGCAGCAAATGCCTGCAGATACAGATGTGTAGCCAGATCAAGCGCGAAACCCTTGGCCGATGCGGCGCGTCCAACGGCCACAGGGTAGGTCAGCGCACCCAGATCAGTGCCCCAGACATCATCCACCGTACGCGCAAAGGCGCCGCCCTGCTGGTCTGTCTCCAACAGCCGACCCCCCGTTGCCGCGAACGCGCGGGCGGTGGTGTCGATCCCGGCGATTTGGGTTTCCGTGGCGTGGTAGGCTGCTGACAGGATCACAACATCGGCCTGCCCGCTGCCACAAGCGATGAGGTCACGCAGCCAATCTTCAAGACTGCTGATATCCTTGATTTCGCCATGGGCAATAGCGGTCTCCAACCCGTGGGAATAGGCGAAGGCGCCCACCGGAAAGCCCGGTGACATCCATTGGGTCAGTGTCAGGATGGCATCAGTGGTCATGGGCGTGGCTGTGTTCATGGTCCGGCCCATGTTGGGCGTTGTGATCATGCCCGTGCGTGCGACCATGCCCATAGGCGCCACCCTCAGGGGTGAAGGGTTCCACGACCTCATGCACATGGGCGCCTAGGGTGTTCAGCATCTGTGCCATGACGTGGTCGCGCTGGATCAACAGGCGATCCGCCTCGATCTGGCACGGGGTGTGGCGGTTGCCAATGTGCCACGCGATGCGGTGCAGATCCTGGCCTTTGATTTCAAGCAGTGGTTCCGCCGCCGCGCGGATACCGATACGCGTGCCATCCGTGGTTTCCAGCGCATCCCCTTGTGCGAGCGATGTTGTCTTGGGCAGATCGACGAGGATTTGCGCGCCGTTGTCGGTCGTCAGTACCTTGCGCCGGAGAAACCGGGCGTCATAGTCCAGCGTCACCTGATCCGAGGTGGTGTGACCGTGCGAAACAATCTTTTGTGCGGTGGTAATCATGGTGTCCTCAGAACAGAAAATAACGTTGCGCCATCGGCAAAACCTCGGCCGGTTGACAGGTCAGCAACTCGCCGTCGGCGCGGACCTCGTAGGTTTCCGGGTTTACCTCGATCTCGGGCAGGGCGTCGTTCAGGATCAGGTCCTTCTTACCGATCGAGCGGGTGCCTTTCACCGCGACAACATCCTTGCGCAGCCCGAGCGAGTTCCCGATCCCTGCGGCCTCTGCGGCGGCACTGACAAAGGTCACGGATGACTTTTCGACGGACCGGCCAAAGCTGCCAAACATTGGTCGGGTATAAACTGGCTGTGGCGTTGGGATGGAGGCGTTGGGGTCGCCCATCTGCGCGCAGACAATCGTTCCAGCCATCAGAACCATCTCGGGTTTCACGCCGAAGAACGCAGTGTTCCAGAGACAGAGGTCCGCGCGTTTGCCTTCCTCGATGGAGCCGATTTCATGCGAAATCCCATGGGCAATTGCCGGGTTGATCGTGTATTTCGCGATGTAGCGGCGCACGCGCATGTTGTCGTTTTCGCCCGTCTCTTCCGCCAGTCGTCCGCGTTGTTTCTTCATCTTATCAGCGGTTTGCCAGGTGCGGATCAGCACCTCGCCCACGCGTCCCATGGCCTGACTGTCCGAGGCGATGATCGAAAACGCGCCCATATCATGCAGGATGTCCTCGGCGGCGATGGTCTCGCGCCGGATGCGGCTTTCGGCAAAGGCGACGTCCTCGGGGATCGACTTGTCGAGGTGGTGGCAGACCATGAGCATATCCAGATGCTCTTCGAGCGTATTCACCGTAAAGGGCCGCGTCGGGTTGGTGGAGGAGGGGATCACATTCGGATCGCCACAGATCTTGATGATGTCCGGCGCGTGCCCGCCACCCGCGCCTTCGGTGTGGAAGGCGTGGATCGTGCGGCCCTTCATCGCCGCAACTGTATTTTCCACAAAGCCGCTCTCGTTCAGCGTATCGGTGTGGATCATCACCTGCACGTCCATGTCGTCCGCCACGCTCAGGCAGCAGTCGATCGCGCCCGGCGTTGTGCCCCAATCCTCGTGCAGCTTCAGCGCGCAGGCGCCACCTTCGACCATCTCCACCAGCGCCTCGGGCTGGCTGGCATTGCCCTTGCCGGAGACGCCGATGTTCATGGCAAAATGATCCACGCTCTGCAGCATCCGCCCGATGTGCCACGGCCCGGGTGTGCAGGTGGTGGCCAGCGTCCCATGCGCAGGGCCAGTGCCACCGCCCAGCATCGTGGTCACGCCGGAGTGCAGCGCGTCCTCGATCTGTTGCGGACAGATGAAGTGGATATGGCTGTCGAAGGCACCCGCCGTCAGGATTTTCCCTTCCCCCGCAATGGCCTCCGTACCCGGCCCGACTATGATATCGACGCCCGGCTGCATGTCCGGGTTGCCAGCCTTGCCGATCTTGTGGATGCGCCCGTCCTTCAACCCCACATCCGCCTTGTAGATGCCCGTGTGATCCACAATCAGCGCATTGGTGATCACCGTATCGACGGCGCCGCCCGCCCGCGTGACCTGAGACTGCCCCATGCCATCGCGGATCACCTTACCGCCGCCGAATTTGACCTCTTCGCCATAGATTGTGTGATCCCGCTCCACCTCGATGATCAGATCGGTGTCGGCCAGCCGCACCTTGTCGCCTGTCGTCGGGCCAAACATCGCGGCATAGCTGGAGCGGGAAATTGTAGCTGGCATAGGTGTCGTCCTGGTCAGTTGGTCATTGTAAAGAGGCGGAGGTCTTCGATACGGCGCTGGGTGAGCCTTTCGAGGCAAATGAGAAAAAGCTGGCTGGCCATGGTGCCGCCGCGCGCGATGGTGGCTTCGGCGCTGCAGGCCTGATCGCGGAAGGAAATCCAGCTGCGTTGCGCCCGGCGCAGAATGCTTTCGCCGGAAGGCTCATGTCCGGGGTCCAGAGTGTCACGGTCTTGCGCCGCCTTGACGGCCAGCTTCCACACGTCGTTCAACTCTTCGTCTGCCGCATCGGCTGCGAGGCTGGCGCAGCTGGTCATTTCCACCTGCGTGACCGGGTTCGCGCAGTCCAGATCCTGCGCGGCGGCGGGGGCCACAAGCAAAAGGAGAAGGAATGCATATTTCATAAGGCTGATGAGACCACCTGATGTGTCAGAGAACGGGCTGCAGCCAGACGCGACGCCCGGCTGCAGCCGTGAGGGGTGGATGCATTACACCATCGCAAAGATGCGGGCGGGGCCGCCTGTTCCACCCGCGTGGTTTGGCGCTCCCACAACCAGTGTTGCCCCGGCAGCCGGCACCTGATCGAGACCTGCGAGGTTTTCGATCCCGTAGCGTCCGGTGGGCAGCCAGGCATAGTGTGTCGCGAAATCGGGCGAAGGGCCGTGATCAAGCGACAACGTATCCACCGCCATGGCCGCTGCGGTCGTTTCCTCCAGCAACATCTGCGTGGCTTCGACGTGGAAGCCGGGGAAGTGTTTGACCCCATCCGCGTCATTGCCCACGTAGTCCGGGCTGGCTGTCTTGGTCGCCCAGCCCGAATGCATTGCGACGCAGGCCTTGTCAGGGATCGCCCCATTGTCCGAGATCCACGCCTTGAGATCATCCGGCGTGACCTGAGCGTCGGCATCCTCAGCGGCCTTTGCCGCGATGTCGATCACGCAGAGCGGCACCACCAGATCACTGACCGGGATTTCATCAACAGATGCGCCATCTGCGGAGAAATGCAGCGGGGCGTCGATATGCGTGGCCGTATGCTCGTTGATGCTGAGATTCATTAGGTTGAAACCATGTTCGGCGAAATTGAACTGCTGCTCCATCGAGATGCCGGGCACACCGAAGAAGGTGGGAAACTCCGGGCTGAGCTTGTGGGTCATGTCGAAAACCCCGCCGTGGCCCGCCGCCAATGCCGGTGGTGTTGCGGCCATGCCGCCCAGGGTTGCCGCGGCCCCCACGGCTGCTGTCTTCCTGAAGAAATCGCGCCGCGACAGCATCCGTTCCTTCACCGAATTGATCACACAGATATCACACATTGTCTTTCCTCCTCCATGGACCGGGCGATCATAGATCCCCCATGACCTGTTGATTGAAGCCAAACACGCGCCGCGCGCCGGACAAAGGGATGAGCTGCACTTCCCGGCGCTGGCCGGGTTCGAACCGCACAGCGGTCGCCGCAGCAATGTCGAGCCTGCACCCGCGCGCTGCATCCCTGTCAAACTCTAGCGCAGCGTTGCTTTCCGCGAAATGGTAATGGCTGCCGACCTGCACGGGCCGGTCGCCAGTGTTGGCCACCATCAGCGTGATCGCCTCCGCGCCCGCGTTCAGAACGATCTCGCCGCTTGCAGTCATGACTTCCCCGGGGATCATATGCGCATCCTCTGCTTCATTGTTCCAAAAATATGCCGCTGCTACCGGATCGGATTGTGTACAGTGACCAGTTTCGTGCCATCCGGAAACGTCGCCTCGACCTGCACGTCGTGGATCATCTCGGGCACGCCCTGCATGCATTGTTCACGGGTGATCACCTCGGCTCCGGCCTGCATCATGTCGGCAACCGACCGCCCGTCGCGGGCCCCCTCGACCACCGCATCGGTGATCAGGGCGATGGCTTCGGGGTGGTTGAGTTTCACGCCGCGGTCCAGCCTCTTGCGCGCCACCTCGGCAGCCATGGCCACCAGCAGTTTGTCTTTTTCACGAGGGGTGAGCTGCATGGGTTAAAGTCTCCAGTTCGCAGGTAGTCTGTGATGTGTCAGTTGCTCCAGCACCGGGATCAGGCGTTGACGCAATTCGAAACCATCTCGCGCCAACAGACGGGCCACTAGTAGGCCGTCCCTCAGCAGGCTCGCGCCGCCGGTCGCGCCGAAGGTTTCACGGACCATGGGAAGCAGACCTTCCGCTTCCCGCGCGACCAGAACGAGGTTGGCCATCGCACGCGCACCGCCGCCGATGGCCGGGCGGTCAAGGGCTGCGGCGGCATCTCCGTCAAAGGTGACACCATCGCGGTAGATCAGGCTGCCTGCTTGGCGGATGCTGACGCGATCCCGAAACAGAATACTGCGGGGCTCTTCACCCATGGCCTGCCTGCCGAAAAGCACCGGCTCCACCATTAGAAATCGTCCCTGATCGGACACTGTGACGTCCAACCGGCGTGACAGGGCGCAGGCCTCGTAAAGAATGGTCTCCTGCGGCAGCCAATGCATCTGGCCATCGCCGTCGACGGTCAGGCGCGTCCGGACCCGGCCAACCTGACCCGATTGCGCGCGATAGGCGCGCTCTGCTGCCTGGGTGGTGAGTGTCAGCCTGGAGCCCGCTCTGGCCGTTGCGGCAACTTCAAATCGGTCCCCACCGGTGATGCCGCCAGCGGTGTTGATCAACGTGGTTTCCAGCAAGTCATTGTTGCGCGGGAACAGCAGCTTCAACGCCCCTGATTGCCGCAACCCATCAATACAGGAACGTCCATCGCGCAGTTTGCTCGACACCATCGCCGACCCGATCGCACGGGGTTGGTCCAGCAAGGTTGCGGGCTGCATCAACAAGTCAAACGGCCTTCGGTTGGTGATTTCTCCGGGAAGCAATCTCACATGGGGCCGGACCATTTGCCAGAGTTGGCCCGCTGCTTGGTGCATTTGCAGGCGGCAGCGCCTGTTTTTTGGGCAGATGCCGTTGCGGATGGGCGCGTAAGGCGTTCCGTCGCCGGTGCCGGGCTAGTCGCCCGTGATCAGACCGGGGGTCTTGGGCCCCTGATCCAGCCGCCAGATGTGGTTTGCCATGGCCTGCGGAAACGCCTGCGTAACCAGCGGATCATGCCCCGGCACGATCAGCGTGTTGTGAGAGGCCAAAGCCTCCAGCCTGTCGAAACCGTCCAGCATATTCTGCAAATCGACCACGATCGGGAAAGGTTTGCGGGCAAAGATGTTCTCGTAATAATGCGCGGCATCCGAGGCCAGCACCAGCCACCCCGCCGCAGTGCGCACGCGCACCGCCTGAAGCCCGCGGCTGTGCCCGCCGATGCAATGCACGGTGACCCCTTCGGCAATTTCGGCATCGCCATCGTGGAACACGACCTGACCGGAATAAAGCCGTTTGACCGCTTCGCAGATGTGCCCGGCGGTGAAAGGCATGCGCAGCGTGTCATGACACATGCAGGGGCCCGTGGCATAGGCCATCTCGGCTTTCTGCATATGCAGTTTCGCGTTGGGGAAAAGATGCAGGCCGCCCGCGTGATCATAGTGCAGATGCGTGACGATCACCGAGGTGATGTCCTCGGGTGTCAGGCCCAAGGGCGCCAGCGAGGCGGCAGGGTCCATGCGAATGGGGCGGTCCCGCAGGCGCGCTTCGTCGGCATCATAGCCGGTGTCGACCAGAATAACCTCCGTCCCTCGCCGCAGCACCCACATGAAGTAGTCCATCGGGTGGGGCGCATCGTGGTTGTCATCAAAGATGAAACTGTCGCGCCGGGTCCGGGCATTGCGGTCGGCATATTTTACGGCAAAGACCTCCCAGGCGCTCATGAGGTCACCTTCGCATAGGTTTTCACAGATTTCCCGGCAATCATGTCGGTGACGGCGGCGTCGAAGGATTTGAAATGCTCGGACGCCAGATGCGCCTCGAACGCGGCGGCATCTTTATAAAGCTCATAGAGGAACACCTCTTCGGGCCGTGCCGGGTCTGTCGCGACATCGAACTGGTGACATCCCGGCTCCTCCGCCAGAGAGGTCGCGGCGTTGCGCGTCATGAGAGGCAGGAAATCTGCCACGTGGTTCGGTTTGATCTGAAAAGTGACAATAACCGCGAACATGTCCATCCTTGCAACTACTCAATTTGTCAATTACGCATGCATTAATGCATACATTAATGTGGCAACCTTTGTCATTATCCAAATATCGACCGGCATGTGACCGCCAGCAAACTTTAAGGGGCGCAAGAATAAATGAAAGAGAGTTTCGACATCGCGGTTTTTCGCGGCGATGGCATCGGGCCGGAGATCACCGATCCGACGCTGGAGATTTTGAGCGCCCTCGCGTCGCAGGGCGGCTACACACTATCGTTCAAGGACTGTCCTGCGGGGGCGGCGTACTACGCGCAAACCGGCCAATCGCTGCCGGAGGCCTCTATGCAAGAAGCGCGTGCGGCGGATGCCATTCTGCTCTCTGCTATGGGGCTTCCGTCTGTACGTTACCCGGATGGCACCGAGATTTCGCCGCAGATCGACCTGCGCAAGGCCCTGAACCTTTTTGCCGGGGTGCGCCCGGTGCGGATCTTTCCGGGCCAGAAAACGCCGCTGAACATGCCGGCGGGGAAAGAGGTTGATTTTGTCCTGATCCGGGAAAGCACTGAAGGGTTGTTTCACACGCAGGGGCGGGGCGAGGTAACACCGGATGAGGCGCGCGAGACGCTGCTGATCACCCGGAAAACCTCGGAGCTGCTGTTTAAATTCGCCTTCAATCTCGCGCGTGAACGCAGAGAGGCAGGGCGCGGTCCGGGGCGCGTCACTTGCGTCGACAAGGCGAATGTATTCCGCGCCTTTGCCTTTTTCCGTGCGTTGTTTGATGCTGAGGCGGCACAGCACCCCGATCTGGCCAGCGATCACGCTTATGTTGACGCCATGGCATTGTGGTTTGTGCAAAAGCCGTGGGAGTTTGATGTGTTGGTCACCGAAAACATGTTTGGGGACATCCTGTCCGATCTGGGCGCGGGCCTGATGGGCGGTCTGGGTGTGGCCCCTTCTGCGGATATCGGGCTGGACCACGCCGTGTTCCAGCCTTGCCATGGCTCGGCGCCGGATATTGCAGGGCAGGGGGTGGCCAACCCGCTGGCGATGATCCTGTCGGCGGCGATGATGCTGGAATGGCTGGGGCTGCGCCACGACCACCCTGCGATGGTTGCCGATGGTGCGCGGCTGCGGGCTGCAACGGAGGGCGTCATCGCCGACGGCAGCGTATTGACCGGTGATCTTGGCGGGCGGGCGACAACCGCCGAGGCGGCCGGGGCAGTAACAGCAGCGCTTGGGGACACGTAATGGCGGCGACCCTCAAAGTTGCCTGTCTCGGCGCGGGATACTTCAGCCAGTTCCACTATGGCGCCTGGGCGCGCATTCCGCAGGTCACCTGCGTCGGTGCGGCAGACCGTAACATCGAGGCCGCGCGGGCAACTGGGTTTCCCGCGTTCAACCGGTTGGAGCCGATGCTGGCCGCCACCAACCCTGACATCCTCGACATCATCCTGCCACCGGTGGCCCATCGCGCAGCCATTCTGACCGCGCTGGATGCCGGGGTGAAAACCATCATCTGCCAGAAGCCCTTTTGTCGTGACCTGAAAGAGGCTGAGGGGGTGACCTTGCTGGCGGAACAGGCGGGCGCCCGTCTGATCGTCCATGAAAACTTCCGGTTCATGCCGTGGTACCGTGCGATCAGGAAAGAGGTTTCCGCAGGACGCATCGGGACCCCCTTGCAGGCGCATTTTCGTCTGCGGCCCGGGGACGGGCAGGGACCCGACGCCTATCTGGACCGTCAGCCCTATTTCCAGCAGATGCCGCAGTTCCTGGTGCATGAGACCGGTGTGCATTGGATCGACACCTTTCGCTTTCTGTTTGGCAACCCAAGTGCCGTCTATGCCGATCTGCGCCAGATCAACCCGGTCATCCAAGGCGAAGACGCAGGCTTTGTGATCTTTGACCACCCGGAGGGCGTGCGCACCCTCTTTGATGGCAACCGCCATTGCGACCATGCGGCGGACAACCAGCGGCGCACGATGGGCGAGGCCTTTTTCGAAGGAACGGCGGGTGTGTTGACCCTGATGGGGGATGGGCGCGTCGATTTCCGGGCCCATGGCCGTCTCGAAGTTGAGCCGGTTCTGCCGCCTGACACCTGGGAGGGCTTTGGCGGGGACTGCGTCTACCATCTGCAAAACCACGTGGTGCGCGCAGTGCTCGATGGGGACGCGCTGGAGAACGAGGCCCATGACTATCTGCAGGTCATAAGGATCAAGGATGCGGTCTACCGATCCGCTGAAACGGGGCAGAAGATTGCACTCCCCTGACCCGGCGTGCGGGCTAGGATCCGAGACCGTCGCGAATCTCGTCGATCTCGCGGATCACGCTGAATGCCGTTGCCATCGATGTCTTTGCGTTCCCCGATGATGCCGCGTTTTCAATCTGCATGGCAAAACGTCCCACGGGGCTGTCCACCTCATAGGCGTGGGCATTGCCCGGTGCGTTCGGATCGGCGATTAGGTCTACCCGGGTTGCCTCAAAGCCCACCCCGGTCAGGGCAAGCGTGGCCGCGACATTGGCATTCTTCGGATAGGCCTGCGCCGCTTCTCGTGCGGAGCCGGAGAAAAACACGCATGGCTCTGTCAGAGCGGCGAGGTCACAGCAATCCTCTGCCGGGGTGCCGCGCCAGGCGTCGGGTGGTTTGGTGCCCCGATAGGTTACTGTCACCTCTCCGGCCAGTGTCAGCGCGCTCAGAAGATCGATGCCGCCAATGGCGCCCGGTGGCAGGATCACACGGGACCGGCCCGCTTGGGTTGCACGTTCAAGAGTGCCGAACAGAGCCTCATCCGCCAAAGCGCCGGTGGAGACAATCACCATATCGAGACCAGCCGCCAGAACGGGTGGGCCGAATTCTGCGACGGCGGTCTGCCCTGCACATTCCACCACCAGATCAGGGGTCGCCTCGATGAGTGTCGTGATGTCATCGGTGATCGTCACGGAGGCCCCTGCCTGTGCAAGGGCCTCATCCTTGAGCGCCCGTGTCAGGGAAGTGGAACGCACCAGCATGGTGAGATGTGCTGCCGGTTTGGTCCCGAGCCATTCGATGATCGATTGCGCGATATTGCCATACCCGATAATCGCAAGATGCATGCTATCCCCTTCCCAGATATGGGCACGAACCCTCGAAACTAGACGAGTGCGGTCCCTGCGTCGATCTGCATCTGCGGGAATGGCCATTTTATTGGCGTGGGATATGCCCCATAGTGTCGCGAAGGGCAGCACAAGGCCCAGGACGAGAGGCGAGGGAGCGGGAATATGTCGCAAAAGGTAGCTGTCATTGGTCTGGGTTCTATGGGGTACGGGATCGCGCAGTCGGCGCTGCGGGCCGGGCATGAAACCTTTGGGAGCGATGTGAATCCCGTCCGGTGTGATGCCTTTGTTGCGGACGGGGGCAGTTCCGGAGACCTGACCGCCGTCGCCGGTGATCTGGATGCGGTGATTGTCGTGGTTCTGAATGCCCGGCAGACCGAGGATGTCCTCTTTGGGGATGACGGGGTTGTGCCCATGCTCAAGCCCGGTGCGGTTGTTGTGTCCTGCGCCACGGTCCCGCCCGAGGTTGCGCGCAATCTGGCAGCGCGGGCCGCCGCGCATCAAGTGCACTATCTTGATGCGCCAATCTCGGGAGGCGCCGGCAAGGCGGCGTCGGGACAGCTGACAATCATGGCGGCAGGCAGCAGCGAGGCTTTTTCAGCTGCGGCGCCGGTGCTGGAGGCCATTGCAGAGACCGTTTTTGAACTGGGCGATGTCGGCGCCGGGTCGGCGATGAAAGCGGTCAACCAACTGCTGGCCGGGGTGCACATCGCCACAATGGCCGAAGCACTGACCTTTGGCATGACCCAAGGCGTGCCGCCGGAGAAATTCGTTGAAGTCATCAGCAAATGCGCGGGCACCAGTTGGATGCTGGAAAACCGCGCGCCGCATATTGTTTCGGGGGACTATACGCCGCACAGTGCCGTCAACATCTGGCTGAAGGACCTCGGCATCGTGCTGGACATTGCCAAGGGTGACAACTTCAGCGCGCCACTGACCGCCGCCGCCCTGCAGCAGTTTGTTGCCGCCGCCGGGCAAGGACTCGGTGGCGAAGACGATGCCGCGGTTGCGAAGGTCTATGCCCGCAACGCCGGTCTGACACTGCCGGGCGACGCGGCGGAATGAACCTGCTGACCAAGAGGGCCCTGCTTCAATGACAACACTGCTTGGCTGTATCGCTGATGATTTCACCGGCGCGACGGATCTTGCCGGTCTGCTGGCCCGCAGTGGTGTCCGGGTGTCTTTGCGGATCGGTGTGCCGAAAGAAACCCCAAAGGAAACGGCTGCGTTTGAAGTGATTGCGCTCAAATGTAGGACAGCCCCTGTCGCAGAGGCGGTTGCGGACTGCCGCGCAGCGCTTGCATGGTTGAAGGACGCTGGTGCGCAACGGTTTTTCTGGAAGTATTGCTCCACCTTCGACAGCACGGCCGAGGGCAACATCGGCCCGGTTGCCGAGGCCCTGATGGCTGATCTCGGGGTGCAACAGACAATCTATTGTCCCGCTTTTCCCGAGAATGGACGCTCCATCTTCATGGGCAATCTCTTCGTCGGGCAGCAGCCTTTGGCTGAAAGTCCGATGAAGGACCACCCGCTGACCCCGATGACGGACAGCAACCTGATGCGTCTGCTTGCCCCGCAGGTTACCAGGACAACCGGTCTTGTGGACCGGCTGACCGTGGCGCGGGGGGCAGCGGATATTGAAGCGGCACTGGCCCGGTTGGCGGATGATGGGGTCGCGCATGTGATCGTCGATGCGGTGGCCGATGCGGACCTGCAGAAGATCGCAACGGCCTGTCGGGATATGCCGCTACTGACAGGCGGCAGTGCGCTCGCGATGCCCCTGCCATCGCTTTACGCACAAGACGGCACGTTGGACGCGAATGTCGCCAAAGTCACGCCGCCGCAGATCGAACCGGGGGCGATTGTGCTGTCGGGCAGTTGTTCGGCGATGACGCGCGCGCAAGTGGTGCTCTATGCCAAGGACGCGCCGAGCTACCGGCTCGATCCCCTGGTTCTGGCCCGCGACGGATCCGGAGCAGCGCTTGACTGGCTGGCGACGCAATCTCTTGACGCCGCGCCGATCATCTATGCCACGGCAGAGCCGGAGGACGTGCGCGCCGCGCAGGCAGAGTTGGGCACGGCACGGGCCGGGCAGATTGTGGAGGCCGCGCTGGCCGAACTCGCGATCAAAGCGCGGGTTCGAGGTACACGCCGTTTTGTCGTGGCCGGTGGAGAGACATCCGGCGCGGTGACACAGGCGCTTGGCGTCAGCCGTCTCGATATTGGTGCCGAAATCGCACCCGGCGTGCCCTGGACATTCTGCGAGAGCGGCGGACATCAGATCGCGCTGGCCCTCAAGTCCGGCAATTTCGGGACTGAAGACTTTTTCGGCACCGCGCTGGCAAAACTGGAGAACTGAAACGTGACGGACAGAAGACTGCGTGAGCAGATGTGCCTGCTGGCCAAATCGCTTTTTGACCGAGGACTCACCGGCGGTAGTACCGGCAACATCTCGGCACGGACAGAGGATGGCGGGCTGCTGGTCAGCCCCACCGGCACCAGTTTTGGTCGCCTCGATCCGGCGCGGCTCAGCCATTTCGACCCGCAGGGCAATCTGGTCTCCGGAGACGCGCCGACAAAGGAGATGCCCCTGCATGCCGCGTTCTACGACACGCGCAGCACCGCGGGGGCCGTTGTGCACCTGCATTCGTGCCATTCGGTAGCGTGGTCGATGATGCCCGGAGTGGACCCGGATAACTTTCTGCCCCCCCTGACACCCTATGCGATCATGAAACTGGGCAAGGTCAAGCTGCTGCCGTTTTTCCGTCCCGGCGATCCGGCGATGGGCGCGGCGGTGCGCGGTCTGGCAGGCAAAAGAACCGCAGTGATGCTGGCCAACCACGGGCCGGTGGTCGCGGGCAAGGACGTGGAGGGGGCCTGCAATGCCATTGAAGAGTTGGAAGACACCGCGCGCCTTGCCATGCTGATGCGCGGGTATGACGCCAATATGCTGAGCCCCGCACAGGTTACCGATCTGGTCACGCATTTCGATGTGGAGTGGGACACATGACCCGGTTTTCCGCCAACCTGGGGTTTTTGTGGAATGACCGGCCTCTGCCGGACGCCATTCGCGCCGCCAAAGCCGCCGGATTCGATGCGGTGGAGTGCCATTGGCCCTATGACATCCCCGCCGCCGAGGTTGCCGCGGCCCTGTCGGAAACAGGTCTGAGCATGTTGGGGCTCAACACGCGGCGGGGTGATGTCGCTGCAGGCGAAAACGGTCTATCGGCGCTGGTTGGGCGTGAGGAGGAGGCCCGTGGGGCTATTGATGAGGCGCTGGACTACGCGCAGCGGACAGGTACGGGCAAGGTGCATGTGATGGCGGGATTTGCGCAAGGGGAGGCAGCGCATGCCTGTTTCATCTCTGCCTTGCGCTATGCCTGCGACAAGGCCGCGCCTTTGGGCATCAGCATTTTGATTGAACCGTTAAACTATTACGATGCGCCGGGGTATTTTCTGAGCACTACCACGCAGGCGCGGCAGATCATTGCGGAGGTGGACCGCCCAAACCTGAAACTGATGTTTGACTGCTACCACGTGCAGCTGATGGAGGGGGATCTAAGCCACAGGCTTGAAAAACTGATGCCGCTGATTGGTCATATCCAGTTCGCCAGCGTACCTGATCGGGGGCCGCCCGACAGCGGCGAGATCAACTATGCTCATATCTTCGATGTTGTATCTCGGTTGGGGTTTAATGCGCCGCTGGGGGCAGAATACAAATCGACACAGAACACGGACGATACATTGGGATGGATGACCCAACTTCGCGCATAGGCACCGCCTAAAGACCGAATTGCCCCGCGTGTTGTTCGAATACGTCGGTGAAGCGATCAATCGCAAGCGGCAGCTTTTGGTAGGGCGGATAAAAGGCCGTCAGCCAGATTTCGGGCGCGCGCCAGTCCTCCAGAACCGTACGGAGCGTGCCAGCGGCAAGTGCGTCGGCCACGATAAACCGGGGCAGCAGAACGATCCCCCCGCCAGCCGCAGCCATCTGCGCGAGCAAATCACCATTGTTGCAGGCAAACGCGGGCGTCAGCCGCACGGGGCGCATTGTCTCCTCTGCATGATGCGCCAGATGCCAGGTGTCGCCATCGGATTGATTGGTATAGCTGAGACATCGGTGGTTCGGCAGATCGGCAGGCGTTGCAAGCGGGGGCGCCTGTTCCAGATAGCCTGGTGCTGCCACCAGACAGCGGGGCACCGGGCAGATTTTGCGCCAGATCGTTGATTTGTCTGCGGGCGCTGCGGAAATCCGCAATGCCATATCGTAGCCATCCTTGATGATGTCCACGAAGCTGTCGGTCAGGTTGATCCTGAGGTCGATACCTGGGTGCAATTCCGCGAATTCGGTCAGGGGAGCCTGCAAAAAGCGGGTGCCGAAGGACAAGGGGCAGCTGACCTGCAGTGTGCCGCTCAATGCCTTCTGCTGGGCGCGCGCGCCGTCATCGGCAGCCGCAAGTGCAGAGATCAGGGGATGCACTTTCTCGAAATAGACCGCGCCTGCCTGGGTCAGCGATACTTTCCGCGTGGTGCGGACGAATAGCTGGACACCAAGGGTCTGCTCAAGGTCGGCAATATGGCGGGTGACAGCAGAAGACGAGCTGCCTTGCGCGCGCGCCGCAGCGGTAAAGCTGCCTGCGCTTGCCACCTCCATAAAGGTCTTGATCCGTTCCAGGTGCCCGGTCATTTGATATTATCCCACAAATCGGGATAATTATTCCCACAATAACATCCTTATCGCAACAGTGAGGCGCAGCTATCTATAGTTGCAACCGGCGCCCCTTGCGGGAGCCCCTACCGTTGCAAAGGAACATGCCATGCTTACTCAGATCAAAGGCCTGCATCACATGACGTCGCTCGCCAGTGATGCGGTCGAGAACAACAGCTTTTTCACGCAGGTCCTCGGCCTGCGGCGGATCAAGAAAACGGTGAACTTCGACGCGCCGGATGTCTACCACCTCTACTACGGGGACGAGGTCGGCACGCCCGGGTCGGTGATGACCTATTTTCCCTTTCCCAACATCGTGAAAGGCAGTCGGGGCACCGGCGAGATCGGGGAAACGGTGTTTTCCGTACCCACAGGATCGCTGCCGTTTTGGCAGGAACGCCTTGCTGCGCAGAATGTGCAGGGTCTGGCGCGCGAAGATCACTTTGGGGACGCGCGTCTGCGCTTTAGCACCCCAGATGGTGAAGGCTTTGCCCTGGCAGAGGTCGCTGATGACACGCGACCGGCCTGGACCGGCAATGGCGTGAGCGCGGATCACACCATTCGTGGCTTTCACTCTGCCGGGATACGCCTGCGCGATGATGGCCAGATGGCCGAACTCCTGACCTTCATGGGCTATCAGAAGGTGGACAGGCAGGGAAATGTCACGCGCTACGCCGTCTCGGGCGGCACCGGCGCCAACACCATCGATCTGGTCAATTTGCCCGAGGTTGCACCCGCGCGTGAGGGGGCAGGCTCCGTGCACCACATCGCCTTTGCCGTGGACAACAGGGCGGCCCAGCTTGAGGTGCGCAAGGCACTGCTCGATACCGGCTACGCCGTAACGCCGGTGATCGATCGCGATTACTTCTGGGCGATTTACTTTCGCACGCCCGGTGGCGTTCTTTTCGAGGTCGCCACCAATGAGCCCGGGTTCGATCGCGACGAGGATACCGCCCATCTGGGCAGAGCCCTGAAACTACCCACGCAGCACGAGCATTTGCGCGAGGCGCTGGAAAAGAAGCTGCAGCCGATCCCGGCCTGATCATCGACAATACAAACCCGTCGCAGCCTGTCCGGTTGCGGCGGTTCCCTACGTGCAAAGACGTGCAAGGACGTGGAAATGCGACCTTCCGCCGGAATGTGGTTGCAAGCCCCGTCGCCGCGCGAAACAGTTGCTCCTAAGATTCGATAACAGATTGTGCGTTTTCCGCCCTGGGCGTGATGCGCCCAGGTTGCATGGGGGTTTTATGAAAAAAATCTATGATACGGCGTCCTCAGCGCTGGATGGGGTATTGCAGGACGGCATGCTGATTGCCGCTGGTGGCTTTGGGCTCTGCGGTATCCCGGAGTTGCTTTTGCAGGCGATCAAGGACGCGGGCACAAAGGATCTGACCTTTGCCTCGAACAATGCCGGTGTGGATGATTTTGGCATTGGCATCTTGCTGCAGACCCGGCAGGTCAAGAAGATGATCAGCTCTTACGTCGGCGAGAATGCCGAATTCATGCGCCAGTACCTGTCCGGCGAGTTGGAGCTGGAGTTCAACCCTCAAGGCACGCTGGCCGAACGCATGCGTGCGGGCGGCTGCGGCATTCCGGGGTTCTACACAAAGACCGGTGTCGGCACGGTGATCGCCGAGGGCAAGGAGCACAAGGATTTCGACGGGGAAACCTACATCCTGGAACGCGGCATTTTCGCTGATCTGAGCATTGTGAAAGCCTGGAAAGCGGACGAGACGGGCAATCTGGTCTTCCGCAAGACGGCGCGCAACTTTAACCCACCGGCGGCGATGTGCGGCAAAGTCTGCGTGGCCGAAGTAGAGGAAATCGTGCCGTTAGGCTCGCTTGATCCCGATACGATCCACCTGCCCGGGATCTACGTGCATCGCCTCGTCCAGGGCACCCATGAGAAACGTATCGAACAGCGCACCGTGCGCCAGAAGGAGACCGCCTAATGCCGTGGGATCGCAATCAGATGGCCGCGCGGGCGGCGGAGGAACTGGAAGACGGCATGTATGTCAATCTCGGCATTGGCATCCCGACGCTGGTGGCCAATTACGTGGGCGACAAGGATATTACCCTGCAGTCGGAAAACGGCATGCTGGGCATGGGTCCCTTCCCGCTTGAGGGCGAGGAAGACGCCGACCTGATCAACGCGGGCAAGCAGACGATCACCGAGCTGCGCCGCACGTCGTATTTCGATAGCGCCACCAGCTTTGGTATGATCCGCGGTGGCAAGATCGCGGCGGCCATTCTGGGGGCCATGGAGGTGGCTGAGAACGGCGACCTCGCGAACTGGATGATCCCCGGCAAGCTCGTGAAGGGCATGGGGGGTGCGATGGATCTGGTTGCGGGCGTGGGCCGCGTGATCGTGGTCATGGATCACACCAACAAGCACGGCGAGAGCAAGCTTTTGAAAGAATGCACGCTGCCGCTGACGGGGCAGGGTGTGGTGGACCGGATCATCACAAATCTTGGCGTGCTGGATGTTGTGGAAGGTGGTCTGAAGATCGTCGAAACGGCAGAGGGCGTGACTGAGGCGGAGCTGCGGGACGCAACCGAAGCCACAATTGTCTGAACACGGTGTTGAATTGCGGAAACTGTTGACGCTTAATTAGCAGCCGGGTTTGATGGGTGACACGCTGCTGTGCCACAAGTCACAACGCAACTGGGCCCTCAGCGATGATTGCTGGGGGTTTGGTTTTTGCGGGGGTTGTTTCTGGTCTTGATATTCTGGCCCTGCCTTGCGCTGGGCCAGTCCCTTGTGGAGATCGAACAACAGCTGGCCGGGCTGGGTTATGGCGTCGGCGCGGTGGATGGAATTGCCGACGCGAATACGCAAAACGCCGTGGTCGATTTTCAGTACAGCTTTGGCTTTGATGCGACCGGGCAACTGACACAGGAACAGGTCACGTTTCTGGCGCGGACTTATCAGATCGCGCAGGTGCCTACACCCCTTGTTGTCGAAGAACCGCGACAGCAGACCGGAACACCAGAGCAGATGTTTCTTGGCTGGGGATTTCCCAAGCCGCGGCGCATGCTCTATGCGAGTGGACCGCACTATCTGGCGGAGCGTTTGAGGCTGAACTCGAACGCGAATAACCGACGGCTTTCCACCTCGATCACCAAACCATTGATGGACGCCAATACCCAACGTCAAAAGCTCTTTCTGGAACAGGCGGAGGCCCTGGCACAGAATTCCGGCAACGGCCTGTCGCGGGCTCTCATGCTGCTGTCCACGTGGGAAGACGCCCCGGAAATCTACGGCGAGATCGAGGCGGCCATGCGGTTTGTCCTGAATACGGCCCAGGCATCGCCAGATGAGCCTGCTTATGTGGCGTTTCTGGCGCAGTCGATGCGACGGCGATTGGGCAACGGGTTTGCCTGCGAAGAGCCAGCGGGTGCCGTGATGTTCGGAGGTGTGACCGCTGCGGTGGCAGAGCTGGCTGCAGACTCCACTGCAGATGTTTTTGTGCGCGGGCGTATCCTGGAGACGACAATAAAATGCGTAGCACCTGAGAACCGCGAGGCGCTGATGCATCAAAGGTTGATGCTTGCGGCCCAAGTGTCCGAGGCGGCACAGGCCCGGGTGATGCGCGATCTGGCACGCGAAACCTATGCGCAGGGCAAAAACGAGAAAGCTTCTCGATACTATGCGCAACTCCATGACTGGACACTGACGCCCGCTGCGCAGGCTGATGACGAGCAGAGTTTTGGCCCGGTGTTGGAAAGCAGCGATACCATTGCCATGCATGCGGTCGGGCTGATGGCCCGCGCCCGTGCTCGCGCCGTGGCCGCGATGGAAAACATCGAAAGAACACCAGTTGTTACCGTCCATGCATCGCGAGCCGAGAAAGGCTGGTATGTCTACAATCTCTATAGAACATCCCAGATGTTCATGGAAATGGATCAGGTCGATCTGATCCGTCGCCTCAGCAGCTTTCTCAACAGTCAGGCGTTTGCGCCAAACCGGGGGTTCTTTCTTTTTGATGACGAGGCCAACGCATGGGAAGGGGCCTTGATCGGGCTGCGCGAACTCAGGCGGACCGAAGAGCATCGCAAAGTCTTTGATCTCGGTGCCAAGGTGATACCGTCGGTCCTTGCTGATCAAAGCTATGCCGACGCGCTCGAGATCAGCTTGATGCAGGCCGAGGCAGCGGTCATCATCGGGGCCTTTGAGGATGCAGAGCCGACGCTGGTGCGGGCAGTGTCACTCGCGCAAACACTTAAGCTCTTGCCGCAAGTAAAAACCCGCATAGCCGCCGTTCGGGAGGCGCTGAACCTGTCGCGCCTTACCCTTATGGGCCCGGGCCCGCTGCTGGTGGGCAAGTTGGAGGGGCACTACGGAACCGGTTGCGAGGGCGCGCCATTTTCTGATCAAGACAGGTTCCTCTCCTTCCCGCTCATTGATTACCGGGCCCTCGGCGATGACCCCGCCGTCGCCAAAGCGCTTGTTGACGAAGGGATGATGGCGCGCATGATCTCCTGCAATCCTGACTATAATGTCTTTGGTATGGAGTTAACCGCAACCTGCGCGGTGGCGGCGCTTTCCGGGCGCAAGGATGTTGTTGACTACATCCTGCGTGCCCAGCCCGCGGTATATGACGATGGCTTGGGGACCTGGACATCCTGCGCCATGGGGCTGATACACGCCGGGCGCTTCGAGTGGTTTGAACCGCCCTTTGATACGGTGGAGGCTGACCACCGGGCGGATAATCTGCGCTTTCTCATGATGAGCCCGCATGAACGCCGGCAGGCCGCCGCAGCTGCGCCGCAAACGGATGATTATGTCGGTTACTGGGAGGTGGACTGGCGGCGTCTGGAAGCGGAAGTTCCAACGGATTTGCGCAGGAAAAGGTTACAGGATTTCTACACTTCATTTGGTGGGTCCTTCGGCAATATTGGGCCACAAGAAACGGACTATGCGGGGGCCTTAAGTCAGGCGATTGCCTTTGAACGGCTTGGCTTTCTCAATCTTGCAGAGGCATATTATCACGCCTCTTTTCCTGGCGAAATGTTTGATTTTGAAAGGGAAACGGAGGTGGAACTGGCGCGTGACCTGTTGCGACCGAATGCAATCGAGCACCGTATCGCCTTGGCCGGCCTCTACCGCAAGCAGGGCCGCCCGGACCGGGCCTATCAAGCGGTAGGTCCGCTGGCAGAACTTGCCGTGACACGGCTTGGCACCGATGCGGACCCGTTGCCCGGGACCGTTGAGCAATGGGCGCAGCGACTGGAGCCGTTGTTCACCCTTTACCTTGAACTTCAGTTCGAAGGGTTGCGTGAAGGGCCCAATTATCCGGCACTTTTTGCCGTTCAACAGTATCTGCAACTGGCAGGCTCCACTGCGTCGCTCTCGGTTTTGGAGCAGCGTCTGAATTCTGCCGCCCCAGAGGCGGCGCGTCAGTATCAGGACACACTGCGGGCGCTGCGGTCCGCGCTGAATGCGCCAGAGCAGAACGAGCAGCGCATCATTGAGTTGAACCAGCGTCTGCAGGCAATTTCGACCCGCCTGCCAGATGCGGATGCAGCGCGGCGCAGCCACCAGATCGGGGTGACGCGCAGCCTTCGAGAGGTTGTACAGGCAATGCGCGCCTCGGACGGGGCCATGATTGTGGCGACCCAACTGAGCGATGGTGTCGTCCTGACATATGTCGATGGGTCGGGCGCGCGTGCGCGGAGGTTGGCGCGGGATGAGGCGGGCATGGCGGCGCTTGTGACCGCGTTTCGGCGGAGCGTTGTTGAAAGCTCGGAACGGCTCGATCTTTTTGATGAGACCCGCGCATCGCAGATCTATGACGAGCTGATCGGCTGGGGACATTCCGGTCAGGAAAGGCCCCCATCAGAGCTGCGCCTCGTGCTCACGGGTCCTTTGGCGACATTGCCCTTTGCCGCTCTAAGACGCGGGGAGGACTGGCTGGGTGCCACGGCTGTTCTGCGAGCAGCGCCCTCTGTTGCAAGAGCGTCGGCAGAGTTGCGTAAACCGGAACCGGGACGTGGCTTCGTAGGTCTCGGCGATCCCAACCTTACCGATGGAGATTTGGCGACCCGGAAGATGTTGCTCGGACCAAATGCTGCCTTGCCCGAATTGCCGGAAACCGCGGCCGAGCTGACCTTTATGGCGCTGGCTTTCGGTGGCAATCCAACCAGTGACGTCTTTACGCGTGAGCGCGCAACAGAAGCACAGATGCGCGCGTTGGACCGGTCTGACCGTCTGGCGGATGCGGGTATTCTTGCCTTGGCAACTCACGGGCTTTTGTCGCGTGAAACCGGTTCTCTGGGGGCTGCCGGATTGATGATGTCCTTACCGGAAGGCCCCGGCTCGGATGGCATTTTAACTGCGCCCGAGATCTACAGCTACCGCATCGGGGCTGATCTGGTCATCCTTTCTGCCTGTAACACCGGCACGCCAGGCGCGGGGGCAGGGCTGTCTGATCTGGCATCCGCCTTTCTCTATGCTGGCGCAGGATCGCTTCTGTTGACCCATTGGGAAATCGACAGCGGTGCAGGTGTTGAGCTGATGAAGCGCGTGGCGACCAGTCAACGTACAGGAGAAGCGGAGGATTTTTCGACATCCATCCGGCAGGCGGTGTCGGGCCTATTGGCTGATCCGGCCTTGGAACGTTTTCATCATCCGCGCTTTTGGGCGAGCCACTTTATTCTCGGGTAGGCATGATCGTCGGGTTTGATGTCGGCAACGTGTGAAGGCCTCGGACCAAGAAGAAGACAACCAACGATCTCACATCTGATTTCTCTCGGCGCGCGCCTTGAAATCTGGCGGGCGCGCAGGTTTTTCACACCGGATTTTTTACAGCCAAAACGATTAGATTTTTACGTGATAACGCGGCCTTAAACGCGCTCGTCTATCTGTTGTACGGGGTTGTCAGAAGGGATGTGATGCGCCGGAATGGAAACGCAAACGCAGTTTCTTTGATCGGGTCGCTGGTGGATGCGCTGGCGGTCCCTGCCTTTTTTGTGGATTCCGACTACCGGATCATTGCGGCAAACAGTCAGTGCAGAGCATTGCTGGATACACGGGAACGCGATGCCCGTGTCGGACGGCAACTCCATGCACTGCTCCATCCGGATCACGCACCTGCTGTTCTTAGAAGTCTGGAAATGGCCAGCTCAGATGTGGCCGCTTTGGACGTAGCGATACTGCCCCTGGGCAACGCCACCGCACTGCGTCTTTTTTCCGCCAAGCCGCTGAAGCTGGAGGATGAAGCGCCTTGGGGTTTCCTGTGTCAATGCACAGAAGCACTGCAACATGTTGAAGTGATTGAGGCACCACGGCCCAAGCCCGAAAATATGGCACAGCGCTGTTGGAGTTTTTCGATAGAAACCGGAAAGATTTCGCGCACGCAGACAGGTGTGGCAATGATGCCTGTAATCGAAGAGGAGTGTCTGCAGGATTACTTGCAGAAAGTACTTCCCGACGGGCGTGATAGATTGAGATGCGCGCTCGCAACGCTGATCTCAACGGTCGAGAATGAGATCCGCCTGACGTATCAGGTTGCGGGAGAGAATGGACAGGATACTCTGATTTCGGCAAAGGGGCATGTGACCCGTCGCGATGCCAAGGATTTTCCCGCCGAAATCACCTTGCAGGAAACGGACATTTCGGAGTTCGCCCAATGCGATGGCGTCCATGCTTCGCTTGCCGAAAGTGAGCTGAGATGGAAAACGGCTGTGCTCAGTGCAAATCAAGGTGTTTGGGATCACGACTTTGAGCACGGAAGGCATTTCCTCTCAAAAACCTGGCGGGATTTGCGCGGCCTGACCGGGGATGAGAAGGTGCCTGAAACAACCGAAGACTGGTTGAAGACCATTCACCCGCAAGACCTCTACCATATACAGGCCGAACTCGACCGTCTCGATAGCGGTGAAACGGACGACATCAACTACAAGTTTCGTCAGCGTCATTCCAATGGCCAATGGGTCTGGTTTTTGAGCCGGGGGCGCATTGTCAGGCGTGATGCTGATGGGTTGCCCGCGCGCATTATCGGTACCGATATCGATATCACCGACATCAAGACCGTCGAGATTGAAAGCCAGAGAATGGCGGAGCGACTGGATGTTGCCATGGAAGCGGCAGGCATGGCGCGCTGGGAGTTCAACGTGAATTCGGATCAGGCCTTCTGGGATGATCGCTTGCTCAAGATGTTCGGCATAAAGGACGGTCAAAACTTGCGCACCGGGGCCGATTGGAGCACCTTCATTCACCCCGAAGACCGAGAAGCGGCGGTTGCCTATACCGAAGAGTGCCTGCAAAAAGAACAAGACGTGGCCTGCGACTACAGGCTTGTGGCCCTGGACGGAACTCTTCGCTACATTCGGACGCGCGGTAAGTTTGTAAACGACAGTGAAACCGGCCCAAGATATTATGGGGTGAACTTCGACATCACGAAGGATCAGCTCCGCGCGCAGGAACTGGAAGATGCGCGCGCGAGATTGGAGCATGAAAGCCGGCACGATGCGCTGACCGGGCTTGCCAATCGCAGGCGTCTTGATGACGTCTATACCGAATACATGCGCGATAGGGCTGCGGCCAATGTACGGCTGGCCGTTCTTCATTTCGATATCGACCATTTCAAGCAGATTAACGATACGCTCGGCCACGATGCGGGTGATGCAACGCTGAAACATGCCGCTGATATCTTACGCAGGAATGCGCCCGAAAACGCACTGGTGTCCCGTGTGGGCGGTGATGAATTCGTTGCCTTGCTGTTTGACGCACCCGAGGACGGCGAGCTCGAGGAGATCGCGGAGCGGATAATAGATGACATGTCGCGCCCGTATTTTTACGGCTCGCAAGAATGCAATATTGGTACAAGCATTGGAATTGCCGTTGTGGATGGGCAAATCAAGCCCGGTTGCAACCTCTTCATTGACGCCGATCTGGCGCTTTACGAGGCGAAAAAGGCTGGTCGAGGTCGGTACCGGTTTTACAATACCGCTATGAAGGAAGAGGCCCGGCGCCGAAAGAACTCGTTTGACGCCTTGCTGGCCGGGTTTGATCAAGGTGAAATCACCTGTCACTACCAACCGCAATTTGATGCGAACACGCTTGAACTCACCGGTTTGGAAGCGCTGGTCAGATGGGAGAGCGCCAAGTTCGGTCTGATCATGCCGGAGGAGTTTCTGGAAACGGCGGAAGACATGGGTTTGCTTGCGCAATTTGACGAACTGGTGTTGCGTCGTGCGCTCTATGACATGAAACAATGGAAGAGTGCAGGGTTGGCGGTGCCACCCATCTCCGTGAACGTCTCTGCCAATCGGCTCAATGACCCCAGTCTTGGGGATCGGTTACGAGAATTGGACTTGCCACGCGGTATGTTGTCCTTTGAGCTTTTGGAATCTGCATTTCTGGACGCCCGGAATGACGTGATCGACAAAAACCTTAAAAAGATCAGCGAGATGGGGATCGATATTGAAATCGATGATTTCGGCAGTGGTCATGCCTCGATTGCCAGTCTGCTACAGATCGCTCCGCAGCGGCTTAAAATCGACCGTACGCTGATCCAGCCAATTGTTGACTCCCGACGACAGCGTGAGTTGGTCAAGACCATCATCGGAATTGGTCGCATGCTGGACATCCGCGTTGTCGCCGAAGGGGTGGAAACAGAGGCTCACGTGCCAATTTTGAAAAATATGGGGTGCTGCTATCTGCAAGGTTACGGTTTGGCGCGGCCGATGGATGCGGATGCGGTCCGAGCGTTCCTGGTGGAGCTTGGCAATACGCAGGGCAGGCTGAAACTTGCCTGAGCCCGCGCGCTGCGGGTCTTGTGCGTATCAGCTGCGTTCGCTCAGAGGGAGGTGAGAACCTCCGGCTGTAGGCCGATCAGGGTCGATCCGTCAGCGGGTTTCAAACCACCTCTCGGTCCGGTTTTTCTCAAGGTACTTCAGAAGGTCCGGCAGGCTAAGCGGCTCGGAGAAGTAATACCCTTGTAACTTCCCTGCGCCCAGCTCGCTCAGAATGCTTGCCTGCTCCTGGGTTTCGACCCCCTCGGCAATCACACCAATATCCAGCGCATTGCCTATTTCTATGATCGATTGCACCAGACGGGTTGCGTTGTTTCCTCGTGCCATGGGACTGATCAGGCGACGATCAATCTTCAATCGATCGGGGCCGATCCGCTGCAGCGCAACAATTGATGCCCGCCCGCTGCCGAAGTCGTCCACCTCTAAGGCGATGCCCATGTCCCGCAACTGATCAAGCTGCATAAGAAAGGCATCGCTTTCTTCTTCCAGGAAAATTGTTTCCAGCAATTCAAAGGCGATCTCGCCTGAATAAGTGTTTGCAAGACGCCCGATTTCGGCAATCTCTTCAAACTGGATGCGATTGGCACTGACGTTAAAGGAAAGGTTGGGCTGCCTCTCCATTCCCCGAAATGCGTCTTCGCATTCTGCAATCGCTTTTTCGAAAATCATTCGATCAATATCCGCAACCACATTCAGGTCCGTTGCAACCGGCAGGAAACTGTCAGGTGTCAGAATGCGGTCCCTTCGATGATGCCAGCGCGCCAACGCCTCAACACCCACAACACGCCCGGATTGCGCATCCACCTGTGGCTGATAATGGGGCACAAATTCGTGCTCCTCCAACGCCCGCATGATGTCATCAGCCAGCTTCTTGGTCTTCCGCATCTCTTCAATGTCAGACTGGTCAAAGATCGCCAGCTGACCGCGCCCGGCCCGCTTTGCCTTGTAAAGAGCTACATCAGAATTCGTCAGCAGGTCTCTTTCGTCGGCCAGTGGCGTACGCGCGATCCCGATGG
The DNA here is from genome assembly GCF_947492555.1 of uncultured Roseobacter sp. Taxonomy (GTDB): domain Bacteria; phylum Pseudomonadota; class Alphaproteobacteria; order Rhodobacterales; family Rhodobacteraceae; genus Roseobacter. The sequence continues at coordinate 155,955 of NZ_CANLNE010000004.1, forward strand.
ACGCGCCAAACCGGCATTCGCGGCCTTCGAACGTAGAAGGTTTGACCAGATCCACAAGAAGTGCTTCAGCCAGCCTTTCAGGGCGGTCGCTGTCTTTCGGGATATTCAGGAGGATAACAAACTCATCACCGCCAATCCGCGCAACTACATCCTCTGACCGTACATTGTTGCGAATGCGATTGGCCACATCGATCAACACATGGTCCCCTGCGGCATGGCCAATCGTATCGTTGATCTGCTTAAAACGATCCAGATCGATGTGTAACGAGGCAAGTTCGCCACCTGAGCTGCGTCGCAACCTCGATAGTTCGCCGAATTTTTCGGACAGGTAACGCCGATTACCCAATCCCGTCAGTTGATCATGCAGTGCTTTGAACGTGATCTGCTGGTTGGCTTCTTCCAACTGGTGGGCATAGTTCTCCAATGCGCGCTGCTGGCGTACGGCTTCGGTCATGTTCAGACGCAGCACGAGGGTTTCGCCATTTTCGGAGCGCGACCGAATGATGCGGTAGTGCATATCGTCGGCGAATTCGAAATCCTCTTCTTCGATGTGCACCATCTCCGAGTCAATGTATTCATTGACCCACTCAGCTTCACGTCCCTTTGCTGCTGGCACATGGCCATTACGCGTGGCCAGCCCCAAAACCTCGGAGACGTTCATCCCGACATAGATGTCGTCTGGGTCAGTTGTCAGAGATGATGTAAAAGCTGGGTTCCAGATCAGCAGATTGAGATCCTTGTCGTAGATTGAGAACGGGTCGGGAAAAGCGTTGATGGCCGAAATCAGACGGCCTTGGGATTCTTCCAGTTCCCGCCGCTGGCGTACCAGTTCGGTGGTGTCCAGACGCACCACGACCAAATCACCATTGCTGGATCTTGATCGCAGTAATCGGTGATGCATGTCACCGGCGACCGTCATGTCTTCAATCGGAACAACGTTTTCGGCGGCGTCTAACGTTTCGCGCAACCAGGCGTCCTCGCGGCCGATGGCGTCGGAAAAGCGTGCATTGCGCAGACCAACCCGCATCGCCTCTTCGAGGCTCATGCCTTCGCGCATCTCGTCGGGATTGTCGGTCAGGGCGGCAGTGTAACTTTCATTCCACGCCACGAGCTTGGAGCCTGAATCGTAGATGCAGAACGGGGCCGGATAGGCGCTGATTGCCGCAAGAAACCGCTCTTGAAGCGCTTCTGCATCCCGTCTTTGCCGCACCAGTTCGGTGGTGTTCATCTGGATCACCACAACATCGCCGTTTGGCGCTTGGTTGCGTAATACCCTGTGGTGAACGTCGCCCGGCAATTCTAGGTCAGTGTGTGGTGACACGGTCGCCATCGGTTTTGTCTGGCGGGTCAGTTTCCTGGGGTCGTTCACGTCATCCGGTTGGAAACGCCCATTGCGTACGCCCAGTGCTTGTACCTCGGATGCGGCCATGCCGGCCTGCAAATCATCCGGCGTGTCCGTGATCGAGGTTGTGAACGCATCGTTCCACATCACCAACCGCTCTGTGGCATCATAGATGGCAAACGGGTCGGGATAGGCGTTTAGCGCCGCGATGGTCCGCTCGTGAATCTCGGTGGACTGGCGTCGCTGCCGCACAAGCTCGGAGATGTCCAGCCGGATGATCACCCAATCGCCATTCTCTGCCACACTGCGCAGAATGCGGTGGTGCACATCACCTGCTAACTCGATGTTCTCCGCCGTACGCGTGATGGTTTCAGGTTTCTTGAATTTGTCGAAATATGCGTCCCGGCCTTGTGGCGGCACGGCGATCAAGCCGCAGTCAAAGGCGACATTCATCACATCACGAATGTGCATGCCGGCCTTGATCGCCTCCGGATCGGTGGACATCGATTTGCGGTAAGCCGTGTTGCTGATCACCAGCCGCATGTCCTTGTCGTAGATTACGAACGGATCGGGGTAGGCGTTCATCGCCGAGAGCAGGCGGGTCTGCGTGGCCAGGAGCTCACGGTACATGCCGTCCTGTTCGGCCAGCAAGGCATCGCGGTCTTTCAGCGCTTGCGCTGCAGCGTCCTCGCGCGCTTTGAGGTCAGAGATGTCGCGAAACGTGGCACAGCTGTATCGGCCGCCATTTTCCGGATCATCAAAGGCAAAGAAGGAGATACTGGTCCAGAACTTGCTGCCATCCGCCCGCACGCAGCTGGTCTCCGCGTGGAACTGTTGTTCGCCGGCCGCGAATTTGGGGGCCACGCTGGCCACGTACTCGTCCCAGGTGTCGGGATCGTGCACGATGTCGACCGGTCCGCCCAGGATGTCCTCCGGATCGTGGCCAAAGAGCTTGGTGTAAGAAGGGTTCACATAGACCAGACGCGCGGTCTCATCCGACGGACCGCGATAGCCCACCCCCACCGCATCCTGGGTCAGCGATAGAAAGTCCTTTAGAACATCTGACAGCTGCATGCATCGGCCTTTGCATTAATGGCGGATACATACGTTTGATAGGTTACTCGAAGCGTAACCTTAGATTTTTAGATATTTCGGTTTTGCATGAAAGGCCGCCAGAAGCAGGCTATTTGAGCAATGCTGCGGCTTCCAGTGACCGAATGCTTGTGGATAGGTAAAACTGAAGACATTTTTCTTTCTCGGGGTCGGCGGTATTGCAGGTTTACCTGCGACGGACCGGGCAACATCCAGCTGCTTATCTGTCCAAGCGACCGGAGACATGAAGGGCATTTTGCAGCCGTGTTCGTCCAGGTGGCGAGAACACTGGAGCTCGAAAGATGTATTCTGGTCGCGTAGCGATACTCATGCGTCATGATCGCCAGGGTCTCGCGGGTGCGACCGCATTTATGCCGGAGCGGACATCATATTCGGGCGGACCTGCGAAATGAGCCTGTCTTCTACCGCGCGGATGCTGTCACTCAGCTCAAGGTGAAGCGATTTGAGCCGCTCGAAGTGCCAGTCCAGCGCGGCAATCTCCTGCGTGATATCGAACATCTTAGTGGTGAACTTGTCGCGTTCGGCTTGGTAAGATGTTACGTCGTCGGGGTTTTGAGTAAAGGCACTGGCGAGGCGATGGGCATCGACCAGAGCATCCGTCATTCCCAACGCCGTGCAGGGGTCTTTGAAGTAACCCGCATCTCCAACAAGTGCCCATCCGGGGCCCGCGCAGACGCGTCTGTAGCCCCGCACACCGGGAAATCTGCGTAGCCGCTCAGCAGGCCCACGGGCCTGCAAATCGTCTGCGATACCCGGCTCCCATTGCGCCAGCTCGCCCAAGATCGCGCGATACGCGTTGGGCGCAAACTCGTCTATGAAGTGACCCGGTTTGATCTGGCTGAATAGGCAATGCAGGCCGTTTGTCGTCGGGATCAACCCGGTGATGCTTGCTGTGCCGAAATACCAGCGATACCCCGCGTTCTCGATACCTTCCACATATGTGTATGCCGTGGCTGTGCAGGCCTTGGAACGTATCTGCATGGGGGCTCCGACCGCCTTGGCCAAACTGGATCGGACACCGTCTGCGCCGATGACCAGGGATGCGCAAATCGTACGCACCGTGCCATCCGCAAACTGCAGTGTCGCGCCTCCAATACGGTCGCTTAAGTCGCGTCCGACGCCAACCAAGCTTACATCACCTTGAAACTCCGCGCCCGCCCGGATGGCGGCATCGCGCAAAAGGGTGTCCAACAGCCACCGCCGGGGCGCCAACAGACCTGGCACGCTTGCATTTTCTTTGACCGGCAGGCTGATCTGCTCAGGACCGTAGTGGAAGTGCGTCTTGGTCACCACTGGCGTATCATTGGTGATAATATCGTCAAGCAAACCCCAGTCGGACAGCAGCCTTACTGCCGGTCGTGTCAGCGCATGTGTCGACAAGGTATCGTCCAGATCCGGATCCCGGTCGATCAACAGAACTCTTGCGCCTTGCCGCGCCAACAACAGGGCCGTGGCCGCCCCCGCACAGCGTGCGCCGACGATCACAGCATCGTAGTAGTCGTGATTTGGATGACTGCGCATCAGGTCAAATGCCTTTTCCGAGATACCCCACAACATCGGTGTCGTGCAGGTGCAGACCCGAGCCGCCGCCCTTATGGTGTCAGCGTGTTGGAGGGGTAGCCCGCCCGGTTCTGGCTTGCCTGAAAAGGAATTGAATGTTTTCTGAATGCTGGCGCTTGTCTGCTCAGCTATCCGTGCCCCGCGCGCGCTGGCCGTTCGGAGAAATGCGGTGCACACCAAGGCCAATTGGCTTGCGCCGGTTGCCAGGCAGAGTGGGGTCAGGGCCCCAGATTGCCTGATATGTGTCGACGGCCATGCCGCGCGATTGCAGAACAAGGGACACAATGCCCAAGCCTCCCCACCACAGTGCAAGTGACAGCCACATCCAGTTTGGCGCATTTGCCTGCCATAGGCCGGACAGAATGGTCGCGATGGAGAGGAGGAGCGCCAGATATCCCGCGCCCTTATGCGCATATTCAAAAACCAGTCTTCGCGGTGTCATGTCATAGTGATCACCGTGCAGGCTGCCGTCTGGCGCTGGTTCTGTCGGGCCTCCCTTGGTGCCCCTGAGCAATCCACCGGTTAGCTGAACCATCGCCAGCGCCAGGACGGTCCACCCCAGAAACTGATGCGGGCCGGGGATCGTCGTCAGAGGTGGTGCGCTGCGAATGAACCAGAGCCCGACCACCATCAGCACGCAGGCCGAATACTGACAGATACGATGGGTGTTCCACCAAAAATGATGGTCCAGTGTTTCGGGCCAGTTCTGGCCGGGTGCAATCTTGAAATAGCGGGCGATGAATATCCCCAGCGGGACAAGAACGCCCCAGGACACAACCATGAAACGGGCGTGCCAACTCAGATGCCAACCCACATCATGCAGGCGGCTGGTATCCATCGGGGCGGCAAGCCAGTCCAGCATCAGCCCTTGACCGCGCCCGCAGTCATGCCGGTGATGATCTGGCGCGACGCCACGAAGGTAAAGATGATCGGCGGAATGGCCAGCAACATGCCGGTGGCCATGATCACGCCCCAGTCGATGTCGAACTCGGTGATCGAATTCACGATGGTCACGGGCACCGTGCGCGAGTTGCGGTCCGCCAGCGCATTGGCCAGCAGGAACTCGTTCCACGCGACCCGGAAAGTGAAGATCGCCGCGGCCGCCAGCCCCGGCTTGATCAGCGGCAGGACAACGAGAAAGAAAACCTGGAAGGGGCCCGCGCCATCCATGCGCGCGGCCTCTTCCAGCTGGATCGGCACCTGCACGATGAAACTCTGCAGGATCCAGATGACGAAGGGGAGGTTCATCGCCACGTAAACCAGAATGATGCCCGCGCGCGTTCCGTCGATCTGGAACTGGAAGGTCCAGATGCCGAAGACGGGCACCAGCAATACGGCGGGGGGCACCATGCGCATCGCCAGTGTCGAGAGCGACACCGTATCGCGCCCCATAAAGCGGAAGCGCACCAGCGCGTAGGCGGCCATACAGCCAATCACCAGCGTCAGCACCGTCGAGACCAGCGCGATGATCAGCGAGTTCACCAGCGCGCGGCCAAAGGTCTTGTCGCAATAATCAATGTGCGGGGCTTCGTACCACAGGAAGTCGCAGAGCGCCGTTTCATAGTTGCGCAGCGTGGGCATGAAAAGCAGCGAAGAGCTGTCTGACATGATGTCCACGTTCAACTTGAGTGAGGTGGTCAGCATCATCACGATGGGCCCGACGGCCATGACCACCAGCGCCACGAGAAGCGCGTAAAAGGCCGGGTTCTGCTTGTCGTAGATTTTTTCGGCCATCAGAGGTCCTCCTCCGCCGCTTTGCGCAGCCGCGCGGCGCGGGCTTCGACCGCCTTGTTGTAGGCAAACATCGCGAAGGTCAGGATCACCAGCAGGATCAGCAGGTAATTCGACATGGCCGCCGCCTCGCCAAGTTCTCGGAATTCCGAGGCGGTGCGCGAGATGCGCAGCGACAGGATTTCCGTCGAGAGACCCGGCCCGCCGTTGGTGAGCACGAGGATCACCTCAAGCACCTTGAAGGCGTCGATCAGGCGCAAGAGCAGCGTCACGATCAGCACCGGCATCATCAGCGGCAGCTTGATATAGACGATCTGCTGCCAGCCGGTGGCGCCGTCAATCCGGGCGGCTTCCATCGCGGACCGCGGCAGCGATTGCAGCGCGGCCAACGACAGGATGAAGATGAACGGCGTCCACTGCCAGACATCCGCGATCACCACCGAGGCAAAGGCCCAGCTGCCGTCACTCAGCCAGGGGACCGGCTCAAACCCTAATGATTTCAGCGTTCTATTAAATATGCCAACCGACGGGTGATACATATACCGCCACATGAGGCCAACCACGATCGGCGCAATCATCATTGGCAGGATGAACAGCGTGCGCAGTACAGACATGCCACGAATGTTGCGGTCGAGCAGCAGGGCAAGACCGACGCCCAGCACCATCTCCAGCGTGACCACAACGGCAGCGAATTTCAGCGTGACAAAGAAACTCTCGCGAAAGGCCGCGTCGCTCAGCAGGCCGATGTAGTTCTTCAGGCCAACAAATTCCGCCTCGCCGATCCGTTGACTGGGGTTCCAGTCGAGGAAACTGGCGTAGATCATGTAGCCAATCGGGTAGAGCAGGGCCACCGCCATCACCAGCGCTGCAGGCGCCAGGAAGAGATAGGGCGTGAGCCGATTTGCGTTGGCGGTCTGCATGGGCTGCTGGTCCGTGCTACGAGGGCTTCTGGGTGGTCCCGGCGCTGGTGATTGGCGCGCCGGGGCCTTGGGTGGTTTTCTCTAGGCGGTCAGCGCAAAGAGTGGTGAGGGGGTGGGGCCGCAGGTTTTCCTCCGGAAAACCCGCTTTTCCACACTCAGTCAGCAGAGCTGACCGTTATTGCCAGGTGTAATACCCGGCCTCGTCCATGATCGCGCGGGCACGTTCGGCGACACCGTTCAGCGCCTCTTGTGGGTCGAGACCCTCGGTCAGTACCTGGCTCATGGTGGTGCCGATGTCGGCGTTGATCTTGCCCCAGGTGGGGATGATCGGACGCCAGTCGGGGTCGGCATGCTTCAGGGCTTCGCCGAAGGTGGCGGAATAGGTGTATTTCTCGTTCAACTCCGCGTTTTCATAGGTGGAGAAGCGCGAAGGGTTGCCGCCCGCCATGGCCACCATCAGATCGCCCTTCTTGGAGGTCAGCCACTGCATCAGCAGGAAGGCCGCTTCCTTGTTCTGGGCGTTCTTGGGGATTGCGATGCCGAAGCCGCCGGTCTGGCTGCCACGACGCACACCTTCGGGGTGCAGGGCGTAACCGACATTCCCCGCAACGGTGGATTTGCTGGGGTCTTCAAAGCCAGCCGCAAAGGCGATGCTGTCCATGAACATGGCCGCTTGCCCTTGCTGGAACGCAGCCGCAGCCTCTGCCGGGCCAAAGGTCTGTGACCCTTCGGGACCGCAATCCACGATGGTCTTCAGGGCGTTGGCCGCAGCGACACCGGCTTCGTTGTTGATGATCGGCTCCCAGTTGTCGTCAAAGACACGACCGCCGAGCGGGGCGAGATGCAAAAGGAACGCGTGGCTGGCCTGGTGGCCGGATGCCGCGCGCGAGGCCATGCCGCCCATGCCCGGCTCCACTTCGGGGATCTTGCAGGCCGCATCGAGCAGTTGGTCATAGGTTTCGGGCACCGCAATGCCGTGCTTTTCGAAGATGTCCTTACGATAGGCCAGCACGGAGGTCTCGGAGCCAAACGGAATACCAAAGGCCGAACCCAACTGACCCGGCAGATAGCCCTTCTGACCGCCCGCCACGCCGATGTTCTCCACGTAGCCTGAAATCAGGTCCGCCTGATCATAGTTCGGATCGGCCAATGCGGGGTTCATGAAGTATTTAGCCAGGTTCTCCAGCTGGTCCGCATAGACGTAGTCGGCCTTGGAAAAGACCACATAGGCGATCATGTCATAGTCGCCTTCGGATTTGGTCAGTTCCAGCGTCTGGCGCTCGCGCATTTTCAGATACTGCAGCTGGTCGACTTCGACCTCGATGCCGGTCTCTTCGGTGAAGGCGGGCAGCACCTTCATCATCGCATTATAGTGCGGGTGCGCGGGCACGTTGATCACCAGCGTGGTGCCCGCATAGGGCTCGTAAGGCCCGCCGTGACCCGCGGCAAAGACAGCGCTCGCCAGTGTTGCGGAAACGGCTGTCCCCGTCAGGATTGTCTTGAGTGATAGCATTCGTCAGTCCTCCCTGATGCTATTTCTGAAGTGTCAGAGCCGGAGCCCTGACGTTTTGTCGAAAATCATGATTTCATCCGTGAGCACGCCAAAGGTCTGTTCGGTGCCGGAACGGACAGGCGAGGCGCTTTGCGTCTCAACCAGGATCTCCGCACCGCCGCAGCGGGTGACCAGAACCGATTGTGCACCGAGGTATTCGGACACGACCACTTTCAGCTCAATGGGCGCGCCTCGTGTCAGATCGGTGGTGAAACTGGAGGGCCGCAAACCAACCGTCACGGCGCGATCCTTGGCCGCTGCCAGACGCTGGCCTGCCTCGGCGGTCAGCGGCAGGGCAAACCCGTCGCCTCGGACCCAAAGCGTGCCTTTTTCATCGACAAGATCGCCGTCCACAAAGTTCATCGTCGGCGCGCCAATGAAGCCCGCCACGAACTTGTTGACCGGCGCCTTAAAGAGTTCCTCGGGCGTACCTTGCTGCTGGATGAACCCGTCGCTCATCACGACGATCCGGTCGCCCAGGGTCATCGCCTCGACCTGATCATGGGTCACGTAGACCATGTTCTTGTCGATGGTGTCGCGCATCTCGGCAAGCTCCGCGCGCATCTTGCCGCGCAGCTTGGCGTCGAGATTGGAAAGCGGTTCGTCGAAGAGAAACGTCCCCGCGTCGCGCACCAGCGCGCGGCCCATGGCGACCCGCTGACGCTGCCCACCGGAAAGCTCCGCCGGCTTGCGGTCCAGCAGATGCGCGATGTTCAGCATGCCTGCCACCCGCTGCACCTTGGTTTCAATCTCGGATTTCGACACCCGGGCGAGACGCAAGGCAAAGGACATGTTCTTGGCGATGTTCATATGCGGGTAGAGCGCATAGTCCTGAAACACCATCGCAAGGTCCCGCTCTTTCGGATCCAGCCTGCTGATCGGTGTGTCGTCAAAAAAGATCTCGCCACCGGAAAGGGTCTCCAGCCCCGCGAGCATGCGCAGGGTCGTCGACTTGCCGCAGCCCGACGGGCCAACCAGAACCGTGAACTCTCCGTCATCAAGATGCAGGTCGAAGGGAGGCAGAACCTCCACCGCGCCATAGCTCTTAGACACCTGATCAAAAACGATACGTGGCACTTGCCCCCCTGACGCGCCGAATTCCCTGAAAAGCCTCCCAGCTTTGCGTTCCAGAGTGCCGAAAGGGGTTCCAATAACGAAGCGAAAAAGCCAAAATGAACGTTAGCGTTAACGTTATTTGAGGTTCAATACATTGAAAATAATTGCAAAAAATTGCGTCCGGACGTAGCGGTTTCATGAGTAAAAAGCATCACCCAGCCAAGATCGAGGACGTCGCAGCCCGCGCGAACGTCAGCATCATGAGCGTTTCGCGCGCCATTCGCGGGGTCGACGGGGTGTCTGAAAAGAAGCGCAGGGAGATTCTCAGGATTGCCCGCGAGATGAAATATGTGCCCAACAGCAATGCCCGTTCCCTCGCCGTCGCGAACTCCAACCTGATCGGCATTTCGCTGCCGACCTTCGCGGGCGAGGTTTTTGCCGACATCCTCAACGGGATGCGACGGACGTTTGATTCAGCGGGCTATTCCAGCGTGATCGACACCACTGAATACAGCCCCGAGGCGGAGCTGAGCTGGGTCCGTCGCCTGCTGTCCTGGCAGCCTGCGGGTATCATCCTCACCGGCCTCGATCACCAGCCGGAGACGGTGGACTTGCTCAGGGCCTCGCCCATCCCGGTTCTGGAGATATGGGATCACACCGATACACCAATCGATATCTGCGTCGGGATCGATCACTACAGGGCGGGCCAGATGATCGGGGATCACGCAGTGTCCCTTGGGTATCGTCGTCCGGCTTTTGTCAGCACCCCGCGCGGGCACGACACGCGCGCCGACAATCGCCTTGCAGGGCTCCGGGACGTGTTTGCGCGCGAAAGAGGGACCGAGGTGCTCTCTGCCCGCCCGCAGTCGGGCAATTCATTCGCCACGGGCTTTGACGGCACAGCCGAGCTGTTGGACGCGGGCGCGCCCGACATCATCTGCTATCTCAATGACCACATGGCCTTTGGCGGTTTGATGTGCTGCCAGATGCGTGGACTGTCCGTGCCGCAAGACCTCGGCATTGTTGGTTTCAATCAATTGGATCTGGCAAGCGTACTGCCGAGGAAACTGACAACCGTTCGGACGCTGCGGCGCCTGATGGGGATCACGGGCGCCACCCAGCTTCTGGCGCGGATCAACGGGGTGCCGACGGAAAAGAGCAAACCCCTGCCGTTGGAACTGATCCCCGGTGAAACCACGCGGACGCAGATCTGACAAAGATCGCACGGGATCGTCTTGCTGGGTGCTATCGGCTCAGTCGGCGCAGCACCCGGCGGCGTGCCTGGGTCCCTTCAGGCAAAATCACCGCGCTGTCGGCGGCAAACCGCCCCGTATAGGCACCGCTGAACCGGACCCGCGCTTCAGCATATCGCCGCAGATCCAGGGTCCGCTCGAAACTATGGCCGAGGCCGGAAATCCGGTAGCCCGGTGCCGTGTCGGTGGGTTCGAGGTATCCTTCGATGGACAGGCGGGCCAACGGCCCGGCAGCGCCGACAAAACGTTGCGTGCTCAGCGTGTCGACCCGGAAGCGTCCGGTATCCGCGTCATAGCGACCGGTGGCGCTTGCAAAGGAGCCTTGTGCCAGAGCGCCAACACCTCGGCCTCTTACAGAGACTGTACCAAGGCGTATGTCTCCCGCGCTGCGCTTGACGTCGCCCGAGATCAGATCCAGTTCGGAACGCGCCGCGGTGAGACGGCTCGCCATCACACGCGGGCCTTGCCACAGGCCGGAGACAGCGACACGATCGCCAAGGACAAACCCGCGATCACTTCTGCCGGTCACAACCTCGACCCCGTTGATCTTCACCCTGCGCCCGTCTTCAGATGCGGCACTGATCCGTCCGACCAGCGGATGTGTCACATGTACCCGGCGCGCGATCAAAGCGTTGGGAGTGCCCGTCGCCTCGACCGTCAGGCTGTCGCCGATCTGCACATCCTCTTCGCGCAGACCGCCGAAGCCATCGCTGAACCGTGTTGTCGCGTCTGTCTGCACGCGGTTCCCGCCGACAATCAGGCTGCCGAAATCGGTCAGCACACCGACGATCCCGGTGCCACCGATCCCGCCTTCGACCTCGCGCTCCGCCGATTGCGACCAGACGGTGCCCGGCAGCATCAGGCCGGACAGACCTGCGGCCAAGGCTGCGCGGCGGGAGAATTTACCGGTCGTCATCTGAGGTCTTTCCTTTTGTCTCGGCGTCTTCATCTTCCTTGTAGAAAAACACGCCAAATCTGAATCGGTGGGTGGCAGAGGCCTCTGTCTTGTCTTTTGCCTGTTTGCCCGCAGCCAGCGCATTGATTTGCCGCAAGGCATCCAGCGAAAGACGCCGCGCCTCGCTTTCGACGTCCTCTACGGATGCCGCGTTGAGGTGGTTGTAGAACACCGCGCGTTCCAGGTGTTGCGGGTCATTGGACAGCAGGTTTTCGACCGCCGCCTGCATGTGGTCCCCAAGGTTGTGCGCAAAGAAATGCAGTTTCTGATCGGTGTCCGCAGAGCCGACGAGACCCTCTGACATCAGGCTGACCTGATCCTCGTCAACGCCTGTGATGCCTTGCCGCGTCAATTCATCCAGCACCGTACGGGGCCGTATGTCCCTGCTGATAGACTGCACCAGCGTTTCGAAACTTGGGCCGTCCTGACCAAAGCGAGGCAGGACGCGGGGCTGACCGTCTTCAAGATAGACAGGGTCCGACATCCAGCGTCCCACCACGGTCAGCAGGATGGAAACCTTGCGCTGTGTCTCGCCATCCTCTTCCTGATCGCGGGTGCGAAATTCCTTGACGTCGCGCCGGTGCACCCCGGTCAACACCGTGACCCGGCTGTCTGTTGCCGCCGTGCCCAGATCATCGGAAGCGACCTCCACGTAGGTCTGTTTTACGATGCGGTAGAGTGCCGGAGCAGACACGCCCTGCGCAATCAGCGCGCGCACCAATGGCCTGAGAAGACGTCTCAGCGCCCGCTCGAACAGGCGGGATTGAGAGATGGGGTCGCGCGCAGTCATGGCGGCAACATGGGTGCAAGTGTGAAAAATTTCCACAAAAATCTTGCCAATTCCGGTGCTCGGTACAGATATGTCGCATGCATCGTGTGTAAAATACACACAACTATAAAGGAGGACCCACTTGATGACGTTTTCGAAACTGCTGAAGGCATCTGCTCTGGCCGCAACCGTGGCCCTTGCGGGATGCGCCGGAACCACCGCGCCGCCCAATCCCGATATTGTCGAGGTCGCGCAGTCGGCGGGCTCCTTCGACACCCTGGTCGCCGCAGTGAGCGCCGCCGATCTGGTGGACACGCTGAAGAGCGATGGCCCCTTCACGGTGTTTGCGCCAACCGATGAGGCCTTTGCCGCCTTGCCCGCAGGCACCGTTGAGACATTGCTGAAGCCGGAGAACAAAGACCAGCTGACCGCGATCCTGACCTACCACGTGCTGCCCGGCAAGGTGATGGCGGCGGATGTGGCAGGCAAACGCCTCAGCCCCACAACCGTGAACGGCAAGGCCCTGAGGGTTGACGGGCGCAACGGCGTGAAAGTCGGCAATGCAACGGTTGTCAGCGCGGATATCACGGCCTCGAACGGTGTGATCCACGTGATCGACAAAGTGCTTTTGCCCTGATCCAAGACTGAGAGGACGTTAACATGAGTGTTTTTACTTTCACCGGGTTCGCCTCGGCCGATCTCTTTGGTGCAGGCCACATTGCCCGACACGCCAGTTTCACAATGCCTGAAGCGGCAACCCTCGACTTCAGCGTGACCGATGACGACGCATACCTGTCGGGGGACGCGTTCAGAAACGAGCGCGGCGATGACAGATCCGGCCAGACCGCAACCATTGTCCGCGATGGCGAGGAGGTCGGCAATGGTGGCCGCCTTTACGCCGAACAGGTGTGGCATCTCTACGGCGACAACGGTCAGACCTACAGGCTGGTGGAGCTGGAACAGCCGGGCCGGTTGCCGGACAGCTTCACCTTTCTCGGGCCCGTTCCGCCTGCGGGGGTGACGCTCACCGTCGGGGGCACTGCCAATGTGTTCCGGGGGCTGAAATACGATGACCTCTCTGCGGGGGATCTGCCGGCGCCACCGCCCAACATTGTCGACATCGCGGCAGGTTCGAGTGATTTCAACATCCTCGTGCAGGCGTTGACAGTCACGGGTCTGGCGGGGGCGGTGCATGCCTCGGACGACATCACCGTTTTCGCACCCACGGACGCTGCCTTCACCGCGCTGGCGGTTGATCTGGGGTTTGCCGGTGACCAGACGGATGAAGACGCCGTTTTTGGCTTCATTGCCGATGCCCTGGCCGGGCTTGCGCTGGATGGCGACCCGATCCCCTTGCTTGCGGATATCCTGCTTTATCATGTGTCTCCGGGCGCCAAGACCGCCGAGGAAGTCGATGCCGCCAGTGAGGTGTCGACACTGCTCGACGGGGCGACGTTCGGATCGGAGGGCACTGAACTCGTGGACAACGAGCCTGACGTTGCCAATCCGAACATCGTGGCGGAGGACATCCCGGCGGCAAATGGCACCCTTCAGGTGATCGACCGGGTGCTGCTGCCCATCGACATTCCCGGCAACACGCCGCCGGAGCCGGAGCTGCCGACCCTGGCCGGTATCGTCGCGGCCAGCGGGGGTACCTTCGACCAGGACGGGACCGATTTCGATCTGCTGTTCAACGCGGTGCAGGCCGCGAACCTGACCGGAGCGCTGAATGATCCGGAGGCTGACCTCACGGTCTTTGCACCCAACGATGCGGCCTTTGTCGGCCTGTCGCAGGCGCTTGGGTTTGAGGGCAGTGATGAAGGTGAAGCCTTTGCCTATCTCGTGGAGGCGCTGACGCTTCTGGGTGGCGGCGATCCGATCCCGCTCCTGACCGAGGTTCTGACCTATCACGTGGCCCCCGCGGCGCTTGGATCAGAGGCAGTACTGGCCGCCACAGAAATCGAAACCCTGCAGGGCGGTACGTTGGGGGTCGATGGGGCCACGCTGGTGGATGCCGACCCGGACGTGCCCGATCCGACGCTGATTGCTACCGATATCGCAGCCTCGAACGGCATTGCGCATGTGCTGGACGGCGTGCTCCTGCCTGCTGACCTGTTGCAATCGGACGGGTCGAATGATGTGGATTTCATCATCGACGACGATAGCAGCAGCCATATCCGCACGGGTCGTGACAATGATCTGGTCGATGGCAACGGTGGGCGCGATTTCATTACGCTGGGCCGTGGTGATGACGTTGGCTTTGGCGGGGATGGGAATGACATCATCCTGGGTGGGCGCGGAATGGATATGCTGACCGGCGGTCTGGGCAACGACAAGCTCTTTGGCGGGCGGGATGCGGATATCTTTATCTTCAATACCGGGGATGGGCACGACCGCATCATCGGCTTTGAGGACGGTCTGGATCTGATTGATCTCAGCGGCACAAGGTTCGAAAGTTTCGCCGAGTTGGAGGATGCCATTCATGTCCGTGGCCACCGGGCAGAGATCAAGCTGAGCGAGGATCAGAGCATCCTGGTGCAGGGCACGCGCTTAAATCTGACGGAAGAGGATTTCATTTTCTGACGGTCAATGCTTTTGGCTGTAAGGCCCGGCGCCGCGCAGTTGGCGGTGCCGGGTCCGTGTTCCGGACGCGGCGCGGTCCTGCGACCGGATGGATGTGCTTCACAGCGTTCCTGGCGGTCAGCCCCCGAGAACAGGGGATGGCCTCGTAACCTCCAGAAACCAGTCAACGAACTGCTGTTGTTGTTCCGGCAGCGCGGTGGCCTTCAGGGCGACGTAATACCCTTCTTCTGCAGGGACATGTGGCAGGGCGATTTCACGAAGGTCACCGTGCTGGATCGCGTTGCGCGTGATCTGACAATGGGTCAGGGCGACACCGGCCCCGGCGATGGCAAGGTCCACCGCCATGCCGTGGGTATCGACGTAAAGATCGGTCTCTAAAGCCTCTGGGAGTTTGTGCTGACGTGACAGGCTGGTCCATCCCGTTGACAGGCCAACCGCCTGTATCAAAGGAAAGGCGCGCAGGTCTGCCAGATGTACGGACTTCGGCAATGTGTCCGCGACCTGAGGCGCTGCCACGACATGCAGATGTGACGGTTCCAGCAGGCTGGCACCGGTCCCCACGACCCCCGGCGCGCCAAAGCGGATCTCGATGTCTGCGGTGCTGGCGGCGAAGTCATCCGGCCAGATCGTCGTGATCAGTTGAAGCGCAATGTCCGGATGGCGCGCAGTGAAAGCGGCTATGTGTGGAGCGATCACGAAATGGGCGATACTGGCACTGGTGGCGATGGTCAGCTTTGCCCGATCGCCATCGGGGATAAACCGGCGCACGGCCTGGGTCAGCAGGCCCATCGCTGCCGTCACATCCGGCACCAGCAGGCGCCCGGCATCTGTCAGTTGCAGGGACCGGTTCGCGCGCACGAAAAGCTGACATCCCAGCCGGTCTTCGAGGGCCCGCACATGCTGGCTGATCGCGGATTGCGTGAATCCCAGCTCGTCCGCGGCGAGGGTAAAGCTCAGATGCCGCGCGGCGGCTTCGAATGCCCGGAACCATGTGAGCGGAGGCAGGGATTTCGACATAGGGGCAATCTCATTAGACTATCTAATGAATTCATATCATTTTCTATCGTTTGTCACACTCTTTTGCCGTGGATAGAGTTTCACGACAACAGGGAGAGGTGTTTTCATGCAGCCAGATATCCGGAAAATCGTTACATATCAGGAAGATGTTCTGGTGGAGGGCTTCAAGCCTGCAGCTGAGCCGTGGGTGATGTGCGCTGCGGCAGCCGTAGTTAAAAACCCCTGGGCCGGGCGCTTTGTCGAGGATCTCAGCCCGGTGATTCAGGCCTTCGGCCCACCGCTCGGCGCTTTGCTGACCGAACGGGTCACCGCGATGACCGGGAGCGGCGAGAGGATTGAGGCCTTCGGCAAGGCCGCCGTGGTCGGGCTGGACGGAGAGATTGAGCACGCCTCGGGCCTGATCCACACGCTGCGGTTCGGCAATCACTTCCGACAGGCGGTTGGAGCAAAATCCTACCTCGCCTTCACCAATACTCGCGGCGGGGCGAATGCGCCCATCCAGATCCCCCTGATGGACAAGAATGATGCCGGGCGTCGCTCTCATTATCTGACGGTCCATTTCGCCATTTCGGATGCGCCGCGCGCCGATGAGTTGGTCATCGCGCTGGGGGCCGCAACAAGCGGACGTCCGCACCACCGGATCGGGGACAGATATCAGGATCTGAAGGAAATGGGTCATGACGTGGACAACCCGGCAGCGGTCTGAAGGCGCGGGTGCGCTGGCCTATTGCGTCGAAGGGCGCGGTCCAGCTGTGGTTCTGATCCACGGTGTCGGGCTGCGCGCGGAAGCGTGGAACGCGGTGTCCCCCATTCTTGCGCCCGACTTCACGGTCTACAGGATCGACATGCCGGGACACGGCGCATCGCCGCTCGGCGGCGCGGCCAAGCTGAGCGACTACGTGGCGCGGGTATTGACCTTCATCCATGCATTGGACGGGCCTGTTTGTCTGGCGGGTCATTCCATGGGGGCGATGATTGTTGTGGAAGTGGCAGCGCAAGCGCCCGAAAAGGTGGTGGCGGTTGCAGGTCTGAATGCAATCTACCGCCGGTCTGCCGAAGCCGCTGCCGCTGTCCAGAGCAGGGCGGCCGCTTTGACGCACTTGACCGCGCCCGATCCTGCGCCAACCCTCGCGCGCTGGTTCGGGGCGGCGCCCTCCGGAGCAACGGCCGAGGCCGCTGCGGCGTGCCGGAGTTGGTTGACGCAGGTCGACCCAGATGGCTACGCAACCGCTTACAGGATTTTTGCGCGGCACGACGGGCCATCTGAAAAGAGGCTGCGGCGTTTGCAGATGCCCGCCCTCTTCCAGACCGGGGCGGATGATCCGAACTCGACGCCCGATATGTCACAGGCCATGGCGGCGAAGGCGCCTTTTGGTCAGGCACTAACCGTCCCGGGTGCCGCGCATATGATGCCGATGACCCATCCCGATGCGATGGCGGAGGCTCTGCACAGCTGTTTTACCCGCAGGGTCCAAGCTGATGCGGATTGATCGGACAACCCTGCGCGCGGCCTTCAGCCGGTTCCTGACCGGGGTCACGGTGGTCACCACACGAACTGCAACCGGGGAGCCGGTGGGCTTCACCGCTAATTCCTTTTCCTCCGTGTCGCTGAACCCGCCGATGCTGCTGGTTTGCCCCGGCAATCACCTGAGCGGTTTTCACGCCTTTCGCGACGCCACGCAGTTCGGGGTCAGCATCCTGGCGGAAGGGCAGGAGGCCGTCTCCAACCTCTTCGCGTCCCGCGCCGCAGACAGGTTTGCAAACTGCGACTGGGAAGAAGCGGACGGCATGCCCCTCATCGCAGGACGGGCCGCGGGATTTGTCTGCACGACATCGTCCGTGGTCGCAGCGGGCGATCACATCGTGCTGATCGGCCAGGTCTCTCACTTCGATGATGCCGCGCGGCCCGGCCTCGGCTACGGGCCCGAGGGCTATTTCTCGCAGTCCAAGGAGCGCAAGGCAGAAGCAGCGGCGACGCGTGCCAGTGTTCTGCTGGATGATGGGGCAAGGGTCTACCTGACCGATCAGGGGCAGTTGCCAACGGTTCCTGTTCAAAGAGGGGAAAGTCCCCTGAGCGTCTTGGAAGCCGGGCTCATCGCACGTCAGATCCGGGCGGAATTGAGCGTCGTCTACGCGATCTACGATGAAGGTGAAACCTGCAGGCATATCGTGTTTCGCGGCAGAACCAAGGGCCTGCAACCGGGGTTGCAAGCCCAGGATATCGTGACGCTCGACACCTCGCAGGCGAACAACACAGCCGTGCGCGCCCTGCTGGATCGGTTTCGACAGGAACATCGGGCACAGAGTTTCGGGCTTTATGTCGGGGACGCACATGCAGGTGACGTGCTGCCTGCCCAAGGGAGGGATTGAGATGGAGTTCTCGCTCTTTGCGCATATGGAACGGTTGACCGCTGATCAGCCCCACGAGGCGCTTTACGGGGAGTTCGTGGCGCTGTGCAAGATGGCCGATCAGGGCGGGATGCGGGCGATCTGGACGGGCGAACATCATGGCATGGAATTCACGATTGCACCCAACCCCTTCACCACGCTGGTGGATCTGAGCCACCATACGCAGAATGTTCGGCTTGGCACCGGGACCGTGATCGTCCCCTTCTGGCACCCCATCAAGCTGGCGGGCGAGGCGGCGATGACCGATGTGATCACCGGCGGGCGGTTGGAAATCGGTGCGGCGCGGGGCGCTTATTCTTACGAATACGAGCGGATGATGCCGGGGCTCGACGCCTGGGATGCGGGGCAGCGGATGCGGGAAACCCTGCCGCTGCTGCGGCCCTTGTGGGCGGGGGATTGCGCCCATGACGGCACCTACCACAGTTTTCCGCCCACCACCTCTGCGCCGAAGCCGGTGCAGCAGGATGGCCCGCCGATCTGGGTTGCCGCGCGCGATCCCAACAGCCACGAATTCGCCGTGCAGAACGGGTTCAATGTGCAGGTGACCCCGCTTTGGCAGGGCGACGCGGAGATCGAAAAACTGATGGCGACTTTCAAGACCGCTTGTGCGGCCCATGCCGGACCCAAGCCCAAGATCATGCTGTTGCACCACACTTATGTCGGCGCGGACGCAGAGGATGTCGATCTGGCAGCGCAGGAGCTCAGCCGGTTCTACAATTACTTCGGCGCCTGGTTTCAGAACAAGCGGCCGGTGTCTCAAGGCCTGATGGAGAAGATCAGCACGGAAGACATGGCGCAAAACGCGATGATGTGCCCGGAAAACATGCGGCGCGATCTGACGGTGGGCACTGTGCAGGAGGTGATCGACCGGCTCAAACGTTTCGAAGACCTTGGCTATGATGAGTTTTCCTTCTGGATCGACAGCGGGATGAGTTTCGAGCGCAAGCGTGCCTCGCTTGCGCGGTTCATCGATCAGGTCATGCCGGCCTTTAGTTAACCCTTCGGAGGGACCATGCCCGATCTGCCCCACTACTCACTTTTCATCGCTGGCCAGTGGCGTGCCGGATCGCAAGGTCAGACGTTACAGAGCGTAAATCCGGCAACGGGGGAGGCCTGGGCCCGTTTCGATTGCGCGAGCCCCGAGGACGTATCGGACGCGGTATCGGCGGCACAGGCAGCACTCGATACGCCTGCCTGGCGGGACATGAGCCAGACCGCGCGGGGCAAACTGCTCTATCGCCTGGCCGATCTGGTGGCAGAGAATGCCGAACATCTGGGCCGGATCGAGACCACCGATAGCGGTAAGCTCGCCGCTGAGACGAGGGCACAGACCGGCTATGTGGCAAACTACTATCGGTATTACGCCGGGCTGGCCGACAAGATAGAGGGCGCGGTGCTGCCCATCGACAAGCCCGACATGCATGTCTTTACGCAGCACCTGCCCATCGGCGTGGTGGCCGCCATCGTGCCCTGGAATGCGCAGATGTTTCTGGCGGCAACCAAGCTGGCACCGGCCCTTGCGGCAGGATGCGCTGTGGTTCTGAAAGCTTCTGAAATCGCCCCCGCTCCGATGTTGGAGTTTGCCAGGCTGATCGAGCAGGCCGGATTTCCACCCGGCGTCGTTTCCGTCCTGACTGGGGATGCAGAGAATTGCGCCATTCCGCTGACCCGTCATCCCGGCGTGGACCGGATCGCCTTTACCGGCGGGCCGGATGCCGCGCGCCATGTCGTGCGCAATTCCGCGGAAAACTTCGCCGTCACCACATTGGAGTTGGGGGGGAAGTCACCCATTCTGGTGTTTGAGGATGCGGATCTGGATGCCGCCGCCAACGGGTTGATCGCGGGCAATTTCGGCGCCTCCGGACAGTCCTGCGTGGCAGGCACGCGCGGTCTGGTGCAGCGCCCCGTCTACGACGCGCTGGTCGCGGCGATCACGGCCAAATGTCGCGATTTGGTCGTGGGGGATCCGCATGACCCGGCCACGCATCTCGGCCCGCTCTGCACCATAGCACAGGTGGAAAAGATCGAAACGACGCTGGCCAAGGCCGTGTCGCAGGGTGCACGCATTGCCTTTGGCGGCAGCCGCGCGGGTGGCGGCAGCGCGCATTATTTCCCGCCGACACTGGTACTGGCGGACGGGCCGGGGGTTGAGACACTAGCGGTTGAGATGTTCGGCCCGGTGATGACGCTGATCCCCTTCGACACTGAGGAAGAGGCAATCCAATTGGCGAATGACAGTGAATTCGGCCTCGGATCGGGTGTTTTCACCCAGAACGTGGCGCGGGCCCACCGTGTGTCGCGGCGCATCAGGTCAGGGATCACCTGGGTGAACACCTACCGCGCGATTTCCCCCATGGCGCCCTTCGGGGGATTCAATCAATCCGGTTACGGTCGCGAAGCGGGACAGGAGGCGATCCTCGACTATACCCGCACAAAAACCACCTGGATCGATACGTCCGAGGACCCGATGGCCAATCCTTTCGTCATGCGCTGAACT
The DNA here is from genome assembly GCF_947492555.1 of uncultured Roseobacter sp. Taxonomy (GTDB): domain Bacteria; phylum Pseudomonadota; class Alphaproteobacteria; order Rhodobacterales; family Rhodobacteraceae; genus Roseobacter. The sequence goes on from NZ_CANLNE010000004.1 coordinate 176,712, forward strand.
GCCCCTTCAAACCCGTTGTTAGTTACAAAAGCAACTGGTAGCTGCGGGAGGTGGAAATGCGCGCAGGGAGGAAACAGCAGGTGGCCAAGGCATTCGCATCCCAGGGGGATATGTCGGAAAAGACAATCACCTTTGATGAAATCGGCGCAGGACTCTGGGCCTTCACGGCGGAGGGAGACCCGAATTCCGGCGTGATCATCGGCGATGACAGCGTGATGATTGTCGAAGCGCAGGCCACGCCGCGGCTGGCGGGCAAGGTGATCGACAAGGTGCGTGAGGTCACAGATAAGCCGATCAGCCACCTGGTTCTGACGCATTACCACGCCGTGCGGGTGCTGGGGGCGTCCGCCTATGGTGCTGGGCAGATCATCATGTCGGACACCGCCCGCGCCATGGTCACCGAGCGCGGACAGGAAGACTGGGACAGTGAATTCCAGCGCTTTCCGCGCCTCTTTGAAGGGCACGAAAGCATTCCCGGCCTGACCTGGCCCACCACGACCTTCAGCGATGCCATGACCGTCTATCTGGGGCAGCGCCGGGTCGATATCAAACACCTGGGTCGTGCCCATACGGCTGGTGATGCGGTGATCCACGTGCCGGATCAGAACGTGATGTTCACCGGCGATATCGTGGAAGATCGATCTGCCTGTTACTGCGGGGACGGGCATTTCGGCGATTGGGGCGGCACGCTGGATGCAATCGCCGCCTATGATGTCGACGCGATTGCGCCGGGGCGCGGCGGCGCGCTGATCGGCAAGGAGGCGGTCGAGCGCGCGATTGCCTCGACCCGCGATTTCATCGACAGCACCTATGCACCGGCGGCTCGGGTCGCGGCGCGGGGCGGATCGCTGAAAGAGGCATGGGACGCCGTGCGCGCGGCCTGTGATCCCAAGTTCAAGGACTATGCGATCTACGAACACTGCCTGCCCTTCAACGTGTCCCGCGCCTATGACGAAGCGCGCGGTATCGACACACCGCGGATCTGGACCGACAAACGCGATCTGGAGATGTGGGAGCAGTTGCAGGGCTGACGGCAGGGAGGGCGCGATATGGTGGACGTCAGATATGACATCGCTTTCCGGCTTTACCCCTACGAGAAAGTCCCGGATCAGGACCTGCCGCCCAAGCGGCACCCGGTAGTCATCGTCGGCGGCGGGCCCATCGGCATGGCGCTGGCGCTTGATCTGGGGCGCAAGGGCACACCGGTGCTGGTGCTGGACGATCACGAAGGGGTTGGGCAGGGCAGCCGCGCGATCTGTTTCGCCAAGCGTACGCTTGAGATTGCGGACCGCCTCGGCGCCGGGCAGGCGATGGTGGACAAGGGTGTTGTCTGGAACGTCGGCAAGGTTTTTCATGGCGATGATCAGGTTTTTGAATTCAACCTGCAGCCGGAAGGCGGACATAAGAACCCCGCCTTTATCAACCTGCAACAGCCCTATTTTGAGAAATTCATCGTCGATGAGATCCGCAGGGCGCAGGACAACGGCGCACCCATCGAAATTCGGGGCTGCAATGCGGTGACGGGCCTCACGCCGGCCGCAGATCATGTCGTGTTGACCGTCGAGACACCGGACGGTCCCTATCAGGTCGAGGCCGACTGGCTGGTGGCCTGCGACGGCGCGCGCTCTCCGCTCCGCGATATGATGGGGCTGAGTTTTGACGGGCGCGTCTTTGAAGACAACTTCCTGATTGCCGATGTGAAGATGACGGCAGACTTCCCGACCGAACGCTGGTTCTGGTTCGAGCCGCCCTTCAAGGACAGCGGTCAGTCGGCATTGCTGCACAAGCAGCCGGACGACATCTGGCGGATTGATTTCCAACTGGGCTGGGACATTGATCGCGCCGAGGAACTGAAAGAGGAAAACGTCCGGGCGCGGGTCGACGCGATGTTGGGCGAGGGGGTCGCATACACGCTGGAATGGACATCGATTTACACGTTCCAATGCCGCCGGATGCAGGCGTTCCGCCATGACCGCGTGTTCTTTGCCGGGGATGCCGCACATCAGGTGTCGCCTTTCGGCGCGCGCGGGGCAAATTCCGGCATTCAGGACGCGGACAATCTGGCCTGGAAGCTTGATTTGGTGATCCGGGAGCTTGCGCCGGAACCGCTGCTGGACAGCTATTCCGAGGAACGGGTGCACGGGGCGGATGAAAACATCCTCAATTCCACCCGCGCCACCGATTTCCTGACGCCGAAAAGCGAGATGAGCCAGATTTTCCGGAATGCCGTGCTGGCGCTGGCGCGGGAGCACGCTTTTGCGCGACCGCTGGTCAATTCGGGCCGTTTGTCTGTGCCGTGTGTTTATGACGGGCTATCCCTGAACGGCCCGGACCTGTTGGACGGGCCAAAACGGACGCGGGTGGGGGCCCCTGCGGTGGATGCGACACTGGGTGAAAACCATCTTTTGGATCATCTGTCGGACGGGTTTACGCTCTTGTGCATTGATGCACCCGCGCCGGATGTTGAGAGGGTGGACGGGGTGCCGTTGACCCATCTGAGCTTGAGCGCAGAGGGCAACCCGCTTCTGGCGGAACGCTATCTCGGGGATGCGGAAGGTGCCGTGTACCTGCTCCGCCCGGACCAGCACGTGGTGGCGCGGTGGCCTGCAGTCTCCGCTGATGAGGTGAGAGTGGCGATGCAAACTGCATTGGGAAAGGACGCGGGATGACCCTGAACCTTGAGCCGAACATCCCCGACCCGGATGGGTTCTACGACCTGTTACTGGCCGCGCATCAGGGGTTGAGCAAGGATGAAAGCGACGCGCTGAACGCGCGGTTGATCCTGGTGCTGGCCAATCACATCGGGGATGTCGATGTGCTGCGCGAGGCCCTTACAGCAGCGCGCAAAAGGTCGGAATGAGGGCTGAGATCGCATTCCGAAGACAACGGACGATGTTCCGATCTGCGCAGACGTGCGGCTAAGCTGGGCCTTCCGAAATGATGACTAGCGGTCGGAGCGCCTCGTTTTGCGCGTGCTGCGCGGCCTCTTGGCAGAGTGCAGCGTAGCCAGCGGCTCCCGACGGGGATGTAGGAAGCCCCAGGTGAGTGACGCGTGCAGCGGCGGCCTCACCTTCTTCTTCCGAAAGTGTTGCGTAGCGCACATCGCAGCGTTCGAGCGCAGCCCACGCCACAATGGACGGGTCCTTGCAATCCAGCCGACCCATTGCAGATTCCGGCCCGTTCCCACGGGTTGGTTGCCCCGCCTTGTGGCTGGCCTGAAGGCAGGCCGCAGCGGCAGGTTCCACCACCACCAGCTCCGGCTGCTCCGCCCAGTTCAACCGGATCATATGCGCCATCGCGGCAGCCAGCCCGCCGACACCTGCCTGCAGATAGACATGAGTGGGCCACTGCCCCGATGTCTCAAAGCTCTCCCGAAGCTCTTCGGCGATGACGCAATACCCTTCCATCACCCATTTCGGGATTTCCGTGTAGCCCGGCCAGGTCCCATCGGCGAGCAAAACGGCGCCGGTGGCCTCCGCATCCTCGATCGCGGCGGCGACGCTCTCCTCATATACCGCACCGGAACGGACAACCGATGCCCCGAGCGCCCGCAGCCTTTGCGCGAAACTCTCCGGCACGGTGTCGGCGAGGTGGATGCGGGCCGCAGCCCCAGCGTCCCGCGCGCCTGCGGCAACACCCATGCCATGATTGCCCGCACTGGCGCAGACGAACGTTTGTGTGGCTGCAAAGGCACGCAGATCAGCATCACCCATGCGATCCTGTGTGGGAACCTCACCCGTTTTTGCGTGCCATTTCTGCTGCAGGATCCGGGAGACGGCATAGGGCGCCCCGAGCGCCTTGAACGCGCCCAACCCCATGCGGTTCGTCTCATCTTTGGCCAGAACAGTGCCACCGTGTGGACCGGCAATTTCAACGAGTGGCGTGGGCTGGTATTTGTCTTGCGCCCGGAAAAACGCGTGGGCAGTGGCGACATTTGGCGAGAAGTCCAGAGAATCTGTATGTGTCATGGTTCAGCACGTTACGGGCTTTTCATGCGATGTATTTTGCGTTCTTTGTAAAGTCACCGATAATATTTTGCGCGATTTCAGCAGGGGAGCGTCGAAACACAACATGACAACGGATCTCGATAAGACAGACCTGACGATCCTGCGCACCCTCCAGACCGACTGCCGCATCGGTCTGGAACAACTTGCCCATGAATGCGCCCTGTCGGTGCCTTCGGTACAGCGCCGCCTGAAACGGTTGCGGCAGGCAAATCTCATCGAAAAGGAGATCGCCGTCCTCAACCCGGCGAAATTCGACTACAAGATGACCTTCATCGTCATGGTCGAGCTGGAACGGGAATCGCTGCAGCAACTCGAGCTATTTCGCAAGCGCGCGACGGCAGAACCGCAGGTCCAGCAATGCTATTATGTCACGGGTGACGCCGATTTCATCCTGATCTGTTCAGCAAAGGACATGCAGGATTTCGAGGCGCTGACGCACCGGCTGTTCTTTGAGAACTCGAATGTGCGCCGATTCCGCACCTCCGTGGCGATGGGACGCACAAAGATCAGCCTGAGCATCCCGATCTGATGGTTGGGCCGCTGATAGAAACGCGCATCTGCGGTCGGATCCATGAAAAAATTTCTGCACGTTGCGCACACAGATGATGCCAACCGCGCATCGCATTGCGCTAAGCTGGACGCATGGTGGCGAAAGGCGCGGACATGACTGATTTTGAGACGCGGATGACACAGCTCCGGCGCGATTTGCATCGGCATCCGGAACTCGGTTTCAAGGAGACGCGCACCAAGGAGGTCATTGCCACGCGCTTGCGGGAATTGGGACTGGAGGTGCATGAAGGCGCGGGTGTTGTTGGTATTCTCCGTTCGGGGGAAGGGCATGGGGCGATTGCGCTGCGCGCCGATATGGATGCGTTGCCGATCATGGAAACATCGACCCATGATTACGTCTCGGGCAGCCCCGGTGTCATGCATGCCTGCGGTCATGATGGGCACACGACCATGCTCCTTGGTGCGGCGGAGCGGTTGGCTATGAACCCCTCTTTTGACGGCACCGTGGTCTTCGTGTTTCAGCCGAATGAAGAACACGGTCTTGGTGCCCGGGCGATGATTGACGAGGGGCTTTTTGAACGATTTCCGGTGGATGAAATCTATGCCATCCACAATCTGCCCGGCGCGCCTTTGGGCGAGGTTTCGACCCGCGTCGGCATCATTTGCAACAGCGAGACGCTTTTCGAAATCGAGATAGAGGGGCAGGGTGGTCATGCATCGATGCCCCAAACCGGGGTCGATGCAATCACGGTCGGCGCCGAGATCGTAATGGCTTTGCAAACCGTGGTCGCCCGGAAACTGGCACCCGCCGCCGGGGCGGTGGTGTCGGTGACGGAGTTTCTGACCGATGGGCAAAGGAATGTGCTGCCGGGCAAGGCGGTCCTGAAGGGGGATTTCCGAGCAGGCTCCGCGGATGACCGCGCCCGCATCGCGCATTTCATTCAGCAAGTATCCGACGGCATCGGGGTCGCGCATGGAGTTGGTATTTCGGTTGCCTTCGACACGCAATTTGTCGAGACGATCAACGCAGGCGGCCCGACCGAGGCCGTCTACCGGGCCGCAGAGACGGCGGGCTGCACGCTTGTGCGGGACCGGCCTGCGATGAGTTTTTCCGAGGATTTTGCCCATTTCGCGGCCGCGGTGCCGGGGTGTTTCCTCTTGCTCGGCAATGGTGAAACGGGACGTCATGGCCGCCCGCTGCACGCCTCGAACTATGACTTCAACGATGACCTGCTGGTCATCGGGGCAAGGTTCTGGGCGCAGTTGGTTCAGGATCGACTACCTTTGCGAAAGGATCAGCCGTGACCGACACGCCGGATCGGGGGTTTCCCGAAAGCGAATTTGCAGATCGTGCGACCAAGGCTCAGACCTCTATGGCAGAGGCGGGTCTGGCCGGTCTGTTGCTGACGACCGAAGCAGAGGTGCGCTATTTCAGCGGGTTCCACACGCTTTTCTGGCAGAGCCCGACCCGGCCCTGGTTCCTGTTTGTACCGGCCTCGGGCAAGCCTGTTGCGATCATTCCCGAGATTGGCGCGGACCTCATGCGCCGGACGTGGGTGGATGACATCCGCACCTGGAGCGCCCCTGCACCGCGAGACGATGGGATCGGGCTGCTGACCGATCTACTTGCGCCTTTCGCAGGCTCAGGCGGGGCCATTGGCCTCATGAAGGGGCATGAGACCCATTTGAGGATGCCCTTAGCTGACTTCGAACGGCTCTCGGCGGCGCTGCCGGGGCTTCGAACGGCCGATGCCACCGATCTGGTGCGTGGTCTCAGGATGGTGAAATCCGACGCGGAGATTGCGAAAATCCGTCACATTTGCGCCATCGGCTCTCGCAGTTTTGCCGAGGTGCCGGAGGTTGCGCGGGAGGGCATGCCTCTGGAAGAGGTTTTCCGGGCGTTTCGCCGGGCAGCTCTGGCGCTTGGAGCCGACGACGTGCCCTATCTGGTCGGCGGGGCGGACCGGGGTGGATATCACGATGTGATCTCGCCGCCGTCGCGCCGCCCTCTGGCAAAAGGGGATGTCTTGATGTTGGACACCGGTGCCACCTGGGACGGCTACTTCTGTGATTTCGACCGGAATTGGGCCATTGGCAAGGCGGATGATGCATCGCAGCGCGCTTATGATGTTCTCTGGCGCGCGACCGAGGCGGGCATCGCCGCTGCGCATCCTGGGGCCACATGCCGCGACCTCTTCCACAGGATGCATACTGTCATCTCCGAGCTTGATCCCGCAGGCGGAGACGTGGGGCGCCTTGGTCACGGTCTGGGCATGCAGTTGACCGAATGGCCGTCGCATGCCGCCTGGGATGAAACGGTGATCGAAGAAAACATGGTGCTGACAATTGAACCATCCTTATCCTACGGTGACGGTCGCATCATGGTGCATGAGGAAAACATCGTCGTGCGTGCGGGCGGGGCCGAGCTTTTGACCGAGCGCGCCGCACCAGACTTGCCGGTGATTTAGGAGCGGTGACATGAAACTCGCGTACCAGACGAATGACGGGATCGGCACGCGCGCCAATTTGGGTGTGATCGTTCTGGAAACCGACGAGACGCTGGAGCATGAGTTCCGGCAGTTGGTGAAGGGCGATGGCATCGCGCTTTACGTCAGCCGGATTCCGATGGTGCCGGAAGTCCGGCCTGATACTCTGGCACAGATGGAGACGGAGCTGCCGACGGCGGCGGGCCTTCTGCCACCAGCGCTGGACTTCGATGCCATTGGGTTCGGCTGCACCTCTGCATCGAGTGTGATCGGATCAGATCGGGTAGCAGATATTGTCGCCGCGACATGTTCGGGCGCGCAAGTGACGGACCCTTTGGCTGCAATCATTGCCGCAGGTCGCGCACTCGACGCGCAGCGTCTTGGTTTCGTGACACCCTATGTCGCTGACGTGTCCGCGCGAATGCGGCACAATCTCGAACTTGCCGGGTTCGAGATTGCAAGTTTTGGCTCTTTCGAAGAAGGCAACGACCGGGTGGTCGCGCGGATCACGCCAGCATCGATTGTTGCGGCGGTTGAAGCCGTCTCCGCAAAGGCGCCATGTGATGCCATTGTCGTGTCCTGCACCAATCTGCGCTGCCTCGGGATCATTGCCGAAGCGGAGAGGAAGACTGGCGTGCCCGTTATCACGAGCAATCAGGCCCTTGCCTGGCATATGCTGACCCTCGCAGGGGTAGAGGGAGCCCGGCCCGGACTTGGCCGACTATTTGCATAGGACCGATCCTTGTCGCCAGTTCTGCTTTATGAATAGACGGATCTCCGGATCGATCTCCATGGGTTACCTTCTGAGGTGCCTCAGAATTCTCGCCCACTTGGTATCAGTATGTGCTCAACCGTCCTTATTTTGACTCAGATCGTTCGGGAGGCTGTACATTGTCGGAGGTCTGACTAGACTGATCCAATGCTCGATCTGCTCAGCGATATCCTGACCAACCTGTCGATGCGGGGCACGCTCTATTTCCGCACATCATTCACAAAACCCTGGGGCGTGGCCGTTCCGAGTTACGAGAATGTCGCGCGCTTCCACTTCGCGCATCGGGGCAGTTGCCTGGTGCGGGTGAAGGGTGTTGAGGAGCCCGTCAACGTTGCCCAGGGTGATCTGATCATCATACCCCACGGCACGGCTCATGATCTCTATTGCGGACATGATCCGGAACGTACGATCATGCCGCTCGATACCGTGCTGCAGGCATCGGGTTTCGATGGCTCCGGCGTGCTTGTCTACGGTGGTGACGAGCCGCTGAGCGAGACGCAGTTGATCTGTGGTCATTTTGCGTTCGAGCCCAATGCCAAGCACATACTCATGGACCGGCTACCGCCCCTGATCCATCTTGAAAATTACGGCGAGGTAGCGGGCAAATGGATGGAGGCCACCCTGCGGGTGATCGGCGACGAGGCGGGACGGAAAAAGATGGGTGGTGACTTGATCGCGCTGAAAATGTCAGAGGCCATTCTGGCGCAAGCGGTGCGCAGTTTCATCGAGACCGGCGACACGATCAGATGGGGGCTCGGCGCGTTTTCGGACAAGAATCTGCATCGGGCTCTGGAAGCTTTCCACAAGGCCCCCAGCAAGACTTGGACGGTGGAAGCACTCGCCACTGCTGCCGGTATGTCACGGACAAGTTTTGCCGTGTCGTTTCAGAAAAAGATGTCGATGACGCCGATGGAGTATGTCACAGGCTGGCGTATGGAGATGGCAAAGAAGACACTGCAGCGCCCTGACACGTCTCTCTCAGATGCAGCGGAGAGTGCAGGTTACGCCTCGGATTCCGCCTTTGCGCGCGTATTCAAAAAAGAAACGGGTATGACACCTGCGCGTTTCAGACAGCTCAACCGCACCAATCATTCTGCGTATTGAACGATCTGCGCAGCAATGGGAACGAATAGGCATAGTTTGATCAGATAACTCACCTTAAGTCTTTCTCATCAACGCCGCTTGGCGGCCTGCAAATGAGGAGAAGAGTTCAACATGCTTCCACGTTTCATCACAAAATCTATCCACGCTTATCTCGACTATCCCGTCGCGCTCGGCCTGATTGCCATGCCATTTCTGTTTGGTCTGGGGGCCGGCAATACGCTGGCATTCTGGCTGTCGGTCGTGACCGGTGTCGCAGCCTTTGCGCTGACCGTTCTGACCGATCATCATCTCGGCGTTTTCCGGGTTTTGCCATACAGTCTTCATCTGGCGGTTGACGGGTTGGTCGGCGTGGCCTTCGTCGCGGCACCGTTGCTCCTGGGCTTCGCAGGCATCGAATTCTGGTACTACGTAGTCTTGGGTCTTACAGTTCTGGCAGTGGTCGGATTACACAAACCTGACGAAGAGCCTGCCGTCGCCTGAGTGGTCGCGACGAGCGCACTCCGGGGCTGCAAGCCATATGCCACCTGCAGTGCTTCGGAAAAGCCTATGACCGAACAAGTCCCCGGTCAGGCCTAGTAGAGGACGACGTGCAGACGAGAGAGGGCATCACAGAATAAGAGCAAACTGTGAAGCCAATGCGAGAAGTGCCTGACTGTCCGGTATGCAAAACCCGTAGGCAAAGAACAGGAGGTACCCAATTCATCGGGTGCCTCCTGTTCGCTCATCCGGCTGCCTCTTACATGTATGCCGCATCAACAATGAACTCGACTTTCAGTTCGGGACGCGCCAGTTTCGCTTCACCACAAGCTCGGGCAGGCGCGTGGCCCGTCGGCACCCACGCGTTCCAGACTTCGTTCAGACCCGCGAAGTCCTGCATATCTGCCAGCCAGATGGTCACTCGGAGCATGTTTTCTCGGGACGATCCGGCCTTGAGCAAGAGGTCATCAATTTTTTCAAGGCAGCTGCGCACCTGTTCTTGAATTGTGTCTCCCTCGGCAACCTGTCCGGTCAGGTAAGCCACGCCATTGTGTTTCACGATCTTGGAAGAGCGTTCACCGGTTTCGATGCGTTCAATCATCCCATTTCCTTGCGTTTGAGTTCAAAGGACCCGCCAGGCCTGGGCCATTTATGGACATGAGCACGCAATTAAGGCAATCGTGATTTTGTTAAATCTATTTCAGGTATGCTTAACATGGCAATCAAGATCGAAATGCTCAGATGCTTCACCGCAGTTGCACAGCGGGGGAGCCTGTCCGAGGCTGCTGACGCGCTTGGACGGACCCCGTCTGCGGTGTCGATGATGCTCAAACAATTCGAAGACCATGTCGGCGTTGCGCTGTTCGAAACTGCGCGCAAGTCGCGCCTCACCCCTGTTGGTGAGTTGATTTTCGCGGAGGCCCGCCGCGAGGTGAGCCATTTCGAGAATACGGTATCGGTGATAGAGGGCATTTCCCGATCCGAACTGGGGTATCTGAGGCTGGCGGTGACGCCTTCGGTGGCCAGTGTCATTCTGCCCTCCGTGGTTTTTGAATTTCTGCGGAAGTTTCCCAAAGTCCACATTGATATCCGGGATATGGATTCCGCGGCCGTTGCCCGGGAACTGGCACGCGAACGGGCAGATATCGGGATTGGCACACTCTCTGAGATTGACGGCCTGCCGCGCATCGAACTCTTCAACGACGCGTTTGGCGTTGTGTGTCGCAAGGATCATCCTCTTGCTGAGAATTGGGATCAACTGACCTGGGCCGATATGGGGGATCATATTCTGATCGCAAATGGTCTCTGTAAGCTGATCACAGATCCGGATTTTGCGCCGCTACTCGCCAAATCCCGGCTCATGGTGCCCAGCTCTGCATCTCTTCTTGGTCTGGTGCGGGAGGGCGTTGGCATTACTGTTCTGCCGCGATTGGCGGTGAGCGGGGCGCAGGAAGACATGGTATTTCTACCACTTGTGGATGCCACGGCGCGCCGGAGTGTTCATATGGTCTCTCAACCCAAGAACGCACTTATGCCTGCGGCGCGAGAATTCCTGAAACTGGTCACCAAAATGAAGCGTGACGGTAGGTTGTTGCCAGGCCTGGAATTTCAGAAATCCTGAAGAAGAATACAGTTTATTCCGAGTGCCTGAAGTAAGGGAGCGTATTAATCTGGGATCATGCGCGGTTTTGCGTTGCTGATGCCAAGGGACACACCATGAACGATTTGAAACTGAATTACATCGCAGGGGAGTGGGTCGCGGGCGGTACCGGGATCGAAAACCGCAACCCGTCGGACGTGAGCGATGTGATCGGTGTGTTTGCGCAGGCCACCACGGATCAGCTGGAGGCGACATTGGAGCAGGCGCGACGGGCGCAGGCGGAATGGGCGGCTTACGGCATCGAGCGCAAGTACAATGTGTTGATGGCAATCGGCACGGAGATGATGCAGCGTGCCGAAGAACTGGGGAGATTGCTGTCGCGCGAAGAAGGCAAGCCCCTGGCAGAAGGCAAAGGCGAGGTCTACCGTGCCGGTCAGTTTTTCACCTACTACGCCGCCGAAACACTGCGGCAAATGGGCGAAGCTGCGGATTCGGTCCGCGATGGTATCGAGATTGATGTGCGTCGCGAGCCCGTGGGCGTCGTGGGGATCATCTCTCCGTGGAATTTCCCAACCGCCACCGCGTCTTGGAAAATTGCGCCTGCGCTATGCTATGGTAACGCCGTTGTTTGGAAGCCGGCCAACCTGACGCCGGCCTCTGCAGTCGCCTTGGTTGAGATCATCGCCGGGCAGGACATCCCCAAGGGTCTGGTCTCTTTGGTGATGGGAGCAGGGGGCGCGATCGGCCAACGTCTGGTAGAAAGTCCAATGATCAACGCCATCAGCTTCACCGGATCCGTTCCGGTGGGCAAAGGGATTGCGGCGGCTGCCATCCAGAACCTGACGCGCGTTCAGATGGAAATGGGATCGAAAAACGCGCTGGCCGTTATGGATGATGCAGACCTTGACCTGGCCGTGTCTCTGGCTCTGGGGGGTGCCTTTGGTGGGTCCGGCCAGAAATGCACCGCGTCCTCGCGGCTTGTGGTCCATCGGTCCGTGCATGACCAGTTTGTCGACAAGCTGGCAGCGGGCGCAAAGGCCATGAAGGTGGGGCACGCCTTGGAAGAGGGAACCCAGATGGGGCCGGTTGTCTCCGAACAGCAGTTGAACGACAACCTCGCCTATGTCGATCTCGCGGCGTCCGAGGGCGCAGAACTGGTGTGCGGCGGCCAGCGTCTGGAGATGCCGACCGACGGTTACTACATGTCCCCTGGCGTGTTTGTCGGCACGCACAATGACATGCGGATCAACCGCGAAGAGATGTTTGCACCGCTGGCCTGCGTCATTCCGGTCGAGGGATATGACGAGGCGTTGCATATTGTGAATGACACCCGTTTCGGTCTGACCGCCGGCATCGTGACGACGAACCTCGCGCGCGCCACGCATTTCCGCCGCAATGCGCAATCAGGGTGTGTCATGGTCAACCTGCCAACTGCGGGTACGGATTATCACGTACCCTTCGGCGGACGCGGAGACAGCTCTTACGGACCACGTGAACAGGGCAGGGCGGCTGCGGAATTCTATACCATTGTAAAAACGGCCTATATCTCATCCGGGGTGCCAGCATAGTGCGGATCGATAACCTTCAATATGCGAATTGGTCGGAGAAGATCTTTCGGCAGATGCGGGAAGGCGGCGTGGACGCCGTCCATGTGACCATTGCCTATCACGAGAACTTCCGCGAAACGGTTCTCAACTTCGAAAAGTGGAATCGCTGGTTCGAACAATACCCTGATCTCATCATGAAGGGCCAATGGGCGAGCGACGTAGAGCGCGCGCGGGAGACCGGGCGGACGGCGATTTTCTTTGGCTTCCAGAACCCCAGTCCGATCGAAGACGATATCGGCCTTGTCGAAATCGTGCATACCTTAGGCGCCCGGTTCATGCAGTTGACCTATAACAATCAATCGCTGCTGGCGACCGGGTGTTATGAGGCCGAAGACACGGGCATCACACGCATGGGCCGCCAGGTCATCAAGGAAATGAACCGCGTCGGATTGGTTGTGGACATGAGCCACTCGGCGGATCGATCTACAATCGAGGCTGCGGATTTGTCGGAGCGACCCATCGCAATTACCCATGCCAACCCCTACGAATGGTGCCCGGCCCTACGGAACAAGAAAGACGACGTGATCCGCGCCGTGACCGAGAATGGCGGGATGCTTGGGTTTTCCGTCTATCCGCACCACTTGAAGGGCAAATCCGATTGCACGTTGGACAGTTTTTGCGAGATGGTCGCGCGTACTGCGGAGACCTTTGGCGCGGAACACCTCGGGATCGGCACTGACCTGTGTCAGGATCAACCGGACAGTGTTGTTGAATGGATGCGCGTGGGACGCTGGAGTAAAGAGATCGACTATGGCGAAGGCTCAGCCGCTGCGCCTGGGTTCCCGGACATGCCCGGCTGGTTCAACGACAATCGCGACTTTGACAACATTGAAAACGGACTGACGGCGGTTGGATTGAACCGCGAAGAAGTGGCGGGCATTATGGGTGGCAACTGGCATCGTTTCTACGCCCAGAACTTTGTTCCGATGACGTGAGGTGACACATGAAACCCAGGCCCGAACCATCTTTCACATCTTCCATGCGGGCACCTTCGCAGGTGATGCGCCTTGCTCGGTTGGGCTCCTTCCATCAATGCCGCCTGTCCTTCATGCGTATTCTGACCCGGCGGATGGCGCGCGAGGCGTGGAGTTTTACACGCCCCATCTTCGACATTGATGCGAAGGGCGTTGGCCACGCGGTCTATTGCGCACACACGCCGGATCGCACGTATTCACTGGTTGCCTTTGCCCATGACTTGCCTGCCGAGAGCCGTTCTGATCGTGTGATCGCCCAAGCCTGGGACAGCACATTCGCCCTGTTCGACGGTGTTCCCACCAAGGAGGATATCGCGCGTCTGCGCAGGAACGTTCCCTTGCAGGAAGCGGGCCGGGTGACGGAAACGGAGCTTTCCGTGTCCCGTGCCAATCGGTCCGTTCGCCTGTGGGAGCATGTCATAGCCCGGCTCGCGGATGGACGGCAGCCTGATCTGCATGAAATTCTCAAGGTTGGTTACCTGATGCGCACCACGGCGGTGTACGGCTCGGGGAAACTGGGGGCCGCCGACCGTGAAGCAATCGCGGCCAGACCTGAGTGTTCCGCACCGTTCCAGATCGAAGTGCTGTCCGTATTCCTGACCCGCGCTTATGTCCGTGATCTGGTACAGCATATGGCCAAAACACGTGGCGGAGCGCGCGCGGTGCCTCTGGCCCCCGAGATCGCCCGTCGCATGGGGATCGGAAATTCCACTGGCCTGGGCATGGCACCGTTTTTGTTGAATCATCCAACACTGATCAACAACTGGATTGCGGCGCGTGAAACCGCAATTGCCCGTGTCCGTAGTGTGCCGCTGGCCTCTGCGGATGAGGTTGAAACCTTCCGCGACCTTCTGGCGCGCACCATCCTGTCGGTGGACCTCTGGCGATCCGACCATCCGATCCAGATCGAAAAACTGACCGATTTGCGTGTGGACCTGCAAAGACTTTCGCACCACGTCGAGGCAGCAGACTTGAACACCGAAGCGCCTTGGAACCGGCTGTTCATGTGGGCAGAGACAGAGTTGTGCCTGGAAGCTCAGGAATGTCTCGCCTCACTGATGTTGGAACCCTACGGCGATCTCGTGGACTCCCTGGCGGATGAGATGTCGGATTTGAATGCCGCAGCCTTTCGGATTGATGGGACGATGTCCGTGGCGCAACTAAGAGAGATACTGCACCGGAACTACGGTTGGGCGATGGACATCGACTGGGCAGAGCGGGAAAACTGCGCCCGTGCCTGGTATGTCTCGGAGGAAAAGCTTGAACCGCGCCTGGGTGAGCGGTTCGACGAGCACATCGCGGATTACGAACAGCCGCTTGCACCGGGTCGCGATGCAGCAGCGCTCAACGACGCGCTGAAATCCTGGCATGTTGATGCGCCGATCGCGGCGTTCCTGCTGGCGCACCCCGAACACCGCCACAGTGTGCGTCGGGCTCAGATCGTCGATCATGCACCATACGCGGAAATCCGTGATAACACGATCAGTGCGGATCTGCTGCCCATTGACATGCTGCGTTGCAAACTGGCGTTTTTTGGTGCGACGCAGTTCGACCCAAGGTCGGATCGGTGGGTGCGCATCTGCCTTTTTGGTAACGCGCCTTACCCCGAAAACCTGCAAGAAAGCAATTGCGATGACTGGCCCTATCCCGTCTTGGGAGAGACGCTCCAGTGACCCATTCCCTCAACGAGATAGAGGCGCAATCCAGGAAAGCGGCGCGCGGGACCGGCCTGTCTTGGGGAATGGCTGAGGAGGCCGCGAAGGCCACGCGGTGGCTGGAGTCGCATCAGTTGCCCGGGGTTCGCCTTCTGGCGGAGGTTCTGACCCGGAATGACGGCGTGGCACATGCTGATATCGCGCCGCAGACACTGGACGCGCCTTGGACGGCCCGGTCCGGAGTGCTGTGTCCCCTGGCCAGTGGGGCCGCTCTGAATGACTGCGCTGATCGGCTTGCAACCGGTCATCACATTGAAATGGAGGATGTCACCAGTCCGCTACTCATCGTGCCGTTTGCCGCCTGGGCGGCGCTGCACATCTGCTCACCCGTTAGGGTGCAATGGCGAGACATCCGTATCGAGACCGACGGGTACAGGATTTGGGTGAATGATCCAAAGGCGCAGGTCGGTCTGGCGTCGAAGGTCGCGCTGACCTGCTCTCGTGTTTCAGAGATGAACGAAAACGCTTCCTTACCGGAACTACGTGGACGGGTATGCCCGACCGGCTGGGACATCTTGGGTACATTTGCCCACCGGACCTATGCCCCTGATACACCGGAATCCCGCCGCCTTGGGGCGGGTGCCGGCGTTTCTGACAACGACTGACGCCGTCATCCAGAACCTGCAGCTTTGGTGGCGACACAACGAGGCGCGCGTATCCCGCAGAACCGGATGCGTCGGCGTTTGATATCAGGACTTCCGTGCGTCAGTGATCCTCGGGTATCTACTTCCTTAGCAAGGGCCATGTTCCCATCAGCGGCGTTGATTTCTGTATGAAAAACCCTTTCCAGAGGGCGTGAGACCGTCCTCAATCAAAATGCCCCGCTGGCGCCATGTCTAGGTGCGGGAAGCTGCGTTGACATTCAAAAGTATAACGAAGCGGC
This sequence comes from uncultured Roseobacter sp., assembly GCF_947492555.1. Classification (GTDB taxonomy): domain Bacteria; phylum Pseudomonadota; class Alphaproteobacteria; order Rhodobacterales; family Rhodobacteraceae; genus Roseobacter. The sequence continues at coordinate 192,847 of NZ_CANLNE010000004.1, forward strand.
ACACCACGCCCGAGACTTGGAAAGGCACTATCTTGCGTTTTCTCGTGATCACGGCGAATGTCCCATTTTAGGATATGGTGTCGGGCCGATGCAAATCATGTGCCTCAATGGATGGGGCGGTAAAATCCACGAAAAGATACTGCCGTATCTTGCCGAAACGGCACCGGATGTCCTGTGTCTGCAGGAGGTTGTTCACAGCCCTGCAAGTGACAAGGATTGGCTGACTTACCGTGATGGCGAGCACGTTCTGGACCAGCGTGCCAACTTCTTTCGAGATGTCTTGCGGGTTTTACCGGATCATTTCGGGGTATTCTGTCCCGCAGCGCAGGGGGTTTTGTGGGATGGTGATAAGGCCGTTCCGTCACAATGGGGTTTGGCTACGTTTGTGCACCGGTCGCTCCCTATCGTTGGTCAGATACAAAGTTTCGTGCACAAGGAGTATTCCCCCCACGGCTATGGGGATCATCCCCGCTCACGTAGTGCCCACGGCGTTCGCGTGTATGACCACAAGTGTGATCGGGTGGTCAGCATAACGCATATGCACGGGCTCCGTGACCTGAACGGCAAGATGGACACACCGGAGCGTGCCGCGCAGGCGAGGCGGCTGCTGGACTTGTCAGATGGGATTGCCGAGGAGGGCGATTTCGTAGTTGTCTGCGGAGATTTCAATGTCGAACCGGGCAGCGAAACGCTCTCGATACTGGCCGATGCGGGTCTGACCGAGTTGGTGACGCGCCGCGGTTTCGAAGGTACCCGCACCTCGCTTTACAAAAAGCCGGGCCGGTTTGCCGATTACATGTTGGTGAACCGTGAGGCGGAGGTGCACGCATTCGATGTGGTCTACGATCCCGAAGTATCGGACCACTGTCCGTTGGTCCTTAGGTTGAAGCAGAGTTGAAAAACTTGCAGCCATACCGCCCGAGGCCGGTTTTGCCTCTTCCTTGCGTTGAGAAACGTGGGTGGTATCTCAAGCGATATGCAATAGTCGCGGCTGGAAGACAGTTCGACGAAACAGTCGCGTCTGCGGCCGCCGAAGAGGCGTTAATCCGGCTACCTAAAGCTGGGGCGTTACACGATGAAACCGGAAATCAGGGCGTTGCGTTCCAGATCGTCCATTTCGCCGAGGTGGCGGTGGTCTCCCCGACCTTTTATTGGCAATGGGGGAGTGTTTTGGCGCATCTCGACCAGATGCGGGCAAGTTGGGATGCACCGGAGAAGTTCGGGGATGGCGTTAAGGAAGTAGTCGGCTGTGTCTGGGAAATGAACATTGTTGCTTTCGAGGTTCGCGCATGGACCGCGCAACTCTTGGACGGCGGAAAATCAACCAAAGCTGGATTGACGACCTATCTCCAAAAACACGCGGTCGCTGAAGCGCCAGACCACGATTGAAAGCTTGCCAGAACGCCAGTCACGACTGAACGCAGTAGTTACCGGAGCCGGGTCAGAAGGCTTGAGGTGTCCCATTTACCACCTTCCGTTCGCTGAACGTCGCCGTAGAATTGATCGACCAACGCTCCGACAGGTGCCGTCCCGCCCAGTCTCGCAACCTCCTTAAGCGCGATCCCCAGATCTTTTCGCATCCAGTCAACGGCGAAGCCGAAATCGTACTTGCCCGCATCCATCGTTTTCCAGCGGTTTGACATCTGCCACGACCCGGCTGCGCCCTCTGCAATGGTCTCCATAACGGCTTGAATGTCGAGATTTGCGTTCTTGGCGAGCGCCATGCCTTCCGCCAATCCCTGCACCACACCTGCGATGCAAAGCTGGTTGACCATTTTGGCCGTCTGACCGGCACCAACAGTACCGATCCGCGTCACCTTACGAGCGAAGGCATCGATTACAGGGGAAACGTGATCGAATGCAGCCGGGTCACCGCCCACCATGACGGTAAGCTGCCCGTTCTCAGCTCCTGCCTGGCCACCGGACACGGGCGCGTCCAGAAAATGGCAGCTCTTTTGCGACAGGACCTCGGCCAATTCCTTGGCGACATCGGCAGATGTCGTTGTGCAATCGACGTAATACGATCCGGGAGCCATCGCATGAAACGCGCCATCCTGAGCTGTCGTTACGGAACGCAGGTCATCATCGGCCCCGACGCAGCTGAAGACGATCTCGGCACCCTCGGCAGCGGCGGCCGGCGTGTCGGCGGATGTTCCTCCAAACGCCTCGGCCCAGGCCTTCGCCTTGTCCGACGACCTGTTGAAAACGGTGACATCATGTCCGGCTGTGGCGAGATGTCCGGCCATTGGGTAGCCCATGACCCCAAGACCAATCCATGCAACCTTGGTCATACTGCTTCCTCCTTCAGCCTGGCGGCCATTTTGGGCCATACATCCCTTAGAAAGACTGTGAGATCGTTGGCTGCGAATTTAATTCTGAACGGGAAAAGCAAGGTGCTGACAAACCCGCGGTGATAGGTGGCGTGGTTGACCAGATGCAGCAGAATGTCCTCGCGGGTCATTGCGCCTCGGCCACCGCCGACAAATTCGAACTTGATGGTTTCCGCCAGTTCTTTCTCCGTCCAGGTCTGGGCAAGCGAAACGTAGTATTCGTTCATTTCTCTCAGACGGCGGGCGACTTCTGGAAATGCCAGAACCTCACTGCGGTGCCGCGCGATATGCGGGTGGGTGCGGCCTTCGAGGTGCGCTTGGAACATCTCCGCCACGACCAAGGTATGATCGAAAGTTCCAGTGATTGACTTGAACAATGTATCTCTTGGGGCCGACAGATCGCTCTCGGGCAGTTGCTCCGCGTTCTTCAGCATCACGTCATCAGCCCAAGCCATGTAGGTGGTCATCCGGTGAGTCAGGGATAGATTTGGCATAGAAAAACTCCTTGATCGCCGTTGTCTGACATGGCCATAATGCTCTGATCAAGAGATACATTGATCTCGGAGCAATATAGCTGTGAAACCTTACGTGCAAATTGCGGATCGCATCGCCAGGAGTATTGCGACCGGCGAGCTGCCGCTTGGCGCGCGGCTGCCACCGCAACGCATCTTTGCCTTTGATGAACAGATCGCGGTTTCAACGGCTAGCCGTGTCTATGAAGAGTTGACGCGGCGCGGATTGGTCAAAGGAGAGATCGGCCGCGGGACCTTCGTGTCCAATCGCTTCGCGCCGCTTGATCCGTCCCTGCAGGAGCCATCCGGTACCGGAATTGACCTTGAAATCATGTTCCGGCTTTCGCCTGATGCGCGGGACCGGATCGCCGCATCGACAAACCTGTTTTTCAAGGCTGGCGTGGCCGACACTGCAGTGACACCGCCGTCGGTCCGCGCAAGCCTACCTGCGCTATCTACTTTTGCGCGTTTGACGAGCGAAGGCGGATTCGAAGTAGACCCGAGCAATGTTCTGTTGGCCGGAAACGGTAAACAGGCCATTGCCGCCACATTTTCTGCTCTTGCCCCACGCGGGGGACGGATCGCAGTTGAGACATTGACCTATCCCTTCGCAATCGCGACGGCGCGAATGCTGGGGATCGAGCTGGTACCGCTGCCCTTGGACGGCGAGGGGATCATGCCGCATGCGCTCGACAGGGCGGCAGATGCGGGTCTGAACGGTGCCTATCTTCAGACGACTTTGCAAAGCCCTCTTGTTGTAACAATGAGCGAAAGTCGAAGGGAACAAATCGCGGCGGTACTGAGAAAACACAATCTCACAGCGATTGAAGATCGCGTTTACGGCTTTCTCAAACCGACCCGACCATTGGCGGCGTTTGCCCCTGATCACGTGATCCAGATCGACAGCCTTTCAAAACGCCTTATGCCGGGCCTTTCGCTTGGTATCATCGCATGCCCAAGGCGATTTGATGAAGCTGTAGCGCGCTCTCTGAGGTCAGGTGGATGGATGGCGCCCTCCCTATCCGTTGGCCTTGCGCAACATTGGATCGAAGACGGTGTCGTTGACTTTGTAGAGGCATCGAAAAGGCAGGATGCAAAGGCCATGTTTGACATCGCACGGAGTGCTTTTGAAGGTTTGGACTATCAAAGCTCACCCGAAGCGCTTCATGGTTGGCTGATGCTGCCAAGCCAATGGCGGGCGGACAGTTTCGTGTCTGCCTGCGCAGATCTTGGGATAGCCGTTGCACCCGGAAGCGCGTTTGCAGTCGGAAAGAGCGTCGCTCCAACAGGCGTCCGGATAGCCTATTCGGCGCCTGATCTGTCGACATGGACCTACGCGCTTCGCGAAGTGGCGAAGCTGGCGACTGCCGGGTCGGGATCGAGCGGCAGAGCGTTGTGACCTGACCGGGAATTACGGGATTACTTGTCTTGCGGTCACCCGACGTTGAAACCACGATGCACTGTAGCAGCGCTCCGCTGCGATCGATTTCAAACATATCTGTGAAGGACTTCGCGAGAAACAGTGACGCTGTGATCTTTGCTGTGTTGCGGCTTCTCCATCAACCTGGTCGTTGAAGTTTCCAATCTGATGATCTGCCGCCAAGGTATTCATTTTCAGTAACCTTCTGACGGATCTGCGCCTGCAGGCCCGCTCGCCGGGGCGGTTTTTCATGCCTCTATTGTTTTCGGTGGCGCGTGAAAAGCTGATGCAAAGCGTTGGCTCCAGCCAACCGGTCCGCGTCTTCAGATATCTTAAATTCTGACGCCCAAATTGAAACTTGTTGGCTCAACACAAGATCAACAACATTCTAAATATCAGTACAGATGTGCCGATATATAGAGCAATAGGGAGACAACAAATGAAAACGCTTCTTGCGGCAGCCCCATTAATGGCGACGGGTTTCATGGCCCCGCAGATGGCAGCAGCGCAAAGCGCAACGGTTCAACAGATTTAGCAAAGCGGCACGATGTTGTGTTCTGGTCATAACGGCAGCTATTTCGGATTTGTCGAAGTGAACGACAAGAACGAGTGGAAGGGCCTGGACATTGACCTGTGCCGGGCGTTGACCACTGCTATTTTAGGCGACCCGGACAAAAGCAAGATTGCCCCTCTGAGCTGGGCAGCGCTTTCCCGCGCTGCAATCTGGTGATGTCGATGTAATCATCAAAGCAACCGGCTGGACCATGGGCCGCGACACCGAACTGGGCACTTCAGTGCAGCCTGCCGTATTTCTCTGGCGGCACGCAATTCATGGCACATGGCAATCTGGGCGTTACCGATGCAACAGGTTTTGCAGGCGGTGTCATCTGTGTGGAAGCGGGCACGACCATCGAACGGCTCGCAGCAAACTATCTTCAGACCGTGAATGTCGATCACCGGATGGTTTCCTATGAAAGCGCTGCCGAGCTTCGGTCCGCATATCTTGCAAATCGCTGTGATGCCTTTGCGGGGTGGGGGCCAAAGCTGGCCGTGCTTCGGGCGATTGAAATCGACAACCCGGATGATCATGTGATCCTGAGCGATCAACTGTCCAGCGAGCCGATCTCTGCCGCTGGTGACAACCCTCTTTACCGCAGCGGTGGTGATGCCGCTTTTCCTGCCAGGCTGGCTTGAAGGAGACAAGATGTGGCGGGTGATCCTTGCCTTTGCGCTTTTCTTTGCATGTTATCAGGCGGCGGCTTTCAGGCCATTCCGAAAGGTCAGTTCGAGGCAGGCAAGGCCCTTGGCCTGAACTATTGGAGCATCCTGGGGCGCATCGTGTTGCCGCAGGTATTCCGCCACGCCTTGCCGCGCACGATCAACATGATCGTGGTCACCGCCAGGGTGTTGAAAACCATTGTTGAGCCCAGCTCAATCTGCATATTCACATGGCGACCTTCGACTCGTGTCGGTCGGCCTGCGTAAACAAGATCATCTGCGAGGTTCTGGTGGGGTTTTGGTAGTTTGGTATCGCCTCCATTGTCTTTTCGAAGGATGACAATCACAGTTATCTGTATCAATATTCGCCAAATATGTTTTATATATCAGCACAATAGTAGGATCAATGAACGAGCGTGAAGAAAAGCTGACGGCCAGCCACTGGGGTATCGGTGTTGCCACGGTTCAGGGTGATCGCGTTCTTGCCGTTGAAGGCCACCCAAGCGATCCGCATGCGTCCGAGATCAATGATAACATCCCGGGCAGCCTGCACGGTCGGGCGCGCGTGCGTCGTCCCGCCGTGCGCAAAAGCTGGTTGATGGGAACGCCCAATGCCGTGCCACGCGGTCGAGATGTCTTTGTCGAGGTCAGCTGGGACCGGGTGCTGGACCTGGTGGCAAAGGAGCTGACACGGGTGCGCGGGACGCATGGCAATCAGGGTATTTTTGCCGGATCTTATGGTTGGTCCAGTGCCGGCCGATTCCACCATGCGCAAACCCAACTCAAACGATTTTTGAACAGTTTCGGTGGATTTCTGCGCTCCGAAGGGAACTATAGCTACAATGCAGCAATGGGTCTCATGCCGCATATCGTAGGACCCTTTCGGTTACAGGTGGCGCAGGCCACTCGTTGGCCCGTCATTGCCAAACACGCTGATCTTGTCGTGATGTTCGGTGGCATGGCGCTGCGCAACACGCAAGTGAGTGATGGTGGTGTGTCGAAACACCGGATGCCGGACAACCTGTGGGCATGCGCGGATGCCGGAGTGAAATTTGTCAATATCAGCCCCTTGCGCAGCGATGTGGCCGCAGAGATCGAAGCGGACTGGCTGCCGGTGAAACCGGGTAGTGACACCGCCTTGATGATCGGTTTGGCCCATACACTACTGGAGGAAGGTCTGCACGATAAGGCGTTTCTGGACAGATATGCGGTCGGCTTTGATCAGGTACGCCGCTATTTGACTGGGGAGGACGATGGGCACCCCAAAGATGCTGACTGGGCCGCTGCGCTGACCGGAGTCGCCGCACCAGACATTCGCGCTCTGGCGCGGCGGATGGCAGCTGGCCGCACGATGATCAACGTTGCGGCGGGTGTTCAGCGGACCGATTTTGGCGAACAGCCGATGTGGATGGCAGTGACGCTGGCTGCAATGTTGGGGCAGATCGGCTTGCCCGGTGGCGGTTTCACGGTGGGCTATGGCGTGAACGCCAATATCGGCAACATCGAACGTCCGTTTCGCTGGGGGGCGATGCCACAGGGCGTGAACCCGGTGACGGAGTTCATTCCAGTCGCCATGATCAGTGAGATGTTGCTCAATCCCGGCGGGACCTACAGCTATCAGGGCCAGAACCGCACTTTCCCTGACGCGCGTCTGATCTGGTGGGCCGGGGGCAATCCTTTCCATCACCACCAGGACCTGAACCGTCTGCACAAAGCGTTTCAAACCCCGGACACGATTATCGTCAACGAGTTGAACTGGACGGCCACAGCGCGACATGCCGATATTGTGCTGCCCATTGCGGGACCGCAGGAAAGAACCGACTTTTGCGGCGGCAAGTCCGACAATGCGTTGATCCCGATGCCGAAACTGGTACCGCCCTGCGCAGAGGCACGAGCGGAATACGACATCTATTCAGCGCTCGCCGCCCGTTTGGGGATTTCGGACGCGTTTACCGAAGGGAAAACCAGCGATGATTGGCTGCGCGACATCTGGGAGGTGACCCGCAGTCGGGCTCAGGATGCGGGATACGACTTGCCGGATTGGGATATGTTCCTTCAGGGCGATGTGATCTCTTTTGCCGATCCCAGCCCGGATCAGGTCTTTCTGGACGAATACCGCGCAGACCCCAAGGCGCATGCCCTGTCTACACCAAGTGGTCGAATTGAACTTTATTCCGAAACCATTGCCGGATTTGGCCTGCCTGATTGCCTGGGGCACGCCGCATGGTTTCCGCCACGTGATCGCAATGCGGATGGGCAAGGGGCATACCCGCTTGCGCTTTTGTCCGGGCAACCCAAAACGCGCTTGCACAGCCAATTGGACAATGGCGCCTACAGCCTGCGTCACAAGATTGCAGACAGGGAGCCCGTGTTGATTCATCCTGACGATGCCAAGGCGCGGGGTGTGCACGACGGCGATGTTGTGGAGCTGTTCAACGCGCGGGGCCGCTGCCTGGCGGGCGCGCGCGTGACGGATGAGGTTCAAAAAGGCTGTGTCTTTCTCTGGACCGGTGCGTGGTATGATCCCGATTTCGACGCACCGCAAGCGCGGGACCGTCACGGCAACCCGAATGTGCTTACTCACGATCTGCGCAGTTCATCCCTGACGCAAAGCCCGGCGGCACATTCCGCAATGGTGGAAGTGCAGCGATTTGAGGGCACGCCCCCCGCGGTTCAGGCCCATGAACCGCCGCCTTTCGAACCGGAACCATAGCTGATGGCAAAGGTAAAACAGGATCCGGATGAGATGACAGCAGAGCCCCCAAAAGAGCCCAAGGTTGATTCCACGTTATCCAAGGGCCTTTCCATTCTGGAAAACCTCGCGGCCTCACAGAAGGGAAAGGGTGTCACGGAGTTGTCCAGGGAGCTTGGCCTGACAAAGTCGAATACATTCAGATTGTTGCAGACGCTGACGACGCTTGGCTATGTACAGCACAAGCCAGACAAGACCTATGCCGCAACGCTCAAGACCTGGCGCGTTGGGCGGACCTCCGTCGAGACTCTGAATTTGCGCGAACTTGCGGCGCCGGAGCTGACGTTTCTGTCGAATGAAACCCGGGAGGCGGTTTACCTGGCAGTGCGCGAAAACCTGTCGGTGATCTACATCGACAAGGTCGACAGTCAAAAACCGATCCGGTCCTGGAATGCCGTGGGGGGTACAGCGCCGCTGCATTGCGTGGGGACGGGCAAGGCGATACTGGCTGCGGACTTTGCCAAGCTGCGCGATCAGGTCAGCGGTGCGCTAACGCATCACACGGCAAAGACCCTTACCAGCATCGAGGCATTGGAAGCCGATGTAGCTGCGACGCGAATGCGGGGCTTTGCCTTTGACACGGGAGAGTTTCGTGATCGTATCCTGAGTTTTGGCGCTGCCATCACGCTGCCGGGGGCGAACCGGTTGGGGCGCTTGGGATATCATTGCCCGACATCAACCTGCCGGAGAACGGGATCGATCAGTTTGGCGCGCTGGTATCGCATGCGGCCCGCAGTGTCTCTGCAAAGCTGGGCCACACTTGATCGCGTAGGCTCCTCGCGCTGGATCAGGTTTTCTTTTCTGGGAATTCCACAGGACCGCCCTTTTTCTCCCAGGTGGAGAACCCCTCTTTCAGGTGTGCGGCGTCAAATCCCATGTCCTGCAGAGTCGCGGTGGTGATGGCAGGACGCCAGCCAGAGGCGCAGTGAAAGACATACTTCTTATCCTGTTGGCCAAAGATGTCCTTGTAGTAAGGGCTGTCAGGGTCCACCCAGAATTCTATCATCCCGCGCGGGGCGTGAAAGCTGCCGGGAATGAACCCGCTGCGCTGCCGCTCGCGCACGTCGCGGATATTCGAGATCGATATCTTCGCGCATGGCGTTGAAAAGACTCTCGAAAACCCCGGCCTGGGCCCACCGGCGAAACCGCCGGAATTGGGTGTTCCAATGGCCAAAGGAAGGCGGCAGATCACGCCACGGCGACCCGATACGCACCCGCCAGAAGACGGCTTCGGGAAAAAGGCGATTACCCTTCGCAGTGGCTCCGGCATCGCTAAGCTTACCTAGAAGATACGGCTCAAGCCGCTGCCACAAGACGTCCGACACCACAAACCGCTGCTCGTTCATTCAAACCTCCATTTTGGAAGTTTGGTGCAGAAATTAAGTCAAATGGGAATCCTGAACGTCCACAGACCCAAATAGCATTTCGAATTGTTTGAGAAACAAACAGAGCAATTTGCTTAGATGACGCAGGGATAATAAGCCTAGCCGGCGCGTTTAATCACCATTGCCGTTTCGAGACTGCAACAGCTCCACTTCCACAAACGCACATTCAAAATCATTCCCATTGATCACGTCATGCTCCACGCCGATCTCACGATAGTAGGGCACACCATTCTGCATTTGTGCTTTCACGCGTTCACCCTGACCCAAATTAATCTCAAGAACACCATCAAACAGAGGAATGACCACATAGTCATAAGCATGACGATGCCAGCCCGTATTGTCGCCACGTTGCTTGAACCGCCATTCCGTAACTCTGACCCGATCATTATCAATCGTAACCGTGGGTATGGCCGAACCACTATCAGAGCACATCGCAATTCCTCACCTTTGAACCTTGAGGACACCAAATCAAAAGTCACCACAAAGGCATAGTGCCAGATTTATCTTTGAGTCACCCAAAGCCACTTTCTGAAAGCAGAGTCCCGTTCAGCGCGCAGCATTTGTCAATACTGGCTCACAGCGATCGTCTGACAGTTTTGGTCGGTTGACGGGCGCCAGCCCAAAGCGGTCATTGAATTTGTTGATTTGATGGCGGGTAAGCGAACGAAGCTGCCCTTGGATGCCGCTCCATCAAAGTCCGGTTTCATTGTGTGGCGGTGTCCTCAAAGCTGTTTCCAGCTCGACGCTCAAACTTGCGGCCAAATCAAAAAACCGTAGTCGCACAGTCTCGGCGTAGGGATTGGCCTTCTCAATCGCTTCGAATACTTCTGGTGCATCATGCTGAACCATTGAAATCGCCTCAGATAACAAGTCAAAGCTCTTCGTTGTCATGCGCGTTGGCAGCGGTCCCATTCTCAATAGCACTTTGGCGATAAGATGCGTGAGCCCCTGGACAACTGCTGCTTCCTGGTCGTGATCTTCTGGTGTCGTTATGATGACAGTCAGACCCAGAGCCTTGCGTAAAAACGCAGCCAGCCTCGCATGCCGTCTGCCCTGAATAGGGCAGATCGCAATTTTCAGACCCTCAATACCTGCCGCGGCACTCTGAGGACCGAACAACGGGTGAGATGCTACGATGTCTACATGGTCGGGTAGCCGCCGCCGCATGATTTCCGAGGGAACTACTTTGATTGAGCCAACATCGACAATCAGTGCGCCAGGTTTACAAGCAACGGCGATCTCGCTGACAACCTGCTCAAATGAGGACACCGGTGCCGCAATGAGGATCACATCAGCCTGCGATACTGAGTGCAACGATGAGAGAGTCACCCCAAGTTCCTGTGCGACCTTGGCAACGTCCGGGGACGGGTCGTAGGCTGTTGTTTGGAAATACTGGCCCAAATGAAGGGCTGCAAGTTGTCCGAATGCACCAAAACCCACGATGCCCAGCGACGTGTTTTGATTTCTGTTGTTGTTGTTCATTTTTCGACCTTTGAATATGCCGCCCGGCACAAGGTCGATTGTATGTTGACCGCTGTCAGGGGCAGCGGAAAACCAATGATAAATGACCCGCAGCTATAGAGGCTGGGGGTAATAGTCCTGCGATGCGAAGAACAATTTCATCATGACGTCAGCGATAAAGCACCCAAGATGGCAGAGTCAACGTGGTTGCCGCCTAGCAGCCATTGGCTGTGACGTAGCATTCTGGAGGTATGGGCTCTCTGTGGTCATGAGCCCAAGTTGACGGATGTTCCGCTATGAACGAATGTCGGTTTTTGTGGTCAATCAACAACGTGTCAAAACAAACGGAGTCTTGTTGGTTTGGTCGGGTTCAAATGCTTCCTGTCGAACAAAACCGCTCCATGCCAATTTCAACGTGTTATCAGGATGTTGACGACCTACAAATATCATCGATAGCTCGATTTCCTGCCAGAAGTTCACACCATGAGGCCATAATAGTGTCCATCAATAAGTTGCTAAGCCCGACCAACGGAAAAAATAGCTACATCATCGGAGCAGAATGGGGACAAGGTCGAACCGCTTTTGGTGGGGCTACTGCGGCTGTCATGTGCCATTTAGTTACGCAGCAACCCTCACCGGAAAGGAATATGATCTCCTTCTCTGTCACGTTTTGTGCCCCAGTAACGGTTGAGTCAGAGATTGAGATAGAAGTGGAGGCCTTGCGGCGCGGTAAGACGCTTGAACAGTATTCCGTGAGAGCAAAGCAAGACGGTGAGTTGCGGGCTCATGCCATTGCCGTTTTTGCCGGAACGGTCAACTCTGCAATCAAAATTTCTGCCGAAACCGCGCCGCTGCGACCAAACGACATCGCGATACCGGAACAGCGGCTGGCAGTGGGGCTGAATCCCCGGTTTGAAGCGAATTTTGACTATCGGTTTTACAAGGGCGGGCCGCTCTATAGCGGCTCGACCGATCGTGAGCACCTTGTTGGCATTTCATTCAAAAAACCGCCTTCAAGCAGGGGTTTGGCACATCTCGTCTGCCTTATGGATGCCTGCCCTCCGACACCGGCTCAGCAACTCAGTGAATACCACCCGCTCTCTACTGTTGTCTGGAACATGCATTTTCTACCGTGTGCGAAACATTTTGATCTTGCTCAAGGGATCATCATGTCAAGTTATGGTGAAGTTGGCATTGATGGGGCGCATTACCTGAATGAGCGGGTCTGGTCACATGCGGGTTTGCCGCTGGCCTTCAGCACCCAAAGTGTGATGATCTTCGGGTGATAGCTCGGTGTCAGAACGCCGGTCTCGCCTTTGTCTTACTGCAAATAACTGTTCAAGGGCGCTGCTTCATCTGGTCTCAAGCCACGACCGCAAGCCTTGAAAACACGTCTCAAATGTGCCGCCAGTAATGAGGCTAGGCAAATCCGATCCGTCCCGAGATAAGCCGCCATTCGCTTTAACTCAGCAAACGTCAGCTTCGTTCGCTTAGGCCGGGTCCCGGCGAAAACGCTGCAACCCCAAGTGCTGCGGCAAAGACAACAAAGTTCCAATCCAACATGGCGCTATTCCTCGGACAACAGATGGCTGTCTCTAGCACTCAAGTCTAACTCATTGGCTGCTTTCAACTGCGCGATGAATTCCGGCGTATCCGCACCGAAAATGCCGCCAACAGCCATATTCAACTCCAAGCCGGCTCTTTACACAAAATTCACAACTTGGTACCGAAGTACCTTTCCAGTTCCAAGGACAGATCCCGTGACGGACAACACAAAAGGATTGCTTTGGGCTCTGCTTGCCGCAGCGCTTTTTGCAGTTGTAATCGCTATGGCAAAAATTGCTGTCGTTGACTATCACGTCCTACAAATCCTGTTTTTTAGGCAGGTCGTCGTTTTCCTGTCATCGCTGCCTGACATCGCCAAGACGTTCCCAAATAGCCTGAAAACCCGGAGGATCGGGTTGCATACAGCGCGACTGATTGGAGCATTCACTGCACTCTCATGTGGTATCTGGGCCGTGGCTGTGCTTCCCCTTACGACAGCTACAACGCTTGCCTTTGCCCAAGTGTTTTTTGTGGCGATTCTTGCACTTGTCTTTCTGAAAGAACCCGTCGGATCGCACAGAATAGGAGCGGTCATCGTTGGATTCTTCGGTGTCGTGGTGGTGATGCGACCGGGCGTCGATGGCTTGATAGACATCTATTCACTCATCCCGCTGCTCGGAGCAGCCGGTGCGGCTGTAGCTGTCACTGCCGTACGCAAATTGAGTCAGACAGAGTCCACTGCGACTCTGTTGGTCTTTCAATCCGTGTTTGTCGGCTCACTGGCGGGAATACCATTGCTCTGGCTGTGGGTGACGCCTGATCTCTTCGGATGGCTGTTTCTGATCGCAATGGGCATTCTCGCGACGCTTGGTCAGTGGGTCGGCGTGCGCGCTTTGCGCTTGGGGGAGGCCAGCGTGGTTGGCAATATGGAATACAGTAAACTAGTCTATGCTGCCGTCCTAGGTTACGCCCTCTTTGGCGAGATCCCAGATGGCTTCACAATCACGGGAGCCACTATCATCGTCGCATCTTCAATTTACATCTTCAGACGAGAGCGGCGTCTGAAATCTTTATAGGTCTAGATCAGACATTCATGACCAAAGTTTGAACGACAGAAAGGTCCGCGAAGTGGTCCTTGACAGCAGAAAGCTGCAACAGATTTTTACTGCACTGCCGCTAAACTCTTGGGCGAGCTCGAACATTGAGCCGTCCAGAATCTGACGATCAGTGAGTTTATCCAACGCAAATCTTTGCGGACGTTCGTCACAGCGATGCCAATGACTGCTCGGAGAAGATCTCGCGCAACAGACTGAGATTCAGAACAAAACTGAAGCTCGCAGTAGTCCAACAAAATTCCGTTTCTTTTCAACCGAACAAGAGCTGATCTTCGTCGATCTTTTGAGTCCTGCACAATATCGTCGGGCTCTCTACAAGACGGATAACCAGTTAGCAATCTTCTGAAGCCACACTTAGTTCGCACCATCAGACCATATACTTAAGAATATCGTACCTGCCCAAATTCCGTCTTCAATGTCCCTTTGTGGCCCTGCCTGCTAACAGCATTCTACCTTAAATCCAGTCCTGCACAGCCAGTGCGAGGATGGTTCTTATGTTAACGAGTAAGCGAATAGCTCAAAGTTGCGCGGTCGCGATTACCTGCAGCCTGTTTCCAATTGCAGTACCGACAGCGGCCTTGGCAGGTAGCAAGGATATGCCAAATCCGCCGGTCATCTTCGATATCGCAAAACGAAAGAAAACGAAGCGACCCATCACGGACTGGCTGCGCTTCTCTGTTTATAGCCATCTGCGCTTTCTGGGAGAAAGCCAGATTGAGCGCGATGACGAAACCCCTGACCGCAAGGACGAATTCGCCGCCTATCTCGGATTTGTGGGGCGTGCGGATCTGGGGCGTGGTGTTACTGGCTTTGTAAACGCCGAGGTTAATGTGCGAGAAAAGCAGACGCACCAGCGTTCATACGATCGCATCATGCGACCCAGTGTCAAAGAAGCCCTTCTGTCCTTTCCGACCAGTGCCATTGGACAACTTAGCATCGGACGTCTGCGGTTGTCTGATCCACATAAATGGGTTGCTGATGCGTCAGTTAACGGGCTGCACTATGTCTCCAAATCCGGAGATAAAGCGTTTGAGTTTGCTGCTGTGCAAGGTACCCGAAATGTCACAGCAACCTATGTCTTGCTGCATAGGTCCCAGGCTTTTTCGGCGCGGCGCCAAGGTGCCTTTGCAGTTGTTGAACACGACGCGGAAGAATGCCGACTGCACCTGTCGGCCTACCTCGGTGATCAGACATCTTCGCGGTTTTCATATCAGCTGAATGCGGCCACCGTAGTCGGGAACGCGGCAGACGGGCGGTCTATCGGAGTCGGTATCGACGCGCGTTTCATCCAGAAAATCACGGCGGATCGTTGGAACCCGCAGATCACCTATGGTTTTGCCATCGGCACGCCGGGATTTCAGCAAAGCGGATTACACAGCAACAAGACAAAAGATGGCGGCCAAACGCAGTTTCATCGCTACGGCTATGTCTTTCAGCCGGAGTTGACCAATCTTGCAGTCGCTACTCTGGCTTACGGGTTACGCCCTTCACGGAAATTGTCGGTTGATCTGAGTGCTCATGTCTACCTGCAACCAAGTCTCACCACGTCCGGCCCTGATGCCAGGCTCAAAGGGGCCACGACCGGCGCGGCGCATTTCGTTGGATCTGAGATCAGTGTGGCAGGCGCCTGGCGACCAAGCAAGAAAACCAAACTCGAGATCGGTGCCGGCCGCTTCTTACCTGGCCCGGCCTATGCCGACCCCAGCAGTGCCAGCCGCGTCTACATGCGCCTGTCTGTCTATTTCTGATCCACAAAAGAGGACTTCCATCATGATACGCCATCTTTCGCTCGCCCTTTGTCTCAGCACAGCATTTTTGCCTGGTGGGGTGGCCGCAAGTGACACCAGCCTCTACGCAGAACCCGCACCTGAAGATGCCAGTTTTGTTCGGTTTGCGGGATTCGACGATGTGCAAACGGCGCAATTCGCCGGCAAATCATTCAACCTTTCTGACTCTGATGACATGGCGTATATTCCGGTGTCCTCCGCCGCTCTGGACGGGATTGCACCCGGGTCTTTCTTGACGGTGGTTCAGCAACCGGATGGTCGCCATGCCGTTATTCCTGAGGACAGCCGGGATGCCGCAGCCCGGGTCTATCTCTTTTTACTGAACGCAACAGATGATG
Organism: uncultured Roseobacter sp.; assembly: GCF_947492555.1. GTDB lineage: Bacteria > Pseudomonadota > Alphaproteobacteria > Rhodobacterales > Rhodobacteraceae > Roseobacter. The sequence goes on from NZ_CANLNE010000004.1 coordinate 208,710, forward strand.
TCTTGGAATTGCGCACGGCGGATGGGGCTGCACCGGTTATCGAAGATGTGACCCCGCTGACATCAGGCGCCCGCGCCGTCAACCCAGTTGCCATCGCCTTGGGGGTCTTTGCCAAGGGAGCCGCCACACCGCTCGTCACCTTCGATGTGACCTTGAAACGCGGCCAGAACCTCAGCTTCATCGCCGAGGCGTCCGGCATTCGGCTCGTGGAAAACCACTTCGGCCCCGTGGCCGAATAAACAGCCCTCACGGAGAGTTCCGATGATCTTTTCCAGCGCAATCTTCGTCTTCGGGTTTTTACCCTTGTTCCTGACGGTCTATTACATGGTCCCGGCGCGCGCCCGATCATTGGTGATCCTGCTGGGCAGCTACGCATTCTATGGCTGGTGGAGGCTGGACTATCTCGCTCTCGTCTTTGGCATGTCGCTGGTCAGCTACGGTGCAGCACAGGTTGCACATTCTGCAAGAAAAGATGCAGCCAAGATTTGGGCCGTCCGCCTTGGCGTAGCCTTTGATCTCGCCGTTTTAGGATACTTCAAATACACGATGTTCGTGATGTCTGGGCTCAACGATCTCTCGGTCGCGCTTGGCGGCGGTGACATCACGGTACCGTCGATCATCCTGCCGATCGGCATAAGTTTTCATACCTTCCAGTCGATCAGCTACATCATCGACGTGGCGCGCAAGGATGCACCACCCGCCCGAAATCTGATTGATTTTCTGGCCTTCGGCGCGCTCTTTCCGCAGCTGATTGCCGGACCTGTTCTACGGTACAAGGACCTCGCTGACCAATTCATGCAGCGATCTCATTCGGCCGCCCAGTTCCTGCAAGGGGTGGGCCGGTTTGCGCAAGGGTTGGCGATGAAATTGCTCATCGCGGACAATGTCGCGCCACTTGCGGACAGGGTCTTTGCGCTGCCCGACCCCACAGCAGCGGAAGCCTGGTTGGGTGCAGTGGCCTACGCCATTCAACTTCTGTTCGATTTCGCGGGCTACTCGGCCATGGCCATCGGTTTGGGCCTGATGATCGGCTTTCGATTCACCGAGAACTTCGATGCACCCTACACCAGCCAGTCCATTACCGAGTTCTGGAGGCGCTGGCACATCAGCTTGTCACATTGGCTGCGCGACTACCTTTACCTGCCACTGGGCGGCAACCGTCGCGGTGGGCGCAGGACCTACGTCAACCTCATGTTGACAATGGTGTTGGGTGGGCTGTGGCACGGGGCAAACTGGACCTTCCTGCTTTGGGGGGCATGGCACGGACTTTGGCTGGCGATCGAACGCACCCTGGGCGCAAGATCCGGCGAAACGATATGGCCGCGCGGGCTGGGCTGGCCGGTGACAATGCTGCTGGTGCTGATCGGTTGGGTGATGTTCCGGGCAGAAACCGTCGCACAGGCCTTGGATATCTATGTCGGAATGTCAGGTCTGAACGGTTGGTCCATCACTCCGGACATCGCTTGGCAAATCCAGCCCACCGAGCTGACAGCGCTCGCCGTAGGCGCATCACTCAGCGTGCGCGGGGTATGGTTTGCGCAAGTTTTGACCCGCACTCCTGACCCTCTGCGTACTGCCGGTACTTGCGGCTTGATGGGCATCGCTTGTCTCGCACTTGTGGCGCAAAGTCACTCGCCGTTTCTTTATTTCCAGTTCTGAGGAGGCTGCAATGATTTCCCCAATTTCACTTCAACACCTCGCATCCTGCGGTTTCGTCCTTTCGCTTGCGGCAGTTGGTATCTTCAGCCACACGAGCGCGGACCTCGATGTAATACCATCGGACATCATCAGGGGCTCTCTCCAGACACAATATGAAGACGCGTTCGTTGCCGCCAACCCGCTGGAGCGGTTTGCGGTGACGACCCTCGGCGCTCTTCGGTACGGTCTGTTCGGGCAAGCGTCCAAGGGCGCTCTGGTCGGACGAAACGGATGGCTGTTCACAGCTGAGGAGCTGGAGCAAAATACAGGCTTCAACGCAAACATCGACGCGGCCGCCTCGCGGGTCGCCGACGTAAGTCTGGAGATGGCAAGGCGCGGGATTTCCCTTGTGCCCGTCATTGTCCCGGACAAAGCCGAGGTCTACGCAGATCAGCTTGATCGCGCCAGACCCGTCAATACCACAAAGCGCAGAGACCGTTTTGTCGCAGCTTTGAACGCGAAAGGCATCGCGACACTCGATGCAACGACAGTCTTGAAGACTGCCCGCCAAAACGGTGACACCTTCATGCGCACCGACACGCATTGGTCACCAAACGGCAGCCGAGCCGTTGCCGAAGCGATTGCTGATCGCGTAGCAGAAAGCGGCATCATATTCTCATCAGCAGCAGTTTCGATGGAAAACACCGGCAGCGCAAATTTCGACGGAGATCTGCTGCGGTATGTGCCAACTGGCGCACTACGATCCTGGATTGGCCCCGCGACTGAGCAGATCGACCGCTTCTCGACCACGATAGAGGCAAAAGGGGGCCTGTTCGACAGCCCCAGTATTGATGTGGTGTTGGTTGGGACCAGTTTCAGCGCGCGGCCTGACTGGCACTTCGCGGACTTCTTGAAACACGCGCTGCAAGCCGATGTTCTCAATTTTGCGGAAGAAGGGCGCGGTCCCTTCGCGCCAATGCAGGAATTTCTAGCGTCGGACTTTTTTCAAAACTCACCTCCAAAACTCGTCATCTGGGAAATCCCGGTGCGCTATACCTCCAAGGAAATGATCCAATGAAAAACCTGCTGAAATCCGTAGCCCTGATCGCTGGGCTCTCCCTCCCTGTCGTAACCTCCGCTGCGCCGTATTGTGCCGCACTGGCGAACCTCGAAGACTTGCCAACGAAGTATCAGAAACGCGGGCCGTTTTATTCCGACGCGGACGCCGGCTGGATTGTCAGTGCTGACCAGTTGAAGTCTGGCTTTATGGTGTCGCAGGAGGCGGTCCGTCTGTGGCAAATGATTGCGGCTGAGTTTGAAAGGCGCGGGACTGAGCTTGTCGTCTTGGCAGCGCCCCCCCGACCACTCTTTGTGCCTGAAGAATCTTCGGAAAGCTTGGAATTGAAGGATGCTTTCGACCGCGGCGGGATGGCACGCAATTTCTCTGCCTACATTGCGGCACTGAACGCGGCGGGGATACTCGCACCTGATCTTTCGGTCCTAGCGGGCGGCGAAGCAGCCGGAGACTACTATTTTAAACGCGACACCCATTGGACACCTGTGGGCGCGGCCTTGTCAGCTGCGCATCTGCGTCAGTCCATCGACGGGACGCCAGCAGGCGAAACCCTACAGTCCGTGCCTTTCTCTGCAAGCTATCAGGAGAAAGGCTCTCTGAGCCACGTCGCGGAACAGGCCTGCGGCGCGCGGCCCCTGCCTGAGACTGCTGTGGCACCTGTCTTCGCCAAGGCCGGTTCGGTAGACGCTCTGTTATCAGACACCTTCACAGGACCGCGCGTTGCACTTGTTGGCACAAGCTTCTCAAACCGCTACCAACGCGATGCCTATCAGGTAGCGGACGCGCTCGCGCATGCACTTGATGCAGACGTCAAAAACTACGCCATTGCCGGAGGAGGTCTTGCTGGCTCCATGTCGGGCTTCATCCAAAGTGGTGCGCTTGAGAGCGCACAATATGAAATGGTGGTATGGGAAACGCCCTACACGGCACCGCTCACGCAGGTGGATGGCTTGCGTCAGATCCTTGGTGAAATGCTGGCGCAATCGGCAACCAACTTTGATGCTGTGCAATCTGCTCAGGTGGGCAATGATTGGCTCTCGATCGGGCACGAATTTTCACTGGCGGACCACGCCGGATTGCAAATCATCGTGCCCGGTCAGTCCACCGGGACGCTTACCGTCGAACTGATCGATGAAGATGGGGAGAAGACCCGCATCAAACTGACCAAATCGGATCGCGCGGACCCCGCACTTCGAACCGACAGCTGGGGCCTCGCGTTTGGCGGACTTGCACCAAAACGCATCGAGAGGATCAAGCTTCGCCTTTTGGGAGAAGCTGCTAAAGACGCGCAGGTTCGTCTTTTCAACTGACAAAAGCCGTTTTCTGGCAGGGCGCTATACCAAAGTATAGTATTCTATACGGCTGCCTTGTCGCCTAACGCCTGGGATCAGCATATCCAAGCGACTGAACCCCACAGAGCCGATGGAGCCATCATGACTTTTTGCAAGACTGCCCTTTTTGCCAGCACAGTTGTTGCCGGGCTGGCGACCAACGCAATTGCCGACCAACTGCCCATTCCGGCAGGACCGGTTCTGCTGACGCTTTCGGGCGAGCTCGCACATGAAACCACCGATGGTACTGTGACGCTCGATTTGGAGATGCTGAAGGAAATGGACCCCACCGTTTTCACCACCTCGACCATCTGGATGGAAGAGGAGGTCGAGTTCACCGGGGTACCCCTGCGCGACCTGCTGGACTATGCAGGCGCGCAAGGTGCCACGATCGGCGCCGTCGCACTCAATGACTACAAGGTCGATATTCCCGCTGACGAAATCAGCGCAACCACCCCGATCGTCGCCTATCTGATGAACGGGGAAGAGATGTCGCCGCGTGGAAAAGGGCCACTCTGGATCGTATACCCTTACGACGACAGCCCTGATTATCGCACTGAAGTCATCTATTCACGTTCTATTTGGCAGCTTGATCGTATAGTGTCGAGCGATTGACGCGAACCGCCCGTTCCCAGCATGAGGATGGCCTCTGACGTGGTAAACAAGGAAGTTCTCCTCCGACGTGGCATTCCGCTGGGGGTCATCTTTACCGGAATGGCGCTGCTGATCGGTCTGTTTTTGTCAATCACACAGCGCATGAACGATCTCCGCGAAGCGCCTGGCGACAATCTGACCTGGACACTATCGCAGGTCGAAGTCGATGTATTGCTGCTGACCGACGAGGCTTTGCTTGCGCAACAGAAAGACGATCCTGATCTTGCAACCCTGCGCCGTCGGTTTGACAATGCCTATAGTCGGACCGCCAGCATTGCCGAAAGCCGGGTCTTTGCCGAGATGCGACGGGACGATACCTTTGCCACGCAACTGGACGCGCTGCTCAACTATCTGGACCAGCTGGCAATCATCGTAGACGGACCTGACCCGGAACTTGCAAGGCGTTTGCAAGAGGTCTGGGCGCTGTCCAACACTATTCGCGAAGACGCCCACGACATCGCTTTGACAGGTATCTCACTCCGGTCCGAAGCCTCTGATGCGGAGCGCGCGGACTTCGGGCGGTTGTTGTTCGCGGCAGCCGCCATAAGTATTGCGTTGATCCTCTTTCTGGGTTTCATGCTGTTCGTTTTGTTGCGCCAGTTTCGAATTCATCGCGAAATATCTGAGACGGCGGAACGCGCCAACTCTCGCTTGAAATCCAGCTTTGACGTATCGCTCGATGCAATCATTGTCGCGGATGACCGCGGCGTCATTCTGGACTACAGCGGCGCTGCAGAATCCGTGTTTGGCTTTACCAGAGATGAGGCCATTGGTGCTCCGATGTCCGACCTAATCGTTCCACATCAACACCGCGCAGCCCATCAGGCGGGAATGGAGCGTTTCAACAAAACCGGCGAGGCGCGGCTTGTTGGGCAAGGACGGATAGAGATCACCGCCCTGCGCAAGTCGGGCGAGGAATTTCCGGTCGAGATTTCTATCGGGATGGCGAAGGACCATCGCGGTACAATCTTTATCTCCTATCTGCGCGACATCACGGAACGACTAGCCGCCGAGGAGAACCTCAAGCGCGCCCGCGACGAGGCGTTGCAAGCTGAACAGGCAAAGTCGAATTTCCTGGCCGTTATGAGCCATGAGATGCGCACGCCGCTGAACGGTATTTTCGGCACAATCGAGCTGTTGCAGAATACCAGGTTGGGCAAGACGCAATCGGGATATCTGGGGATTGCAAAGCAGTCGGCCGATATTCTGCTTTACCATGTCAACAACGTGTTAGATGTCGCGCGTATGGATGTAGGCAAGCTGGAGCTGGTCGACGACACGTTCGAACTAACGCAGTTTTTCAAAGACATCGTGACAACCAACGAAACCACGGCGTACGCTCATAGCAACACCTTGCGACTGGATCTTGGCTCCATGGAACGCTGTCATGTGGTGGCCGACGAACAACGCCTGCGGCAGGTGGCTTATAATTTGGTCAGTAATGCGCTGAAGTTTACGGACCACGGCGAGGTCACCCTTTGTGCCCGGATCATTGAGGTCGCAGATGGGGAACACACGTTAGAGTTTTCCGTGACTGACACGGGTGTGGGGATTCATCCTGAGGATCAGACCCGCGTCTTTGACCGCTTTTTCACGCAGGAAAAATCCTACGATCGCCTTGCCTCGGGTGCAGGGCTTGGACTGACGATCTGTCGTCAGCTTGTGGATATGATGGAGGGTGAGATTAACCTCAGGAGCGTCGTTGACAAAGGCAGTACATTTACGGTGCGCGTGCCCCTGCGCATGGCAACCGACCTTTCCCCATCACAACCTGCTTTGGAGGCGCCGGTAGATGCATCGGAGATGAACGGGAAAGAGGTGCTGCTGGTGGAGGACAATGCGATCAATCGTATTATCGTACGCCAGATGCTCACCTCAAAGGGCATCCGTGTTACCGAAGCGCACAATGGACAAGAGGCTGTAGACCGGGCGCACGAGCACGCCTATGCGGCAATTCTGATGGACGTAAGTATGCCGGTGATGAATGGCGTCGACGCGACAGAAGTTATCCGGGATGCCGATACGCCCAACAGACAGGTGCCGATTATCGGTCTCACCGCTCACGCGCTTAAAGACGAACAAGCACGATTTCTGGCGGCAGGCATGGATATGTGCCTCAATAAGCCGGTATCACAGGCAGAACTGTTACGCGCGCTTGTCGCCGTCATCACCAAAGCGGATCCAGCGTCAAACAAATTGAAGGACAGCAAAACGTCAGAGTTGCTTGACGCACAGATCTTCGGCGACCTGAAAGACGTGTTTGACCAGAACCGGTTAGGCAAGCTCGTGAACGATTTCGAAGGAGAGATTTCAGGCCTGCTCAATGTTGTTCCAGAGCTATTGACCCAATCGAACCTGTCCGAATTGGCGGCGCGCACCCATAAGTCCATCGGATCGGCGGGCATGATCGGCGCGGTCTCTTTACAAAGTAAGTTGCGCCGTTTGGAACAGGCCGCGAAGGCCAACGATATGGCGGCGGCTGAAGACGCGGCGATGAAGGCAAAAGACGCATGGGACGCTACGGCCAAGGCGCTTCGCTTGGCCTCGGGATAACCTATCCCGAAGGATAGTGCCCCCTAGGCCTTTGCGTGCGGCACTGTCCGGCTGCACGCCCGTAACATTACCATATTCCTGCTACCCAGTTGGCGTGAGAGTCGCCGAATTTTCGGCTAAAACCTGGAGTATGCAATGAACATTCGCCACGAATGTCCTATGCCGGATCTGTCCCTTTCTGTGACAGCGCCGCTGCATCTGCACAAGGCCAACGGGTGCCGTATTGAGGTGCAGCGCTGGTCGCTGGCCGGCATCTGGGTTACCAACGCGGAGACTGATTTAGCCGGCGACGTTATCCTGTCAGTCCCCTTTCAAGGGGTTGAGATCTCGTTTCCGATCTGGCTCGCTGCGGGCGAGAGTGACGGTCACTACAGGTTCGAAAACCTCACTGTTCGACAACGCGAGACGCTCGCGACATTCCACCAGGGTGTATTGTCCGGACAGATGGTTTCTACGCCTGAGATGATCACCAGCCTCGATACGCCTGTCGATTTGGTCCCTATGGGCGAAACCGATGCAGAGCAATCTGCCGGGCGTGCGGCGGCCAAACCCCGTTGGCTGCGCATGGTTTGGAACATTCTATTCTACACGGGGCTCGCTGCGGTATTGGTGGGCTTTCTGGGCGCGCAAATCTGGCAGCGCCTAAGTCGAATTGAACTGGAACACGCGCGTTTCACAGCCCCCGTCATCGAATACATGGCTCCCGATACGGGCTTTGTCGCGCAACTGAACGCGACAGTTGGCGAAGACGTTTCCGCCGGTGATATTCTGGTCAGGATCGAAGACCCGGACCGCGAAAGCGATGTTGAGGAAGTGCGCGCCGAAGTTATGCTGGCCGAACGCCGATTGCGGGCTGCAGAGGAGCGCAGAACGCGGCATTTGACGCTGCGAGAGACCCGCCGTGCGGTTCTATGGGAGGCGTTCAAGCAGGTCTGGAAGCCCTGGCGGTTCCAAGATCCACACGCCTCGAACTATCCTCCAGAATTGGAAGAGGCCTGGTTCGCGCTTTACGAATTTGACCATGGCCGCGACACAGAGGCAGGCGGGTACTTCGATATGCTGGCAGTGCTGGACGCCACCGTGGAAGATCGGCGGCTCGATCTGCGGCGCTGGAAGCGCGAGTTGCGCCACCGCAAAGCCGCCGCCGACAAACTGGTTATTCGGGCGCACGCTGATGGTACAGTCTTTGCCGTACACACTGCCAGGGGCAGTTTCACGCAACGCGGCGCAGTTGTGGTGGAACTTGAAGAACGAACCCCGCGAACGGCTGCGGCCTGGCTGGACGACAGTATGGCGACCCGCGTTTATCTGGGGATGCCGGCGTTGATCACCTATACGTATCGTGGTCAGGTCTCAGAGGCCAATGGTACCGTGACTGATATTCAGGCGGGTACCGATGTGGCGCGGCCTGACAGGTTCGGCATGGTTCTGACGATCAAGGCAGATAATGCCGGCGTGCTCAACACCCGCAAATGGTTCCGCCGGAATGCACCGGCGCAGATTTCGCTGCAACGTCGCCCGTTTTGGCACCGAGGCGCAGATGAAAGCACCTGAGACAGACTACGCCTTCGAAAAGCACTTGGATAGTTGGCTCAGGCAGTTGTCCGGGCCTGCACCTACCGGCTTGGCCAAGTGGCCGATGGATCGGTTGGTGCAACTTGCCGTGTTGCTGAGTGTGCTTGTCGCCGCCATGGTTTTCTGGCCAAACAACTTCTTTCATCCCGACCTGATGCAGATCACGTTTGTTCTGGGCTCGCTTGGTATTTGGCGCTTCGGCTGGTGGTTCACCCATGCGGTTCGCGCCGAGGTATATGCCAGGAGCCGGTGGCCGCGCATGCGGCAGCGCGCCGATGCCGTGTGGCGCGCGGGCTGGCGGCCGCGCCGACTGCACATCCAGATGACCACGTACTATGAAGAGCCCGCCATCACCCGGCGTGTCATCGGCTCTATTCTGGGGCAGATCAGACGCGAGGGCATTCCCACGACGCTCTGGATCGGGACCGGGTCTTCCTACGATGAGGAAATCATCACTCATTTTGTGCGAACCCATGGGGCTGACCTTGATGCGGAACTGGTGTTCCTGCGGCAGAACCAACCGGGCAAACGCATGGCCATTGGTATGATCCTGCGGGCCATGAACCGGGCGGGCATCAAACCCGATGATCTGGTAATCTTCATGGATGGCGATGCGGTCTACGGTTCTGACGTGTTGGAGAAAACCTGTTCGATGTTCGGGGCGGACCCCGAATTGCAGGCGCTCACCACGAATGAAGAAGTGCTGTGCTATGGACCGGATTGGATTCAGAGCTGGCTGTCGATGCGCTTTGCTCAAAGACGTCTTGCCATGCAAAGCCACGCGATGTCGGATCGTGTTTTGACTTTGACCGGGCGTATGAGCGTCTTTCGGGCGCGTCACATCATCGACGAAAAATTCATCCGCACAATCGAAGCAGATCACCTGGATCACTGGCTCTGGGGCCGGTTCCGGTTTCTATCTGGCGATGACAAGAGCACCTGGTATCACCTGCTGAGCAAGCGCGCCAAGATGACGTATGTGCCGGATGCCTGTGTCTATACGATTGAGCAGATCGACGGCTCAGGCACAGGCCGCATGGTTCAGAACTTCCGCCGCTGGTCGGGCAATATGCTGCGCAATGGCACGCGAGCCATCGCCCTGGGCCCGCGTGTCGCCAAACCGTTCATCTGGTGGTGCCTTGTGGATCAGCGCATCGCCATGTGGACCATGCTGGTCAGCCCGACACTGGCTCTGCTCACGCTCTTTGTGGAACCGGCCTATCTGCTGCACTGCCTCATCTGGATCGTGCTGAGCCGGACCATCCTGTGTCTTTTCCTGTTCCGCTATGCGCGCAGTACAGATCTGACGTGGCCGTTCATTCTCTACTTTAACCAGATCATCAATGCCGGGGTCAAAGTCTACATGATCTTTCATCTTAGCAAACAGAAATGGTCCAACCGCGGCAATCAAACTGCAGGCAATGGCACAGGGCTGCGCGACAAGCTGCAGAATGCCATGGCCAAATTTCAGCTGATTACCGCCGTGACCGCCTTCATCACCGGCTTGGCGCTGTACATAGGATTGCTTGATCTGCCGGGTGGCTTTTAGCGACTATACCTCCGCATAGCACGACGATGCTTCGGCGCGTTCATTTCTTCTTTTGGGCCCGCACTGACTGGGAAAAAGTTGGGTAAAACGATCGCATCCGCCCAACCGGGCACTGTGTGAGTGAAAAGGAATGTTCCCATGATCTATCCCGTTATCCTCTGCGGTGGCAGTGGTACCCGCCTGTGGCCCCTGTCGCGCAAGAGCTACCCCAAACAATTTGCGCCGCTGCAGGGCGACACGAGCCTGTTTCAGCAGACGCTCGAGCGTGTGCAGCATGATATCTTTGCAAGCCCAATCATCATGACAGGTGCCGACTATCGCTTTATCGTAGCAGAACAGCTTCAGGCTGCAGGTGTTACTGATCCGACGATCATGATCGAACCCGAAGCACGCAACACGGCACCGGCGATCCTGGCGGCCGCGCTTAGTTTGCAGGATCAGCCCAACGCATTGATGCTGGTGATGCCATCCGATCACGCGATTGCTGATGAAGCGGCGTTCCTGGCCGCGATCGCGACGGGCCGTGGCGCCGCCGAGGCGGGCCAACTTGTGACCTTCGGGGTCAGACCTGACCGAGTGGAAACGGGATATGGGTATCTCGAACTGTCGAACATCAGCGGCCATGAAAACGCGATTCAACCTCTGCATGCTTTTGTTGAGAAGCCGGACAAAGCACTGGCAGAAACCTTCCTGGCCTCAGGTAAGCACCTGTGGAACGCGGGTATATTCATGTTTCGTGTCGCGGAAATTCTGCAAGTTTTTGAGGTGCTGTGCCCAAGCTTGCTGATGCCCTGTCGTCGCGCCGTTGAGGGCGGGTCCCGCGATTTGGACTTTTTCCGGCTCGATGCCGCGCCCTATAAAATGGCCGAAGATATCTCCATTGATTATGCGGTAATGGAGGCTTGTGAAACTCTCTGTGTCGTTCCAATGGAGTGCGGGTGGTCAGATTTGGGCAGTTGGTCCTCGGTTTGGCAGGCAGGTGACGCAGATCAAAATGGCGTGGTTCAGAGCGGCAATACCATGGCCGTCGACTGCGAGGACACGCTGTTACGCTCTGAAAGTGACGGGGTAGAGCTGGTGGGTATCGGCCTCAAGAATATTACGGCCATAGCCATGGGCGATGCCGTGCTCGTAGCCGACATGCGGCAGACTCAAGCCGTGAAATCCGCCGTTGCCAGTCTCAAGGCGAAACAGGTCAAGCAGGCTGAAACGTTCCCGAAGGATCACCGCCCCTGGGGGTACTTTGAGACCTTGTCCCTGGGCGAGCGGTTCCAGGTCAAACAGATCGTTGTGCATCCCGGTGCTGCGCTCTCCTTGCAAAGCCACATGCACCGATCCGAGCATTGGATCGTCGTGCACGGGTCGGCCAGTGTGACCGTTGATGAGGACGTGAAACTGATTTCGGAAAACGAGTCTGTCTATATCCCACTCGGCGCTGTGCATCGCTTGGAAAACCCAGGCAAGGTGCCGCTTCACCTGATCGAGGTGCAGACCGGTGCCTATCTCGGAGAGGATGATATCGTGCGATATGAAGATATCTACGCGCGAGACAAAGCCGCATAAGACCAACAAGAACAAGCACTCTCACACCACCTACAGCGGCGCCCTCGGGCGCCGTTTTTTTATGGGTCAGCCCTCCTATCCCTAAGGATAGCCGCGCCATACAAAGTTTTGCGCAGCTATACGAGGGTGGAAAAGACTGTTCAGAAACAGCGGGTTAAAACAACCTCAGTAACGAGTAAAGGATTGGTACCATGTTCGACAGCCCCCATGTATTCGCCCAAAACACAGCCGTTTCCCCTCTGCGGTTGGTTGATGAAAAACCCGCCATCAGTGTCATTGGTCTTGGATATGTGGGGGCTGTCTCCACGGCCTGCTTGTCTAGCCTTGGGCACCGCGTCATCGGGGTGGACATCGACCCGGTAAAGGTCAACGCAATCGCCACAGGGCAATCGCCGATCCATGAACGCGATCTTGACGGGTTGTTGGATGACGGCGTCCGGGCCGGGCTCGTTTCTGCCACCGATGACCTGGAACAGGCGGTGGTCGACACCGACGTGACCTTTGTCTCCGTGGGTACGCCTACGGCTGCCGATGGTGGATGTGACCACAGCTATATCGACGCCGCCGCCCGCGCCATTGGCGCTGGCCTGAAACGCAAACAGGAATTCCACGTCGTGGTGATGCGCTGCTCCATCCCGCCGGGGGTGACCATGGGGTTCATGGCGCCGATCATCGAGGAGGTCTCGGGCCTGCGGGTCGGTGTGGATTTCGGTGTGTGCTTCAACCCGGAATTTTTGCGCGAAGGCGTGGCCATCGATGATTTTAACGCCCCTCCCAAGACGGTGATTGGTGCGAACGATGATCGCAGCGCGCGCATCTTGTCGCGCATATACGAAGCGGTTGACGAAAATCCCATTGTGACATCCGTCGAGACCGCCGAAATGGTCAAATATGTCGACAACGTCTGGCACGCGACCAAGGTCTGTTTTGCAAATGAAGTGGGTCGGCTGTGCAAACCCCTGAGCGTCGACAGCCATGATGTAATGGACATTTTTGTTCAGGACACAAAGCTGAACCTATCGCCTTATTACCTGAAACCCGGCTTTGCCTATGGTGGGTCCTGCCTGCCCAAGGAAGTGCGCGCCGTGGCCCATATCGCACAAGCGCAAGGCGTCGATCTGCCGATGATCCGCAGTCTCGATCAATCTAACAAAAGCCATATCGAAAGCGCGTTGGACATGGTGCGCGATACCGGTGCAAAGACCGTCGGCGTGCTTGGCCTCGCGTTTAAACCCGGTACCGACGATCTGCGCGAAAGCCCGATCCTCGAGGTCATCGCAGCACTGAATGCCGAAGGGGTTGAAGTGGTCGTACATGACCCCGCCATTACTCCCGACACGCCGCTCGCGGGGCAACTCGCCTACGTGCGTCACGGCAGTTCCGGACTTCAAGCGCTCGCAAAGGACTTGCCCGGCATGATGCGCACGGATTTGGCAGAGGTCACCAACGGTGCCGACGCGTTGATCGTCACGCATGCCAATCCAGCCTATCGCGCGGCGGTCCTCGCTGCTGGCGACACGCCGGTTATCGATGTCGTTCGGGTGGCGCAAACTGCACCTGCTTCACCCGCCTACCGTGGAATTGGCTGGTAACGCGACCGGCTCAAGGAAATCACTGTAAATCGTAAAGGAAGTATTCTCCATGTCTGTTCCCCAGAACCAGACCCTGCAGATCGGCACCCATTTGTCCGAAGAATTGCAGGGCACCAACGATACCGACTATGTCGTCGGCCTGTCCGGCGACGACCGCATCCAGTCAACCAAGGGGGACGATGTCGTCTTTGGTGACTTCATGGACACCAACCTGCTGGCTGGCACCAATGATGCGACCAGTTTCGCCCAATATGCAGAGACTGGCGCATGGGCGGTCAGCACCGGTCCGGATGGTCATTCCAGCATGACCCAATCGGTTGAAACACGCCCGGGCGAGCTTTATGCAATCAGCTTCGACATGGCCGCGAATTATGGCGCTGGCTCTGTCAGCGGGGCGGTTGAAGTTCTGTGGAATGGCACGGTCATTGATACGTTCGACACCAACAGCGCCAGCTTCTCGGCCCATGACATTACATTCGAAGGCATTGACGGGATTGGTGACTTAACGTTCCGTTCAATCGAGAGCACAAGCGACAGCGGACCGGTCATCCACACCGACGCGCCCGTATTCTACTATGAAAAAGAGATGCAAATTGGCGGGCAACCCGTTGAGGTGAAGGCTTTTGCCGAAGGACAAGCCAATATCTATCAGGTGATAAACGGCACGCTGCAGGTCTTTGATCCGGAGGCCGGCACATACACGCTGGCGGGGGAAAAGGCGACCGTCACTGTGAACGCCATCGGCTTCAATGCACAGGACGACATGATTTATGGCCTCGCGGTCTCCGATGGCACGGATAGCCTTGACAACGACGTCAACAGTTCTGATCTGATCATGCTGGACGCCGCCGGTGCCAGTTATCGGGTCGGGACCACGCCCTATCGGTCCTGGACCGGTGATTTCGACGCAGACGGAAATCTCTGGGCGTTCCAGTCCAGTATGGACCGTCTGACAATGATCGACGTCGACAACGTGGACGCGGAGGGGGCCGTGGTCACGCAGACCTTCCCATTCCCGAAATCCATGATTACCGACCAGCTATGGGATGTGGCGTTTGATGCCGCCACCAGCTCTTTCTACGGGGCGACGCGGCCAAAATCAGAGGGCGGCGTCAGCATGCTCTACCAGATTGACATCTCAACCGTCGCCGATGGCGGTGTGCCCATCATCACGACCACACCCATCACGGGCACGCTGATCGACGGCGCGCCGGAAGATGGTGTGCCGCAGATTACCTTTGGCGCCGCAATCCACGACGCGGATGGCAACCTCTACATTGGCGGCAATGGCGGTGATCATGATATGAACGACGCCACCGCGACGGCGGGCGGTATCTACCGCGTGGTCCGCGCGCCAGATGGCACTGATGCGCACCTGGAACTGATGGCCACGAGCCCGAAGTCCTATTCCAACGACGGCACCGCAGATCCCCGCGCCATGGATCCGTTTACCCAGGTGGACCGTTCGGCCTCTGTTCTGATCCGCGATCTGAATGTCTCCGTCACGACGGGCGGCGACACCACCTATGACGACACGGTCGAAGCCGGTGCAGGCGCAGATATAGCAAACGGCGGGATCGGGAATGACGACATCGCAGGTCAAAGCGGCAACGACACCCTTTACGGGAGTGACGGCAATGATCGGCTCTTTGGCGGAAATGCTGATCAGGCAGGGCCGAGCGCAACCTATACCTATGATCAGTTTGGGAACCGCTATGATGCTAATGGCATCCTGATGCCGGAAGAAAACGATATCCTTTTCGGCGGGTCGGGTGCGGATTTCATCCACGGGGGTGCTGGCAATGATCAGCTGGATGGCGGCATTGATAGCGATGAGTTGGTTGGTGGGTCTGGCTTTGACACCCTCAAGGGCGGCTCTGGCAATGATGTCCTGTCAGGCGGATCGGAGAATGATCTGTTGCAGGGGGGCGAGGGCGACGATGTCCTGATCGGCGGCTCGGGTCAGGACGACCTGCAAGGGGAGGCTGGAACAGATACCTTGAGGGGTGGCGAAGGCGACGACCACATGGATGGCGGCGCCGGTAATGACCTCCTGAACGGTGGTCTTGGAAATGACCATCTGGACGGCGGTCAGGGCGACGACACCCTGGAAGGCAGTACGGGCGATGATGTCCTGGTCGACGGATACGGCACGAACACGCTGGATGGCGGCTCTGGCAATGATCAACTTACGGGCGGTATCGGTGTCGATCTGCTGATTGGCGGCTCCGGTGATGATGTTTTATCGGGTGGAGGTGCGCGCGACGTGCTGAAAGGCGGCACAGGTAATGACATCCTCGATGGCGGCGCCGATAAGGACAAGCTCTACGGCGGCAGCGGCAACGATGTCATCAACGGCGGCTCGGGCAGCGACTACATCAATGCATCCAAAGGTGATGACATTGTGGATGCAGGCGCAGGTCGTGACAAAATCCTACTGGGCGCTGGAAATGATGTTGCCACGGGCGGCAGCGATACCGACTGGTTTGTTTTCCGCGATGAAGACACCGATGGCGGGACGGATACGATCCTCGATTTCACCTGCGACGGTATTGAAAACGACCGGCTTGATTTCCGCCTGCTCAATCTTCTTGCCACTGACCAATCACAACAGGACTGGATCGATCAACATGTGGTGCAGAATGCGGACTACAGCGTAAGCGTCGACACTGGTGGTCTCACGGTCAATCTGTTGGACCACAATGATCTGAATGAGGATTTCTTCTTTCAGGTATGCGACGGGTTTGAATTCTGAGTTCGGAACGGCGGGTCAGAACAGGCCCGCCTCTTTCGCGATCATTGCTGCATGGGTTCGATTCTTGGCGTCCAACTTACGACACAACGTTTTGACATGCAGCTTGATGGTGACTTCCTGCAAATCAATTTCGCGCGCGATTTCCTTGTTCGCCAGACCGCGAGTCAGGCAAGACAATACTTGCAACTCTCGTGCTGTGAGCACGTCTTTTAGAGGATGCGCAACCTCTTCTGCGGCCTGCGTCATGAAGTCAATCGGAGCGTATTTTTCTCCCATTGCCATGAAACGGATTGCATTCACCAAGGACTTTGCGGCCATGGTCTTCGGCAAGAATCCAGCCGCACCAAGCTCCAACGCCTCTTCCGCGACCGCTTTGTTTGCGGAACCCGAGATCAAAGCAACAGGTCGGGGACGCACAGCGTCCATGATTTTTTGCAAGCCTGCCAGACCATCCATCCCCGGCATTTCATAGTCCAGCAAAACAAGATCAAACGGGTCATGCGCGATCAGCAGCTTCTCGACCCCGGCGAGGTCGCTTGACTGAACCACCTTGTATCCGTCTTCTTTCTCAATGAACGCCGCAATCGTTTCGCGAACCAATTCATGATCATCTGCTAGTAGGATCCGCAACTCAGTTCCTCGTTTTCATCTGAGTGACTCCGCAGGGAAAAGGCTCGCCTGTGGACTTCCTTATCTTGTCTAACCTAACAAACTGTCAAGCTGGCCATCTACAATCTGCACCTTGGCCGACGTGCACAATTTGCTCTTCGCGGTTTCAAAAAATGCCTCGCAACCGCTGAAAAAGAGACTTTTCCGCCTCGCACAAATCCGTGGTGCGAGGTCTGTTTTTTAAGACCGTCTTTGCGACAAACCCTCAGTCCGAATAGGAGAAAATGCAAGGCAAAATGAGTACTCATGTTAGTCGTACTGAAGATGATCAATTTTGCGGCTTTCATTTTCGCGACATCAAAGGAACGGGCGAACAAAGGATTGCTTTGCACGTTAGCTACACGTGTTAAACGATCTGTTTCTCAGCCTGCCAAAAGGCCTCTTTTGAATATCTGTCGTGTAGAAATTTTGGAAAATCCCGCAACTGCTGCGAAGGTCAGCTTTCCGTCGTTCTATGGAGAAACAACGTGTTGGCACCAGTCAACCGACCGGAGCAGTAAGATGTCAGCAGAGAGCCCAAAACAACCCATGCGGCGCGGTGCACCAACGTCAGCATTGTGCTGAAACAACGCCCAGCCATTCCCCGAAAAATCGTCTCTTGTGCTTTCAATAAAGTCCGTTTTTGCTTGCAATGTCTTCGAATATGAAAGGAACAAACTGTGTCAAAACGGACAATTAAAGACACTGACAAATCACGCAACATTCAGGTCGCAGTCACTGGTGATATGAGCCTAGACGACATGGAAGTTGTTTTGGCCAACGTAAGCGCAGAGCTAGGTTTGACCCTGTCACATATCACGACTCTGAGTCGCAATAAGTATCCCAACAACCGTCATTGGCATTTCAAGGAAGACCTCAAAGCTAAGGGATGTTTGGACGTGACGTATTGGCTCGAAGGAGCACTGTTCTGGATCACCATCAGAAACTACGAACCCGATTGGGTTCACCAGTCGGGCAAGAAAATGGCCGCGCTAGTTGAAAAAAGGCTGGCAGATATTCGATAACGTCCAACAAAGCCGCCATCGGAACTGCTCTGACGAACGGCGGCAAAGTCCCGCTTACCAGTCATCAAGTCAACAAATTCAGTGACCGCTTTGGGCTGGCGCCCGTCAACCGACCAAAACTGTCAGACGATCGCTGTGAGCCCACCTTGCCGGGTGCTGCGGAGCGCACGAAGGTCCGCTTAGGTGGATCGCGTTGCGGCTTCAGCATCGTTTTCTATACGGGCTTAGACCCTGTCGCTGGCGCGTTCTGAAAGCCAGTCCAGAGGCTATTTCAACGGCCGATCCCTTCTACTCGGTCGTTTCGACACTTCGATAGGGCACACATATCTGCGACAACAGGAAGCTGCCCCAAAACAGACTTGCCGGTTGGATAAGTCTATGCTTATGTATTGATATGGCTGAGAACGATATTTTCCGAGCTTTGGCAGACCCGACCCGCCGCGCGATCTTTGAGAAGCTGGCGGCAGGGAGCATGAACGCCAGTGCCTTGCGCAAGGGCATGGAAATAAGTCAACCGGCAATGTCGCAACACCTTTCCATCCTGCGGGATGCGAAACTCGTGAGACAAGAACGCCAGGGGCGTTTTGTGAACTACGAAGTCGATCCAGAGGGCCTGACTCTCATCGTTCATTGGCTGGCGAAGTATCACACTTTTTGGCCGAGCCGCATCGCAGATCTCAAAGTCTTGCTGAAGGAAATAGATCAATGAACGAAGAACAGACCAAGGAACAGGATTGCGGCATCGAGCTGGAATTTGACTTGGACGATCCGCCGCAAAAGGTCTGGCGCGCTCTCAGCATCCCCGAGTTTCGGGAAAGGTGGTTGCCTGAGGAGGTGTTGGCCGACCCCGATGCGATCAGCGTCACCCCCGGCCAGGAAGTCCGCTACAGGCTGCGCGAGGATAGCCGGCCTTTCCTGGAAAGCACCGTCACATTCACAATCACCCCGAATGCGACTGGCGGAACTTGCCTTCGGATCGTCCACGAGCTTACGGACGCGAGGTTTGACCGAACGGCGGGGGGCGCCGCCAACAACAACGGCTCGCCAATCATGCTCGCCGCCTGAAATGGCGGGTCTCATCCCACTCGCTTGAAAGAAGGTGCAATGATGGTTGCAACGCGTGAAGTCACCTATGACGTGGATGGCCTGAGTATGATCGGTTATCTGGCGCAGCCGAATGGCCCGGGGCCCTGGCCAGCAGTGCTGATAGGCCATGATGGGGTCGGCCTTGAGGAATACCAACGGCAACGGGTCGATGATCTGGCCGCGCATGGCTACCTGGCGTTGGCCATGGAGTATCACGGCGGCGAGGTGTTCTTTGATCGACCTGATGCGATGCTGTCCCGCATTATGCCTTTGTTGGCCGATGTCGAACGGCTGCGGTCTATCGGTCGTGCCGCGTTCGATGTTCTGTTGGCACAACCAGGTGTCGACCCTGATCGCATTGCCGCTCTCGGCTATGGCGCTGGCGGTAGGATCGTGCTCGAGCTCGCGCGGGCCGGTGTCCCATTCAAGGCTATCGCGGTCGTGCATTCCGCCTTTCCGGACAACAAGGTTGAAGAATGGTCCAACTTTGCTGGTACCTTCCTGCTATGCACGGGCTCCGAAGACCCCATCTGCACCCCCGAGCAGATACTGACTTTCGGTCGCGCGCTTCAGGAGGCCGGGATCGACTGGCGTGCCGAAATCTACGGGGGAGCCGAGCACGCCTTCTGGGCGCAACCGAGAAAGCCGGATGGATCGCTTGCAGAGGGGACCGCTCACAGCATGACCACCGTGCCCGGCGTCAGCTATGATCCAAAGGCTACGATGCACGCATGGCGCGCGGTGCTCGATCTATTTGGCGAAACCTTTTAGGTATTAGCGCCAACTTTCCTTGTGTTCCGGAAGGGCTGCATCGCAAGTATGCCCATCTAGAATTGCGGACGAAAGCGGATTTTCGGTTCCATAAATCGAACGGCAGCAAAGTCCGCATTGTGTGAGTTCAACCACCAACTGATTTTTCCGTTGCAGCTAAAGTCCGGTTCGACGGGCCGCAGCGCAGCATGGCAGAGGATGAAGGCTTGAAACGCGGCGATCCTAGTATGCTGTTTCAAGATTCCTGCTTTTTTGAACGCAAATGCATTGACGAAACGTCAAAACTACAGAAAGGTTGTTATATGAAACTCACGTCCCGTATCGTAAAACAAGTGACGTGATGAAAGGGAGAACATGAATGACTAAGAAGACAGTAACAGGGTTTATCGCGGGCACCATGATGGCGATGACCGGACAGGCCGCAGTTGCAGACGGGCATGGTGAGATCACGGTTGCGTATTTCCTTGAATGGCCCATGCCGTTCCTGGCGGCTAAAGCCTCGGGCGCCTTCGAAGAGGCGCTTGGCAAGAAGGTGAACTGGGTTTCCTTCGAGACCGGTACGGCGATGTCGGCGGCGATGGCCTCCGGCGACGTGCAGATTGCCGTATCTCAGGGGGTGCCGCCGTTTGTTGTGGCGACTTCCGGTGGACAGGATCTTCAAATCATTGATGTGGCGGTGAGTTATTCGGAGAATGATAACTGCGTTGTGCATGCTGATCTGGAGATCGACAAAGAGACAGCAGGGGAACTGGCTGGCAAGAAGGTTGCCGTGCCGCTGGGCACCGCCGCGCACTACGGCTTCCTGCGCCAGATGGACCATTTTGGCGTCGACATTGCGTCCTTGCAGGTCGTTGACATGGCGCCGCCGGAAGGTGCCGCGGCCCTGAGTCAAAAGGCCGTTGATTTCGCCTGTGGGTATGGCGGCGGTCTGACGCGGATGCAGGAATACGGTAATGTACTGCTGACCGGTGCAGAGAAGGAAGAGGTCGGTATTCTGGTGTTTGACGTGATTTCCGCGCCAGCCTCCTACATTGCCGAGAATGGTGACGAGGTGGCTACATTCCTGTCTGTCGTGACCCAGGAAAACGAGCGCTACAACTCCGGTGCGGGCGGCGAAGAGATGGTTGCTGCATTGGCTAAGGAAGCGGGCATGGATCTGGACGCGGCCAAGAACGCTCTCGCGGGCATGAAGATGCTGCCAGCGGACGTGGCGTTGTCGGATGCCTGGCTTGGGAAAAACGCGGCGACCTTCATGAAGGGCGTGGCGGACGTCTTTGTCGAAGCGGGTTCTATCGATAAAGCTTTGGACAGCTATGAGGGCGCAATCAACACTGGCCCGCTTGAAGCTGCCAAAGACATGTAGAAGACAGCAAATGCGGCCCCTCGGGGCCGCATTGTTTTTTAGCCGCGCCGCATTTGAGACAGGGTAAACCTGTCCGTTGGCTTCGTTGCCGGAGCCGGAAAGCCAGGGACCATATGACTGGATTATCCATAAACAATTTATCGATGCGCTTTGAGTTGCCGAATGGCGATCATGTGCAGGCG
>NZ_CANLNE010000005.1 GCF_947492555.1 uncultured Roseobacter sp.
GGTTATACCCACCCCCGCCCAGTACAAGCAGGCGCGGCGCCATGCCCATCAGCGCCGAGACCACGGCCCAATGCGCGTTGTTGGATAGCGACAGATGCGCCAGCGGATCCTCCTCCACCCCATCCGCCCCGCAGAGCAGGACAATCGCATCCGGTCGGAACGCCTCGACCTGCGGCACGATCAGCGCCTCGCGGATGAACCCCATCTCGCTGTCATTCAGCCCGCGCGGCACCGGCAGGTTCACCGCCGCGCCACCTGCGTCATCTTCCAGAAGCCCCGTGCGCGGCCAGAGCCGCTCCTCATGCACCGAGATCATCAGGCAGTCGGGATCGCCATGAAAGCCCACGGCCACCCCGTCACAGTGATGCGCGTCGATGTCCACGTAAGCGATCCGCCGCACCCCGTTTCGCCGCAGCGACAACATCGCCAGCACGGGGTCATTCAGATAGCAGAACCCGTTGGCGCGATCCGGCATCCCGTGGTGCGTGCCACCGGGCGGGTTGTAAATGACACCACCTTCGCGCAGCAGCTCGCCCGCCAGCAAGGAGCCCCCCGCCGCAGTCGCCGGACGCCGGTAAATCTCGGGGTAGACCGGGTTGGTGACCGAGCCTAGATCATGCCGCGCCGTGTCCTCAGCCGTTGCCTTCTGTTCAGCCTCAACCCGTTGTAAAGCCGCGACATAATCGGGCGTATGCCAGACCTCCAACGCTTTGGGCTTGGCGCGCGGCGCCGTGATGAACTGGTCCTTTGGCAACCACCCCAGCGCGCGGCTCAGGTCCATCACGGTACTCACCCGTGGCACCCGCAGCGGGTGCCAGCGGCCATAGCTGGAATGGCGGAAAATCTCCGCCCCTATGAACCGGGGAGCCTCCATGGCCTCAGACCTAACACGCAGCGGCCCGCCAACAACCCCTCTGGACCGGGGCCGGGCCTGCCCCTAACCTCACCCGCAATGCTGCGCTATGTGCTCAAACGTCTGGCCTCGCTTGTCCTCAGCCTCGCGGTGGCGTCGCTGATCATCTTTACCGTGATCGAAGTGGCCCCCGGCGATCCCGCCTCCTTCATGCTGGGCCTCAATGCCCAGCCCGAAACCCTCGCCGCCCTGCGCGCCGAACTGGGCCTCGACGTGCCCAAGCTCCAACGCTACCTCAACTGGGTGGGCGGCATGCTGACGGGCGATTTCGGCACCTCCTACACCTACCGCACGCCGGTCTCCGAGATGGTCGCCGACCGCATCGCTGTCTCGCTCCCGCTGGCGCTCTATGCGCTCATCCTGTCGATCCTGATCGCCTTCCCCGCGGGCATCTTCGCCGCGTCCCGGCGGGGACAGGCAGGCGATCTGGGCGTCATGGGCGCGACGCAATTCGGCGTCGCCCTGCCCAATTTCTGGTTCGCAATGATGCTGGTGCTGGTCTTCGCCATCAACCTGCGCTGGTTCCCCGCAGGCGGGTTCGCGGGCTGGGACAAGGGGCTGCTGGCCGGTCTCACCTCCCTCACCCTGCCCGCCGTGGCCCTCGCCCTGCCGCAGGCCGCGATCCTCACCCGCGTCATGCGCTCGGCCCTTCTCGACGTGCTGGGCGAGGATTTCATGCGCACCGCCCGCGCCAAGGGCCTGACCGCGCGCCAGACCCTCTGGCGGCACGGGCTCAGGAACGCCATGATCCCGGTGCTGACAATCATCGGGCTGCAATTCTCCTTCCTCTTTGCAGGCACCATCATCATCGAACAGGTCTTCTACCTGCCTGGCCTCGGACGGCTCATCTTCCAGTCGATCTCGGCCCGCGATCTGATCGTTGTCGAAAGCGTCGTCATGCTGGTCGTCTTCGGCGTCATCGTGATCAACTTCCTCGTTGACCTCGCCTATGCCGCCGTCGATCCGCGCCTTAGGGCGCACACATGAGCCGCACGTTGATCATCGGTGCGGCCCTCTCTGCCCTCTTCATCGGGCTGGCGCTGCTGTCGTTCCTCTGGACCCCGCACGACCACACGACGCTCAACATCCCCGGCAAACTGCAACCACCCGGAGGCGCGCATCTGTTGGGCACGGACCATCTGGGCCGCGATATCCTCAGTATGATCATGGTCGGCGCGCGCACCTCCCTTGGCGTGGCGCTGCTGGCACTGGCCATCGGCCTCACCTTCGGCGTCCCGCTTGGACTGGCCGCCGCCATGCACAAGGGCAGCTGGCTGGACGAGACGATCATGCGCGGCAATGACATCGTCTTTGCCTTCCCGCTGCTGGTCATGGCGATCCTGATCACAGCCGTCTTCGGGCCCTCGGCCACCAACGCCATCGTCGCCTTCGGCATCTTCAATATCCCCGTCTTCGCCCGTGTCACCCGTGGCGGCGCGCTGCCATTGTGGGAGCGTGAATTCATCCTCGCCGCCCGTGTTGCGGGCAAGACCCGCGCGCATATCTCGGTCGAGCACATCCTGCCCAATGTGCTGAACCTGCTGATCGTACAGGGCACCATCCAGTTCGCCCTGGGCATTCAGGTCGAGGCCGCGCTGAGCTTCGTGGGCCTTGGCGTGCAGCCCCCCACCCCCTCGCTGGGACGGATGCTGGCCGACGCCCAGACGCTGGTCACCCTCGCGCCGCATATCGCGATTGTGCCCGGCGTTGTCATCATCGGCATTGTCATGGGGCTGAACCTGCTGGGCGACGGTTTGCGCGACGCGCTGGACCCCCGGTTGCAGAGGCTGCGCACATGAGCCTTCTACGGATCGACCAGCTGTCCTTGAGCATCGCGGGTATCCCCATCCTGAAAGATGTGAGCCTGTCCGTCGCCCCCGGCGAAATCCTCGCCATCACCGGCGAGAGCGGTTCCGGCAAATCCATGACCGCGCTCGCGGTGATGCAACTGCTGCCCCGCGAGACGCAGGCAACGGGCACCATCATGTTGGAGCAGACCACCCTCACCGCCCTGCCCGAACCGCAGATGTGCGCCCTGCGCGGCAATGAGATCGGCATGATCTTTCAGGAACCGATGACCGCGCTGAACCCGGTGCATACCATCGGGCGGCAGGTGGCGGAGACCATCCGCCTGCATACGGACACAACAGCGGCGCAAGCAGAGACGCGGGCCCGCGAGGTCCTCACCCGGGTGGGGCTGCCGCCAAACCGCTTCCCGCTCAGCCGGTATCCACATGAGCTGTCGGGCGGACAGCGCCAGCGGGTCGTGATTGCCATGGCGATTGCGCTGCGGCCCAAACTGCTGATCGCGGATGAGCCAACCACGGCGCTGGATGTCACCACCCAGGCGCAAATCCTCGAACTGCTGAAGGGGCTGGTGCAGGATTTCGGCATGGGGCTGATCATGATCACCCATGATCTGGCCGTGGTGGCCGGTATGGCCGACCGCATCGCCGTCATGCGCCACGGCGAGGTGGTCGAAACCGGCCCGACGCAGGACTTGCTGCACAACATGCGGCATCCCTACACGCGCATGCTGTTCGAAGCCTCGGGCCACCAGGTCGATTTGCCGGAGCCCCCGGACCCCGCGCCGTTGCTGGAGGTGCAGGACGTGCACCGCAGCTACCGCCTGCCCCGTCGCCAGCTCTTTGCCGCGCCCGGCCAATTCGATGCCGTGAAAGGCGTCAGTTTTACGCTGATGCGGGGCGAACGGCTGGGGCTGGTGGGCGAAAGTGGCTGCGGCAAGTCCACCCTGACCCGCGCCCTCCTGGGCCTTGAAGAGCCGCAGCGGGGACAGATCACGCTGGGCGGTGCCCCGGTCACCACGCAAGGAAAGCCCAATCTCGACGTGCGGCGCCGCATGCAGGTGGTCTTTCAGGACCCCTTTGGCAGTTTCAACCCGCGTCACCGGGTCGCCCGGCTGATCACTGAACCCTTCCACCTGCTGACGGACCCGCCCAAGGGTGTCGCGCGGCAGGATGCCATCGCCGAAGCCTTGACCGCCGTCGGCCTGCATCCCGAAGATGCCACACGCTACATTCACGAATTCTCGGGCGGCCAGCGCCAACGCATCGCCATCGCCCGCGCGCTGATCATCAAACCTGATCTCATCCTTTTTGACGAGGCGGTGTCGGCCCTCGATGTCTCCGTCCGGGCGCAGATCCTCGATCTGCTGGCAGAGCTATGCCGCACCCATGGGCTGACCTATCTTTTTGTCTCCCATGACCTTAGTGTAGTCCGGTCCGTCACGGATCGCGTCATGGTGATGCAGGCCGGAGAGATCGTCGAAGAGGGCCCGACCGAATCCGTCTTTACCAAGCCTCAACATCCTTACACCAGAAAGCTCATTGCGGCAGCGCCTCAGCTGCCGGACCTGAGGAGTGCGCATGAAGACGCCACGCATGGCTGATCGAAAACGCTCTGCACGCAAAAGAAACCGACAGACTGCGCCTGCGCATGTCTGATATTGTCCTGCGCCCGATCACCAGATCCGACGATGCCGAAGACGCGCTTGATCTGGCACAACGCGCCGCTGACTACGTGACCTTGGAGGTCGGCCACGCCCCGAACATGGATTTCATCGACGGGTTTTTCACTGCCGTACCGCCGGGCCTCAGCCAAGACGCCCTCATGACCTTTGCAGTGATGGAGGAACAAGCCATGGCCGGCATGATCTGCATTGCCGAAGGATACGAGTTTCCCAACGATTGGTGGATCGGCCTGATGCTGCTGGATCCGGCCTTTCGCAGGCGCGGGATTGGGCGCGCTGTGCTAAGGTTGGTCAAGCGAAATGCCCGCCGGGCCAAGATGACAATGCTGAAACTCTCGGTTCTCGAGGCGAACCCGCGTGCGGTGCATTTCTGGATGCGCGAGGGGTTTGTCCCGCATCGTCATGCCCCGGCAACGCCGGAAAGCGACGGGCACGACCGGTGGGTTTTGAAGTACCATCTTTAGGGAGGACAAGATGCGACTGACAGGAAAGACGGCCATTATCACAGGCGGCGCCTCGGGCTTTGGCGCGGGTATCGTGCGCAAGTTCACATCCGAAGGCGCGCGGGTGATGATCGCAGACCTCAACCAGCATGGCGCACAGGATTTATGTGACCAGATGGGCGATCACGCGCTGGCCTGTGCGGTTGACGTCTCGGACGGGACCTCGGTCAATGCCATGGCGCAAACGGCACTCGATGCCTGGGGGCATGTCGACATTCTGGTCAACAACGCCGGTGTGACCCACCTGCCCACCGCGCTGGAAGAGGTGGCGGAGGAGGATTTCGACCGGGTGCTGGCGGTGAATGCCAAATCGGTCTATCTGACCGCCCGCGCCTTTGTCCCGCATATGAAAACCCGCAAGGCCGGGGCGATCCTCAACATCGCCTCCACCGCCGGGGTGTCGCCGCGCCCGCGGCTGAACTGGTACAACGCCTCCAAGGGCTGGATGATCACGGCCACCAAGGCGATGGCCGTGGAACTGGCCCCCGCGGGCATCCGCGTGAACGCCCTGAACCCCGTGGCAGGGGAAACACCGCTGCTCAAATCCTTCATGGGAGAGGACACGCCGGAAATGCGCGCCAGGTTCCTTGCCACCATCCCGCTGGGCCGGTTTTCAACACCACAGGACATGGGAAATGCGGCTTGCTTTCTGTGCTCGGATGAGGCCTCTATGATCACCGGTGTGGCCATGGAGGTCGATGGAGGGCGTTGCATATGAAGACGGTGAACCTGGCCGAGAAGCTCGCGCAATTCACCAACCACTGGGACCCGCATGTGGTGGCCGACTACAATGACAACGAGGTCATGGTGGTCCGATTTCAGGGCGAATTCCCGTTCCACCTGCATGAAGACACGGATGATTTCTTTCTGGTGCTGGAGGGCGAGATGGCCATGGACCTTGAGGATTCAACCCACCCGGTGAAAGCAGGCGAGCTGTTCGTGGTCCCCAGGGGCGTGACCCACCGGCCCCGCGCGGCGAAAGAATGCAAGGTGCTGCTGATCGAGCCCAAAGGCGTGCCCAACACAGGCGACCCGGCCACAGCAACCTCGAAGCCCCGCATCTGACCCGGGGTGTTTCATCGTTCTTCAAATATGCAAATCAACATCGGCAGGCACGCGCGGCGCGTGTTCCTGATCTGCACCCCATGATCCCGGGCCCGCGCAACCTTATCACCGACGTCAGCGGGCTGAGGGTCGGCAACGCCGAGGACAGCAAGCTCAAGTCAGGCTGCACGGTTGTCACCGCACGCGCGCCTTTCATGGCGTCGGTGCATGTAATGGGCGGCGCCCCCGGCACGCGCGAGACCGATCTGCTGGCCCCAGACAAATCCGTGTCCGAGATTGATGCACTGGTGCTTTCGGGCGGCTCCGCCTACGGGCTCGATGCCTGTTCGGGTGTGGTCGACGGGTTGCGCGCCGTAGGGCGCGGCTACCGCGTGGGCGATGCTACCGTGCCCATCGTGCCCGGGGCGATCCTGTTCGATCTGCTCAACGGCGGGGAGAAGGACTGGGCCCGAAACCCCTACTCTGCTCTGGGCCGAGCGGCCTTTGACGCTGCAGGTCCGGATTTTGCTCTGGGGACTGCAGGCGCCGGGACCGGCGCCTTGACCGCCATGATGAAAGGCGGTCTTGGATCGGCGTCGCTGGCGCTGCCGGATGGCACTACCGTCGGGGCGCTGGCCGCCGCAAACCCCTTGGGCGCGGTGACAACACCAGGTGATCGGCATTTCTACGCGGCCCCCTTTGAGATCGACGGCGAGTTCGGCGGACTTGGCCCCGATCCGGCCTCCGGCCTCGGACGGGACATGACCAGCCGCAAACACGAGGCGTTCTTTGACCGCGGCAACACCACCATCGCCATCGTGGCCACCGATGCCGCCCTGACGAAACCACAGTGCCACCGCATGGCGGTGGCAGCCCACGACGGTATCGCCCGCGCCTGCGTGCCTGCCCATTCGCCGGGGGATGGCGATCTGGTCTTTGCGCTCTCAACCGGCGCGCGTCCCGACACCGATGCGGCGCGAGATGTCACGCTGATCGGCCATGCGGCAGCCCTCTGCCTGACCCGCGCCATTGCCCGCGCCGTCTATGAGGCGACCCCGGAAGACGGCGACCTGTTGCCCTGCTGGAGCACGCTGAATGCCTGATCTGGGCCTGCCAGATGTCACGCTACACTACGAGGTCATCGGCAATGGCCCACCCCTGATGCTGGTCGCGGGCATGCTTTCGGACAGCGCGAGCTGGGCACCGCTGATCCCGTTTCTGTCAGATCATTTCACCCTGATCTGCCCCGACAACCGCACCACCGGCAGAACTTTCCCGCAGGACGCCCCCGCCTCACCGAAGATCTGGGCAGAGGATGCGCTGGCCCTGCTGTCCCATCTTGGGCACGAAACATGCCACGTGGTGGGCCATTCCCTGGGTGGCTACATCGCCTGGGCCATGGCCTCACTGGCCCCGGACCGGATGCAAAGCTGCACAATGGTCGCCTCGGCCCCGCTGAGCCTTTTCCGAAACATGGACCTGTTCCGCAGCCTCGTTGCAATCCGAAGATCAGACGCACCGCCGGATACCTGGCTGCGCGTGTTCCTGCCCTGGATTTTCACGCCGGAATTCTACCAGACACCGGGCGCCATCGACGCTGCCATCGCACAGTCGCTGGCCTATCCGCATGCGCAGTCAGCGGACGCCATGGCGCATCAGCTGACAGCCGTTGCAATGGCGGACCCGGCACTGTTTCAGGCGCGCCCGGATGTGCCGATGCAGGCAATTCTGGCAGAGAAAGACTTGCTGATCCCTCTGGATCTCGCCCGGCAGGCGCTGAACGGGATCCCGACCGAGGTTGTGTCGGGATGCGGGCATGCGCCCCACTGGGACGCGCCGGATCAAGTGGCGCGCGCCATAAAACGCTTCACTGACAGCTATTGATCGGCGTCAGCGCTGCAACGACACCACCTTGCGATCCCTCTGTAGCGCCGCCAGAACCGTTCCGACAATCCCTTCGGCATCGACGCCCGCGTCGCGGTACATCTCTGCGGGGGCGGCCTGATCAATGAACCGGTCCGGCAAGCACAGCGTGCGCACCCGGCACCCGTGATCGAGCAAACCGTGCGCTGCCATGTCTTGCAGCACCATGGCGCCAAATCCGCCTTTCGCCCCCTGCTCAACCGTGACAAGCGCGCCGTGCGATTGCGCCAGCCGCGCGATCAGTTCCATGTCCAGAGGTTTGGCAAAGCGCGCGTCTGCGATGGTCACGCTGATGCCTTCCGCCGCCAGCAGGGTTGCAGCCGCTTCACACTCACCCAGATGGGTGCCCAGCGACAACAGGGCGACGTCGCCCTCCCCCTCGCGGACCATGCGGCCCTTTCCGATCTCCAGAACCTCGCCAACTTCTGGCAAGGCGACACCCGTCCCGTTGCCCCGCGGATAACGGAAGGCAATCGGGCCAGCGTCATGCGCGGCAGCCGTGGTGACCATATGCACCAGCTCTGCTTCATCGGCGGCAGCCATCACCACCATGCCCGGCAGCGCGCCCAGACAGCCAATGTCAAAAGCCCCCGCATGGGTCGCGCCATCGGCACCGACCAACCCGGCACGGTCGATGGCAAAGCGCACCGGCAGACCCTGCAGCGCAACGTCATGCACCACCTGATCATACCCGCGCTGCAGGAACGTCGAATAGATGGCGCAGAAAGGTTTCAGACCGCTCGCCGCCATCCCGGCGGCGAAGGTGACTCCATGCTGCTCGGCAATGCCCACGTCGAACACTCGGCCCGGGAAGCGTTTTGCCATGCGGTCCACGCCGGTCCCGCTTGGCATCGCGGCGGTGACCGCGACAATGCTGGGGTCGCGGGCTGCAGCGGCGGTCAACGCGTCGCCAAACACGCCTGTGTAGGAAGGCGCATTGGCCTTGGCCTTGGATTGCACTCCGGTGCCTACATCGAATTTGCTGACCCCGTGATACTTGTCAGCGGAACCTTCGGCGGGCGCATAGCCCTTGCCCTTGACCGTACAGCAATGGATCAGCACCGGCCCGGTTGCCCGCGTCTTCGCGGCGCGCAAGACGCTGAGCAATTGGCCCATGTCATGCCCGTTGATGGGGCCGATGTAGTCAAAGCCCAGCTCTTCAAAAAACGTACCTCGGCTTTCCAGCCCGGTCACCATCTCACGGGCCCGCCGCGCGCCCTCGCGCACCGGCTTCGGCGCGAATTGCTCCATCCCTTCGGCCACGGCGACCAGACCCCCGAACGGCCCCTTGCGGGTAAGGTCCGACAGAGACGACAGGTAAGACGACATCGCCCCCACGGGCGGCGCAATCGACATTTCGTTATCGTTGAGGATAACGAAAAGGCGGCGCCCTTCGGCACCGGCGTTGTTCAGCGCCTCATAGGCCATACCCGCGCTGATCGAGCCGTCACCGATAACCGCAATCGCGTCCCCTGTCGGCTGCCCCATGTCGCGCCCGATGGTAAACCCGAGGGCTGCGGAAATCGACGTGCTGGAATGGGCCGCGCCAAAGGGGTCGTAGTCGGACTCGCTGCGCTTGGTGAACCCGCTGAGCCCCCCGCCCTGCCGCAACGTGTGCATGCGGTCGCGCCTGCCAGTGAGGATTTTGTGCGGGTAGCATTGGTGCCCCACATCCCAGATCAGCTTGTCGCGCGGCGTGTCGAAAACCGCATGGAGGGCCACGCTCAACTCCACCACACCCAGAGAGGAGCCCAAATGCCCGCCCGTCTGGCTGACGGCATCGATCACCTCGGCGCGCAATTCATCCGCCAGCTGTCGCAGGTCACGGTCCGGCATCTGGCGCAGGTCCGACGGGCCAGCGACGCGGTCTAACATCGGGGTTGCGGGTTTGGTCATGGCGCACATCTCCGTTTCTGTGACGGGTGGCGGGCTCTTGCCAAAGCCGGGCTGCCGCCCTTCAGGAAAAGATAGGCGTCGCATCCGGATTGAACCGGTTGCGACGCCAGGTTCCTGTAGCCAACAGGAAGGGAACCGGGGTGCCGAAGGACCCCGTTGCCCGGACCCAGGAAGCCAAGGGTCCGTGCACGGCTGTGCCAGGGGCAGCGCCTAGACGCTGCCCGATGGCTCATTCGTAGACCGGCGCCTCTGTCGTCGCGAGCTCGGGCCAGTCTGCAATCACGTTCATCCCCTGCATCGGGCGTTGATAGCCCTTGTGGCAGGTTTTACAGGCCGCTTTCGGCGCATCGGCAAAGATTGGGCCAAGGCGCTCTGGCGGGTATGTATCCTGCAGCGGAACGAGGTATTCGGTGTTCAGTTCCTGCACCATCAGGATGCCGAGGGAGGCGGTGCCCCACTGTGGCGTGTTCTGCGAACCATCATAAAACGCGCGGCTGTTGTGGCAGAAGACGCAATTCACACCGAGGCTGTTGGAGAAATAATTCATCAGCGAATAGGTGCGTTCGGTATCCTGAATGGAGGCATAGCCATCCACGCCTGCCACCCCGGCTTCGCGGCTTTCCAGCGAATGCACGGCAATGGTTTCGCCCTCCAGCAGGTATTTCTCAAGCGCGTCAGACGGCAGAGACGTGGACTGGCTCAGCGATGTGGCCTGGTTCTGGTTGGCCGACCAGCCCGCCGCGGATGCGTTCACCGGCGAGACCTTGAACCAGATGTCCGACGGCACGTTTTCGCCGCGGTGGCAGGTGTAGCAATTCACGCCCACCTCGGCGACCGCATTTACATGCGCGTCCCAGTCCTCGTTGATCGCCTGCGTCATCTGGATCATCCGGCGCGACACGACCTTGGTGTAAAGCGTGTCTTCGCCATAGGTCTCCAGATCACCATCCCCATGGCAGTAGGCGCAGCCCTGCTCGGGCGACACCCACTGCGTGATGGCGTTCATCACACGGTTGAAGTTGTCCTCCGTCAGATCGCCCAGCACCTGCACGTTTTCATAGATGTCGCGGGCAAGATCCTCACCGCCTTCGGGCACATAGGGCGCTTCGGTATAATAGTCTTCGATGGTCGGATCCGCTGCCATGCGCACCACGTTGAATTCGGGCACCGACATGCCGGTCCCCCTTGGCCCGGTCTGCAGGCTGGAGGTCTGCGCCGGATTGCCCCAGCTGACCACCATCGCAGCGATGAACACCGCAGCCCCGGCCACGCCGACCAGGATCGCCGGGCCGAAGATATTGGTCGGGTTATCCTGATTCCATTTGTTGAACCACTTGGGCAGCATGATCAGTTCTCCTTCCCGATAAAGGCTTCGTAGGAGCCGTAGTCAGCGTATCCGTAGGAGCCGTCATACATTGGCGCGAAGTTGTGCTCCTGCGCCCAGATGAACCAGTTGTCGACCACCGTGCCGGTCAGCAGGATGCCGATGCCGCCGGTGATCGGGGTCAGCACTGCGAACCACCACGCCCATCGGTGGATACCCTCCATCGTGGCGTTGAAGCCCATGGTCCAGCGCCAGAAGAGCGCGGCGCGTTCAGTCGCCGTCCCGCGGTCATAGATCTGCTCCAGCTCGCGGTCGCCGCCGTAGCGGGTAACGGCAAGGATCGTGCCGCCGTGCATGCAGAAGAGCAGCACAGAGCCGTAGAGGAAGACGATGCTCAGACAGTGGAACGGGTTGTAGTATAGGTTGCCGTAACGGATCGAAAACGCCGTGGTCCAGTCAAGGTGCGGGAAGATACCGTAGGGCACGGCCTCGCTCCACGAGCCCATCAGGATCGGACGGAAGAGGCCCAGCACCAGGAACAGCCACACGGCAGCGGCAAAACCCCAGAAGATGTGCTTGCCCATCTTGTGTTGTTCGGCCAGCAGATAGGCCCTGAGCAGCCATGTCATCACCGAGACCAGCAAGAAGAAACTGGCAATGATGTACCAGCCGCCATCGTTCAGCGGCGGCATGGTCAGCCCGTATTCAGGCGAGGGCGGCTCCAGCGCCAGCCAGAAGAGCTGCCGGATGAACTGCGGGATCGACCAGCCGACCTGCGCCAGCATGTTGAACCCCACGATAAAGAACCACGCAAGCCCGGTGCCAAAGGCCACCATGCTGGTCCAGCCCCAGTAATAGGGACCGATCTGGCCATTGCCGAAAAGCCCGGCAAGCGTGCTGAAGAAGGGCTTGCCCACCCGCTCTTCCATCATGTTGTTGCCGGCATCGTCCATGCCCCATTCGGGCGTGCCCTGGACCTGCACCTGCGTGAAGATGTTCTGATATTCAGGATAAGCCATGATCACATCCCTCCCACGGCGATGGGGTCACCCCAGATCGGCAGATCGAGCCACCAGTTCCACCATTCCGGCCAACCGGCCGTCCAGACCGGGCCGGAGATGATGATGCAGACGGCTGAGAAGAACACCGCGTTGATCGCCAGCAGGTAGCCCAACCGGTGGATGCCCAGCGTGCCGATGGAATAGCCGATGAAATCGCGAAAGAACGTATCCTCGTGATCCGGTGTCTTGGCCTCTTCGCCCTTCTCGGGGTTGGCCGCCGACAGGATCAATCCGCCATGCAGCGCCAGCGCCAGCGTGGTGGTGAAAAAGAGCGTCACCGCCAGCATATGCGCCGGGTTGTAGTGGAAGTGCAGATAGGCGTAGCCGGTGTTGCTGACCCAGTCGAGGTGGCTGAAGATGCCGTAGGGAAATCCGTGCCCCCAGGCCCCCATCAGCAGCGGGCGGAAGATGACCAGCGTCATATAAGCGAGGATCGCAAAGCCAAAGCCGACGGGCACGTGATAGCCCATGCCAAGCTTGCGGCAGATCTCCACCTCGCGTAGCGCCCAGGAGATGAAGGCCCCCGTCGCGCAGATGGTGATGATCTGCCACAGACCGCCTTCCATCAGGGGCGCGAGGCCAAGCCCGTAGCTCAGGTCCGGCGGGGCGATGTTGATCAGCCAGGGGTTGAAGGTTCCCTGCTGGCTGGCACCCCAGAAAATCAGAATGGTTCCCAAGAGAGCGAAGAAGACCGTCGTAACCCCGAAGAAGCCCACGTAAAAAGGCCCCACCCAGAAGTCGAACAGATCGCCCCCGATCAGCGTCCCTCCGCGGACGCGATATTTTCTTTCGAAGCTGAGCAACGCCATCTTCATTCTCCGCGTGTGTGCGGCACGCCTCGGTCAAGGCGGAGGCCGTCAGATTATTATGTCCTTGGTTCGCTGCGGGCAGAGGCGCACACTCAGGCCGCCCGCAGCATTCTTTTCGTTATCAGTTGATCAAAAGCACGCCTTGCCGCGCGCCCAAGATTTACTGACCACCTGCGGCAGCTGCCGCCTCGAACCAGTTCAGGCCGCTGCTGAGAACCACCAGGTGGATCATCGCAGCCAAAAGGAAGAGAAAGACGCCCTGTGCCACGAAAACGCGGCGGGGGTCGAAGATGAGCCAGATCTTGTAGAACTTTGCCATATCCATCTCTCCTTATCCGAACCAGGGACGCCAGATGTAAGTCGCGAGATGTGCGACCACAGCTACCGCCGAGAACAGCCAGAGGCCGCTCATGTAGACGGAATGCAGTTCCTGCGCCTGTTCGTCTGTGAGACCTGTAAAGGACAGGTCGGTATTATCAGCCATAAATATTCCTCCGGAACGTTATGCTGACGCCGCGCACCCCGCGGCCGGGTCCTTTGGGGGGTTTCCCCCTCGGGGGTCTGTTCACCTTGTTGAGAGGCGGACAGTCTTGGAACTCGACAAGCGCACAACAATCGAGCAGTCGGGTCGCGCCGCTGGTCTTGCCAGCCAATGCGGCGCGAGGTCGTTCAGGCCGAAAAGATCATAGGCGTGATGATCCGTGCCTGGCTCCAGGCACGGGCCATCGGGCCCTTCTCGGTAAAGCTGCGGCTGCGGATCGCCGAGAGCGCCCAGGTCAGGGTCGCCAGCGGCAGCGTCGCCACGAAGATGATGGCAAAGTAGACCATAAATTCGGTCTTCTCGGTCTTGCGTCGGGTCTCGCGTGGCGCGTCTGTCGTCGCCTCCAACATGTCGGATGTCATGTCACTCATGTCTGATCCTCCCGGGTCATGCCGGCCATAGCCGGGTCCAGCGCACGGATGGTGTCGAGCACCACCCGTTCATCTCCAGCGGCAAGTGCTGCCGCCTCTGCTGCGTCGCGCAAGGTTTTTGCAGCTGAAATTCGTGTGAGTATCGGATGTGTCTCCACGATCCGGTCGAGCATCGCCTGCGCATCCGCATCCCAGGGGAAGTCCCGGCGCAGCGGTGTCAGCGTGGCATCTGTGGCATCCATCTCCGTGCCCAGTGGCAGGATGTGGAAGAGCGCATCAAAGAGCCCGTTACAGATTTCCTGAATGAGATAGGTCGCCCCCGCATAGCCCATAAACGGCGTGCCCGTGTGACGCCGGATTGCAGCCCCTGGAAAGCTCGCCGGGATGAACGCGGGGCTTGGCCCATGACCGCCCTTGAGTTCGGCCAGATACATCTTCTCGTTGATCGAGCCCATGACGATCAGGGGTCGCTTCTGCCCCATCAGGGCGCGCACTTCCTCGTTGTTGGTCTTTTTCCCGGCCACCCGCGCGACTGCAAAGGCGCAGGGCAGCCCCATGTCATCCTCAAGGAACAGCCGGACGCCACGTGCGTAGGTCTCATTCGCCACGATGGCAAAACTCGCCGTGGCAAAGAAATCCTGCGTGACCGACCGCCAGAGGTCCCAGACCGGCTTGATCGTGGAATGCTTCTCGGTCGTGATAAAAGGTTCGGGGTCGAGGCCCACCAAATTCCCCAGTGCGCGCAGGAATTTGGTCGTACTCTCGACCCCTATCGGGGCTTGCAGATACGGCTTGGCAAGAAGCTCGCTCAACCCGCGCCCGAACTCGCGGTACATGCAGATGTTCACATCCGCATTTACCAAATCTCTCATTTCAGCCACATGGCTACCCAAAGGCAGCACCATGTTGACCTCACAGCCGATCCCCTCGACGAGACGGCGGATCTCAGCCAGATCCGACGGCATGTTAAACGTGCCATACATCGGCCCGAGGATATTCACGCGCGGCTTGGCGCCTTCTTCGCGTTTCTTCTCCGGCGGCATCCGGCCCTTGGTCATACCGAACTCGGTGAAGATCCAGGTCATCGCCCGGTCCGCGGCCTCCCACTGATCCTCATCAATGGTGCGCGGCAGGAACCTCTGAATATTGGTGCCCTGCGGCGTGACACCGCCACCGATCATCTCGGCGATGGACCCTGTCACCACCACCGCAGGCAACGCCGGGTCGAGCGTATCCCACGCCCGCTTCATGCTCTCTTCCGTGCCCGCGCCCATCTCGCCTTCGCCCAGACCCGTCACCACAATCGGCAACTCATGCGGCGGCAGCGCGTCCGTGTAATGCAGCACGGAGGTCACCGGCAGGTTCTCACAGCCCACCGGCCCGTCGATCACGACCTGCAGTCCCTTCACGGCGCAGAAAGCATAAACCGCCCCCCAATATCCGCCCGCGCGATCATGATCCGTCACCAGCATCAGCAGAGACCCCCCAGCTTCTTCTGGCCAAAAATATCCCGGGGGAGCGCGCAGCGAGGGGGCAGAGCCCCCTTTCCGCAATACACCATTGGGGTGCGCACCCAGGTTTCTGGCGAAACCCGCCGCCGCGCCCGCGGCGCAAAATATGTATTTTGCACCGTCATCATATCATCTGCGCCGCTTTGGCCGCCCTTGCGGCCTTATCCAGCTTCTTCTGATGCTGCGCCCGGAAGTCAGGCCGCAGGTTCGGCACACCCTCCCAGACACCCGCAGTATCGCCTGCGCCCACATCTTCGAAAAACGCCTTCATCCGGCCCATGCGATCCTTGTTGTCGATGGCCACATTGATCACTTCCGCCAGCGATCCGGCCCCCGCGACACCCATAAGAGGTCGCGCGGAAATCAGGTTGGTGAAGTAGAGACCGGGAATGCCCAGCTCCTTGGCTTTCTGAACCACCGGCGTGGTCCCAATCGCCAGATCAGGCTGCACCGCTTCCATCGCTGCACAATCATCCTCCAGCGACGCGCGGTATTTGACCGTGACCCCCTTCGCCGCCAGCCACTCTGCGTCCGCCGCCGACCAGGGTGACTTGGCGCAGGCCGTGCCCACATAAGGCACCTCCGCCCCGCTCTCGATCAGCAAGCGTGCGACCAGCAACTCAGACCCTTCATAGCCCGAGAGCGTAATGGTGCCCTTGATGGGTGTCGCAGCCAGCGCGCCCCGGATCGCGGGCAACACAGCGTTTTGCGCAGCAGCGATATCAGCAGCAGAGACACCATGGGTCTCGCCAATGCTCTGCAACCAGCTGGCCGTGCCATCATACCCTACCGGCGCGGAGCCGACGACGGGCCGCCCGGCGGCTTTGAACGCCCGCACCGTATCCACATAGAACGGGTGGATCGCCGCGACGACCGAACAGTCGAGCGCCGCATAAAGCTCGCGCCACTCCCGGCAGGGCAACACCGGCCCGGCGGCCAGCCCCATCGGCGCCAGCATCTGACCAATCATCATCGGATCAGCGGGAAACATCTCGCCCAAAAGCGCCACCGTCGGGCGCGTGGACTTACCGCCAACCGGGGCCGCGACCGGGCCTGCTTCGGCCTCGGCCCGAGCATAACTCAGCATCGCACCAGCCAGCACATCCTTGGCCTCGGCATGGGTTGGCACGCCGAAACCCGGCACGTCGATGCCAACAATCCGTACGCCGTTGATCTCCTTTGGCAACAGCCGCAGTGGCACGCCGCTGGCCGTCGGCACGCAGAGGTTCGTCACCACAATCGCATCATAGCGATCCGGGTCTGCCAGCTCATGCACAGACTCGCGAATGTCTTCAAAGAGCTTGCCGGTCACCAGCGTTTCGGAATTGAAGGGCACATAGCCCACCGACCGCCGCGCGCCGTAGAAATGCGACACAAAGGTCAGCCCGTAGACGCAGCAGGCCGAACCGGAAAGCACCGTCGCCACCCGCTTCATCCGCAGACCTACACGCAGCGATCCAAACGCCGGGCACATCGACTGCGGCTTGTCATGCGGTCCCATCGGGTAATCCGCCTTGAACTTGTCGAGCAATTCCGACTGTCCGGCCATGCGCGCGGCATCGGCCATCTCCGCACCGGAATGGCACCCTGCGCCATCGGCAGGCGCCGCCTCCGCCACACGCGTCACGTCACCATGGGGATGACCCTTGATCACCTCCACCCCGGCAGCGTCATCATATGTGACTTCCTGTTTCACTCTGCTTTGACCTTGTCACCGCGCCCTTCACGGCGCATCGCATCCATCAGGGAAATGGATTTCTCAATCACTTCCCGACTGGCCTCGTGGATGGCGAGCGACTGCCGGCTCTTGGAAGCGCTGCGTTCAACCGCCTGCTGGCTGTGGGTGAAAAGCTCAGGCCTCGTCATAGACCACCTCCAGCGACGGTTTGGGGGCTGCGTTCTTGCCGCGCATATCCGCGTCAGAGGCAGGTTCGAGCACGATGTCACCCCCCGTCTCGGAGGCATCGAAAAGACCCAGCAACCCATCCTGATCCAGCGGCACAGGCCGCACCGGCGGCGCCTCTGCCACGTTCTCGCCAAGCTGGGCAAAGAGGTCTCCCCATTGCGAGGCCTGCGTGCCGACAATCTGGTAGTTCGCGGACTTCTTGCGCAGGTCATCGTCCTGCGGAATGGCCGCGAGAACCGGAATGTCGACGGCCTCGGCAAAGGCCGCGGCCTCCCCAGTCCCATCGTCCTTGTTGATCACGAGACCCGCGACACCGACATTACCGCCCAGCTTGCGGAAGTATTCCACTGCCGAGCAGACGTTGTTGGCGACATAAAGCGATTGCAGATCGTTCGACGCAACCAGGATCACCTTCTGCGCCATATCCCGAGCGATCGGCAGGCCAAAGCCGCCGCAGACCACGTCGCCAAGGAAATCCAGCAGCACGTAGTCAAAATCCCAATCGTGAAAACCAAGCTTCTCCAGAAGCTCAAACCCATGGATGATCCCGCGCCCGCCGCAGCCGCGCCCGACCTCGGGGCCACCGAGTTCCATTGCAAAGACGCCGCCGCGTTTGAAACAGACGTCGCCGATCTTCACCTCTTCACCTGCCAGCTTCTTGGCGGTCGAGGTTTCGATGATCGTCGGGCAAGCCTTGCCGCCAAAGAGCAGAGAGGTGGTGTCTGATTTCGGGTCACATCCGATCAACAGCACGCGCTTACCCTGCTCCGCCATCATGTGGCTGAGGTTGGCGAGGGTAAAGGATTTGCCAATCCCGCCTTTGCCATAGATTGCGATGATCTGCGTTTTCGAGGTGGGTTCGCTTTGCGGCACCTCCAGCGTCGGCTCGGACGCCTCCTCGCGCAGGCGCTTGTCGAAATCCTTCAGGTCTGGCACGTCGCCCGCAGCCGGGGTCTTGGTGTCGATACCGTCTTTCACGCCACGTCCTTCCAGTTCAAAATCATCTTCAGGCAATCCGCATCGGTGAAGGCCTGCCGGTAGGCCGACGGGGCCTGATCCGCACCCGTCTCATGGGTGATCAGCCCATCCAGGCTCAGCGTGCCGCTTTCCACCAGCGCGCGGGTGGCGGCCAGATCGTCGTGTGTCCATTCGGCGGCAACGCGGAACCGCGCCTCCTTCATGAAGGCCGGGGGGAAATCAAAACGAATGGGCTCCTTGTAAAAGCCTGCCAGCACGACCTCACCGCCCTTACCCAGAGCAGCCACCAGATCGTTCAGCACCTCCATGCTGCCCGAGGCATCATAGACGGACATGTAATCGCAGCGCGTGTCGTCCGCGGGTGCGATCACCTCATAGCCCATGGCCCCGCCCCGCCGTGCCGGGTCAATCTCCCAGACGGTGGGCGCAGGTGCCCCGGCGGCGATTGTCAGGCGGGCCAGCAAGCGGCCCAGCACACCGTGACCCACGATCAGGTCGGGCACGGACTTGTTCAATCCGGCCATCGTGTGCCGTGCCGTGGCCGCCAGCGCCAGCAGCGCCCCTTGCGCGCCAAGACCTGCATCGATTCGCGTTACACGATCTGCTGCGGTTACGATCCGGGAGGCGGCACCGCCAAACAGCCCGAAGGCCCCGTCATAGCAATTCGCCCCCGGCACGAAGACATGATCGCCGGGGCGGTAGCCGGTTGCAGAGGCAGCCTCGACCACTTCGCCGACGGCCTCATAGCCCGGCACCAGTGGGTAACCCATGCCCGGAAAGGGCGGCATATCCCCCGTCCAGAAGAGCTTTTCCGTTCCTGTGGAAATACCGGAGTGCTGGATATCAACCACCAGATCCGCGGCCCCCGGCGGTGTGAGCGTCAGGGTATCTACGTCAAGATCGCGTGGACCTTTCAGGAGAACGGCGGTGGTTTCCAAATCTCTCTCCTCGCTGGCGTGACCGCTTTTGATCTCTGTCAAAGACTCATCCCGCAGCTCATGCTGTCACTGTCAGTTTAATCTTACATCTTATTGTGTCAACTAAATTGGACAGTTCGCCCAGGACACTATCCCGGTTTGCGCGCCGTCAGCACCCGCGTGACGTAAGCCCGCGCCGGTTTCGGGCTGCGCATGTCCACAAATCCTGCGGTCGCACAAAGGTCGGATATCTCATCCGCCGACCGCACGCGCCCGGTCTGCATAGCCAGCGTATAGAAAGCGAAATAGACGTCCCCCGCCGGATCGGGGGAGGTGCCCCCGCCCATCGGCTCGGAAATGATCAGACGACCACCGGGCGGCAGCGCCGCGAAGGTCGCCGCCAGCAGCTTGCGCACGGTGTCATCAGAGTGATCGTAAAGCACCCGGATCAACGAAAGCGCATCTGCACCCGGAGGCAAGGGATCCTCCCGAAACGACCCGGCGTGGATGGTCACCCGGTCCCCCATACCCGCCGCATTGAGCCGCACACGCGCCGCCGATACCACCTGCGGCAGATCGAAGAGCATCATCTTCATCCCCATGGCCTGTTGCCCGGCTACCTCTAGAAAGGCGCCGGTGCCGCCGCCCACATCCAGCAAACACTGCGTGTTCTTCAGCGAAACGGCGCGCAGCGTGTCCTCTGCCACCAGCCGCTGGCTTTGCGCCATCAGGTCGGAATATGTCGCAGCTACGTCCGGATCAATGTCGCCGCGCGCGCCAAAGACGTAGGGCCAGAATTCCGATAGCTCCGTCTGCGTTGGCCCCTGCAGCAAAGCAACGGGATCGGCCAGGTCGGCGTAAAAGGCGCGGTGATGACGGATCATCGCCTCCAGCCCCGGCACGCCCATCAGCGCCGCCCCCTTGCGCGCCAACCGGTACGCCCCCTTGCGGTCCCGCTTGAGCAGGTCCAGCGCCGCGGCCGCCTGCAGCAGCACCCGCATCCGATCCGCCGGAATGTCTGTCGCGCGTCCCAGCAGATCAGCGCTTTGCGGCCCTGCGCGCAGACGTCTGAGAATATCGAGCTCCACCAACGCCATCAGCACCTGGCTTTGCACAAACCCCTGCACCACATCGAAAAGCAGCGCGCCATCTTTGCGCGCCTGCCTGCGGGTCAGGGGAAATTTACTGGCCCAGCTTTGAAAGCCGGGGCGTGCGACCAGCCGGTTCAGCCAGCCACCACGCCAGCCCGGCATGTCGCCAGCGGTGTCAGACATTGCTGCGCGTGGCGGTCACATGGGGCGCGACGGGCGTCAGCCGCTCGGCATAGGTGCGCACCATCTCGGCCAGCTGCGCCTCTCCCGGACAAGAGGGGATCGAGGCAATGGCCCCGCCCAGAATATCCTTCAGCCGCGAGATCGCGCCCTGCACGCCCAGCAGCGACACCGCGTTGGGACGCCCGTGCAGATCATCCTGACCGGCGGGTTTGCCCAGAGTTTCTTCATCGTAGAGCGCATCGCGTAAGTCATCCGCCACCTGGAACGCCTCGCCAATCCGCGCGCCCAATTCAAACCAGGGCTCTGCTTCCTGACCGGCGGCCACCGCACCCATCTGCGTCGCCGCGATGAACAACGCCCCGGTCTTGGCCTGATGGTAGGCCGAGAGGTCGATCTCCGCCTCGCTCTCCCACCCCTGCCCTGCGCAGATGCCACCCGGCATGCCGGTACGCTGTGCGAGCGTCAGGATCATCTGCGCCACACGGTCCGGGGCATGCGCCGACTGCCGCGCCAGCGTCTCGAAGGCCAGCACGATCAGGCTGTCCCCGGTCAGCACGGCCAGTGGTTCGGAATAGGCCTTGTGCACCGACGCCTTGCCCCGGCGCACATCCGCGTCATCGAAACAGGGCAGATCGTCATGTACGAGGCTCGCGCAATGGATCATCTCCAGCGCAGAGGCGGCGGCATCGGTCAGCCCGGGCTTGTCGTCCCCGCAGGCCATCGCCACGGATGTCAGGATTGTGGGCCTTATGCGTGCGCCCCCGGGCGCGGTCGCATATCCCAGCGCCGAGGCCAGCCGGGGCGGCACCGCACCCCGCCCCTGCCCCACGGAAACTGCCGAGGAAATTGCCGCTTCGATTCGGGAGGTCATGCCCATGGGGGATCCTTTCACCGGCAGAGTGTCATATATTTCCGACACTAAAGTGTAAATCATACTGGACACATTGCCGCTGCGAGTCAACAATCCCCTATGGCTGTGAAATCCCCTTCCCTGAGACGCCCGCGCCCGGAGGCCATCGTGATCGGTGCGGGTATTGCCGGGCTGGCCACGGCGCTCAGGCTGGCCACGGGCGGCATGTCCGTCACGCTTCTGGAGCGTCACGGCCACACCGGCGGCAAGATCAGAACCCTCCCCAGCGACGCAGGACCGGTGGACGCGGGCCCCACGGTGCTAACCCTGCGCCATGTCTTCGATGCGCTTTTTGCCTGCGCGGGCGCGCGGCTCGACGATCATGTGACGCTGATCAAACAGGACACCCTCGCCCGGCATTTCTGGTCCGACGGCAGCCGCCTTGATCTCTACGCAGACACGGATCGCACCATCGCCGCGATTGATGATTTTGCAGGCGGTGCGGCAGCCAATGAGTTTCGTCAATTCCACACCCACACCGCCCGACTGTTCGCGGCTTTTGACGCGCCGATGATGCAGGCCCCCCGCCCCCGAGTGGCAAAACTGATCCCCCGTGTGCTGCGCCAGCCCACGCTGATCCCCGCCATGGCCCCGCTGTCGACGCTGGCGGCACATCTGAAACGGCAGTTCAGCGATCCGCGTCTGGCGCAGCTTTTTGGCCGCTATGCCACCTATGTCGGCGGCGCGCCGCACCTCAGCCCGGCGATCCTGTCGCTGATCTGGCAGGCGGAATCCGCAGGTGTCTGGGTCGTCAAAGGGGGCATGCATGCGCTGACCGAGGCCCTGACCCGGCTTGCGTTGGATCGGGGTGTCCACCTGCGCCGCAACACCCACGTGGACCGGATCAATGTTATCGGCGGGGCGGTCACCGGCGTAGAAATCAACGGCGGTGAACAGCTGGACGCCGATACGATTGTCTACGCCGGGGATCCGCGCGCA
Organism: uncultured Roseobacter sp.; assembly: GCF_947492555.1. Lineage (GTDB taxonomy): Bacteria > Pseudomonadota > Alphaproteobacteria > Rhodobacterales > Rhodobacteraceae > Roseobacter. Next base: position 22,311 of record NZ_CANLNE010000005.1, read on the forward strand.
CTGGCCACCGGCAGCATGGGAGCGGCCCTGACCTGCGTTGCGCCGCAAACCGCCAGACTGCCCCGGTCCTTTTCGGCGCGCGTACACAGCTTTGCCGCGATCCCCTCGGGGGTCGACCTCGCCCATCACAACGTCTTTTTCGCCGATGATCCCCGGTCGGAATTCGATGACCTGATGGCCGGCAAAATCCCCCGCGACCCGACGCTTTATCTCTGCGCCGAGGATCGCGGCCAGGACAGCCCCCCTTGCACAAAGGAGCGCTTTGAGATCATCTCGAACGCGCCGGCCACCTCAACACTCACCCCTCCAACGGATTTGGACCTATGGCATCATCAGATCATGCAGAGGATGGCGGATATGGGCGTGACTATGTCGCCGACACCGACCGCCACAGCGATCACGACACCGCAGCAGTTCGCCGAGATGTTCCCCGAAACGCTAGGCGCGCTCTACGGGCAAACGCCGCACGGGCTGACCGCGGCGCTGAGGCGGCCCACGGCGCAGACACCGATCCGGGGGCTGTGGCTGGCGGGCGGCGGGACACATCCGGGCGCGGGCCTGCCGATGGCCACCCTCTCCGCCCGTCACGCGGCCGAGGCGATCTTGCGCGGCCAAACTTCGACATCAAAGTCGGGCCAAACGGCTATGCGTGGTGGTATGTCGACGGCCTGAGCGATTGCGGCACCCGCGCGGTCTCCGTCATCGGGTTCATCGGGTCGGTCTTCTCACCCTGGTACCGCTGGTCCGGGCGCAAAAACCCGCACAACCACGTCTGTATCAACGTGGCGACCTATGGTCCGGGCGGGCGCTTTGCCATGACGGATCGCGGCACCTCTGCCCTGCGGCAGACCGCCTCGCGGCTTGAGGTTGGCCCCTCGATGATGCGCTGGAATGGTGCGCAGCTAATCATCGACATCGACGAGATCTCCGGGCCGCCGCTGATCAACCGCCTGCGCGGGCAGATCCGCGTGACCCCCTCGGCGCTGACATCCGTGGAACTGCCGCTGACCGAGGATGGCGCGCATATCTGGCGCCCCTTTGCGCCGAAATCACGGATCGAGGTCACAATCGACAGACCGGGCTGGCAGTGGGAGGGCGAAGGATATTTCGACGCCAATTTCGGGACCCGCGCCCTCGAAGAGGATTTCAGTTATTGGACATGGGGTCGGTTTCCGACCGGCGACGGGGCCACGTGTTTCTACGACGCCACCCGGCTGGATGGCTCACAGCTCGCGGCAGGGTTCCACTTTGACGAAGACGGACACGGCGCGGCAATCCCCTTGCCCCCCAAGACCCGCCTGCCCCGCAGCCTCTGGGCGGTAAAGCGCGAAACCCGGTCCGATCCGGGACCTGCGCCCAAACAAAAGCTCGGCATGCTGGACGCGCCGTTCTACACACGCTCGGCTGTGGAAATTCAGCTGGGCAAGGAACGCGTCACCGGCGTGCATGAAGCGCTGGACCTGCGGCGGTTCCGCAGCCCGTTGATCAAACCGATGCTGGCCGTGCGGGTGCCCCGCCGTCGGCACTGGAGTTTCGACTAGCCTTTAAGACGGCACCGGCGGCGGGTGGCGCGCGACCTCAGGGTTCAACCGCCAGACGCCAGCATTCAGCGCCGCCGCGATGCTCACCCAGATCAGGTAGGGCACGAACAGCAGGGCCGCGATCACATCCAGCGACCACATCGCCAAAATCCCGCAGAGCACCGACAGCCAGAGCAGCGAGACAATCGCCATACCGAGGCGTATGTTCTTGAGGCCAAAGAAAACCGGTGTCCACAATCCGTTGAACGCAATCTGCAGCGCCCAGAAGGCCATGGCGACCCCGTTCCCTTCCAGCATCGCAACCCGCGCGCCAGCGGTCGCGATACAGACGTAGAGCACCATCCACGTGACCGGGAACACCCAATCGGGCGGCGTGAACCAGGGCTTGTCAAGGCTGCGATACCAGGGACCGGGCGCAAACAGCCCACCGGTGACGCCTGCCGCCAAACAGGCCGCGAGGAAGATGCAGAAGAGGAACCAGAACATGCGCCTAGGTAAGACCAGTCCTGCGACCGGTCAAGCGCTCACGTTGCGCCTGCCTGCGCGCCTCCAGCGTCGCCAGCACCGAAATCAGCGTATCACTGCGCGATGTCGTAGTCGTGTTGCGCGCCGCCGCCGAGACCAGGAACTGCACCTCGGGCAGCGGCTTGGCAAAAAGCACCGGAGATCGCGGCATCACCAGACCCGCCGCGGTTAGGAGCATCGACTGCCCCAGCCAGCCGATTTTCTGCGCCTTGCTGGTACGGGCCCGAGCCGAAATGGAATCGTACCCCATCGCCGTCAGCTGGCCACCGATCCCCGCATAGATGAACCGCGCGGCGTAAATCCCCGGGCGGCAGCCGCGGGGCAAGGCCCCGACCCCGGCCTCCGAGCGCATGTAAAGCCGGTTCGCCTCCATCACCAGACGTTTGACCATCTTGCGCAGAGCCTTGGTGGGTTTCGGGCTGGCCAGGAAATCCTCGACGTCAATGCCCGCCTCGTCCAGCCAGTCGAGCGGCAGATAGATACGGTTTTCCAGAGCATCCTCGCCCACGTCCCGCGCGATATTGGTCAGCTGCATCGCCACGCCCAGATCACAGGCCCGCGCCAGCGCATCGGCATCCCGCACGCCCATCAGCACACACATCATCGCCCCCACGGCGGAGGCAACCCGGGCGGAATAGGACCGCACGTCGGAAAGCGTGTGATATCGGCGCCCCTCTGCGTCCCACGCGAGCCCTTCCAGGAGGGCATCGGGCAGCGCGCGGGGCATCTGAAAATCCTCGACGATCGCGGCAAAGGCTCGGTCCGGAGCCGCATTCTGCGGTCTGCCCGCGTACACCGCATCCAGCCGATCACGCAGACGCAGCACCGCCTCCACCTTCTCGGCCTTCAGATCAACCTCGTCATCCGCCAGACGGCAAAAGGCATAAAGCGCCAGCGCCGGGTCACGAACGCGCGCCGGTAACAGCCGTGACGCCGCATGAAAGGACAGCGACCCGTGCCGGATCGCCTCGCGGCAGTGGTCAAGATCAGCAGGCGCAATCACCGGACATCCTCCCTTGCATCCTCATCGAACCGGCTCCGCATCCGGCACCAGGGTGCTCAATACTTCAGCCGTGGAAATCACCCCCGGCACCCCTGCCCCGGGATGCGTGCCCGCACCCACCAGAAAGAGACCCTTCGCCTCTTCGGAGACATTATGCGGGCGAAACCACGCGCTTTGCAGAATGCGCGGCTCGATGGAAAAGCCCGCGCCAAAGGGGCTGAGGTAGCGGTCGCGGAATGTCTCGGGCGTGAACACAACCTCGGTGCTGATCTTTTCGCCCAACCCGGGCAACAGCTGATCCTCCAGCACCTTGAGCATCTTCGCCTTGTAACGCGGCTCTTCCTCCGCCCAATCGACACCGTTGTCATGCCCCAGATGCGGCACCGGGCTGAGCACGTAAAAGCTGTCATCCCCCTCGGGCGCCACCGACGGGTCCGTCACCGACGGGCGATGCACGTAAAGGCTCATGTCGTCGCAGAGCTTGCCCTTGATGAAGATATCCCTGAGCAGCCCGGTATAGCGCGGCCCGTTCAGAATGGTGTGGTGGCCCACATCCGGCCATTTATCCGCAGTGCCTCTGGTGCCGAAATACCAGACAAACAGGCTCATCGAATACCGCGTCCGCGCCAAACGTTTCGGCGTCCAGCGCCGCTTTTTGTGATTACGCAAAAGGCTATTGTAGGTGTGCCCGGAATCAGCGTTGGAAACGACCACATCGGCGCCCATTTCCAGACCGGAGGCCAGCCGCACCCCGGTCACGGCACCGTCGCGGACCACGATCTCATCCACCTGTGTTTCCATCAGCAGCGTGCCGCCCTGATCCTCGATCACATCCGCCATGGCGCGTGCCATGCCCGCCAGACCGCCCATGGCATAATGCACCCCGAATTCCTTTTCGAGATAGGCCACGAGGATATACATCGAGGTGACATGCATCGGGTCACCGCCGATGAACAGCGGGTGGAAACTCAGCGCCATGCGCAGCTTTTCATCCTTCACGCGCCGTGCGGCATGGGCATAGACGGACCGATCCGCGCGCAGCATCGCAAAGGTGGGCAGCACCTTGATCAGCTCCCAAAGCTGATGCATCGACCGGCGCCCCAGATCCTCGAACCCGAACCAGTAGCGCGCGGCACTGTCTTTCAGAAAACGGTCGAACCCGGCAACATCATGGGGCGCAAGCTTTGCGACCTCGGCACGCAGCTTGTCGGTGTCCTGCTGCGCAACGAACGTCGTGCCGTCCGGCCAGCGGATTTGATAGAACGGATCGAGCGATTTCAGCGTCACATCCGCATCGAAATCCCGCCCGCAGGCCGCCCAGAGATCACGATAAAGCTGTGGCACGGTCACGATTGTTGGGCCCAGATCAAACCGATGTCCGTCCTGCCAGATGGCCGACCCCCGCCCGCCGGGCACATCCAGCTTGTCGATCACTGTGACCCGGTAGCCCTTCGCGCCAAGCCGCATCGCCGCCGCCAGACCACCCAGGCCCGCACCGATCACAATCGCCCGGTTTCGTCCCGCCGTGGCGGCCTCAGCAGATTCGATGGGATCAACACGTGTCATCACACTGATACAGTAGATGTGTCTAGTTAACTTGACAATTGCGTTCTTCCAATTCGGGCTTTTGCGTGTCAGACTTACTTGACACTTGGGACAAATACCGCGCGCAATGACCGACACACCCATTGTATCTTTGAGCTTTTTTCGCTTTGCGCGCCCAACCGCGCGGCTCTGGGCACTCGCGATGATGGGCTTTGCACGCCTGGCTTTGCCAAAGGTGCCCGGTATCGGTTTCTGGAAGCTCTGCGGCTCCGGTACGGGCGAAGGCTTCACGCCTCTGCCCAACACCGCCGTCTATGCGATTCTGGCCAGTTGGCCGGATGAGATGACGGCGCGCACCCAGACTGAAGACGCGCGAATTTACGCGCGGTATCGCCGCCGCGCATCGGAAAACTGGACGATATTTCTGGAAACCACCTCGGCGCGGGGCCAATGGTCGGGAAAAACGCCCTTTCATGCCACTGCGGAGACGTCCAAAGGCCCCCTCGCCGCCCTGACCCGCGCAACGATCAAGCCGGCCATCGCGCTCAAATTCTGGCGGCGCGTGCCCGACATCAGCCGGATGATCGGGGCAGATCGGAACGTCGCCTTCAAGATCGGTATTGGCGAGGTGCCGCTTTTGCATCAGATCACCTTCTCCATCTGGCCGGATGCCAGCGCCATGGCAGGGTTCGCCCGCGAAAACGGACCCCATGCGGCAGCCATTCGCGCCGTAAGGGACGGGAACTGGTTTTCCGAAGAACTCTATGCCCGTTTCGCCATTCTCGGCGAGACCGGCTCCTGGGGCGGGAAAAGCCCGCTCGACACGTTGGATCTGCATCTATGAACACCCCCTTCCCTTTCTCCGCCATCGTCGGTCAGGAGGCCATGAAACAGGCCATGGTGCTGACGGCGGTTGATCCCGGCATCGGTGGCGTTCTGGTCTTCGGCGACCGGGGCACCGGCAAATCCACCGCCGTGCGGGCCCTGGCGGCCTTGCTGCCCCCTATTCGAGCCGTGGAAAGCTGCCCCGTCAACTCCGCCAAAAGCGCGGAATGCCCGGAATGGGCCGAGTTAGGGTCGAAAAAGCTGGTCTCCCGCCCGACGCCCGTCATTGATCTGCCCTTGGGCGCGACCGAAGATCGGGTGGTCGGCGCGCTGGACATCGAACGCGCCCTGACGCGCGGGGAAAAGGCGTTTGAACCCGGCCTGCTGGCCCGTGCCAATCGCGGCTATCTCTACATCGATGAGGTCAATCTGCTGGAGGATCACATCGTCGATCTGCTGCTGGACGTCGCGCAATCCGGCGAGAACGTTGTGGAACGCGAAGGGCTGTCAATCCGCCATGCCGCGCGTTTCGTGCTGGTCGGATCCGGCAACCCCGAAGAGGGCGAATTGCGCCCGCAACTGCTCGACCGGTTTGGCCTGTCCGTCGAGGTACGCTCACCCAATGATGTGACCGAACGGGTCGAGGTGATCAAACGCCGCGACGCTTTTGAGACTGATCACGCCGCGTTCATGGCCCACTACAGCGCCGAGGATGCAAAGATCCGCGACACGATCCTGAAGGCCCGCAAACGGCTGCCGAAAATCGCAACGCCGGACGCGATTCTCGAAGATTGCGCCGCCCTGTGCATCGCTCTTGGCTCAGACGGGCTGCGCGGAGAATTGACGCTGCTGCGCACCGCCCGCGCGCTGGCCGCCTATCAGGGAAGGCGGAAACTGAGCCGTGACCATTTGCGGGCCGTCGCCCCCTCCGCCCTCTCCCACCGCCTGCGCCGCGATCCGCTGGATGAAGCCGGATCCGGAACCCGCGTCCTGCGCACCGTCGACGAGGTTCTGGGGTGACGCCGGACGCGGACAGCTGGGCGCGCGCGGCGCTCTGCCTGCGCCTGCTGCTGTCCGCCCCCGGATACCTGGCGGGCGCAAGCATTCGCATGCGTGCCAGCCCGGATCGCGACCGGCTGCTCAGCATCTTACAACCGCTGAACATGCGCAGAATCCATCCCTCCATTTCCGATGAACAACTGTTTGGAGGCCTCGACCTCAGCGCAACCCTGAATTACAGTCAAGTAATTGAAAATAAAGGAATATTATCTGATCCACGTACGATGGTTGTCGGAATGGCTGAGCGTTGCGGCGGCGATCTGGCCGCCAAGCTGGCCCATCAGATGGATCGCGATATCGGTCATTGCCTCATCGCGCTGGACGAGGGCGCCGAACCGGATGAAACCCTTCCCCCTGCCCTCGCCGAACGCCTGCCGTTTCACATCGCGCCGGAGGGTCGTATGCCAAAAGACTGGCGGGTTGTCCCCGCGGGGACACTTTCCGTGACGCCTGCAGCGGTGAGCGCCTCTGCGACAGATGCAGAGACGCTGGTCCTGCTGGCGGCCCAGTTTGGCATCGATAGCTTGCGCGTGCCGCTGATGGCCTTGCGGGTCGCCCGCGTGCACGCCGCCACCCATAAGCGCACATCTCTGGAGCAGACGGATCTGGAGGTTGCGGCATGCCTCGTATTCCCGCACAGGGCGACGCGCCTGCCACAAGCCGAACCAGAAAACGAGGCGCCCCCACCCTCCAACCCCGAAACGGGCCAAGAAGCTGAAAGCGACGCGTCATCCCGCATGCCAGAAGGCGACATGCTGGTTGAAGCGGTGCGGGCACTTCTGCCGCCAGACCTTCTGGCCGGGCTTGTCCCCGCGGGGACAGGACGGCGCACGGGCGGAGACGGCGCGGGCCAAAAGCGCAAAGGCAATCGGCGGGGACGTCCCCTGCCCTCCCGGCCCGGCAGACTGGACGGCCGCAGCCGGATCGATCTCATAGCGACCCTACGCGCTGCCGCGCCGTGGCAGCCGATCCGACGCGAAGCCCAGCCGAATACGCCGGGACTGCTGATCCGCCCGTCTGATATCCGGCTGAAACGCTATGTCGAACAGTCTGACCGGCTGTTGATCTTTACCGTGGACGCCTCGGGCTCCGCAGCCGTTTCGCGCCTGAACGAGGCAAAGGGCGCGGTTGAGTTACTGCTGGCGCAGGCCTATGCGGCGCGCGATCACGTGGCGCTGATCTCGTTCCGGGGGTCGACCGCTGATCTGCTGCTCCCGCCGACCCGATCCCTGGTGCAGACCAAACGGCGTCTGGCCAGCCTGCCCGGCGGCGGCGGCACGCCTTTGGCCACCGGATTGCAGCACGCGCTGGCACTGGCCACACAGACACGCAGCAAGGGCCTCACGCCCACATTAATCGTGCTGACCGACGGGCGCGCGAATATCGCGCTGGATGGCAGCACGAACCGCACCCAAGCGATGGAGGACGCCGAGCAGATGGCCCATGTTTTTCGTGCCCACGGCATTCAGACGCTGGTCATCGACATGTCCGCGCGCCCACAGGCGACCCTGAAGGCCCTGGCAGGCCAATTCGACGGTCAGTACCTCCCACTCCCCCGCGCAGACGCACAGGCGCTCACAGGCGCTGTGAGCGCCGCTCTGCAGGGGTAGCGGTCCATGCGTTGGCCACCCCCTTCAGATTGGCCGAATGCGGCGCTGTCGCGCCAGGTGCTTGCCGCGCCGCACAGGTGGCACATTCAGGAAACCGGCGCAGGTCCGACGATGCTGATGCTGCACGGCGCCGGGGGCAGCACCCACTCCATGCGCGGGCTCATGGCCGAGCTTCGGGAAAGCCATCATATCGTTGCGCTCGACTTGCCCGGGCAAGGGTTCACACAGCTGGGGGCCAGACATCGGTGCGGGCTGAACCCCATGGCGGAAGACATCAAGGCACTCTGCGATCAGGAAGATTGGCACCCCGACATCATCATCGGCCACTCCGCAGGCTGCGCGCTGGCGTTGCGACTGTCGCAAATGATGCTGTCCCCGCGGGGACAACCTCTCAGAATTGCCGGCATCAATCCCGCACTGGACACATTTGACGGCATCGCTGGCGTGCTCTTTCCCGCGCTCGCCAAGATGCTGGCGGCCATTCCGTTCAGCGCCAGCCTGTTCTCGGCCACCTCTGCATCACCGGCGCGGATCAAGGCTCTAATAAGGGGAACAGGCTCTGAACTGGACGCGGAAGGCCTGGATCTTTACCGCCGCCTGGTGGCAGATCGTGATCATGTCGACGCCACATTGCTCATGATGTCGCAATGGTCCCTGACCGAATTGTCGCGCGCGCTGCCTGAGATTACGAGCCAGGTGCTGTTCCTCGCAGGCGGCAAGGATGGCGCGGTCCCGGCAAAGGTTTCTCACGAAGCAGCAAAGCGCATGCGTGACGCACGCGTGATCGACCTGCCGAGCCTAGGCCATCTCGCTCATGAAGAAGCGCCGAAAGAAGTCGCGGCGCACATCAGAGATTTCCTGCAAACCTAGTCCTTGAGACTGTCCAAAAACGCGCGTGCGGCAGCCTCCAGCCGACGCGGTTCAATGGACCCGAAATCGTGATCCAGCGTCACCTCGAACCGACCGGAGGACGCGGTACATTTCGCAACCCCCTCCGGACGGTTCAGTTTGATGGTGGTCTTGGCGGAGGATCTGGGCGTCGGCGCCTTGGCTTTTTTCGGCTTGGTCTGCCCGCCACTGACGGCGCTGCGCAGCAGGGACAACTCCAGGGCGGCATCGCGGTCCGGCTGGCTGTTCAGCACCGCGCGCACCTGTCCGGCAAAGCGCTGGTTTTCCTCCAGCAGTTTCACGAGGCTCAAGCCCGTGGCGCGAGGGATCACCTCGGGGTGTTTCAAATCCCCACCCAGCACCGTCAGCAGCTGTGCAAAATGCCGGATGTAGCTGCGTTTTTGCCGTCCGGCAGAGGCGTAAAGCGCCTCGATCGCCGCCGCCACGCTTTGCCCGCTTCGGTTGGCATAGGACATGGCCAGCTGCGCCATCTCTGCAAAGGAAATATCGCGTCGCACGAGGTTCTCGTCCACCATGCGCCGGTAGAGGTGATCGAGCTGCGCGCCGCGCGCCTGCAGCGTCGCGGGGATCTGCGCAAAGCGCGCCTCACCGGTTTCGGCAAAGAGCTCGCGGTAGGCGCTGAGACGACGAAAGCCCTGAATAAGCTCATAACCGTCCGCGACTTCCTCCACATGGATTGGATTGGACAATCCTACGGCCAGAATAGAGGCTTTCAACTCGTCCAGATCAGGGTCGCGATCCGCCGCCCGATCCCGGATCAGTTTTACCGCCGTGATCTGGTCCAGCGCCACCATCCCGACGATCTGGCCGTTTTTCTTGAGCGCCACGTATTCATGGGCGAGCCGGTCATTCTCCGCCCGGATCTCGGCCTCTGCCGCTTGACGCGCGCTCAGGGCGTCGGCGTTCTCGGAAATCGCCGCCGCCATGGGTCCACGGCGGGCAGGGGCCTCTTCCGTCCCCGCGGGGACAGCCGCCTCGTCAAAGTCGATGTCAAAGACGCGTCGCTTGCTCATGCCTCATCCTCCAATTGATCCCAGGCCGCGCAGAGATGTCTGTGAAACTCCCCATAGGCCTGATCGAAACTCGCGCGGGCCCGTCGCCAGGTTTCGCGTGTCATGTCGCGGTAGTCGATCTCGTAGATCGAGGACAGGAACCGGCCTGATTGCTCTACTGCGCGGGTCATTTCGATCGGGTGTTCCGCGACCCTATCGCCCCAGACCTTGATGAAGGCCTGCTGCATCGCGCGGTGCAGATCATTGTTGGGCTCGAACCGGGTGAGCAGGAACCGCAGGTCAAGAAATGCCTTGGGCAGGTTCATTGTCCCCGCGGGGACAAGTCCGTTGAAGCGGCTGAGATCCTCCAGTGCCTCAGAGAGCTGACCGATGAAGGACGTGGTGCTGTCGTACTCCCAATAACCCGGCCCGGAGGGGATGTAGAGCATATCGGCGGCAAAGACCGCGTTCATCGACTGATAGCCGATAGCGGGCGGGCAGTCGAACAGCACCAGGTCATAGGCGTCGGCGGGCAGCTGGTCGAGGAAGCGCGAGACGGCAGCAAAGAACGACCATTCGGGGTTCAGGTGTCGGTACTGGGCGGAGGCAAATTCGACAAAGGCGGCATTGGCGCAGGAGGGTACGATGTCGATGGTTGGCCAGTTCGTCGGTTTGATGAAATCCGCGGCGCGCAGGTCGGCAAGCCCCATGTCAGTGATGCTGGCGGGCAGGCGGCGTTGGGGCAGGGCGGTGCCGCTCTCCGCCCCTTGGCTGGCACGGTTCATACGCTCCGTCTCGCTCGCCAGATCGCGCGCCATGATGCCCCAGACAGTGTATTCTTCGGCCACATCGCTGAGGCCCATAGAATGGCTGAGCGTCGCCTGCGGGTCAAAATCGACGCAGAGTACGCGGTAGCCGTCCAGGGCCGCGGCATGGGCAAAGTGCAGGGCGACAGTGGACTTGCCCGCGCCGCCTTTGAAGTTCGCGATGGCGGCGCGCATCGCCCGTTTGCCGACCGGCCGGTAAGGCATCAGAGACTTGCGGTTCACCTTGAGGCGGCGGCGCAGCTCGTTGATCTCTTCGAGGCTGTACCAATGCTGGCGGCCATCGGCCTCCACCGTGCCCTGGGGCAGGGTAGGGTCTGCTGCCAGCCGCCCCCGCATCGTGGACTGGTTCACCTTGAAGATCAGCTCGGCCACTTCCCAGCTGGAAAAGCGGCGCAGGGTCTTTTCATTCTGCGGGCTATAGGTCTGCTGCCGAATGAACCCCTGCATCTTAAGCGATTGCGCCTGTAGCCGTGCCAGATCCGTATGTGTAAACATGGAATGCCTGTTATCTTCTGTCCCCGCGGGGACGCTAATTCTTGTTTTTTCCAGATTTACGCGGATTTGGAGAAAAATGCAAAAGCGAATATGATCACAAGAGCAGATTTTCGCAGACACGGACAACGTGAGGACAAAGGGGGATATGCACTACAGCGGTGATTCCCTGCGGGAGACACTGCCCCTCGTGATAGGACGAGATATTGGGGGACAGTTTTTATGACCCCACATCCTATTGGGGGACAAAACCATGGAAATAGGGGACATATTGAACGTCCCCCAATACCTTTAAACCAATTTTTCTTTCTGATTTCAGGGGCGTCACCAGGGCCCGAATGACTTCAAGCTTGACAGAATCGTTCAATCGGACGCAAATCAGGGAACCACATTGAAAAGCGGCGGGTTTTCCAGACCAAGCCGAAAGAGGCTGACACATCAGCCCGTTTCCGAGGCAGTACCGGCCAATGGCCGTACATCACATAAAATGAGGGCAGTTCCATGCTTTCCACGAAACCGGTAGGTCGTGGAGCGTCTGCACGCAAATATGATCTGTTGACCGCTTTGGGGGCTTTTGCCCTGTCGCAGGGCAAGCATGATCAGCGCAGAGCGCTTCGACTGATGACCCTGATCACCGCGCGGTACAATTGGGCCCGTGACGAGCTTGCCGTAGGGCAGCGTGAAATCGCACGGCTGTGGTCCGTTGATGAACGCACTGTGAAACGGGAGATGGCGCAGCTGCGGGGCCGGGGCTGGCTGGTGGTGAAACGCCAGGGCGCGCGCGGACGTGTGACGCAATATGGGCTGGGCATCGATCAGTTGTTGACCGACACTGCCGTGACATGGGCCTGCGTCGGCTCCGACTTCGAAGTGCGCATGGGGCAGGGGGATGCGCAGCCGCAGGTCGTGCCCTTGCCGGTACGCGGGTCCGTTGCAGCCCCCGACGTCTCCAACGGCACGGAATGGGCGTTGGCGCGGCTTGTCCTGCATACCGAGGACGCAGGCACATATGCCAGCTGGATCGCGGCGCTGGAACGTGCGGAAAGGGCAGGGGGGCGGTTGACCCTGCGCGCTCCGTCCCGCTTTCACGCGGCCTACGTGCAGACGCATCTGGAGCGCCGGTTGCTGGCAGCTTGTCAGGATGTCGACGCCGATGTGGCAGAGGTCAGGATTATCGTATGAGGTCGGTTGCCAGCCGGTTTGCACCCCATCAAGAGCTTGCGGAACATTTGCTACAGGCCACCCTCGGCGAGCCGATGGATGCGGCGCATGATGTCGGGCATCTCCTGCGCGTCTGGGGGAACGCCGAAAGGCTCATGGCAGAGGAAGGCGGTGACAGGCCGGTTTTGACAGCTGCGACACTCTTGCACGATTGCGTTCACGTGCCGAAGGATTCACCGTTGAGATCATCTGCTTCGCGCATGGCAGCCGAAAAGGCGGCGCACGTGCTGGACAGCCTGAACTGGACCGCAGGGGATGTCGAAAAAGTACGACATGCCATTGAGGCCCATAGCTTTTCTGCGGGTATTGTACCCACTACGCTAGAGGCGAAGATTCTACAGGACGCGGACCGGCTCGACGCCATAGGGCATATCGGGATCGCGCGCTGTTTTCATGTGTCGGGCCAGATGAACCGGCCAATCTGTGACCCGTTCGATCCGGGGGCAGACCGACGGGCGCTTGATGACCGGGCCTTTGCCATGGATCATTTCCAAACCAAGCTGTTGACGTTGAGCGGTTCTTTTCAGACCGCCACAGGACGGCGGCTTGCGCGGGTGCGGCACGATAAAGTGCAGGATTTCCTGAATGGGTTGCTGGAAGAGATTTTGCCTGATGCGGTGACCGTTTCACAGTAAAGCGTCAAGGTGCAGGCAAAAAAATAGCCACCGCCCGGGTCACGAGCGACGGCTTGTTGTGTGTTCGTCAGGTTTAGCTCTGTGGGCCTACCGAAGCGAGGTAGGCTGCAACGTCTTCGCCACCTTTCTTCAACTTGAAGGCCATGCGCGATTTGGCTTTGGAATCGTCAAGATAGGTGCGCAGGAATTCGCGGGGGTCCGCAGTGTATTCCGCCAGGGTCGTTTCATCCCAGACGAGGCCGGCTTCTCCGGCGGCAACCAGATCATCGCCATAGCGGAAGTCAGCACTGCCCGCTTGGCGACCGATAACACCATAGAGGTTCGGGCCGGTCTTCCCGCCCTTGACGATCACCTCGCCGTCATCTGTCTCGATCATGTGGCAGGACTTGCACTTGTTGAAGGTCTTTTCGCCAGCTGCCGCGTCACCTGCCGAATGGCCGTCGGCGAATGCCGGGGCGGCAAAGCTGATCGCTATGATGGCTGCAAAGGTACGTATCATCGTTATCTCCTTAGTTGCTTGGGGTACAACGTAGGAGATATCGATCAGAGTCAACAGTCACAATGTCGCGCGCTCAGGCCACTGCGTGCGATATTGCGCATTGCTTCCACAGCTCCTTGAGCGCGAGCACAAGTTTTTCGATATCATCGACACTGTGCAGCGGGGAGGGGGTGAAGCGCAGCCGTTCGGTGCCCTTCGGGACCGTCGGGTAGTTGATGGGCTGTACGTAGATTCCGTACTGCTGCATCAGGTAGTCCGCGATCATGCGGCACTTGACCGGGTCCTTGATCATCACGGGGATGATATGGCTGGGGTTGTCCAGATGCGGGATACCTTCCATATCCAGCCGTTTGCGCAGATAGGCCACGCGCTCGCGCTGCAAAAGGCGCTCCTGATCGGACTGCTTGAGATGCCGGATCGAGGTTTGCGCTGCGGCCGCCACAGCGGGGGGCAGGGCGGTCGTGAAGATGAAACCGGAGGCAAAGGACCGGATAAAGTCGCATAAGGCCTCAGAGCCCGTGATATAGCCGCCCACGACGCCGTAGGCCTTGCCCAGGGTGCCTTCAATGAGGGTGATACGGTCCGCCAGCCCCTCGCGTTCCGAAATGCCACCACCGTGCGGTCCGTAAAGGCCCACCGCGTGCACCTCGTCGAGATAGGTCATGGCGCCGTGCTTTTCGGCCACCTCGACGATCTCTTTCATCGGGCAGATGTCGCCGTCCATGGAATAAACGCTCTCAAACGCCACGATCTTTGGCGCATTGGCGGGCAGGGCGGCCAGTTTGCGATCCAGGTCTTCCGGGTCGTTATGCCGCCACAGCACCTTGTTGGCGCGGGAGTGACGAATGCCTTCGATCATAGAGGCATGGTTCAGTTCATCGCTGAGGATCACACAATCGGGGATCCGCGCGCCCAGCGTGCTAAGCGCCGCCCAGTTCGAGACATAGCCCGAGGTAAACAGCAGCGCCTGCTCCTTGCCGTGCAGGTCGGCCAGTTCTGCCTCCAGCAGTTTGTGATTGTGGTTGGTGCCCGAGATGTTGCGGGTCCCGCCTGCGCCTGCACCGCAATTATCAATCGCCTCTTTCATCGCGTTGATGACGGAAGGGTGCTGGCCCATGCCCAGATAGTCGTTCGAGCACCAGACGGTCACCTGATCAGGGCTGTCCTCATCATGGCATTTCGCGGTCGGAAAGGCCCCAGCCTTGCGCTCCAGTTCCGCGAAGATGCGGTAGTTGCCATCGTTCTTGAGCTCATCGAGCTGTGTCTGGAACAGTGCATCAAAGTCCATGATGTCCCCCCTTGATTTTAGCTGTCGGTATAGGTTGATTTTGATTTTTTGTCGGCGCTTCAGTTGGCATCATCCAGCGCCAGAGTTTCTCGTCCGGGATTGGCAGCACCATCATCCAGTGCTCGAAAAGCGCCAAGGCGGTGATGGCGGTCAGCAGGGTGAACCCTGCGATGGCGCCTGCGGTCTCGGCGGCATAGAGCCGTTCCAGCCAGCAGGCTGCGGCAAAAGTCAGCGCGGTGATGGAGATCGGGAAAAACCAGTTCATCGCGCGGTGCCGGAAGTGGCTCGGCAGATGGGCGAGCGCTTCGGGCAGGAAATCGATGTTGATCTTGGGCACGCCGAAAAACAGGTTCAGCTTGGCGGAGAGACGCGCGAAGAACAGCACCGCAAAGGTCCAGGTGGCGAATTTATTCTCAGCACCCAGATTCCAGTCGATCAGCACCATCGCGATCAGCGTCGCCACCAGCAGCATCTCGTGATAGGCAAGCGTGCCCCAGGCGCGGATAAACCGCTCCCATTCCGGGACATTCTCAGGCAGTTTGTGGTCGTTGGGCCCGGTGATGATCCCGGTCAGGAACGCCAGTTCGATCCAGCCCCAGATCGCCAGCGCTGCAACAAAGCCCGTGTAGGCCCCGAAAGCCGACGCATCCTGCAGCGACGCCCAGAACCCCAGACAGCCAAGCCCGAGGAACGGCAGACCCAGCAGCACCGCACGCTTGCGTGCGGCCAACCCGTTGCGATCTGCAGACTTCACCACCCAAAGGATCGCACCGGTGGAAAACCACCACAGAAACAGCGCAAAAAGGGCAGGCGTCCAGAGGTTCACGGGTCACGTCTCCCGCAAGGGAGACCGGGCGCGCAGGGCCTCGTATGGCCCCAGCGCCCGCGCCTGCCTGAAGCGCAAACATCTATGATGTGCGCCTGTTTCAATACGCCGGCTCCAGCCGGGTCGAGGTTGGCACCTGATGTTTGTTCGCCGGGATCGTGATCAGCGACACAAAGGCCGCCGCCGCCCGCGCCTGGGCGCCGATTTTGGCAAAGAACCGACCTTCTTGCGTCGCCTTGGCCAGGTCTGCATTGGCCTTCTGCAGCTTCTCCAGCGTCGGCTGCCAGCGCGGATGGTCGATGTCCAGCGTGATCGGGAAAATCTGCTCGCTGAGCTTCGAGGTCTTGGTAAAGACCTCATGCGCATACCAATCCGGATCAACCCCCAAAGCCTCGTGGAAGGCGGGGCGCTGGTGGTCGCGGACATACATTGTGGCATAGACCGCCGTCAGGAAGAACTTGATCCAATAGACGTTGAACCCGCTTGTCAGCTTGGGATTGGTCTTCATCAGCAGTGCAAAGGCTTCGCCGTGGCTGAACTCATCATTGCACCACTCGTGAAACCACTTGAAGATCGGGTGGAACCGATGCTCTGGATGCGCCTCAAGGTGGCGGAAAATCGTGATGTACCGCGCATAGCCGATCTTCTCGGAAAGATAGGTGGCATAGTAGATGAACTTTGGTCTGAAGTAGGTGTACTTCTTCTTCTGTGTCAGGAACCCAAGGTTCACCGCCACACCCGCTTCGCGCAGCGCATCGTTGATGAAGCCCGCATGCCGCGCCTCATCCCGCGCCATCAGCTGAAACAGCTGGGTGATGTCCTTGTTGGCCCCGCGCCGCTTCATTTCCTTGTAGAGCACGCAACCCGAAAACTCGGCCGTGCAGGAACTTATCAGGAAGTCGATGAACTCCTTCTTCAGGCCCGGTTCCATCCCGTCCCAATCCACATGGTCCCAGTCTTCATTCTTGCGGAAATGGCCCTTGTTGGGGTCTGACACCATCTGGTCGATCAGCTTGTCCCAATCCTCACGCACGGACGACACATCTATCGCATCCAGCTCGTCGAAATCGGTGGTGTAGAACCGTGGCGTCAGCAGGGTGTTCTGCATGGCGATCTCGGTCGCGGCCTTGCTGTCGAACTTGGCCTGCTCTTCCTGGATTGCGAGGCCTTCCTCGACCGTGGTGGCGTCCGCCGTATGCTTGAGGTTTTTCGGCGCATCAGAGGGGCGGGGGGTCTGAACGTTCATAGTGTGACCTCCTCAGAGAAGGAAAATTCACACAGCTCCATGACCTCGAAATCGCCCGTCAGGCGGGTCCAGAGCTGTTCGAGCTTGCTGGCGCGGATGATCGTGGCCTCACGCTTCTCGGTGACGATCTCACCGAAAGGGGCCATGATCTCGTCGCCGTGCACCTTCACTTCGTCACCGGGGTAGATCACGGCGCCGTTGTCGAACCGCACATGCGCATGCAGGCTCTCGAATTTGTGGCTGATTTCGACCGTGCAGGGGGCACGTTCAAAGTCTTTCGTCAGTAGTCCCATAGGTGGCTTCCTCCTAAGGTTCAGGGTTGGTCCAGCAGTCTGGCGAAGACGCGGGAGTTGGATGCGCCAAAGCCCATAAGCTCGGCGGACCATCCGGTGGCGGGGTCATGCAGCGACAGGCGGTTGCCCTCGCGCAATTGCAAAAGAACGGGGGTGGCGGGGTCGATGCCCTGCAGCCCGCGCGTGCGGGCCAGCACCCGTTCGACACCAGCGACAAAGCCGCCCTTGTCAGACGGGAAATCGGCAATCAGTACGCCATTGGTGTCAAAGACACGCGCAGCGCCCGAGGCATCGCCGGTCAGGATGATCGCGCGCTCCGCGATGATCGGGGCGACGGGGGGCGTGTTCTGCACCGGGCGACCGGTGAGCGTGGCGAGGCTCACGATCACCAGCACGCAGGCGACCAGCCCGAACATGATGCGCACAAGGATGCGGGGCACCAGCTCTTCGGGCTTGGCATGGATGCGGGGGTGGGTGTGGGTGCTCATATCCGCTTACTCCGCTGCCACGGCTGTGCGGGGCAGGGCGCGGCTTACATGCGGTACAGATACGCGTGCCTCTGCGGCCTCGGCCAGCAGGCGGGCGACCTTTTCCGCCTCGGGGATACAGCGCAGCGCGGGCTGCGTATGTTTGATGTGCCAGGGGCGGACATGCGGCCAGCAGACCAGATAGCTCAGCCTGGTATCGCCGATGGTCTCCAGCGCGATGGTGCCGGTGCCGCCCTTGCGCAAATCCAGCATGGCGTTGCCCACCTGCGTGTAGGGCAGGTTCAGCGTGATGGTGAGCGCGGCCCCAATCCGCATCACGACGCGGGCGTCAGTTACCGTGTACACTGTGGCCCGCGCCTGCACGTAGGCCACCAGCATCAGTAGCCCGCAGACCACCAGACCCAGCAGGACAAAGGGCACCGCCGATCCGATCGCCCGGCCGAGCGGCATCAGGTCGACACCGGAGAGAAATCGCCAGATCGCAAGCAGGGCAAAATAGCCCGCCACCCATTTCAGGCTGAGCGCCTCGATGCTGAGGCGCCACCAGTCGGGGCGCCCCTGCCAGAGGATCTGCTCTCCTCTGGGTGGCTCCTCGGGCAGCCCTTCCACGGGCTCGATCTCGAAATCATCATGGGACATGGCGAGTATCTCCATTTGCGGGTTGATGCGCGCGGGCCCTTGGCCACCCGCGCGCAGGTGGTCAGAGTTTCGGTTCGGCGCGGTTCCCGGCAAAGAGCTTGCCGCCGCCGTAGTAGCCCGAGATCTTGTCCTCTTCGAGCAGGGTCACCTGGCGCGGGCTGGCGATGGTGGGCACGGTGGCGAAATGCTTGCCGTGCAGGGCATGCACGCTGACGCGGTTCGACCGGATGCGGGCGAAGGTGATCGGCAGCAGGCGGTTGCCGGAGCCCCACTTGCTATCTAGTTCCAGCTCCAGATAGCGGACCAACTGTTCCGGTTCATCGAGCCACATGTCCACGATCTTACCTACGATCTCGCCGTCTCCGGCAACAACGGGCAGCCCGCGCGGGTCACGGCCTGCGGCGACATGGAAGCCTTCGGCCCCGGACATCGGTACGATCTTGGGGTGCCCATGGCCGTCCAGTTCCGGCGCATCGCGGCGCGGGGCCCAGCTGGCAGGTCCAACCCCGTCCAGCATCGGATCACCCGTCGGTTCCAGCGGATAGCCATTACCCGGCCCGACCCGTTTCAGCGCGATATCCGCGCGTTCCGGCGTCTGGCCGCTCGGCACGGTGACCTCGCCGCGCCCATGCGGCAGTTTGAAGGTCTTATCCTCGGGCAGGGGCCACATGCTGGGGTTGGAGGACTTGTTGCCCTCGTCATCTTCCAGCGGATAGCCCTCGCGCATGTTCTCACGCTGAATCCAGATGATGAGGATCGCGAAGAACACGTAAAAGAGCCAGAGCGAAAGGCTCGCCAGATCGAATTCGCCAAAGAATGTTCCAGTCATAGTGTTTCCTCCTGAAACGGGGTCATGTCGGGAAATCGGCGAGGCCCATGGGCCGGGTGCCGCGTTCCGTCGGGGTGAGGGGGCCACTTTGGCGCACGAGCGGTCCCAGGATTACGAGCGTGGCAAACAAGAGGCCAATCTCGGTGTGGTAAACGAATGAATATCCGGTGGCGGGGCTGTTCAGGACCTCGCCAAGCTGGCCGGAGGTGGCCGCATGGCCCACCCAGTCGCGCAGGCCCCCGCCGATGGCGATGGAGACGCCCGCCGCGGTGGCCTGGGCCGCGCCCCAGGCCCCGAGGGCAAGACCCCGGCCCGCCCTGCCGGTCGCGGGCATGGTCATGGCCGCGGTCAGCGTGGCCACGGCGAAAAGCCCGCCGCCAAAGCCAATGACGCCCGCCCCTGCAAAGAACAGTGCGTTTGAATTCATCGGTGCGGCAAAGATCACCATGGAGAAGGCCCAAATACCCGCCACGATCCCGGCCCCGGCCAGACGGTAGGGGTTGGAGCCACCCGACAACCGCCGCCCGGCCAGCGCAAACCCGATCAGCGCGCCTGCGGCCCAGAGGGCGGTGAGCAAGGTGGTGGCAGAGACGGACAGCCCGAGGATTTCGCCGCCATAGGGTTCCAGCAGAACGTCCTGCATGTTGAAGGCCATGGTGCCGACAAAGACGCAGGCCAGCAGCCGTCCGGCGCGCCCGCCCGTCATGAAATCGCGCCATGCCTCCGAGAAGGCCGGGCGGGGTTCCGCCCGCTCCTCGCGGCTCATCGGGCGCACATGTTCTTGTTTCCAAAGGGCAATCAGCACCAGCGCGATGCCCACGACGGCGGCGCCCTGGACCACGCGGATCAGTTTCAGCGCGGTGAAATCGGTGAGCAGCACGCCCATGATCACCGCCGAAATCCCCATGCCGACAAGGAACATGACATAGAGGAGCGCAACGACCCGGGGTCGGGTTTCGTCCGTGGCCCGGTCCGAGGCCAAAGCCAGCCCGGCGGTTTGCGTCATATGCATGCCAAGACCGGTCATCAGGAAAGCAAGTGCGGCCAGCACCTCACCCGCAAAGGGAATGTCGTGCACCACATCGCCGCCCAGCACCAGAAGCGCAAAGGGCATCACTGCCAGCCCGCCAAACTGCCACAGCGATCCAAACCAGATGTAGGGGATGCGTTTCCAGCCAATCGCGGATTTGTGGGTATCCGAGCGGAACCCCAGCAGGGCCCGGAAGGGCGCGATCAGCACTGGCAGGGCGATCATCAGTGCCACGATCATCGCAGGTACGCTCAGTTCCACGATCATCACCCGGTTGAGCGTGCCCAGCAGCAGTACCGAAGCCATCCCCACCGAGACCTGAAACAGCGACAGGCGCAAGAGCTGCCCCATCGGCAGGTCAGCGCTGGCCGCATCGGCAAAGGGCATGGCCTTGAGCGAGAGGGACTGCAGGCGCGACGTCATGCACGCACCTCCATCGCCTGAGAGATGTAAAACCCGGAAGAGATACGCTCCACCGGGCGGATCATGCCGCTGACCCCTTCTGCGCGCGCGGCCTGTGCCAGTGGTTGATGCGCGTGCGGGATCATGACCGGGCTGCGGTCGGACCGGGGGAACAGCTTGCCCGCATACCACATCGCCATCAGCAGGCGGGTACGCGGGGCGACAGTGAAGACAATCGTGCGGTCCGTCCGCTTTTCCAGCCCGGCCAGCGCTGTGCCGATGTCCCTGGCGTTGTAGTAGATCAGGCTGTCCATCGCGATCACATGGTCGAAGCGGCCCAGGGCGGTGTCCAGCATGTCGCCGGAGGTAAAAGTGACCTGCTTGCGATACTCTTCCGGCAGGCGCAGCTCGGCGATGTCCACAAGCTGCGGTGAAATATCAATCGCTAGGACCTCGGCCCCGCGCGCGGCCAGTTCCGCCGTCATCTGCCCCGCGCCACAGCCAGCATCCAACACACGATGTCCGGTCAGATCGGCGGGCAGACGGCTCAGCATCAGCGCCCGCATCCGGTCGCGCCCCTGCCGGACCGTCTCGCGAATTCGAGACACCGGCGCATCCGAGGTCAGCCGCGCCCAGGTCTTGGTCGCGGTCTTGTCGAAATAGGTCTCGACGCGCCCCAGGGTCGCATCATACCCGGACCGCGCCTGCAACGCGGCCTCAGGCACAGCGGCCGGTGAAGTGAAAGGGGCGACGTCCCGCATCAGTCAAATCCCAGCAGTTCAAAAATATCTCGATCGGGCAGCGGGGCAGGGGCCAACGGTTCCGTGCCGTTCCACAGCGTTTCGGCAAGGCGGATGTACTCCTTGCGCACCTGCACGATCTCTTCATCATCCGGCATCTCAAAGAGCGTCTTTTTCTTCAGCCGCGACCGGCGAATGGCGTCCAGATCCGGCATATGCGCGATCCGGTTGAACCCCACGGTCTTGCAGTACCGATCCACCTCATCAGTCTCGCGGCTGCGGTTGGCGACACAGCCCGCCAGCCGCACCTTGTAATTGGCCGATTTCGCCTGCACGGCGGCAATGATCCGGTTCATCGCATAGATGCTGTCGAAATCATTGGCGGTGACGATCAACGCCCGGTCCGCGTGCTGCAAAGGCGCTGCAAACCCGCCGCAGACCACATCGCCCAGCACGTCAAAGATCACCACATCGGTGTCTTCCAGCAGATGATGCTGTTTCAGCAGCTTCACGGTCTGGCCAACCACATAACCGCCACAGCCGGTACCTGCGGGGGGCCCCCCGGCTTCGACGCATTTCACGCCGTTGAAGCCGTCAAAGACAAAATCCTCGGCGCGCAGCTCCTCGGGGTGGAAATCCACCTCCTTCAGAATATCAATCACCGTGGGCACGAGGCTGCCGGTCAACGTAAACGTACTGTCATGCTTCGGGTCACAGCCGATCTGCAACACCCGCTTGCCCAGCATGGAAAACGCCGCCGACAGGTTCGACGAGGTGGTCGATTTCCCGATCCCGCCCTTGCCGTAGACCGAAAAGACCTTGGCGCCCTCGATCTTGGCACTTTCGTCCTGATGGACCTGCACCGAGCCTTCGCCGTCCTGACCCCGCAACGAGGGGGGTGTCCTGTCGAGTGGACTCATGTCACACGTCCTTTCAAAGGGGCGCACTCCCCTTCATTGTTCCAAAAATATGCCCGCCGGAGGCTTCCTACGTCGATGTCGGAGATCCGGATCATTGTGCTGCGATCCCTTCCAACTGGTCTTCAAGCGCATCTGCCGCTTCCTGCAGCGCGGCCAACGTGTCCGCGTCAGGCGACCAGTAATTCCGGTCATTGGCCTCCAGCAAACGGTTCGCCATGCGGCTGGAGGCGGTGGGGTTCAGGTCAGCGAGACGCTGGCGCATCTCCGTGTCCAGCACAAAAGTCTCGGAAATGCGCTGATACACCCAATCATCGACTTGCCCGGTGGTCGCCGACCAACCCAGCGTATTGGTCACATGCGCCTCGATCTGGCGCACGCCTTCGGGACCGTGCTTCAGCAAACCCTCGAAAAACTTGGGGTTCAGACTGCGGGCGCGGGTCTCCAGCGCCACCTGATCCTTCAGCGTGCGGACCTTGCCCGTCCCGCGGGTCTGATCGCCGATATAGACGGCCGCATCCGATCCCTTGGCGCGTTTCACCGCGCGGGCGATGCCGCCCAGCGTGTCGAAATAGTGATCAACCGTCGTCACACCCAGCTCAACCGATTCAAGGTTCTGATAGGCCACGTCGACCTCGGCCAGTGTGGCCTGTAACAACGCCGTATTGGCGGCGGCTTTGCCGTCGGTGCCATAGGCAAAGCTCTTGCGCGCCTCATAGGCATCAGCCAACTCGTCCTCGTCGCCGAAGGCTGAACTGTCTACCAGCCCGTTCACGTTCGACCCATACGCGCCTTCCGCGTTGGAAAAGACCCGCAGGGCGGCCTCCTCAACAGCGCATCCGGTCTTTTCCACATAGGCCAGCGCATGGGCGCGGATGTAGTTCTGATCCAGCGGCTCATCTGCCGTTGCGCATTTCAGCGCCGCCTCAGCCAGCATGCGCGTCTGCAAGGGCAGCAGGTCGCGGAAAATCCCCGAGAGCGTCATGATCACGTCGATGCGGGGCCGTCCCAGGTCCTCCAGCGCGATCAGATCAGCGCCGGAAATCCTGCCAAAACTGTCGAAACGCGGGGTACAGCCCATCAATGCAAGCGCCTGGGCAATGGGCCCGCCGTCGGACTTGATATTGTCACTGCCCCAGAGCACCAGCGCCACGGTGCGCGGCAGGCTGTCATGGGTCTCAAGCAGCAGTCGCGCCTGTTTGGCCCCATCCTGACACGCAAAGGCCGTGGGCATCCGAAACGGGTCAAAGGCATGGATATTGCGCCCCGTCGGCAGAATCTCGGGGGAGCGGATCAGGTCGCCACCTGCCACGGGCGCCGTGAAATGCCCGGCAAGGGCGGCCATCAATGCATCAAGCTCGGTTTCCTGCCGCAACAGGTGATCGACGTGTGCCCGTGTACCGTCATCAAGGTCGGGCAGGATGCGCAGGTACTCAGTCCGCTCAGCATTGCTTAGCGGTTGGCCAACCACATGCAGACCTTCGGGGATCAGCGCTTCCTCGGTCTCCAGCAGCTTGATCCAGAGCGCCTCGACAGGCACGCCGCCCATATCCACTGCTGCAGCCTGTTCCGCGATCAGCGTTTCCAGATCGGCGCGGTCCGGCGCCGCAGGATCGCTGCCGCGCCACCGGGTCAGGCTGTCTTTCAACTCCGCCAGCCCCTTGTAGAGCCCGGCAGTGGCCAGCGGCGGCGTCAGATGGCTGATGGTCACCGCGTTGCTGCGCCGCTTGGCCAGTGTTGCCTCAGACGGGTTGTTGGCCGCATAGAGATAGACATTCGGCATGTCACCGATCAACCGGTCGGGCCAATCCGCACCGCAGGGCCCCGCCTGCTTGCCCGGCATGAATTCCAACGCACCATGCATCCCGAAGTGCAGCAGCACATCGGCCTTCAGCGTATTCTTAAGCCAGAGATAGAAGGTCGTGAAGGCGTGTGTCGGGGCAAAGCCGCGCTCGAAGAGCAGACGCATCGGGTCACCCTCATAGCCGAACCCCGGTTGCAACCCGACAAAGACCTTGCCGAACTGTGCGCCCAGAACGAACACCCCGCGCCCGTCCGATTGCACGCGTCCGGGAGCCGGACCCCATTGCGCTTCGATCTCGCTCAGCCAGGGGGTGTTGCTGACAACCTCATCGGCGCTGACGTGGGCGGCGACATTGGCCTCCTGCCCGTATCTTTGGGCCGAGCCTTCGAGCACCGCGGCGCGCAAAGCGTCGACGTTTTCGGGCACTTCGACATCATAGCCTTCTGTTTTCATACGCACCAACGTATTGAAAAGACTTTCAAAAACGCTGAGGTGTGCGGCAGTGCCAGCGGCACCCGCATTTGGTGGGAAGCCAAAAAGCACGATGCCGACGGTCCGGTTGAAGGTCTCTGATTGGCGCAATCTCGCCTGCCGTTCGGTGCGCGCGACCAGCGCCTCGATCCGTTCAGGGCAGGGGGCCATTGCCTTATTCGCGCTCCGGCCGTTGCAGGCACGGGCGCAGCCCTGGCAACCGCTTTCCCCGTGACGGCCTGCAAAGACCGTGGGTGTCGTGGCGCCATCCAGCTCGGGCAGGGCGATCAGCATTGTTGTTTCGATCGGCCCTAGCCCCTGAGCGGACGCAGACCATTGAGCAAGCGTCTGGAACTCCAGCGGATGGGCGGCGATGTAGGGCACATCAAGCGCGGTCAGTACCTCGATCGCGGCGACATTGTCATTATAGGCCGGGCCGCCGACCAGCGAAAACCCGGTCAGCGAGACCAGCGCATCGATCTTTACGTCATTGCCATCACGGAAATAGGCGTCGATGGCGGGCCGACCGTCCAACCCTCCGGCAAACCCTGCCAGAACCCGGATGCCGCGGGCTTCGAAGGCCCTGATGACCGCATCGTAATGTGCCGTGTCTGACGACAGCACGTAAGACCGCATCATCAGTAACCCCACGGTCATCGTTGCCCCTTTGGGCGCGGGCAGGTGAGCCGCATCCGTGGTGATCCGGCCCGGCAAATCTGGGTGGTAGAGCCCGGCATCGGGGTATTCGATGGGGGCTGCGGCCTCGGGCGCAGGGGTCCAACCGGTCCCTTGCGCGTAACGGTTCACCAGGAAGCGGACCATCGCCTCGACGTTATCGTCCGACCCGCCGAGCCAGTATTGCATGGTCAGGAACCAGGCACGCAGATCCTGGCTCTTACCGGGTATGTACTTTAGGATCTTAGGCAGACGCCGCAGCAGCGCCATTTTCTGCGCGCCGGAAGAA
The DNA here is from genome assembly GCF_947492555.1 of uncultured Roseobacter sp. Taxonomy (GTDB): domain Bacteria; phylum Pseudomonadota; class Alphaproteobacteria; order Rhodobacterales; family Rhodobacteraceae; genus Roseobacter. The sequence continues at coordinate 47,931 of NZ_CANLNE010000005.1, forward strand.
CTCGAAGGCTTGGACGAGCCGCGCAGCCGTTTCATCAGCTTCATGGTGCCCGACTGCGGCGCCATCATGTCGAGTGATCCCATGCGCGTCAGCTTCACAATCGCTGCATCGGCGATCACGCCGATCATCGCATCACAATGATCACGGCGGGCCTGCAGGCTGGGCAGGATGCGCGAGATATGTTCTTCGAGGAACAGCAGATTGGCGACGATGATGTCGCCGGTCTCAACGGCCTCCTTTGCGGCCTCGAAAGCCCCAGGCGTCTCACCCCATTCGGCGGCGGCGTGCACTGAGACGGAAAGGCCGGGATAGTCGAGGCTCAGCCGGTCCATCGCGCGCAGAGCAGGGCCAGCTGCGTGGCTGTCCAGCGTCAGGATCACGACGCGGTAGCCGGGCAGACGCCCGTTTATGCCCCGGTCATCGCGCATAATGGGCCTTGGCCTCGTAAAGCGTGTCGATGCTGATCTCTGAAACCCCACGTTCGGTGGCAAAACTCTCGGTATTGCGCCGCGCCTTGCCGCGTACGAAGAAGGGGATCTTTTTCAATTCGCGCTCTGCATCGTCCAACCAGATGACATCCGCGCCCTGCTTCTTCTGGCTTGAAATATCCCGGGGGGAAAGCGCAGCTTGGGGGGCTGGCCCCCCTTCCATATCAGGTTTCGGTGCGTGACCGCCGTGGTGCGAAGGTCCCGCAGCATCATGGAACTCGAAATCGTCCCGGAACATGTGCAGCAGATGCTCCTCCAGCCCCATGACCAGCGGGTGCACCCAGGTGTCGAAGATCACATTCGCGCCTTCGATCCCCATTTGGGGAGAGTAGCGCGCAGGGAAATCCTGCACATGCACCGGCGCAGAGATGACGGCGCAGGGAATACCAAGCCGCTTGCCGATGTGACGTTCCATCTGCGTGCCGAGGATCATCTCGGGCTGCAGCGCTTCGATCACGCGCTCGACTTCTAGATAATCATCGGTGATCAGCGCCTCGACGCCATAGTCCTTTGCCAACGCCCGGATGGGCCGCGCCATTTCGCGGTTGTAGCAGCCCAGGCCCACGACCTCGAAGCCCATCTCATCCCGCGCGATGCGGGCTGCGGCGGCCACATGGGTGCCGTCGCCAAAGAGAAAGACGCGCTTGCCGGTCAGATATGTGCTGTCGACGGATTTCGAATACCACGGCAGGCGCAGGCGGCTGTCGTCCAGGTAAGGTTTTACGCCGGTGATCTTGGCGACTTCAGACACGAAATCACGGGTGGCGCCAACGCCGATGGGCACCGTCTTTGTATAGGGTTGATTAAGTTCCCGCTCCATCCAGCGCGCCGCACTTTCGGCGGTCTCGGGGTACATCAGCACGTTGAAATGCGCAGCTCCCATGCGGGCAATGTCGGAGGGGCGTGCGGTCATCGGGGCCACAACATTAACACTGATGCCCATGTCCGACAGCAGCGAGGTCATCTCGGTGATGTCGTCGCGGTGGCGAAAGCCGAGCGCGGTTGGGCCGATCAGGTTGCAGGTGATTTGCGCAGTGCGCTGCATAGGTTTTGCGAGGGTTCGCACGATTTGGAAAAAAGTCTCATCCGCGCCGAAGTTTTCCTTGCGCTGGTAGCTTGGCAGTTCCAAAGGGATCACGGGCACGGGGATGTCCATGGTCTCGGCCATGCCACCCGGATCATCCTGGATGAGTTCAGCGGTGCAGGAGGCGCCGACGATCAGCGCTTCCGGTTGAAACCGTGCATAGGCGTCCTGCAGCGAGGTCTTGAAGAGATTGGCCGTGTCGGAGCCCAGATCGCGGGCCTGGAAGGTGGTGTAGGTGACGGGGGGACGGTGATTGCGCCGCTCGATCATCGTGAAGAGCAGATCGGCGTAGGTGTCGCCTTGCGGGGCATGCAGGACATAGTGCAGACCGGTCATGCCGGTGGCGACACGCATGGCGCCGACATGGGGCGGACCCTCATATGTCCAGACGGTGAGCTTCATGGTTTGGGGTGCTTTTGCATATTTTTGGAACAATGAAGGCTCATTCGGCGGCCTCCAGTCTCAGCAGGTTGGCGCGGCGGACCGGGCGGGAAAAGAGGCCCGCGAGATCGCCTGCCTGCTCGTAGAAATGCACCGGGGTGAAGACCAGTTCGATGGCCCATTTGGTGGCCAGACCGTCAGCCTCCAGCGGATTGGCGAGACCAAGGCCGCAGACCGTGAGATCGGGGCGGGCGGTTCGGCAGCGGTCGAGCTGCAGGTCGACATCCTGTCCTTCGGACAAGGTCGGGCCCTGGGCGAGCATGTCCAGATCGGGGCCGACGATGCCCTTGTGGATGAAGGGCGCGCCGACTTCGATCGCCTCCATGCCGCATTCCCGGGTCAGGAAACGGGCCAGCGGGATTTCCAGCTGGCTGTCGGGAAAGAAGAAGATGGATTTGCCGCGCAGGGCCTCGGACGCCTGTGCGATGGCTTTGCGGGCGCGGGTGCGGGGCGCTGCGGTGACACGCTCGAAGGTTTCCGCGTCGATGTCAAATTCATCGGCGATGGCGCGCAGCCAGGCAGTTGTGCCTTCCTCCCCAAAGGGGAAGGGGGCCGGCAGGTGGCGTGCACCGCGTCGTTCCAGCGCTGCGTGCGTGTCGCCCAGGAACGGTTGTGTCAGCGCGAAGACTATGTTTTCCCCAAGTCTGAGGTCCGTGTCGGCGCGGGGGGCAGGCAGAACCTTGATCGGGCCGATGCCCATCTGGGTTAACAGGGAGACGGCCTGTTCTTCGACTACATCGGGCAATGCACCAACCAGAAGCAATTGTCGTTCGGAGGTCTCCGGTAGGACTGGTACCATCGACGCCAGGCAGGCATCCTCGCCCTGGGTAAAGGTCGTTTCAATGCCGGAGCCGGAGAAATTCAGCACCCGGACCGAGGGCGCGTATTTTTCCGTCATGCGCTCGGCGGCCCGGCTGAGGTCGAGCTTAATCACCTCTGAGGGGCAGGAACCGACGAGGAACAGCTGTTTGATGTCGGTGCGGCGGGCCAGCAGCTGATCGACGACTTTATCGAGTTCGGTCTGCGCATCTGCGAGCCCTGCAAGGTCGGTCTCTTCGAGAATCGCCGTTCCGAACCGCGGTTCGGCAAAAATCATCACACCTGCCGCCGATTGCAGCAAATGCGCGCAGGTCCGGCTGCCGATGACGAGAAAAAAGGCATCCTGCATTTTGCGGTGCAGCCAAATGATGCCGGTCAGGCCGCAAAAGACTTCCCGCTGGCCGCGCTGTTTCAGAATCGGTTCGCTGCGGCAACCACCAGATGTCGGAAGGCGTGGGACCTCGGTCATGCGGTGAGTTCCTGCGCTGGATTTTGGGAGGTCTGGGCCTGCAATCTCGCCGCCCGGAGCTTGAGCACGAACTGGGTCGCATTGATCACGTAGGCCGCATAGGCGGCCAGGGCCAACAGCATCAGGGGGACCGGGGCCAGGACGGCGGTAAACAGTGCCCAGAGGTAGGCCGTGTGAAGGGCGATGACGGCGAAGGAAAAGACGTCTTCCCAGAAGAACGCGGCCGCGAAAAGATACTGACCGAAAACGATTTTCTCCCAAATCGCACCGGTGATCATGATCAGGTACAAAAGGGCTGTTTTCAGCAGGATCGAGACCGTTGCGATTTCATATCCGAGGCCCGTCCAAAGATAGCGCAGGACGAGGACCAGAGAGATCAGAAAAACCACGAATTGAAGAGGTGCGAGAATGCCTTGGATCAGGGTCCATACGGTTTGGTCGCGGCGGGCGCGTTCTTCGGCAGTATAGAGCCCTGTTGGAGCGGATTTTCGAGCCTTGTGGCTGTCCATCGCGTGGATGACCTCCCTCGATTTATACTCTCAACGGTAGCGGCAATGCCGGAAAAGTGTCAACTGAAACTTACACTGTCAAATCTCTGTATTTACACTGCGGATCGGCCCGTTCGTGCTGGAAATCGATGTAATGCTCAGTAACCTTTGGGGTATGAACGCGCTTGGGTGTCTAGTTTTAGCGGTAGAGGTAGGCAGAATCTGTCAATTTGATTTGACATTAAGGCGGTCACGACAGAAGCTTAACGCAGTCAGCGACTCCGCGCGGGCCTGTGTCCGTGAGCATTATGTCCGGAGTCGGCCAAGGTGGTGCCATGTCGCAGGATGATCTATCACAGACGCGTGGCCTTCAACGCAACCGGCCGGAATACGTCGGGACACTTGCGACAAAGGTCATTTCCGTATTGCGCGACCGTCAGGTTGTGTGTCGCGACGGGGTGCGCCAGTTCGTGCTGGATCATCTGGTGCGCGCCATTCTCTCGCGCACCATATTCGACGCCGGGTTGCTGCTGGAGGAGATGCGCGGCCATCGGCTCAGCGTCGATGCGATCATTGACCTTTATATTCCGCACGCGGCCTGCGTTCTGGGGCAAAGCTGGGTTGATGATGATATCAGTTTTGCGGACGTCACGGTCGGGGCACTGCGATTGCAATCGCTGTTGGGCGAGGCGTCGCGTCAGACCCTGATCGACCTGCCGACCGATGAAACGCGGCTGCAGGTCATGGTTGTCTTGCCGCAGGGCGAACAGCATTTCCTGGGTATAAACGTCGTCGCAGCACAATTGCGCCGTATGGGCTGCGAGGTCTCGGTGTCCTTTGATGAGACGCTCGGCAGCCTCAGCGCCCGCGTCTTCAAGGAGCTTCCCAATCTGGTGATGATCTCCTGCGCGCGGCGTGAAACCCTTGAAACTGTCGTGGAGACAGTGCAAGTAATCCGCGCGGCAACCAAGAAGAGTCCCGTCATTGCGCTTGGCGGCGCCGTTCTGGACGAGGCCGAAGATCTGAAGAAAGCAACGGGCGTAGATATTGTGACCAAGACTGCCAAAGACGCCGTTACCTTCTGTACCAAAAGTGGCCGGATGCCGAACAGGAAATGACAACCGGCGCCAATACGTTCTGGAGCAGTGGCGCTGTGCCGCTGATCGAGCCTGAATTCCTGAGCAGCATTCTGGGGGCGGCCTCTGACATCGCGCTGGTGGTCTCTGCCGAAGGGGTGATCCTGTCGGTTGTGCTGAACACGCACAGCGAATCCTTTGGCAATCTCAAACATTGGGAAGGCCGGCCGGTTGTCCAGTTTCTGACCCGCGAGACGGCGCCGAAGTTTGAGGCAGCACATGCCGCCTATCTGGAAGGGGAGGTGCCGACCAAGCCGCTTGAGCTGAACCACAGCGACAATGCGGTCTGGCAATATCCCGTGCGCTATACGTTCCACCGGTTTGGTCAGGAGAATGCGGCCCTGTTGCTGGGCCGCGATCTGCGCCCGATCGCCGAGACACAGCAACAGCTGGTGCAAGCGCAGATCGCGCTGGAGCAGGGGTACGAGGCGCGCCGTGAGTTTGATGCACGGTTCCGTGTCCTTCTGGCCAATACCGATCAGGCGATTGCATTCGTCTCGGTTCAGTCAGGCCGGGTGGATGACGCCAATGAAGCGGCGGCGTCTCTTCTGGGTCTGAAGCTGGACTCGCTGAAAGGCAGTGCCTTTGCGCAGCAGTTTGCCGACCGCTCTACCGTAGAGCTGACCGAAAGCCTGATGAATGCCACCCTGGCGGAAGAAGGTGGCAAGGTCACATTACGCGCCCAGCGGGGCGGACGTGCGTTGACTGTGCGTCCCGTCATCTTCCGCGCGGGCGGTCAGCGTGTTCTGCTCTGCCGGATCGAGGAGCAGAACGAAAAGGTGAAATCTTCTGATGCGGCGGCCACACAAGCCCTGTCGCTTTTCAGGTCGGGCAGCGATGCGATGCTGTTCATGACGGGCAAGGGCGTGATCGTGTCGGTGAACGAGAGCTTTCTCGATATCATCGGGGCCGCGCATCTGTCGGATGTCGTCGGGCGTAGTTTTGCGGATTTCCTGGGGCGCGGGCAGATCGATCTGGGTGTGCTGACGGATCAGCCTCAGCGGTCCGGGCAGATGCGTATCTACGCTACCAAACTGATCAACGATCTGGGGACACGGCTGTCGGTCGAGATCTCCGCGTCGCATCTGGAAGAGACGGGTGAGGCTGTGATCGGCTGTGTCATTCGTGATGTGAGCCATGTGGAGGCCGGGCGCCAGCCCATGGGGGGCGGGTCTGCGCAGATGCCTGCAGAGCCTGCGCGCAATGTGATGGAGCTGGTGGGCTCCGCATCGCTCAAGGATATCGTGGCCGAGACGACGGATGTCGTTGAAAAGATGTGTATCGAGACCGCGGTCGAATTGACCAGCAACAACCGTGTGGCGGCGGCGGAAATGCTTGGCCTGTCGCGCCAGAGCCTCTACGTGAAGCTGCGGAAATACGGGCTGCTCAGCAAGAACAGCTGAGCAACAACTCCATCCCCCGTTCCTCTTGCGCCGACTCAAAGTGTCAGTCATAGTTTACACATGTCTGTCACTCAGGTCATACAGTCGCGCCGTTTTCCTGACCCTGCAGCGACGCTGCGATTGATCAAACCCATCACGTGGTTCCCGCCGATGTGGGCCTACCTGTGCGGGGTGATCTCCTCTGGCGTGTCGCCGTCCGGGCAATGGTGGCTGGTGGTCCTCGGGGTAATCCTCGCGGGCCCGATTGTCTGCGGCATGAGCCAGGCGGCGAACGACTGGTGCGACCGCCACGTCGACGCCATCAACGAGCCCGACCGGCCGATCCCCTCGGGGCGCATCCCGGGCCGCTGGGGCTTGTGGATCGCGCTGGCGATGTCGGTACTCTCCCTGATCGTTGGGTGGCAATTCGGTCCCTGGGGGTTTGGGGCCACCATTGTCGGCGTGCTCGCGGCCTGGGCCTATTCAGCAGAGCCGGTGCGGTTGAAGCGTTCCGGTATCCAGGGGCCGGGGCTGGTGGGCCTGAGTTACGAAACCCTGCCCTGGTTTACCGGTGCCGCCATTCTGAGCGCGGGGGCGCCGAGCCTTTATGTCATCACTGTGGCCCTGCTCTATGGTATCGGGGCGCATGGGATCATGACACTGAACGATTTCAAGGCGCTGGAAGGGGACCGGCAAACCGGGGTTAACTCCCTGCCGGTGACACTTGGGCCCGAACGGGCGGCCAAGGTTGCCTGTACCGTGATGGCGGTGCCGCAGGTGGTGGTCGTTGCCTTGCTAGTCCTCTGGGATAAGCCCTTGCATGCTCTCGGTGTCGGCGCCGTGTTGGGCGTGCAATTCTGGGCGATGACCGTGATGTTCAAGGATCCCAAAGCAAAGGCGCCCTGGTACAACGGCACCGGTGTTCTGCTCTATGTCAGCGGCATGATGATCACCGCTTTTGCCGTCCGGGGCCTGTCATGAGGCTGAGCTGGCTCTCCATCGTGCGGTTGGGCCTGGTGCAGATGTGTCTGGGCGCGATTGTGGTGCTCACCACCTCGACCCTGAACCGCCTGATGGTGGTGGAACTGGCCCTGCCTGCGGTGATGCCGGGCCTCTTGGTCGCCTTGCACTACGGCATTCAGATCACACGCCCGAACTGGGGGTTTCTGTCGGACACAGGTGGCAACCGGACCCGGTGGATCATCCTCGGGATGGCGGCGCTGGCGGCCGGTGCCATGCTTGCCGCCTATGGGGTTGTCGTGCTGGAGGCGCGGTTTACCCTGGGGCTGCTGCTGTCGATCCTCGCCTATGCGCTGATTGGTCTTGGCGTCGGGGCCTCGGGCACCTCTCTTTTGGCTCTGCTTGCGACAGCCACCGCGCCCACCCGGCGCGCCGCGGCAGCAACGATCACGTGGCTGATGATGATCGCCGGGATTGCGGTGACCGCGGGCGTGGTGGGCGCGCAGCTTGATCCCTATTCATCCGGGCTGCTTTTACAGATCGTGGCCTGCGTCACCGGTGGCGCCCTTGTCCTGACCTGCCTCGCTGTCTGGGGCGTCGAAGCCCGTGTCGACGCCGCCCCGGAAGCAGCCCATGTGCCCTTCCGCGAAGGGCTGGCGGAGATCTGGGCAGAGCGTAAGGCGCGCAATTTCACCTTCTTCGTCTTCCTGTCGATGACGGCCTACTTCATGCAGGAACTGATCCTGGAACCCTACGCCGGACTTGTTTTTGACTACAGCCCCGGTCAGTCAACCACGCTATCCGGGGCGCAAAACGGCGGCGTGTTTCTGGGCATGGTGGTCGTGGGCGTCATGGCCACGGGGTTCAAACTGGGCAGCCTGCGCGCCTGGGTGATCGGCGGCTGCCTAGGATCGGCGGCGATGCTGGGTGCCTTGACCCTGCTGGGGCAGCTCGGTGCCGGGGTGCCTTTGACGCCCGCAGTGGTGGGTCTTGGATTTTTCAACGGCGTCTTTGCCGTCGGGGCGATCGGGTCGATGATGGCCCTGGCCGGACAGGGCCGGCACGCGCGGGAAGGCACCCGCATGGGGCTTTGGGGCGCGGCACAGGCCTTGGCCGCAGGCTTCGGCGGGCTGATGGGCGCAGCATTGGTGGATGTGATGCGCGCTGGAATGGGCCGGGACGCCACGGCCTTCGGCACAGTTTTTCTGATCGAGGCGGCGCTTTTCGTGGCCGCTGCATATATGGCGTTGCGGGTGATGGACCGACCCGCGGTGCGGCATGAGGTTCTGGTTCCGGGAGAATGAGCCATGTATGATGTGTTTGTCGTGGGCGGTGGGCCCTCCGGGGCGACGGCGGCGCTGGATCTGGTCAACTCTGGCCACAAGGTCGCCCTGTTGGACCGCGAAGGGCGGATCAAGCCCTGCGGCGGGGCCATCCCGCCACGCCTGATGCAGGATTTCGACATCGCAGACGACCAGCTTGTGGCCAAGGTGAACACGGCGCGGATGATCTCGCCCACGGGGCGGCACGTGGATATTCCCATCGAAAACGGCTTTGTCGGCATGGTCGACCGCAAGGATTTCGACCCGTTCCTGCGCGCGCGGGCGGCGGCAGCCGGGGCCACGCTGCTGAGCGGCACCTTTGTGCGGATCGAGCGCGAGGACGCGGGCGTATTCGTTGTCTACCGGGACCGCGCCTCGGGCGAGGAGACACGCGTGCAGACCCGGCTGGTGATCGGGGCGGATGGCGCACGGTCCAAGGTGGGGCGGGCCGAGGTGCCGGGCGGCGATACGATCCCCTACGTGCTGGCCTACCACGAGATCATCAAGGCCCCCGCCAAGTCGGAACTCTATGACCCGGTGCGCTGCGACGTGATCTATGACGGCGATATCTCCCCGGATTTCTATGGCTGGATTTTCCCGCACGGCGACAGCGCCAGCGTGGGCATGGGGACCGAAATTTCCTCCGTTGATCTCAAACAGTCCACCGCAGCGTTGCGCGCCAGCGCTGGTTTAGCAGACTGCGAGACCTTGCGGCGGGAAGGCGCGCCCATCCCGCTGAAACCGCTGGACCGCTGGGACAATGGCAAGGACGTGGTGCTCGCCGGTGATGCGGCGGGCGTCGTCGCGCCGTCATCCGGCGAAGGCATTTATTACGCGATGGTCGGGGGTAGGGTGGCTGCAACTGCCTGTGCCGCGACATTGGCGTCCGGTCGAGTCAAAGATCTGCGTTTGGCGCGCAGCCTTTTCATGAAAGAGCACAAAACGGTGTTTCGCGTCCTTGGCTCCATGCAGAACGCCTATTACCGCAGTGACGAACGCCGCGAACGCTTTGTCTCGCTCTGCCACGACATCGACGTGCAGCGCCTGACCTTCGAAGCTTACATGAACAAGAAGCTGGTGCGTGCGCGGCCTATGGCGCATCTGAAAATCGGCCTCAAGAACCTTGCGCACCTGAGCGGACTTGTGGCACCGACGCGCGTATGACGATCATGATCCCGGCCTGGGTCAATGGCACGCTGACACCGGTGGAAAAGCTCGAAGCGCACCTGAAAGGGTTGCGGCACAAGGCGGTATCGGTTTTCGTGCTGAACGGCGACGCGGTGCTGATGCAGCAACGCGCCATGGGGAAGTACCACACGCCGGGGCTTTGGGCGAACACCTGTTGCACGCATCCCGAATGGGACGAAGCACCTTTGGACTGCGCCATGCGGCGGTTGGACGAAGAGATCGGCGTGACGGGCCTTGCACCGCAGCACCGCCATCATCTGGAATACCGCGCGGATGTGGGCAATGGGCTGACCGAGCATGAGGTGGTGGATGTCTTTGTGGCGCAGGCGCCCGCTGACCTGAAGATTACCCCAAACCCGGATGAGGTCATGGCGGTGTCTTGGATGCCATTTGATACGTTGCGTGCCGAGGTCGAGGCGACGCCGGAGACGTTCACACCCTGGCTGCGGATTTACCTGCGTGAGCATGGGGAAACCATCTTTGGCGATCTTGCGACCGCCTCCATGCCCTGAACTCGAAACATTTTCAGACTGTATCAGCCCGCATTGAGCATCCTGCGTGCCGTGTATTCGTCACGGGATCTGTTAGACTCTGCAGCCTATGATCTGGTTCAATTAATCGCTCCAGCTAAATCAGACGGGTTGCAAAGCCATTCCAGAATCCCGACAGTCTGAGGATAATCGCGCAAAGCGCGTATCCGGGTCGGTCTTTAACTGTGCGGGCCCATTGTAAGGGACAGATCGTATGAACCAAGCCAAGGGACCGCGCTCCGGGCTGATTGTGCGCACCATGCGCATCTGGTCGGGGCTTTTCTTGCTGATCTTCGTGACCAGCCATTTGCTGAACCTTAGCCTCGGTGTGTTCTCGCTCGAGGCTATGGACGCGGCCCGCCCCTACCTGTCCGAAATCTGGGCATCCCCGATGCTGGGCCCACTGTTGCTCAGCGCCCTTGTGATCCATTTCTTTCTTGGGCTATGGGCGATCTATCGACGCCCCACCTTGCGTACAAACCCCCAGGATCTTGTGCAGCTCCTCTCCGGTGTGATCGTTGTGCCGCTGCTGGCCACCCACGCGATTGGGGTTGCCTCCCTGAAAATCAACGGAGTGACCTTTGACTACGCAGCGGCCACCCGGTTTTTCTGGCTGGCGCAGCCCCAGATTGGATTGCTGCAGGTTGTCCTGCTTTCTGTCGTCTGGGTGCATGGCTGTGCCGGTCTCTTTACCTGGCTGCGGTCCAAGGAAAGCATGCGCAACATGTTGGGCTGGATCTATCCCATCGCTGTGGCGGTCCCGGTTCTGGCCCTGCTTGGATTTGCGGAAGCCGGGCGCGGGGTGCTGGTAGACGCGCAAGCCGCGCAACGGGCCAGCACGCAGGCCTATTCTGCCCCGACCGTAACGGCTGAGGCACCGCGGCCCGCAGCCCCGGCGGTGCAAAGGGTGGCGTATCAGACCGTAAAGACTGCAACCAGCCAGGTGATCTGGTGGTCCCTCGCTCTGGCCGCGCTGACTTTTGTCGCCAGGTCCGTGAAACTCGCGCTCCAACCGACCCAGGTGGTTCTGTTAAAGCATGGTGATGCCCAGCCCATCACCACCCAATCGAATTTGAGTATTCTGGACAGTTTCAAGCAGAACCATCAACCTCATGCCAGTCTGTGCGAGGGGCGCGGGCGGTGCGGGACATGTGCGGTGCGTATCGTCTCGTCGGAGTTTCCCCTGCCGGAGCCCACGGCGCTGGAGATGAAGACACTGCGCCGCATCGGGGCCGCAGAAGATGTGCGCCTCGCGTGTCAGCTGACACCCTCCGGCGGGTTTCTGGAGGTCGATCCGCTGTATCCGGCGGACTACAGTTTCAAGGACAAGGACTTTGAAAAGCCGGAGCTGGTCTCCAATCCCGCTGAGGTCCCGGCATGATCGGTCTCATGCGCGTCAGGGCGTGGGCCGCGGCTGTCCTACTGATACTATCGACTGTGGTTGCCAGCGCACAGGAACCGGCACCCGCCATTGATGCCCCCTCCGCGAACGACCTGCATGAATTCACCCGGCTGCTTGCGGACGACCGCATTCAGAACTGGCTGCAGGAGCAGGCAAATGACGCCGAAGCCGCCGCGCCGCAGAACATCAAATCCATTCGCGAGCAGTTGGCGGAGGCCACGGATCATGTCGGCGCGCGCGTCGCCGATCTGAGCGCGGCCTGGGCCAGTTTCAGTGAGGCACCCGAGGTCATCGCACAGAAGTGGCGGGAACAGCTAACACCGGACCGGCGGGTGCGCAGCCTGACCTTTGCGCTGATCTTCCTGTTCTTCGGCGCCGGGCTGGAGTGGCTGTCGCGGCAATACACCAACCCGCTGCGACGCCGGATCGAGTTCAGCACCTTCAAACGCCCCAGGGAGCGGTTGTTTGCGGCGCTGACCCGGACGGCGCTGGCCTTTGTCGGTCTGACGATGTTTGCCATCGGCAGCATCGGGGCCTTCTCCACCATCGACTGGCCGCCGCTGCTGCGCACGCTGATCCTCGCAGCACTTGTGGGGATCCTCTCCGTCCGGGCGATCAATTCGCTGACCAAGCTTTTCCTTGCCCCGCGCGTGCCGCAACTGCGGCTTTTGCCTGTCGGGGACAAAATGGCGCGGGTTACCGGGCAGGCCATCATGTTCTTTTCCGCGATGGTCATTTTTGCCGTCTCGCTGATCGACGTCTTTGATCAGCTCACGACATCGGATGTACAGGGCCGCATGGCACCGGAAACGCTTTCTGTTGCTGTCCTCTTTGCCGTTCTCTTGCTGGTGGCTGCACTGCTGCTGATTGCCATCTGTTTTGCGCAGGCCAGGAAGCATTCCGATGCCCTTTCCGACCGGTCCATGGCCCGTTGGCGCATTCATCTTAGTCTTTTGAGCGCCTTGGTGTTTGTCACATGGCTCTTTGATGTGCGGGCCCTGATGTGGACGGTGCTCAGCATTGGTCTGGCCATTCCCATCCTCAAGTTGTTGCGGGCCTGGACGGATATGACCTTTGACCAGGTCATCGCAGATTTCCGGGCAAAGGCGGAACGTGCTGCTCCCCCTGCTGAAGCGTCGGAGCTTGCAGATGCCGTGATCGAGGAAGAAGAGTCTGCCGACCCTGCACCCATCATCGATCCTTACGAGACCTACCGGCCCATTGCTCAAAGGCTGATCCGGTTTGCTATGTTCATTGCCCTTGGTCTCACGCTGGCACTGATCTGGAACGCGGGCATCTTCGAGAATTCGGAAAACCCCACCGTTGCACAGCGGCTGTTTTCTATTCTGATCGACAGCGCGGCGGCGGTGCTGATTGCGGACCTGATCTGGACCTGGGGCAAATCGTCGATTGATCGCCGCTTGGCCGCCTACAAGCCCCCCGAGGACGGGCAGGCCCCCGGACCCGAAGCGCGGATGGCGACCCTGCTGCCGCTGCTGCGTGTCGTGCTGATGGTCACATTGCTCAGCATGGTGGTGATGTCGGTCCTGTCCTCGATGGGGGTCAACATCGCGCCGATCCTTGCGGGCGCGAGCGTTATGGGCATTGCCATCGGCTTTGGTGCGCAGTCGCTGGTCAAGGATGTGGTGTCCGGCATCTTTTTCCTCGTCGATGATGCGTTTCGCGTGGGCGAATATGTCGAGATCGACCAGCTGCGGGGCACGGTGGAGAAAATCTCTATCCGCTCTCTGCAGATCCGGCATCACCGCGGCGCGGTGCACACGCTGCCCTTTGGTGAGCTGAAATCCATGACCAACTATTCGCGCGACTGGGTGATCATGAAACTGGAGTTCCGCGTGCCCTTCGACACCGATCTGCAACTGGTCAAGAAGATCGTCAAGAAGGTCGGTGCCGAGCTGAAGGCCAATGAGCATTATGGCGACAGTATTCTGGACACGCTGAAATCGCAGGGCGTGCGGCGGATGGAAGAATTCAACATGGTCGTGGGTGTAAAATTCATGACCCGTCCGGGCGAGCAATGGCTGGTGCGGCGCGATGCCTATCAGAAGGTGCGCGATGCTTTCGAGGCCAATGGCATCCGCATGGCCGAACGCAATGTGAAGGTCGAGATCGCGGGGGATCAGCCGCTGACGGAAGAAGAGCGCAAGGCCGTCACCGCTGCTGCGCAGGATGCCATTACCCAGCCCGTGACACCGGGCGTTGTCCCGGACGAACCCTAGGTGGCTTTGCAAGGTCCCGCCTTTACCGGGATGTTTGGCCGGGTAGGGGGCCGCAAGGTGCGCGCCTAGTCAGCGCAGGTAAAGGATCCCATCTGCGCTTTTACGATCGGTCCGGCCCATTCCAGCGGCATTCCTATCGTGTCCGCAAAACCGGCCAGCACGTTGGACAGAACGTCCGTCATCTCCGTGGCGGAGGGCTGAGCGAAATCCAAAGTGTCGCCCGTCGTGTGGGCGGTTTCGAGGTTCAGACCGGTCACGCTGTCGCGGCAGCTGAAATCGATATCTCCCATCTCGATGCGCCCCTGCGACGTGGTGTCGGTCAGCTTAAACCGGATGGTCTGCTCCGTCGGTGAAGCCACGATCTGCCAGCGCGTCTGATCGTTTTTAACATCCTCCAGCGCGGCAAAGGCATCCTTCGATCCGGAGTGGGTGGCGTGTGCCGCCAGGACAAACCGGTTCAGGCTGCTGCGCTCATGTGTCTTCGACACCGGCACGGGTTTGCTGCCGCCGAACCCCTCAAAGCTCGCCAGTCCGGCAAGAAGATCTTCATAGTCCGAGTTGGTCAGTGCCGGAACGGGCATGTCATGTCCCAGATGCACTGAAATTCCGTCGCGTGTCGGTGTGAGCGCCGCCGTCGCACCGGTGGCGTCTGCAACGAAGTAGTGGATCGGAACCATCGCCTGCACGGATGCCTCTCGTGCAAGGGTTACGGCCTCTTCGACCGATGCTGCGCGGTCCAGCAGCAATTGGATCAACTCCAATTCGTTCAGGATGTCCGTGCTCTTCGTGGCAGGAAACGCGGCGGCGTCGTTCCACATCAGCGAGACGAACAGCCCTTCGGTATTCATGCCCGCCGTCGGCATGCCAAATCCCATCTGATTGAAGGTGACGCTACCATGCTCGGTGGGCCAGCTTGCCGTGCTGTCTTCCATGATGGACGTGCGGACGCCACCTTGGGGGTTCACAAATATGTAGCCCGCCCCGGTCGCCGAGGTGTCATAGCTATAGGCAATCTCCCTCGATCCGGCAGGGCCGAGCGCCATCGTCGAACAGGCCAGCACCGCCGGCGCCACCACACATGTGATCGCGGCCAGCGACCACGCGGAATGTCTCTTGCCGAGCAATTCCTGAATTCGAAAAACCATGTTACGATCCTCTCCATCTGTCGGTTACAATCCTGTGCCCGACGGGATGACGCATCGATTGACGCATACTCAAGCGGAGTTTCGTGAAATGCCTGCAGGGATCGCGAACAACACCCTCAGGGCGGTTTTCGCAGAGGCGGTTGCCGAGCTTTTGGGCACACGCAGGCGGGTTTCCGTGCTGGTTCTGATCGCCTTGTTGACAGGTCTTGTGGGGCCTTTCGGGACGGACATGCATTTTCTTGAGGTGCAGCGATATCTCTATTGGGCGCTGATTGTCTTTGGCACGGCGATCCCGGTTCAGTTGGTGTTCTTTTCCGTGGAACGTGTAAGCCGCCGAATGAACTGGTCCGCTTTGATCTGGGTGCCCATTGCTTCTGTGGTCGCCGCGTTACCCGCGATGGCGGTCGTCAATGGCATCGCCTGTGCCTTCGGGTCCTGCATCGGCAGGGCGGGGATGACGGAGCTGTATCTTCAGTGCGCCGTTGTGATCCTGTCCATCGGCACAATGGTCAAACTTCTGTCGCCACGCGAAGCTATACCGATACCGGCACCGTCAGAGCCTGTGCTGCTGCATCGCCTGCCGGGGGCCCGGCGCGGCCGGCTGATCCGCCTGGCAGCGCAGGATCATTACGTCGAGGTCATTACAGATCAGGGCCGCAGCCTTGTTGCTATGCGTTTCAAGGATGCAATTGAAGAGGCAGGACAGGTGGCAGGCGCGCAGGTGCATCGCTCCCACTGGGTCGCGCGTGAGGCGGTTGTTGCCCGGCGCACTGTAAGCGGGAAGGTTGTCTTGGAACTGGCCGATGGCAGCCTTGTTCCGATTGGCCGGACCTTCCGTCGGAAGGCCTCTGATGCCGGCGTTCTTTTCTGACGCCGCTGCTTGATCGTCAAATCGCTGTGAACCTGCCGTCCCAGAATTCATTGGACGCGCGGACCCACACCGTCCCGTCCGCATCATCGTAGATCACGACCGGACTGCGATCCGCCTCCAGGATGCCTTCTGACAGCACACGGTAGAGCCCGCCTTTGCGGTGCTGATGTGTCGGCATCCAACGGGCGGCCCGATCCTCTGGCCATTTCCTGTCGGGTTCTGCAGCGGCGGGCGGAACCTTTTCCCGCCCGCCGCTCAACATCTGACTGCCAAAGCGCAGCATGCGTCGTATCATCTTCTGCCCCATCATCTGATCATGTCGAGAGGATAGACCCCGTTACGGCATTGGGGCGGAAGGTTGTGCACCCTTTGCAGCCGCTATCATAGGCTTTTATGTATACATCCTTGAAGAGTTCAAATGACATATCCGCCGGGCAGTTCACGGTTTTCGAAATGCCGCTGTCCACCCAAGCCTGCGCAGCGGCCTGCATGGCCACATGATCTGCGGGTTCCAGATCCATCGCGGTCACGAAACCCTCGGGCAGCGCGGCGTCCGCGCCGAAAATGCGACGGTGCAGCCAGATGGCGTAGTCTTCCACCGCCTCCAGCGACTTGCTGCCGTCGGGATTGCTGAACAGCCGTTGGTAGGACGCCGAAAAGATCGGTTCAATGCCCGAGGAGACGTTGCCCGCGTACATCGACGTTGTCCCCGTGGGGGCGATCGTGGTCAGCAGGCCGTTGCGCAGCCCATGGCGCATGATGGCTTGCCGCACATCCGGGTCGAGTTTCTGGATGTTCGTGTGCTTCTGATGACGCGTGCTGTCAAAGAGTGGGAAGCTGCCGCGCTCCGCCGCGAGCTTGGACGAGGCAAGATAGGCTGCGTTTTGCAAGGTGCGCATCCACTGCGACAGTGTCTCTGCCGCCTGTTCAGAGCCATAGCGCAGGCCGAGCATCATCAGTGCGTCCGCGACCCCCGTAACGCCGATGCCGATGCGCCGTTTGGCTTGTGCTTCGTCTTTTTGCGCCTCAACCGCGAACCGCGATACATCAATCGCGTTGTCCAGCATCCGAACAGCGACCTTGGCCAGGCGCTTCAACTCGTCAAAGTTCATCGTGGCCCCGGGCTGGAATGGGGATCGCACCAGCCGCGCGAGGTTGATCGAGGCCAGCGGACAGGTCCCGTTCGGCGGCAGCGGCTGTTCCGCGCAGGAGTTCGTTGCGGAGATGCTTTCAAGGTAGTTGAGCGGGTTGAGCGTGTTGATCCGATCAATGAACAGGACACCGGGTTCCGCCGTCTCATAGTTCGTTGTCAGGATCTTATCCCAAAGTTCCCGTGCTTTCACCTGCCGCAACGTCCAGCCGTTCCAGGTCAGGTTCCAGTCGTCATTCCTGCGCACGGCCTGCATGAAGTCATCGGTGATCATGACGGAGAGGTTGAAGTTTCGCAGCTCTGCAGAGGCTTCCTTGGCCGAGATGAAGGCCTCGATGTCCGGGTGGTCACAGCGCAGCGTCGCCATCATCGCGCCGCGCCCCATGCCGCTGACCACCATCTTGCAGACCGAATTGCAGATATCCATGGCCGCAAGCGGCCCCGCCGCAGGGCAATCCAGACCCGCGACCCCGGTGCCCCTGGGGCGCAGGGTCGAGAAATCGAACCCGATGCCGCCGCCCATCTTCATTGTCAGCGCCGCCTGTTTTGCGGTGTCCATGATGCCTTCGACTGAATCGGGAATTTCCTGCATGACAAAGGTATTGGACAACGTCACGTCGCGCGCGGTCCCGCACCCTGAAAGGATCCGCCCGCCCGGTAAAAGTTTGTAAGATGCCATGGCATCGTAGAATTGTGACGCAACAGCCTGCCGGTCAGATGGCTTTTCATTCTCCGTCAGCCCGTGGGCGACCCGTTTCCATGTGTCAGAAACCGTTTGATCCACAACGCGCCCCTGCGAGCGATATTGGTACTTGGCGCTCCAGATGCGATGCGCGATTGGATTTTCCGAGCTGGAGTTTTGCGGAACAAGATTGGTTTCTCTTAGCATTTTTGACATCCCCTTTTCTGGGGAGGACGCATAGCGAAGAGTTTGATTCAAAGTGTTAAGATCGGGTGGAAAGTTAACACATGGTAAACAAGATAGATCAAATATGCGATAGTTTGGGGATGCTGCTCACTCTGGCATCACTTGGCCGGAAATCTTAACGATCTGAGGGCGGATTAACGTTTTCGTCACGGGTGCGAAGTGACTGCTGCCGCTGATGTCCAGGTTGCGCTTGGCCGTGAGACCGCGCCGTGTTTGAGAAAATGAGGCTGACCGCGTCAGCAACTTGAAATTCTTGAGCGGTCGGAACTTGTCAAAATTTGAAAGGTATTGTCGGGAGAAACCCCGGCGCCCAGCCATCCTGTTCAAGGCGGGTTAACACTTGCGAAATATCAGTCTTGAGTGGTCAATTTCAATGATGGGTGTCTTCATGATCAAACTCTATGCATGCTTGGGATCGGGTAATTGCTTCAAGCCCTGGCTGGCGCTTCACCAGCTTCAAACCCCGTTTGAGCTTCGTCTGGTGGATGTTCTGGCGGGTGAGCAGAAGACCGACTGGTTTCTGGAGATCAATCCAAATGGCGTTGTCCCCTTTATGGTGACGGAGGACGGCCGCGGATTGGGTGAAAGCAATGCAATGCTCTGGTACCTGGCCGAGGGAACGCACCTGATGCCGCAGGACAAGACCGAGCGTGCACAGGCGCTGCAATGGATGTACTTCGAGCAGTCCAAGCTGGAGCCCTTCATTTCACCGGCCCGCTTTTTTACGACGATCCTGCCGCAGGAACGCGAAAATCGTGCCGCCGACATTGAAAACTGGCAAAATGCGGCGGCCCCGGGTCTTGCGCGCTTGGACGAACACCTGCGGGAGTTTCAGTTCATGGTGGGGTCTGGATACTCGGTCGCTGATATCGGGGTCTTTGGATACGTGCATGTTTTGGAGGAAGCCGGTCTTTCGATGGATGACTACCCAAACATCGCGCGCTGGATCGGGGATGTAAGCGCGACCAAGGGGTTCCGACCCCTTGGGAAACTTGGAGTCCAGGAGGGTAAGGCCGCCTGATCTGATTTCAGAGGTAATCCCAGATGCACGCGAAGAAAGCGAAATCAGAAGGGGACATCAGCAACACTGACCATCTGGCCAGTGATGCGCATGCCGTTCTTGATCTGTTTTCGGGGGCGAGGAACCTATCGACCCCGGTCTGGGTCTATGATGTAGACAACTGCCGGGTCGTCTATGCGAATGCGCAGGCCTGCAAAATGTGGCAGGCAGAGAGCGAAGAAGACCTGTGTTCGCGAGATATGTCCAAGGGCATGTCCTCCACAGTCGCAAAAAGACTGAAGCAATACCAGGCCGATTTCATCGAGCGCCAGACAACGTTCCGCGAAATGTGGACGCTCTATCCCAATGGAGAACCGGTCAGTTCCAGCGTCGCGTTTCGTGGGTTTCGCCTGCCAGACGGTCGGATGGCCATGCAGTGCGAAGTCCTTGAGCGGGCCAGCGATGAACCGGACAATCTGCGTAGCGCCGAAGCGCTGCTGCACACGGATGTAAAGATCGCCCTTTTCGAACTCGATGGTCCGGCGCTCTATATGAACCCCGCGGCTCGCAACTCGATTGGCGGACCATCCAAGAGTTTCCAGCAACTCTTCGTCGATTCAAAAGACTATCACGTCATGATGTTCGAACTGGATGGCTCCGGCGAACATCGTATGGTCGCCAGGGTAACGACAGCATCGGGCAAACATTGGTTCGATTTGTCTGCGAAACTATGCAGCGATGCAGTTACCGGCCAACCGGCGGTTTTGCTGACAGCCTTTGATGTGAGCGAGTTGAAAATTGCGCGAGACAAGGCACGCTACCTTGCGGACCGCGACCAGTTGACGGGATGCTATAACCGGGCGTTCATGCACCGGCTTGTAGAAGATCTCGCCAACGCCAGTGAAGTGCGATGTACGCTGCTTTACTTTGACGTAGACCGGTTCAAGAACGTCAACGATACATTCGGGCATGAAGCTGGCGACAACGTGTTGCGAGAGCTTGCCCTGCGCGCGCAACAGGTGATTGGCCCGGAGGATATCGTGGTGCGTCTGGGTGGTGATGAATTCGCCATTCTGCTTTACGAAGATGCGGATTACGTTCACGTCCACCAAAAAGCAAAGGTTCTGTTCTGCAATCTATCGGGACCTGTCAGAATTGGCGCAACCAGCATTGACGTCAATGTCAGCATGGGAATTGCGGATTTTACTCCAGCGCAAACAGACTTTGAGTCTGCGCTGCGCCAGGCTGATATTGCGCTTTATCACTCCAAGCGCGAAGGGCGGAACAGATACACGATTTACACAAGCGAAATGGGTGCGGCCGCGCTAGACCGGGCCAGGTTCAAAACAGAGATTGAGTCCGCATTAAAGCAGCGTGATTTTGTTTTGCACTATCAACCCAGAATCGATCTTCGATCAGGCAATGTTGTCTCGATGGAAGGCCTGGTGCGTTGGAAGCACCCTGAAAAAGGTATTGTCGGCCCGGATAATTTCATCCCGATCTGTGAAGAAACGGGGCTGATCGACAGTCTTGGGCAACAAGTCTTGGAGATTGGATTCGAGCAAGCAATGAAATGGCAGGATGCAGGTGAATACATGCATCTTTCGCTCAATATTTCTCCCCGCCAATTCGCTGACGAGCGGCTGACGGACATGTTGGCATCTTTTGCAAGAAAGCCCGGATTCCCAACCGACAGAATTGAGCTGGAAATCACTGAAAACGTTTTGATCGGCGATTTGGACGACATCGCATCCAAGCTGAAAACGATCACGGACATGGGGTACCGGATTGCCATTGATGATTTCGGGACCGGATACTCCAACCTATCGTATATTTCCCGAATTCCACTCAGTTGCATCAAGATCGATCAGTCGTTTGTCAGTCAGCTGCCAAAATCGGGCCCTATCATTCGTTTGATCCTCTCCCTCGGCAAGCAGATAGGCGCAACAATCGTCGCCGAGGGTGTCGAAACGCAGGATCAGTATGATTGGCTGTCGCGTCACCATTGCGATCAGATTCAGGGATTTTTCATCGCCCGCCCAGCTCCACTCGATGAACTTGGTGGTGACACCGGCTAGTGCTGTGAAGGGGTGCAAACAATAGCAGGTTGGATGCCAAACTCTCTATGTCGTCAGGATCAGTCAGGGCCGATCCCGCTGGCAAATACTGCGCACATTTCGTGAAGGATGAATGCTCGATATTGAGCGCGCGATGATGGTTCCTGTGGCTGGCGCAGCACGTCATAAACCGCGAATGTATCCTAAGTTGTCGTCCAGCAGAATTGCATTGGCCGCACTGCCTACGACAAATCGGCCTGCTGTACCGGGTTGAGGCAAGACTTGCGCAGGAAACAACGTCGCCATGGCAAAGGCCCTTTCTTTCGGTATCCCCAGGTTTTCGACAAGTATGGAAAGGGCGTGAGAAAGCTCCAGATCAGCGCCGGCAAGGGTGCCGTCTTCCAGCGTCAATTGGCCGTTCTGCCGCAGAATGCGGCGTCCGTTCAGTTTGAGTTCAGTGATGTCGGAACCGACCGTGGACATCGCATCGGTAACAAGAAAGATGTTTCCGGGTCCCTGCTTTGACGAAAGAGCGACACGCATGCTGGCCTGATGGACATGAATGTCGTCTGCGATCATTCCGGCCGAAATGGTCGAGGTGTGCAGTGTGGCTCCAACCAGTCCCGGCTCCCGGTTGCCCATCTGGCTCATGGCGTTAAAGAGATGCGTGACGCAGCATGCGCCCGCCTCAAAAGCGGCCTCCGCGTCCGCCATGGTACAATCCGTGTGGCCCAAAGAGACGATGACCCCGGCTTCGGAGAGCCGTGCGATCTGGTTGCAAGTCACGTTTTCAGGGGCAACGGTCAGCATAACATTCGCCAGGCGCTTTGCTGTTTCCACAAGAAAGGCTTCGTCGCTATCGGTCATCGGACGTATCAATTCCGGATCATGCGCGCCTTTCCGAGCCACGGATAAATGTGGACCTTCCAGGTGGATACCGATGATCCCGGGCATTTTATGCTCAATGGCGGCCTCGACGGCCTCCACCGCGGCACGTGTACGCGACGGCGTATCTGTAATCAGGGTCGGCAGGAGCGCGCGCGTCCCCGTGGTTGCATGCGCCTCTGCAATTGCTCTCAGGCCGTCGGCTGAGGTTTCATCGTTGAACATCACCCCGCCGCCGCCGTTTGCCTGTAAATCCACAAACCCTGGCAGGATTGTTCCGCCGGACAACTCCTCTATCTCGAACGCGGCGGGAACGCTTTCGGCGGGGACAATTCCGCAAAAAACGTCACCTTCCAACAGGAAAGCTTTTCCTTCATGAAGCTGCTTTCCGTCAAAAACATCCGCCCCTGTCAGCGCCCGGTTCATCAAATTGTTTCCGTTACTTTCTTGAGATGCCGTGGCTCATCTGGATTCATCCCGCGGGAGAGGGCCACCTGTTCGACCATCGCGTAGAATGAAACGATGAGAGAGATGGGATCAAGCAAAGGATGCGCAGTGCGTACGCAGGGTAAGCTGGCAGCATGAGTGGCTTGGTCGGATGTCACGAAAACCGACGCGCCCTTGCCCGCAATTTGGTCGGCCACTTCCACAAGGGAGGTTTCGGCCTGATCAGCCGCAGTCAGAGCGAGGACGGGAAATTCTTGGTCAACGATGGAGACCGGGCCGTGCAACACTTCTGCTGATGAGTAGGATTCTGCATGCAACTGGCACGTTTCTTTGAACTTGAGGGCCGCTTCGTTCGAGATGGCCAGCACTGGTCCGCGCCCGAGACAGAAAAGCGATTGTCGTGATGTAATCTCTGCACCCAATGCGCCCCAGTCCATCTGGGTTGCATGTTCCAGCATCTCTGGCAGGGCGTGAAGGGCTTGCAACAGTATCGTGTCTTTCTGCCATTCAGCCAACAGCCATATCGCGGAGACAGCAGAGGTTACAAAGGTTTTTGTCGCCGCCACGCTCAGTTCAGCGCCGGCGTGTAGATCGAT
Organism: uncultured Roseobacter sp.; assembly: GCF_947492555.1. Taxonomy (GTDB): domain Bacteria; phylum Pseudomonadota; class Alphaproteobacteria; order Rhodobacterales; family Rhodobacteraceae; genus Roseobacter. The sequence continues at coordinate 70,959 of NZ_CANLNE010000005.1, forward strand.
AGTGTGAGTACTTACCCTGGCAAGGTCGCTGTCCGTGTGATTGGTGAGGGCAATACTCAGCGCACTCTGACTGGTCGCCATCATGGCCAATCGAACGATATCGGGACTTTTACCCGATTGTGACACTGCAAGGCATGCACACCGTGACAGCGAAAGCTCACGGTCGTAAATTGAGGATACCGACGGACCAACGGACGCAACCGGAATACCGGCTACGAGCTCGCAGGCATATTTGAAATAGGTCGCTGCGTGATCGGAAGATCCTCGTGCAACCGAAATCATGAAGAGAGGATCAGCCGCGCGCAGCGCGTTTGCCGCAGCCTCTATGGAGGACGCCCCTTTTGTCAGGAGTGCATCAACCGCAGCGGGGATTTCAAGAATCTCCCGTCGCATATGTGTTTGGGCAGACATGGTTATTCCTTGGATAGCCTGAGTTCGGCAACAAAATTGTAGGAGTCGCCGCGATAGATCGATTGCGTGAATTCCGCGACGCGCCCGGAGGCAAGGTAGGAGGTACGTTCAATCCGCAGGCCCGCGTCCCCCGGTGAAACGGCGAGCAGTTCAGCATCCGCCGAAGCAAGATTGATCGCAGAAATTTTCTGGAGCGCCCGAACAGGCCGATGCCCGTCCAGCTCCAGCGTTTCATAAAGCGAGGTCTCGACCGCCAGCGGGTTGGGCAGGATATCCGTGGGCAGGGAGGCCCGCTCAATGGCGATGGGCTCGCCATCCGCCATGCGCAATCGCGTGATACGCGCCACGGACTCCTCCGAAGACAGGGCCAGAGAGGTCATTTCATCCGGTGACGGCATGAAGAGACCGCGCTCCAGCCAGCGGGAGGTCGAAGCCTTCCCCCGCCGTTCCATGTCTTCCGAGAAAGACGTCAGCCGGGACAGTTTCTGTTCGATCCGTTCAGGCTTGGAGGAGATGAAAGAGCCGGAGCCCTGTCTCTGAACAATGGTGCCGTCTTCTGCCAAGGATTGGATCGCCTTGCGCACGGTCACGCGCGAGAAATCCGTGATGGAGGCTATTTCGCGCTCGGGGGGCAGGGGGCTGCCCGGCGGCAGAATGCCCTTGGACACGCCCTCGCTCAAACGCTGACGCAGCTGAACGTACCTTGGCCCGCCGTCATGGCGAAACCAATCCGTGGGCTCGAGGAAATCGGCAACGCTCATGACGCTTCCCCCATGCTTTGCAGATGCTGCTGCGCCAGGTGCAGCGCACCATCCAGCGCAGAACCGGCGGGTGGATGAATGTGTTTTCTGAACCCTGCGTCGATATACGGTTCGTAGTGTGGGCCGACGCCTCCCGCGAGACAGAGTTTGTCGCCATCCTTCAGGCCCACCGCCCCAATACAGGTGTTCAGGTACTCTGCGCCCCATTTCATCAGGGTCAGCGCGTTTGGATCATCCTGCCGGGCGGCCTCGACCACCATGGGCGCAAAACTGGCATAATCGCCCGGCGCGGCATTTTTAGTGAATTGTACAATCTCGTTCGGTGCGTCGTTGAAATGCGCCAGAAGGGCGGCGGTGAGGCCTGAATGCTCCACAAGCCCGTCCTGTGCAAGCATCGTGCGGCGCAAGGCGTTGTGGCCCAGCCACCCACCGGATGCCTGGTCGGCCAGATCGTGACCCCAGCCTCCAAAATATCGCACTGCATCGCGGGATCGCGACGCGACGATTGTTCCGGTGCCGATCGCGGCCAACATCCCGTCTTCATCCTTCAGGGCACCTGTGAGGGACGTGATCCGGTCATCCGTCACGGCGGTATCTCTGAAAGGCATCGCAGCAGCGACCGATGCAGCATCCGAGGCGTCCATCACGCCCGCCAGGCCCAAATGTGCGATGCAGTTCTTTTGCCACCCCTCCGCGAGCCCTGCGGTTGATGCGACGGCCTGCAGGGCAGACAAGATGTTTCTCAGTGTTGCGTCCGGGTTGGTTGCAAAGTTCGCGGGGCCACCGGGCACCTCGCTTATCCGCGCGCCGTCTGGAGCGGCAACAGCGACCCGACAGCCGGTTCCGCCACCATCAACGCCCACCAGGAAATATGCCGAGTTCATACGCATAGAATACCTATATCATACCTTTTGGCAGATACAACATCCAATTAGAAACCAAAATAGGGTTTATCAGATGATTTTTTAATCATATCTTAATAGCTAAATAAATTGGTAGACAAAAGGTATTACTTAGGTATTATATCCGGAAATCTGGGGAGTCGAACGTGCAAACTCATACGTCTCAAGGCAATCGCGGCGCAGCAATAGATCAGTTGTCTGAACGTGATGCGATGTCTGCAATGCTTACCTCGCATATTGCCGCTTTGGAGGCGGCGCGGTCAGCGATTGCCGATATCTCTGCCGCCAGTGCTCTGGTCGCGCGCACCGTTGCGGCCGGAGGGACAGTGCACTACGCCGCCGCTGGAAGCTCCGGGCTGATGGCGCTGGCAGACGCTTGCGAGCTGCCCGGCACGTTCCAGATATCGCCCGGTCAAATACGTATCCACATGGCTGGAGGGGTGCCCGCGGAGGGCGTGATGTCCGGTAGCACAGAGGACGACCGCGAGGACGCAGCGCGCGCCGCAAGTGCCGTCGATCAAAATGATGTAGCAATCGTCGTGAGTGCGAGTGGCACCACGCCCTATGCGCTCGCTTTTGCTGAGGCCGCTTGCACACGCGGCGTGTCTGTCATCGGGATCGCAAATACCGCCAATTCCGCGCTGCTGGCGGCGTCAGACGTTGCCATTTCGCTCAACACTGCACCAGAGGTGGTCGAGGGTTCAACGCGGCTCGCGGCAGGCACCGCGCAGAAGGCTGTCCTGAATATGATTTCTACGCAGGTCGGCGTGCTGCTCGGACATGTGCATGACGGCCTGATGATCAACCTGAACCCCGACAACATCAAGCTGCGGCAGCGGGCGTCCGATATCGTGTCACGCATTGCGTGTGTTGCCGCCGATGATGCGGATGAGGCCCTGAGAATGACGGGATATAACGCGAAACTTGCGACTCTTGTCGCTGCCGGGGCAGGTTTGAGCGAGGCGAAGGCCCTGTTGACCCAGAACCGGGGACACCTGCGCGCTTGTCTACGTGATATCGCGCCAAGAACAAAACCCAACACATGATTTTAATCCAAGGGAGAAACCAATGAAAACCAATACATTAAAGGGCGTTCTGCTGGCAACCACGCTGCTGGGTGCCACCGCGGCCACCGCACAACAGGCGGAGCTGACCATCGAAAGCTGGCGCAATGATGATCTGGCGATCTGGCAAGACAAGATCATTCCGGCCTTCGAGGCCGAGCACCCGGACATCAAGGTGAAATTCACGCCCTCTGCTCCCGCCGAATATAATGCCGTGCTCAACTCCAAGCTGGACGCGGGCTCTGCCGGTGACATCATCACCTGCCGTCCTTTCGATGCCTCATTGGCGCTCTATGAGGCCGGTCATCTGGCCGATCTGAGCGGCATGGAGGGCATGTCGAATTTTTCCGACGTGGCGAAATCGGGTTGGTCCACGGATGATGGCGGCGCCACCTATTGTGTGCCGATGGCCTCGGTGATCCACGGTTTCATCTACAATAAGGACGCCTTTGAAGAGGTTGGCGTCGCGGTGCCGCAGACCGAAGAGGAATTCTTTGCGGTCCTTGAGGCATTCAAGCAGGACGGCAACTACATCCCGATGGCCATGGGCACGAATGACCAATGGGAAGCGGCGACCATGGGGTACAACAACATCGGTCCGAACTACTGGAAGGGCGAAGAGGGGCGGAATGCCCTGATCGCCGGGAACCAGAAGCTGACAGATGAAGGCTGGGTCGCGCCCTATCGCCAACTGGCAAAGTGGGGCGACTATATGGGTGACGGCTATGAGGCGCAGACCTACCCCGACAGCCAGAACATCTTTACGCTGGGGCGCGCGGCGATCTATCCGGCGGGCAGCTGGGAAATCTCCGGCTTCAACGCCCAGGCGGATTTCGAGATGGGTGCCTTCAACCCGCCCGTCCAGAGTGCGGGCGATACCTGCTACATCTCCGATCACACGGATATCGGCATCGGCATGAACGCGGCGACGGACAGCTCCGAGGCGGCAAAAACCTTCCTCAACTGGGTTGCCTCGTCGGAGTTCTCTACCATCTTCGCCAATGCGCTACCGGGCTTCTTCCCGCTGTCGAACGCTGCCGTGGAGCTTGAGGACCCGCTGGCACAGGAGTTTATTTCCTGGCGTGACACATGTGAAAGCTCGATCCGCTCGACCTATCAGATCCTGTCGCGCGGCACGCCGAACCTTGAGAACGAAACCTGGAATGCCTCCGTTGCGGTGATCAAGGGGGATGAAAGCCCTGAGGACGCCGGCAAACGTCTGCAGGACGGGCTGGCCAGCTGGTACGCGCCGCAGCAGTAACGCGCTCTGCCAAGAAACTCCGGGCGACATGCGTGCGCCCGGAGACCTATAGTATTCTCCCCACATCGCCCAGGAGACGGCCCATGGCTGCGCCTTCAAAGCAAAAAACCAGATGGCATATCGCCGTTTTCCTGGCGCCCGCCGTGCTGGTCTATACGGCGGTGATGATCTATCCGCTCTTCAACACCCTGCGGTTGTCGCTCTATTCCGAGATCGATCAGGAGCGCATCTGGGTCGGGCTGCAGAACTTTCGCACCCTCTTTGGGGATGCGATCTGGTCTGACCAATTCTGGAACGCGCTGGCCAATAACGGATGGTTCTTTCTCATCCACATGCTGGTGCAAAACCCGATCGGCATTGCGCTGGCCGCGATCCTGTCGTCACCCCGGCTTAGGTTTTCCGCGTTCTACCGTTCTGCGATCTTTATCCCGACCATCCTGTCCTTTGTCATCGTCGGCTTTGCCTGGAAACTGATCCTTTCACCGATCTGGGGCATTGCACCCGGCATGCTGGATGCGATTGGGCTGAAGTTCCTTTACCAGCCCTGGCTGGGCAAGGAGGAATACGCGCTGACAACGCTGAGCCTGGTGTCCGTCTGGCAGTACGTGGGCATCCCGATGATGCTGATCTATGCCGCGCTTCTGTCTATCCCGGATGAAATCCTTGAGGCGGGGGAGTGTGACGGGATTACCGGCATGGCGGCGTTCTGGAAGATCAAACTGCCGCTCATTCTACCCTCCATTGGTATCATTTCAGTGCTGACCTTCGTGGCGAATTTCAACGCCTTTGACCTGATCTATGCCGCGCAGGGCGCGCTCGCCGGGCCGGATTTCAGCACGGATATTCTGGGCACCTTCATGTACCGCACCTTCTTTGGGTTTCAGTTGCAGCTGGGCGATCCGCACATGGGGTCCGCCATCGCGTCGGCCATGTTCGGGATCATTCTGATTGGCGTCTGCATCTACCTCTTCGGCATCCAGCGCCGCCTGCGCAACTACCAGTTCTAGGGGTGAGACGATGACCCAGATCCGACGCATCCCCGGCACCGCCATAGCGGCCCATGCCGTTCTGATCACCTACACGATCATCGCGCTGTTCCCGGTTTTCGTGATCCTGATCAACAGCTTCAAGACACGCCGCGCGATTTTTCGGGACCCGTTGGGCCTGCCGACTGAGGAGACGTTTTCGCTCATCGGCTATCAGACCGTGTTCAAGCAGGGGGATTTCTTTCTCTACTTCCAGAATTCCATGATTGTCACGGTGGTCTCTCTGACGCTCATCCTGCTTTTCGGGGCCATGGCGGCCTTTGCGCTGGCGGAATACCGGTTCAAGGGCAACACGCTGATGGGCCTCTATCTGGCGCTGGGGATCATGATCCCCATCCGGATCGGGACCGTGGCCATCCTGGAAATGATGGTATCGACCGGGCTGGTGAACACTCTTGTGGCGCTGATCCTTGTCTACACGGCGCAAGGCCTGCCGCTTGCGGTCTTCATTCTCAGCGAGTTCATGAAAGGGGTCTCGGACGATCTCAAGAACGCAGGTCGGATCGATGGGTTGTCGGAATATAAAATCTTCTTCCGCCTAGTCTTGCCGCTGGTCCGCCCCGCCATGGCAACCGTGGCGGTGTTCAACATGATTCCGATCTGGAATGACCTGTGGTTCCCGCTGATCCTCGCCCCGGCAGAAGAGGTGAAGACCCTGACGCTCGGCAGCCAAGTCTTTATCGGGCAATTCGTGACGGACTGGAACGCGGTATTGTCGGCGCTGTCGATGGCGATCCTGCCGGTGATGGTGCTCTACGTGATCTTCTCGCGCCAGCTCATCCGGGGCATCACATCGGGGGCGGTCAAATGAAGGTTCTCATCGCAGGATTGGGCAATATGGGCCGCAGCCACGCGTTGGCGCATGATGGTCTGGCGGGGACGGAGATTGTCGGCCTCGTGAACCGATCTGACGTCAGTTTGCCGGATGCGTTGCAAGCCTATCCGATCTATTCGGATTTCGGCAAAGCACTGACCGACACCCAACCCGATCTTGTCGTTATTGCGACCTACACGGACACACACGCGGATTATGCCATCCGGGCAATGGAAGCCGGGGCGCATGTCTTCGTGGAAAAGCCGCTGGCAATGACCGCCGAGGAGGCGCAGCGCGTGGTGGACACCGCGCATCGGCTGAACCGCAAGCTGGGTGTCGGCTACATCCTGCGGCACCATCCCAGCTGGGTGCGCCTGATCGCGGAAGCGCGCGGTCTTGGTGGGCCGTATGTGTTCCGGCTGAACCTAAACCAGCAATCGGACGGGCCGACCTGGGACACCCACAAGGCGCTGATGGAAACGACGTCGCCGCTGGTGGATTGTGGCGTGCATTACGTTGATGTGATGTGCCAGATCACCGATGCGCGTCCGGTGCGGGTGCAGGGTATCGGCCTGCGGCTGAGCGATGAAATCGCACCAGATATGTACAACTACGGGCAGCTTCAGGTCGTCTTCGATGACGGCTCCGTGGGATGGTACGAGGCGGGGTGGGGACCGATGATGTCGGAAACCGCGTTTTTTGTGAAAGACGTGGTCAGCCCGAACGGTGCGATTTCCATCACTGACGGCAACAAGGGGGCGTCGGATGACATTGACGGGCACACCAAGGTGGGAGGACTGCTGGTGCACCGCCCGGCGGGAGACACCCTGATCGATCTGCCCGACGAACCCGGCCATCAGGCCCTGTGTGACGCTGAACAGGCGTGGATCGTGAATGCGATCCGAAACGACATTGACCTGACACGCCATATGAATGACGCGGTGCAATCGCTCCGCATTTGCCTGGCTGCGGATGAAAGCATCCGAACCGGCAAACCCATCTATCTCGGAGACAGCACATGACAGCCTTGAAACTGGAAAACGTGAACAAGTTCTTTGGCTCGGTGCATGTGTTGAAAGACATCAACCTGACCGTCGAGGAGGGTGAATTTGTCGTCTTTGTCGGCCCGTCCGGATGTGGCAAATCCACCCTGCTGCGCGTGATCGCAGGACTGGAGGATGCGTCCTCTGGCACGGTCACCATCGGCGATGATGTCGTGAATACCGTGCCTCCCGCCAAGCGCGGCATCGCAATGGTCTTTCAATCCTACGCGCTCTATCCGCATCTGACGGTCAAGGACAACATGGGGCTGGGTCTCAAGCAGGAAGGCCAACCCAGGGCGGTGGTGGAAGAGCGAGTGTCCAAAGCCAGCAAGATGCTGGACCTCGAAGAATACGCCACACGCAGACCTGCGGAGCTCAGCGGCGGGCAGCGCCAGAGGGTGGCCATCGGTCGCTCGATCGTGCGCGATCCGAAACTGTTCCTGTTCGATGAACCGTTGTCCAATCTGGACGCCGCGCTGCGGATGAACACCCGCGTCGAGATTGCGGAGCTGCACCGCACGTTGTCGGCCTCCATGATCTACGTGACCCATGATCAGATCGAGGCAATGACGCTTGCCGACAGGATCGTGGTGCTGCGGGACGGGCGCGTCGAGCAGGTGGGCACCCCGATGGAGCTATACAACAATCCCGCAAATCGGTTTGTCGCCAGTTTCCTTGGGTCACCGTCGATGAATTTTCTTGAACGCTCCGTTCCGGGCGTGCCTGACGGGCAGACCATCGGCATCCGGCCGGAGCATCTTCGTCTTGCGCAATCGGGGCGGATCTCTGGCAGGGTTACTCATGTGGAGCGCCTGGGTGGCGATACTAATCTATTGGTGAATACTGATCAGGGCGAAACGGTCACCGTCCGGCTCTTCGGGCAGGACCCGACAGAAGTGGGCGATGTCGTCAGACTGGAGTTTGCAGCGGACGACGCGTTTTACTTTAACGAGGCGCAGGAACGGATTTTTGAGGCGGCGGCCTGACAGGGGTTCTCGAGAGCATTCCTGGAGAACTGCGGCGCTTGACGTTGTTACATGCCCGGAATGGTCTTTGGGCTGTACGCAAAAAACCAATAGCACTTTCTGGAGAAGTTGCGCTTGCAAACGGCGCCTAACTTCCCTGTCATACGTTACTCATAATATGAATTATGTAGAATTTATACTCATTGAAAGTTAAGCTTCAAAGAGATGCGGTGATCCCGCCGTCGATAAAAACAGTGGTCCCGTTCACAAAAGAAGATGCATCCGAAGCCAGAAAAATGCAGGTGCCCACAAGTTCTTCCACTTTGCCCCAGCGTCCTGCCGGGGTTCGTTTTTCAAGCCAGGCGGAGAACTCGGGATCGGCTACCAGCGCTGCGTTGAGTGGTGTGTCAAAGTAGCCCGGTGCCAGACCGTTGCACTGCAGCCCGTATTTCGCCCAATCCGTGGCCATGCCCTTGGTAAGATTGGCAACCGCACCTTTGGTCATCGTGTAAGGCGCAATGCCGGGCCGTGCGAGGGCCGTTTGTACCGAGGCGATATTGATGATCTTGCCGCGCCCGCGGTCGATCATGTGGCGAGCACAGGCCTGGCCGACGTGGAAGACGCTGGCGATATTGGTCTGCATCAGCCGTTCGAAGGCATCTGCAGGGAAGTCCTCCAGCGGCGTGCGGTGCTGCATTCCGGCGTTGTTCACCAGAATGTCGATGGCACCCCTATCCGCCTCGAACCCGTCCACGGCGATGCGCACGGCGTCATGATCGGTCGCGTCAAAGGGCAAGGTGCTGACAGATCCACCCAACTCGGCAGCGGCGGCATCGAGCTTGATGACATCACGCCCGTTGAGGACGATGTCAGCTCCGGCAGCCTGCAGGCCTTTTGCAAGAGCAAAACCGATACCCTGCGAAGAGCCCGTAATCAGGGCACGACGCCCGCTCAGGTCAAAAAGGTTCACGCTCATGGGGTCTCTCTTTATGCTCGACGTCAATTTCAAAGCTGTTTATGTTACCGGTAACGCACGAAGTCAAGCTAGGCTGCGAAGTGCGAGGTACTATTGTGGAGAGGGAAAGATGAAATCTCTGGTTATTCACGCCCCGCGCGATCTGCGGATCGAAGACGGACCTGACGAAACGCCCGGACCCGGTGAGGTTCAGATCGCCATTGCGGCGGGCGGGATTTGCGGATCTGACCTGCATTACTACCAGCATGGCGGGTTCGGCACGGTTCGCATCAAGGAGCCGATGATCCTGGGTCACGAGGTTTCCGGCCATATCACTGCCTTGGGGGCGGATGTGACAGGGTTGCGTGTTGGTCAGCTTGTGGCGGTCTCCCCCTCCCGGCCCTGCGGCTCTTGTAAGTATTGTCAGGAAGGCACGCACAACCACTGTCTGAACATGCGCTTCTATGGGTCCGCCATGCCGTTCCCTCATATTCAGGGCGCGTTCCGTCAGATCCTCGTCGCCAATCAGCGGCAGTGCGCGCCGGCCGATGGATTGACGGCCGGGGAAGCCGCGATGGCCGAGCCGCTGGCGGTGTGTCTGCACGGGGCGCGGCAGGCGGGCGAACTGTTGGGCAAACGGGTGTTGGTGACGGGATGCGGGCCAATCGGGCTGTTGTGCATTCTCGCTGCGCGGCGTGCCGGTGCGGCGGAGATCGTTGCAACGGATCTCACCGATTTCACCCTGAAAATGGCGGCGGAGAACGGGGCGGACCGGGTCATCAACGCGCAAAAGGAACCTGACGCATTGAAGTCATACGAGGCGGACAAGGGCACCTTCGACGTGCTTTTCGAATGCACGGGCGCGGCCCCTGCCCTGATCGGCGGTATCGCCGCGATGCGCCCGCGTGGCGTGATCGTGCAGCTTGGTTTGGGCGGGGACATGACCTTGCCGGTGCAGGCCATCACCGCAAAAGAACTGCGCCTGTGCGGTTCGTTCCGGTTCCACGAAGAGTTTTTCACTGGTGTGGAACTGATGCGCAAGGGCTTGATCAATGTGAAACCGCTGATCACACAGACGCTTGAGTTGACGGATGCCGTCAAAGCCTTTGAGCTGGCCAGCGACCGTACGCAGGCCATGAAAGCGCAGATCGCCTTTGCCTAGATCATCAGATCATGCAAACGCGCAGGTGAGACCGTCAACAGGACAACTTGGGGAGCAAGTAACAGTGTCATTCTTTGAAGTGCACGACCCGGCCTTTCGGCAATACGTTTTGGGCAACGCGCCGGTAAAACAACTGGCAACAGGGTTTGACTGGGTCGAAGGGCCGGTCTGGTTTGGGGACGCGGGCTGCCTGCTCTTCTCCGATATTCCCAACAATCGCATCCTGCGCTGGACGCCTGAAGGGGGGATCACAACCTACCGCGCGCCGTCGCATTACGCCAATGGTCATACGCGTGATAAACAAGGGCGGCTGATTTCCTGTGAACACGGCATGCGCCGCGTCACCCGGACCGAACTGGATGGGCGTATCACCGTGATCGCCGACAGCTACAACGGCAAGCCTTTGAATTCCCCGAACGATGTGATTGTAAAATCAGACGGCTCAATTTGGTTCAGCGATCCGCATTACGGGATCATGACGAATTACGAAGGGTTCGCCAGTGAACAGGAAAATCCCTGCGTCGTCTATCGGGCCGATCCTGACACCGGTGCGCTGGATGTCGTGGTGGAGGATATGAATTGCCCCAACGGGCTAGCCTTCTCGCCTGACGAAGCGCTTTTGTATGTGGCCGACACCGGCCGGATGTTCTTGGATGATGCACAGCACATTCGGGTTTACGATGTGAGTGATGACGGGGTCGCAAACGGGCGGCATTTCCACACGATTGATCCGGGTGCCGCTGACGGCATTCGCGTCGATACGGATGGCAACCTGTGGTCCTCGGCTGCTGATGGGGTGCATTGCATCGCGCCGGACGGTCGGCTTCTCGGCAAGATCTTCGTGCCAGAACTGGTGTCTAACATCTGCTTTGGCGGTCGGGCGAAACATCAGCTTTACATCACCGCGACGACAAGCGTCTATCGTGTCACCTTGAACCGTGCCGGAGTACAGTTTCCATGAGCAGTGAGATCGGCCTGATTGGCCTTGGGACGATGGGATCGGCGCTGGCGCTGAACATCGCCGAGAAGGGTTTTGACATCGCGGTCTGGAACCGTACGTCACAAGTCACGCAGGATTTCCATGCAGAGGCGGGGGAACTTGCCCCCCGGATCACACCCACCGAAACACTGGAAGACTTCGTTGCCGCCCTGGCGACGCCGCGCGCGATCATCCTGATGGTGCCTGCGGGCGAGATTGTGGACGCGCAGATCGCGGGGCTGCGCCCCTTGCTGGACGCAGATGACCTGATCATCGACGCGGGGAATGCGAATTTCCACGATACCAACCGACGGATGCGGAATGCCTTCGGGCCGTTCCTCGGCGTTGGTGTGTCCGGCGGCGAGGAAGGCGCGCGCCATGGCCCCTCGATCATGGGCGGCGGCAAGCGCGAGGACTGGGACCGTGTGGCCCATATTCTGGAGGCCATCAGCGCCAAATACGAGGGCACGCCCTGTGCCACCTGGATGGGTGAGGAAGGCGCCGGCCACTTTGTTAAGGCTGTGCACAATGGCATCGAATATGCCGATATGCAGATGATTGCCGAAACCTACGGCGTGCTGCGCGATGGCATGGGCTATGATGCGCCTGCTGTTGGCAAGGTCTTTGATCGCTGGAACGACGGCCCCCTCCGGTCCTATCTGGTGGAGATTTCCGGCAAGGTGGCGGGCACAATGGATTCGGCTACAGGTGGTCCGCTTCTGGACGTGATCGTGGATGCAGCAGGCCAGAAAGGCACCGGGCGCTGGACCGTGATCGAGGCGCAGCATCTTGCCGCCCCAATCCCTGCAATCGAGGCTGCCGTGGTTGCCCGCAACCTGTCCTCACGGCGGGACATGCGCGCATCCGGCGAGGCGCTTTTCGGCACGGCCCCCAAGGCAATGGCCGAAGGAACGGTCAGTGAGGACGCGCTGGAACAGGCGCTGATCTGCGGCAAAATCCTTTGTTACGCCCAAGGCTTTACCATGATCTCCGCCGCGTCAGAGGCCTTCGGCTGGAAGCTGCCCCTGCCCGACATCGCTCGCGTTTGGCGTGAAGGATGTATCATCCGGTCGGACATGCTGAACGATATGGCGGACGCGCTGACGGATAATCCCTCTCAAAACCTGATGTTTGCGCCCTATTTCGCGGATCAGCTGACGCAAACCCATGATGCGCTGCGTCAGGTCGTGGCCCAGGCCGCCCTGCACGGCATCGCGGCCCCCGCGCTTGGATCAGGTCTGGCCTATTTTGACGCGATGCGCACCGCGCGCGGAACGGCGAACATGATCCAGGGCCAGCGCGATTTCTTTGGTCTGCACGGCTTTGCGCGGCTGGATGACGGCAGCACGGATCAGCATGGGCCATGGTCGGGGTGACACCACAGCTGGCAGGGCGTATTTGCGCCATATGTCATTGTTTGAAAAAGCGTGTAAATTCAGGTCATGACCGCCCCTGCCGCGCCGATTCCCCGGAATGATTTGATTGTCTGCCCGCATTGCGACGCAGCCTACACGCTTGCCCGTCCAGGTCATGGCGAGCGGGCCGTGTGCCACCGGTGCCATACCGTTCTGATCATGCCCCGCCGCAAGGCAGGCCTGCAGATCATCGCGCTCTCCGTGGCGATTGTGATCCTGATCACGGCGGCTGCGATCTTTCCGTTCCTGTCGATTGCCGTCGCGGGCGCGCATAATTCGGTGTCGATCCTTGATGCAGCGCTTGCCTTCAGCGATGGTCCGCTTGTTGTGCTGTCATTAGCAACGGCTGCGTTGATTATCTTCGTGCCCTTGGCACGTGTGCTGCTGTCTCTCTACGTGCTGGTGCCGATTGTCATGGACCGGCCCCCTGCCCCACAGGCGGCACAGGCTTTCCGCCTCGCCGAGGCGCTGCGACCCTGGTCCATGGCGGAAATTTTTGCCATCGGCTGTGCGGTGGCTCTGGTCAAGGTCAGCGATCTGGCCGATGTAAGCTTTGGACCGGCTTTCTGGATGTTCGCCATTCTGGTCGTGCTTGTGGTGGTTCAGGATAATTTCTTGTGCAGGTGGTCGGTATGGAACGCGCTGAGCAAACCCGCGAAGTCATAAGCGCCCGCGATCTGGGGGTCGTCGCCTGTACCCGATGTCTTCAGGTCTGGCCGCAGGGCGTGCAGACCTGTGCGCGGTGCGGGCACAAACTGGTGCAGCGCGATTTGAAAAGTCTGCAACGGGTCTGGGCGCTGTGGATTATCGGGTTCATGTGCTACATCCCCGCCAACATATACCCGATGCTGCGTACCCGCACGCTGTTTTACGTGCAGGAGGACACCATCGTCGGGGGTGCCATCGAATTGATGCACCACGGCAGCATCGGCGTCGCCGCGATCATTCTGATTGCCAGCGTGGTCATCCCGCTGGCCAAGTTCATGGCGATTGCTTTCCTCGCAATTTCCGTCACGCGGCCCTCGACCGTTTCGCAAAACCAGCGCCAGCTGCTCTACGAAGTGGTCGAGTACATTGGGCGGTGGTCGATGATTGATATCTTTGTCGTTGCGATCCTGTCGTCCCTGGTGCAACTCAAGGTTCTGGTCGCCATCAATCCCGGTCTCGCCAGCCTTTTTTTTGCGCTCTCTGTCATTTTCACTATGCTCTCGGCACAGGCGTTTGACAGCCGCATGATCTGGGATGCGCAGCAGCAGGGCAAAGGACAAAAACAAGAATGAATGATGCACCTGCCCCCGTGCCGATTGATCCCGCACGCGAGAGTTTTCTGGGCCGCGCTTCCATCGTCTGGGTCATTCCGCTGATCGCCCTGGTCATCGCCTTGGCCGTTGCCTGGCAGTCCTACAATGACCGGGGACCTTTGATTGCTGTGCAGTTCGAGAATGGAGCAGGTATCGCTTCCGGTCAGACGGAATTGAGGTTTCGCGACGTGACGGTCGGCGTTGTGGAAACCATGAGCTTTGCCGAAGGTCTGGACGGAGTGATCGCCCAAATCCGGCTCGAAAAGGAAATCGCAGAGTTTGTTGATGCCGGCGCGTCCTTCTGGGTTGTCCGGCCCGAGCTGTCGGTGCAGGGCGTCTCAGGTCTCGACACGGTCTTGAGCGGCATTTTCATCGAAGGATCGTGGGATAGCGAAGTGGGCCCGACACGGACCCAGTTCAAGGGTCTTGAAACCGCGCCGCTCTTTCAACCCGGCAAGGATGGGTTGCAGCTTGCCCTGCGCACCACACCTGGCGGATCGCTGACCGACAATGCGCCCATCCTTTTTCGGGGTATCGAAGTCGGTCGCGTTGGCCCGGCGCGGATTTCCCGGGAGGGTAGTTTCGCCATTGCCGAGGCTATCATTTATGAACCACACGGTCGATTGATCACCCGCGCCACGCGGTTTTGGGACACCTCCGGGTTCAGCGTCTCGCTGGGACCGGCCGGGGCGGAGGTGGACTTCTCCTCCATTGCGTCACTGGTCGGTGGCGGACTAACCTTCGATACATTTGTCTCGGGCGGCGGGCGTGTCTCGGATGGCACCGTGTTCGAGGTCTACCCGGATCAGATCAGTGCGCGCAACAGCGTGTTCAATGCCTCCGAGACCGAACTGCTCGAACTGCGGGTCATCTTTGACGAGAATATCTCCGGTCTGGCCATCGGTGCGCCGGTGGAGTGGAGCGGTCTGCGTATCGGTTCTGTTGAAAGCCTGTCAGGCATCGTGGATGCGGATGCCTTCGGGGACAACCGGGTGCGTCTGGATGTGGTGATCGGTATACAGCCGGCACGGTTGGGGCTACAGGGAGAGATCAACCCGGAGCGTGCTCTTGATTTTCTAAGTACCCGTGTAGGTGAAGGTCTGCGGGCCCGTCTTGCCACGGGCAGCCTGCTCACCGGCGGCCTCAAGGTGGAACTGGTCGAGGTGGAAGAGCCCGAGCCCGCCGCGATCATCGTGTCGCCTGACGAAATCGCCACGCTGCCGTCGACGGACAGCGAAATATCCGATGCTACGGCCACGGTTGAGGGCGTGTTCACACGTATCAACAGCCTGCCGATCGAAGAGCTGCTGAACAGCGCGATCGGGTTCATGCAAAGTGCCGAGGCGTTTGTGTCCAGTGAGGCCCTGCGCGAAACGCCGCAGGAGGTGCGCGCGCTGCTGGGGGACATGCGCGGGATTGTCGCCTCGGAAGATGTGCAGAACATCCCAGTGACGCTCAATGCAGCCCTGAGCAGAATTGAGGCGATCCTTGCCCAGATCGAAGAAGGTCAGGCTGTGGAGCGCGTCGTGGCGGCCATTGACGCCGCGACTGAAGCGGCGGGATCGGTCAATGCCTCCGTCGCGGGCGTGCCGGAATTGATCGACAATCTGAGCAGCGTGGCGGCGAAAGCGGAAGCAATGCCGCTGGAGGAACTGACTGAACAGCTGACCGAACTTCTTGGTTCTGCGGATGCTATCCTCAGTACATCCGCCGCGCAGGATTTGCCGGCGTCGCTCGGCGCGGCGCTGGACGAACTCAATGCAACGCTGGCCGAATTGCGCGAAGGTGGGGCCGTGCGCAATGTGAATGCCACCCTGTCGTCTGCCCGCGAGGCCGCGGATGCGGTTGCCTTGTCGAGCAGGGACTTGCCCGCGCTTGTTGAACGGATCACGGAAGTCTTTGATCAGGCCAGTCGCACCATCGAAGGATACAACAAAGGCGATGTCATCAGCCGTGATGCACAGGCCGCGCTGCGCGATATCTCTCAGGCTGCCGATGCGCTCACCTCGCTTGCACGGCTGCTGGAGCGCAATCCCAGCGCATTGATCAGGGGACGATGAACATGAAGATGAAACGACCAATTTGGGCCCTTTGTGTCCTTGGCGTCCTTGCGGCCTGCGGGGCTGCCCCCGACAGATACATCGTTCCAAGCCCCGAGGCGGCGGATCGTCAACGCATTGCGTTCCGCGCGGTGGAAATCCGCGAGATCTCATTGCCTGCATATGCCGCCTCGGATGAGATTTCGCTGCAGGGTCTGGATGGACGGGTGACGAGCGACGGAGCTGTTCTCTGGGCAGATACGCCGGAGCGAGCCGTGGCCCTCGAACTTGCCCGGCACCTTGCGCGTCTGAGCGGCGCGCGCGTGGCCTCGGCACCCTGGCCATTCGAGAGTTTTCCGGATGCGCGGCTGGAACTGCGCTTTGAAAGCCTTGTTGCCAATGATGCGGGGCAGTTTGTGGCAACCGGCCAATACTTCGTCGCGGTCACTGACGGCAGGCGCGAACGGTCCGGAGTGTTCGATCTGGCGGTCGCCTTTGATCCGGCGGGCGGTCCCCAGGCCATTGCCGCCGCACGGGGACAGATCATCCTCGATCTTGCACGTTTTGTGGCAGTCAATGGATTGCGGTGACCCATCCGCGCGAAAACCTATTCACGGTCTTCTGAAAGGCCGACCACTGCGCATGGCGATATTGGACTACGGTCTGTTTCAAGTGCACGCCAATGGACGCATCATCGGGATTTGCGGGTATCTCATTCAGACGGATGCGGATGAGACTGTGCTGATCGACACCGGTTTTCCGGCGAAATATGCAGATGATGCCGAGACCGCGAGCATCGAGGATGATCTGACCGGTTTTGGCCGCGTTCTGTCGATCACGTCTGACAATCTTGCGCCTGAACAAGTGGCGTTAACGGGCATTGATCCCGCCGACATCACGCTGATGGTCCAGAGCCATACGCATATTGATCACATCGGTTTTCTGCACGGTTTTCCGGGGGTGCCTCTTGTCATCGCCGCAGCGGAACGGGCGCTGCCCCGCCCGCTCTACTGGTCCGGCAAGCACGCGATGGAGTGGCCAGAGCGGGACTACATCGAATTGAGCGGTGATACGGAAATCGGGCCGCGGTTTCACGCCTATCTGGTGCCCGGCCACACGCCCGGGCAACTGGCTTTTCTGGTTGAGTTACCAAGGACCGGGCCAGTTCTGCTGATGTCTGACGCCATCAGCCGCCCGGCAGAAATCGACGAGGGTTTTGAAGGCGCCTGGGACGCGGAGCGTGCCATAGAAAGTGGGGCGCGGCTGATGCGGATTGCCGAAGAGACCGAGGCAATGGTGATCTTTGGCCACTGCCCAGTGCAATGGCCTGGCTTGAAAAAGGCGCCGGAGTGGTACGACTAGGCGACCAGCAGGATCAGACCGGACCGATCAGCGGCGGTTGCGCATTCAATGCGGCCACATCAAACCCGGCCAGCGATTTGTATTTGGCAGAATGTGCAGCAAGCTCGGCGCGCGGGACCACTGTTTCGATATCGTCAAACTCTCCGCCGCACCGGTCCTCTACCAGCTGCAGGATGGCGTCCGGCCCAGTGCCCCGATTGGCCAATGTGACACCTGTGGTGCGGGGGCGTATCGCAGCCTCATAGGCAAGGAGCGCGTTTTCAGTTGTGCCATGGTCCTTGAAACAGGCCCCCAAGGTGCGGGCGTCGATGATCGCCTGGCTCGCGCCGTTGGAGCCGACAGGATAGGTCGGATGCGCGGCGTCACCCATCAGGGTGACCGGCCCCGTTGTCCAATTCTCGACCGGGTCACGGTCCACCATAGGGTATTCATACACCGCTTCGGCCCCTCTGATGAGAGCGGGCACATCAAGCCAATCAAAACGCCACCCTTCGAAAGCCGGCAGAAAATCGGCGAGATCAGCCTGCCGGTTCCAGTCTTCCTTGCGCCAACCCTGCGCCGGGTCAGTTCGCAGCTCTGCAATCCAGTTGATCGTTGCCTGACCGGTACCGGGGTCTGGCGGCGTGATCGGGTAAGCGACGAAGCGCTGGCTGTCATGGCCCGCCAAGATCATATCGGCACCGCCCAGAAAGGGAGCTGCTTGCGTCGTGCCACGCCAGAGTATCGCCCCGCCCCAGATCGGAGGGCCTTCGTCTGCGTACATCTGGTGCCGGATTGCGGAGTGAATGCCGTCTGCGGCGATGATCGGCGAGGCTTCTACGTCAAGTGGCCCGTCAGTCGTTTCCATGTGCAGCCGCGCTGCCGAAAAGCCAGTAGCGCGGTGACCGGTCACAACACAATCCGCCCCTGCGCGCGCGACAAGCGTGTCATAAAGGAGCATCTGCAGGTGACCCCGGTGCACCGAGAACTGCGGCCAATGGTACCCGGCGGCGGTGCCCCTTGGCTCGGTCCAGATCTCGCGACCGGTTTTGCTGTAAAACCCGAGGTTTTGCGTGGCGACACCAATCTGCGCGAGATCATCTTCCAACCCCAGATCGATCAGTTCCCGCACCGCATTGGGCTGCAGGTTGATCCCGACACCCATAGGTTTGAGGCGCCGCACGGCCTCGTAAATCCGAAAGGGCACGCCGATCTGGTGCAGCGTCAGTCCCAGGGTGAGGCCGGCAATGCCCGCTCCGGCAATCACGACGGTCATGTCAGCACGCCCTCTTCCCGCATCCGGGCGCGTGCTTTTGCGTCGTACCCGAGGGCGTCAAGTATTTCATCGGTGTCACCACCCACGGCACGCGGGCTTGTTGGTCTGATGGCCTGTGTTCTGCTGAAACGAGGGGCGGGACTGGCCTGTGTGACGCCGTCTTCCTGATAAAATACGTCCCGCGCGGTGTTTTGGGGATGTGATGCTGCCTCGGAGAAATCCAGAACCGGTGCGGCGCAAGCATCGCTGCCCTCAAGGAGTGCCATCCATTCATCGCGCGACTTGCGTCTGAAAACGTCGGCAAAGGTGGCGCTTTGCGCGGGCCAATGCGCCGTATCGTTCTGCGCAATCCCTTCCGGAATGGGCAGCCCTGCCTTGGCCACGAGTTCGGCAAAGAACTGCGGCTCCAGCGCGCCAACTGAGATGTATTTACCATCAGCACAAACATAGCACCGATAGAATGGTGCCGCGCCATCCAGCCAGTTCACCCCTCGTTCTTGTTGCCATGTGCCCCGCGCCAGCATCCCATGCAACAATCCCATCATTGCAGGCACGCCATCGACCATGGCGGCGTCGACAACCTGCCCTTTACCGGACACGCCACGCTCGAAAACGGCGGACAGAATGCCTATAAGCAGGAACATCGTGCCGCCGCCGAAATCCGCCACCAGATTGAGCGGCGGCACCGGCGGGTGATCCGCAGGACCAATGGCATGCAGCGCACCCGTCATCGCGAGATAGTTGATATCGTGCCCGGCGGTTTCCGCCCATGGTCCGGTTTGTCCCCAGCCCGTCATACGTCCATAGATGAGCCTCTCTGGACAGTCTGCGGGCCCAAGACCAAGCCGTTCCATCACGCCGGGCCGAAATCCTTCGATCAGGACATCCGCCCGGCTCAGAAGGGCCTTGGCAACCGCCAGGCCGTCCTTGGACTTGAGGTTCAGCGCCACACTGCGTTTGCCCCGGCGGTTGATATCGGTGGGATCTGCTTGGGCGGCTTTCCGGTCAATCGTGATGACATCCGCACCGAGGTCGGCCAGCAACTGGCCTGCCAGAGGCGCAGGACCAAGCCCTGAGAATTCGATGACCTGCAAGCTTGCCAGCGGGCCCGTCATGGCACTACGTCACTCCGCCATGTGGCAGGCCACCCGCGCGCCGCGTATCTCGCGCATTTCGGGGCGTTTCTGGCTGCAGATCTCCGCGGCAAGGGGGCATCGCGGATGATAGGCACAGCCTGTCGGCGGGTTGATCGGATCCGGGATTTCGCCTGTTGGCGGTGGGACATCCCGGCCAAAACTGTCGAGCTGTGGAGCCGCCGCCAGAAGCATCTGGCTGTAGGGGTGTTTCGGGTCGTCAAACAGCGCATCCGGGTCCGCCTCTTCGACCAGACGGCCCAGATAAAGCACGCCGATCCGGTCGGCCATGTGCTGAACCACGGTCAGATCGTGACTGATGAAAAGATAGGTCAGACCGAATGTGTCCTTCAGATCGCTCATCAGGTTCAGCACCTGCGCCTGAACGGAGACATCCAGCGCCGAGGTCGGCTCGTCACAGACGATCAGCTTGGGCTCGGAGGCAAGGGCCCGAGCAATACAGATACGCTGGCGCTGACCCCCGGAAAACTCATGCGGGAACTTGCCAGCATCCCGCGCGGACAAGCCCACTTGCTCCAGCAGGCGCTCGGCCATGCCATCGGTGTCCCCGCCCCGCGCCGCCACGGGTTCCACGATGATATCGCGCACCCGCCAGCGCGGATTGAGCGAGGCAAAGGGGTCCTGGAAAATCATCTGGATGTCCCGCCGTACGGCATCGATTTTCGCGGCATCACTTTCGCGCGCGAGGTCGATACCGCGGATTTCGACCGCGCCAGAGCTAGGCCCAAGCAGCCCTACCAGCATCTTGCCAATGGTCGACTTGCCTGATCCGCTTTCGCCAACCAATGCGTAAACGCTGCGCTCGGCAATCTCAAAACTGACGTCCGACACGGCCGTCAGATATGATTTCTCCCGCCGCTCCACCACACGGTTCAGCCAGGGTTTTGAGACGTCAAAGATGCGTGTCAGATTATGAATATCGACAAGTGCCATCAGGCCACTGCCTCCCGCGTCATGGGAAAGAGACAAGCCGCGCGGCCCGCACCATCTTCGATCCGGGGACCGGGAGAGACGCGGCAGGCGTCCTGTACATACGGGCACCGCGGATGAAAGGCGCAGCCTTCAGGAAGCGCATCCAAACGCGGCATCGCACCTGGGATCTGGTGCAAACGATCCTTGCCGCGCGAGGCCAGCGGGGTCGAGCCCATCAGACCATCGGTATAGGGATGATGCGGCGCGGTCAGCACGTCGCGGACCGGCCCAAGTTCCGCCAACTGCCCGGCATACATGACGGCCACCCGGTCTGCGGCTTCGGCGATGACGCCCATGTCATGGGTGATCAGCATGACGGCAGTGCCCCGTTCACGGCAGAGCTTTTTCAACAGCGCGATGATCTGCGCCTGAACGGAGACATCCAGCGCCGTCGTCGGTTCGTCCGCGATGATGAGGGAAGGTTCGGCGCAGAGCGCAAGGGCGATCACAACCCGCTGACGCATGCCGCCGGAGAACTCATGCGGGTAGCTGCCCACACGTTCTGCGGCACCGGGAATGCCCACTTCCTCCAGTGCTGCAACCGCGCGTCTGTCGGCCTCGCTGCGAGAGATGTCGAGATGCGCAAGCATGGTCTCGGTCAGTTGGTCGCCGATCCTGAGCAGCGGGTTGAGCGAGGTCAGCGGGTCCTGAAACACCATGCCGATTTCCTTGCCCCTGAGGCGCCGCATCGCGTCGCCTTCCAGGTGGTCGATCCGCGCGCCGTTCACATGGATCTCGCCCTGCGCGATATGCGCGGGCGGGCTCAAGAGCCCGATCACCGCATTCCCTGCCATCGACTTGCCCGCCCCGCTCTCGCCCACCACGCCGAGGATCTCGCCGGCGGCGATGTCATAGCTCACCCCGCTCACCGGCCGCAGGATGCCGTGCCGTGTGGGGATCTCGACGGTGAGGTCGCGTATGGAGAGGATGGGGGTCACTGAACCTGCCTGTCGTTGGTGGTCGGCGGGGCGGAGATCACCAGAAAACGGACCTCAGCCGCGCCTTCGTTGCGGACCTGGTGGGGTGCGGGCGGGACGATGGGCAATGCGTCGCCGGGACCAAGCACGTGCACATCCTCCTCGACCTCGATGGTCAACTGCCCTGTCAGGACGTAGAAGAGCTGGAGCGCGTGCCGGTGAAAATGCCGTTCTTCACTGGTGCCGGGCGGCATGCGTTCCTCAATCACCGACAGCTCCGCCGTGTCGAGCAGCCGCCAGCCGTCGCAGCCCGCACCCCACGGGTAATAGGGCGCCCGGGTTCGGTTCGTGACCTTCGGGTCGATCATCACCGCAGCCTCGGGTTCAGGGCGTCGCGGAGCCAGTCGCCGAGCAGGTTCACGCTGAGCGCGAGCGCCAGCAGGGTTACGGCGGGGAAGAGCAGAATCCACCACTCACCCGAGAAGAGGAAGCCTTGACCGATGCGAATGAGCGTGCCCAGCGACGGTTGTGTCGGCGGCGCCCCTACCCCGAGAAAACTCAAGGTCGCCTCGGCGATGATCGCCAGCGCCAGCGAGATAGTGGCAATGACCAGCACGGGAGACAGCACATTGGGCAGGATGTGCCGCAGCATGATTGCACCCGACCCGCGCCCGATCAGCCGCGCGGCCTGCACGTATTCCTTGTTCTTCTCCACCAGTGTGGCCCCCCGGACAACGCGGGCAAATTGCACCCAGTCGCTGAGACCGATTGCAATGATCAGCACCCAGATCGCCATCTGGTCACGGTATTCCACCGGGGTGATGCCCTTGGCGATGCCGAAAATGAGCATCGCCACAAGGATCGCGGGGAACGTCAGCTGAACGTCGGCAACCCGCATGATGATCGTTTCGGTCCAGCCGCCCAGATACCCCGCCACAAGGCCGAGGGTGACGCCAAGCACCATGGCAAAGAGCACCGCCGCCGCGCCGACAAAGAGCGAAATGCGCATGCCGTAGAGGATGGTGGAAAACACGTCGCGGCCCTGATCATCCGTTCCCAGCCAGAAGGTGTCTCCGGTAAAGGCATTGGGCTCCATCGGTTTCGAGAACCCGTTCATCAGGTTCAGCGACGCCGGATCAAACGGGTTATAGGGAGCGATCAGCGGTGCAAAGACCGCACAGAGTACCATGACCAGGACAACGGTTGCAGAGACAATGGCAACGGGAGACTTCTTGAATTGATAGGCAAAGTCGCTTTCCAGCGCGAGGCGGAAGCGCGAGCGTTCGGCGGCCTGTACAGTGGGTTCAAGGGAGGTCTCGGACATCAGTGGGCCGCCGTTCTATCGACGCGCAGACGCGGATCGATTGCAAAGTAAAGCAGATCAACGATCAGGTTGATGGCCACGAACATCACCGAGATCAGCATCAGGTAGGCGGCCATGACCGGGATATCCACGAACTGAATGGCGTTGATAAACAAGAGGCCAACACCCGGCCATTGAAAGACCGTCTCGGTGATGATGGCAAAGGCGATGATGGAGCCCAGCTGCAACCCGGTGACCGTGATCACCGGCACCAGCGTGTTCTTGAGCGCGTGACGGAAATTGACCGCGCGGTCGCGCAACCCCCGGGCGCGGGCAAAGCGGATGTAGTCTTGTCGCAGGACTTCCAGCATTTCGGACCGAACCAGCCGCATGATCAGCGTCATCTGGTAAAGCCCAAGCGTGATCGAGGGCAGGATCAGCGCCTTTAGCCCGCTTTCCGTCAGAAACCCGGTCGACCAACCACCGATCATCACCGTGTCGCCCCGGCCAAAACTGGGCAACCAGCCAAGTTCCACGGAAAACAGGTAGATCAGGAGAATCCCGATCAGGAAGGTTGGCAGCGAGACACCGATCAGCGAGACGGACATGATCGCATTGGCGGTAAACCCGTTGCGCCGGATGGCGGTAAAGACGCCGAGCGCGATGCCGATACTGATCGCGAGAAACCCGGAGACAGCGGCAAGCTCAAGCGTGGCCGGTGCGCGTTCTATCAGGATGTCGGATACCGGGCGGCCTTGCCGGTAGCTGACGCCGAAATTGCCCTGCGCAGCACCTTGCAGGAATTTAAAATACTGTACCGCAAATGGTTGATCCAGCCCCAACTGGCTGCGCAAACGCTCGATATCCGCCTGCGTGCGTTCCTGCCCCAGCATGTTGTCTACGGGGTCGCCAACGAAACGGAACATGGAAAACGCCACCAATCCGACCACAAGCAGCACGAGAATGGACTGAAGCACACGGCGGATGACGAAAGCGAGCATATGTCTTTTTGTTGCCTGTCTTGGGTGGGGTCAAGCGCAAAGCCTGCCCTGCCTTGGCCTGTGCCGGGTCAATTAACAGTGACCCAGCGCAGAATAAAGAAGTTATCGGGGCGCTGCGTGAGCGCGATATTGGCCTGCGTGCCCCAGACCAGCGGTTGGACGTACAAAGGCACATAGGCCACTTCGTCCTGCAGGATCTTGGTGACCTCATCGAGCATGGCCTGACGTTTGCTATCATCGATCTCGGATTGGATCATCGGCAGCAATTCATCCACACGCGCATTAGAAAAGCCACCGAAATTCCAAGACCCTAGCTTCTTTTCTTCATTCGGTGTGCTGGCCAGGAACCGCACTGGGTGTTCGGCGTCAAACGTGCCCGGCGACCAGCCCAGCAGATACATATCATAGTTGTCGCTGCGCAGTTCCGGCCAGTAATTCTGGACCGGCATCGCATCGAGGGTTGCCCGCATCCCCACCTGCGCCAGCATACCGGTGATGGCCTGACAGACGGATTCGTCGTTCAGATAACGGTCGTTGGGACACTTCAACCCGAAGGAGAAACCGTCAGGATAGCCCGCCTCGGACAACAGGGCGCGGGCTTTGTCAGGATCGAATGCGGGACGGTCGGCCAGTGCTGCGCTATAGCCGCGCATGGCCGGGCTCACCAGCTGGCTGACCTCTTCGGCGTTCCCGCGCATGATCGTCTGCAGGACCGCAGGTACATTCACCGCATGGGCGACCGCCTGGCGGACACGCGCATCAGCGAAGGGGTTGGCATCGGTAGTTTCGCCGGAATACTTCAGTGCCTCGGCTTCATGTGGAAAGCCCAGCATGATCACACGGGCTTCGATCCCCTGAATGACCTTTACCTGATCATTTGCGGCCAGCCGGGCGGTGTCCTGAATGGGCACCGGGTTGATGAAATCCACATCGCCCGACAGCAGGGCCGCGACCGCCGTGGCCGGGTTCTGGATCGGGGTCAGCTCGGCGCGGGTGATATTGTGCTCTACCTCATCCCACCAAGCGCCAAAGGGCTCCAGCACCGTGCGCAGTCCCGGCTCTCGCGTCGTCAATTGGAAAGCACCGGTGCCATTGGCGTTCAGGGTGGCGAAGTTGCCGTTGTCCTTGTCCGGGCGCGCTGCGTTATTTGTCTCGGCCCAGCCTGAATCCATCATCATCCAGTTGGCAATGCTATCGGGGAAAATCGGGTTCGGCGCCGTGGTCATGATGTCGACGGTGTAGTCATCGACCACTTTGACCTCGGAGACCGGCGCGAACCAGCTGCGGGTATCGGAGGCTTCGTCGGAAGCACGCTGATATGAAAAGAGGACATCCTGCGCATCAAACGTACTGCCATCGTGGAAGGTTACGCCCTGCCGGAGGGTAAAGCGCCAGCCCTCCCCGGCCCCGATGGGTTCCCATGCCGTGGCCAGCGCCGGCTCGATGGTCATGTCCTTGCCGCGGCGCACCAGCCCTTCGTAGACGTTGTTGAGAAACCCCAGGACGGCGGCGGAATTCACCGCATGCGGGTCCATCGTTTGCGGGTCGGTCGTCTCGGCCCATCGGAACTCCTCGGCCACAAGGGCGGAGGCGGAAACCATCAGGGCGGCGGCGAGTGAAATGGGACGAAGCATAAGAGGAACCCTTTCAGCAGGAGATGCGGGAAAGCGGTGGCGGCGCGGCCCGGTGATCGGGCCACGCCGTTTTATATCACAAGCGTCTCAGGCTCAGTTCAGCTTGAAATACTTGATTTTGGGCGAATCTTCCGCTTCGACAACCGTGTCGACACCGGATTTCATGCCCCAGTTCAGCACCTGGTGGTGGATGGGGATATAGATCTTCTCATCCTGTACCACCTGCCAGATCGCGGCGATATCGGCGTCACGCGCTTCCAGATCGGTG
This sequence comes from uncultured Roseobacter sp., assembly GCF_947492555.1. GTDB lineage: Bacteria > Pseudomonadota > Alphaproteobacteria > Rhodobacterales > Rhodobacteraceae > Roseobacter. The sequence goes on from NZ_CANLNE010000005.1 coordinate 96,943, forward strand.
TTCGACGCGAGGCTCTGAATCTTGTCGTTCAGATCGTCGTTGGTGTAGCGCGTCGCATTCCAAGACCCGTATTTGTCGTCACGACCGTGTACCAGGAAGTTGAAGATATACTCGGAATCGTAGGTCGGCACGCCCCAGCCCAGCATGTAGAAATCCGTTTCCAGATTGCTGAGCAGCGGGAAGTGTTGCGCCTTGGGCTTGGCATCGAGGTTCACGTTCACCCCGATCTGCGCCAGCATCCCAACGGCGGCCTGACAGATCGCCTCATCATTGATGTAGCGGTCGTTCGGGCAGTCGAGCTGGATCGAGAAACCGTCACCATAACCGGCCTCACCCATCAGCGTTTTCGCCTTTTCGAGATCGGTAGATGAGGACGCATCCATCGCCTCGTCCCAGCCGTTCACAAAGGGCGGCGCGATCATGCCCGCAGGCGCCGACTGGCCCCGCATCACCACCTGCTTGATGGCATCGCGGTTGATGGCGAGGTTCATCGCCTCGCGCACACGCACATCCGCCAGCGGGTTGGCCCCTTCGACGCTGTCGTTGGCAAGGTCTTCATCGCCGACGTTCATGCCGAAGAAGATCACCCGGTTTTGCGGCGCCGTGCGCACGTCGAGCCCATCGGTACTTGCGACCCGCTCAAGATCCTGCACCGGTACGTCCTGAATGAAATCAACCTCACCGGACAGCAGGGCTGCCACGCGGGTGGCCGCGTTCTGGATGGGCGTGTAGATGATCTCGGTCACTTCGAGCGGGAATTCATCCTTGCCCCAATAGTTCTCGTTGAGCGCCAGCACGGTCTTGACGTCGGGTTCGCGGCTCACAACCTTGTAAGGCCCTGTCCCATTTGCATTTTTGGCGGCGAACGTATCCTCGCCACCTTCATAGTCTTGCACCTTCACAGCGTTGTTCGCCTCGGCCCACTCCTGGTCCATGATGAACATGTTGGTCAGGTTGTTGGGCATGATCGGGTTCGGGCCGTCGGTCACGATCTCGATGGTGTAGGCGTCAGGTGCCCTCACCTCGGACACGGAGGCAAGCAGTTCCTTATAGTCGGAATCCTCCGTCATGGCGCGCTCAAGGCTGAACTTCACATCCGAGCTGTCAAAGCTGGATCCATCGTGGAAGGTCACCCCTTCGCGCAGCTTGAAAATCCAGACGTTCGGATCTTCTTCCGACGGTGTCCACTCCGTTGCCAATGCGGCCACAATAGTGCCGGAATGATCACGGTGGACCAGCGGTTCCATGATCTGATGCGCCAGCGTCGAGGTTGGGCCTTCGTTCTGCGCGTGTGGATCCAGCGTCAGGCTGTCGCCCGCGCGCGCCCACCGCAACGTCTCGGACGAAGCCAGCGCGGTGCTCGACAAAAGCAGCGCGACAGACAGAAGTGATGTGGTGAATTTCATTGTAGTCTCCCCTTTTTGTTTTTCTGATGACAATCTTTGGGACAGGGCGCGGTTTGGCAAGCCCCTTCTGCAACTTTAGCGTGAAGCGCGCTGATTCTATTGGCAAAAATTTGAGCATGCAAAAAACTCAGGCGGCACCGGGCAAGAGTATGCGACGCCCGCCTTCTTCGAAGTCTTTCATCGACAGCGACCAGACCGTCCCGGGCCAGCGCAGTTCCATTTGACGCCGTTTCGGCCGGTAAACCGCCGTGTAAAGCGTACCAAAGCCAGCATTGAACGCCGTGGAGTACAAAGGTGGCTTGAGAAAGGCCCCAATAAACTTTTCTTCGGGGTCCCGGTGCAGGGTGAGCCTGTGCAAAAGGAAGCGTTCACGTTCCACCGTGGCGGTGAACCGGGCGTGGCTGACCCATTCGACGTTTTCCTGATGATTGGTGGCAACGGCGGCATGGGTGATCAACGCGGGCCGGTCCGGTGCCATCATCGCCGTCAGATACCGGCGCTTTTTGTCCAGCACAGTCACATTATAGCTCATATGCGTCGGCACCCGAGCCAGCACCGCGCCCGCCTCTTCCGACGTTTCGCAGGTCTGCAATACGTAGCGCAGGATCAGGGGCACACCGAACCCATCACCCACCACGCGCCGCCCGCCGAAGGTGAGCGAAATCGACAGGCCCGCGTCGTTTACGCCATCCACCAGCCCCCAGAGCCCGTCTGAGGTGCCCATGACCCGGCGCCCCTGCCATTTCGTGTGCAGAACGAGGCTGTCGAAGGCATTTGGATTGTAGTCATAGTTGCGCACCATGACCGGCTCCTTGCCGGTCCAGATCGCCTGGCTGCAGCCCGCCAGATAGGGCGGCGGGCAGTAGAACGACAAGAACCGCGCCGCCAGATCACCGCCGCCAGCCAGTTCGCAGAGCTCATCGTAGAGTGGCACGATCTCCGGCATATGATGCTGCAAGGCAGAGCGCGACTCCGCGTAGGTCGGGCGCGTGCTTTCGCCCTCCTTCAACCACCAGTCTTTGTAGTCTGGCCAGTATTCGGCAAAAAGCCCGGACCATTTCGGCCCGGGGCTGTCTTCACTTACGGCGCGCCATAACATGGGGTGCGCATATCCTTTCGGGTCAGAGGATCTTGAACGCCGGATCGTCGAAGGCGGTCGCGGTGGGCAGCGGCTTGGCCGTGACCGATTGCTTGATGCCGTGAATCCACTTTTTAGCCCGTTCATTCAACCGGAAATTCTTGGTCATGGACCGGCCGCGCGTCACCAGGATGCCGATGTCTGCCCCTTCATAGCGGTAGTCCCCCGGCTGCAGGATACGCAGGAAAAACGCCTCGTTTTCGCTCTCCACCGCGCGGCGGTGATAGTCGAAGCGGTCATACACCACGCGCCCATCCTCCAGCATCTTGTAGATACCGGTTTCCGGACTGCCGGTGCAGATGTCCACGCTGTCGTCGGTGTGCTTGATCACCATCTGCGACCAGCTGTCGATATTGGCGCTGTCGGCCCAGCGGGCGTTCAGCTCATCCACATCCAGGTTGAATTTCTTTTTCGAGAATTCCAGCAAGTGGAAAAGGAACAGCGGCGCATCCGCATGGGCAAAGGCCGCGTGATTAGTCATGGAGGACGCGCCTGTAATGCGCGGGTTTAGCTCACCCAGCCAGAGATCGCCGGTCTTTTTGTCGATCAGGAAGTCCAACTCGAAGTATCCGCGATAGCCTTCCTTGCGCAGTTGCTCACCGAATTTGAAGGTCAGATCACGCGCTTTCTGCCGCACTTTCGGCGGGAAGGCCGTCGACAGGATTTCATTGCCGCACCAGCCGCCGCGATAGGGCGTCAGTTCCTTGAAACCGACAAGCTCCGTCATTAGCGGGCCAACGATGGTGCCTTCCTTGGTCGCACAGGCCTCGATCGCAGAGCCGCGACAGTCGATCCGTTTCATAATCTTGATCTCGCCCTCGCCGACGATCTCATGCTCATGCCGCCGGAAATCCGCTTCGGACTTGATGAAGAAAGTCGTGTGCCCGGAATCGCCAAAGGCCGATTGCAGCACCAGATCGTGCCCGATCTTGGCCTTCTCGCAGGTCTTCTTCAGATCTTCATAGGACTTCACCTCGGCCAGCACGTTCGGCACCGAGGGCACCCCCGCCTTGTTGCCGATCCGCACGGTTTCGATCTTGTTGTCCATCTTGGTGCGCAGCTTCGCTTTGGGGAACCAGACATCTGCACCCAGTTCCTTCGACAGGCGCTCCGTCTCCTCATCGAACATGAGGAAGACAAATTTCGGCTTGCCACCCCGACGCTTGATGAAATCGATCACCTCTTTGTGCTGCAACAGGTAGTTGTTGATGTCCTCGATGGACTGGAATTCCGCATGTGGCTGCTCGGAGGGACAGAACACGTTTGGATGCTTGCCGCCGTAACAGTCGATGTAGCAGATGTATTTGAAATTCTTCACCCACTCATCGAGCCCCAACAGATTGAAGTTCGTGGCCGAAATGAAATAAATCGGGTCCTCATTGCGGTGGAAATAGCGGCGGATCTCCGAGATGTTCTTCAGAACCGTGGCTGCCATGTCTTAATGTCCTCTCTGTTGGTATTATTCGGCCGCGGAGGCCAGTTTGGTGCCATTCTTGGCATCGACGAGCGCTTGCAGCGCCTCTTGGGTGAAGACCCGCAGCCCCAGATCGGGCCGGTAGCCATGGATTTCGCTGACATCCAGCGCCAGCATGAAGGCCAGTATTTCCTTGCTCACCACTTGCCCTGGCACCAGAATCGGAAAGCCCGGCGGATAGGGGATGATGAAGCTGGCCGAGACGACTTCTTCCCCCGCGCCCAGCGCTGCGCCAAGCGAGCCGTTAATGTCCAGATAGTCACATTTCTCCTCGTCATAAGCGAGGAAGAAGGCCGAACGAATGTCGCCTTCCCCAGTGACATCACATTGCCGGAAGGCATCGTGGAAGCGGCTGAAATCAGGTAGCGGCGGCAGCTCCTCCATGAGGTTCTGCACCCGCCGGTCAAACGACAGCCGCTCCATCCGGCTGGCATCATCCAGCCGCTCATCCAGCGATTTGGCGATCTCCACCAGCACCTCGATGAGGTAAGCCACAGACGACCGCGTGGTGCCGATATTGGTCATGAACAGGACCGTATTGCGCGAGGTCTTGTTGATCTGGATACCGTATTTATCCATCAGGATATCGGTCTTGAACGTATCGCCGTCCCAGCCCGTGCCGCCCACGGCCAGGGTGACCCGCGTGGCATCCAGCGCGAAGTCATCCTGCGCCCAGCAATCCCACATGTCGGTCCAGCCCTGCTCCGCATCGTAATAGCTGGTCACACCCGACTGGCGGTGGACGTCCGGAATCATATCGCCGGCAGTCAACACCTTGAAATACTTGGACAACAGCGGATGTGTCATGATCGCGCGCCGCATCGACATCGCCGCCTCGATCTGGCGCTGCACGAACTCGAAACCCTCCAATTCGACCTGCCGCCGTCCAACATCCAGGCTCGCAATGATCTGGTAGTTCGGCGACGTTGAGGTGTGCGTCATATAGGCCTCATGGAACGCCTGCTCTACCTCCCCTTTGAAATCCTGATCGTAGACATGGATCATCGACCCCTGTCTCAGAGAGGTCAGCGTTTTGTGCGTAGATTGCGTCGCATAGGCCCTCACGCGGGCGTTGGGCGGCGGGATCAGCCGCGTCTCCAGAAGTTTCTCGTCGTCGCATCCCTCCAGCATGCTCTGCTGCGCTTCATAGAGCCGCTCATGGGTGTCACTGCGGAACTTCTCTCTGAGGTTGCCAGCCGCAGCCATGGCCGTACGTTGGCGATAGGTCGGGTTGAACCGGGCAAAGGCGAACCACGCTTCGTCCCAGAGGAAAATCAGGTCGGGCTTGATCGCCAGACACTCCTCCATCACCCGCTCGACATTATAGACCAGCCCGTCAAAGGTGCAGTTGGTGAGCAACAGCATACGCACCCGGTCCAGTTTGCCCTCGGCCTTAAGCTTCAAAAGCTGATGCTTGATCTCGCGCAGCGGCACCGCGCCGTACATTGAATATTCATTCAGCGGATAGCTGTCGAGATAACAGACCTGCGCGCCCGCCAGCACCATGCCGTAGTGGTGCGACTTGTGGCAGTCGCGGTCCACCAATACGATATCTCCGGGCCGAACAAGGGCTTGCACAACGATCTTATTACAGGTCGAGGTGCCGTTGGTGGCAAAAAACGTCTGCTTGGAACCGAACGCCCGACTGGCCAGTTCCTGCGCTTCCTTGATCGGGCCGTGCGGCTCCAGCAGGCTGTCGAGCCCGCCAGAGGTGGCTGAGGTCTCGGCCAGAAAGATGTTCGGTCCATAAAAGGCCCCCATGTCCTGAATCCAGTGGCTGCGGCTGATGGATTTGCCGCGGCTGATGGGCATGGCGTGAAACACACCGGTGGGCTGTTTGGAGTACTCCACCAGCGCGTTGAAAAACGGTGTTTTGTTGCGTGCCTGAACCCCGCGCAGAATGTTCAGGTGTAACTCCATGAAGTCTTCCTGATTGTAGAACACCCGCCGACAAATCCCGAGATCCAGCCCTGCGATCTCTTCTACCGACCGCTCGGTCACCAGATAAGCGTCCAGCTCGGGTCGCACCTTGGCTACCAGTCGGCATAATTCCGGCCCGTAATTCTCGGGCAGCATGTTGTCGATCTCTTCCTGCCCGCCTGCACGGGTGATGAACCGGGCAACGATCTCTTGATCCATCTTGGATTTCAGCACCAGCCCGGGTCGCACCACAATGGCTTGAATATTGTGGTTGAAGAGCACCGCAACCAGCGCGTCCTCAAGGCTTGGCACCACCAGCGCCTCGTAGACAAAGGGGTCCTCGGCACGGCGCATCCGCGTGACATTGCTGCGCAGCCAACGCTCCTGATGTTCGTTCACATTGTCGACGATCAACACTTCAAAGTAGGGCTTGGCCAACGCCCGTGCCTCGGGTGGCAGCATCGCCTCATCGTCATGTTCTTCGGCATCGACACTATCCCGCTCCAACGGGATATGCCGCCGCCGGTAGGCCCCGGTCGTGAGTGCCCGTGTCACCCGTCCCACCGCAAAAGCCAAGTCGTCCAAGGAGTTATGCTCAAACTGCCGCCGCATATGGTCAAAGGCGGACATGCCCGGAAATGCCCAATAGGGTTCGATCACCGCGAGAGACTTGAAGAGCTGCTCGACCTTTTTGCGCAGTTCCGCTTCCTGTTTGGGCTTGGGACTGCGGGTCAGCGCGGCGGTTGTTTCGCGCAGCGCGCTCCACCTGTCCGACCGTAATTGAATGGCCGAAGAGTAATCGTTTATCGCGTGCATCAGTTGTCCTCCGCTGTCCGGGAAAACCACCGATTGATACGCCGGGCGGCAGTGACCGCCCGACAAGGCCCGGCGATCTACCCGCTAGATTGTTTTTCGCTCCCCCGAATTTCTTCGGTCGGGGGTTGGGGTGCTGCCTCTGCTTGGGCAGTTTTCGTCGTATTGGACGCAGGATGCGCGGTCACGGATCCGGACAGCGTGTCAATCGCCATACCTTTGAACGCAGGCGTTTCCTGTACTTTTTCTGCTGGCACATCCACGTGAAGTCCTGCGCGCGTCCCTTGTTGAGGTATTTCCAGTGGGCCCAACGTCTTGAGATAGGCATCGGTTCCGCTGTTCCGGTCATAGACCGAGAAATCGACGGATCGGTCGCGGAAACTCTTGAGAACCTGACCCAGCCCCTTCATGCCGGTTTCGCGCTGGCGGCGCACCATCGACAGGTCGACCTCGATGGGGAACATATCTTCCTGTCCCGCAGACTGGTGCAGCACATGGGCCGAGGGATCCACGACCAGCGATTTGCCCACGCCGCCCGCGCCGAGCCCGTTCACATCAAAGACGTAGCATTGGAACTGTGCCGCCGTGGACCGCGCGATTGCCAGTTCCGCGTCCCGGTCGGTTGTCCCGGTCAGCACCGGGTGCAACAGCACCTCGACACCCTGCGCTGTGAGTTGCCGCGTGGTTTCGGGGAACCAGATATCGTAGCAGATCGACAGACCGAACCGCCCGACCTCCGGCACGTCGAAAACGCAGAACTCAGTGCCCGCGGCAATGCCCGTCTCATAGGGCCGGAAGGGGAACATCTTGGCATACCGCTTGATGATCTCGCCTTCAGGGTTGATCACCACGGCGGTGTTGAAGATCATGCCCGTCTCCGGGTCGCGCAGAAACATCGAACCGGGGATCAGCCAGACACGATGCTTGCGCGCTGCTTCGCAGAAGGTGTCGAGCGCCTCGTTCTGCGGGGCCTGGGCAAACTTGTCGAGCGGACCATAGGGCGCCAGCTCTGAAAACAGCACCATCTGCGTCCAGGGGAACCGCGCCATCAGCACGTCCAGCCGGTGGATCATCCCTTCCACATTGGAATGCAGCGCGTTCACGTACATCTGCACGCCGGCAATGGCGAATGGGGTCATAACAAAACACTCCGTCGCGGCGAAGGGGGCCAGCATGACCCACATACGACTTCGCGCCACGTTGCCTTACGCCCATCTGCCGTCAGTTGGAACCTCAGGAACAGGCGCAAAGTGAAAACGACGTTAAGGCATTTCGAGAGAATAAGCATTTCAGCCTGCTTGCGCGCTATACGACCGGCCGGATCGATTAGTATTTTAAACGCGCGCATCACCTCTCCCTTTTGATCCTCGGCAGGAAAGGCGGCCCGACGACCCCGCACGGGCGGATGACGACGGTGAGGCTCCCCAATCCTCCGGCAGGTGCGCTCCGACTTATCTTGCGGCTGGATTCGCTATATTGTTCATGCACACCCTGTTCTCCAAAAGCGTACGAAGCTTTTGAGTGTTGTTCAAGCGCTATACCTGTTTCCTGCCCACCAAAGCGTGACAGCAGGAAAGCTTGCGCTACTCCGCACAATGAATCATCATTCGGGGATGTTTAATTTTTCGTGACGCCATCAGCCCGCCGTTTCGATAGAGCGCACCCAAAGCGGCGGCCACAACAGGAAGATATATGCCAGATCTCGGATCCATGTTGCGCTACACCACCTTCACAGGTGTTGTGGTGGCCAGTTTTCTTTGCCTGATCGCTGCGCTGATCTGGACCAGTTGGATGCTGATCCCGGCAGCGTTCTTCATCTTCCTGTCGTTTCTGGGGCTGCATGATGTACGGCAGCCGCACCATTCGATTCTGCGCAATTACCCCGTGCTCGGGCATATGCGATTCCTCTTCGAAGGCATTCGGCCAGAGATTCGTCAGTACCTCATCGAATCCGATCAGGACGAGGAGCCGTTTTCCCGTGACGCCCGCAGTCTGGTCTATCAGCGCGCGAAGGGTCAGGAAGACAAACGCCCCTTCGGCACGCGGCAAAGGGTGTATGATGCGGGCTACGCCTGGGTGACGCATTCGGTCAGCCCTATTCACATCGAAGACACGGATTTCCGGGTGAAAATCGGCGGGGATGCCTGCAAGCAGCCCTATGACGCGTCGCTCTACAACATCTCGGCGATGAGCTTTGGCTCTCTATCTGCCAACGCGATCGAGGCGCTGAACACTGGCGCAAGACTGGGCGGCTTTGCCCATGACACAGGTGAAGGCTCGGTCAGCCGCTATCACAAGGCGGGGGGCGGCGATCTGATCTATCAGGTCGCGTCCGGCTATTTCGGCTGCCGGGCAGAAGACGGCTCCTTTGATCCAGAGAAGTTCAAAAAGACGGCCAGCCTCGATCAGATCAAGATGATCGAGTTGAAACTCAGCCAGGGGGCAAAACCGGGACATGGTGGCATGCTGCCGGCCTCGAAAATAAGCCCCGAAATCGCAGAGGCGCGCGGCATTCCCATGGGCGAGGATTGTATTTCACCCGCCGCGCATTCCGCCTTTTCGACACCCATTGAGATGATGCAGTTTATCGGACAATTGCGCGATTTATCAGAGGGTAAGCCGGTGGGCTTCAAGTTGTGCATCGGGCACCGGCGGGAGTTCATGTGCATGGTCAAGGCGATGCTGGAGACCGGGATTGCGCCCGACTTCATCGTGGTGGACGGCACCGAGGGCGGCACGGGCGCGGCCCCTGTCGAATTCTCCAACCACATCGGCATGCCCCTGATCGAGGGGCTGACCTTCGTGCACAATACCCTGCGCGGCGCAGGCCTGCGCGATCAGGTCAAGGTGGGCGCGGCGGGCAAGATCATCTCGGCCTTTGACATCGCGCGGGCGTTGGCGCTTGGGGCGGATTGGTGCAATTCGGCACGCGGGTTCATGTTCGCCATCGGCTGCATTCAGGCGCAGGCCTGCCACACCAACCACTGCCCCGTCGGCGTGGCCACGCAGGACCCGATCCGCCAGCGGGCGCTTGATGTCGGCTCAAAGTCGCAACGCGTCGCGCGGTTTCACGACAATACTTTGCAGGCTTTGGGTGAAATGACGGGAGCTGCCGGGCTCAAACACCCCGGGGATTTCATGCCGCAACACATGATGGTGCGCCTGGGCGACAAGGAAATGGTCGAGGGAAACGAGGCCTATCCCTATCTGCCGGAAGGGTTCCTGCTCAACACCCAGGAAGATATCGGTACCGATTACCGCAAACGCTGGGCACGGGCGAGCGCCGAAAGCTTCGCACCCCCACCCTGTTAAAAAGGGCGCTCAAAGGCGCCCTTTCCGGTAATGCTATAATGGCGCGCGTCAGGCGGCCTGTTCTGCCACCGCATCCGCAAGTGCTGCCTCGAAAATCGCCATGCCTTCGGCAATGATTTCGTCTGACGCAGTCAGGGGCACCATGATCCGCAAGGCGTTGCCATGCATCCCGCAGGCCAGCAGGATCAACCCGCGTTTCAGCGCATGGGCGCAGATGGATTTCACGAGGGCCGCATCCGGTGTCGCGGTGTCAAAGTCGGTGACGAATTCGACCGCCAGCATCGCGCCAAGGCCACGGATGTCCCACATCCGGTAGGGCGCAACCCGCGCACCAATCTCGGCAAAACGGGCGCGGAAGGTCTCGCCCATTTCCAGCGAGCGGGCCAGCAGCCCTTCACTCTCAATGGCTTCGATCGCGGCCAGGGCGGCAGCGCAGGCCACCGGGTTGCCGCCGTATGTACCGCCCAGACCGCCAGGCGCCATCGCGTCCATGATGTCCGCACGTCCGATCACGCCGGCAATCGGGTAGCCGCCCGCCATGGATTTTGCGACGGTGATCAGGTCCGGCACCACGCCCGAATGCTCAATCGCAAACCACGTGCCGGTACGGCCAAAGCCCGCCTGAATTTCATCCGCAATCAGCAGGATGCCATGCTCGTCGCAAATCTGGCGCAGCGCCTGCATCATCTCGAAGGGCACAGGTGTATACCCCCCCTCACCCAGCACGGGCTCGATGATGATCGCGGCAACACGGTCCGGCTGTGCGTCGGTCAGGAAGAGGTTCTGCAGCCCGGTCAGCGCGTCCTCGACAGTGACGCCATCGCGCACGGATGGGAAGGGCGCACGGAAAATATCGGACGGAAACGGGCCTACGTCCTTCTTGTAGGGGCTGATCTTGCCGGTCATGCCCAGTGTGAGCAGCGTGCGGCCATGATAGCCACCGGTAAAGGCGATCACACCGGGACGACCTGTTGCCGCGCGGGCAATTTTGACCGCGTTCTCAACGGCTTCCGCACCTGTGGTCACCAGCAAGGATTTCTTGGCGTGATCCCCCGGCGCCAGCGCATTCAGCTTTTCTGCCAGTGCGACATAAGGCTCATAAGGCACCACCTGAAAGGAGGTATGCGTGTACTTGTCCTCTTGTGCCTTCGCCGCCGCGACGACCGACGGATGGCGGTGCCCGGTGTTCAACACGGCGATGCCACCGGCGAAATCGATGTAGCGTTTGCCTTCCACATCCCACAATTCCGCATTTTCCGCGCGCTCCGCAAACACCGGCGCGGCAGAGGCGACGCCGCGCGGGACCGCCGCCTCGCGGCGGGCGAGCAGGGCTGCATTGCTCTGTTCGGCGGGCGTCGTGGAAACCACAGCGATCTTGCGGGCTTTTGCCGCGCGGGGTTTGCGCGGCTTTTTTGCCGCAGGCGTTTTGACAGTGCTGGCCATATGCTCATTCCTTTGATGTCAGGCGAGATGTTTAAAATATCGATACGCCGTTTAATTTTGTTGTCAATCGTGATTCTACGGGTGTTTTTATGGAATGGATGACTTCTCGACCGCACCTGGCAGAAAAGGGATTGAGCACAGACCCCGCTTGCTGTTTAAAAAACCAAGCAAAACCAACATGTCACCGAAAGACGAGGAACCGGCCTCTTGGATATTGGACACAGGCTACGCACGATCCGAAAAAAACGGGGGCTTTCCCAGCGGGAACTTGCCACACGGGCGGGGCTGACCAATGGCACGATTTCCCTGATCGAGCAGAACAAGACCAGCCCGTCCGTGGCCTCGCTCAAAAGCCTGTTGGATGCAATTCAGGTGTCGATGGCCGAATTTTTTGCCACGCTCGAAGAGAGCAGTAAGAGCAAATACTTCTACACTGCCGAGGAATTCACCGAAATCGCACCCCCCGATCTCGATGGGCCGCAGGCGCAACTCCTGTCCCTGCGGCAGCTGGGGAACGCGCAGGAGCACGCCCTGCAGCTGCTGCACGAGCGCTATGCACCGGGGGCGGATACCGGGCCGGAACTGCTCAGCCACGATGCAGAGGAGGCCGGGGTGATCATTCGCGGTCAAATCGAGATCACCGTGGACGACGCGGTCGATACCCTGGGCCCCGGTGACGGATATCTTTTCAACAGCCAGCTGCCTCACCGGTTCCGAAACACCGGCACCGAGGAGTGCGAGATCATCAGCGCCTGCACACCTCCCAGCTTTTGACAAGATAACCCCTGACCGCCATGGGCGATCAGGGGTCTATCTGTTTTGGCTTTCTTCCGCCGCTATCAGGCGGTGGCTCTCAGGCAAGGGAAACCCCTGCGTAAGGATGACCAACAATGGTCCGTCACAACAACGATCTAGTCGTTGTCGTCACCACGTCTGCCTTTGCCCTCGCTCGTCAGAACAAGAACAATCAGCGCAACCACAGTCAGAATGGAAAGCCCGAAAACGAACAGGTCAATCGACATGTCAGGGTTCCTTTCCTCAGTGTTCGTGGGAAAAACGTTGTTTGCTTCGGATTTGTTCCATAGCTATCAGAATATAGTTAATAATCCTGGATGGTCTTGACCCGATGGGGCACAGGGAAGGCCAACGTCAAGCAGTGCACCCCTTCTTTGACTTCGGTAGTGACCTCGGCATTCAACTGCCGAGCGAAAGCATTGATCAATTGTTTACCAAGCCCCGTACTTTCTGCCTCCGTGGCCTCTCCTACGGAGTTGGAGATTGCGAAAACAGCTATCTCGCCGTCCTCCTGCGACAGTTCGATCTTGAGTTTCGCAGGGTCCCGCGCGGTTGCCTGTCCGATGTATTTCATCGCGTTGGTCACGGCCTCGGAGACCAACAGGGTCAACGGAGCTGCGTCATCCGTATCCAATTGCACGGGCGCATAGGACTGTTCCACTGTGACAGCAGACCCTGCGGGCAAACCAACCACCAGCAGCTGCCCCACGATCTCTTCGACCAGCGCGCCCGCGTCGACCCGTTCCAAACCATCGCTCTGGTAGAGGTTCTTGTGCACCGTCGCGAGGCTCAGAATGCGCTCCTGCAAGCGTTTCAGAACGAGGCGCGACTCGTCGGTTGGGGCACGCCGAATCTGCATGTTCATGATCGAAGAGATCAGTTGCAGGTTGTTCTTGACCCGGTGATGCACCTCCTTCAGCAGGATGTTCTTTTCACGCAAGGAGTCCTCGAGCGACGCCTCATCCCGAATAATCGACTCCGCCATGCCCATGAACGCGGTCTGAATATCCACAAATTCCTTCGGCACCCCCTGCCCCATGGCAGACCGCGGCATTGATCGGTTGTAGGCGAAAAGGCGCATCTGGCGGCCCAGTTTGCGGATGTATCGAATGGCCAGCCGATTGATTGACCAGAATGCGACCACGAGGCTGGCTATCCACATCAGAATGGGTAGAAACACGCTGAGCGTGCCTGTCTGGCTTGCACTGGCCAGCACATCGGCCTGACGCCAGATACTCATCGCGTAGACCACGTCCGGCACAATGGGCACCACCGCGTAGATCCGTTCCTCTTCTTTACCATTCACATCTTCGAAGACAGACGTGTTGTCGCCAACAAGCGTTTTCAGGCTCCGGTTCAAGGGTAAATCGGCCTCGGTCACCAGCCGTGCCCGATCCGACGTCAGGATTTCGCCGGCCGCATTAAAAATAACCAGGTCAGAGGGGCTGATCTCGGTCGGGGTATCCTTGGATTCTTCGAGAGTTGTCAGATTGATGGACAACAGCATGAAACCGCCAAAAACGTCACGCTCAAATACCGGGCTCACAACCACGAGCGTCGGTTGTTGTGTAATGGGTCCGGTGCGGCTCAGAACAACGGAGCGTTCTGGTGTTGCAAGGGCCAAGTCGAAATCCGGATAAGCGCTGAAATCATATTCCCCTCCGGCTGACGAACAGGTCATCACGCCATCTGCCGGTAAGAAGCCCACCATGGAATAGACGCCGGAGGCCATTTGATACGCGCGCAGGAAAGAGACGCAGGCCTGCGCATCCTCCACAAACAACCGCACAATGGAACTGAGCGCCTCAGCGGCGCCAAAGCCTTCCTGGATAAAGTTACGTTCCGCCCCTGAAGCCTGTTCCGTCAGGCCGAGCAACGACAACGCCGTTTTCTCTTCGGCCTGTTGAGCAATCTCCTGGGTTTGCACGACCGCAATGAGACCAAAAGGCAAAAGGGCAAGCGATAAAAAGACGAGGATACGAAATGCGAGGCCGCGAAAGACATCGCCATCCAGAAACCCGCCTGTCATTGTCAGAAGGAGGTGGCTTTGGCCGCCGTCAGCACCGACATTGTCGCATCATCGGTCATCTCAAGCGCCTCATCATCGTCCAGCTGCATCAGTTCGGCCAGCCGCTGCCGTGCCCGGTTGGTACGGCTTTTGATCGTGCCGACTGCTACACCACACATATCCGCAGCTTCTTCGTAAGAAAAGCCCGACGCGCCAACCAGCAAGAGCGCTTCGCGTTGCTCGTCGCTGAGTTGAGCAAAGGCCTGGCGAAAGTCCGTCATCTGCAAACGTCCGTCATGCGCCGGTTTTTCGGCTAAACCCTCAGTATGGGTGCCATCAACATCGGCGACTTCGCGTTTCGCCTTCCGGCGGGAGGAATAATAAGTGTTGCGCAAAATGGTGAATAGCCAAGCGCGCATGTTGGTGCCGGCCTGAAACTTATCGATGTTCGTCCAGGCCTTGACCAGCGTATCCTGCACCATGTCGTCGGCTGTTGCGCCATTTCGGGTAAGACTGATTGCAAAGGCGCGCATGGCGGGCAAATGCTCCACCAATGCATCGCGAGGGTCCGGCGTGCTCATTTATTGGATCCCTTGGCCTGATCCTGTTCCTTGAGCGCATTCAGCAGGTCCTTGAAGCGGTCCGGAACGCCCTCTTCCAGCGCCTCTTCGTAGACTCGCTTCAAATTTTCGTCGATCACGCTTTCACGTTTCCTGTTTCCGCCTGGCTGAGTCATACTGCCGATCATTCCCCGAGAAGGTTAAAAATATCCCACCTGCGTCGGAACCAAACTCGCAACTGTGCGTTCGGTTCCAAGAAAAGTGAAAAAAGGAAGATTTCATATGTCGGATGCCTCTGTCTCCCCGGACATCAGTGAAGAACTCGGCACTGCCCTGCCCTATCTGCGCCGCTTTGCGCGCGCGATGACCGGCAGCCAGAGCAGCGGCGACCAATTCGCTGCGGCAGCGCTCGAGGCCATCCTGACTGATCGGTCCGTGCTGGATGGCGCAGCAGTAAAAACCGGCGTGTTTCGAGTGCTCTACGGCATCTGGTCCAGCGCCGGCGCCCCGGTGGATGACGGCGAGAGCGGATTGAAAGCACGCGCACAGAAGCATCTGTCGCGCCTGACGGCCAACAGCCGCGAAGCCTTGCTGCTGCACAGCGTCGAAGGGTTCAGCTTTGGCGAGATTGCCAGCATCATCGGCGTCGATCAGAGCGAGGCCGAAGAGCTGGTGCAAATCGCGCGGCGTGAGATGGCCGATGCGGTTTCCGGTTCCGTGATGATCATCGAGGACGAGGCGGTGATTGCAATGGACATCGAAAGCATCGTGTCTGAGATGGGACATCGCGTTACGGGCGTCGCCCGCACCCGGGACGAGGCCGTGGCGCTTGGGTCAGCGGACAAGCCAGATCTGATCCTCGCCGATATTCAGCTGGCGGACAACTCGTCCGGCATCGATGCGGTGAATGATCTGATGGCGAACCTCGGTGAACGCCCGGTGATTTTCATCACCGCTTTCCCCGAACGTCTGTTGACCGGTGACAAGCACGAACCGGCGTTCCTGATCTCGAAACCATATACCGAGGATCAGGTGATCTCCGCCGTCAGCCAGGCAATGTTCTTCTCCTCCACGGAAACATTAAAAGCCTGACGCACATAGCAGGCGCACACAAAAAACCCCGCTGCTTCCAGCGGGGTTTTTCGTTTCTGCAAATCATCCGTCAGCTCTTGGCGATGGAGCGCAGCATCCACGCGGCTTTCTCATGGAACGCGGCGCGTTCGGTCGCCATATCCTCTGTCACCGGGTCTCCGTGCTCGCCCGCAACTTTGATCAGCGCGTGCAAGCGATGGGCCACACGTTCATGATCTGCGGCCAGGTCTTCACACATCTCGCCTGCCGACGCCGGCGTTTCTTCATCCTGAATCACCGAGTTGGCGACAATCGACGAGAGTGTTGACGGCGCCAGCTGGCCCAATGCGCGAATGCGTTCGGCGATATCGTCGGCGGCCTTGAACAGGTTTTCATATTGTTCTTCCGTCAGATTATGCACCGAGAAGAACAGCGGACCCTCCACATTCCAATGAGTTGCATGCGTTTTGAACAGCATGCGATAAGTATCCGCCAATGCGTTTTCGAGACCCTGCGCCATCGCTTCGGCGTCTTTGACACCGGTGCTGATGTCGGTTGTCTCTGGTACTACATTCAATGCGCTTGTCATCGTCATTCTCCTTTTCTTCTGTCAAAGGAGAAACACGCGGCACCCGGAGTATGTTCCGGAAAACCTTGGGGCGTGACGGCTTGCCGCAGTTATTCTGCCGGTTTTGGCTCGACCTCGTCGGCGACGTCGATCTGAGGGGAAGGTTCAGGAGAGATGGTCGGCCTGCGTCTTTCAATCTCGGCATTGAGCGCCGCGCCCAACAGCACAAGGAAACTGCTGATCCAGAGCCAGATCAGCATCGCAATGACAGCACCGATGGACCCGTAGACTTCGTTGTAATTGCCGAAATGCGCAACGTAGAATGAAAAGGCGATGGACATGATCGCCCAGCTCGTGCCCGCCATCACGGCACCGGGCGTCAGCCAACCAATGCGAATGCCTTTGCGGTTGGGGCCAAATCGATAAAGCATGCCGATACCGCCAAAAATAACCACGATGGCGATGGCCCAACGCAGCAGTTCGATCATGAAAGAGGCAAGCGTGCCCAACGGAAAGAACGACAGCACAATCGGCGTCACCACAATGGTGAGCAGCGAGACAATGCCCACGCCCAGCAGGCTGACGGTCAGCAAAAGCGCACGTAGGTAGTGCTTGATGCTGGAGCGCCCTTTTTGCGCATAGACCAGATTAAGCCCGTGCATCATCGCCCCGACCCCCGCCCGCGCCGACCAGAGGGCGACACCCAGAGATACAGCACCCGCCCAACCCAGCGTGCCGGAACTGGCACTGACCAGGGTCACGATCTGCTTGTTGAGAATGGTATAAACCGCGTCGGGCATCAGCCCGCGGATTTCTTCCAGCTGGACGATTACCACGGCAGGATCTGCAACCAGGCTGAGAATGGCGATCAAAGCGGCGAGTGCCGGAAAAACCGAGAGCATAGAATAGAAAGCAACCCCGGCCGCAATCAGGCCGAGGTTGTTATTGGCGATCTGTTTACCGACGGCGAAGAACACCGCCCGGTTCATCGCGAAGCTCAGGCGTCGCGGTGGCGCCATATCAAATGGCGGCTTTGGACGATCTCGGTCCCGCAATCAGCCAAGCGATAAAGCCGACGATCGGCAAGACCAGTACCAGTAGAGTCCAGAGCACCTTGCTGCCGGTTGACGCGCCTGATCCGATGATCGACACGATGGCCCAGATGTTCAGGACCAGAATGATCAGTCCCCCAATTCCTGCATACTCAAACATGTCTTTCTCCTTTGTTCCGTCTTGCCCTCTCAACGTGCCAAAACGTCAAATGGTTCCCAAACAGGTTTATTTGTCCGGCAGCTCGTCGCGCACCTGGCCCCAGGCCATCAGGGTGAAGATTACCGTCCCGCCAATGATGTTTCCTGTCAGCACCGGGATAAAAAACCCGCCAATGGCTGTCGCGGCAGTGATGTCACCCATCCAGACCAGCACGGCCATCTCCACCGATCCGGCCACGATATGGGTGAAATCCCCCGCGGCGATCAGCCAGGTGAAAACCAGGATAAGGAAGAATTTCGCACTGTCCGCCTGCGGCAGCATCCAGACGATCAGCGCCACGATAATGCCCGCAGGAATGGCCCGCCAGAAGGAGGCATCCGCCCCCATGCCCGTCGCGTGATGCGACAGATCAACGACGGACACCATGATCTCTGCCGGTATCGCGGGGGTAAACACGAAAAGGGCCGCCACCGCAAAGGCACCAATCACATTTGCCGTCATCACGATCCCCCAGAGCCGCAGCATGCACCCAAAGGTGTACCATGTCCGCTCCACCATGACGGGCAGCACTGTCGTGATCGTGTTTTCGGTGAAAAGCTGCATGCGCCCCATGATCACGGCGAGAAAGCCCAGCGAATAACCCAGGTTCTCGATCAGGTAACTGCTGGGCGCATCCGGCAGATAGGTCCGGAAAATCGCTTCGCCCAGAACCGACAGGCTGATCATCACCCCCGCAGCGATGCCCGACCAGATCAACGACCGTTTGGGCCGCGCCATTTCCTCTTCGCCTTCGCGGCGGATCACCTCATAGATCAGCTTGGGGGCAAGGGCGGCAGCATTCTGAACCGAGGCTTCTTCTTTTTCTTCTTCTTCGTAGCGTGCGGTCTGGTCCATGGGAAACTCCGAAACGCACCTGTCGAGCCGGTGCCGCTTGACACTCAACTTATTATCGCCTGAATGAGTTCCACAACCTTTACTTGCGTGGACCGACATGCCCCCTTTTTCCCCTGATTTGATGTCCGATGTCCGTGCCCGATTTGCCCATGTGGACAGCTGCCCGTTTCAGGGACCGCGCATCTTCTTTGAAAACGCGGGCGGGGCACTGACGCTGAATTCCGTCGTCGAGACCTCGGCAAAATTCGCCGCTATTCCGGATAATCAGGGTCGCGACAACCCTGCCGCCCATGCGCTCGTTGACCTGATCGAACAGTCCAAGGCGGATATGATGGATTTCTTCAACCCGAGGGGTGGCCAGTTCTTTGTCGGGGAAAGCGGCACCGAACTCACCTTTCGCCTCATCCGCACGGCAGTGATGGGAGCACCTGAGGGCGGGGCGGTGATCGGCTCAACCGTCGAACACCCCGCGTCGCGTTCCGCCGCAACACATTGGGCGCAGATTGCGGGAAAAGACTATATCTCCGTGCCACACGACGATGCCACCGGATCGGTCAGCCCTGATGCCTATGCTGCCCTCATGACCCCGGACGTGCGGGTCGCGACCATCCTGCATACGTCACCGGTAACCGGCATCGCCAATGATGTGGCCTCTATTGCTGCCGCAATCCGGGCCGTCGCCCCGGAGGCCTACATCTTCGTCGATGGCATCCAACATGCAAGCCACGGTCACATCGACATCGCCGCCTATGACATCGATGGCTATGTCATCTCTCCCTACAAAGCCTTTTCGCGCCATGGCTATGGGGTGGCCTGGGTGTCGGATCGGATGACGGCGCTGCCCCTGGAGCAGCTGGCGAACGGCCCACGTGCCCATTGGGAGATGGGCACCCGCGATACTGGTGCCTATGCGACGTTCTCTGATGTCGTCGCCTATCTCGACTGGCTGGGCGCACAGCACAGCGACAGCGATGACCGACGCATCCGGCTGGAGGCTGCGGGGGCTGCCATACACGATCAAGAAGACGCGCTGACCCAGGCGATGCTGCATGGGACCGGCAACCTGCCCGGTCTGGCGGAACTACCGGGCATCACCATTCTGGGCGGCATCGATAATCCCGCGCGCGAAGGACTGGTCTGCTTCGCCCTGAACCACCTGCCTGCCGCTGCAATCGTCGGCGCTCTGAATGCACAGGGCATCCGAACACATGTTCGCAAGGCAGATCACTACTCAGGCAACATCCTCGATCCGCTGGGTCTGGAGGCCGCTGTCCGGGTCTCAATGTGCCACTATAATAGTGTCGAGGAAGTCAGCACTTTTCTCGGCGCCATGAAGGACATCGCCGCGACAGACTGAGCAATTGTTTTCACCTTGCCCGGATGCCGCAATTGCCTGACAGTAATGCCATGCTGAACCCCACCTCCCTGTCAGGCGCGATTGATGCCAAACGCGCGGACCTCATTGAACTGACCCGCGACCTGATCCGCATTCCCACGCGCAACCCGCCCGGCGATTGCTATCGCGACATTTGCGACTTTCTGGACAAGCGCCTGTCGCACCACGGGTTCGAGACGAAACTGATCCGCGCGCATGAAACGCCGGGAGACAGCGACAAATACCCAAGATGGAACATCGTTGCGCGCCGGGAGGGTGCACGTTCCGGCGACTGTGTGCATTTCAACAGCCACACGGATGTGGTTGAGGTCGGTCGGGGCTGGACCATGGACCCCTTTGGCGGCGCGGAAAAGGACGGCAAGATCTACGGGCGCGGGGCCTGTGACATGAAGGGCGGGCTCGCCGCGTCGATCATTGCCTGCGAGGCCTTCATCGAGACGCATCCTGACTTCGCCGGGGCTATCGAAATCTCTGGTACGGCGGATGAGGAGTCCGGCGGCTATGGTGGTGTGGCCTATCTGGCCGAAGAGGGGTATTTCGACCCGGCGCGCGTGCAGCATGTGATCATCCCCGAACCGCTCAACAAGGACCGTATCTGTCTGGGGCATCGCGGTGGCTGGTGGGCGGAGATCGAAACCAGGGGCGAGATCGCCCATGGTTCCATGCCCTTTCTGGGTGACTGCGCCGTGCGCCACATGGGCGCGGTGCTGTCGGAATTCGAAGACAAGCTCTTCCCCGCCATGGCGGCGCGCCACACCGATATGCCCGTGGTGCCCGACGGCGCACGGCAATCCACGATGAACATCAACTCCATCCACGGCGGCCAGCCGGAGTTCGCCCCGGGTGACACCAGCCTGCCCGCCCATTGTGTCCCCGACAGTTGCCGCATCGTGATCGATAGGCGCTTTTTGCTGGAAGAACCGCTCGATCAGGTCCGCAGTGAGGTCACCGACCTGCTCGAAGGTCTCAAGGCCAATCGCACCGATTTCGAGTATGAGCTGACCGAACTGAACGCGGTCCTGCCTTCGATGACCGACCGCGACGCCCCGGTGGTGCGCACCGTGGCGAAGGCCATCGAGGACGTCATGGGCAAGCCGCCGGAATATGTCGCCTCCCCCGGCACCTACGACCAGAAACACATTGACCGGATCGGCAAGCTCAAAAACTGCATCGCCTACGGGCCGGGCATCCTTGAACTGGCGCATAAACCCGATGAATACGTCGGGATCGATGACATGGTCGACAGCGCCAAGGTGATGGGCCGCGCCCTGGAAACGCTGCTGTTACCCCAGGACTGACCGTCACAGGAGCGCAGCGGCAGGTCATATCTGGTTTACGATCCCTTGATATACTGCCCAAGGATGTGCATTTTCAGGTGGAGAAGGATACCGAAGCAATGGCCAAGACACATAGCGCCACCGTCGCACGCACGGCAGACACCGGCAAATTCACCCTCCGCAAGGAAGGGGGGGATACATCCGTGCATGCCTCCGGCAAGAAAACACCCACGGTGGTCAGCGCCTCGATCAGCAAAAACAGGGACGCCCTGAAGCGATTGGCCAATCGGTAAGCCGCACTACCGGGTCAATCTGGGCGATGTTCTGGAAGCCCACGAACAATCGCTGGAGGCTTTTGGCGGGCTGCGCGGCATCTGCAATCTCGACAGTATCCTCGGCGCCATCGGCAGACCCTACCATGGCTATCACCGTCCCATTCACAAAAAGGCCGCCGCCTTGCTGCACGGCCTGGCGACATCTCATGGCTTCAACGATGCAAACAAACGCACCGCATGGCTCACAACAGAAGTTCTGTGCCTGAACAGCGGCTACGATCTGGCGGTGAAAGCCGAGGATCGGATTGATGATGTCGTAGTTGACGTCGTGACCGGTGCGATGCCGCAAGAGGCGCTCGAAGACTGGTTCCGTGCACGGCTATCAAAGCTGAGTGATTAGCCGGACGCAGGCACCACCGGCACATCTATGTTGTCGATCAGCCGCACCCCCGCCAGCCACGCCGCAGCAAAGAGGCGGGCGGGTTCGGTAGGCCGCTCCAGCGCCTCCAGCGCTGCACAGGACCGAAGCTCGAAATAATCGATGTCGGTAAAGCCGCCTGACGTCAGCCGGGCAACCGCCGCCGCTTGAAGGGGCGCGAAACCCTCACCGACTGCAAGCTTTTCGGCCACCTCCTGCATCACCTCGGAGAGCAAAGGCGCCTTGATCCGCGCCCGGTCGCTGAGCAGCAGGTTGCGCGAGGACATCGCCAGCCCATCCTCTTCCCGGATCGTCGGACAGCCCACAACCTCGATGGGAATATCCAGATCCCGCGCCATGCGCTGCACCACCATCAGCTGCTGAAAATCCTTTTCCCCAAAAAACCCCTTATCGGCAGAGGTCTGGGTGAAAAGCTTGGTCACAACCGTCGCCACCCCGTCGAAATGGCCGGGCCGGTGGGCACCACAAAGCACATCGGTCATCCCGCCCACCGACACATTCGTGGCAAACCCCTCTGGGTAGATTTGGCTCACATCGGGGGCATAGACCGCATCCACCGCAAAACGCGCCAGCTTGCGCGCATCTTCTTCCTCCGTACGCGGATAATTGTCGAGGTCCGACGTTTGATTGAACTGCTTTGGGTTCACGAAAATCGTCACGATCACCCGGTCGCACGCGGCCTTTGCCGCCGCTACGAGGCTCAGGTGGCCATCATGCAAGGCGCCCATCGTCGGCACCACCCCGATGCTCTCTTCTGCCCGCCGCCAGCCCCGCGTCACTTCGCGCAGGTCCACCAATGTCCGGATGATCACCGGCGTCACGCGCGCGTCCCTCCCTTGGGTGCCGCATCTGCAAACACATGCTCCGGCCCCGGAAAACGGCGGGCGCGTACCTCCTCTGCATAGGTGGCAATTGCATCCTCGCCGGTCTGCCCAAGCTCTGCATAACGCTTCACGAACTTCGCCTTGAACGCCGTGAACAGCCCCAGCATGTCATCCACCACGAGGATCTGCCCATCGCAGCCCGCAGAGGCCCCGATGCCAACGGTGGGGATCTCCACCTCCGCCGTGATCCGATCCGCCAGCCCCTGTGGGACTTTCTCCAACACCACCGCAAAGGCCCCTGCAACTGCGACGGCGCGCGCGTCCTGCATCATGATGTCGCCCGCTGCGCCCCGGCCCTGCACCGTGTAGCCCCCCAGCGTGTTGATCGATTGCGGCGTCAGGCCGATATGCGCCATAACCGGAATCCCCCGCTTGACCAGAAAATCGATGGTAGGTGCCATATGCTGCCCGCCTTCCAGCTTCACCGCACCTGCGCCCGTCTCGCGCATCAGCGTTGCCGCGCTCTCAAAGGCCTGCTCGGGGCTTTGCTCATAGCTGCCAAAGGGCATATCGATCACCATCATCGACCGGCTCAGCCCCCGCGCCACCGCCCGGCCATGCAGGATCATCATCTCCATCGTGACTTCCAGCGTCGATGGCAGCCCGTGCAGCACCATGCCAACGCTGTCACCCACCAGTACAAAGTCGCAATGGGGATCCATCATCTGCGCCATCGGCGTGGTATAGGCGGTCAGGCTGACCAGCGGCACACCCCCCTTTCGCGCCTTGATATTCGCGGGCATCGGGGCTGTTTTTCGGGCTGTGGCGCTCATGATCACGGGTCCTGTGCTGTCGTTGCGGATGCCGGATAGCACGGATGCGCTGGAAATCCACGCCCTTGCCGGAAAACCCGCCCTTGATTGACGCGAGGATTGTTGGAACACTCGACGCAGGATCGCGCCCGCCGGGGAGCATGACACAGGGGACCCTTATGCAGACCTTCACACGCAGCCTTCTCGCCTTCGCATTTGCAGCCGCCGGGATCGGTGCCCAAGCGCAGACCGATATCACTGTCGCAGTGCAGCTCGAACCGCCGCACCTCGACCCAACCTCCGCCGCCGCCGGTGCCATCGACACGGTGCTCTATTCCAATGTCTTCGAAGGGCTCACCCGCTTCATGGCCGATGGCTCCGTGGTGCCCGGTCTCGCCGCAAGCTGGGAGATTTCGGACGACGGGCTAACCTATACGTTCACCCTGCGCGAAGGTGTGACCTTCCACGATGGTACCACCATGGACGCGGCGGATGTAAAATTCAGCCTAGATCGTATCCTTGCCGAGGACAGCGCCAATGCACAAAAGGCGCTCTATACCGCGATCTCCTCGGTCGAAGTAATCGACCCGCTGACGGTGCAACTCACCCTGTCGGAACCAAACGGCAACATGCTTTTCAACCTCGCCTGGGGGGACGCGGTAATCGTGGCACCCGAGAGCATCGAGAACATCAAGCAGACGCCCATCGGCACCGGCGCGTTCAAATTCGTCGAGTGGGTTCAGTCTGACCGCATCGAGCTTACCCGCAACGAGAACTACTGGGGCACGCCCGCCGCCCTTGAGGCCGCGACCTTCAAATTCATCTCCGACCCCACCGCCGCCTTTGCCGCAGTGATGGCCGAGGATGTGGATTACTTCTACGCCTTCCCCGCGCCCGAGAACCTGCCACAGTTCGAGGCCGACCCGCGCTTTCAGGTGCTTGTGGGCTCCACAGAGGGTGAGACAATCCTCTCCACCAACAACAAGATGCCGCCCTTTGACAATCCGCTCGTGCGGCAGGCCGTGGCCCATGCGATCGACCGACAGGCGATCATCGACGGGGCGATGTTCGGCTATGGCACCCCCATCGGCACCCACTTCGCGCCGCACAACCCCGCATATAAGGATCTGACAGGCCAGTCCGCCCACGATCCCGACAAGGCCCGCGCGCTGCTGGCCGAGGCCGGGCTTCCGGACGGGTTCGAAACCACGCTGCACCTGCCGCCCCCCTCCTACGCCCGGCGCGGCGGCGAGATCATCGCCGCCCAACTGGCCGAGGTCGGGATCACTGCCAAGATCACCAACGTCGAATGGGCGCAGTGGCTGGAAAGCGTGTTCCGCGGCAAGGACTTCGGCCTGACCATCGTCAGCCATACCGAGCCTATGGACATCGGCATCTACGCCAACCCGGACTACTACTTCCAATACGACAACCCGGAGTTCCAGGCGCTGATCACGAAGCTCAACAGCACGACCGATCCCGAGACGCGCGCCACCATGATGGGTGACGCACAGCAGATGATCGCCGATGACTATGTGAACGGCTACCTCTTTCAGCTCGCGCAGCTGTCGGTCGCCAAGGCGGAGTTGCAGGGCCTCTGGGCCAATGCCCCAACACAAGCCACCGACCTGACAGGGGTGAGTTGGGCTAAGTGACCGCCCGCCGATTTGCGAATCACCTGCCGCAGCACTCCCATATCTGAGCCGGAATTGAGACCCTCCGGCTCAGTTCCTCTTTGCCGCAAAACAGCATTTTCCATACGTATGCGTATGCACTTTGCAGCAATGCACTGACGTCGAAAAAACCGCGTGCTTATCCTTCAATCAGGACGAAAAGTCGCGCCTATTTATTGTGCAGTTGCTTGCTCATCTACTACTAAAGCGTGTATTGTGTTCGCATTCGGAGTGGGAACATCCGAAGCTGCTGCATCCCTAAGGACAACGCCTCTTTGGACGAAAGGAGACTGCCTTGACCGACCTACAACAGCGCGCCACCCAATTGGAGCATGAAGTTGAAAACGCCTCGCACACGGAACGCATGGCGCTGCAACCTCAGATCGACCGCGTGATCGCCACGCTGAAAGCCACAGGCCAGATCGTGCCCCGCCGACTGGAGCGGATGAACAACGATCTGCGCGACGAAGCCATCGAGGACATGTTCGACAACATGCCCGTCTGACCCAGCCGGGCGCACCCGCCATGCTTTGGCACCACAGCCCGTTGTGCGCCCAGTTGACCTCCCTCTTTCTGACAAGATCCCGATGCGACGAAGCCATCGACCTTACGCTTGGTGCTCAACCAGCACCGGTTGAGCTACGCCCTCCGTTTCGGTCGCGCTTCTGTCCGTTGTGACAGAATACCCACCCGATCCTTAACTGCATCTCTGACCGGTCCGTCGCGGGGCGCATCGCGCAAGGTCGTGAACCAATGCTCCGGTGGGTTCTTCCCGCGCTTGTTGCCCTCGAACGTCAGCGCGCGCAGCACGGCTTGTGCATCCGCTGGCAAACGGTCCGGAATGGCATGACCGTTGAGCGTCGCCCAGACCCCGGTCCAGAGCCGCCCAACCGACCACGGGTTATACCCACCCCCGCCCAGTACAAGCAGGCGCGGCGCCATGCCCATCAGCGCCGAGACCACGGCCCAATGCGCG
>NZ_CANLNE010000006.1 GCF_947492555.1 uncultured Roseobacter sp.
GAAAGGGCGGGCAGGGGTGGCGGCCGGGTTCGACATCAACACCGCGGCGCTGGAGATGCTGGCAGAGCGGGCGGCGGAGATGGGGTGGTCCGACCTGAAGGTGCTGGGCCCGGAGAGGGAGATGTTGGATGCGCATGTCACGTCGCAGGGGCGGGCCGATCTGGTGTTGTGCCTCTTTGGCGTGCTGGCGCATATTGACGAACGGGCCGCGCGGATTGCGGCCCTGCGCCAGATGCACCGATTGCTGAAACCGGAGACAGGACGGTTGCTGATATCAGTCCCTAACAAGGCGCGGCGCTTCCTGCGGGAACAGCGGGCGGCGGGGTCCGCGGCGCAAGGGCTGATCCGCTACACCCGTACCATGGAGGGCACCGAGGTTACGCTGCCCTATCAGCTTTACGACCCGGACCACCTGCGCGCCGAATTGTCTGAGGCGGGGTTCCGGGTCGATAGCCTGCGCGCCGAAAGCGTGCTGCCAGAAAGCCTGCTGACCACCCATGCGCCGCTACGCTGGATCGACAGCCTGCTGGTGCGTTTTTGCCCTGCGCGGCTGGGCTATGGGCTGATTGCCGTGGCGGTGCCGTGATCCGGTTTCTGAGCGTGGTTTTCTGCCTGTGGGGGCAGGTGATGCTGGCGCAGGTGCAGCTGCCGGAGGCTGCCGACGGGCGGCTGGCGCATATCCTGCAGCGCGGCACGCTGATCGTGGGGGTAAAGACCGATTACCCGCCCTGGGGCATGCTGGACGCAGAGGGCAATATAACTGGGTTAGAGCCTGATCTGGCCCGCGCACTGGCCGCGCGGATGGAGGTCAAGCTGGAGCTTGTGCCGGTCACCGCCTCGAACCGGCTGGCGCGGGTCAATCAGGGGGTCATTGACGTGGTGATCGCGACCATGGGCGACACGGTCACGCGGCGGGCGCAGGCGGGGCTGCTGGAGCCCAGTTACTATTCGAGCGGGGTCGTGGCCTACGGGCCGGGAGACCGGGCACATCAGTCGTGGGAGGACCTGCGCGGGCAGCCCGTCTGCATGACGCAGGGCGCCTATTACAACCGCACGCTGGAAGAAACCTACGGCGTGGCGGGGCAGTATTTCCCGGCCAATCGCGAAGCCAAGATGGCGCTGTCCTTTGGGCGCTGCGTCGCCTGGGCCTTTGACGATACGGCGCTGGTGCAGCGGGTGCTGGCCAATGCGGACGATCCCTATACCGTCATGGAGGAGCGTATCCTGGTCACGCCCTGGGCCATTGCCGTGGCGCGAGGCGAGGCCGAGGCGACGCTGGGGCGGTTTATCTCTGCGATGATCGGAGAGTGGCACGCCACCGGGCATATTCTGGCGCTGGAGCGGAAATGGCAGATCGGGGAGAGCGCCTATCTGCAGGGGCTGAACGCGGCCTGGGCGCAGCCGTCGCTCTGCCGGGGGGATCCCTTGCCCGCCCCCTGTCTGGGCGCGCCACCCTTCCCGCAGGCCGAAGAGACCGAGCCCCCGCCTGCCTGGATGCTCACCCTGCGGGACCGCACCGGGATTGATCTGCGGGTTTTTCACGATGCCTACAGCCGGGGGCGGTTGATGCGCGGGCTGGGGCTGACGCTGGCGCTCTCGGCGGTGGCGATCCTTGGGGCGCTGACGGTGGGTCTGGCGCTGGGGATGATGGAGGCGGCGCTGCGCGGGCGCGGCCCTTGGGCGCGCCTGCTGCTGGCGCCGCAACGCATTCTGGTGACGGTCGCGCGGATGACACCGCCGATCCTGCAGATGTACATCGTGTTCTTTGGGTTGGGCGGTGTGCTGGCGCAATCGGACCTGATCACGCCGGGGGCCTTTGGGGTCGCCGCCCTGATCCTGTCACTCTATGCAGGCTCTACAAACGCGGTTTTGCTGTCGCACGCGCTGGCGCAGGAACGCAGCACACGGCCCGAGGCTACCGTTTGGGCGCTGGTGCCAGGCGCGTTCCAGCGCGCCTATGACGGGCTGGTGGCGGCCTGCGTGAACATCGTCAAGGCGGCGGGCATGGCGAGCGCGATTGCGCTGGCCGAGCTGGTGTCGACCGTCAATCTGATTGTCTCCGAGGGCGGCGACGTGGCCACTTTCATGAACGGGCTGCTGGTCTTTTACTTTCTGCTGATGCTGGGGGTGCTGTGGCTCTTTCGGCGTTTGCGTGGCTGGGTCGTGCGGGAGGGCGCGCGATGATCGAGGTGCTGCTGACCCATACCGGCTATCTCGCGGGCGGCTTTGGGACCAACCTGCTGATCTCGGTGCTGTCCATGGCGATGGGAACGATAATCGGCGGCGCTTTGGGCTGGCTCCGGGCGCGCCGCATCCTCGGGGCGGGGCATCTGGCGCATCTGGGGACCAACCTCTGCCGCAATGTGCCCAGTTTTGTGCTGCTGTTCTACATGGCCTCGATGATTCCGAGCGAGGTCGAGATCAGCGGCACGATCATGGCGGTGCCGCTCTGGATCAAGGCAACGCTGGCGCTGACCTTCCCGGTGATCGGTTTCACCTCGGACCAGGCGCGCGGCTATTTCGAGCAGCGCCAGAAAGGCCTCTCCGGCGCCGGGGAGACCTTTGGGGTCGCCTGGGTGCAGTACTTCCTGATCATCATCATGGCCTCTGCCACGGCGTCGGTCATCGGCGCGGATGAGATCGTGGGCCGGGCAAACATCATTATTTCCCAGAACGAAGGCGCACCCTTCCTGCTTGTCACTTATCTTTATGTTTCGCTTTGGTTTTTGGCTTCGGGGCTGGTGCTGACGGGCCTTGTTAAGGCTTTGGTTCGGGTCCGTTAACTTTACGTAAGGGAAAGGGCGCTTGCTTTTTGGCGGCGGGTCGGTACGGTAAATTCAAACTAAAGTTGAATTTTCTATCCGCCCACACGTTTTCGTAGGCGGGTGGCGGGCGGAATATTGTCGATGATTGACCAGGCACTTCAACTCGTACGTGATCGGCTGAATGATCACCTCAGGGTGCGGTTTTCGGTGGCCGAAGACCTGGTAAATCTGTCCTCGCTGACCGATGCCGACGGCAAACCCGCGCAGGCCGCGCGTAACCGGCTGGCGCTTTTCCTGACCAATATCTCCCGCGATGCGGTGCCCAGATCGCGCCCGGGCGGCGGGGTAGGGCCGGTGGCGCAGGCGCAGCCGATGCATGTGGATGTCTATTTCATCGTGGCCTCGGGCCATGACGCGGATCTTTACGGCGAGGGGCTCAAGCTGATCTCTGCTGCCCTGATGTTCTTTCAGGCGCAGCCGGTCTTCACGCCGCAGAACACGCCCGATATGCCACCGGGTCTGTCGCAGCTGACGGTCGAGGTGAGCAACCTGAGCGTGGATGAGATTTCACAGCTGTGGTCCAATCTGGGCGGACGCTATGTGCCGTCGATCATGTTCAAGATGCGGTCGGTTCTGATTGATGCGGGCGCGGTTGCCGGTGTGACGCCGACCATTACCGCGCCATCGCAGCGGGCCGAAGCGGAAGCCGTCTGATGGCCTATGCCGAGATACTGCGCCTCTCGCTGAGGCATGCGTATTTCGGCTCCGAGGTTCCGCCGGTGACGGTGGCCCCGACCGATGCACAGGGCTTTGGCCGGGCCGGGTGCCTGTTGCGCCAGCGTGGCGCGGTGGTGCATGTGCTGGCGGATGAGGCAGAGGCGCGGCCGGATGCCGTGCGGCTGACCGTCACGGCGCAATCGGATCACGTGATGCAGGTCACGCGCGGCGTGGTCTGGGGCAGGGCGGCGGCGGTTGCGGCCCCGCTGCAGGTGGCGGAGGTCGGCCTGCCGGAGGCGGGCGATGCGCCGCCCTCTGACGCCCCCCGCACATTGGGTGCGGATATCTGTGTTCTGGAGATTGACCTGCCTGCAGAGGGGCTGCGCGATCTGACGCTGTCGCTGGAGGCGGTGGAGAGCCATTGGGCCTATCATCTGGTCGGCATGCGCGATCTGGATGGGCTGGAGGTGATCGACAGCGCCGGTGAGATGCGGTTCGAGGACCTGGGCCTTCTGGATCTGCCCGACGGTCGGCCCGCCCGGGTGATCCGCACCGCTGAAGCGCTGGCCGCCCGCGCGCGGCCCGGCGAACGTTTTGCCCTGCAGAAATCAGGCGCCTTCGGGCCGGAGACACTGGTCTCTGTGCTGCCCGCGGCGGCCCCCCCGTTCAAACCCATCCCGGAACCGGGTGCGCCTGCGCGCCTGCAATCCGACATCTTCGTCACGCTTTGGTAAAGGAGAGCCCACAATGGCTATGAAGACCCCCGGTGTATATGTCGTCGAGAAGAGTGCGTTTCCCAATTCGGTCGTTCAGGTTGCCACGGCGGTGCCTGCCTTCATCGGGTATACGCAGACCGCGATGAACGGGAATGTTTCGCTGCACGGCACGCCGTGGCGGATCACCTCTATGTCGGAGTTTCACAGCTATTTCGGTGGTGCGCCGGAGCCGAGTTTCGAGATCAAAGCTTACGAGGATTTCGATGATGTCTCGCCCCTGTCGGCGAAGGGGGCGGACAAGCCTGCAGCACTTCCCCGGGCGGTGTTCACCACGCAAGGCCCGCGCGGGCAGGAGCAATATGAGCTGGTGCAGAAGAACCGCGCCTTTGCTCTGTATGGTGCGATGCGGCTGTTTTTCCAGAACGGGGGCGGCGCCTGTTATGTGACCTCCATCGGCACCTATGACGCGGATGAGATCGATGCCGAAGCGATGCTGGCGGCGATCACCCGGCTGAAAAAGGAGCCGGAGCCCACGATGGTGGTGATCCCCGAGACCACGCGGCTGGTGCGGCAGAATGCGGTCAAGGTGCAGCAGGCGATGCTCAAGCATTGCGGCAACGACATGAAGAACCGCTTTGCCATTCTGGACATGTCGGGCGGCTACCTGCCGCAGGCCGATCCGCTGGGCAACCCGGTGGCGACCTTCCGCAATGACATCGGCATCAACAACCTCGATTTCGGCGCGGCCTATTACCCCTGGCTCGACAGTTCGATCTATCAGTCGCGCGATTTCACCTTTGAGAATATCGAGCCGGGCAGCCGCAAGACGCTGATCGGGCTGATGCGCCGCAGTGTCGGCAAATCGGACGAGCTGCGCCACGAGATCGAGCGGATTTCAGCGCCGGTGCTGATGGGGGATTTCACCCTGTCGCTGCCCAAGGGCGGGACCATTGCGCTGACCACCACCGACATCAGCGCCAGTGATGACGAGAGCGATGCCGAGGGGCTGACCTATCTGGTCGAGGGCGACGAAGACGCGATGGCGGGCAAGCTGGTCAAGACCGGTAGCACAGATGCGCTGACCAGCTTTACCCAGGCGCAGCTGGAAGCGGGTGAGGTGAGCTTTATCCATGACCCCGAGAAAGGCAACGCGGGTCAGTTCGACCTCGTGGTGACCGATGAGAATGAGATCGCCACGGATGCGCGCACCATTGCGGTGGAAGTTGTGGGTGGTCTGCTGGACGCGCCTGCCGTGGCGGCGGGCACCTCTGTCGTGGTGGATGTCCCGGCGGATCATCCCGATGGCGACAAGGCCAGCGTGAAGCTGGTGGATGCGGACACTGATGCGGGCAAGGCCAAGACCGAGGAAGGCGTGGGCACCTGGAAGGTGGGCAGCGGCGGCAAGGTCACCTTTGCGCCGGACCCCGACTTTGTCGGGCCGGAGGCCACGGTCAGCTATACCATCGAGGTCGGTGGCGCGGTGCAGCCGCCGCAGAAAATCCGCATCCTGATGAACGACAGTCAGGACGGGGTTGAGACCGACGGGCCGTCCCCCGAGACCATCGACAAGACGCTGCGCGCGGTGGTGCCGATGTACACGGATGTGATGAACGAGATCACCGGCTACATGAATTCCATGCCCGCCTCGGCGGCGATGGCGGGCATCTACACGATGGTCGACAACAGCCGGGGGGTCTGGAAAGCGCCTGCCAATGTCTCGCTGAATTCCGTGGTGGCGCCGATGGTCAACATCAGCCACGAGGAGCAGGAGAACCTCAACGTTTCCACTACCGGCAAGTCGATCAACGCGATCCGGCCGTTCGTGGGCGAGGGCACGCTGGTCTGGGGCGCGCGGACGCTGGACGGCAACTCGCTTGATTGGCGCTATATCAACGTGCGGCGGACGATGATCATGATCGAGGAATCGATCCGGTTGGCCTCCAAGGCCTATGTCTTTGAGCCGAACAACGCGCAAACATGGGTCACCATGCGGTCGATGATCGAGAACTTCCTGACCTCGGTCTGGAAACAGGGCGGTCTGGCAGGCGCTGTGCCGACGGATGCGTTTTCGGTGCATGTGGGCCTGGGCGAGACCATGACGCCGGTGGATATTCTGGAAGGCATCCTGCGGATTACCGTGCTGGTGGCGGTGACGCGGCCTGCGGAATTCATCGAGATCACCTTCCAGCAGCAAATGCAGAAATCCTGAGTTAGAGAGGAAAATCAGACATGGCAGACGACGGTTCCGCACAAACGCAGGCCATCTGGCCGCTTCCCAAGTTCCACTTTCAGGTCAAGTGGGACGATACAGAGCTGGCCTTTCAGGAGGTCTCGGGCCTCGACATCGAGAGCGAGGCCATTGAATACCGGGCGGGCAACAACCCGGTGTTTTCCACCATCAAGATGCCCGGCATGATCAAAACCGGCAATATCACCATGAAGAAGGGGGTGTTCGCCAAGGACAACGCCATCTGGGACTGGTTCGCCGAGATCAAGATGAACACGATCACCCGCAAGGCGTTGACGATTTCGCTGCTGGATGAGGGGCAGAACCCGACCATGGTCTGGAAGGTGCAGAACGCCTTTCCGGTCAAGGTCACGGGCACGGATCTGAAGGCCGATGGCAATGAGGTCGCGGTGGAGAGCATCGAGATCGCGCATGAAGGCTTTGTGATCGAGAACGCCTGAGCCTGATGGACCTGTTTGATCCTCCTGTCGCGTTTCATTTTTCGGTGGTGTTTGCGGGCATGGTCCCGCCGGTGCCGGATATGGCGTTTCAGGAGGTCAGCGGGCTGGAGAGCGGCATCGATCTGGAGCCGCTGGTGGAGGGGGGCGAGAACCGCTTTGTGCATCAGCTGCCGAAACCGGCGGCCCGGAGCAATCTGCAGCTGAAACGCGGGATGACCACATCGGCCAGCGGGCTGGTGCAATGGTGCAAGAGCACGCTGGAGGGGGATTTCGCCGAGGCGATTGTGCCCAAGGACATCACCGTCTCGCTGCTCAACCAGATGCGGATTCCGGTGGCCTCCTGGTCGGTGGGCAATGCCTTCCCGGTGAAATGGAGCGTCGGGAATTTCGATGCGATGAAAAACGAATTGGCCATTGAGACGATCGAGCTGGCCTACACGACTTTGAAGAGGATGATGTGATGGC
Source organism: uncultured Roseobacter sp. (assembly GCF_947492555.1). Classification (GTDB taxonomy): domain Bacteria; phylum Pseudomonadota; class Alphaproteobacteria; order Rhodobacterales; family Rhodobacteraceae; genus Roseobacter. Next base: position 7,352 of record NZ_CANLNE010000006.1, read on the forward strand.
GATTGAAATCGGATCGCTGGTGGTCAAGGGACAGTTCGGCCCCGCCCCGCGGGCCGCCGAGCAGGAGCGTGTGGATTTGGCGCGGGCGCTGGCGGAGATGCGGCGCGACCTGCTGGAGGACATGCGGGAGATGATGGCGGACGCGCAGCGCCGGTCGCAGGATCGCTGATCCATGGCGAAGTTGAAGATCATCCGCTGCAAGATCCAGAACGGGCAGATCAAGGAGCAGAAGGGGGAGGCCAATACCTTTGAAGCCACCATCAACCCGCAGGATTATTCGCATAGTTTCGGGCTGAAATACTCCGGCACCGGCGAGGGCAGCAGCACGGCGGGCGCGCTTGGAAAATCGGCACCGGTGGCGAAATTCGCCAGTTCAGAGGCGGAAAAGCTGGGGTTCACCATTGTGCTGGACGGCACCGGTGTCGTGCCCGATGCCGCCGGTGTGACCGTGGCCGAGCAGATCGATAAGCTGCGCACCATTGCCTATGACTATGACGGCGACGAGCACGAGCCGACGCCGGTCAAGGTGATCTGGGGCAAGGGGCTCAAGGCGTTTTTCGGGCGGCTGACGTCGCTGAATGTGGATTACAACCTCTTTCATCCCGATGGCTCGGCGCTGCGCGCCAAGATCAAGCTGGATTTTGTCGAGGCCAAGACCGATGCGGAAGAGGCGCGGGAGGCCAAGCGCAAATCCCCCGACATGACCCATGTGATCCGCGTACAGGAGGGCGATACGCTGCCGCTGCTCTGTCAGCGGGTCTACAAGGACGTCAGCAAATACCTCGAGATTGCCCGGATCAACGAGCTCGACACCTTTCGCGATCTGCAGCCCAACACGCTGCTGCGCTTTCCGCCGATGCGATGAGGGGGACCGATGGCTGACAGTCCCAATACCGGCGCCGACGGGCCGATCACGGTCACGATCAAAGTGGCGGGCAGTGCAATCGATGACGAATTGCAGATCGCGCGCGTGCAGGTGGATGCGGGCGTGGGGCGTCTGCCCGAGGCGCAGCTGGTGCTGATGGCGGGGTCCATCGCGGAGAATGAGTTTCCCGAGGCGGATGGGTCGGATTTCAAGATCGGGTCGGAGATTTCCATGGCCGCCGCTTATGGGGATGGGTCGGATCAGGAGCTCTTCAAGGGGGTGATCATCGCCAAGCGTCTGCGCATCACCCGGGGCGCGCCGCGGCTGGAGCTGTCGTGCATCGACAAGGCGGCCAAGCTGACGCACACGCGCAAATCCGCGTTTTACGAGCAGAAGAAAGACAGCGATGTGATGTCGCAGATCCTGTCGGATGCGGGTTTGTCGGCGGATGTGACCGCAACGACGGATACGGCGCGCGACATCCTGCGCCACGCCTGCACGGACTGGGGCTATCTGCGCAGCCTTGCGGACCGGAACGGTCATGTGCTGACGGTGAGCGACGGCAAGGTCACCTCGGCGCCGCCCGAGGCGGATGGCTCTGCGGTGCTGACGGTCACGCTGGGGATCGATATGATCAGCTTTGACGCGCGGGTGGATGCCCAGACCAGTCTGGGCGGCGCGCAGGCCAGTGCCTGGGATTCCGTGGCGCAGGAGATCGTGCAGGAAAAAGGCAAGGACCCGGCGACGGGCAAATGGGGCAATTACACGCCTTCTGATCTGGCCGATGTGCTGGGCGCGCGCGACCATCTGCTCAGCACCCCGCGCGAGATCCCGGCGGCAGATCTGAAACTCGTCACCGATGCGCGCACCCTGCGCACGGTGCTGGCCTCGATCCAGGGCACCTGCAGCTTTCAGGGGTCCGGTCTGGCCGTGCCGGGCGCGGTGATCGAACTGGTGGGGCTGGGCGATCGCTTCAGCGGCGATGCCTATGTCGGCGGCGTGCGGCAGGTCATCGAGGAGGGGGCCTGGACCACGGAGGCCATGCTCGGCCTGCCCGACAGCTGGAACGTGGATACGCCGGGGTTCGAGGGCGAAAGTGCCGCCGGGCTGGCCGCGCCCATTCACGGGTTGCAGGTCGGCAAGGTGGTCAAGCTCGACGAAGACCCCGACAGCAAGATGCGGATCAAGATCAAGCTGCCGATGATCGCGGACCCGGCCCCGGAGGTCTGGGCGCGCTATGCGCAGCCCTATGCCTCCAAGGATGCGGGCATCCAGTTCATGCCAGAGATTGATGACGAGGTGCTGGTGGGGTTTCTGAATGCAGACCCCAATGCGGCGGTGGTGCTGGGGTCGGTGCATAATGCCAAGACCCCGCAGGCGGAGACCCCGACTGCGGAAAATTTCATCAAGGGCATCGTGACCCGCGAGGCGATGAAGCTGACGTTCGATGAGGAGAAGAAGATCATCACCATCGAGACGCCCGGCGGTCACAAGGTGACGATGGATGATGATGCCACCAGCGTGACGCTGCAGGATTCCACCGGCAATAAAATCGAGATGACCAGCAGCGGGATCGCCCTGAGCAGCCCCGGCGACATCTCTCTGACGGCCACGGGCGCGGTGACCATCGCGGCCACCAGCGACACCAGCATCAGCGGCATGAATGTCACCGCCGAGGGCGATGTCGGGTTCACCGGCAAGGGCGGGGCCACGGCCGAGGTCAGCTCCGGCGGGCAGACGACCGTCAAGGGCGCGATGGTCATGATCAACTAGGGGGAGGAGAGGGCAATGCCACCAGCAGCACGGATCACGGATATGCAGACCTGCCCGATGGTGACGGGGATCGTGCCCCATGTCGGCGGGCCGGTGATCGGCCCCGGCGTGGCCACGGTGCTGATTGCAAGCCTGCCCGCGGCGGTTCTGGGTGACAATTGCACCTGTGTCGGTCCGCCTGCGACCATCGTCAAAGGGTCGGCCACGGTGCTGATCGGCGGCATGCCCGCGGCGCGCATGGGCGATTCCACCTCGCATGGGGGCAGCATCGTGCTGGGCGCCCCCACCGTGATGATCGGGGGTTAGGGATGGCTGATCCATCTTTCCTGGGGCGCGGCTGGGCCTTCCCGCCCGCGTTTGACAATGGCACCGGCGAAGCCCGTCTGGTGCAGGCCGAAGAGGATATCGCCGAGAGCCTGCGCATCCTGATGGAGACCCGCCCGGGCGAGCGGATCATGCACCCCAACTACGGTTGCCGTCTGCATGATCTGGTGTTCGAGCCGATGAACAGCGAGACCGAAGCGGAGATCGAAGTGGCGATTTCGCGTGCGATCCTGTTTTTCGAGCCGCGCATCAAGCTCGGCGCGGTGACCGTGGACGTGCGTCAGGCCCTGGAGGGGCATCTGGCGGTGACGCTGACCTACACGGTGATAGAGACCAACGAGCGGCACAACATGGTGTTTCCCTTCTACCTCACCGAGGGGACGCTTGTGTCGCAGAAACCGGTGCCCGCTGCATGAAGGCTGCCGTCACATATCTGCTGGTCTTTGCGCTGGCGGGCTGTGGCGCAGTGGAGGCGGTGCAGACCAGCAAGACGTTCGAGTTGCTTGGGCTGGCACCGGATGAACCCTGCGTCGTGACCCGGCGCGAAGGCAAGCGGCTGGCCGGGTCCTATCTGCGGCAACCGGTGGCGTCCGAGGGCAGCGATGTGTTCTTCGTGACAGGCAAGACATCCCGCAAGGGCTTGCCGCGTAATCTGGTGTTCAACGATCAGACCCTGCGCCGCATTCGCCCGCAGGAGGATGGCACATTGGATGGGTCCCGCCGGTCGGTGGCCACACCGATTGACGGGCTTGGCATCGCCGGGCAACTGCCCGCCGCCTATACGATGACCTACCGCGCGGAGCGGATTGACTACGACGGTCCGGTGGTGGTGGGGCCGAGCCCGACCGGTTTTGAAATCCCGACGACGGGCCGGGTGGTCTATGTGGGCAAGGTGCAGCTGACGCTGACGACATCCCCCGACGCGGGGGCGCCGGTCACCACGGTCAAGACTGCCGACTTCACCGCCGATATCGGGTACGGATCGCAGCAGGCGCAGTTTACCGTGGACGCAAGCGCTGCCGGTCTGCCGTTCGAGGGCGTGCAGTGGACGCGGCTTGGCCTCTGCGGCACGCGGGTGACCAGTTCGGGACAGGGGCAGGTGTTTTTCACGCAGCAAGACGGCAGCCGCCAGATCCCGTTTCAGGCCGGGCGTGCGGCGACGCCGATTCGCGCTTTGCTAGAATCATCGCAATTTGCCAGCGCTGACCGGCCTGGCCCGCCGGACAGTTTCGGGGGGACATTCATTATTGCCGGAGATGTCGGCACGCTCAGCGGTGTTTTCATCGCAACACAACCTGAAAGGGAAGGAAATACCGACCCGTTATAGGGTCAAGGACTGCGGTTTTGCTTGCATCAGGCAAGCGGACGCATAGTGTTAAAAGGTCTCCTATTGTTCTCAAACGTTTATGATTGCTCAGGTTTTTTGGCCAGGGGTGGCCGCTGTTTCAATGACTGCCAGAGGTGTCGATAGCTGCCGTGCATCGAAATTGGGATGATATTCTTGTAACACCGGGGTCGCTCAGCAGCGACAGGTTGCCGGTTGCGTTGCACCGGGGTCGCACGGATGTGCGGCCTGAAACGCTGGCCGAGGCGTTTTGCAAGGCCGGGCGCAGGCTGCACGCAAAAGATGTGCCACGGGGTGACCGGCCCAAGAGATCCGGCCCCTGGGTGCGGCTTTTCCGGTCCGAACCGGCCTATATTTGTTCGGAGCTTGCATCCTTCGACGTGCGCCAGGCGGCCTTTGCGTTTGACCGGGCCATCGAGACCGATCCGGAGCGGGCCGCGCAGGTAATCTCTGAGCTTGCGAGGCGGTTGCAGGATTGGATTTCACGGCTGGAGACCGGGCGATCTTCGCCGTTTTCGAAACAGATCCAGCGGCTGAATGCCGAGGCCGATCTGCAGGCGCGGCTTGTCAGGCTGACCGGCGTCGCGCCGCCCGGCATCCTGCGGGTGGTGCGCAGCATCATCCCCAATGTCAGCCGCGTGCGGGGCGATGCGCTGACCCAGGCGCGGGCGGTGGTCACGGCCTACCGCTCGACCCATGCGCTGCTGCGCAACGCGGTGGAAACGCTGCGCCCCCATGCAATTGCCGCCTTTGAGGCGCGCATCAACTCCGGCGACATGGACCCGGCTTTGGGTCTGCTGGTGGCAGAGCTGCAGACGGCGCTGCAGGTCGACGGGGTGATCAACGGGGTGGTCGACCGGTTTGTGCATTTCTACTACGAGGACATCATCGGTCAGCAGGCGGCCCCGGCCTCGCCGGAACGGGTGCTGCTGCATCTGGACGCAGGACCGCAGGCGCTGTTCCTGCCGGAAGGCACCACGCTCTCCGCGCGCAAGCCGGACAACAGCGTACAGCGCTTTGCCACCGAAGCGCCGGTGCATGTCAGCTCCACCCGTCTGAAATCCGTGGCCACCCTGACCTATGAGACGGACCCGCAGATATCCTTCAACGCGGAGTTGGGCGGGATCACCGGCCTGCAGTTCACCCATTGGCAGCCGAAACCGGAGGTGGCGCAATCCGCCGGGGCAGGGGTTTTTTCCGTAGGCACCGCAGGGCCGGTGCGCATGGGGCTCGACATCAGCTCGCCCATGCTGGCGCTGGCGCAGGGCACCCGTCGGATCGAGGTGGCGCTGGTGCTGCAGCGGGCGTCCGGCCTGCCCGCGCTGCCCGACGCAGCAGAGGTGGTGCGGTTTTCGGAAGAGGCCCCGGCAGCGGCGGAGACGCTGGTCACCCTGCAGTCCGATCCCGCGCTGGTGCGGGCGTTCTTTCCGGGCAAGCTGGAGGCAGGCATTCAGTCGCTGGCCAAAGGGGCGGAGCGCATGGCCGCCGAGGCGGGGGAGAGCCTGTGTCTCAGCAGGCTTTATCACTATCTGGCGACGCGGATCGAGACGGCGGGGCAGCTGCGGTTGCTGTTGGGTAGGATTGTCACGCTCTGCCTGATTGAGCGCGTGCCCTTCCCGCGAGATGGTTTCCGCGATCTGCTTAACAACAAGATCGAGACGCACCGCGCGGCGCTGTCCGAAGGGGTGCGCGACCTGACGGGCATCGGCGATGTGCCCGCCTCCATGATCCTTGAGATTTTTGCCGACGGGCCGGACAGCCTGACGCCGGAAGACCTGTTCCAGAAGCTTCTGGGCGATGCCTTTGACCTGTCGCTGAGCACCAAGGACGGGCCGATCACCGCGTCGGTCAGTCAGGTGCTGCCCTCGGGCAAAGCCGGGCAGGCAGGGATCACGCTGGTGCTGGTGCTGGCACCGGGCATGCCTGCCGTCGCGGCAGGAGAGGGGATGCCCGCGCCGACCCTGATGCTGCGCAATGCCGCCAATCCGCGTATCTGCCCGGTTTCCTTTCTGGAGATGTATACGCTGGAGGCCATTGACATCGAGGTGTCGGCAACCGGTATGCAAAAGCTGCTGGCCTGGTCGGACGACGGGCCGCTGGCCACGGATCAGTCGTTCCTGCCCTTCGGTGCGCGGCCACAGGATGGGGCGAGTTTCATCGTGGCCAGCCCGGAAATGGCGCAGAAACCCGTGACGGAAATCGCCGTCACGCTGACCTGGGCAGAGATGCCGGACCCCCTGGGCGGGTTTGCCGCCCATTACGCCAGCTATGCCGGGAAACCCGACATCCCGCAGCCGAAACTGTCGGTGACCTATCTGAGCGGCGACGGCTGGAAACCGGTGAGTGACGCGCCGCTGCCGCTTTTTGAAACCCTACCGGTGACCGGGGAGTTGACGCCCGAGCGCAGTTTCGGCGGGCGCATCAAGGGGCATTCGGTGCGCGCACCTGGCCGTCTGACGCCGGAGATGTTCACCGCGCGGCAAAGCCTGCGCGCGGGGGCCGTGCGCCTGACGTTGTCGGGCACTGCAGGCGGGTTTCACGCCGATCAATATCCGCTGGCGCTGGTCGAGGCGATGCGACCCCGGTTGCTGCCCTTTCCCGCGCGCAAGATCCCGCCCGCGCCTTTCGTGCCGAAGATCGATGCGTTCGAGCTGTCCTACACGGCGCGGGCGTCCATCGAGGTCAACGCGCCCGATGCCGCCAACCCGGGTGAGCGGATCGTGCAGATCAACCCCTTTGGCCGGGTCGAGGTCTTTCCCAACCGGATGCTGCGCGAGATCGGGGTTTTCCCGCGCAGGCTGGGGTTCGGGCATCTTTTCCTGCATCTGACGGGCGATCATGCCACCGGCCCGGTGCCGCTGTTGTTCGATATGGCAGAGAGTGGTCATCTGCGGCTGGTGCCCCGGCCCAACCCGGTGAAATGGTTCTATCTGGCCAGCCATGGCTGGACCGAGCTGCCCGATACCGCGATCTCGTCTGATACCACCGCCGGGCTGATGCGCTCGGGGCTGGTGATGGTGGACCTGCCCGAGGATGCCGCCCAGCATTCGCCGGAAATGCCTGCTGGCGGCGTCTGGATGGCGGCGGTGGCAACCGAGCCGGACCTGAGCGTTTTCCCGGACCTGTCGGACTTGCGCACAAACGGTGTTTGGGCCACGTGCACGGATGGCAGCTATCATGACCGCAGCCTTGATCGGGTCTGGACCTTCAACCCCGCACAGCCGGGCATTGCTGCGATCACCGAAATTCCGACCCCTGCCGACGTGCGCCCGCCCGAGCATCGCGATGCTTTTGTCGCCCGCGTGGCGGAGCGGTTGCGGCACCGCAAGCGGGCGGTCACGCCCTGGGATATAGAGCGGCTGGTGCTGGATGCCTTTCCGGAGGTCTGGATGGCGAAATGCCTGCCGGGTTTGCGCCGTGACGATCCCGCCCCCGCGCCCGGTCAGGCCATGCTGGTGGTGGTGCGACAGCCCCCGCCCGAGCCCACGGCACAGATGTTTGATGTCAGCACCCTGCAGCGCATCCGCGATTACGTGGATGCCCACGCGCCCGGTTTTGCCCATGTGGAAGTGGTCAACCCAACCTATGACCGTCTGCTGGTGCGCGCCAAGCTGGCCTTTGACCCCTACCGCGATGACGGGGCCATGGCGCAGCGGTTGCAGCGCGATCTGCGGCGGTTCCTGTCGGTCTGGACGGCACCGCAAGAGCTTGGGCGGTTCGGCTGGTCGCTCAACCTCAAGATGCTCAACGCCCATATCAACGATCTCGACTACGTGCGCGGGGTGACGGATTTCTCGCTGCTGCATCTGGCGGCGGATGATGCGGGCGCGCATGTGCTGCTCGATTCCGCGCAAAGCGACTGGCGCGGCACCCTCGGGCCCAGCCTGCGCGGGTCGCGTCCGTGGAGCCTGCCGCTCTCGGCGGCGGAACATGCGCTGACGGTGGTGCAGGCCACGCAGAATGAAACGCCGGTGCAAAGCGGGATCAGCCGACTGTCTGTGGGCGGCAACCTTATCGTCGGTCAAAGGAGTCCCTCGTGACAAAACAGGATCGCACCACTCTGAAATCGTTTTTCCGCGACGGGGCATTGCCGACCGCGCGTGAATACCGGGATCTGATCGACAGCAGCGTCAACCAGGTCGAGGACGGGTTTTCCAAGACGCCGGGCGACGGGCTGCAGCTGAATTCCGTGGGCACATCGCTGCGGGTGATGAGCCTTTACAAGGGGCTTGGCGCGCCGCGCCCGGCCTGGGTGATGGAGCATGGCAAGGCCGAAGGCGCGCTGCATCTGCGGCCCGAGCAGGGCATTCTGGCGCAGGCTGATCCGGCGGCAGGTGTCGAGAACCCGAAGGCCTTGGGTCTGTGTTTCACGGCGGACGGGCGCGCGGGCATCAATACCGATGCGCCCGACTGGCGGCTGGATGTCGATGGCGTGGCGCGCATGGGCGGGCGGATCGGAGTGAACTCCCCCGACATCCCGCATGTGCCCGCCGATGGCCGGTGGCACGATATCACGCCCGACATCACCGGCTGTCAGGCCTTTGAGGTGATGGCAGGGGTGGGCGGCACGCCGCGCACGGGGCGTTATTCCATGCTGCATGCCATTGCGATGAACGCCTATCATCCGCGCAATCCGATCCTGAACTGGCTGTTCAAGCGGCGCAGCATCAAGGCGCAGACGGCGGTCTATGGCAGCTATGCCGACCGGCTGAAGCTGCGCTGGGTGGCGGGCGAGGGGCGGCATTTCTTCAAGCTGCAGATCCGCTCGAACGCGCGGTTCGGCAAGGGCATGGTCATTCGCTACGGGCTGACGCGGCTGTGGTTTGACACCACCATGGGCGGGTCGCGCGGCGAAGGCGACCGCGACGCGGGGCTGCTGTGAGCGCGCCCGAGGCCACCGATTTCGACAGCCTGCGGGCGCAGGCGGTACAGTTTGCGCAGGCCGCATCCGGCAACATCTGGACCGATTTTAACCTGCATGATCCGGGTGTGACGCTGCTGGAGCAGACCTGTTTCGCGCTCAGCGAGATCGGCTATCAGACGGCGCATCCGATCCGCGATCTGTTGACGGATGCGGACGGCCAGCTGCGGTATTTTGATCTCGCGCTTTACGACCCGCGCGCGGTACTGCCCTCGGCCCCGGTCACCGATCTGGATCTGACCTCCTACCTGTCAGACCAGCCCGGCGTTTCGAGTGCCTGGGTCACGCAGGGCGCGCGCCTCGGGCTTTACGATGTGGTGGTCATCCCCTCTGAGCCGGAAGCGGGGGATGTGGATGAAGACGCCCTTGCGGCGCAGTTGGCGACGTGCTTTGCGCAGAGGCGGCCACTGGCCACCGATCTGGGACAGATCACCATCGCGCGCAAACGCGATACCGTGCTGAGTGGTCGGATCGACGTCAGCCCCACGGCGGACCCGGAGCGGGTGGCGGCGCGGTTCTATTATCATGTCGCGGCCATCCTGCGGGGCCGCACAGCGCCACGGGACCGCAAGCATGGGGCCACCCGCGACGCGGTCTATGCCCAGCCGGAGCTGTTCTTTCGCCCCCGGGCGGAGACCGGCGAGCGTATCCCCGACATCGACGTGCATCTGACGCGGCTGCGCGCGATCCCCGGCATCCGGGACATCGGTGAGTTGTCCTTTCGCAAGCTGCCGGTGGCGGACCCGGAGGAGGAGCTGAAACCTGGCTATCTGGCGCTTGTTCTGCCGCAGTCTGCGGAGGAGATCGAGCTGGATCTGCGCGTCGGCGAGAACCGCCTGAGACTTGATCACAACCGCATCCACGAAGAGTACATCCGGGTGTCGGCGGAGAATATCTCGCGTGCGCACCACCATCTGGCAGAGGCGGATTGGGCGGTGCTGAAAGACGGGCGGCGGCGGGATTTCACCCGCAGCCATGTGGATGACATGCTGCCCGCGATCTATCGGCTCTATGGCGCCTCCGCGCGGGCGGTGCAGAACCCCGCCACGCCCAAAGCGCCTGTCGATGATCTTTTTGTGCAGTATCGCGATGCGATCAACACACAGCTGGAGGGCATGTCACAGGCGCTGGCGCAGCTGCCCGCGTTGTTTGACGCCGAGACGGATCAGGACACGGATGATCCGGCTGTGCATGCGCGCCGGACCAAACTGCTGGATTTGCTGCTGGCCATACAGGGCGAAACCCTGCCCGCCATCCGTCATTCCGGGCTGCACCAGTATCGTTCCGTCGCCGCGCGCCAGCGCTTTGACCTGCTCTGGCGGCTGGCCTATCTTCGCGCCTTGCCAGAGTTGAACGCCGCGCGCGGCACCGGACCAACGGGACCCGCCCCCGGCGGGTTCATGGCGCGGTTGGGGTTGCTGGCGGATATTGCCGTTGAAAACTGGGCCGCCGCGCCCGGCAGGATGCAGGAGCTGGGCTGGGTTCTGGATGATCAGGCCGATTTGCCCGCGCCCGGTTTTGCCCGCCGCGATCTGCTGCTGCCGCTGAACCCCTTTGACATGATCGTGCCGCGGGATGATCTGGTTGACCCGCTGCCCGGTGAGGCCCTGCCACGCCTGACCCCCTGGGTGAGGGAGGGCGCGATGCACCCGGATCTCTTTCAGCGGGCCGCGGATGCGGATGCTTTTGTGATCAGTCCTGTCAGCGGCGGGCGCTACGCCGTGCTCTTCGACAGCGGCGATGCCGAGATGCTCTACGAGATCGAGACCACGGCGGATAAAGCCGAGGCGATGGCGCGGGTGAACGCACTGCGGGCCAGCTGGCGGGGGCTGCACGAAGAGGCGGAATGCGCTTGTCTGGTGGAAGATGTCTTGCTGCGCGGGCCGGATGCGGATTTCGCGGCGCATAGCGCCACGCTGGTGCTGACCGGGTGGACGGCGCGTACCCGGCGCACAAGCTATCGCAGCTATGTCGCGGAGCTGGTGCAGCAGCTGGCGCCGGCGCATGTTGTTGTCACCCTGCAATGGCTGGACATGGCGCAGATGGCGCGATTTCGGGAGCTGCGCCGGGCGATCGAGGAGCAAGGGGCGGAAACAGATGCCCGCGCTGACCTGCGCGCCTTTTTGCATGAGATGGAGGGTGTCGCGTGAGCGCCCGCCCGGCAAGATATGATGCGGAGGCGCGCCACAGGATCGGCCGTTTCGAGGCCGATTTCGCGGTTTCAGCGGAGTCCGGCCCGCTGAGCACGCCGGAGCGGTTGGCGCATCAGGTCAGAGCAGAGATTTTGCCTGCCTTGGAAGATGTTTTTGCGGATGACAGCGTGGCCGGTTGCGACGCCTGGATCGAGACGTTGGAGATTGATCTTGGGGCGTGGCCCGCGGCGCCGGATTGGCCCAGTCTGCGGGAAACCCTGCGCGTGCAGCTTCTTGCGGCGCTGGCGCCCTATCTGCAGAAAAAGAAGGACGGCGGGACGCCTGCCGACCGGCTGGCGGTGGTGGAAACGCAGGGGCCTGTGCGCCCTTCTGTCGATGACCCGGCTGCGGCTTCGTCAGACGTGGCCAGTTCTCGCAGTGGTGCGATTATACCCCTTGCCCCGGGGCGCGAAGCGCCAAGTGTGCCTGCGGTTTCCGACAAGATCACGGCGCTTGTCGCCCGACCGGATCAGGACGTGTTTGCGGTCCTGCGTGCCGCGTTCCGGCGCAGCCCGCAGGGTTTTGAGAAAGCCTTGGCGCGCCTGCCGGATGGGTTTCACCGACAGGCGTTGCAGCGCGTTCTGTTGGAGGGAGGAGAGGGCCCAGGTCGAGATATCGGCACTGTGGAGTCCGCCCTGACCGAGATTTTTACGCGGGCCGGTCATGCGTTGAAGATCGCGCGCCGCAATGCGACGACACTGACCGCGCGGCTGCTGATGCATCCGAAGGCTGCGGGTCTTTTACGCGCCGATGCTGATATTGGTGCGGACCCTCACGCGAACGCCGGGCCGCCGGAGCATGGTGTTTTGGAGAGATCCAAGGCCCGGTCATTTGCGCGGTTCCGCACCGTGCGGGAAACGGATGTCCCCGGTCCGGGCAGAACCGCAGAGGCGCGTTCCGCCCGATCGCCGTGGGTTCCGGGAGATATGTCTGACGCGGATAGATTAAGGGCCGATTGGAAAGCAAAGCGCGCATCGGTAGCCGCGTTTCTTGTGGCGCAGACAGCAGAGGACCTGATGCGCATCCTTGAACAACTGGTGCCCGCCGGCAATTCAGGTTTTCACCAGGCCATTCAGGGGTTCCTCGCGACCACCGCGCACCGGCAGAGGGCATTGGTGGCGATTGTATCTGCCATTCTGGACGAGACAGCGGTGGATATCGAGGCCCTGCGACGTGCGGAGAAGACTGCGGCAACCAGCGGCGTGTCTCCGGAGGCTAATGATGCCGGTGCGGTTGAACGGGACGGGGATCAGACGGAATGGACCCGGGTGCTGTCTGTGTTGGCGGGGGCGCGGTCAGATGGCGAGAGGGTCACACCGCCCAAAGGTGCCCTACACCCCGCGCAAATCCGTGATACTGACGGCGATGCGCCCGGGTTGTTCAGGCACACCGTTTCGCCAAGTTCTGCTGACGTTGAATCGCAGCGGTCAGCCTCCAATGCCAAGGACGTTGTCAGCACCGCAGCGCACCTGTCTGCCTCTGATGCCGCTCTGGGCGGGACGGATGAATTTCCGCCGCATGCTGGGGTCTCTGAAACCAAGGGAGTAGGGGACCAAGACCGTGGTACACCCGCGCGCCGTGCGGGGTCTGACGCAGATATCTCCTGTACGCCCTCGTCGGAAGCGGCGGCGGAGGGCAGCGACGGACTTTCTTCGGGTGAAGGTGGCGCAGGTTCCGATCCGGCTCAGTTGGAGCCGGGTGATGCCTTGGAACGAGACCCGCCCCAGTGTGAGGTTGGGTCCATGGGATCGTCGGGTGACGTTGAAGCGCCGCCGGGCTTAGAACCCGAAGTCTCAGAGTCGCACACGGCAAAGATTCGCGGTCCCCGACATGGTGTCTCAGAGCGGGCGCCGAAGTGGTCTGAGGATCACCTGGAAGATACGCCGGACGATGATGCCCGTAAGGTGAACCGGCCATTGGAGGGAAGGGATACCAGTGGCGGTCGAACGGATGCCTCTCCCAGTCGAGGGGGCACAACCGGTCAGACGGGGCAGGGTACGTCTCCCGCTGTGTCCGAAACGTCCAAAGCGGGACAACAGACGCAACCCTACCCAACGGGGCCGCAGACACCGGACGCGCAGGATGGGGTTGATATCGGCGCGACGGCTGGATCGGAAGAAAGCGCGCGCGGATCGGATACCGGGCGTGTGACCGGCGATCCGGAGGGACATGGTGAGGGCGCGCCCCCCACACCATCAGATCGGTCGGAGACACGGTATCCGGCTACGGATCACCTGCGCACGGGTGCGACCGATACCGCCTCGGCGATTGTCCTCGTTGAAGCCGCTTTTGGCGATGCCGCGCCCGACATCATAGCCATCGCGGATATGGTCTGGGACGCGGTGCCGGGTTCTGTCAAAGCGAAGGCCGGGGCACGGCCGGGTAGTGGCGCATTTGAGAGGGCGGAAGATGCGGACGGTGACCCGGTCGCCGAATTGTCTGCGGATGTGCTGCTGGACCTGATCGCGCGGGCCGGGCCAACCGCGCCGAGCGAGAACGTCATCCTGCGGTACCTCGTGGATTTTGCCAGTCCGGAGATCGAAGACCAACAGACCCTGTTGCGCCACGTGATCGCGCGGTTGAGTTACCCGGTCTCGGGCCACTCGCCCGCACTGCGGCGAGAGGTCTTGCGTGGTTTGAAAGAGCTTTTCGATGAGATAAGTCATCCCGCTCCTGAATCCTCTGGCGGTTCCGATATGGCGGAGCCTCAAACACCCGACGCCGGGCCGACGCCCCGCATTCTGAGCCATCAGGCGGGGCTTGTTCTGTTCCACCCCTATTACAAATTGCTTTTTTCCCGGCTGCAGCTTCTGACCGAAAAGAACGACCTGCAGCCGGATCAGCTGGGCCGCGCGCGATCTGTGCTTGCCGCGCTGGCTGGGGAAGCGGAGGCGGTGGCTCCCCTCGATCCGCTGGCCCGCGTTTTGCTGGGGCTGCCAGAGGGCGCCACACCCCCGCCGCCGGTGCCGCTGACAGAGGAAGAGGCGCAACTGATCGAGGGCCTGATCCGGTCTGTCATCGCGCAATGGTCGGCATTGGGACAGACGTCCCCCGCCGGGTTGCAGGAGGCGTTCATCCGCCGGGGCGGACAGCTTTGGGTTGACGCAACGGGGGCGCATCTGCGGGTAGATCCCGGCCCCTTCGATGTCCTGCTCGACAGCCTGCCGTGGTTGCTGGACACGGTGGTCGCCCTGCCCTGGATGCCGGTGCCCTGTCACGTCATCTGGAGGACGCAGGATGGATGATGGCCGCGAATTGTCCCTGTCGCTGGACAGCGGGACGCCCCACGCCCTGGCCGTGGCGGCGGAACTGACATGGTTGGCGCAGGTCATCGATGCGCGGTTGACGCATTTCTTTGACGCGCCCGAGAGTGCCTGTGATCTGCCGCCCGCGCCGCAGGCTCTTGTCGGCTCTGCCCTGGGGGACCTCATTGCGGAGAATGATCTCGATGTGGGTGCCCGCCTGGTGCTGGCGCTGGCCATCGCGCCGCATGTCAACTCTGCGATCCTCGATCCGTTTTTCGTCAAGAATTCCGCCATCGACCGGGCGTTTTCGCAATTCGGCGGTACGGGGGCAACTGCGACAACCTTCCAGCCGACGGCGGAAACGGCGCTGTTCCTGCTGGCGGGGGCGGATACGACGGCGCGGATTGCGGCGATGTCGATGTTTGACGCGGACCATCCGTTGCGCCGCAAGGCCGGTGTGACCTTGAGCACGACAAATCCCGATACGCCTGCATTCGGCCAGATATTGACGCTGCCGGTGCACCGAATCGTGGCGCTTTGTGACGGGGCGGCCCCGCGGCCCGACTATTCGCCGAGCTTTCCCGCGCAGCGTTTGACCACGGCGCTGGACTGGTCCGATCTGGTCCTGCCCAGCGATCTGCACCACGCGCTGGGTCATATTCTGGCCTGGCTGGAGAACCGCGACAAGATCCTGTCGGACTGGGGCCTGCACCGGCAGTTCGGTCGCGGGTTCAAGGCGCTGTTTCACGGCCCGCCCGGCACCGGCAAGACGCTGACCGCGTCGCTGCTGGGCAAGCGCACGGGCATGGATGTCTACCGGGTCGATCTGTCCATGGTGGTGTCGAAATACATTGGCGAGACGGAAAAGAACCTCGGGTTGGTGTTCGATCTGGCGGCGGAGCGTGAGTGGATCCTGTTTTTTGACGAAGCGGATGCGCTTTTCAGTGCGCGCAATGCGACGACCACTTCCAACGATCGTTATGCCAATCAGGAAGTGGCCTACCTGCTGCAGCGGATCGAGGAATGCGAGAGCCTTGTGATCCTCGCCACCAACCTGCGCAGCAACATCGACGAGGCGTTTTTCAGGCGCTTCCAGATGTCGGTGGGCTTTGTGAAGCCGGACGCCAGCCAGCGGTTGCAGATCTGGTCGAATGTGCTGGCTGAAGTGCCGTTGGCGGAGGATGTCGATGTGGCCGCGATGGCAAAGAAACATGCGCTGGTCGGCGGGGCCATTTCCAACGTGGTGCGCACGGCGGCGATCACCGCGTTGCGGCGGGGTCAGTCCCAGGTGGCCGCCGAAGATTTCGACCACGCCATTGCAACTGAGTTGCGCAAAGAAGGACGCACCACATGAGCGTTTTGAGCCGAGTTTTGACCCGCCTCTGCATAGTTGTCGCCCTTTGCCTTGTGGCGCCTGCGGCCGTGCTGGCCAATTGCGCGGATTTCCAAAACCTCAATGAGGATGCCCTGGAAGGGTATGATATTGCGACCGTGCAGACCGGGTTGCGGGCAGCGCTTGAACGGGATGATCGCAATCTTCGGGACGGACGGCTGGGGGCTGTGACGCGGACGGCGCTGGCGGATTTGTGTCAGAACGTGCCGCGAAAAGGGGCGGGGACGGATATTGCGCAAACGCTTGATCTGGCGACGGACTACGGCACGCTGTCGGCACTTTTACCCGAGTGGCGCAGCATCGCTCTGCGGCCCGACCGGCTGTCGCAACTGACGACGTCAAACAGTACCTCGCAGATTGCCTTGCGTCTTGCCGCCGGGCCGCAGATGGCGGCTGGTGTGCTGACAGATGCGGAACCTCCCGCGGATTGTGCGGCACTGGGGACGGCCTCAACCCTGGGTTCGCAGGCGGTGCAGACAGCGCTCGATCTGCTGGCGGGGCCAGAGCTGGGCTACGCGCTGGTGGATATCTGTCAGGCCTTCCCGATTGTCGGGACCGGGGAGGATTTCCTCGCGGCCATGGCGCGGTTGGGGCAGATGGATGTGCAGCTGCCGGACGCGATTGACGATCTCAGTTCTGACACGTTCGGCGCGTGGCTGACCCTGTCCTCCGGCGACAGGCTGCCGCGCCTTATGGGCTCGCCCCCCGCCGTGTTGGCGCTGCTGGAGGAATATCAGGCGAGCAAGTCCCAGGCGCCTCTGGTGCCGGATGAGCCGACATCCAGCCCGCTACCCGCCTCCTGCACGGTGAACACAACCGACAGTTCCACCCGCTTTTTCGCCTTCTCACAGGAAAACCTCGACGCGTTGACGGAAAGCGCCGATCTGAAAGCTGCCTTTGACGCGGTACAGGAGCTGCAATTTGCCAGTGCCGCACAGCTTTGGGCAGCGCTGGAGACCAACCTGCAAGCAGTGCTGGACCAATGTACGCTGGACCAGATCAGGGCGCTGGTGCTTGGGCCCGATTTTCTGGGTCGGGCGTTCCTGATCGATGAAGAGGCCACCAAGTCGTTGAGTTTCATCGAAGACCTGCAGGATGTCATGCCGGTGGTTGAGCCCTTCATCGGTCGGATCGCCCCTGATGAGGCGACATTGGTGTCCGGCCTGACGGCGGCCGTCACCCAAGCGGTGTCCGAGGCGATCAATGCCGAGGTTGAACTGGCGGCCACGACGCTGGCAGCGGCGGCGGAACCGGTAGCGCCCGTGCTGGACACGCGGCCCGAAGGCGTGCCGGAGTTCGAGCTGCCGCCCCTGCCGGAGGTGGTGGGCGTGACCGATGCCACCGATCTGGCGATTGCCAGCACCGTGCTCAATGAGCCGTTCCGCGATGCGCTGGCGCAGAGCAACTATTTGCCTGCAACCCAGCCTGAAATCCTCAAGGCGGATGTGCGGCGGATCCTGCGCCCGGTGGCGCAGGGTCAGATCGACACAGCCGTTGCGACCAAGATGGCGCAGATCGAACCGGTCATCGTTTCGACATGGTCCCTGACGCCAGCGCTGAAGGCGCGTATTCTGGGCCTGCCTGATATTGGCACGACAGTGGACGACCCAACCGGGGTCGATCTTGCGAAGCGGATGCGGTCGCTGGTGGGTGTGGAATACCCGAGCGCCGGGCTCTTCCGCGCCGCGCTGGATGCCGTCCCCCCGGCACCGGATGCGCCGGAAGGTCAGCCGCTGTTATCCGTTCCTCTGATCCAGGCCGCTACGGCGCTGGCGCAACGTACCGTCGAGGATCCGTTCAAGGAGCGCGTCTTTGGCCCGCTTGCCGCGCCCGATTGCGGGTGCGTGCCTAACCGCCCGCCGACTGCGGATGTCTATGGGTTTTATCCCTTCTGGTTCGCACCGCTGAAGGACGCACCCGAACCGCCCGAAGGTGAGGAGGCCCCGCCTGCCCCCACGCTGCAACTGGTGGACTTTGGTCTGGTCAGCCGCCTGGCCTTTTACGGGATGGAGCTGGCTTATGCCAACCCGCAGGGGGATGCCGCAAACCGCAACCTGTCGCTGTTGCATGCGGACCGCTGGATTGAGGCGCGCCGCGATTTCGTCAATTCGGCCCACCGGCATCGGGCACGGGCGGATGTGGCCTTTGATCTGCGCGACTGGTCTAACTGGTCAGCGCGCGAGATTGATCGGGCCACGACGGATATCACCAAGCAACTGCAGGCGTTTGAGCGTATCCCGACCACCAGCCTCGCGGACATTCGGGCGGCGCTGCCCACTTTCTTTGATCCGACCCATCCGGACGGGGTGACGCTGATTTTCGAGAGCTACGAGGGTAAGACCCTGAGCGATCTGAATGTGCAGAACCTCATCGATATCGTGCAGGCCGTACACGACAAGCTGCCCCAGCCCGATCATCAGAAAATCAACGTCGCGGTCGATTTTGCCATGGTGGATGTGCCCGGCACGCAGCCCGTTCTGAGCGATCTGAGTGACTTGCTGCTGACCGGTCGGATGGTAGAGCAAAAGCGCGCGGATGGGTTGGAAGAGGGCCAGTTTTCCCAGCGCGAACAGCTGGAGGCGGAGATCGTGCACAAGATCCTGATCTTCCTCGAACGCCCCACGACAGAGACGAAAAAGACGCTGCGCGCGCGCATGGACCGCAGCAATTTCCGGGGCAAGGAACGGTCAGAGATCTTGCGCAGCATCGTGCCCATCCTGCCGCCCGGCGGCCATGAGTTCGTGTTCCAGCGTCAGCAGGCGAATGAGACAGCCAATGAGGAATCCCTGAAATTCTCGCAGTTCATCGATGATGTGATCTATTTCGAGGACAATTTTTCAGGTGTCGGGTTCTGGCCGGTACCGCGTCTGGAGGACCCGGATTTCCCGGCGATTCGTCAGGCTGTGTCGCTCGATTGGAACCAGTCCCGACTGCCCGCGCATCTGAGCGGATTGGAGACGTCGGTGGTGCAAGTCTGCACCTGGGCCTGCCCCAACCGTGCCTATATCGCCTTTGCGGCGGCGGGGCTTTTTGCAGTGGTACTGCTGCTGACGGTGCGGTCTTTCTACAGCGGTGCGATCAACCAGCTGGCGTTCCGGTTGGGGGTTGTCTGGATCGGTATGGGGGTGGTGATCGCCATGCTCTTCGTGCTGGACGTTTGCGATCACGAGTCCTTTTGGCCGGGGGTGTTCATGATCTGGCTGATCGCGATACTGGCGCTGATCATCGGGTATAATTTCGTGCAACGGGTCAAAAACGGGCCGAAACCCTGACCGATTTGCGCGGGCGGATCAGGAGGGATTGGCGAGCCGTTGGCGCAGTAACTGGACGCCGTTCTCGAACAGGTCGAGGTTTTCTTGTGCACGGGCGGTCAGTTGCGCACCCTCCAGCAGGGGCAGGGTGGCAGCCGCTTCCTTGTCGGGCATCGTCACCCCGGCAATCGTGCCGTCGGACTGGCCCAGTTCAAAGGTCCGGGTCAGCCAGCCGATGACCATCTGGCGAAAGCTGCGGATCTCGGTGATCACATCGGCGGGCAGACTGTCGCGGCTGGTGGAGAAAGAGACACAGAGACAGAGAGTTTTACCGCCATTGAGAGCCGCTCGGTAGTGGTCGATCAACGCGGCCAGACGCGCGCACCCTGAGGGATGCGTCGCGTCCAATGCGGCCAGAGCCTCCTTGATCTCAGCAGCATAGCGCTGCATCAGCGCCACCGACAGTGCGGCCTTGGTCGGGAAATGGTGATGAATGCTGGCTTTGCGGATGCCCACGTCCTCCGCCAGATCGGCATAGCTGAACCCGTCGAAGCCGCGTGCGCGCGCGGCCCGTTCCGCCGAATTCAACAGGGCTGTTTTTGTATCAATCCGCATGCGCGTGACCTGTGCCATTGCCTTGCACCGTCAGTAATACGTTTTCGGCGGCTTCCAAAGCCCCTTCGAGGTAGCCGCCAAACTGGGGGGCCACTTCGGTGCCTGCAAACTGCAGTTTTCCGTCCCACAACCCGCGCAACGTGCCTGGTAACCCATAGGTCGGATGCGCGTGAAGGGGCGCTTTGTCTACGTCGGTTGCGGTAAAGGGGTCGAAGGCCCAGTCCTTTATGTACAGCGCTTTTGGCGTTGCTGCCTCCTTGCCGAACAGGCGCACCAACTGGGCGGTGACATCCCGGCGCAAGGCTTCCGCGTCGGTTCGGTGCTGCGGTGGGATGCCGATGAACCCGAAGAGAGCATAGGGTCCGCCGCTTGTGGGTGACGCATCGTGCACCTCGACCATGGGTCCGAACCGGCTCATGGCATCCCCGGACAGACCCGCGTCGCGCCAGAACGGCCTGTCGTAGATGGCCACTGCCTTGGCCTGCCCCGCCATCCAGGTGGCGATGCCCTGCATGGCATGCATTGACGTCGCGGGCAGGGCGGGGGCGTAGGTCATCTGCGCGGCGACACGGGGCGGCAGGGCCAGCACCACCTGTCTGGCTTTCAGTTTCTCACCATTTTGCAGCGTTGCGGTTACACCGTTTTCAGAATGCGCCAACGTCACGACCGGCGCGTTCAGCCGTTTTCGGTTGTCAGGGAGCCGAGCGGCGAGGGTTTGCGTCAGCGCTTCAAGGCCACCCTTGAGCCGCCGTGACCCATGCATAGAGGCAAACCCCCTCCCGCGCTCCACCTGGCCGCGTTCATCCTCAAAGGTCAGAACCCCATCTGCAAATTGATCGAATCTTTGCAAACCCAGATGGTCGATCAGGGCTGCGATGCGGGGTTGCCCCGGCCAGAACCACGCGGGGCCAAGATCAAAATAGCCTGCGTCGTGAAAAACCGTCTTGATCCGCCCGCCAAAGCGCTCGCGCGCCTCGATCAGCAGGTAGTCATGGTTTTGCGCCTCAAGAGCCTCTGCCAGCGCAAGGCCGGAGAGCCCGCCGCCGATGATCAGGGTGTCCATGGTTCAGAACCCTTCGGAGGCAGGGCGCAGATCAAGCTCATTTGTCCAGGTTGATTTGGGCTGCTGGGCGAGCTGCCAATAGGCTTCGGCGATGTCTGCCGGGTCCATCATCCGGGTTGGGTCTAACCCGTGCCGATCGCGTGACCGGGCGCTATCGACGATGCCGTCGAGGATGACGTGGCAGACATGGATGCCAGCGGGCTGATATTCCCGCGCGAGCGATTGGGTCAGTCCGCGCAATGCGAATTTGGCGCTGGCAAAGGCTGAGAACCTGGCCCCGCCGCGCAGGGATGCAGTGGCCCCGGAGACAATAAAGCTGCCGCCGCCCGCGCGGACCATAGGCTGTACCGTGGCTTGTGCCAGCAAGACCGCCGTCTGCACCATGGAGGCCCATGTGTTTTGGTAGTCCTGCAGCGTGGTGTCCGAAAACGGGTTGATGACCAATTCGGCGGTGTTGTGCACGACGACCTTGGGCGGGCCGTGGTCTGCGATGATCTGCGCAATGGTGTCCGGCACAGCAGTGTCATCCGCAAGATCGAGGGTGTGAAATGCGCCAACTGTTTCAGCAGGCCGGCTCCGTCCCAGCCCGACCGGGGTGAGACCGCCTGCCTTGAACCGCGCCAGCAGGGACTGGCCAAGGCCAGCCCCCGCGCCCGCAACCAGCGCCAGTGGGTTGTCGTGTCCCATCAGACAGCGGGCGGTTTTGCGTGGGGCAGGTGACCGGTCTTGATCCAGACCTTGGCCCCGTCATCTCCCGCAATAGCCGTTAAAGGCGCGCCTTCGGGCAGGCGCAGCCACGCGCCCTTGCTAAGGGTTTCACCGCTTTCCACGACGGATCCGTCGATGACCAGCATTTCGATCCCGCCCGCATCCGCATTGGTGAGCGTCGCACCTGCATCAAGGTGGCTGTAGGTCACGGTTTCGCGCGCATCTTGGTGCAGCTGTGTGGTGGCGACACCATCGACGGCAGCACGCAGGTCATCCGCCATGTTCTTGCGGAACTGGTTGCGGTCGTCCATATCGAACTGCCAGAGTTTCACGAAAATTGTGCAGCCCACATCCGACCCCGGCGTATGCGATGTGGTTGGCGGATTGCGCACATAGGTTCCCTCGGGAAAGTCGCCATGCTCGTCCTGAAACACCCCGTCCAGCACGATGAACTCTTCACCGCCGGTATGAGTGTGGGCCGAAAACTTGCTGTTGGGCGCGTAGCGTACAATGGTTGTCGCCCGCGCGACCTCGCCCCCGATGCGGTCTAGCATGCGCCGGTCCACGCCGGGCATCGGCGAGGCGCTCCAGTCCAGTTGATCCGAGTGCACGACCACCCGGGCGTTGAAATCTGCGTTCAGCTCCATGGTTTTTTCCTTTCCCATCCGGGCAGGTTACCCAGCGATGCTTGGGCGCGCCGCAACTTTCGTGCGCCACGCGATAAGATTGGACAGGCTGTCGGGGATGTCCACCTTGGCGAAATCGGCAAAGGCCAGCCCGGCAAAGGCAGTGATATCCGCGATCGAAAATCTGTCTCCCGCCAGATAATCATTATCCGCCAGAACACCGTCCAGATAGGCCATTGTCTGGCCTGCAACGTCCTTTTGTCTGTGCCCCCAGTCCGCACACTGATCGGTTTCGATGTCCGGACCAAGGCCAGGTGTCGCGTGGTGGAAATATGCGCTGACCGCATTCAGCAGACCGTTTTCCGCCCGCAGGTTCATCATGGATACCCGGGCCCGTTCCTTGGGGGTCTCTCCGGTCAGCGATGGCCCTTCGAAATGCCCGTCAATGTATTCGGTGATCGCGTTGCATTGGGCAATATGGCTGCCGTCTTCAAGCTCAAGACAGGGCACAACCGCATCGGGGTTCTTGGCCCGGAAGGCATCGGACCGGTGTTCACCGCTCATCACGTCAACCGGAACAAACTCGACCTGGTCGGTTACGCCTTTTTCGGCCAATGCGATGCGCACACGCGCGGGGTTGGGGAAGCCTTCGGCGTCATAGATTTTCATGAAAATACCTTCCTTGTTCTAGGGCTGATTTTTATCTACCTACTACTTGGTTGGCAAATCTGCAATAGAGTTTCTGACTGAAACCGGGAGGTCACGCGACCGTGATAGCCCCCATGTCCCAGCGTGCGCTCTTGGTCGGATCAGCCAGATTTTGGCGGATTGATCAAAGGAAGTTCATCAGCGGAAAAATATTGCTCAACACGCGCTGCAATTGATGTCGATCAACGCTGTGGCCCTCTTGCGCGCTATCCATCCGACAAACTGAAATCTGAGTGCGGAGTGTTGGACGATGCAAAAGAAGATGAAGGCGGCGGTGGTCACGAAACTGGGCGATCCTCTGGACATTCGCGAGGTGGCGGTGCCCCAGATCGGACCGGGGCAGGTGCTTGTCAGGGTGCGGGCGTCCGGGGTCTGTCATACGGATCTGCACGCCGCCATGGGGGACTGGCCGGTGAAGCCCACGGCGCCCTTTATTCCTGGTCATGAAGGCGTTGGGGAGGTCGCGCAGGTCGGGGCCGGCGTGACACATCTCAAGGAGGGCGACCGCGTTGGCGTGCCATGGCTGCACACTGCCTGCGGCCGTTGTGAGCATTGTTCGGGCGGGTGGGAAACCCTGTGCGAAAGCCAGCAGAACACCGGCTATTCGGTGGATGGCGCCTATGCCGATTTTGTGCGGGCGGATGCAAATTACGTCGGCCACATCCCGGATGCGCTTGATTTTGGTACTTCCTCACCGGTGCTTTGTGCCGGTGTGACCGTCTACAAGGGGCTCAAGGAAACCGAAGTGCGTCCCGGCCAGTGGGTTGCGATCTCCGGGATCGGCGGTTTGGGGCATATGGCGGTGCAATACGCCAAAGCCATGGGCATGAATGTGGTTGCCGTCGATGTGGCCGACAGCAAGCTCGATCTGGCGCGATCCCTCGGGGCGGATGAGACGATCAACGCAGCCAAGCTCGATCCAATCAAGGAAGTGGAAAAGCATTTAGGTGGTGTGCACGGCGCTCTCGTCACTGCCGTCAGCACCAAGGCCTTTGCACAGGCGACGGGCATGCTGCGCCGTCACGGCACCATGTCGCTGGTGGGCCTGCCGCCGGGTGATTTCCCGCTGCCGATTTTCGAGGTGGTGCTGAAGCGGCTGACCATTCGCGGGTCCATTGTGGGCACCCGTCTTGATCTGTCTGAGGCGCTGTCCATCGCGGCGGAGGGGAAGGTTTCGACCACTTACACATGGGATAAGCTGGACAATATCAACGACGTTTTTGACCGCATGCGGGCAGGCACGATTGAAGGCCGTGTTGTGCTGGAAATCTGATCCCTGCGCCTCTCCCCCAGATGAACCTTGGCTCCAAAAACGGAGCCCGACCGGAGACTATTGTGCCGCCCGTAGCCACTCATCCGCACGCCGACACAACTGAAACCTGCCTGACCAAACTCGGATCCTTTGCCCAGGGCCTCTCAACCGGTGAGGCCGGGGTGAGGTTGGAGACGCATGGCAAAAATCACCTGCCCGAAGCCCCGCCGCGCCCCGCCGTAATGCGGTTCCTGATGCATTTCAACAATGTGCTGATCTACGTGCTTATTGCTGCAGCGGCGGTGACGGCGTCCTTGGGTCACATGATCGACACCTGGGTGATTCTGGCCGTTGTGCTGGTCAACGCGACCATGGGCTTCATCCAGGAAGGCCGCGCGGAAAACGCGATGGCCGAAATCCGGCAGATGCTGGCGCCGCATGCCTCGGTTCTGCGCGACGGGAAACGGATCAGCATCGATGCAGCGGACGTCGTGCCCGGCGATATCGTGCTGCTGGAGCCCGGGGATCGGGTCGCGGCGGATCTGCGGCTTTTGCAGGTGCACGGGTTAATGGTGCAGGAGGCCATTCTGACCGGCGAATCCGTGCCGGTGGAAAAATCGGTGGCGCCCGTAGGAGCAGATGCAGCCCTAGGGGACCGTACCTGCATGGCTTTCAGTGGCACACTGATCACCGCCGGGGTCGGGCGCGGGGTCGTCACAGCAACCGGCGCGGTGTCAGAGATCGGGCGGATCAGTGGCATGCTGGGCCGCGTGCGCGGGTTGAAAACGCCGCTTGTCGTGCAGATGGACAAATTCGCCCGATGGCTGACCGTGCTCATTCTGCTGGTCGCAGGGGCTCTGCTGGCCTTTGGCTACTATGTGCAGCATTTTGACTTCCACGCGATGTTCATCGCCGTGGTCAGCCTTGCCGTTGCCGCGATCCCCGAAGCCTTGCCCGCTGTCATGACCATCACACTGGCCATCGGGGTCCAGGCGATGGCGAAACGTCATGCCATTGTGCGCCGCTTACCCGCGATCGAAACAATCGGGGCGGTTTCAGTGATTTGTACCGACAAGACCGGCACGCTGACCCGGAACGAGATGATGGTGGCGTCGGTTGTGACAAGTGCCGGGCGCTTTACGGTTACCGGGGACGGTTATGCGCCGACGGGCGAGATTACTGCTGAAGAAGGTGTGGCGATTGACAGCACGCTTTCGGGCATCGCGCAGGCGGCGCTGCTGTGTAACAACGCGGCGCTGCGGGAGGCAGGCGGTGTCTGGACCGTTGACGGCGATCCGATGGAGGGCGCGCTGCTGGCCTTTGGGCAGAAGGCAGGAGAGAGCGCCTCTGGTTGGTCCCGTACTGGCGAGATCCCGTTTGATGCGGTCCGCCGCTACATGGCCGTGCAGGTGGAGAACGCTGATGGAGAGGCCCTGCTCGTGGTGAAGGGCGCCCCCGAAAAACTGCTGGAGATGTGCCGTGATCAGATCGGCGAGGCCGGGCCCGAGCTGTTGGATAGGGGACATTGGACCGCCGAAGCTGCCCATATTGCGGCCCGTGGCCAGCGTGTGCTGGCCCTCGCGCGCAGGTCGCCAGAGGCCGGTGTACTGGCAGATACCATCGAAGGAGACCTGAGCCTGATTGGTCTGGTGGGCCTGATCGACCCGCCGAGGGCGGAGGCCATCGCTGCGGTTAAGGAGTGCAAAAAAGCCGGGATCGCCGTGAAAATGATCACCGGGGACCACGCGGGCACGGCCTCGGCCATTGGCCGTCAGATCGGGCTGGCCAATCCCGACGCGGTGCTGACCGGCGCGGATATCGACGCTATGGATGACGGTATCCTCGCCGTGGAGGTCATGAGCACGAATATCTTTGCCCGCACTTCGCCCGAGCACAAATTGCGTCTGGTCACCGCCTTGCAGGCGCATGATCTGGTGGTGGCCATGACCGGCGACGGGGTGAATGACGCACCTGCGCTCAAACGCGCGGACATTGGGGTTGCCATGGGGATCACCGGCTCGGCCGCCTCCAAGGAAGCTGCCGATCTGGTGCTGGCCAATGATAACTTCGCCTCCATCTCGGCAGCGGTGCGCGAGGGGCGCACGGTCTGGGACAACATCCGCAAACTCGTCAGCTGGGTTCTGCCCACCAGCGCCGGGGAGGCGGGCACAATCGCCGCCGCCCTCCTGCTGGGCTTTGCGCTGCCGGTATCACCGGTGCAAATTCTCTGGGTTAATATGATCACAGCGGTCACGCTGGGCCTTGCGCTCGCCTATGAACCGCCCGAGGCCGAAACCATGCAGCGCCCCCCGCGTCACCGCAACACCGGGCTGCTGACCGGCGGCCTTGTCTGGCATGTCATTTTTGTCACCACGCTGTTTCTGGCCATCGTCTTTGGCCTTTTCACCTACGCGCTCGAAAAAGGATATCCGCTGGTACTGGCGCAAACCATGGCCATGAACATGTTGGTGGTGCTGGAGATTTTCCATCTGTTCTACATCCGCAACATTTTTGGCACCTCGATCAACTGGAAC
This sequence comes from uncultured Roseobacter sp., assembly GCF_947492555.1. Taxonomy (GTDB): domain Bacteria; phylum Pseudomonadota; class Alphaproteobacteria; order Rhodobacterales; family Rhodobacteraceae; genus Roseobacter. The sequence continues at coordinate 34,167 of NZ_CANLNE010000006.1, forward strand.
GCGTTCAAAGGCACGCGCGCGGTGTGGATCAGCGTGATTATCGCGACGGTCGCGCAGTTTGTGGTGACTTATCTGCCCTTTGTGCAGCCGATCCTGGGCACGCAGTCCGTGCCGCTGGTGGATGGGATGTTGATCATTGCGATCGGGCTTGTCTTCTTCGCCGTCATCGAGACGGAAAAGCAGCTGCGTCTGGTGCTGACAGGCCACAACGGGATTTAGCGGGTTTGCGGGACCTCAGGCCTCCCGCGCAGCCTCACGGCGCAGGCTGATCCGCGTCCCGGTCTTGCCGTTGACCAGGTCCAGCGTATCCGAGAGACGCCCGATTGCAGCAAAACCACCGGTGGCCCGCGCAAATTCACAGGCCGCGTCGACCTTGGGACCCATGGAGCCCGCCGGGAAATCCATCTGGCCGGCTTCTTCCGGTGAAAGATGAGAGATCAGCGCTTGCTCGGGCGTGCCCCAGCCGGAATAGACACCCGCCACATCGGTCAGCATCAGGAAGGCGTCCGCCTCCAGCATGCGCGCCAGAAGCCCGCTGGCGTGGTCCTTGTCGATCACGGCTTCGATGCCGATCATCGTGCCATCGTCCTTCTGCACAACCGGGATGCCGCCGCCACCCGCGCAGATGATCACAACGCCCTGATCCAGCAACAGTTGGATAACGTCCAGTTCCAGAATCCGTCGGGGTCGGGGCGAGGGGACCGTGCGCCGAAAATGCGCGCCATCCTGCCCGATTGTCCACCCATGATCCGTGCTGAGCCGCGCGGCCTCTTCCTGCGTGTAGATGGGACCGATGAACTTGGTCGGGTTCCGAAAGGCCGGATCGTCCGCGTCCACCTCGATCTGGGTCAGCAGGGTCGCATATCTGGCGTCGGGCAGATAGGCGTTGTCCAGCTCCTGTTGTAGCACATAGCCGATCATCCCATCCGTTTCCGCGCCCAGAACATCCAGCGGAAAGGCGCCCCCGCGCAGCGCCAGATAGCCGACCTGCGGCCCGTTGCCGTGGGTGATCACGACCTCATGTCCGGCGTCCAAGACTTGGGCAAGTGCACCTGCTGCGGTGCGAATACTGGCACGCTGGCTTTCGGCGGTCAGGGTCTCTCCTCTTTTGGACAAGGCGTTTCCGCCCAAAGCGACGACAATTCTCATTCGGGACCTCGACACGTCAACAGGATTGGATGCACAGGCAGGCTCGCGCATTTCTGTCTCAGTAGTGTGAACTGCTGCCCACCGGTTGAGATTGATCAATCGGGCAGACCTCTGCCGTCACTTCTTGAGACGGTTTTTCGACTTTTGATAGAGCCGCTTGTTAAGGTCTATGAACTGCGCAAGGCCGCGACCAAGCAGTCCGGCCGCGTTGCGAACAAGGTAGAGATATCCGGTCACGCTGGCGATCAGACTACCGACCGCGTTGATCATCAGATCGCCCATGGTGTCAAGAAGGCCAGATTTCTGCATGTTCAGCCCAAAAATCTGGTCCATGCCGAATTCGAATATCTCCCAGATCGCGCCGATGGTCATGGCGACGCAAAAGGTGACGAAGGCAATGGCAGAGGGGGGGGCTGCAAAACGGTCCCCCTCGAACAGCATGAAGACAAAAAGGAACCCGATCAGGCCAAAGCCGATGGCAGAGAATCCGTGCAGAGCCAGGTCCCACCACCATAGGCGTTCGTAGAAATCGAAAGCCTCGCCCAGAAAGATCGAGGCAAAGAAAAACAGGGTGGTGGCCAGAAGAAAGGGCACCGGCAGGGTCAGCGACCATCGGGATGCCAGAGTGGGCGGCACGAGCGACAGGGCCAGTGTGGCCAGCGTGACAAAGGCCAGCGACCAGCGGGCCAGACCAAAGGCCACGATGACGGCAAGCAGCAGCGAGGCCCAAATGGCCAGCATAATGGGTTTAAAGTTTTTCGTAGTATGCATCGCAAGATCGCTTTCTTGACGTTCAATCCTGATGGGCTTGCCCTATATATAAGGTATGACCAACACAGTCCTAAGGATCGCAAGCTATAATATTCGCAAAGCCCGGGGCCTTGACCAGAAACGGTTGCCGGGGCGGACCTTGCAGGTGATCAACCAGCTGCAGGCCGACATCGTTGTTTTGCAGGAAGCAGACAGGCGGGTCGGGGTGCGCAAACCGGCCATCCCGCGCAAGCTAATCGAGGCGGAAACGGATTTCCGGCTGGTTGACGTGTGTGAGAACGGGATCAGCCTTGGGTGGCACGGCAATGCTGTTCTGATGCGCGATCCGGCGCAGGTTCTGCGGGTCGAACGGGTGCCGCTGCCCGGGCTGGAGCCTCGGGGTGCGGTGCGTCTGGACATGACGTTTGGTGGGGGTCTCAGCGTTGTCGCAGCTCATCTTGGGCTTTTGCGCCGGGATCGCCGGGAACAATTGCAGGCGCTCTGCCAAGCGACGGCAAACAGCCCGCATGCCGTGATTGCCGGTGATTTCAATGAATGGTCGCACCGCAAGGGGCTGGAGCCTCTGGTGGGCAAGTTCGACACACATGCGCCGGGGCACAGCTTTCACGCCCGCCGCCCGATTGCGGCACTGGACCGGTTCGCCCTCAGTCACGGTGTCGAATTGCGCGGTGCCGGGGTAGAGCAGGGCGCGCTGGCCAGACGCGCGTCAGACCACCTGCCCATTTGGTCAGATATTGCCATTCCAGCAGCTGCTACGTGCTGAACATGACGGGCAGCTTTGCATCGCGCAGTAGCGCATAGGTGGTTGCGCCAATCACGAAATCATAGACTTTCGAATGCCCGAAGGCTCCGGTAACAATCATATCTGCACCGCGTTCGAAAGCCACCTGACCCACCACATCCGCGACGGTATCACCAGCCGTATTGCGATGTTCCAGTGTGGGTTTCATCCCATGTCTTGAAAACATCTCGGCCACGTCGACCCCTTCGGAATCCTCCAGAGCATCAGACGGGGTGCTGCCAACGCGCAGGACGGTAAGGGTCGCCCCCTCATCAGCAACACTCAGCAGATCATGCGCCGCGCGCGCAGCCTCCCGCGTCGCGCTCCAGCCCAGCAGGACGTTTTTACCGATCTCCACACCGTCGTAGTCCGGCGGCACGACAATCACCGGCCGACCACTCTCCTGAATGACCTCGCTTTGCGCATTGCGCTGTTCATAGCGGTCCGCTTCCTTGTCCCCCCGGGCCATGATGACCAAATCGGCCGTGCGGGCACTCTCCACAAGGCGCTCATTGGCAGAGACGGCGTCGGCCCGCACGAGGCGAAACTCGCTTTGGAAATCCTCATTTGTCGTATGTTTCGTGAAAACCGCCTTGATGGCCGCAGTTTCGATTTTCTGACTTTCGTTGAATGCCTCGAAGGCGGGCTCGGGGATGTGCATGGCGATGCCCGGATACACGACCAGCGCTTGCAGGGTGTGCAGCCCGATCAGATGTGCGTTGTGTTTACGTGCCAGCGGCACCGCAAGCTTCAGCAGCGTCTCGGCGTGTTCCGCCGTGGTCAGGCACACCAGAAGTGTCTTGATCCCCATAACATACGTCCTTTCCAAAGAGGCGGGGGCACCGAAGGGCGCCCCTCGCGCGTTTCAGGTCTTGCTGATGTCGATTTTATGAAAGTCAGCCTTGGCCGCCGCCGGTTTCGCGATCCGCAGCTTCAGGATGCCATCTGCGAATTTCGCCTCGACGGCCCCCGCATCCGGCGCGAACCCCAGCGGGATCTGCCGCCGAAAGCTGCCGTAGCGCCGCTCGATCAGGTGATATCCGCTGTCGGATTTTTCGTGATCCGCGCTCTTTTCGCCCTTGAGTGTCAGCAGATCGCCCGTGATCGACGCGTCCAGATCCTCTTCTGCAACACCGGGCAGCTCTGCGCTGATCTCGACCGCCTCTTCGGTCTCCACCAGATCAATGGCGGGAAACACCGGCGTGGAAAAAACAGAAGGTGCACCCGTTTCCGGCATGGGGAAACCCGTCCGGAATTGTTCCAGCAGCCGGTTCATCTCCTTTTGGAAGGACGGAAAAAGAGCAGACCCACCGGCCTCGGAGCGCAATTCGGGAAGTATTTGGCGTGACATCACACGTCTCCTTTCTGAAGTCCCGACACGGGATTGTGTCGCCGGTGTCCTAGCAAACCAGTGTCCCACGCGATTGATTCCGATCAATCCACAGCCTCCTGCTTGCAGTAGCTCATAGGCGACTGCAGTCTGATTGGAGGAGCATCCCATGCTGTTGCTCAGATACGCGCTGACCCTTATCGCTGTCCTTGGGAGCGGCACGCCGCTCTGGTCCGATACGGTCTCTGCCCAAAATGGCAGCGACACGTTCTTTTCCGGATCCGTCGTCAGTGAAGCAATTGATACGCGTGGGGATACGTTTCTGTCCGCGCGCTCGGCGGTTGCCCGCGGTGTTTCGCAGGGGGATCTGCACATTGCCGGCATGGATGTCTCCGTGCAGGCCGACACCGCCGAAGATCTCTATGCCTTTGGCGGCACGGTGCTCATCCGCAGCGCCGTTGCCCAGGATCTGACAGCGGGTGGTTTTTCGGTGCGCACGGAAAGCAGCTCTGAAACAAGCGGGAACGCTCGGATTTTCGGCAATTCGGTCACCATTGAGGGCAAGGTCGAGGGGGCACTGCTGATCGCCGCACGTGATGTGATCCTGAACGCACCGATCGAGGGCGACGCCCGCATTCTGGCAAAAACCATCTCCTTCGGTCCGAACGCGGTTGTCGACGGAACCCTGACCTACAGCACGCGGGAAAGACTTTCGGTGCCCGAACGTGTCGCCCCGACCGAACGGGTGGTGTTTGAACGGGCAGTGGACCGCGATGTCTGGAAGGAATGGAGCGAGATGCGCAAGGACATGCCCGTCTTGCCCACCTTTGCGTCCCTGCTGAGTGCCTTTGTCATCTCGCTGTTGTTCTTTGTGGTCTTGGGCACCTTGATGCTCACTTTCATGCCCAAACGCCTGGAAAAGATGCGTCATAGCATCGCGACGGCGCCCGGTCAGACCATGCTGCTCGGCATCATTGGCCTGTCCATCCTGTTTGGCATGGTGCCCATCACCGGTCTGACGCTCGTCGGGCTGCCCTTTGTCCCGATTGCGCTGCTGGGGATCCTTGTCACATGGACGCTTGGATACGCATTGGGCGCCTATAGCGTCGCCATGCGTATCTGGACCGGGTTCGGCGGAGATCAAAACCCCGGCAACATCGCGCGCGTGCTGGTCTTTGCGGCGGCGATTGCCTTTGTCGCACTGCTGAATTTCATCCCCTTCGTCGGATGGGTGGCGAACTACACGCTTGTGCTGCTCGGCATCGGCGCCATGACCCATGCGGTGTTCCAATATCTGATCGGCAACCCGGGTCAGGCCTTTGATATCGACATGAAACCCATCGACGACTGATCCCGGAAAGGAGCGCGCATATGTCTGCACAAGGTTTGGAAGTGATCGATCACACTGTTCAGCTGACCCATGAATGGATCAATGAACTGGCCGCCCGGCTGGACTGGTCCTCGAAACGCAGCGCCCTGCGGTTGCTCCGCCTGACCCTGCACCGCGTGCGTGACCACCTTTTGCCCAATGAACTGGCGCAGTTCTCCGCGCAGTTGCCCTTGCTGGTGCGGGGCATGTTTTTCGAAGGCTGGGTGCCCAAACACACACCGATCAAGGACCGCAATGCCGAAGAGTTCAAAAGCGCCATCGACAGTCAGATGCGCGAGGCCGAGGAGTACCGCGGACCCGAAGACATTCGTTGTGTGTTTGACCTGCTGAATGCCCGTCTGACGGAGGGTGAAATCGAAGACGTGCGGGCCAATCTGCCCATGGCCATTCGCGCCTTGTGGTCAGCACCCTAGCGGCATCTCGCCTCTAGCGTCCGCGATCCCCGAGCGACAGCGCAAGAAGCGCTTTCGGGCGCAGAATGATGATCGTGTGAATGTTGTCGATCGCGATGGTCTCAGACTTGCGCAGCTGGGTAAAAGTGCGGCTGATCGTTTCCGTCGTCAGCCCGAGGAAATCGGCAATGTCGGCGCGGCTCATCGGCAATTCCACCTGCCTGTGCCCTGCCACATCCTGACCCACCCGGTCAGACAGGATACACAGGAAGGACGCCACTTTTTCCAGCGCTGATTTCTGTCCGAGCATCATGAAGTGATCCTGCATCGCGCTGATCTCGCGCAGCGCGGCCTGCAGCAGTTCCTGATGCAGTTTCGGATCGCCTTCGCCATTTTCCAGCGCTGATCTGCGATAGGGTTGCAGGCGCGCATCCACCAGCACCTCGCAATCCGTGTGGTGCAGCCCACCGGCCGGGAAGCCCACGACATCGCCGGGATATCCAAAGGCGATCACCTGGCGGCGGCCGTCTTCCAACAGCCGGGTCAACCGCAGCACACCGGTGGTGATCTGGTAGAGCCAGACCACCGGGTCCCCTTCGAAATAGACGTATGACCCGGCTTTCAGCCGCGCTTCGGGACATTTGACGCAGGCGCTTTCGAGCGGGACTGCAGGTGTGGTTTCAGCGTGTTCTTTTGGAATTGTGACATACATCCTTGCAGGCCCCCCGAGGAATTGGGCGCCAACTTGGACAGTCCTTGTATTTTCGCTTATCCTGCCCCTGCAAGATTTTGTATCATTTTGTATGAGACACTATTTGGCGCCGAACCTTCGTACTAAATTGAGATGGCAAGAGGCCACATCAAGCAGGGCCGGGGACGCAGACTATGTCAGATCAGAAAATTCTTGTTGTTGAGGACGATGCAAAGATTCGCACGCTTCTGCGCAACGTGATGGAACACGAGGGCTATTCCGTTCTCGAAGCGGAAAACGCACGTCAGGTCATGGATCTGGTCAAGTCTTCCTGCATCAGCCTGATCACATTGGATATCCATCTGGGCGCGGACAATGGTCTGGAGCTGGCGCGGGACATCCGGCGCCTGTCCAGTGTGCCGATCATCATGATCACCGGCAAGGACGATATCATAGACCGCGTCGTCGGTCTGGAGATTGGCGCGGATGACTACATCACCAAGCCTTTCCATGTGCGCGAAGTCATCGCCCGGATCAGAAGTGTGCTGCGCAGAACCGCGGACACCACACAGCAAGCCATTTTGGTCGATGCCAACACCGCCGAAAGCCCGGCGTTCTGTTTTGACGGCATGACGGCTATTCCAGACCGCCTTGAGCTGCTGGACAGGTCCGGGACGGACTGCGGACTGACCAGCGGCGACTTCAGGCTGCTGATGGTCTTTCTTGAGCGCGCCAAACGCGTCCTGTCCCGTGATCAGCTGATGGACCTGACCGGGGGCGTGGAATGGAGTCCGCTGGACCGGACGATCGACAACCAGATCGCCCGACTGCGCAAGAAGATCGAACGCGATCCGTCAAACCCGAAACTGGTCAAGACGGTGCGCGGCGTAGGCTACACCTTCGCCTGCGACGTGCAATCGGTTCACCCTTCGGAACGGTCCGCCAAAAGCGCCTGAAGCCGCTGCGCCAGATCGGATTGGCGATAGGGTTTGCGCAGGATATCGTAACTCTGGCCGCGCGCCATCGCATCCGTCACCACATCGCTTGCGTATCCCGAGGTCAGCAAAACCTTCAGATGTGGAAACTCCGAAGTCACTTTGGCGGCGAGGTCATATCCGTTGAGTGCACCCGGCATGACAAGATCCGAAAATAGGACATCGGCACGGATGCCATTGGTGAGCATACTGTAGGCCTCGTCACCGGTGCTGGCTTCTTCGGTCCTGAATCCCAGGTCGCGAATGCGTTCGACCGACAGCTTGCGCACTTTCGGATTGTCTTCGACAACCAAGACGGTTTCACCGTGTCCAAGGGGCAGATCACGCCGGGCCTTCGTGTCACCAGACGCGTCAGACAGGTCATCATGGACAGGGACTGCGGGGAAATAGAGGCCAAAGCTCGTCCCATGGCCAAGCTCGCTATAGAGGGTTATGTGCCCGCCCGACTGGCGCACGAAGCCATAGACCATGGCCAGCCCCAGACCCGTCCCGCCACTCTCCGACTTCGTGGTGAAAAACGGCTCAAACGCGCGCTGCTGTGCCTCGACACTCATGCCCGCGCCATTGTCACTGACCGACAGCCGGACGTAATCGCCAAGCTTGATGTCGGTTTCCTGCGCCATGTAGGTATCGTCGATGGTCACATTGGAGAGCGACACCAGAAGCTCGCCATTCGGCCCCATGGCATCGCGGGCGTTCAGCGCAAGGTTCATCAGGGCCGATTGCAACTGAACGGGGTCGATCATCACCAGGTTCAGATCGGGTGAGAAATTTGTCTTGATGCGCGTGTTGGCCCCCAGCGTGCGCCTGAGAATGGCCAGCGTTTCTTCACATAAAATGCGCAGGTCGGTCTCGACCGGCTTGAGATTGCTGCGCCGCGCAAAGACCATCAGACGCGCCGTGAGATCGGCCCCCAGTTCGGCGGAATCGAGCGCATCCTTGATCAGCGCCATTTGTCGGTCATTTGCCCCGCGCATCTCAAGCAGTTCCAGGTTGCCGATTACAACCGTCAGCAGGTTGTTGAAATCATGCGCGATACCACCCGTCATCTGACCAATTGCATCGAGCCGCTGCGAGCGGGAGAGGGCATGCTGCGTTGCCTTGTCCTGCGTCAGGTCGTGCATGATCGCGACAAACATGCGCTGGCCCGAAACATCCGCGTAGCTGACGGCAATATGCAGCGGAAAGACGGATTTGTCCTTTTTCTGACCCTCCACGTCACGGCCGACACCGATGATGCGCTCTTCTCCGGTCTTCATGTGATGCGCCATGAACCCGCCATGCAAATCCGCCAGCGCCGTGGGCATCAGGACGTTGACGCTTTGCCCGATCAACGCCTCCGCATCGTATTGAAACAGGCGACAGGCTGCGGGATTGGCGCGTGTGATCATACCCCGCTGGTCGGACACAACCATCGCATCCGCCGCCATTTCCAGAATGGCGTGCAAAAGCCCGTTTTCCTGATCGTCGTTACCCATTCAAATCATCGCTTTTCGATCAGCCTGCCAAAAGGTCGTCCAAAGGCGCAAGTCTGAATTGATATTCCTCAATGCCGCCCTGCAGCGCTGTGAAAAAACACTCTGGCGCCTCCCCGAACTCTAGAGCGCGCAAAGCTGTCGACCACAAGAAGGAACCAGATGGATGTTCAGACAAATCATTGTGGGCATGGATGGCTCGGACAAGGCGGAAAGGGCCCTGCGCATCGCCTGTGATCTGGCCAAGCACTACGTGGGCACGGTCACCATTCTGCATGTGCCGCATGCAGAAACGGCGGCTTTCTCCATGGGCGCCGTGGCCGGGTACCACGCCGCGATCGACAAGCCGACCTTTGCGCAAATCGAAGAAGCCGGTCAGCAGGTGTTGGACAACGGCGTGAAAATCGCCGACGACATGGGATGCAAATCGGTGAAAACACATATGCCGCATGGCGATGCCGCCACTGAAATCCTGGCGCATGCAGAGGACATTCAGGCCGATCTGATCGTCACCGGACGGCGCGGTCTGAGCAGTATCTCCGGCCTTGTTCTCGGCAGCACCACGCAACGCATCAACCATCTGGCACATTGCGCCTGCCTCTCGGTGGCCTGAATCTCGGTTTGCCTTACCGGTGGCGAACGAGGTCGGACAGGCGCAGGTAGCGGGTCAGGTCGGCCAGCGAAATGACACCCATCAGCTGATGCCCGTCAACCACGAGGAACTTGCGACGCCCGGTGTCGGCAATCCGCGCCATCAAGTCCTGCACCGGCATCTCGCCCGAAATCGAGGCCTGTCCATCCAGCCCCGCAAAAACATCACCCACGCGGGTGTTGGACCAGTGTTCGCGGTCGATACCTGCCAGCACAGCCTGATCCATATGGCCCAGGAGAACCCCGTCTTCGACAACCGGCACAAAACTGACGTTGTGGCGCAGCATGATGCGGTTCACGAATTCTGACAGCGTCATCTCCGGGCTGATCACAATCGGGTCGCGTTGCATCAGGGTGGCCACTGTCTTGTGGTCAAACGCAACCTTGGCCAGTTGGGTCTGATAAGCCGCGCGCGCGGCCATCAGGACGAAAAACCCGATCATGATTTGCCACAGCCCGGCAATCAGCGCCCCGTCGAAGAGCGCCAGAACCCCAAGGCCCATCAGCACATAGGCAAAGATCGTGCCCGATTGCGACGCCGTTTCCGTGGCGGCCAGCACGTCCCCGTTGCGGTGCCAGAGATAGGCGCGCAACACCCGACCCCCGTCCAAGGGGAACGCAGGCACAAGGTTGAAAAGCGCCAGGATCAGATTGATCAGCGCGAGATAACCAAGCACCATCGACACCGGCACCGCAGCCGCCACCAGTTCCGAAAGCCGCGCCAGACTCCAGAACCCCAGTGCCAGCACGAGGCTCATCACCGGACCGGCGAGCGCCACCCAGAATTCCACCCGCGCCGATCGCGGCTCGGCCTCCAGCTCCGCCACACCGCCAAAGAGGAAAAGCGTGATCCCCTTGATCGGCACACCCAGACGGCGCGCGACAACGGAGTGGGCAAGCTCGTGAAGCAAAAGCGAGACGAAGAAGCACAGCATCGCGATCAGAGCCATGGCCAGATAGGTGCCCGTGCTCTGATGTGGCAGGATGGCGGGGAAGTACCCCTGAGACAGGGACCAGGTGATCAGCGCGGCGATGAGAAGCCAGCTTGGGTCCAGCTTGATATCGAAACCGTTGATCGAAAAGAGTTTGACTGCGTTTGAGAACATAAGCCGCCTCGTCTTTGGCCACCAGACTAGCGGTGAACAGCGCCTGTTCATTGACTTTTCTCAAGAGCCGGGGCGCTTGTGCCCATCCGCAGGTGCCGCACCGGCGCCTGCCCGCCGATGTGCGCCACGTGCGGTCCTTGGGATTGAGCAATGTCAATCAGGCAGGGGCCTTCGGACCTAGACTTGCGACGCGCTACCCCAAACTGGAGGACCAGACATGGCAAACAAAGCGGAGAAATCACCCTCATCCCTGAGCGAAGCACCCCTGGCCGCGTTCACCCAATTGCAGGAAGCCGGGCTTGGAAACATGGTCGGCATGAGCAATGCGTGGCTCGAAACCATGGGCGACATGGGGGCCGAAGTGGCCAGTTTCATCGCGGAACGGATCAAGGAAGACGTGAAAACACAGCATGCAATTCTGCAGTGCAAGAACATGACAGACCTACAGACAATCCAGACCGAATTCGTCCAGAAAGCGCTGGACCAATACCAGGCCGAAACCGGCAAACTGGTCGAGATGGGCACCAAAACCTTTGCGGCAAACCTCAAGGATCAGGACGGCAAGGCCTAGCCAAAAACATAGCGCCCCGGCGCTTTGTCCAAAACGCTGATGCGTGACGAGCGGGGATCTTCAGGATCGCCGCTTTGTTTTTTCAGCCATGCGGACCAGTGTTCCCACCAGGATCCGTCCTGTGGGGTTTCCCGGTCAAACCAGTCCTGCGCCGTGACGTGAGCGTCGCCTTCCACCTTGTGCCCGTGGCGAAAATGCCGACCCGCATGACCGGGCTCGGACAGGATGCCACCGTTATGCCCGCCGTTGGTCAGCACAAAGGTGACATCGGTATCGGTCAGCAAGGACAGCCCGAAAACCGATGTCCAGGGCGATACGTGATCGCTTTCGGTCGCCACACTGTAGATCGGCGCGCGGATATCCGTCAGGGCAATGGCAACGCCGTCGACCTCAAACCTGCCCTTGGCCAGATCATTGTTCAGAAACAGCCGTCTGAGGTATTCCGAATGCATCCCCGCCGGCATTCTGGTCGCATCCGCATTCCACGCCATCAGCGGGTTGTCCGGCGTGCGTTCGCCCAGCAAATAGTGCCGTATGACCCGGCTCCAGATCAGATCGTTGGAGCGCAACAGCTGAAACGCCCCGGCCATCTGATCCGCTTCGAGATATCCGCGCGTTGCCATCATGTCTTCCAGAAACGCGATCTGGCTTTCATTGATGAACAGGCCCAGCTCCCCCGGTTCGGAAAAATCAACCTGAGAGGCCAGCAGGCTGACCGTGCGAAAAGGATCGTCCGCGTCTCGCGCCAGTGCCGCTGCTGTGATCGCCAGCAATGTGCCCCCCAGACAGTAACCGGCGGCATGCAGCCTTTTGGCACCCATAGACTTGATCTGCGCCACAGCGGCCCGAACACCCAGATCGACATAATCCTGCATCGACAATCCGGCATCTTCCTCATCCGGGTTTTTCCAGGAGAGGATGAAGACCTCGAACCCCTGATCGCGCAGATAGGCTACCAGGGACCGTTGGGCCGTCAGATCGAGAATGTAGTATTTCATGATCCACGCTGGCACGATCAGGATCGGTTCCGGGTGCACTTTATCCGTGGTTGGATGATAACGGATCAACTCGATCAGGTCGTTGCGGAACACCACATCGCCCGGCGTGGTCGCAAGGTCCTCGCCAACAGCATACGTACTCGGGCGGCGCGGCTGGTTGGAGATCAGCCGGTTGAAATCTTCCATCCAATAGCGCGCTCCCCGGACAAGGTTCTGGCCCAATTCTTCCCGCGTCCGGTTCAGAACCTGCGGATTGGTGTGCGCGAAATTGGCGGGCGAGAGCATGTCCAGCCACTGCCGCACGGCAAAGCGCACGATTTCGGCATGTTTCGGATCGACGCCGGGCATGTCGGTTGTCGCTGTCTCCCACCAGTTCTGCGCGGTCATGAACCCTTGTGCGACCAAATTGTAAGGAAACATGCGCCACGCGGCGTGCCTGAACCGCGGATCGCGTGACAGATCGGCATCAGGGGCCGGTGCCATCGACAGTTTCAGCAATTCCGACTGCTTGTCTGGTGACGCCATCAGATGCAGGGACCAATCCAGATAGGCCGTGGCCAGCGCGGCGGGCGACAATCCCCCGGTCAACTGACCAAAGGCAGCATGCCATTTGGCATCGAGCTTATGCGATTTTTCCTGCGTCTGCGTCATAGCTGTGACCTTTCGACAAGAGAGACACCACTTGAAATCGCATCGCTGGGATGAGTGACAACCTGTTCACCGGGTTCCAGACCGCCCTGAACTTCGGTCATCCGTTCGTTGCGACGGCCCAGCGTCACAATCCGTTTCTCGGCCACGCCGCCGTTCGATACGAAAACCGCCCAGTTGTCCCCATCCCGAAAGGCGGCACTCAGCGGCATTTGCAGCACATCATCCGCATGCCATTCGACGATCCTGAGAAAGACGGAGAAACCGTCCCCCAGATTGGGCCGATCCGCGCGCGGGCTGGTCAGGGTGAAATAGGCGTCCACCCGCTGCTCTTCGATGCCCAGAGCGGAAACCTTGGTGCGCGCCTTGGGGTCGATACGGTCAAGCCGGGCCTGCAGCGTCTTGTCGCCGCCCCAGCGCTCGACATAGGCCAGCGCCCCGGCCTCCAACCGGACCGCATCATGGGACAGGATGTCGGCCACCAGTTCGAGGTCTTCCGGATCGCCGATGCTGACCAGCGGGGTGCCGATGGACACCGGGCGCTGACTGATGGCACCCACCGACAGGATGACACCATCCGCCGGGGCTCTCAGTTCAACGCAGCAGCTGGCAGGCCGGTGATCCGTTTCATCGGTTTCCAACAGGCTCGCGCGCGCGCGTTCGATCGTGCCTTGCGCCATTTCGATCCGCGCCTCTTCGGCCTGCACGGCGGCCTCGGCGACCGCCAGACGCTGCGTGTCATCCTCCAGCTTGGTGATCGAGGCGACACCCCGGTTGACCAGGGCCTGCGTGCGGTCGAATTGCGACCGGGCAAAGCTGAGGGTTTCCTCGGCCTGTCGCAAATCCGCCTGCGCCACGTGTCGCGCTGCCAAGGCTTCCTGCAAGGTGGCCTCAGCCTGCAGCCGCGTGCGGGCGTCCAATAGGCCCGATGACGCGGGCTGCACAATAGCGACCACCGTTTCCCCCGCCCGCACCCTGTCACCCTCCTCGACGGGGGAGCGCAGTGCCGTGCCCGCAATGGGAGAGGCCACCTCGAAGAGGTCGCGCACTTCGGTTTCGCCTTCAGCATTGATCGTCACTTCCAGCGGTCCGCGCGTGACCTCTGCGAGGTCCACCGGCACCGGGTCCTCGCGGAAACTGACATAGGCGAGCGCCGAAACCACGGCAACGCCGAACCCGATCAAAACCAATGTACGTGTAGAATAGGCCATGATTTCATTCCCTTGTCTTCATGACGGCAACCAGATCCAAACGATCCAGTCGCCGTCGAACGATCATCACCGACACCAAGGCGGCAGTTAGAACAACCAGACTGGCGCTGGCGAATGTCGCGGGCTGCAAGACCAGCGGAATGGCGTAGACATCGCTGGTGAAAGCATTGGTCATCGTGCGCGCAATCCATGCCCCGATCAGCCAGCCAAAGGGCTGGGCGATCAGGGCGATCAGCATCATTTCCCCCACGAGGATGTAGGACACCTCGCCCCGGTCGAAGCCGAGGATACGCAGACTGGCCAGCTCGCGTGCGCGTTCCGACAGCTGAATGCGCGCGGCGTTATAGGTCACGCCGACGGTGATGAGCACGGCAATCACGATGTAGATGGTGTTCATCACGGTCACATTCTGGTCGATGGTGTCCTGAAACGACTGCCGGTTCTCGGTCATCTCGATCAGGCCCGACAGTTCGGGCAATTCCTTGATCGCCTTGTGCAATGCCGCTGTCTGGTGTTCATCCAGCGTCACATTGGCCGTGGTCAGCTGCGGGGCCTGCCGGAACAGGGTGTTCAGGAACGCCAGATCCATATAGGCGCCCAGCCCGAAATGCTGTTCAACCAGCCCGGTCACCACCAGATCAAAGGTTTCACGCCTGCCGCTGAGAAACTCTGCCTCAATCGTGTCCCCGGCCTGCACATCCAACTGGTCGGCCAAACGCTGGGACAGCAGAATACCCCCCCGCGGCGCGGTCATCAGACGCCCCGACGCATCCATGACGCGGCTGAGGTCCGTATCCGGACGCCGCGCCTCGACCGCCACGCGTTTCGACAGGTGCCCCTTGTGCAGGATCGCTGTGTGAAACTGCTGGCTTTCGGCCTGAAGCACGCCAGGCAGGTTGCGCACGTCTTCCAGCGCCGTCTCAAGAACGTCGTCAGAAAAGATCAACATCGCGTCCTGACGGTTGGTCTGAAAAAAGGCGAGGTCGACGATTTCATCCAACGCGTCATTGATAAAGAGCGACGCAATGACCGAGGCAACGGCCAGCGCCAGCCCTAAGGAGGTCAGAAAGCTGCGCAAAGGCCAGCGCAGAAGGCTGCGCAGGATCATGATCGTCGGCTGTGTCAAGCGCAGGCGGGCCATCATCTCATCAATGAATGATCGTTTGAACCGGGGCGGGGCAGGGGGTTGCATCGCAATGGCCGGGGCCAGCCGCGCCGCCTGCAGCGCACTATGCGCGGCCCCCAGGCTGGTGGTCGCCAGCCCGGCCAGCCCCGCTGCGGCGTAGACCCAATAAGACACGCGAAAGATCACGAAGGGAAAGTTGAAAAACTGCGCGTATTGGTTCGCCATGCTGCGGGCCAGCACGGTCCCGGCGACCCACCCCAGCAAGACCCCCGCCAGCGCGATCAACCCGGCCAGCATGAGATAGTGCAGGCAAACCTCCGTGTTGGAATATCCGATGGCCTTCAACAGCCCGATCTCACTGCGTTCCAATGCGATGATCCGGCTCAGCACCATGCTGACCAGAAACCCCGCGATGCCAAAGAAGATCGGCGGCAGGATCGCGGCCATACCCTTGAGCTGGCTGATCTCGGCATCCAGAAAGGCATCCGATTGCTGCGTGGTCCGGTCGTACGCCCCGAACCCGCCGTAGGGCTCCAGCAGGTCATCCACCGCATCGATGACAGGGGCCGTGGGCAGGCCCGCCGCCACCGCAATCGCCACGTCATTGAACGCGCCCGTCATGTCAAAGGCCGCCGCAGCCGCCCGCTCCGACATCCAGATGATCCCGAAGGATGTGTTGTCCGGCATCAGGGCACCGGGCCCGATGGTATAAACGAATTCCGGTGACAGCACCGTGCCCACAATCGTCAACTCACGCTTTTGCCCGCGCAGATTGGCGCTGAAACTGCCCCCCGGCTCAAACCCGTTGGCCGCCGCAAAAGGCGCGTTGACCACAATCTCATCCGTCACCATCGGATTGGGAAACCGGCCCTGTACCAGCAGGGGCACGTTCAAAACCGGCTCCCTGTCTTCAGGGTAGGACAGCACCCGGCCCACGGCCGTTTTCACCCGCCCCGGAATATCGAGGATCGCATCGCCGGAAATCCGGGCTTCGACATTCAGAACCCCGTCGATCCGGGCAATCTCGGGCAGGAGCGATTCAGGGGCCCGGGTCGTGTGCACAAAGACATCCGCAAACCGGTTACGCTCGTAATAGGCGGTCCGGGTTTCCGACAGCGCCGAATACATCCCCACCGAGGTCAGCAGGATCGCCACTCCGCAGGCCAGCACCAGCGCGATGGCAATCGCCTGCATCCAGAGCCTTCTGAAATCGCGCAGCAGCTTTCTGTCAATCGCCTGCATCACAGATCACCACACAATCTCGGACGGGGCGAGCCGTTCGGCATTGATCCGAGTCTCACTGATCTTGCCGTCCTGGAAAAAGATCACACGGTGCGCCATGCGCTGGATTTCGGCGTTATGCGTGATCACAACCGTGGTGGTGCCGAACCTCTCGTTGATGTCGCGCAACACTTCCAGCACCTGCACGCCGGTGGTACTGTCGAGCGCGCCCGTCGGCTCATCACAGAGCAGGATCTGCGGGCGTTTCGCAATGGCCCGCGCAATGGCAACCCGCTGCTGTTCGCCGCCAGACATCTCAGATGGAAAGTGATCCATGCGCTTGCCCAGACCCACAAGCTCCAGCGCCTCTTCGGCGGGCATCGGGTGCGGGGCCACATCCGTCACCAGCTGCACGTTTTCGCGGGCCGTCAGGCTGGGCACCAGATTGTAGAACTGGAAGACGAACCCGACATGGTCACGGCGGTACCGTGTGAGGCCCCGGTCGGACATATCCGTCAGTTCCAGATCATCGAACCAGACCCGCCCGTCCGTTGCATGATCCAACCCGCCGAGGATGTTGAGCAGCGTCGATTTCCCACTGCCAGAGGGGCCGAGCAGTACCGTCAACTCGCCCTTGAAAAGCTCAAGATCGACGCCATCGAGCGCGTAGACCTTGAGCTCACCAGTGTCATAAACCTTGGTGACGCCTTGCGTTTTGAAGATGATGTCTGCCACGGGTTTCTCCTGCTCCCCCGGGTGATACAGGGCAGCGACGGGCATGATTTGACGGATATCAAGTCCCGTAAGAAGACGCGCGCGCATCCTCGAGATCTCTCAGGAACCGCTTGATGACATGGGCCTCTTCATCGCTGCCTTCATCCGCATTGGAAACGCATGCTGTCGCCGCGAAGCTGTGCGTCAGATCGGCCTCACCCGCCGTAAACGCCTTGTGCGGCGGTGAATGCGCCCCGCTGGTCAGAAACATCGCAACCGTATAGGGCAAATCCACATCAGAGCGCAGCAAAGCCCGCAACGGGACGGCAGGATAAGAGGTCCAGACCGGCCCGCAGAGGATAAGGCGGTCATATTCCGTCAGCGACATGAAAGACTGCGGACCCAGCACGCATTGCTGTCGCACACTGTCAAAACCGGCGCGCAGATAGCTGAGAAAACCGGTGGTATAAGCTGGTGCCTTGAGCTCGATCAGGCTGCCATTCACGAGACTGGACAGCTTGAGAGCAATGCGCCGCGAATGTCCGGTGCGCGAGTAATACACAATGCCTGTTTTCGGGTGATAGATTTTCATTGGGACTCTCCGATGAAGTTTGCAAAATCGTCGCAGAACACGCATGCAGGCTGTTGATAAATGTCAAAAAGCGGCGGCGAAACTGGCATATCAACATCCGAAAACGGATGATGACCATGCAGTTGAAAACATCACGCCGCACAGGCCTGGAAAAGCTCCCATTCCTTTCCGACAGGGTGTTCAGTTTGCTCACGCAAAGGGCACACATCATAAATGCGCCTCAGGGCACATTTCTTCTCGACCCGAACGCGCATATCGACACGATGTGCCTGCTGTTGTCCGGCACCCTTGAAGTAGAACAGCGTGATTTGGAGGGGCGGCGACGCACCCGATATAGTGTCTGTTCGGGGGGCGGGCAGGCTGAGAAAAAAGCATGCCTGATTGCCTTGAAAAACTGTTCCACAAGAGCTGTGGCCGAAACCGACGTGGAGGCAATGCTCGTTCGGCAACAGGATTTCGACATGCTGATGACCCTGTCACAGCAATTCCGCGCCTTCGTTTTCAACGCATACGCCGTGCAGATAGTCGATCTGCTCACCAAAACCGACACATCCGTGCCTGCTCAACAACACGGTCTTCCCATCGTATCCGAGATACGATTGACCCAAAGGGTATCGCACCACTCAATAGGGTTAGCCCACTAGGGTCACCTTGCGATTGGCCGACTGCGCCGCCGAACGGAACGCGGATCTTTTGCAGGCTGCCTCCAAACGAGTTCCGGCAGACTTGATCCCAATCAAGTCAGCACAACGGAACCTCAGATATACAGAGCAAAATCGACACCGAAGGACGCATCATGGTTCCCCCAAACGCGCAAAAGCCACCGGAAAAGCCGCCCGCCGAAGCGCCAATGCCGACCGACCCGCAACCCAGCCCGATATCTCCTGAAAACCCGCAGCCTGTCGATCCGGCACCCGCTCCGACGCCGACAGAAGAACCGGAAGACGACCCGTTTGATGAGGGCAATTTCCCGGTTTAACGACGCGGCTTTGCCAACGTGCCAAAAACAAGGTGACGTATATTTTAACATAAATCATGTTATAAGGCCGCATGGTGAAATGGATGCGGCACACAGGTTCACCCCTCTGAATTCGGTGACTTGGAAAAGATCTGACAGTATGCCGCCAACCCACCCCCTAGCGCCCCTTGGCATTTTCCGCATGCAATCCGCCGGATTGACCAAAATGCGGACAGTCTAAGAGGCTGCAAAGCTTCCATTCAGCGCGAAAATCAAGATACAGGCCATTGCAATGCAGGCGAAAGATGGTCAGCGCTGCAGGCCGAGAGTCATGAACGGAAAGCCATGCTGACAGCACACGGTGACCGCGGATCACGGTTGCATCGCTACCTTTGACGATTACTCTGCATGACTTTCTCAACGGCGCGCGCCGCGCGCAGGACGGCGGCTTCAATCTCGGGTTTTTGGCGCAGGAAACGCGTTGTCGGAACCGGCACCGAAATTGCGTGCAGGTCTCCCGCCAAGTCTTCAAAGGCAAAGCCGACAGCGGAAATACCGTCAGAATGCTCGTCATTGTCATAGGCAAGACCGGTTTCCGCGATCTCATCCAGCATCGCACCAAACTCTTTGAGATCGAGATCAACACCGCCACGGCGGGCCTCGGATTTCGCGCGTTCAAGGGCAATGTCCCGCGGAAGCCTGGCAAGACAGGCCCGACCGTTGGCCGTTGTGGTGATCGGGAAAACTTCGCCAACCGACGACACCGTGCGCAGCCGATGCGTGCCCGGCACCTGATCGATGAAAATCATCTTGTCCCCGCGCAGAACCGAAAGATCAGAGGTCTCGCCCGTCGCCTGCGTCAGATCACTCAGCAGCGATCTGCATTGCTCCGCCGTATTGTAGCGCGCCGCCTCTGCCAGCGCGCCAAGCTCCGGGCCCAGTCTGACGCCGCCGCCCGATGCATTTGAAATCAGCAGACGCTCCGTCTGGAGCGCCCCGACGATTCGCTGGACCGTCGAGCGCGGCAAACCAACCTCAGACGCAATCTGGCCCAGGCTCAGGCCTTCCGGGTGTTCCTTGAGGCTGCGCAACACGGTCGCGGCGCGGGAAATCACCTGGATGCCACTCCTACCGCTGTCAAATTCTTCAGTTTTCATGGGATCTCCGGGGATTTTTCACAGCCTAGCTCTCTCGTTTGTTGCGTCCAGTGTCAAGAGAATAACCCACGATACGATACAGAAATACCGTATTGCAATTAATTATTGACCGCTATGCGATGCATGTGTATCAAAATATGCACTGAGGCTGGGAGGCCCAACCGAACATTCGAAAACCAACCAACACTGCCCTGGCAGTGAACAGAGGACGTGACTCCATGGTGGAAATCCGCGGTATTGAGTTTCAGGCAAATGACGACAACGACATGGGGCTGAACTTCGTGAACCTCAGCCACCGGTTCGGCTATCAATGCCCGAACTGGCCCTACTTCAAAGACGTCGCCATCGAGCGGAAACACTACATGGCAAAGTCGGGTGTGCTGAGCCAGACCATCACGACCACGATGCATGTGACCACCCATATCGATGCGCCGGCGCATGTGGTGCAGGGCACGCCCTTTATCGACGAGGTGCCGCTGCCGCATTTCTTTGGCACCGGTATCGTGGTGTCGATCCCCAAGAAGAAATGGGAATCGATCACCGGCGACGATCTGGAGCAGGCCTGCGGGCACGCGATCCGCAAGGGCGATGTGCTGATCATCAACACCGGCTGGCACAAACAGTACGAAGACGGCGATTACTTTGCCTACTGCCCCGGTCTGGTGCAATCCGCCGCCGACTGGATGGTGGAAAAAGGCGTGAAGGTGGTCGGCCATGATACCCAGGCCAACGACCATCCGCTGGCCACCGCAATCGGCCCACAGCGCAACGGCCCGATCCTGCCCCATCTGGAGGCAGAGTATAAGGAATGGTCCGGCGGCAACGACTGGAAAGATGACTTCCCGGAATGGGAACCTGTCCACAATACGCTGTTCTCCAACGGTATTCTGGGCATCGAAAACGTCGGTGGCGATCTCGATGCAGTGACCGGCAAACGGGTGACCTTTGCCTTTTTCCCCTGGAACTGGGATCGCGGCGACGGCTGCATCATCCGCCTGGTTGCGATCACCGACACGGCGCAGGCGTACCGCATCGAAGCCGGAGAGGCCTTCTGATGCATCTCAAACGCTTCTCAGAGGCACAGCCCTATGAGGCCCCCAACCATTGGGGGGTCGCAGGCTTGCGGCTGCAGGGGTTCGAAGACGGCGGGCCGGAAAATCAATGGATCGGGTTTTCGCAATTCCTGCCCGGCGGTGGCGCGGGCCCGGACAGCACACCCTTTGAAAAGGTCTATGTCGTTCTCGAAGGGGAGATGACCGTGGAGGTCGATGGCACAGAGACGGTTCTGACCGCGATGGACAGCTGCACCATCCCCCCGGATGAACGGCGGCGCATCGAGAACAAATCCAACCATATCTGCAAAATGCTGGTCGTGATCCCCTATCCCGATGGCACAAGGCCGGAGTAGACCCATGGCGTTCGACAATGCCTTTTCGATGTTCGACGTGAAGGGCAAGGTGGCGCTGATCACCGGGGCCTCCGGCGCTTTCGGCGCGGTCGCTGCACAATGTCTCTCCGGCGCGGGCTGTAAACTGGTGCTGGCGGCGGGCAATGCCGCTGCGATGACCGAGGTTGCGGCGACATGCGCAGGCCCCGTTCACCAGATCAACGCGCGTCCGGACAGCGAGGCCGCTTGCACCGACATGGTGACCGAAACGGTTCAAACCTTCGGCCAGCTCGACATTCTCGTGGTCGCCTCGGGCATGAACAAGGTGGCCAAGATCGACGACATGGCACCTGAGACGTTCGACAACGTCATGGACGCCAATGTCACGCAATCCTGGCTGATTGCGCGGGCCGCGACCCGTCGGATGAAGGCGCAGGGCACGGGCGGCAAGATCGTCTTTGTCTCCTCCGCCCGTGGTCTTCTGGGCCACCCGGCAGGCTACACCGCCTATTGCGCGTCAAAGGCGGCGGTGGACGGCATGACCAAGGCACTTGGCTGCGAGCTCGGTCCCACCGGGATCACGGTGAACGCAATTGCGCCCACGGTGTTCCGCTCGCCTCTCACCGCGTGGATGTTCGAAGACACGCCCGAGGCCACGGCGGTGCGGGACGGCTTTCTGGCGCGCGTGCCCAAGGGCCGCCTGGGCGAACCGGAGGATCTCGCCGGGCCTTTGCTGTTTCTCGCGTCAAAGGCGTCTGATTTCTACACCGGGCATATTCTTTATGCCGACGGCGGCTATACGGCGGGCTGATCCATGAGGAAAAACCGTCAGATTGCTGTGGTTGGTGCGGGGCTCATGGGCCACGGGATCGCCCTGACGCTGGCCCGCGCGGGGCAGTATGTCTGTATCACCGATCCGGTTGCAGAGGCCCGGGAGAGCGTCTCGCACCGGATCTCCGACAGCCTGCGCACGCTGGGGGAGCCAGAGGAACGTATCGCGAAAATCCTCAAGAAAATCGAGGTGTCGAACTCCATTGCTGCCGCCGTCCGGGACGCCGACGTCGTGTTCGAGGCCGCGCCCGAAAAACTGGCGCTCAAGCAACAGATCTTTGCCGAGGTCGAGGACCACGCCCCGGACAATTGCATTCTGGCATCCAACACCTCGGTCATGCCGATCACCGGGATCATGGGCGGGCTGCGCCTGAAATCCCGTGCGCTTGGCACCCATTGGTGGAACCCGCCCCACATGATCCCGCTGGTGGAGGTTGTCTGCACCGAATGGACAGAGGATGCCGTTGCCAACGACATGATGGCCCTGCTGGAAGACGCCGGAAAAACGCCGGTACGGGTACAAAAAGACGTGCCGGGGTTCATCGGCAACAGGCTGCAGCACGCGCTCTGGCGCGAGGCGATCAGCCTTGTGGAAAATGGCATCTGTGACGCGGAGGCCGTTGATACCGTCATCAAGTCCAGCTTTGGGCGCAGGCTCGCCGTTCTGGGTCCGCTGGAGAATGCGGACCTCGTCGGCACCGACCTGACGTTGGATATCCATGAAAACGTGCTCTGCGATCTGGAGAGCCGGACAGCCCCCTCACCCTATCTTGCCAGGCTCGTCGCGGAGGGGCGGCTTGGCATGAAATCCGGACAAGGGTTTCGCGATTGGACGGAGGAGGACGCCGCAGCCCTGCGCCAGCGCGTGGCCCGGCACCTGACGCGTCTGGAGGGAATTCTTCTCGACTGACGCCACGATAAACCGGTTAGACTGCCGGATAAGGGAGGAAGATATGACAACCAAGATCACACCATGGTCGCGTCGGCGATTCCTGGCAGGCAGTGCGCTGACACTTGCCGCCCCCGCCATTCTGACCAGCACCCGCGCCTATGCCGCCAATCCGGTCATCAGGGTGGGCCACGTCAGCCCCCGCACCGGCCCCCTGGCGGGCTTTGCGGAAGCCGATGACTACGTGCTGGGCGCCATCAATCAGGCCTTCGCCGCCGGTCTGGAAAACAACGGCAAGGCCTACGGTGTCGAGATCATTTCCAAGGACAGCCAGTCAAACCCCAACCGCGCCGCCGAAGTGGCCGCTGATCTGATCCTCGGCGACGAGGTCGACCTGATCGTGGCCGCCTCAACGCCCGACACGGTCAACCCGGTGTCGGATCAGGCGGAAATCAACGAGGTGCCCTGCATCACCACCGACTGCCCGTGGCAGCCCTATTTCTTCGGACGCAACGGCGTGCCGGGCGAAGGATTTGAAAACACCTACCACTTCTTCTGGGGCCTGGAGGATGTGATCGGCGCGTTTCTCGACATGTGGGACAAGAGCGGCGTGACCAAAACCGTGGGCGGGCTCTTTCCCAACGACGCGGATGGGAATGCCTGGGGGGATGCCGAACTTGGCCTGCCGAAACCGCTGGCTGCCGCGGGGTATGATCTGGTGGACCCCGGACGCTTCCAGCCGCTGTCCGATGACTTCAGCAACCAGATCGCGGCGTTCAAAGCCGCCGGCTGCGAGATCGTGACCGGCAATATGATCCCGCCCGATTTCGCGACCTTCTGGGCGCAATCCGCGCAGCAGGGGTTCGCACCCAAGGTCGTGACCATCGGCAAAGCGCTGCTCTTTCCCTCCGTCATCGACGCGCTTGGGGCCCGTGGCGACGGGCTGACGTCGGAGGTCTGGTGGTCGCCGAACCACCCCTTCACCTCGTCGCTCACCGGCGACAGTTCCAAGGACCTCGCGGATGGCTACACCGCCGCCTCCGGGCGCCCCTGGACCCAGCCCATCGGGTTCAAACACGCGCTCTTTGAGGTGGTCGCTGATGTGATCAAACGGGCCGAGGACCTGGAAGACCCCGCGGCCATCGTCGCCGCCATTGCCGCCACCAACCTGGACACGATCACCGGCACCGTGAACTGGGCAGACGGACCGATCAACAATGTCACCAAGACGCCGCTGGTCGCCGGGCAATGGCAACGCGACGGCGATGCGCTTGATCTGAAAATCGTGGCCAATGCGGCGGCACCCGACATCCCGGTCACCGGGGATCTGAAACTTCTGGCCTGACGATCAGACCGCCGCGCGCACGCAGAACACGAGGGATCATGGCAGCCTTTCTCCAACTCGATCAGGTCTCGAAGGCGTTCGGCGCGGTCACCGTCGCGGATGCGCTTAGTTTCGACGTGCCGTCGGGCGAGGCCCTTGGCGTGATCGGTCCGAACGGCGCCGGAAAGACCTCGATGTTCAACCTGATCACCGGCACCCTGTCGCCTACCTCGGGCCGGATCCTCTTTGACGGGCAGGACGTGACCAGAAGCAGCGCCGCCAAACGCTGTCGCGCGGGAATGGCGCGCAGTTTTCAGGTGCCGCAGCCCTTCTCGGGCATGACGGTGTTTGAAAACGCCATGATCGCCGCCACGCAGGCGGGCGGAATGCACGGGCGAACGGCGGAGCAGTTTTGCCTTGAGGTACTCGATCAGACCGAGCTGCTGGACCGCGCGAACACACTCGCGGGCGGCCTGACGCTCCTGGGTCGCAAGCGGCTGGAATTGACCCGCGCGCTTTGTGCAAGGCCGAAACTTCTGATGCTGGACGAGATCGCGGGGGGTCTGACGGACGCAGAGTGCGGCGCGCTCATCCAGACGATCCGCGACATCCATGCGCGCGGCGTGACGATCATCTGGATCGAGCATGTGGTGCATGCGCTGCTGGCGGTTGTCGACAGGCTGATCGTGATCGATTTCGGCCGGAAGATCGCGGAAGGCGCGCCCAGGGCCATCATGGAAAGCCCCGAAGTGCAGGAGATTTACCTGGGGATCGAAGCCGATGCCTGACCCCCTTCTGTCCCTCTGCGGTCTGGACGCTTTCTACGGTGATTTTCAGGCGCTCTACGGCGTCGACCTGCAGGTCGCGCAAGGCGAAGTCCTCGCCATCATCGGGGCCAATGGCGCGGGCAAGACCACCCTGATGCGGTCCATCTCCAGCCTGACGCGCAACAGGGCGGAGATGGTGCGCTACCGCGGGGAGAACATCGGGGCGCTGCGGGCGGATGAAGTGGCCGCCCGGGGCATCGCGCTGGTGCCGGAAGGGCGGCAGCTCTTCCCATCGCTCTCGGTGGAGGAAAACCTGATCATCGGCGGCCAGATCGGCCGCAAGGGCCCGTGGTCCCTGCCCGCTATCTACACGCTCTTTCCCATCCTGCAGGAGCGTCGTCACCAGCAATCCACGTCGCTCTCGGGCGGCCAGCAGCAGATGGTGGCCATCGGACGCGCGCTCATGGCCAACCCGAACCTGATCCTCTTTGACGAAATCAGCCTCGGGCTGGCCCCGATCATCATCAAGGACATCTACGCCGCCCTGCCCGGCATCATCGGCGAGGGCATGAGCGCGCTGATCGTGGAGCAGGACATCACCAAGGCGCTGGCCGTCTCCTCGCGTTTCTACTGCCTGCAGGAGGGGCGCGTCTCGCTCGAAGGCGCCTCTGCAACCGTCGCCCGCGAGGAGATCTCGCGCGCCTATTTCGGGGTCGCGTAACATGGAATGGGTCAATGTCGTGGTGCAGGGCACCTTGCTGGGCGGTCTCTACGCGCTCTTTGCCGCCGGTCTGTCGCTGATCTTCGGGGTCATGCGCCTGGTCAATATCGCCCATGGCGACCTGATCGTGCTGGGGGCCTATCTGGGCCTCTCGGTCACCACCGTTCTGGGCCTGCATCCCCTGCTGGCGCTGATCCTCGTGGTGCCGGTCATGGCCGGGTTCGGCTATGTGCTGCAGCGCGGTATCCTCAATCAGACGCTGGGCAAAGACATCCTGCCGCCGCTGCTTGTCACCTTCGGGCTGTCGGTGATTATCCAGAACACGCTGCTGGAAACCTACTCCGCCGACCCGCAAAAGATGAACGCCGGGGCGCTGGAGACGGCCAGTGTCTCTGCCGGAGGGCTGTCGGTGGGGCTGCTGCCGCTTTTGACCTTCGGCACCGCCATTGCGGTGATCGCAACGCTGCAATGGATTTTCTACCGCACCGCCCTTGGCCGCGCCTTCAGGGCCACCTCCGACAACCCCGAGATCGCCCAGCTCATGGGGTTGAACCGCCGCCATATCTTTGGCCTCGCCATGGCACTGGCGCTGGGGGTGACGGCCATCGCCGGGATCATGCTGGGCATCCGCACCAGTTTCGACCCCTCCATCGGCGGCGGGCGGCTGATCTTCGGCTTCGAGGCGGTCATCATCGGCGGGCTCGGCAACCTCTGGGGCACGCTTGCGGGCGGCGTGATCCTCGGCGTGGCCCAGACCATCGGGGCCAAGATCGACCCGGGCTGGCAGCTTCTGGCCGGTCACCTCGCCTTTCTGATCATCCTCGCCCTGCGCCCCAACGGCCTGTTCCCGAGGATCGACGGATGAACCTCTCAGATTACCACGTCACCCGCACATCGCCCGCCGCACGGGTCGCGGCCCTGCTGGGCGCGCTGATCCTGATCGTCCTGATCGCCGCCCCTTGGTGGGCCGGACGCGCGGACATGCGCCTGATGGGCGAGCTGTTTCTCTACCTCGCCCTCGCCAGCCTGTGGAACCTGATGGCCGGATACGCGGGCCTCGTCTCGGTCGGCCAGCAGGCCTATGTCGGATTTGGCGGCTACATGCTCTTTGCGCTGACGATCTTTGGCGGCCTGCACCCGCTGGGCGCGATTGCGCTTGCGGGCGCCCTGGGCGCGCTCATCGCCGTGCCGGTCGCGCTTTTGATCTTCCGGCTGCGCGGCGCCTATTTCGCCATCGGCACATGGGTCATCGCCGAGGTGTTCCGACTGTCCTTTGCCCAGGTCTCCGCACTGGGGGGCGGGTCCGGATCATCGCTGCCGGTGGGCATCGTCAGATCCCTGGCCGCCTCGCGGTCGGGCCGCGAACACCTGAGCTATTGGCTCGCCCTGGGCTCGGCCGTGCTCGTGATCGCCGCCGTCTACCTCTTCCTGCGGTCGCGCAACGGGCTGGCCCTGACCGCCATTCGCGACAATGAACTGGCCGCAGGCTCGCTTGGCATCGACATCTGGCGCACGAAATTCATCGTCTACGTGGTGACCGCCGCGCTGACCGCCATGATCGGCGCGCTGATCTTCCTGCAGAAACTGCGCATCTCGCCGGACGCCGCCTTTTCGGTCAACGACTGGACGGCCTTCGTGATCTTCATCGTGGTGATCGGCGGTATCGGCACCATCGAAGGACCGATCATCGGCACGCTGATCTTCTTTCTCTTGCGCGAAACCCTTGCGGACCTCGGAACCATCTACCTCATCGTGCTCGGCACCGTGGCCATCGTGATCATGCTGAAGGCCCCCACCGGCCTCTGGGGCCTGATCCGCAGCCGGTTCGACATCGAACTCTTCCCGCTCCGTTTCCGCGTCAAACCCTCCTCCCCATCCACGAAAGGCTGACCCATGGCCAAGGCGAAACAGAAAACCATCATCACCTGCGCCGTGACTGGGGCGATCCACACGCCCACCATGTCCGACGCCCTGCCCTATACCTACGACGATATTGCAGCACAGGCGCTGGCCGCTGCAGATGCCGGCGCCTCCATCCTGCACCTGCACGCGCGCGACAACCAGACCGGGGCGCCCTCAGTGGATGTGGATGACTTCGCCCCTTTTCTGCCGCGCATCAAACAGGCAACCGATGCGGTTGTGAACATCTCGACCGGCGGCTCGCTGACCCTGTCCATTCAGGACCGGATCACCCCGGCCAAGACGTTTTCCCCTGAGATGTGCTCGATGAACATGGGATCGATGAACTTCTCCTTCCATCCGCTTGCCGGGCGCTATGGCGATGACGACTGGAAATTCGACTGGGAAAAGGACTATGTCGCCAACTCGGACGGCAACATCTTTCGCAACACCTTCCGCGACATTCGCGAGGCCGCAGAAACGCTCAGCCCCCATGACGTGAAATTCGAGCATGAATGCTACGACGTGGGGCATCTCTACAATCTGAAATTCTGCATGGATATCGGGCTTTTCAAGGCGCCCGTCTTTATCCAGTTCATCTTTGGCATCCTGGGCGGGATCGGTGCGGAGGTCGACAATCTGGTGTTCATGAAACGCACGGCAGACCGGCTTTTTGGCGAGGATTATCGCTGGTCCGTGCTGGGCGCGGGCGGGGCGCAGATGACGCTGGGCACAACCGCCAGCCAGATGGGCGGCCACGTGCGCGTCGGGCTGGAGGACAGCCTCTTTATCTCGCGCGGCACGCTGGCGGACAGCAACGCGCAACAGGTTGCGAAAATACGCCGCATCGTCGAGGATCTGGGCTGCGAGGTCGCAACCCCGGACGAGGCGCGCGCGATACTGGACCTCAAGGGCGGCGACCGCGTGGCGTTCTGATCCCGGATCGTTCTAGGGGTGTTCAGCACCCCGTCGAAACGGTGGCACTCCCACCAAGCTGACAGCCAACGCAAGGCTTGTGTTCCCCGTCTTTCCCATGTCATATTCATGAAATAGAATTTGTCTGGGAGGGCGGTATGAAACTGGACAGAAGGCAGGTCCTTGCAGGTCTCGGCGGCTGCGCGGCCTGCGCCACACCTCTCTACACCGTCGCCCAGACGCTGCAGTTGGGGTCTTTTGAGATCACCAGCGTCAGCGACGGCCATCTGGTGCTGCCGGGATCAATGTTCTTTGACGGTCTGCCCCAGGAACCGCTGCAGGAGATCCTCTCCAAAAACGGTGTCTCCGCCGACCAACTGGAACCCCCCTGCAACCTGACACTGCTGCGTCAGGACGACAAAATCATCCTCTTCGACGCGGGCGCAGGCGCGGGGTTCATGCCAAGCGCCGGGGCCCTCCTTGACAGTCTCGCCGCACAGGGCGTCGCCCCCGAAGACATCACCCATGTCGTCTTTACCCACGCCCACCCCGATCACCTCTGGGGCATCCTCGACGACTTCGACGATCCGGTCTTTCCGCAGGCGGAGCTGATGATCGGAGCGGCGGAATGGGCTTATTGGACCGACCCCGACACGCTCACCACCATCGGCGAGGCCCGCGCCTCCTTTGCCGTGGGCGCGGCGCGCAGGCTGCAGGCGGTCGAGGATCAGATCAGCCTGTTCAACAGCGGTGATGAAATCCTGCCCGGCGTCCTCGCCCATGGCACGCCCGGCCACACCCCCGGTCACATGTCGTTTGAAATCCGCGACGGCGCGCAGGCGGTCATGGTCGGTGGGGACGCCATCGGCAACCACCACGTGGCCTTTGCCCGCCCCGACTGGCCCAGCGGGGCCGATCAGGACCCGGATCTGGGGGCCGCGACCCGCTTGCGGCTGCTGGATCACCTGGCAACCGATGACATCCCGCTGATGGGCTTTCACCTGCCCCACGGCGGCCTCGGGCGCGTCACCCGCGACGGCGCGACCTATCGCTTTCTTCCGGAGGACGCATAATGCGCTGGACCCTGCCCTTCCTGCTTGCCACATCCGCCTATGCCAGCGAGGACATCGCGGATAAATACCCCGCCTCGCTGCTCTATGACAAACCGGTGGAGGTGATCCCCGGCGTCTTCTCCGCCATCGGCGCCACCGCCCCGCCGACCTATGAAAACGCGGGCCACAACAACAACCTCAGCTTCATCGTGACCGGCGATGGTGTCGTGGTCATCAACGCCGGGGCCGCCTATGGGCTCGCCGCCGCCCTGCACGATGAAATCAAGGCGATCACCGACCAGCCGGTGAAACTGGTCTTCAACGAAAACGGTCAGGGCCACGCCATGCTCGGCAACAGTTATTGGGCGGAACAGGGCGTGCCCATCGTCGCCCATGTCGATGCCGCCACGGAGGTTGCAGATTACGGCGGCAGCATCCTTGAGGGCATGAAACGCTACAACCGCGACCGGGCCAAGGGCACCACCCTGCAAGGCCCGACAGAAACCTTCGAGGATACATATGCCGTCGAGATGGGCGCGTTCCGGATCGAGGCGCGCTACCTCGGGCCCGCCCATTCCCCGGGCGATATCGTGGTCTGGCTGCCGGACCAGAGCCTTGTGATCTCAGGCGACATGGCCTTTCACGAACGCATGCTGCCGATTTTCGAGCACACATATACCGCCGACTGGCTGGACACATGGGACAATGCCTTCGAGGCGCTGGAGGCCACTTATGTCATCCCCGGCCACGGCCATCCGACCAACATGGATCAGGTGCGCCGCTACACCAAGGGCTATCTGGAATATCTGCGCACCCAGATCGGTGCTCATATCGACGCGGGCGGCGCGCTGGCCGAAGCCTATTACGTCGATCAATCCCCCTATGCCCATCTCGATACCTTCGAGGAGCTGGCAACCAAGAACGCGGGCCGGGTCTTTGAGCAGATGGAGTTTGAATAGGCCCTGTCCCGCCCGTGTCAGGCGGGTGTCGCCACCGCGCGCAGATGCAACAGCCGGTGGGTCAGCATCGCCCCCACCCACATGAAAAGCAGCGCCACCCAGGCCGTAACCGCAAAGATCGACCCGCCGGACAGGCCCGCCCCCACGGCACAGCCACCCGCCAGCATGCTGCCGAAGCCCATCAGCACCGCCCCGATCAGATAGCGCTCCATCGGGGTGTCGGGGCCGAACCGCTCGATCCGCGCCTCCCCCGAGGCCAGAGCCATCAGGGCGGCCCCGGTGAACACGCCCGGCACCAGCCCGACCCCAAAGCTCAGCGGCAAGCGGGTCGCATTGACCAGCCCCATCAGCGTGTCGGTCGAGGGCCCGGTGAAGGTGATGGAAGACACCGCAACCACCTCGAAAGAGGTCTGGGCAATTGTGTAGGTGAAGATCCACCCCAGACCGACCGCCACGCCGACACAGCCAGCAGCGATCATGCGGGTCACCGGCAGGCGGCTGGCCACCGCCAGAAAGGTCGCGAGGATCAGCGCAATCGCGGCACATATGGCCGCCGCAGAGGAACTCAGCCCCAGCTGCGCAAGCAGGCTGCGCGCGGCACCGCCGTCGATCAGCCACAGCCCGGCAAGACCTTCGCGCAGGGGGGCCAGAACCCCGCGCAGCGCAGCCTGCGCCACCAGCGTCAGCACCAGACCCGTCAGGATCGCGCGCAGATTACCCGTGGCTGAGAGCACCAGCAGACGGCTGGCGCAGCCGCGCGCAAGGATCATACCCGCCCCAAAGAGCAGCCCGCCGATCACTGCCCCGGAGAGGCTGCCGGTGGCGGCCAGCTGGCGCGCCTCGGAGACATCGAGGAACCTCAAAGAAATCGCCCCCTGCACACAGAGAACGGCAGCAGAAAACGCCAGGAACCAGATCGACAGGCGCGGCCCGACCTGCCCCTCGGACAGCTCGACCGTTGCCGCGCGCAGGCAAAACCGTGAATGCTGCGCCGCGACGCCAAAGAGCATGCCAACCACGGCCCCCGCCATCATCAGCACGGCCCCATCTCCGAACCGGTCAATCAGGGTTTCCACCATCGCCAGACCTTTCCCGTCAGAACGGGCCTACCGAAGCGGGGCGCGGCGCACCTTGATGTGGGTCAAGCAGGCAGCACCCTCCGGCTATTCCAGCGCCTCCTGCACGATCTCGTCCAGAAGCGCCTGCACCTGCTGCATCTCGCCCTGCGGGTAGGTGCGATAGCCGATCATCACCGCGCCCGCCTGATCCGCGACAAAAATGCCATAGGGGCAATGGGCGATGTTCATCGGATCCGCCTCCATCACGGCCCGCGACACCTGCGCCGAGCAGAAAAGGAAAATGTCCGCCTCATTGAACAGCGCCTTGGTGCTGCCCACATCCGCGCCGGTCCGGTTCAGCATCTCGCCGGTGTGGCTGACATAATCGATGACCAGCCCACGCCCGACAATGGCGCTTTCCACGGCAAAGGCCGCATCCTCGAAACTGCCGTCAAAGGCATAGGTGACCGCCTGATCCGCCGCCTGACCCGATCCCGCGATCAGGGCAACCGTCGCGGCAAGCATGAAACGTCTCATAGTCTCTCCTTCCAGATGGTGGCCTCACTCAAACACGTCCGGCCGGGCCCGCCCTTGATCCAGGTCAGCCCGGCCTATCTGTCAACCAAACATGTCGGCGGTGATCCCGGCGTACCAGCCTTCGGATTCCTCGTAGGTGGCGCGGCGCAGATCGCTGCTCTCCCCGGTGGCGGAGATGAACCCATCGACCTTGGCGATCTTCTCTTCCGTTGCCTCATAGGTCGCACCCACCTTGACGCCGTCATTGGTGTCGATCAGCGACCAGCAGGTGTTGGAGAACTTGGCCGGGAAGACCTTTGATCCGGTCAGCGCGCCGCGCACCGCATTGGCGCAGACCTTGGCCTGCGAATTCGCCGAGAAGCCGGATTTCGGCATGTCGCCCTGCTGGCTCGCATCGCCCAGCACATGGACATCCGGATCGGCCTTGCTGCTCATGTCGGCGGCGTTGACCGGCGCCCAGTTGCCCTCGGTCACGCCCGCCATTTCCGCAATGCGGCCCGCCTTCATCGCCGGGATGACGTTGCAGACATCCACCTTGGTTTCCTCGCCGTCGATGCTCACGGTCATTGCCGCCGGGTCCACCGACACCGCGCCGCCGCCGAAATCGGCACCGATCCAGTCGATCATGCCTTCGTAGTGATTGGCCCAGCCCTCCTGGAACAGCGACATCTTGGAGAATTTCTCCTTCGGGTCCGCCACGATGATCTTGGCCGTCGGATTGGTCGCCTTCAGCGTATGGGCCACCATCGAAATCCGCTCGTAGGGGCCCGGCGGGCAGCGGAACGGATTTGGCGGCGCCACCATCGCAAATGTGCCGCCCTCGGGCATCGCAGCCACCTGCGCCTTGAGCAATTCGGTCTGCGAGCCGCCCTTATAGGCATGCGGCATGGCGTTCTGCGCGGCCAGCGACCAGCCATCCACCGCGCCCTCGACAAAATCGATGCCGGGGCTGAGGATCAGCTTGTCATAGGGCAGCTGCGCGCCCCCGGCGAGGCTCACCGTCTTGGCATCGCGGTCCACATCGACGGCCCAGTCGTGCACCACGTTGATCCCGTATTTGGCCGCCAGCGTGCCATAGGTGTGGCCCAGATCGTCGATCTCCTTGAACCCACCCAGATAGAGGTTGGAGAAAAAACAGGTGAAATAGGTCCGCGACGGCTCGATCAGCGTCACATCAACGCCGCCCTTGCTGTCCTTGGCGATATAGCGCGCCGCCGTCGCCCCCCCGGCACCGCCGCCGATGACGACAACGCGCGGTTTGCCGTGCCCATCCGCCAGAACCGCCGGGGCGCCTAACGTCGCTGCCGCCGCAGCGCCCGTGCCCAGAAAAATACGTCTGTTCAGTGTCATGTGATTTCCCTCCCAGAAAACGACCCCATTACTCGAGGTCCTTGAAATAGGCGGCCAGCGCCGCAATCTCCTCGTCATTCAGGCGTCCGGCCATCATCTGCATCACCGGATGCGGGCGCAGCTTGCGCTTGTAGGCATGCATCGCGACCACGAAATCCTCGGTCGGCCAGCGGGTGATCGACGGGATGCCCTCGGCGCTGCCGTCCTGCTGGTGGCAGGTCAGGCATTCGCTCGACAGGTATTCGCCGTATTCCGCATCCCCCTTCAGGGCCAGAATGGCCGGGTCCACGTCGTGATCCGTCGCCCGCGCCGTGGGTTCGGCCTCGGGCACATCGGCGGGGTTGTCAGAGTAATCCCGCAGGAACGCCAGTAAATCCGCGCGGTCCTGCGCATCCTTCAGCCCGCGAAAGCTCATGCGCGTCTTCGACACCAGTGCGCGGGGGTTTTCGACGTAGGCGCCAAGCGTCTCTGCCGTCCAGATCAACCCGTCATTCCCGGCCCGCGCCATGGACTTCGAATAGGCGTAGCCCTCATGCGCCGCCGCCCTGCGCCCGAAAATCCCGTTCAGATGCGGGCCGATCCGGTCCCGCGCGCCCTGCCCGATCTCGTGGCAGCCTTTGCACTTGGTAAAGACCCTGGCCCCGGCCTTCGCATCGCCGAAACCCTCCGCCCACACCGCCCCGGCCACGGAGATCGCGGCCAGGACAGCAGGGAGAAACACGGCCCGCAGCATCACTCGGGGATGCTGGCCAGATAGGCGGTGATCGCGGCCAGATCCGCCTCTTTCTTCAGCCCCGCAAAACTCATCTTGGTGCCCTTCATGAAGGCCTTGGGTTTGGCCAGAAACGCCTGCAGGTTCTCCGCGTCCCAGACCAGACCGTCCTCGGCCATGGCCATCAGCGGCTTGGAATACTTGAACCCTTCGACCTGGCCCGCCGCCTGCCCCACGATCCCGGTCAGCACGGGGCCGGAACGGTTCTTGGCCCCTTCACCGATCTGGTGGCAGGCCTTGCACTTCCGGAACACCTTCTCGCCCGCCGCGATCAGCTCCGGATCCACCGCAGGGGCAGCTGCCGGTGCCACCGCCGCTTCCTCCTCGGGCGCCGCGGTTTCCACCTCCGGCGTCACATCCAGCACCATGGCCCGCATGGTCACCTGCACGTCCTCCTTGCAGTTCTCCATGCAGGGCTCACCGACCCATTGGGCATGCTCGGTCTCGACCCGGTCATCCACGATGAACCCATCCTGATTTGGCATCTCGAAATCGGCAAATGTCTCATCCGACAGCACGAAATCATCCTCCACCAGATCGTTGGAATAGAGGATATAGGCCACGATCGCATAGACCTCATCCGCCTCCAGCGACTGCGCATCGCCAAAGGGCATCGACCGGTTCACATAGTCCCATGTGGTCGAGAGGTACGGCCAATAGCTGCCCACGGTCTTCAGCGGGTCCTCATCGGCCAGCGTGTCCCAGCCACCGGCCAGCTTGGGCCAGTTGCCCACACCTTCGGCAAAATCACCATGGCAGGAGGCGCATTTATCGGCAAAGACCTCCTCGCCCGTCAGCACATCGCCGGACCCTGCAGGCAGGCCGGTGCCATCGGGGGACACGTCCAGATCCCAGGCCGCGATTTCGGCAGGCAGCGCCTCCCGGCCGAGACCGAACCCTTCGGCAAAAACCGGGGTGCCCAGCAAGGTCAAGGCCACCGCGCCTTTAAGAAACTTCGACATTTTCCGCCTCCCCGTTCGGGCGCACCCACCAGGTCTGGATACAGTTGTTGTGATAGATCGAATTCAGCCCCCGCACCTCCCGCAACTGCGCCTTGGTGGGCTGCACATAGCCGGTCTCATCAATGGCGCGGCTTTGCAGGAACATCTCCTCGCCGTCCCAGTCGATATCGAGATAGAACCGCGTCAGCGCCATTTTCTCTCCCGGTTTGGCCAGCCGCGCAGTCTCCCACGACTTGCCGCCATCCTTGGAGACATCGACGCGGGTGATCGCCCCGCGCCCCGACCAGGCCAGCCCGGTGATCACCAGCGGCCCCTTGCCATGGGTGATCGGCGCCTGCGGGCTCGGTGATGTAACGACGGATTTCGCATCCATCGCCCAGGTCCATTTGCGCGAGGTGCCATCCTCCAGCGTGTCCGTGTATTTGCTGGTCTCTTCACGGCTTTCCACCGGGCCGTCCATGACCTCGACGCGGCGCAGCCATTTGACCCACATGTTGCCTTCCCAACCCGGCACCACGAGCCGCACAGGGTATCCATGTTCCTTGCGCAGCGCCTCGCCATTGGCCTTGAAGGCCACCAGCACGTCATCCAGCGCCTTTTCCATCGGGATCGACCGGCCGTTCGAGGACGCATCCGCGCCTTCGACATAGACCCATTTGTCCGCCAGGTCGCCCGCTGCCTCCAGCCCCGCTTCGGCGAGGATCGTGCGCAGCGGCACGCCGGTGTATTCCATATTGTGGATCATGCCATGGGTGAACTGCGCGCCATTCAGCTGCGCGCCTGCCCATTCCATGCCGGTATTGGCGGCGCATTCGCAGAAATAGACATGGTTTTCGCGCGGGAACCGCTCCAGATCGGCGTAGGAAAACACCAGCGGGCGGTCCACCAGCCCGTTGATCATCAGCCGGTAGTCCTGCTTGCTGAGCTCAATCGCGCCGGAGTGGTGGCGTTCAAAGGCGCAGCCCTGCGGTGTGATCGTCCCGTCAAGCGCATGGATCGGCGTGAAATTGATCGAACTGATCGTGTCAGCGGTCAGCCATTCCACGTTGCGCCGGATCACATCGTCCTCAAACTCGATCGGCAACCCGTAGGGCGTGGCATCGACCCCGTCGCCCAGCCCGCTGGCCCAGGGCTGGACTTCGGTGATCAGCGGATCGGGCGTGGCGGCACGGGCACTGCTGGCCACCGTGGCAGCAGCCCCTGCGGCGAGGCCCTTTTTAAGAAACGTCCTGCGCGACGTCTTCTGCGTCATGGTTTCACTCCATGTTTGTTTCGATCAGGCGCCAACGACGTTGACGCTGGTATTCGGGGACACCGTCACGGTGCCCTGTTTGGCGATATGGCTTTCGACCACGTCCCAGATTTGCGGCCCCTCTGTGCCTTCGTTGACAGAGGCCCAGCCCGCGACCTGATAGGTCTTGGCAGGGTCGATTTTCTCGCCGGTCTTCAGCAGCGTCATCTCGGTGATGCGGCTGCCCTGCGGTTGGGTGATATCGATGCGGTAGCCCAGACCCCCGGTGCGCACCATGTCCCCGCCCTGCTGGTAATAGGGATCGGGGTTAAAGAGGTTGTCGGCCACATCCTCCAGCACCACATGCAGGAATTCGCCGGTCATTTCAGTCCGGTAAGCCGCCCCATAGCTCATCGAGGTGACGTTCCAGATGTCCTCGCGGGTGATATCCTGCCCCGGCAGGATCGACGGCCCCCAGCGCACGCCGGGGCTGAGCGCGATATCCGCCTCCCGCTCCGACAGCAGCGCGTCACAGATCAGATCGTCCCAGGTGCCGTTGAAATTGCCCCTTCGGTAGAGCAGGCTGTCGGTCTTGCCGATCACCTCCGTCAGCGCATCCAGATACGGCGTGCGCACCCCGTCGATCACGGCGGCCACCTCCGGGTCGGGCGTGATGACATCAGAGAAGATCGGGATCAGCTTGTGCCGGAAGCCCATCATGCGCCCGTCGCGCACATCGAGATCAACGCGGCTGACGAATTTGCCGTTCGACCCGGAGGCCACGATCACCGTCTCCCCCACCAGCACCGGTTCCGGCAGCGCGTCATGGGTGTGGCCCGACAGGATCACATCGATACCGCTGACGATCCCGGCCATCTTCTTGTCCACGTCAAAGCCGTTATGGCTCAGCACCACGACCAGTTCCGCGCCTTCACTGCGCACCTGATCGACCATCTCCTGCATGTTCTCGTCCCGGATGCCAAAGGCGTATTCCGGGAACATCCAGCCGGGGTTGGCGATGGGCATATAGGGAAACGCCTGCCCGATCACCGCGACCTTGACACCGCCCCGCTCAAAGAACTTGTAGGGCGGGAAAAGCTCGGCCGGTTCATCCCATTCCGCGTCGAATATATTCTGCCCCAGCGCGGCGAATGGCAGCCCCTCGACGATCTCATTCACCCGGTCAGAGCCCAGCGTGAATTCCCAGTGGAAGGTCATCGCATCGGGCTTCAGCGCGTTCATCACGTCCACCATGTCCTGCCCTTGCGTGTGGTAACAGGTGTAGCTGCCGTGCCAGGTGTCGCCGCCATCCAGCAGCAAGGCATCGGGGCGGTCCGCACGGATCTGGTTGATCACCGTGGCCACCCGGTCCAGCCCGCCAACCCGGCCATAACCGCGCGCCAGCGCCTCGAAATCCCCCGAGGACAGCGCGTAATGCGACGGCGATCCATCCGCGATCCCGTACATCTTGCGGAACTCTGCCCCGGTCACATGGGGCACCGCGCCCTTGTTATCCCCCACACCGATGTTGATCGACGGCTCGCGGAAATAGATCGGTTTCAGCTGCGCGTGAATATCCGTGACATGGATCAGCGAGACATTCCCGAAGGTTTCGAACTGCAGCAGCTGATCCTGCGTCAGCGCCTGCTGTGCGGCCAGCCGCCCCCATTGCCCGAACCCCGACGCGCCGAGAAGGGCACTCGCGGCCATGCTGGTCTGGAGAAAATCGCGGCGGGATATCATATGCGTATTCCTGAATGTATTTGAAGGAGAAAACCCCGCACGGGCACCGCGCGGGGCATTCAAGGCTCAGTTTCGGATCGACGGGCCCTCGACGCTCAGCCCGTTGCCGCGCGAGGCGACATAAAGCTCCAGCGCGATGAACTCCGGGCTGCCGGGCGAATAGGTCTCCGCCCGCGTATCGCGGATGCACCCCTTGAACCGCGCATGCGCCGCGTTCAGCTTGGTGTTCTTCAAGCGGTAAACCGGAAAGCCGTTGATCTGCCCCTGGCTGAGATGGTCGGCGCGGATCATGTTGCCGTAATTGTCCTCATGGCAATTGGCGCAGGCCAGCTCCAGCTGACCGGTCCGGGTGTAGTAAAGCTCCTTGCCCGCCTCCCAGGTCGACTGCGCCGGACCGTCAATCGCCACGTTCACCGGCATGCCACGCGACACCGACGAAATCAGCGCGGTCATATTGACCATGTCGCCGCCGGTGTATTTCCACTTCTCCGCGCCCATCCGGTTTTCCCGGCAGTCGTTGATCTGCATCTCCAGCGTGCGCACCTCGCCCGCCGCCTCGTTGTACTTGGGATAGACCGGGCGCACACCGGCCATGCTCTCGGATCCCTCGTGACAACTCGCACAGGATTTGCCCTCCGACCCATCGACCGTGTTCCAGACCTCCTCCGCCTGTTCTACAAAGATCATGCCGGGGTTGTCGAAATCATCCGCCTGCATGGCCCGCGTTTCGGTACCGCGGAAATGCCAGCCCGAAATCACCTCGTCCATCACATCCGACAGATGATCGGGGGCGGCGGTGCGGGTCACCAGCGTGATATCCTCGTTGAGGATCAGCGTGTCCTCCACAGGCTCCGCCATCAGCGGCGTGGCGGCCAAGGCACCCGCCAGCACTGCGCCAGTCAGCTTCTTCATAGTTGTCCCTCCCCAGACAAACGGATTATTCGACGGCGATCTTCTTGCTCGTGTCATAGACAGAGCCGTCGTCGTCATACCAGGTAAAGACGAACTCGCCCGCCTCCGGCACAACCGCCTCGAACTCCAGATAGGGGTTCGTGGAAATCGCCGGTTCCAGCACCACGTCAATGACGTTCTCGCCGTTGAAATCGCAGGTAAAGCGGTTGATGATCGAGCGTGGAATGACGTTGCCGTCATCATCCTTGCGCTGGCCGGATTCCATCTTGTGGCTGATCAGCGTCTTGATCGTGATGGTCTCGCCAGCCGCCGCCGTCTTGGGCACTTTAACGCGGGGTTTTACACCTTTTGCCATGTCTTTGCTCTCCTGATTAGCCGCCGCAGCCGCCGATTGTCACCTTGACCGTCGCCGCGGCCTGCACGAAGGAGCCGTCCTCCAGCTTCGCAATCGCAACCACATCCTGCGTGCCCGCCAGACGAATGCGGGTCGAGGCGGCGCGCGACGCGGCCAGCTTGCCGAACTTGAAGGTCGCCACCGGTGGCGTCGGGTTGCCCAGGGCCAGCACCATGATCTCTACCGCCGTCTCCGAGGCGACCTCGATCGGCACGGTATTGCCGTTCTCCGCGATCTCCGGCGCGGTCAGGGTGATGTCCCCCTCTCCGATCTCGGCGCCACCGGTAAAGGCCGCGATGGCCTCTTCGGGCGTGGTGGCGGCCTGCAGCGGCAGCCCGGCGACCACAAAGGCGCTGGCGCCCATCAGCAGTGCGTTGCGTCGTGTCAGTTCCATGCGTGAACCTCCTTTGATCCCCTCGGGGTCGTTACTCTTTCAAGGTGGCCAGATAAGCCACCACATCTTCGATCTGTTGCGCAGTCAGCAGCGGGCCAAAGGTGTCATCCGCCGCCTCGCCGGTATAGGCGTTGCCGGGACGGATGAAGCCTTCGGTCTTGTAGAAGGACGGCATCATGCTGTCCTCGAACATGATCTTGGCATTGGCGACGATGCCGCGCAGCTCCGCCTCGGTCCAGCGGTCCCCGGCCCCGTCCAGCATCGGGCCGATCTCGCCATGAAACGGCACATCGGCCAGATCGGTGACCTCGTGGCAGGCCACGCAATTGCCCAAGGACTTGTTGCCGACGATCTCGCGGCCCATGGCCGGGTCGCCCGCCTTGCCGGTCAGAGAGGTCTCTACGCTGCCGTCCACATAGACCACGGCCGTGGGCGCGATCTCCTCCGCCGCCCCGCTGAAGGTCGAGACGGTCAGGGCCAAAATTGCCAGAAAAATGCGTTCCATGCGTCCTCCCAAACACATTCAATGTTCAGCATACCATAGGACACGAAACCGTGAACGATCAAGAACAAATTCAGATATTCGAATTTGAACTGGATCAGTCCGCCGTGCCATCCGCCCGCTCCTGAATGCGCCGCGCGTGATAGCGTTGAAAATCCTCCTCTGAATCAAGCGCGTATCGCTTCTCATAGACCCAGGTGAACATATCCAGCGTTGTGCCCGGCCCGAAGGCGCCCGGCATCAGGGCCACAGCAGCACTCTGCGCAGTTGCGCCGTCTTCAACCTCTTCGGGCAAAAACAGAATCGACGGGGTAAAGAGCAGCCCCCATTTCCGCGCCGCCTGTTTCTCGCTCAGGGTCTCGCCGTCAAAATCGGTGATCTCGGTATCGCCATGCAGATTGACCTGCACGACAAAGAAATTCTCGGCGATGTAGCTGGCGATATCCGCGCGCGGAAAAACCTCCTCATGCATCTTGGTGCAGTAGATGCAGCCGCGCTGCTCCACCATCAACACCAGCCTTTTGCCCTCGTCATTGGCTTCGGCGAGGTCTTCCCGCAGGTCCTTGAAGGTGTCGCGCATCCAGTCGGTCTTGTGCAGCCCGTCGTCGCCCAGCTCGGCGGCAAAGCCGGGCAGTGCGATCAGGCTCAGAAGGATCAGCAGGCGTTTCATCAGGCGGTCTCCTTTAGATGTTTTGAAAGGCGGGGAAGGTCTCCAGCATCCACTGGGCAATGTGGTTGACGCTGTCCGTGGCGATCAGCGCCGCAAAGAGCAGCAGCAGCAGTCCCATGGCCTTTTCGACCTTCGGCAGATGGCGGCGGAACTGGGCGGCGAACCTCAGGAACGGCCCGATGAACAGCGAGGCCACCACAAAAGGCGCGGTCATCGCCACGCCAAAGACCAGCAGCAGGATCAGCCCGCGCAGGGCCGTGGCCTCGGTGCTGGCCGTGAACACCACCGCCGTCAGCACCCCGCCGACGCAGGGTGTCCACCCGGCGGCAAAGGCCAGCCCCACGACGTAAGCGCCCAGCACGGACATGGCCTGGGTGTCGCCCGCCTCGATCTGAAACGCCCGGTTGAGAAAGCCGATCCGCAGCACCCCCAGAAAATGCAGCCCCATCACCAGCACAACCAGCGCCGCAAAAAGCCGGAACTCCGTCTGCGCCGCGCGAAAACTCTGGCTCAACCCGTAGGCCGCTGCCCCCAGCAGCACAAAGACCGTGATGATGCCCAGCGAAAACATCACCGACGCGGCAAAGGCCCGGCGGCGCACACCCGGCGCCAGCACCCCCTCGGCGCTGATCTCGGACATGGACGCTCCCGCCATATAGCTGAGGTAGAACGGCACAATCGGCAGCACACAGGGCGAGAAAAAGACGATCAGCCCGCCCAGAAAGGCCCCCAATAGACTGACATCCAACATCCCGGCCCGCCCCAGTGCTTGTGCAAATTACATATTCAAGATATTATATGTTTATGTGATCCGTCAATTGGAACGCCGATGAAACGCCTGCTCCTTGCCCTGGCCCTCGGGCTGGCCCCCCTGCCCGCGCTGGCCGCCGATCTGGTCATGGTCGAACAGGACGGCTGCCACTGGTGCGCCCGTTGGAACGCGGATCTCGCGCATATCTACCCCAAGACCGAGGAAGGCAAACGCGCGCCCCTGCGCCGGGTCAACCTGCGCGCCCTGCCCGAGGATATCACCTTTACCTCGCGCCCGGTCTTCACCCCCACCTTCGTGCTGGTCCATGACGGCAAGGAGCTGGGCCGCATCGAAGGCTATGCGGGGGATGAGTTCTTCTGGTTCCTGCTGGGCAAGCTGCTCGACGCCCATCCGGAGGAAACAGAGCCTAAATCATAGGCATGTGCACCGCTCTGGACCTGGCGGGTTCTTGCATTAATTGCCATATCAACGCCCAATGGGTATGAGGACCCGAAATTGCGAGATAGCCAGAGCTTCATGTCACTTCCCGTCATCACCAAGGATATGTCCGACGCCGAGATCGAGCGGATGATGGAAAGTGCCTGCAATGCGTCGAACTTCCTCAAGGCGATCAGCCACGAGGGGCGGTTGATGATCCTCTGCCATCTGTCCACCGGCGAAAAATCCGTGACCGAGCTGGAAGAGCTGCTCTCCGCCCGGCAGGCCGCCGTCTCGCAACAGCTGGCCCGGCTGCGCGCCGAAGGGCTGGTTGCGCCGCGCCGCGAGGGCAAGGCGATTTATTACAGTTTGACAGATCCCCGCGCCGTTCAGATACTTGATCTCGTCTACGACCTGTTCTGCAAGGACGGGTAGCGCGCCTCGCCACGCCCCGTAGACATACGGGAGGAACCACATGCTGGACAGCATTTCAGACGCAGGGCTTTTGGCCCTGATCGGGCTTGGGGGCGGCCTCATCCTGGGGCTCGCCGCGCGACTTGGACGTTTCTGCACCCTCGGCGCCATCGAAGACGCGCTCTATCAGGGCAGCGACATACGGCTGCGTATGTGGATACTGGCCATCGGGGTGGCGGGCCTTGGCACCTTCGGCCTCGTGGCCCTCGGCGCGCTCGATCCCGCACAGACCATCTATCATCTGGCCCCCTGGTCGCCCGCCTTTGCCATCACCGGCGGGCTGCTCTTCGGCTATGGCATGTCGCTGGCGGGCAACTGCGGGTTCGGCGCACTGGCGCGGTTCGGCGGCGGCGACCTGCGCTCTTTCGTGATCGTGCTGGTCATGGGGATCAGCGCCTATGTCATGCTGTCAGGGCCGCTCGCCCAGCTGCGCCTCGCCGGTCTTTCCCTGACCGAAATATCGACGCAGACCCGCAGCTACCCGCAACTGCTGAGCATGGCCACTGGCCTCCCTTCCCTGCCCTTCGGCCTGCTGATCAGCGCGGCGATCACCGCCGCCGCCCTCTGGTCCCGCGACTTTCTGCGCAGCCCCAGGGCGCTTGCCTGGGGCACGCTGGTGGGCCTTGCCATCGTCAGCGGCTGGGCCGGCACGCAATGGGTGGCCGACGCGCGCTTTGGCGCGGCTCCGGTCAACAGCCACACCTTCACCTCGCCCTTGGGCGAAACACTGCTCTTCCTGATGACCTCCAGCGGCGGCGGGCTGACCTTTGGCGTCGGCGCGGTCTTTGGCGTGCTGGCCGGGGCCTTCATCGGCAGCCTGATCAAGGGACATTTCCGCTGGGAAGCCTGCGAGGACCCGCGCGAATTGAAACGACAGGTGCTGGGCGCGGTCCTCATGGGGTTCGGCGCGATCCTGGCCATGGGCTGCACCATCGGACAGGGGCTTTCCGCCTTCTCACTGCTGACGCTGAACGCCCCCATCGTCTTTCTGTCGATCTTCACCGGCGCCGCCTTCGGCCTGCGCCAGTTGATCATGGGGCGCCCCTTCGGCTGGCTGCAGTCCTGACGCCCCCACCCTTCAGGGCAGCGCGTACCACGCTCCCCGCGCCCGCCCGTGCAGCTTCAGATGCCCCTCTTCCACCAGCTTGCGGAAATGCTGTTTCAGCGTATTGCGATTGGCCCCGGTCAGCCGCGCGGCCTCCGCCATGGTCAGCCGCCCGTGGTCCCGCGTCAGCTGCACCAGCTCGGCCGCCAGTTCCGGCAGCGCGCCCATCATCAGCCGCTCCCGCTCCACCCGCGTCTTCAGCCGCGACATCTGGCGCTGCGCCGCACTGAGGAAAAACTCCATC
This sequence comes from uncultured Roseobacter sp., assembly GCF_947492555.1. Taxonomy (GTDB): domain Bacteria; phylum Pseudomonadota; class Alphaproteobacteria; order Rhodobacterales; family Rhodobacteraceae; genus Roseobacter. The sequence goes on from NZ_CANLNE010000006.1 coordinate 78,375, forward strand.
CACGGCTGCCAGTCCGGATGGGCCGTGCGAATGGTGCTCTGGGTCTGACGCAGCGCCAGGTAATAGGCTTCCTTGCTCTGCTCAATCACGCTCTCCATCGACCCATAGGGCACGTAGGAATAGCCCGCCCGCAGCATCAGCAAGGTGGTCAGCACCCGGCTCAGCCGCCCGTTGCCATCCTGAAACGGGTGGATCTCCAGAAAGACCACCACGAATATCCCGATGATCAGCAGCGGATGCAGCGCCTTGCGCTCGGTCTGCACCGCATACCAGTCCAGCAGCTCGCGCATCAGCCGCGGCGTGTCAAAGGGCGAAGCAGTCTCGAACACCACGCCGATCTGCACGCCATCCTCATCAAAGGCCGCGATGGAATTGCTGGCGGTCTTGTAGCCCCCGCGGTGCCGCTCGTCCTTGCCGCTGTGCCGCAGCAGGTCTCGGTGCAGCTGCAGGATGTGATTTTCGGTGATGCTGATCTGATCCCAGGCGGCAAAGATCGTCTCCATCGCCTCGGCGTATCCGGCTACCTCCTGCTGGTCGCGCGTCTCGAACGGCTGCACCTCGATGTTGCTCAGCAGCTGGCGCACCTCCGCATCCGACAGCTTGCTGCCCTCGATCCGGGTGGACGAGCCAATGCTCTCGATCGTCGCCACCCGCCGCAGCGCCGACAGCCGTTCCGGCGCCAGCGTCCCCAACGCCCGCCACGCGCCTTTGAATTCGTCGATCTCCGAGATCAGCGAGAGCATTTTGGGAGAGATGGTCAGGGTATTCGTGATCAGCATACCCGCAACTACACCCATTTACACCCATTCCGCAACCCGCAACTACACCCGTTTACACCCAATACCAACATGCTCCATGGTTTTTCCAAACCGATGCAGTCACCCGCCCTGCGGGGAATCGCCCTCCGCGCTGTACCAGGGGATTCGCCACGCGTGCCCCCTACCCCATGGGTACACGGGGCGACGAAACGTTCTACAGATCAGCCAACCCTCTTTGAAAACACTATGAAAATAAGGGGATAAGGTGCATAATTCATGTACTGCCCGCTCAAAGCAAAGAAAATCTTGCCATAGTCTTGGTATTTCGGGCTATATAGGCCTTAATACCAAGAAAACGCGGCAGTAGTCCGTGCATTGAGCAGGCGGCCCAAATGTGGGATCACTTTAAGACAGCAAATGTCCGGCGTTACCCGCTGGACCTTCCCCGACCCTTTTTTGCGCAGCCGCAAAAGGAGGCGCTGATGTAGTATTGGCAACTGCAAAAACAAAGCCGAGCGGCGGCAACCACTCGGCTTCATTCAAAACAACCATGTCGGCTGTCCTTGTCTGATACCCAAAGATAGCGCGGCACCCCATAACCTGCAAGCTTTTTGCATTGCGGGAACGAGGTAAATATGTCCGAGCACCCGTCATTTGACCGAAAAAAAGGGTTCGTTGCCCTCCCCGTCGAGATCCTCGACATCGACCTGAGCCCAGGCGCCTTTCGCACGCTGGTGGAACTCTGCCGCATGGCCAATGCCGAAGGCTATTGCTGGCCCTCCCTGGACCAGTTGAGCCAACGGTCCGGCCGATCAAAATCCGCCATTTCCGGCTATCTCAAGGAGTTACGAAGAGCAGATTTGATCGAGACCGAGGAACAGCAAACCGCAAGCGGCTACAACTACCGGCTCAAATATCGCGTAACGTTCTGGCGGGATTGGCGGTCATCGTTGAGAGGCAAAACCACACCCAAAACTGAACGCAGTGTTCAGCCCAGTGAACGCCTTAAGGATTCTAAAAATCATATCCATAAAAATCACTCAGCAATGGATTTGGAGTCCAATTTGGATCACTTGCTTGAACAATGGGCGCGCTGCTTCAAGGGCGCGCCCTACCCGTCCGCAAAAACAATTCCCACATCTCAGATGCTGACATCGACGGACGAGCATCTTGCGCGCGGAACAATGAAACCCATCTCCGCGGATATAACCGCACAACTTACCAAGCTTTGGACAGAATTGAGTTTGGATTCAGGAGAGGCCTACGTTTCAGAGCAGGTGGAATGGCTACATAAATCTGGCTTTTCAGGGAGTGAAACTGCGGGAATTATTGTCCATATCCAGAAGCATTGGCCCCGGCATTGGCGCCAGTTTCCGACCCTCCAGCAGTTCGAAAAGCTTGTGAAGGCCTCTGGTATCACCGCCGATGCCCGGAAACGAAACCTGCTGAAAAGCTACCTGAAACGCTGGGGGCTGGCACAAAAGCACTTGCGTAACGACACGCCCTCCTGTTCTTTGAACACAGCGTTCATCCCGGCGAAATCAGGGATGAATACACAAAAATATCCGTGGATATAATTGATGGCATACGGGCAGTTTGAGCAATTTATCCGGAATATGAGCCGGGTCATGGGCGCGGTGAACACCAAATTGCAGCGCGATTTGACCTTGCGCACGCGCGTTGCACGGCGGTTTTCCATGGTGGAAATTGCAAGCCTGTTGGCCGTCGACACAACCTATCTGACCCGGATATCGAATGAAGAGGCGATGTTCCCAGAGGGTGAAAAACAGGGCCGGGAGCGGACATTCTCGCCGTCCGAGATCATGCTGATCCGCGCGATCATCGGCTCAAACAAGGCGGCCAAGCGGCCCTACCTCCACTGGCGACAGGCGGGCGATCCGGTCAAGGTTGTGACCTTCGGTGCGCAGAAAGGCGGGACCGGCAAGTCTTTAAGCGCTGCTCATTTTGCGCAATATGTGAACTTGCACTACGGGTTGCGCGTGGGGGTAATCGACGCGGATCCACAGGCCACCGTCAGCCTCTATTTTGCCGATGAAAAGCTGCCGCTTTTTGAGCCGGATACGCCGACGCTGGCGGATTTCATGGGGGTGGACGATCCGGCTGCGGTGAAGCTGACCCCACCGTCCGGGCGCGATCTGGATCGGATCTGGCAATCCACACCCTGGCCCGGCGTCCGGCTGATCCCCGGCGGGGCGAATATTCAGAACGGCGACATCAGCCTGTTTTTCATGTCGCAGCAGTCCCAGGTGCCGGTCTACCGGGTGCTGAAAGACGCTATTGCGACATGGGATGCCGACAACGGGCCGCGCACTGCGAATGACGATCTCCGCGGAGAAGACGGGGCCTTTGATATGGCCGCCTATACACGGGCCCTGTCGGAAACCGTTGATGTGATCGTGATCGATCAGCAGCCCTCGCTGACGCTGATGCAGCTCAATGGGTTGGTGGCGGCGGACAATGTGGTGATCCCGCAGACGATGAAGGGGTTCGATCTGGCGACCCTGGCCACCTATGTGTCGAACATCGGCGAGTATCTGGAGTTCATCATGGGCTTTGAAGCGGACATCGAGATCGGGGCAGGCGAACACATGGTTCTGCCAACCATCGTTCAGGAACAGAACACGCAGGATACCGATCAGATTCTCGACCTCTATCGCAAGGCGCCGCGCGAGGTGATGCAGGTCTGGTACAGCCGGTCGGACGCCATTGCGAATGCCGCCGAAGAGTACAAGAGCATCTATGAATACATGCCGCCGAAGACCCGGCGCGCCTCGGCCAAGGCTTTCATGGCCAATGCCAATGCGGTCAATGACGCGCTGGTGCAGCGCATCTGGCCGGAGCTGCCCCCGAAAGACTTCGCCAAGACCTTCATAAAGGAGCGCTGGAGCTGATGGCCCGCAAACGCAAACTCGATGCCTCGATCCCGGATGAGGCTCTGACAGGCCCTGCAGAGACGGATACAGACCGTAAGGGCGCCATGGGCGGCATGTGGGCCGGGTCGGCCATGAACATGCTGAAACAGCGGATCGACGATGCGCATGGCTCCCTGTTTCAGGGGGTGATGGCGGGCACGGTCGTGCTCGATCTCGACCCTTCGCAGATCAGGGACGAGGTCGGCAGCGACCGCATTGCGCCCTGGCAGGAGGATGAGGATTTCGCCGCGCTGGTGGCCAACATCAAACGGCGCGGGCAAACGCAGCCCATTCGCGTGCGCCCGGTGGAGGAGACCTGGGAGGCGGACCGTGCAAACCCGCTGGAGACCACGGCGGAATTCTACATCCAGTCCGGACGGCGGCGGCTGGAGGCCTGCCGGGTGCTGGGGCAGCCGGTCAAGGCGGTGATCGCCACGGTGCAGGGCGACCGCGACCTTGCCGATCTGGAAGAGCGGTTCCACGAGAACACCATGCGGCGGGACCTCAATGGGTTCGAGGAACTGATCTCCATCGGGTTACTGGCGGAAAGCCTGCGCGAGCTGACTCAGACCGAGATCGCGGAGCGGTTGAACGTGGGGCAGGGGGATGTCTCGCTGGGTCTGGCCTGCCTGGAATTGCGCGACAAAATCCTTGAGGAAGTGGACATCTCCACCACGCCGAAACGACAGTATCGGGCGATTGTTCCGAAGCTGAAACGGGGGGAACGGTTGTCGCCGTTGTTGCCGCCAGCGCTGACCGGGGACACGGTGCAGCGGTTCGACGTGCGCGGTATTCCGATGACGGCCAAGAAGCAGCCCAAGGGCTATCAAATCCAGATGCGCAACACCAAGGTGTCCGAAGACGATCTGGAGGCTTTGCTGGTCGATCTGGCGAAAGTGGTGATGAAGTACCAGATCAAAAAACCCTGATAAATCGTATGTTTTCAAATAAAATATAATAAAATCAATATTTTAAGATGAAGCAACACCCCGGTGTGACCTTCCTGCGCCGGTTAGGGTTTGATTAACCAAAGATCAAATGACGTAAGGGAGTTCCGGTGCTACTCTGCCACCATAAGGAGAATCCTCGTGGCGCAGATTTCAGCCTCCGACCGCAAATCCGTTCCGGTTCAGACCCCTGTCAGAAGCGCCGCGTCCTCGCAGCACAGCTCGGATATGTCTGCGGTTGCGGGGCAAGACAGCAGCCTGACTGCGTTGCAACGGCGCGCCGATGACAGCGCCGTGGTGGCGCAACTGGCCCGATGGGGGCAGGGGGCGGCACAGCTCAAACCGGTTGACGAAGAGGGGCGTGCCAAAGGCGGATTACCGGGTGCTTTGCGCAGCGGGGTCGAGCGCCTGTCGGGCATGGATATGAGCGCTGTTCAGGTGCATTACAATTCGTCCGAGCCGCAGAAGGTCGGCGCCCATGCCTATGCGCAGGGTACCGATATTCACCTTGCCAGCGGTCAGGAAAAACACCTGCCACATGAGGCCTGGCACACGGTGCAGCAGGCGCAAGGCAGGGTGCGCCCGACCCGGCAGCTCAAGGATGATGTCCAGATCAACGATGACGCCGGTCTTGAAAAGGAGGCCGATATGATGGGGGCCAAGGCGATGTCCCTTGGCGCCGGTGGGGTGGCGCAGGGCAAATCCATCCGGGGGCACCTGTTGTCGACCGCCACCAACACCACCACACCGGAACGTTAAGGCTCCTTTACGCATGTCCCACCGCTGCCCGATCTTTTGCCGTCTTGGTCTGCTGCTGATCCTGACGCTGACCTTCGCCTTGCACGTCGGGGCCTGTGAGGTGCCCGAGGGTGACCACGATCTGGTGGTGGCCGTGCGGTCGGCGGAACCCTTCACCTACATGGGGCCGGATGGCATGCCGCGCGGGTTCGCGGTGGATCTGTGGCATTCGGTGTCGACGGATATCGACAAGACGACGGCCTTTGTGAACTGTGATAGCATCGATGCGCAGGAGCAGGGGTTGCGGCGCGGCACGGTGGATGTGGTGATTTCGCCCCTGACCATCACGTCCGAGCGGATGCTGACCTATGATTTCAGCCAGCAGTATCTGTCATCCGGGCTGACGCTGGCGGTGGCACAGGACGGGGCGATTGATTTCGAGGCGGCGATCGAGACCATCACGGACACGGTGTTTCAGCCTACGGTCGCGCGGGCGATCATCCTGTTTTTGCTGCTGAATCTCGTGACGGCGTTTTTGTTGCGCGCCTTCATGCTGAATCTGGCGACGGGGTCGGAGGATGATCCGCCGCCCGGCGCGGTGCGCACCTGGATGGCCTATATGCTGGAGGCAGTTGCGCGGACGTCCGGATTGAAGGGGATCGGTGACGGGTTTGCTACGCTGATGGGCAAGATTTTCGAGATGATCATGGCGGTGGTCGGCACGGCGCTGTCGGCGATGATCCTGGGTGTGATCACCTCGGCCTTTGTCGGGGCCATCGGGGGGAAGCCGCCGGTCTCCGCGCAGGCTCTGCCGGGGCTGAACATCGCCGTATTGCGCTGTTCGACGGCGCAGGAATTCTTGCGGCGGGAGACCACCGAGGCGGCGTTTCGCGCCGATGAGGGCAGCGAGAAACAGGAGAAGCTGAAAGCGCGGGCGCAGTGGCTGGCGTGCGAAGGTCACAATACCAACACGCGCAAGATCGAAGCCATGCCGGCGGATGGCTTGCCCGGCGGTGTTGTGTTGACGCCCACGTGGAAGGAGGGGGTCGAGGCGCTTTACCAGGGCAAGGTGCAGGCGGTGCTTGGCGACTGGATTGCGCTGTCTTACATGTCGCGGCGGTCGCCTTATGACGGGCAGATCACCGTGCAGGACAGTGTCTACCGGAACGAGCCCTATGGCTGGGCGATCACACGCGCGGGCAGCAACGATGATCTGCGTCGGGCCATTGACAGTGCGCTGATCGAGCGGATGCGCGACACCGACTGGCGCAAGCGGATCGAGAACACGCTCGGCTCCGGCGCGATTGCGCCGAACTGATGGGTCAGCATGAAGAGATACGCGCCGCGGCCCCGCAGGATCTGACCACGCGGTCCTATCTGTTGTATTTTCAGTCGGGGCATTACGACCGGCGCTATCCCAATCCCAATCTCTCCACATGGCGGCGGATGCTGGATTTGTTGCCGCCGGGCGGTCACGTGATCGATTTCGGCTGTGGCAACGGGCGCTATCTGTTGCGTCTGAAAGGGCGGGCAGGGGTGGCGGCCGGGTTCGACATCAACACCGCGGCGCTGGAGATGCTGGCAGAGCGGGCGGCGG
>NZ_CANLNE010000007.1 GCF_947492555.1 uncultured Roseobacter sp.
GGGTTTGACCGGTTGCCTTCAAAACAGATGTGAGCTTGATCGATAGAACGGGTAACACGCAGGGCATGACATTCAGGATCAGACCACCGAGAAAGGCGATGGCGGCCACCGCCACGACTTTCAGCACACTCGTTCGAGGGTTTGCGCTTGAAAACGGTGGGGCAGGGGGATCTGAGGTAAGCGTGATCGGCGCCGTGATTGCACGTGCGGTGTCTGTGATCGTCACCGAAGGCTCTGCATGCTCTTCGGTCCAGGCGTTGATCGGTATTTCTGCCCAGAGTTCCGTTCTATCGCGATCCAACCGGATATCTGGTTTGTCAAAGATCACAAGGGGTCCGAATTCCGGGAACACGTCGACCTCACCGAACGGTGTGTCGCTCGTTGCAACAACGATGAGAGCCGAGTCGCGCGCATCTAGGGCCGTGACCGATATCCTGATGTCGCTGTTCTCGGGTACCGCGGGAACGCGATCGGCATAAGTAGCAATCTGGCGAGCCGAGTTTGTATCGATCCCGACGCCTTGTGGCAGGGTGAGTGAAAGTTCGAAGTCATGAGGCACACAGACAGTCGAACATGTCAGCAAGGACACGCGGGCACGCAGTTCCAGAGGGTGGCCGGCGTCCTCAAGTCTCGCCCGGATCGGCAAGACAACCTGACCTGAATAGCCGAAGTTCTCGATCCCGAAGGCCTCGAAACGTTCCGGCGCGGGCCAGAGGAGCTCGGCGGATTTCAGATTGGTCGAACCAGCCCAGTCGAGTTTCGGTGCCAAGCCAACCTCGCCGGGCGTGCGCCAGTATCCCTTCCAGCCCTCACCGTACTCCAAGGCCAATCCGAGTGAGACGGAGGCGGCATCTGGCGCAATCCCGTCTTCGGCCGAGATCAGACGCGCGGTTACGGCGGGGTTTGAAAAGCTCTCGGATTCGGCAGCCTTGACGGCATCGGATAGGAAGATGCCCATGCAACCGAGAAAGAAGAGCAGAGGCCAAGCCCCGAGGTGAGAAACCCGGACGGTCATTTGGATGAGCATGCGGTCAACACAAAGCGCCAGGCAGGCTTGCCAAAGCCGCCTCCATATCCGTCACGGGCAATCCGCGTGCGATCCAGCCTGGCCCCTTCGGTGATCCCAGCATCCCTTCTGAGACATCGATGAAGCCCGTGTATCCAGCTTGCTTCAAGGCGCTCAAAAGATGGCCACTGCGCCCTCCGGTGGCGCAGATCAGAGCAATGGGTTTCTCGCCTGAAAAATCGCGTGCGGCGAACAAGCGGTGCTCGAATCCCGGTTCATGCATACTGATCGGCCATGCATCTTTTGCGACGCCCGTTTCTATCCACTCAGGCCGCGATCGCACATCGATCAGGGAAACCCTGTTCTGCGCCAATGCGTCGGCAGTCTCGGCAGCCGACCAGATCGTGCGGGTCGCGGCCGCGACGACCTGCGGGGCCACGACCCACGACGAGCCAAGCAGGAAGAAACACCGCCTATCCATATTGTGTCCAAAGTCGATGGACGACAAACGCCAAGACATCCCGGGGCGAGCCTTCCAGCCTATGCAGCCGTGCAGACATCTCGCCAACCCTCTTCGCGCTCCAGCGCGATGATTTCCCGAACCATATTGTCGCTGATCTGACCTTGAACGACGGTCCGGCCGATAACGAGGGCCGGCGTGCCGACAAAGGCGAACACGCGTGCAAGAGCCGCGCTGTCCTCCAATTCGCGCGCGATCGCAGCACTCTGCATGTCGGCAACCAATTGGCTGCCATCGACGCCAAGATCAGTGGCGAGGCGCGAGAGATATTCTGGCGTTGCCTGGAAAGGGGATTTCATCAGCCGTTCATGAAAGGCGACATAGGCATTTTGCCGTTTCGCTGCCAAAGCCGCTTTAGCCGCGAGATTCGACGTATCGCCGAGGAGCGGCAACTCGTGCCAGGCCACTGTAATCCTGTCTGGCATCTCGCTCGTCATGTCGGCCAACCGTTTGGTCTGCACCCGGCAAAAGGGGCAATAGTAATCCGAGAACGACGCCATCGGGACCTGGGTAGGCGTAGGACTCAGACCACCGTACAGGGCCGAACAAATATTCTCGGAAACACGCTGCAAAGCTGCTGCTTTCTGCGCTGCCACCTCGGTGCTGTCCGCCGTGCCTAGGCCTACAAATGGATCGAAGCCGCCTGACGTCTCACCCGCAACATACTTTCGAAATCCAGCTGGACTATCGAGCGCCTGCAGCTCCAGTTTTTCCGGAAGCAGCGACGGGACTGTGCGCAGGGCCGCGTACCCTGCGATGACCGCACCGATTGTCAAAAGTGTTGACCGTTTCTTGGAATCCATCTGAAGTCTGATCTCACCGTGTCCCCCTAAAGGTCGTAGTGTGAAGCCTTGGAAAAGGTCAACTTTACAAACTGATACAATCTTTCTGTCCCGCTCCGATTGCCGCAACTTCTGGAGAGCGCTATTTCACGCTTATGGTTTTGAACGCGTTCTTTTTCCTGCGATCGGCATGTCTTGCCCTTGTGTGTCTGACGATCACCGTCGTCGGAACCCAAGCCATGCCGTTCGGAGAAGAGTTCAGCGGCGCGGAGCATAGTTTTCATATCGTCGACGGATCGCTCGGGAACATCCATGCGCATCATTCTCATGACATGTCGAACGACAAAAAAAATGCTCACGCTGGGCACAGCGACGGATGCCTCACCTGTCTGTGCTGCGTCATGGATTACCAAGAAAACATTGCCGACCGAAGTGACAAAAACGCTGCAGCTCCACCGACTGAGATGAGGCTTTTTGAAGCACACTCAACCCGAGAGCCGCTCGTCCCCGACCGACCACCCCAACACTCCTGACCTTTCGCTGTCCGCCTATGCGGGCTGTTTGATCATGCGATCGCTGCATCCGATGCAGCCGTCAGGAGTCGATGTATATGCGTGGAAGATACGCGGCACTTTCAGTTCTTGCCTTGGCAGCCGGCCTTGGCGGTGGAGTTTACGTTGAGCGGTTGTACCTGAACCCAGCGGTGCAAGGCGGATCTGAAGGCCCCGAGATTCTCTATTGGGTTGCGCCCATGGACCCAAATTTCCGTCAACCAGGACCGGGCAAGTCGCCCATGGGGATGGATCTTATTCCCGTCTATGCCGGACAGGAGCCATCTGGTGATCCTGCCGAGGTCACACTGAACGCGGCCGAAATCAACGCAATCGGCGTACGCACGGCGGTCGCCCGCATGAGTGAAGTGCAACCTCGGATCGAGACTGTGGGTTTCGTGGGGTATGACGAGCATCTGACCAGTCATGTGCATACGCGGGTAGAAGGTTGGGTCGAAAGGCTTAAGGTCCGAGCGGTCGGAGACCGCGTTGCCGGGGAGCAGGTTCTTTTCGAGCTCTTTTCTCCACTCATCGCAGCCGCGACGGGTGATCTTGTTCGCGCTGTCGAAGATGGTGACCCCCGCATTCTGGATGCGGCGCGCAACAAGCTGATGAGCCACGGTATGTCCGCCCGCCAGGTTGCGGAGATCGAGGCGGGCGGCGAATTGGTTCGCAACATCGAGATCGAAGCACCACAGAACGGCGTGGTCATCGCCCTGAATGCGGCCGATGGCATGTATCTGCAACCTGGAACGCTTGCCTTCTCCGTCGCTGACTTGTCGAAGGTCTGGCTCATTGTAGATGTCTTTGAACGTGATATTGCCCGGCTGTCTGAGGATATGCGGGCCATCGCTCGGTTCGAACACTTGCCAGGGCGCGTGTTTGAAGGCGACATCGACTACATCTATCCCGAACTCGATCCCCAAACACGAACGCTTCCTGTTCGACTGAGGTTTGACAATTCCGATGGCGTGCTCCGCCCCGGAATGTTCGGAAGTGTCAGTCTCACGCCCAACGAAAGCCGGACGGTCCTGACAGTGCCATCTGAGGCCGTAATACGGACAGGGTCGGCTGAGCGCGTCATCCTGAAAACAGGGGAGGGGAGCTTCCGACCGAGATTGGTGACTGCCGGTCTCCGGGACAGTTTCGGAGAAGGAGGGCGGACAGAAATTCTTCAGGGCCTGGGTCCGGGTGAAGAGGTCGTTGCCTCCGCACAGTTCCTGATCGACAGCGAAAGCGCTTTGAGCGCAGGCTTCACGCGCATGGCGCCAACGGATGCCGACCCGGCGCGGGGCAGCGGTGTTCTCGTTGCTCTCGATCCTGAGAGTCGGGTGGCAACCGTGCAGCATGACGCCCTAGACAGCCTGGACTGGCCAGCGATGACATCCGACTTCCCGGTGAGAGCCGATGTTACCCTGGATCGGCTAAAGGAGGGGGAGGCAGTCGCGTTTCTCGTGGCCCGTGGCGCAGATGGACTTCTGAGCCTCACCGAACTTTCGCCAGATGATGGAATTGCCGGAACCGGCACTGGGATTGCACGCGCGGTGACGTCGGATGGCAAGCTAACGCTGGAGCATGACCCGATCCCAGAGCTTGGCTGGCCCGCAATGACGATGGACCTGCCGGTGTTGGGGGTCGATCTTGAGACCGTGCCCCTCGATGCACCGATCGAGTTCGATCTCACGGCAGGTGATGGCGGCCTTTTCTCCGTAGTCGCGGTCCGCCCCGAGGGCACCGATCCCGAAGAGGTGGAAGCGGCTGAAACAAATGCCGCAGCGCCGATCATGGTGTCCGGCACCATCGACGACCTGGATCTGAATTCCGAAACCGCAACGATCACCCACGGGCCCATGGCTGAGATCGGAATGCCAGGCATGACCATGGATTTCCCTATCGATCCGGGCTTGGACATGGCATCGCTGAAAACCGGCGTCCAAATGACCCTCACATTTGCACGGCCGGATGGCTTGAACATGATCTTGTCTGATGTCGAGCTTGAGGCAGCTGCGGCACCGCCCATCGTGGTCTCAGGCACGATCGATAGTGTCGATACAAACGCCTCAAAGGCCACGATCACCCATGGACCGATGACCGATATCGGCATGCCTGGCATGACCATGGCCTTTGATATTGATCCGTCACTCGACGCTGCCGCGTTGATGACAGATGTGGAGATGGTGCTCACTTTCGCGCGCCCGGACGGCATGAATATGGTGCTGGCGGCGGCCGAACCTGTGGCACCGCCCATGCAGGTTTCAGGTCAAATCAACTCCATCGATGCTCAATCACGGACGGCGAACATCACCCATGGGCCGATGACCGATATCGGCATGCCCGGAATGACAATGGATTTTCCCTTGGCTGAGGAACTCGAGATTTCCCAACTCACAGTGGGAACGGATGTCACGCTCATCCTGCGGCGCAACCCGGATTTCTCGATGACATTGATCGATGTTGTCAGTAACGGGAGGGTTACCCAGTGATCCCGGCGATCATCCGCGCCTCGCTGGCCAATAGGTTTGTTATTCTGGTCCTTGCCGTCATGATGGGTGTCGCAGGCATCTGGGCCATCCGCGAGACACCGGTCGATGCGATACCGGACCTGTCCGATGTGCAGGTGATCGTCCGCACCCCTTATCCGGGGCAGGCGCCGCAAGTGGTCGAAAACCAGATCACCTATCCGCTCGCCACATCGTTGCTGGCGGTACCTGGCGCACAGGATGTACGCGGCTTTTCCTTCTTTGGTGACAGTTTTGTCTATGTCGTTTTCGAAGACGGCACGGACCTGTATTGGGCAAGATCCCGCGTCCTCGAATATCTTGGGCAGATCACCGGGAGCCTGCCGGACGGAGTGTCCCCTCAGCTTGGCCCGGATGCCACCGGGGTCGGATGGATCTACCAATATGCGTTGATCGACAGAACCGGCACACACGATCTCGCGCAACTGAGAACGCTGCAGGACTGGTTTCTGAAATACGAACTGCAGGCTGTCGACGGTGTGTCTGAAGTGGCAACAATTGGCGGCATGGTCAAACAGTATCAGGTCGTCGTCGATCCGAACAAATTGCGGGCCTACGATATCACGCTGACACAACTCAGGAACGCGATACAAGCGGCCAATCGAGAGACCGGCGGAAGCGTGATCGAGATGGGCGAAGCAGAATTCATGATCCGCTCGTCCGGATACATCGATGAGCTTTCTGATCTATCCAGCGCCCCCCTAATGATCAACGAGCGTGGAGCTGCTCTGACCCTCGGCGACGTTGCTGACATTCGCCTAGGACCGGAATTGCGCCGCGGCGTCGGAGAGTTTGACGGGCAAGGCGATGCCGTTGGCGGCGTGGTCATCATGCGATGGGGTGGCAATGCCCTTGCGACCATCAAAGCGGTGGAGGCCCGCATCGAAGAGTTGCGGCCGAACCTGCCGGAAGGTGTCGAGATTATCACGACCTATGACCGGTCCGGCGTGATCGAACGCGCAATCGACAATCTCAAGAAGAAGCTGACGCAGGAATTCGTTGTCGTCGTCCTCGTCTGTGCGGCCTTTCTGCTGCATCTGCGCTCATCACTGGTGATCCTTCTGTCGTTGCCCCTCGGAATCTTCGCTGCCTTCATTCTGATGAAAGCGCAGGGTGTGAATGCGAACATCATGTCGCTTGGCGGCATAGCGATTGCCATTGGAGCCATGGTCGATGCGTCGATCGTGATGATCGAGGCGATGCACAGGCGGCTGGAGAAGGAGAAGCTTACCGCAGAAAACAGGTGGAGGATCGTGCAGGAATGCGCCTCTGAGGTCGGTCCGGCCCTCTTTTACTCCTTGGCAATCATCACGGTCAGCTTTCTGCCTGTCTTTGTGCTGGAAAATCAGGAGGGCAGGCTTTTTGCCCCGCTGGCCTATACAAAGACCTACGCGATGGCCGCCGCCGCGATCCTATCGATCACACTGGTTCCGGTCTTGATGGGTTACTTTGTCCGGGGCCGGATTTTGCCCGAGCGCAAAAACCCACTGAACCGATTGGTGGTCTTCCTGTATCGTCCCTTTCTGGACGCAGCCATCGCCTGGCCGTGGGCGACAACCTTGCTTGCCGGTGCCCTCGTGGCTTCAATGTGGTATCCGTACCAACGGCTCGGGTCCGAGTTCATGCCCGAGCTGAATGAGGGCGACTTCCTCTATATGCCAAGCTTCTACCCGGGAGTGTCGATCGGTAAGGCGCGCGAGGTCCTGCAGCAGACCAATCGCCTGATCGCTACAATCCCAGAGGTCGAAACTGTGCACGGCAAAGTGGGGCGCGCAGAGACAGCGACCGATCCTGCACCACTCACGATGGTGGAAACCACGATCCAGCTCAAACCAGAAGCTGAGTGGCGCCCTGGCATGACCATGGAAAAAATTCGCAATGAGCTTGATCGGACTGTGCAGATCCCGGGCGTGACCAATGTCTGGATCCAGCCGATCAAGAACCGGATCGACATGCTTGCCACCGGGATACGAACGCCGGTTGGTGTCAAGATCTCGGGTGCTGATCTGAACGTCATCACAGACATCGGGATCGAAGTGGAACGGGCCGTGTCGGATATTGAGGGCACTGCCTCCGCCTATGCGGAGCGCCCGGTAGGCGGGCGTTTCATCGAAATCGACGTCAAACGCGACGCCGCAGCGCGTTACATGATGAGCGTGCGGGATGTTCAGGATGTGGTCCAAACCGCCATCGGTGGGATGCAGGTATCGGAATCCGTTGAAGGGCTGGAGCGCTTTCCGATTAACCTGCGCTATCCGCAGGCGTGGCGCGACAGCCCCGAACGCCTCGAAAACTTGCCCGTTGTCACCCCATCGGGGGCTCATGTGCCGCTGACCGCCTTGGCCGATGTCCGAATTGTGGATGGTCCGGGCATGATCCGATCAGAGAACGCTCGGCGCACAGGGTTCGTGTTTATCGATATCGCAGGACGAGACCTCGGCGGATATGTCGCCGAGGCGCAGAGGGTCGTGGCCGATCAGGTGCGCCTGCCGCCCGGATATTCTCTGACATGGTCCGGGCAGTATGAGTACATCGAGCGGATGCAGGACCGGCTGGCGATCGTCGCCCCCGCCACGCTTATGATCATCACGCTGATGTTGTTCATGGCGTTCAATAGGGTGATTGAAGTTGGCATCATTCTTGCCGCGCTTCCTGTCGCGTTGGCAGGCGGAGTCTGGTTTCTGTGGTATCTCAGCTTCGACATTTCGATCGCCGTCCTTGTTGGCTTCATTGCCCTGGCCGGCGTGGCCGTCGAAACAGCTATCGTCATGCTGCTTTATCTCAATCTCGCCTGGGAAAAGCGACGCAAACTCGGTCAATCCGAAGGCCGCAAGCTGACACAAGACGATATCGAGGAGGCCGTCTTTGAGGGCGCTGTTCTTCGGGTGAGACCCAAAGTCATGACCGTGGCCACCATCTTCGCGGCGCTGATACCGATCATGTATGGCACCGGCACCGGCTCGGAGATCATGCAACGCATCGCTGCACCGATGATCGGCGGTATGGTGACAGCGACCCTGCTGACGCTTTTCGTCATTCCTTCCATATTCGTGATTTGGAAACGGCTCGCGCTGAAACGCGTAAACCGCGAAATCACGTCCCCAATTCAGCAGCCCGTCGATGCAGCACTGCCTGCCGAATAATTGAACGCACAAACCTCAAGAATGGAGCTTCTCATGAAGATACTGACTGCAAGTCTCGCATTTCTGACCCTGTCCGCGACAGGGGCTATCGCACAAATGAACCACAATATGGATCATTCGGACATGCCGATGTCCGCCGAACAAATGGAGGGCGCAGTTCACGCGAAGGCCGTGATCAATTCCATCGGCGACGGCACTGCAAACGTGAGCCATGACCCGATTCCCGAGATCGGCTGGCCTGCAATGACGATGGATATGACGGTTCTGGAAAACGCGCAGATGATGGGAGAGGTGACCGATGGTGACGAGGTGACCCTGATGCTCGTCAAGGGCGAGGATGGCATGTACGCAATCGGGGCCATAATGCCGAACTGATCATGAATGCGCAGTTGCCGAGAAATCGGCAACTGCGGCGCGTACTTGGAGAGTTACACCGAGTTCGACCGTCGAGCTGCGTGTAGGCGAAAGGAAGGTGAATGCCGCTGTCTTCGAAACAACTTGGTTTGATCGCTGCCGGCGGATCGGCCGTTCTTTTGCTGGCTGCCTTCTTGTTTCAGGCAGCGGGCTACGCACCATGCGCGATGTGCATTTGGCAGCGATACCCTCACGCGATCGCCATCGCTATTGGCGCGCTCCTCATGGTTGGTTTGCCCATCTTACTACTACTGATGGCAGGCGCTGCCGCAGCGTTCACGACAGCAGGCATCGGGATTTTCCACACCGGCGTCGAACGGGGTTGGTGGGAAGGTCCGACGGCGTGCACCGGCTCTGGTCTTGATATGTCGAACTTGTCCGGTGCGGACCTTCTGCCCTCTGCATCATCCGCGCCATCAGCCTTGGTCATGTGCGACCAAGTCGCCTGGGAGTTCCTCAGCCTGTCTATGGCGAGTTGGAACGCGCTTTGGAGTTTCCTTCTTGCAGGGCTCTGGGTTCAGGCCTTTGCCAAAGCATGGCGCGCGTCACGCTCACGTGAGAGCGCGACGGCAATCTAGCTCTGAAGACGCAGGATGACGGCGGCAATAGCCGTCAGACACACAGCGGCCGACAAAAAAGCGAGGAGAGCAACCGAAACCGCGCCCATGTTTCTTGGGAAGAGATCAACGAATGGTCTCAGGATTGCCGACTTTCCGGCTGCCGTAACATAGAGCGGCAGTGCACTTACCAAAGTGGCGTACAGGTAGACTCCGGATATGTTTTCAAAGAGTGCGGACCGCGCCAGTGTGGGCGCAACCACTGAAAGAGCCGTCGCCCGACTGCCTCCAAAAGAGCCGAACCAACTGGCGGAAAGCACGTAAATGAAGGCGTGGAGAACGAGAAAAAGAGCGACGCGAGTTATCACATCGAAGAGAATGAATACCGCCGGATCACGGCCATTGGCGTCCTTGGTATTCAACACCGCAAACAGAAAGAAGCCGACGTAGTTGACGATAAAGATGACGGGAAGGCCGTTTGTCAGAACCTGTCTGAGAAATCGCGACAGCGCCGGTCCACCGTCCATCAACGCCGAAGCAAATCCTGGAGCGCGCAAAACATAGACGAGCAAGACCGGCAAGAGACCAATCAGGCTGAAGACCAAGACGTTCATTACAAATGTCACGCCCGGCATCTTGGTTGAAAAGAAGCGTTGCATGTGAGCAGGTTGGCATGTCGAGAGACAACAGTCGACTTTCTCCGCGACCATCAATTATTTACATAATAAACCTTATCGGACTCAGCATACCCACTGGGTGCGCACCCCTGCCTCAGCCGCGACGATGGGCAAAACTTTGCCCAATAGGACCACTCCGCCTCGCTGCATGAGGTCACCATGCTATCTTATTCAATCAAATGGCGAGCTTGATCGACACCTTTAGAAACCGAAAATCACACAGTATCAGCCGCTTCATCGTCGAATGTATAGTATATTGCGTGGTTAAATACTCCACATCATGGCCGAGCTTCGGTCATGAATCTGAAGGAACGAGTAGGTCTAAATCTTCAAGATGCCCGGCGCGCCAAGGGCATCAGCCAGGAGGAATTGGCGCATCGTGCAAGTGTGAACCGCGGCTATGTCGGCAAGATCGAAAACGCCAAGTATTCCGCTTCGCTGACAACGCTCGAAAAGATCGCCCAAGCTCTGAACATCGATCCTTCGGAACTTCTCAAACCCCGCAGCTAGGAGGCCGGACGACACCCTGCTCCGGGATGGCGGGTGGATGATCGTCCGCTCAAAGGCGTGCCCGTGCGCGAAGGCGTGGCAATCGTGAACGGGTCAGAACTTGTCGTCTGGCAAGAGCATCTCTGGAACACCGGCGACCGCACGCGGGTCTGGCTCGTAAGGCCCGATGAGATTTGCGTAGTCAATATCATCGAACGAGATATCGATCTCGATCTCGATAGATCCGGACTCGCCTAGTCTAGCGCGCCTTGTTCGATTGCGAGAGAACCGTTCCTGCCAACGATTTCGTGCCACTGCTGTACTTGTCGCTTTGCAGGACCTTGGAGGCTTTGTCTTCCATCGCCGCCCCCGTCTGTTTACCAGTCCCAGACTGCGATAGCGCCGAGGCCGCCAGGCTCTTGGCGGTTGCGGAGGCGTTCGGGTCGCTCAGTGTGGCCGCTGTCTGCGATGCGACTTTCCGCGAGGTGCGGTTCGTGTTCTTGCCCATGATACTGCTCCACAAGGCGATTCTGTTCCTGTTTTGTTTACACTCGATGGCGCGACCCGTCCATCAAAATCGTTACACTTATTTCACTTATTCCGTTTATTTCTCTTGCATGCGTGACTCCCTGGGTACATCTAAGGGGTGAACCGAGGAGAAATACCATGGCCGATACTGCGGAAAGACCAGCCCAGAGCGGGCTTATGGAGCGCCCGCCGACCCGGGAAGAAATCGACAGTGCCGCGCATGCCGCAACGGCCATCGCCGTGGCTATGGAGCTGGACGGAGGCTTGAAAGTCTCGGGAGAAAACGGCGATCCGGTCTCCATCGCGCCAGAGGTTGGAAAACTGATTATCGAACTGCTCGGCCACGTGAGCAACGGGAATATGGTCACGCTGGTTCCGGTCGGCACCATGCTCACAACCCAACAAGCCGCCGACATGCTGAACGTGTCCCGCCCTCATCTCACGAAGTTGCTCAAGGAGGGGAAGATCCGATTTGAAGAGGTGGGCAAGCACCGGCGCGTGCCTCTAACGGCGCTCATGCAGTACCGGGAAGAGAAAGAGCGGCGCCAGGAGCAGGCGATGCGCGACCTTGCGCGATTGGGTCAGGAGTTCGACAACGCATGAGTTTTGTGGCCAACCCCTTCGTGGTTGTCCTCGATGCCAACGTCCTGTTTCCGTTCCGGGTTCGGGACGTCCTCTTGACGTTCACACAAGAAGGCCTGTTTCGGGCCAGAGTCACCGATGAAATCCTCGACGAATGGACACGCAACCTGATCGCGCTCAAGCCACATCTAGAAGAGAGCGTTCGCCAGCAGGAAGCCGCGATCAGAGAGACTTTCGAAGAATGCTTCGTGACCGGTTACCAGCCCCTGATCGCCGGTCTGGACCTGCCGGACCCGGACGACAGGCACGTTCTCGCGGCGGCGATCCGATGCTCAGCACAGGTTATTGTGACAGAAAACCATCGAGACTTCCCAAGCGGAGTTCTCGACGATTATGGCGTCGAAACGCTCGGCGCGGATGACATGCTCGCCAATACCTACGACCTGTATCCATCTGGCGGCGCCCGTGCACTCCGCCGCGTTAGAAAAAGGTATGAAAACCCGCCGATGACACCGTCCGAGTTCCTGCTCGACCTGACCCGGCATGGCTTATCGAAACTGGCGGCGCAAGCCCGTGCCGATATCGAATACCTGTAGTTGCCGAACAACGCCTCAGTATCTGACCCATTCGGTGTAATCCATGGCGCCGTCGTAATCGCCATACTCCATCATGACGGCCCGGCTATAGAAGGTCCAAAGCCCACCCGAACCGGGTGTCGGGATGTCCTGGCCGTTTTCAGAAGCGAACGTAGCTGGCCAAGGCGAATGTGAGCCGTAGACGCGCACGATATAATGACAGTTCTTGTTTTCATGATCGCAGGATCTGATGGACCAGTCCCACTGACGTGGTTCATCACGCGGTTCATAGGATCGACCGCGCCACCAAAGCACGCGCGTTCGGCGTAGCCATTCGTAGTCGGGAGTCGAAACATCGAGGGCATCCTCTCCACCCGGGCCACCCAAAGCAACCGGAACGGCGGCATAGGTGCAGACCCCAAAGGGTGGCCGCCTCGGCCAGGGCGTAATCCGCCGGATCATTTCGGCATAGGCGGCGGAGCACACAGCACTCGATGGAAATCCACCGGCCATACAGAGCATGATGGCGCAATCCATATCGTAGGCATGGGCTTTCTGGGCGTCGACCGTCAGCCCGGCTGCCAGAACCAGTGACGCAAGGCGGGTGTGTCTCATATCGGCCTCCTGGAGTGATTAGGCCAATTCTCGCTCAAAATACGTATTGCGCAATATTATATATTGCAGAGTGATGGCTTTCTGCGGAATGCTGCCGATTGTAGAAGGACTCCCAGTGGGGGAGTCCGGTGCCGATCGCAAGAGACCAAATCTTGATTACTATTGATGGGGTGAAGGACCTCATCGGGTCGGGAGTCGACTTCCGCTGTCGGTACGAGCTTGTCGAGTTCACGGACGATGGGAAGCCCCGCTATCAGTGTGTCTACCTGCGCGAAGGAGAGCCCGAGGCGATCCTGGTCTCGACACGGTTCGGACCCTACGGACCAGAACCCCGCCTCTTCAACATCTGGCCCGGCCTCTTCAAACATCACCACGAGTTCGGCGATGGTCGCACTCTGTGTTTTGACAGCGACTACTCTATCCCCTTCGACGCTCCCGGCGGAGGCGATGATCTTCGGAGCGGACGGAAGCGTCAGAACAACTGACGGCTGGACGGTTCACGGCCGGGAAGACAAGAACCCCCCGCCCACACACTCTCAGAACTTTACAACCACGGCCCCGTCAGATGTGCTGGCAGCCATTGAAGCGACAGCTTCAAGGCATGAACGCAACCGGGCCCTACGAGCACTTGAGCTCAGTTCCGATGACTGGCTGGCTCTGTTCCGCGCCCTGATCGAAGCTGAAAGCGCTTATCGCCCTGACGCCATAAGTGACAAAGGCGCTTATGGTCTCGGCCAACTCATGGCCGCCACCGCACGCGACCTTGGCGTAGACAGAACCGATATCGCGCAGAACCTCGACGGGTCAGCACGGTATCTTTTGGCGCAGCTGGCATCCTTCAACGACATCGACCTTGCGCTGGCCGCCTACAACGCCGGTCCGAATCGCGTCGTAGAATACGGGGGCGTGCCACCCTTCACGGAAACACGCGACTACATCGCCCGGGTGCATCGCATCCGCGCGCGCCTTTCCAGCGCAGCCACGCAAGACCTGACCGGACCGACGATGCGCGACGCCACGCGTCCCGTCGTCGTGCTCGACCTGAAGTAAGACTTGAAACGAGGGAAACCGATGCGAAGATTGCCCCCAGGATACCTGCCTCCACTCGTTGGCCTTCTGGCCTTATGGGCCTCCCCTGCCCTCGCCCAGGACCTCTCCCCCATCCAGACGATGCTCGAGACAATCGAAGCGGCGCTCACCGGCCCAATCGGCATCGCGGTCGCGACGCTCGCCGTCATCGGCACTGGCTTCATGTGCATGATGGGGCGGCTCAACTGGGGATGGTTCGCCTCCGTGGTGATCGGGATCGTCTTGATCTTCTCCGCGGGCACCATCGTTGACGGGTTTACCTGATGGCCATGCGATCCCCTCTCTTTCTCGGGTTGGCCCGTCCGCCGAAATATCTCGGCTTGCCGGTCGGATATCTCGTCGTGCTCACGCTTGGCGTGGTCCTGCCCTTTATCTGGACGAAGTCACTGGTCTTCTTTCTGGTCGGTGCGCTCGCCTATCCTGTCCTCTGGTTTGTTGCCGACAAGGAGCCGCATTTCTTCGAAGTCCTGCGCGTCTCCTACGGCACGGTGCGCGGTACGCGCAATCGAGCGCTTCACGGCGGAGACAGCTATGGCGCTTGACGGGATGAAATACGCAAAGCCCAGCCCGGCGGTCATTGAAACCAGCGGCACCGCCCTGGCACGCGAAAGCCATCTCGCCGAGCATTTGCCCTACGTCGCCTTCGCCAAACGCGACGTCATGGTCTTGCGGGAGGGCGATCTGATGGCCACCCTCCGTCTTGAGGGTCTATCAGCAGCGACAACGCCGGACGCCGATCTTGATGCCGTGAAACGCGCGGTCGCGGCGGTCATCGCGCAAACGGGCAATCTCTACGGCTTCTATGTCCATCGCATATTTGTCCCTCAGAAGCTCGCGATGCGTCCTGTACAAGGCGACGGCTTTGCAGCGGAGATCGACCGACGCTGGCAAGATCACATCGCGCAACTCGCGCCCAAAAAGCCGCAACTCTATCTCAGCATCTTGCGACGTCCGGAGATCGGGGCACGGGTCCCGCTGCTCAACGCCTTTGCCAAGCGAACCTGGATGAAAGACCGCGCGGGCCGTGCGCGGGAACTCGATGAAGTGGCCGGGTTTTTTGAGACTGCGCTTGGGCCTGCAAAACCCGTTCGTCTCGACAACACATCCGGCGAATGGCTCGGGTTTCTTGCGACGCTGCTCACCGGCCAATACGCCCCGATTGCCCGACCGAACGCCCCCCTGCCCCTGGCCTACGCGCTTGGGTCCTGCCGAGCGACTTTTGACGGAGATACGGCTCGGATCACATGTGGCACGACGGGCGAGACACGGTATGGGGCCCTCTTCAGCATCAAGAGCTATCCTGCACTCACCGATGTCTCTCTGTTTGACGGTCTCGACCTTCCGCTTGATGTCGTGCTGACGAATTCCTTCACGCCGATCCCCACCAATATCATGGCGGAACGGATTCAACGGATCGTTCGGCAGATGCGGGCCGCCGATGACGCGGCAGTCTCCTTGCGGGATCAACTCATGGAAGCGGCCGATGACCAGGAAGCCGGGCGCATTGCGTTCGGCGATCATCACCTGTCCATCGCTGTCTACGCGCCCGATCAACCGACGCTCGAACAGGCCGCAGCCGAGATCAAACGTCTGGGGCAGGAAATCATGGCCGTGATCGTGCGAGCGAATATGGCGCTCAAGGCAACCTATTTTGGGCAGGCTCCCGGTAACTACGGCTACCGTGCCCGAAAGACACCGATCTCCACGATCAACTTTGCGGATTTCTCGGCGCTGCATGGATGCGTCGAAGGACGTTCGGATCGAGAGACGCCGTGGGGATCGCGCGTGACAGTCTTCCCGACGACGGGCACCTCTGCCTACGGCTTCAACTTCCACGAATCCGGATCGCCCGAGCGCGAACCGACCGTTGGCCACACGCTTGTTCTGGGTCGCACGGGCAGTGGCAAGACCCTCACGACTGCTTTTCTCGCCGCCCAAGCGCAGCGGGTCGGCGCTCGGCTGTTTTTCTTCGACAAGGATCGCGGGCTCGAGATGGCGGTGCGCGCCCTGGGCGGTCACTACAATACGATCCTTGCCGGTATCCCAACCGGCCTCAATCCGCTGCAGACAGAAACGGATGAACGCGGACGGGCCTGGCTGTCGGACTGGCTGGCGACGCTTCTGGCGCAGGCAGGCGATCTGTCCGGAGAGCAGTCTCGGCACATTCAGAGCGCGGTGTCGCAGAATGCGGATGCCGGCCCCTCGCTGCAACAGTTTGTCTCGTTCCAGACCTTGTTCCAATCGCTCGACGATGATGGTGAGTTGCAGGCGCGTGTTGGGGAATGGGCACCGGGCGGTCGTTATGGCTGGGTCTTCGATATGCCGCAGGACAACGATGCCTTGCACATGGACGGCGACATTGTCGGATTCGACATGACCGAGATCCTCGACATGTCGACCGAGCGTATGGCTGTCTTGTCCTACATCCTGCGCCGGATCGAGCGGGTCGTGGAAGATCGCCAACCGACAGTGATTGTTCTGGACGAAGCCTGGAAGCTTCTCGACGATCCCTATTTCGCGGCGAGGCTCGAAAACTGGCTCGTCACCCTCCGCAAGATGAACTGCGTCGTCGTGATGATGACCCAATACCCCAGTCAATTGCGAGAGGCTCGGGTCGGCAAGACCATCATCGAGACGGTACCCACGCAGATACTCTTCCCCAACGAGCGGGCGACCCCCTCCGACTACGACTTCCTGCGCGTGAACGAAAAGGAGGCCGAGCTGCTGACAAGGCCCACAGCAGGTCAGCGTATCGCGCTGGTGCGATCCGCAGGTGACAGCGTCTTTGTCGATGCAGACCTCTCAGCGCTTGGGCCGCTTCTTAACATTTTGGGAGGAGGTCGATCCGCTGAGGCGCAGCTTGGCAACAACTGGCGCAGCTCTCCTGAATTCTGGAGGCAGCTATGCGATTAGCTCTGATCTTTTTGGCGACGATGCTTGCCGCCTGTGAACGCTATACGGATGCCACCTCGCCATGCTTTGGCCGCGACGGCGCGCCTGCCGTGAGCAGAGCCAGTACAGAAGTTTTCTCCTTTGCGGCGCAAGGCACCAAGGACTGCGACTTCGAAGCGATCGGGCGCAGCCCATGAAACCGGCGGCCTCTCTCATTGCCATTCTGGTCTGCTCGACGCCCCTCGCCCAAGCGCAAGGCGTGCCAACGCAAGACAACACAGGGCTTGGGCAACTTTTCACCATCCTCTCGAAACTGGGGGACGATATGGAGGCACAGCGCGACCAACTGAACACGGGAGAAACGCTCTCATCGGTTCAATCCGATCAGCTTCGGGTGCTGGAGGCGATGTCAGCCGCGCTCACCGGCCCGGGGCTCGACATTCGCGCGCTGGAAGGAAACGCGGACTTCCCTGCGGGCGATGTCTACCCCGTTGCCGCAAATCATCCCATGGACAACCGCCTCTTCGGGGAGGGACGCGAGACCGTCGAGATGATGATTGTGCGGGTGGCCGATGAATATGCCGGATCAGCGGGTGTGCGGCGGGCCGGTCTTTCGTCCACCCAGTGGCGTTGCCTTTTCCAGGCGCTGATCAAACAGGAAAGCCGGTTCAGCGTCACCGCGCAAAGCCCCGTGGGCGCCTATGGCCTGACGCAGCTCATGCCGGGAACAGCGTCTGACATGGGTGTTGATCGATACGATGTTATGGACAACCTCCGCGGCGGCGCGAGGTACATTACGACGCAGCTGAATACCTTCGGGAACATCCCGCATGCACTTGCCGCCTATAATGCCGGACCCGGACGGGTCCATGAATATGGCGGCGTGCCACCCTTTGCCGAAACCCAGGGCTATGTCCGGAATATCTCGCGGTTCTACAACGAATACCTCGCCGTTGTCGGTGGAGCGGATGCGCTCGGCACGCTTTCACCGTCGGACATGGCGCTTGCGGAGTACAGCAGCATCTCAGAAGCCAGTGTATACTACGCCGCCGATAGCCACGCCACGACCGAGCAAGTCATCAATCGGCTCGCCTCGATCATCCGGCAGATCGACGAGACGCCGGATATCAAGCGGGCCTTCGAACTCAATACCTACGCCAAGGCCGAAATCGGCCGCATTCTCAACCTTCGCGTTCGTCTGATGGCTGCCAACCGTCAGCGCGAGGCAGCCCATGGCCAACATCTGGCCGCGGACCGGCTCTCTGAGCGCGACTTCATGCGCATGGGAGCAATCAGATGAAAGGAAAGACCTTCGGCACCGCCTTCGCCACCCTTCTCGCCGTCACACCCGCAGATCAAGCCGATGCCCAAGGTGTCCCGACATTCGACAATTCGAACCTTCGACAATTGGTCTTGCAGCTCGAACACATGGCGGAGGATCTGAATGTCCAGCTGCAACAGCTCGCGACGATGCGGCAGGAGTTGGAAACGCAATTGAGCCAGCTTCTGAACCTCGAGGACCAACTGGCCTCTCTCATCGATGGCAATGAATTGGGCCAACTCTTTGCGACCGTCGAAGAGTTCGAGAGGGTCCGTGGCAAGCTGACAGCACCACTCGCGACAGCTGAAGCCATTTCGAGCGGTGACTTTCTGAGCGGCTTTCGACCGGGGGCGGAGCTGGATGCTGCCGTTGAACGGGTTCTGTCCGGTAGCGGGTTCACACAAGAGCGCCTGACATCCCTGGCGACCAGCGATGAGCCCGCAGACAATCGGATCGCAACGCAAGCCGGGTCCAGCGCGATGCTGTCGGTTGCCGCCCAAGAAAGCCATGTCGAAGCCGGGGAAAGCCTTGGCCGTCTTGAGACCATGGTGGGGCTGATCGACGACCAAGGCGGTCTGAAAGCGGCGGTCGATCTCAACACGCGCGTGACCGCCGAACTCGGCATCATCCTCACGCAGATCTGGCGTCTGGAAGCCGCCGC
Organism: uncultured Roseobacter sp.; assembly: GCF_947492555.1. Lineage (GTDB taxonomy): Bacteria > Pseudomonadota > Alphaproteobacteria > Rhodobacterales > Rhodobacteraceae > Roseobacter. The sequence continues at coordinate 18,922 of NZ_CANLNE010000007.1, forward strand.
CGGCGTCAATGGCGGGCAGTTGGGTGTCGTTGACGCCGCGACCCTCGCCGAGGAGCGAAAATTCCGCTCAATGGAGGTGCCAAAATGATCCGAGTGGCTCCCATTTCCCTGACCGCGCTTACGCTGGTCTGCATGCCGCTGACGCTGAGCGCTCAAACCTCCCAAGGTGGGTTCGAAACCATGGTGCAACCGACCGATGACCAAACAGAATGCAAAGCTCCGCGGCCGCCGAAGGACCTTGCGGAAACCGCATACATTCGTAACGGCTACCGCGCGATTTTGCGCATCATCGCTACAGAACATTGGAGGGAAACGGGTGGCTGCGACTGCCAGATCGCGGAGTTTTCGTGGCGGGAGGTCGTTGAACGTTCCGAAGAATTTGTCATCTCTGGCAACCCGCGCTTGCCGTTTGACGTCGTTAAATTGGACGAAATGGCAACTGAGTTCGAGGAAGCCCGCACTGCGGCATGCTCGGCAGACTGATGGGAATAATAAGGGACATACTCGAACAAGTCGATGACGCCATCGATACGGTTTCGCAGGATGGATTTGTCTCTTCTGCAGGTGCCGTCGGTGATGTTCTTTCGATTGGGTCAGCTGTCTTGCTCATCTTGATCGGCATCAATGTAGTGATGCAAATCAGACCGATGACCTTTGGAAGTGGTTTTGCTTTTGGAATAAAGATCGCTTTGATTGGAATATTTGCCCAGAGTTGGGACAACTTCCAAGTCGTGTACACGATTGTCACAGAAGTCCCAGAAAGTATTGGTGCATCGATTCTCGCGCTTACGGATTCCGGGAATGAAGCAGGGGTCTACGAAAGCCTCGACAGCATGGTGAACCGGATCACCGCCTATGGTGACGCCATCGGCGACCGTGCAGGCTGGGTGTTTGGCGCAGTGCTCGGAGCGATTTTCTTCGTTCTGTCCGCCATCTTCGCAGCCGTCACCGCCGGGATCATCGCCTATGCGCGTATCGTTTTCACACTGATGATCGTCATCGCGCCCTTCATGATCCTGACGTCGCTCTTCAAACCGACCCAATCGCTTTTCGAAGCCTGGACCCGTGCCACCATCGGCTATGCCTTGATGCCAGTGGCCGCCGCCGGGGCCGCCGGGATCATCGTCGCCATCGCTGAGTCTATTGGCGACGCCTCCGCCGACCCGGACAACGTCGAAACGGTCAGCCTTATCCTGCCGTTCCTCGTGATCTTGCTCCTGTCAGCTGGCGTGATGGCCGCCGTCCCGTTCATCGCATCCAACCTCACAGGTGTCATGGGCATCGCCTCGAATGCGATCGGCCTGACGGGATTGGCGCGACGCGGCGTGGTCAACGCTGGAGAGTATGGCGCGGGTGGTGCCGGACGCATCTTGACCGGCAGGACACCCTACGAACTCCGGCGCGGTGTCAGCGGCGCGGCCACGAAGAGCAACGAATTGATCCGACGTACGCCTGCCGCCGCGCTCGCTCTGACAAAATCCTTTCGCAAGACATGACCCGCGCGGAGTTCGATCAGGACGCCTTCGAGGCCGACTTCATCTTTGGTCCACGCAGGCGCGAGCGTTTTGCCTATTTTGTTGCCGCCGCTGGTGTGATCGTCGGTTTGGTCGGTTTCGTCGGGGCCGTTGCTTTGTTCCCGCTCAAGACGGTCGAGACCTTCGTCGTCGTCGTCGACAAGGAAACTGGCGAAATGGACCGCGTTGCCGCCGTCGAGGCGCTCAGCCTCGACGAAAGTGATGCGATCATTCAGGCCAACCTGGTCGCATACGTGGATGATCGTGAAACCTACGATCTGACCGACGGCGAAGAACGGATCAATTCGGTCCTTCAACGGTCTGACGAAGACGCCGCGCGCACTCTTCGCGATCTTTGGTCTTCGACCAATCCTGACTATCCGATCTCAGTCTATGGACGGGACGCGAAGATCGATGTGGTCATCCGGTCTGTGAACCAGGTCGAACCCGGGGTGGCGCAGGTGCGGTTCATGAAAACGCTTCGAAAACCGCGTGACAACAGAACTGTGACACGGCCCTACGTGGCCACGCTGCGTTACGAGTTTCGCCCGGAAACCCGCCAGCGGTTGCAGCAGGTCTGGGCCAACCCGCTCGGGTTTGTCGTCACGTCTTACCGAGTCGACGCCGAAACGTTGGAGAACTGAGTGATGAAGCTGCGCACCGCCCTGCCCTGTTTGCTTTTGGCTCTGGCACCTTCCCAAGTACTTTCGGAAGCCACGCCTCAGGGTGGGCCGAAAGATATCCGCATACGATATGCGGTCTACGACGAGCAACAGGTGTTCCGTATCGAGACGGATCTGCGGCACTCGACCACGATCCAGTTTGGCGACGGGGAGCGGTTCGAGGCTGTAATCGTGGGAGACACCGAAAGCTTTCAGGTCGATCCAATTCCCGAGCTTGGCAATGTGCTGACGATCAAGCCGCATGTCCAAAATGCTTCGACCAACATGACCGTGATCACCAACCGTCGCAGCTATGCATTCCATCTCCGGGAAGGCTCGATTCCAGGTCGCACGGGCATGTTCTTCGAAGTGCGGTTTCGCTACCCGGGCGAAGAGCGCCTTGCCACACTGACGAACGCACAGCCCAAAGGGTTCGAGGCGCCGCGCAACTACAACTACAAGATCGCCGGAGAAGGCGACTTTCGCCCGGCCACGGTCTATGACGACGGTCGGTTCACCTACTTCAGTTTTCCCGCAAGCGGACGGCAACCCGCGATCTTCAAGGCTGACAACCGCGGTCGCGAGCGCACGGTCAATTGGACCCAGAACGGCAACACCGTCCGCGTCTCCGGTGTCAACGACTTCTGGACACTGCGGCTGGGTGAAGAAGCGCTCTGCATCTACCGAGACGCCTCCGCGATATACGTGAGCAACTGAGCCATGTCGGATGATCCCAACTTTAAGAACCGGCTGGATACATTCAGCAAGGCAAAACGCTCCAAACCCAGATCGGGATTCGGTGTCACTGCCCTGGCGCTCGCTCTCGGCCTCGGCGGTGCGGGCGTTGCGTATTTTCTGGCGACTGACTGGCAAGCGGATCCAGACCAACTAGAGACTTCGGATGTCGAGCCATTTCAGAATGACGGTATCTCAAATGGTGGTCGGCTGGAATTTCCTGCCGATGAAGCGGACCAGCGCGTGAACGATGCCCTTATCGCTGTGGAAGAAGCCCTTGAGGTCCCGGAACCGATCCCGCCCGCGGCTGAACCAAGCGCTGATATCCTCGCCGAACTGGCTGAGCTTCGCGAAGCACTCGCCGCTACTCAGCTCGAGCGAAACGCCGAGATTCAGTCAGCCGTCACCGAACTGCGCAATGCCTTCGCAGATCAAGCACAAGCCCTCGAAGCCGCTGTCGCGGAACGAGACGACAAACTTGCGGCCCTGGAACGCGACAGCGAGACCCGGCTGAACTCTCTTCAGAGTCTTCTGGAGGCAGAACGAGCGCAACGCGAAGCCCTTGAAGCGGAACGCGCCAATGACGCCCTGATCCGCGACCAACAGCTTCTAGAGGAACGTCGCAGACAGGAAGAGGAGCAAAAGCGCCGCGAAGCCGAACAGCAGGCCGAACAACTATTGAGGGCCCAGATCCAGTCTCCTGCCGTAGTCTATTCGACAGGATCATCGGTCTCGGCACCAAACGCCAGCGGCCTGCAGAACGTCGCGCCAGGCGCAGATATCCCACTGAATGAAAACGAAGCCTATCTCAGAGGCGCGGCGCGGCCGCTTGAAATCGATGAGGCGGCGAAGATGGAGCGACCCGAACGCACTCTCGCGCAAGGGTCCGTCATACAGGCGGCACTGCAAACGGCCATCAACAGTGACCTGCCCGGAAACGTTGTCGCGGTCGTTGCGGAACCAGTTCACGCGTTCGCCGGCGACGCAGTACTGATCCCGCGAGGCTCGCGGTTGTTTGGGCAATATCGATCGGGCGTGGAAGTGAACCAGAAACGCATCCTCATTCTATGGACGCGCGTCCTCACGCCGGACGGTACGTCCATGCAGATCGCCTCTGTCGGGGGTGATCAACTCGGACGCTCCGGCCTGACCGGTTTGGTGGATACGAAGTTCGACGAACGCTTTGGAGGAGCTGCTCTGATATCGATTATCGGCGCGGCCCCCGCAGTCGCCGCCAATTCCACGGAAGACGAAGTGACCCGCGAGGTTCTGGAGGAGGTCGGCAATGATCTCGAAGACGCGACAAGTTCGGTGATCGCCGATCAGGTCTCGATCTCGCCAACCATCTACGTCGATCAGGGGGCCATGGTAACCGTACTGGTCGATAGGGACATCGTGATCTATTGAGCGAAGCGTCCCTCCCCTCCTCGTATCTCGAGCAATACCTAGAACCCTATCGCGATTTGATCCTGAAGGACGACATAATCGAGTTGGCGATCAACCCGGATGGTAATGTCTGGATCGAACGCCAAGGTGCCCACGCCATGGAGAGAATTGACCGCACTGTCGAGGTGGCCGCAGCAGCAAATCTGGCTGCCACATTGGTTGGTGATGCGCGCGCGCGAGTGTCGCAGAAGTCGCCTTTAGTTTCAGGTAAGATCGACTACCTTGAGCGCCCGCTACGCATCCAGGTTGTTGTGCCACCCGCGGTAGAACACGGCGCAGCGATCTCCATTCGGCTATTTGGCGTTGGTGGCCAGACAACCTTCGATCCTGAGTATCTGTTCGGGAAGCCGGTCTCGCTCGATGGTCGGCGGCAATCGAGACTCTCAGAAGTCGAGGAAATTGCAAAGAGCGACCTCTCCAGAGCCTTGTCGTCGCTCGTCCGCCATCGTTTGAATCTTTTGGTCAGCGGTGGGACGTCCACCGGCAAAACCACATTCGCAAGGCATTTGCTGAAATCGGTTCCGGACGACGAGAGGCTCATCACCATTGAAGACGCCTTCGAGCTTTTCCCTGGTCAGCCAAACACTGTTTGCCTGTTGTCTGAGCGTGTTCCGACATCTCAGCGGTCAACAAGTGCTCTGCTACAGGCGAGTTTGCGCATGCGCCCGGATCGCATCGTTGTGGGCGAGTTGCGCGGTGCTGAAGCGCTGACATATCTGGAAGCCATCAACACGGGTCACGGCGGATCGGTGACAACAATCCACGCCGAAACCGCTGAGCTTGCGATAGACCGGTTGGCGATCATGGTCTTGCAGGCCGGGACACCTTTGACCTTCGCCGAGGTACAGAGCTACATCCGACGGTCGATAGATGTCATTGTTCAGCTAGGACGCGACAGCGGTAAACGCGGCGTCTCAGAGGTCCTGGTTGTTGGGACACGCTGATTAAACCAAACTGCAAAATTTCGGAGATTCTTTTTTCACGATTGAGTTTTTCGTACGAATGTTGTCAAGCTTTCTGCGGATGGCGAAGTGGTGAGCATGGCCTGCTATTGTTTAATATGCCTCAGCTAAGCTCTGGGGTGTTGACAGCGCTTTGTCTGCTTCTTTTTTCGAGAACTCATAAGTTTCGTCCGAATGACATTCGAGCAATCCTAGAGGCCCCAGCCCTGCATCGGATGTATAGCATTCCAGAAGCTTACGTACGATGACCGGTATCATCATGCTTTGAGGTCCAAAGTGTTTTGCATCATGCGCGCTAAGCTTCATAACCAATCCGTTTCGCAGGTCAGCAACCGAAAACTGGGTCCACATAGATCGAAACTCGCCCATGAAAAAATGCCATGCCTCAGCGCGTTCGGGATCCGCTGTCAACTGTTGGTGAATGAACCAAAGCGTAGGCACCTTGCGGAACTCAGGGTCCTTCTCGCGAAGAACCTCTCCAAAGCGTGTCAAAACAATCGGAAATCTTAGCTCAATGACACCAGATTTATGCAGCCATGAACGATACGCGGAAGCAAATGGCGCGCCGTATCTGAAGGGCTCTGCAAGCTCTTTGTCGCGAAGCGTTGGCTGTTTGAGTGCGTTAGCCAAGATACGAGACATGCGCTCTCTGTTCAATCCAAAATTACCGTGAAAAAATACAGTCACCCATTGATCCTCCGTATTAAGACTTGACGACAATCGAAGCACTCAATGCCAGTGCCCAGCAACCATGCCATCGCGAAGGCGAGCATATTCAAGAGGAAGAAAAAATGACAGAGGAGCAAAGTTCGCCAGAGCTTGATCTGAGCGCTCTGGCGTTCGAGCAGAACCACCAAACCTTTCGCGCCCTCAACCACCAGATGTGGCAAATTCCACTCATCTCCATGACGCTGACAGGTGGATTATGGTTCGGGGTGTCCAAAGTAGATGGTTCACCATTCTTTCAAGTTGCGCTGTTGTTCCTGGCAACTGTCGGCAATGCCTGTTTATTTTTGGTGATTCAGCGTCTGCGCTACGTGATAGAGCAGACGCTCAATTGGTTAGAAACCCGTTCACCCGCAAACTTTGTTTCAGCCAAGGGCGATTGCTGGTACAACAGACCTCTGGTTGTGCGCCGGTCATTCCAGTCGATGCTCCTCCTCGCGTGTTTTACCAGCTTTAGCCTGCTGGTCATGACATGTTTTCAAATTGATTGGTCTCGGGTCGCGAATCCTATGACGAAAACTCCGGCATCCGCATATTATGACCAACACGCGTTGGACTTGGCCGACAGCTATGAAGGCATCTCGGCGGATGCTGCGCACCCGGGTCTCGCGAATATCCTCAAGGAAGGCTTTGCAGACGCACGGGTGGATATTCTTGATGTAGGTGCCGGAACAGGCCGAGACTCGGCTTGGCTCGCTTTGCTCGGCCATCGGGTTGTTGCAGCAGAACCGTCGAGCGCCATGCTTCAGATCGCCCGCCACGCCCACAAAGACAGCTCCATTCAATGGGTCCGCGACGCCTTGCCCGGGTTGGACATCATTAGCAGCCATACAAGGAGGTTTGATATCATCGTTCTGAGCGCAGTTTGGATGCATATCTCCGAGGAGGACCGCCCGGCCGCTGTTTCTACGATTGCTTCGTTGTTGAAGCCTAGCGGTTTTGTCTACATCACCCTCCGTCTTGGTCCGGCAGACGCGGCACGCTCAATTTTTGAAGTATCTTTGGATGAGCTGACTGAACTGGCAGGAAGTAACGGCTTCCAGATACAATACCTTGAAACACGCCCTGACCTCCTCGGCCGCGACGAGATCACCTGGCAAAGCGTCCTGCTATCGACTGAGAGCAAAACTTGATCAATCGGCTCTGAATAGCCCATAACGTGGCCGTGCTGGGCTAGGGAAAAAGCACAAGAAAGACACATCTGACTTCCATGTTGCGTGTGCATGTTGCACCATCGTTTCATGAGCAAGTCTTTAAGATCTCTGACCTTTCCTTCAGATGTGGATACATCTCTAGATGACATCGATCAGGTGTTAATGAATCCATGCCTTGCTCACTCAGTGTTCTATGATCGAGGTGTCGGGTACTTTACGTCGAGTTGGCTTCAACGTGTTTCAAGCGGCATAGCAGAGTTTGCGGGGAACGGCGGCAAGATGCGGCTGATCACCAGTCCAAAGCTCAAGCCCGAAGATTGGGCAGCGATCAAACAGGGTGCGGACGCAATCCAAGACGACGTCCTGCTTCAGGCACTTAGAGACGAAGTTGATGAGCTCGAAAAAAGCGCAAGTTCCAAGCCTGTTCAGACACTATCATACATGATCGCGGAAAAGCTTCTGACCATCCGTATTGCTATAACGACAGGCAAGTTGAGTGGAGACTACCATCCCAAACTTGGCATATTTCGTGATAGTGAGGATGAAGCGGTTGTCTTCCACGGTTCTCAGAACGAAACCGAGCAAGGCAGGCGCAATTTCGAGAGCTTAGATGTTTTCTTGAGTTGGGCTGACGCGCGCGACGCGTCACGTGTTCAGTCCCATCGAAACCGCTTTGAAAGACTGTGGAACAACATTGATCCGAATGTCCAATGCTTCGATATCCCCGAGGCTATACGTCGGAATATCGCTCAGTTCTACCGGCCAAAAAGCGATTCGAAAGCAAAGGTCCTCAAAGACACAAGATGGCGCCACCAAGATGAGGCAGTTGAAAGGTTTCTAGCAGAGAAGAACGGCGTGCTCGAAATGGCAACCGGCACCGGTAAAACCCGGACAGCACTACGGATCATAGACAAGCTCACAACTCGCGATCTGGTCGATACTGTCATCGTGACCATGCGCGGCAACGACCTCCTAGAACAATGGTTTCAGGCGCTTGTCACGGACTGCAACTGCAGGGTCTATCGGCAATTTGGCTCGCATCACGAAGGAGCGCGGTTTGTTGCGAGCCGCGGCAGAAGGCTACTCCTTGTTTCGCAGCACCACTTGCCGGAGTTTCTTTCGAGTGTTGAAGGGACAGCAGAGAGAACGCTGATTGTATGTGATGAAGTTCATGGATTTGGATCGCCGGCACAGGTGACCACGCTTTCTGGTCTGGTGTCACCACTCAGCTACCGGTTAGGGCTGAGTGCGACCCCTGAAAGGGAGTATGATCAAGCTGGAAACGATTTCATTGAGAACGAAGTCGGCCCCATCATTTTCAAGTTTGAAATTGAAGATGCTATTCAACGCGGTATTTTGTGCGAATTTGATTACACGGCATTAGAGTATGAATTGTCGGATGACGATCGGGCCGAAATCCGGAAAATCATCAAGCGCCACCATGCCCGTAGGGCGTCAGGTGAAGTCGTGAGCGACGAAGCACTCTATCGTGACATTTCTCGTGTGCGAAAGGTTACGATAGAGAAGTTGGAACCTTTCAATGAGCATCTCACGAGCAAACCAGAGCTCTATGAACGCTCCCTGATCTTTGTAGAAACACGCAAATACGGTGAGCTTGTGCAAAGACTTCTTATGGATGCAGGAATTGTGTTCGGAACATATTACGAAGGTGATGAAGCGCAGCGCTTGTTGGATTTTGCGAACGGGCGACTGGACTGTCTGGTAAGTTGCCACCGGCTATCAGAAGGCATTGACATTAAGTCCGTCAAGAACATCGTTCTGTTTTCTTCAGCCCGGGCGAAACTGGAAACAATTCAGAGGCTTGGTCGTTGCCTGCGTACAGATCCCAACAACGAGGAGAAACGCGCGCATGTGCTAGACTTTGTAGACTTTGGCTGTGATGACGATAGCGACAGCACAGACGTAAAGCGATATGACTGGCTGCGGAGCCTTAGCGCAACGCGAAAGGAAGAACAGTGACGAGTCCAAAAAAGAGAACCGCGAGCGAAGAAATCGCACTTGCGATTGCCGAAGCGGCGCAAGGCGTCTCGGTGAGCGTCACAGCTCAGACATCGACTGAGCGACTGCTGATTTCAACGCTGGATGTCATGCCGCCCACTCACAGGATCGAAAACACAATTGACGTCATACTTGAAGAGGACAGTTTGAGTGACAAGCAATAACGTTCTTCTTCTTGGCTGGAATGCAAAGGGGCTTCGTGGCTATTTGCGCGATGCAAAAATTGCCCTAAAACCGGACAAGTATCGTCATGTCTTAGTTCAGATGCCAAACGGAACCGGCAAAACGACAACGATGGCTCTTTTGCGCTCAGCGCTTACGGGTCAACTAGATCCTTCGCTGTCGATCTCCTCACTTCAGGCTGACCGAACGACAAAGGAGGGACACTTTGAACTTCACTTATCAGTCTATGGCGAACGGCTATCCATTCGGCTCGAATGCGATTTCGAGATGGGGCGACACTATTTCTACACAACCACCGTCGAAGCCGGACGGCAGAATGGGCACCTGCTGAGTACAGTCGACCCCGCATTGGCGGACGCTCTTGAGAGAAGTATCGAGCTGTTTGTGTTCGACGGCGAACTTGCGCAAAACATGCTTAAGGACGGTGCTGCTGCTGCGGACAGAGCTATTGAAGCCCTTTACAAGACCGATGCTTTTGAAGACCTGGTGAACAAAATTGGTGTCCTCAAAGAGAATCGAAAAAAGCTGAATAAGGATATCACCACCGCATCTGAGCAATCGGCGGTCAATCGGCTTGAACGTGAGTATGAAGAGGCCAAAGAGATACTTGCGAAACTCACGCAAGAGAAGGACGGCTTGGATCGATCTCTTGCGAAGATCGACCGTCGGACCGCAGAGATAACGGACCGCCTCGAAGAGCTCGGCCTCGAGGATCAAGCATTTAAGAATCGTCAAAAAGACATCGAAGATCGTGACCAAAAGGCGAGAAATGATATTTCGCGTTTCGCAACCGAAGCGGTTTCAAGTTTCAGATTGCCGCTAAGCCTTCATTCCCGTGTTGGAGAAAGACTTACAACACTCAACAACACATTGGAAACTAGGCGGCTTCCGCGCTCGTCAAAATCGTTCTTTGAGGAGCTCGCTACCAAGAAAAATTGTATATGCGGTGAAGAGATCGATGAGGCAAAGCGGAAATACATTCTCTCACACGCAGACGATCATCTTGGTGATGAGCAAGTCCAAGTCATTAACGATATTAAGTACAAGCTCAAAGACGGATTCGACCGCCGTTGGTTTTCTGCCGTCGTCAATGACCTTAGTGAAGCTGAGGATCGTTTGACCAGCATAGCTCAGGAACGCGCTAGGCTGGATATCGAGAAGGCAGAAGCAGGCATGGAGGAGGTCGAAAGGCTTACATCCGAGCGAGAAGCACTTCAGGCAGAGCAAGCGCGGAAGTCTCAGGCTCTGCAATTCTTGACGGAGGTACCAATCTCGATACACGAGGCTGACTGGAAGAGAAACCTTCCAGCATGCAAGGAAGAGGAAGGCAAGCGCCGTAAGGCTTTCGAAATGGCTAGCGGCAATAACCGATACTTCACAGCCGCGGACAAGTTAATTCGTGCAACTCAACGTGCTCGCAAGCTCGCGAAAGAACGGCTACAAGTGTTCGTGAAAGACCGAACAAACTCCCAACTCGAAAAAATCTTGGATAGCGAGATCATTCGTGTTTCCAGGATCGATGGCCGCCTTCATTTGGTGAATGAAGAAAACCTCCCGAAAGACAGCGCCAGCGAGGGCCAAAAACTTGCGGTGTGCTACGCATTTCTGACAGCCCTTTTGGCAGAAGCCCCGGCGCGCTTGCCGTTCATTGTAGATTCCCCTGCAGTCTCTCTGGACCTTGTTCTCCGGCAAAACGTTGGGGCTCTCATTCCCAAGATATTCGATCAATTAATTGTCTTCGTTATCTCCAGTGAGCGTGAAGGTTTCGCAGACTCGTTTGAGAAACGAACAGACACGCAGTTTGTCACTGCCTCAATCAATCAAGCTGACGGATCCGTTCTCATAGATGAAAGCAAGAGCACCTTCTTCCAATTCCAAAGCGGAGCGGTGTCCTCATGAGTTCTGAACTGGTCACACGTGCACGTGGGTTTGTGCTCCACGAAGCCGCACGCGGCTACTTTGGCTACATCGATCAAAGAATGTTCAGCAGAACCAGATCGTCAGATGCAGCGCGCGGTTCGCTTATTCTCTTTGATGCCTATTATGCAGGACTCATGCTGGGCCTCACCTACAGGAAAACAGGTACTCCTGAGATGCTTGATCGGGCGGGCATATTCATTCAGACCTATCCGAATGAATATGAGCCGTACCGCGAGTACATTGCAGGCTTGCTCGTTGATGCAGAGGTTACTGCTCTTCATTCTGAAGATTACTCCGAACAACAGCTTGAGAAGTCGATCGCGAAGCTTCTTCAAGTCGCCTCTCCTACGCGCTTGTCCCCGGAAGGCATGCACATCCTGAATCTGTATGCCGCGGGAGGCTTTGAGCTTCTTCGTAGCAATATGGGCGCCAAGCCGTCTGATCCGTCAAATTTCTTAATTCGCTACCAAGCTTTACTCGAAAATGAAACTGGGCAGTAACTTTTGATGGAACGAGTCTCGGACCTACTCTGCCAGCGCGCGACACCGACTACCGTATCTGGTCTTTTTGGCGGAATGACTCTCTTTCGCGTGCCAGCGTACCAACGTGCATATGAGTGGACGGATGAGCAGATAGACGCCTTCATCGACGATGTTCGCAGGTGTTGGCAAAAGCGTATCAACGGTGAACGTGAGCGACACTTTTTTGGATCCGTGGTAACCGCGCCTCGAGACCCTGGCGGTCTGGTTCGCCCACGACGGGATGTGATAGACGGGCAGCAGCGGTTTGCCACTTTTCTCCTTTTCGTGGCGGCGCTACGGCAACACTGTTTGCTGGCAGCGGCCGAGTTTGGTGCGGATGATGCACAGCGCGGAACCGCCTTGAGCACAATGGCGGAAACTCTCCAGTTCCGTTTCATCATGAGCAGAGATCTCGATTTCATGGAGGCCAGGGACGTTTATCCCCTGACCTTGAATGAGACCGATGACGCCTATTTCAAAGCATTGTTGCGAGGCGATCATGTAGAAGAAGTAGCTCAATCTCACTACCTGCTAAAGGCTGCGTTTGACGCATGTTTTGCAATGCTTCAGGGGCATCGCGAGGCGACCGGGTCCACCGCGCTTGAATTCAATGCGCTGAACCAATTCTACGCCAGTGCTCTCGAAGACTGGGAAGTCGTTCATATTGAGGCTAATGCACCGGAGCACGCCAGCCTCATTTTCAGGGTGTTGAACAACAGAGGTCTTCCCGTCAGCGATTGTGATCTTCTCCGGGCAACCACCATGGAACGGGCAGAACAAAGGCTGGAACCAGCAGAGCGAGATGAGCTATCTGATGCTTGGAAGGAAATCGGTGGCATTGCCGAAAACCCCGACACCTATCTTCAATTGGCATATCAGACTCGTACGGGAAAACGCTTCAACACAGCGAGGACATCAACAGAGTTTGAAGCGATGCATTTTGAGGAGCTTTCAAGCGGTGATCTTCTCGGTGCAGCAGAGGCAAGGTCACTTCTTCAGAGTGTGCAAACCCTGAAGACCGACATGGTAATGATGAAGGCTTTGACCGGTGGCGACATCGCCGGTGGGGGTCTGCAATTGACACCGGTCATGGCTCATCGACTGGCATTCACCCTAGGAGACCTAAAGCAGCACTGGATACTCCCCCTGGTCTGCGCATCGCGAAGCCTCAATGCCGATCATCGCGAGCGACTGCTTTGTGTTTTGGAGCGGTTTGCATTCCGGTATGGGGTCTTGGCGCGCGCGCGGATTGCGGAATACGATCGCAGGATGGGGCCCATTATTACACTTCTGAACACATCGCCAGCTGACTATCGATTGCCCGAAGTCGAAGCGATTTTGACGGATCTTCTAGATAGATACGCGACCAGAGAGGCGATGGAGCGTCAATTAGATGGGCTCGAGTACGAGCGACACAAGAAAGAGTTGAAGTACATTCTAGCCATGAGCGAATTCATGTCGGCGTGGTATGATGGCCAGGCGAACGGTCGACCAACCGTTCATGCGCCCAATGTACCGATCGATATCCGCGCAATGACCCTGGAGCATATCAGTCCGCAGAACCCTGAAGAGGCAGGGGCAGAAATGCTACCTCACTTGCATAAACTTGGAAACCTTACCTTGCTCAGCCAAGATGAGAATGATCGTGCCGGAAACAGGCCTTTCGTTGACAAGAAGCCGGTCCTTCAAGGTTCTCGCCTGTCGATCAATCAGAACATCGCCGAGGAGGATAAATGGGGGGCCGAACAGGCCATCGCGCGACAAGACGCATTGCGAGATCAAGCGATGAGAGTATTTGATTTAACGTTTTGAGTTCAGGCCGCGCTGCCAACGCGGCCCCGCCTGATGTCAGCAACCGCTTGAATGAACAGTTCAGCCGTTGTCTCAATCTGTTCGTCGGTCGTGCCATAGCCCAAGCCCAGTCGAAACGCGTTTTTTGTACGCTCCGTTCCTGCACCAAACATGGCCTCAAGGACATGAGAGTCCTCTACTGATTGCGTCGAACAAGCGCTGGAGCTTGAAAAGGTGATCTGGTCGGTCAGACGTCGCATCAGCGCAAAGGGCTCAACCGATGGGATCGAAAGATTCAGAGAATTGGGAATTCGAGATGCTTCATTCCCATTCACCCATGCCCCCGTTTCTTCTACAAGTCGGCGCTCCAGCTTATCCCTCAGGTCATTGATGCTCTCAGCATCGCCGAGGCGGGATTGTCGCAATTCAAAAGCCGCCCCAAGCCCAACAATCCCGGCTGTGTTGAGCGTTCCAGAGCGAAGTCCTCGCTCCTGACCCCCTCCCCGGTTGATCGGCTCAAGCGCCACATGCGGGCGGCGCCGACGACAATAGAGGACCCCAATTCCCTTGGGACCATACATTTTGTGACCAGATAGGCTTGCAAGGTGGATGTTTGCGTCTTGAACGTCGATCTTCTCGTAGGCTATCAACTGTGTCAGATCGCTGTGAAACAGAGCACCGTATCGCTCACACAAATACCCAATTTCTGAAAGCGGGTGGCGCACGCCGGTCTCGTTGTTGGCGGCCATACAGCTTACGAGTGCCACCCCTTTTTTGAGTTCTGCCTCGAGCCGGTCCAAATCAATCCTGCCCTGTACGTCCACTGAAAGGACGATCACGTCTTCGGCTGGACTTGAATGTTTTGCCGCTTCAAGCACAGAAGGGTGTTCTGTTGCGACCGTGATAATGCGTTGGTTGTCCGATCGGCGCGGACTGGCGACCACACCTTTGATGGCGAGATTGTTCGCCTCGGTTGCGCCGCTTACAAAGACTATGTCGGCCGGTCTTGCGCCAATTCCCTTCGCGATATGTTCGCGCGCGCGTTCGATGGCTGCGGCTGCGGCGGCGCCATCAGGGTGGTCTATTGCCGAGGGGTTGCCTGTCAATTCGCGCATGGCGTCAACAACACGATCAATCACCATCTCATCGACTGGCGTTGAGGCGTTGTGATCAAGATAAATTGACCCGGGAGTCATGCCGCATCTCCTGCCAGAAGCCTTGCTGCATCAGCTGGCGAGTTTATGCGAATTGCGATGTAACCAATGCCGCGGTCGATATGGCATCTCAGGCGTCGCATTAGGTCTTCGTCATCTAATTCTGCTCCGCTTTGCCCTTGCTCGACAAGTATCAGCATTGAAAGGAATATCGGTTGGTCGGATCCAAAGAGCGTATAGGCGTTAAATTCCTGCCCATTTTCCTCCGGTGGAACCATGTCGCCAACTGGTCCTGTCTCGAGTGAGGCGGTCAGAGCCATCCGGCACAGGAGGTTCGGTGTGAGGCCGCTGCGTTGACGCAACATACGGAGACGGCCAGTTGCCTCAGTTGATACTCTGAGCTTTGTAAAATGCATCAGACTAGTTCCGCTGAAAGATCGCCAACCGGAAAAAGTGTCGTGCGTCTTGCTTCCGCGGTCGCCTCAAGCTTGTAGGTCCGTGCTACATGCGCTCCGAGGGACTTGGCTAGGGAGGGTGTCATTTCCGTATCGGTGCAAAGCAAGATTACCTGATGGCTTGCAGTTGGCAGATAGTCTCGAACAATTGCCAATCGGTGGCTTTGGTCAAGCCTTGAGAAAGGGGTGTCGATCACGATCGGCAGTTGACGGCCGCTTGTCTTTCCCAAAGCCCAAAGCATGGAAATCGCATAAATCTGCCGTTCTCCTGCAGATAAGCTGTTCTTCTCGATTGTTATTCCATCACTGCCAATCAGGCTCACGCTAAAATCCGCCGGGTCGATTTCGACGCTAGAAACCAATGATTTCTTGCGGCTCAATCGGTTGAAACAGTCAACGAACTCGGCCTTTAATCTGCTGATCCTGTCCTCGAGGAGCGCAACTCCAAAAGAAGAAAGTGCGGTTTGCGCGCGCACCGCGAGAGCGATCCCGCGCTCTTCTTGAGCCAATTTCTTCAGAGCAGCTTCCTCCGACCTGAACTTGCGCTCTATCGCTTCAATATCACGCAAAAGCCGATCTATTCCTTCGTCGCAGAACTGCAGATCACGTTCCAAACCCCCAAGAGTGCGCTCAGCCTCTTTCAAAGCGGAAAGCGCTTGTTCGGCTTGTCCCGTGTCGAACCCCTCGAGCTCCCTTTTTAACTTGGCGCGAAGCTCTCTGTTTCTGTCAAACCTGTCGGCCAAGCTTGTTACTTCTTCCTGCCGCCCATCAGTCAGACAGTCCAGACGCCGCAAAATCCAATCTGGTTCTGCCAACAGACGTGGTCCCTGCCCTCCTGCATCTCCCTTCGTCACAGCACGCAAATCATCAAAATGCTGACTGGACCAGATGTTGCCTTTCTCGTTGGGTATGCTTGATTGCCGCTCAAACGCATCAATGAAGGCGCGAATCGCGATCGCGTGAGTGCCCTGCCGCGCCTCAGTACAGGTTTGGTAAAAATGCTGTACCAATGTGGGCGCTAAACCTAGCGGCAACAGATCGTTGGCCGCGCGCTTCAGTTGCGTGCTCAACTCGGACTGGTCTATCTCTGCGCTTCGAAGTTTGGTCAGGACGTCTTCGCGCGACAGTGCCTGCCGACCACCTTCGTTGCGATAAGCGGCCTCGGATCGCTCCACCCGTCGCGCGGCTTGATCGCATTTGCTTTGCAGTTCGGCGCGAAGATCCTGTTGGGTTGCAAGCTCTTGTCTGAGGCGCTCCTGCTCGGACAGGAGGCGATCAATATTACCAGATGAATCCTGGTCTGCTCGCCGACTAGTATAGACAGTCAGGTCTGTCTGCAGCTGGTCGATAATGTCCAATCCCAGAAGCGATCGGATCGCATCTCTCAGCCCGAGGCTGCCATCGTCATCCGCGATCTCTTGTATCTTCTCGCCATCAAAAAAGAACAACTGTGAAAGACCGGGAGGCACAAGTTCTTCGACGTATTGCGCATATTCAGCCCGTTCCAGGTCAGAGATCGGGTGGCCTTCCCTAATAAGGTCAAGTGTTTCGACCACGGATTTTCCGCGGGATGACCAAGCGCGTTTGACCGTGTAGTTGACTTGCTGACCATTCTCCACGCGAACGAATGACAGCGTGATGGCGGCCTCGCGCGTTGCCGCTGTCGCACTGATTTTTCTTAACAGATGCTCTTCATATGTTGATTGTGCAGTGCGTGGGCCAAGCGCTCTGCGACCGTACAATACGAGCCGGATTGCATCGAGGAAGGTGGTTTTTCCGCCGCCATTATGCCCCAAGATGGCAACCACATTGGCACCCTCAGCCGGCACCGTCTCAAGGTCGAACGTGTGGCAACCGTCATACAGACCGACGTTCTCAAGGACTAACTCACGAAATCTCATAAGTTCGGCGCCTCGTTTGCCGCGCCCTCTTCTTCCAGCTCGGCAGCCAAATTTGCCAGAACTTCGTCCTCCGAGCGCCATTCCTTTTCAAGGATGCTTGCAATGCGCGTGTGGATCGATGACCTGCGACGCATGCCCTGAACCGAACGTTCGGCATCCAGCAGTTCGCCCATCATTTGGATTGGAAGGTCGTGTTCCTGGCAAACTTGGCGCAAAATGTCGCCATCGGCGGACGAAAACTCGAAGTCGTCGGCTTCGTGCGCATGGAGTTCTTTACCGAGCACATCCTTTACAATCTGATAGGCACTATTGGCCCAATCACCCAACTCACGTCGCCAAATGCGCTGAATCTCGTGGATTTCTGCTTCATGGATCAGCGTCGGAGCAGGCTCATCTGTGACGAGATTCGCCGCCTCCCTCTGTGCTTCCAACAACCTTTTGAGCACCTCTTGGCGGAAATCGCGTTTGTAGGGCCCGGGTATCAACCCATCGCCTGAGCGATTGAGCGTTATCTTCCCAGTGCGCCTGCGGAAATCTCGCACGACTTTCTTGCGCTCTGGATCCAGCGTCTCCGCCAGGAAGTCTCTAACGTCCAAGAGCGGTTCGAGCCATTCCTCGCCGTTGTCGACCATCGCCTCCATTGCTTTGTCCTTTGTGACGACAGTGCATACCCAGCAACCAAACCGGGAGTTGCCGCAGCTTTCGGTGTTTTTATCGACCACCAGCGGGCACTCACCCGCCTGAGCGTTGCGATACATCTTGAGAAGCTGACGATTGTCAGCTCCCCACGGTGACGGCGTTTGCAGGATATAGTCCCAAACGTCATCAACCGAGAGCGCCTCAATCGGTGTGAAAACATACGCACCCAAGAGCGACGAATGCCGCGAAAACAGACTCCCCTCCAGCCGGTGAAGCGCCATTACTTGCGCGCGTGTTGCGCTTTCAGCGCTGCGAACACCAAGCACCATAACAACTTCGCCAAACTCTGCGACGCGGCTTTTTATGAATGCATTGGCAGGGTCTATCTTAAGTCGTTCAGTGCACCACCGGAAGCGACGTGATGGAGCCGGATAGCCGCGTCCTATTAGGTTGACCCAGAAGCTATCATTTACATCAGGCACAACCTTGTGAGCCGAAACCGGCATGCCCTGTGCTTTCGCTGCGTCGTTTATGCGCGTGAGTGCACTATCGATATAGTCCACAATAACGGGTGTTTCGACCAGCGTATCAGAGCTCAAGACATAGATTGGTTTTTCGCGTTCGGATTTCGGTAGTGCCTGCAGTGCGCGCCATATCATCTGCAATGCGCAGGTCGAGTCCTTTCCACCACTGTAGCCGATCACCCAAGGGCGCTTGTCGTTGCAATAGGCAACGCGAATCCGTTCTTCGAGTGCATCGAACGTAAGCGCTGCGTCAGGTTCGGTCGCCTTTTTTTCTCTACTCATGCCGCGACCTGACCTTGCGCTTCCATGGCCGCCTTCATTCTTGCTTCCAATGGCAATCCAATAGTTTCGAACAAGACAGCCGCTCCAAGAAGAACGCTCCTGCGCTGGCCATTCATGCGTGCGTCGTTCATGACTTTGCCTTCCCAGAGTTCCGCATTTCGTCTCGACCAATCCAAGGAAGAAAGCGACTTTAGCTTCTCAGGCCATTCCTGAGGATAGGCATCAATCAGGGTTCCCCCGAGGACGCCGAAGGCTTGAAGCAAAACGCCGTGGGAGTGCACCGTGTTTTGCCGAAGATCATGCGCGTTCAAGCTTCCGCCATCCAGTCTTTGCCAGTCGTCCAAAACGTCGTAGAGCGCATTCCAGAATTGTACCACGAGATCGAGCGTTTCCTCGCCAAATCTGTCTCCTGCTGGACCAACCATCCATTCATGTGCCTGCTGCAAACTGGACAATGTGTAGAGCTTGGTTGTTCGGTTTGAGAGTGATTTTTTCTCAAGCTCTAAAAACCGATTGAAGAATGGCACAATTCGAAACACGTCGACGGATAGTCCGGCGAGCGGATCCCTTTTGTCGTATAGAATATTCAGCGAATTTGATGGGCGAACGGCGTTCATATTTAAATCTGCAAACATCTGTTGACTTCGCTCAAGTCCACGGTCCGCAAAGATCACAACTGATATCGTTTCATTTTCCAAGGCTGGCCTTGTCTTCAACGCATCTTCAATTGCCGCTCTGCGGTGTTGGCCGTCATTTAGAATGATCCGCGCATCCATCGCAAAGCTGAGCGTACCAACATTCTTCAGTGCCCCATCGTTGCCCGCTGCGGTGAATGTCAGGTCCCCATCAACTGAAGCGCAAAGCGAGGAAAGGATGTAATTGTCCCAATTCTCAGCAAGGTAATTTGCGATCTGAGGTACCCTTGCCTTTGAAAGCACCCGTTGGGCACGCAGGTCAGGCGGCAGATCATCGCCGTCGAAAATGAACAGCCTCGGCACCATTTTCATGGGGACCATAACAGTGTAGTACGCAGTACGAGACTGAACGCCCCGGATCGCCTCGAATGTCAGCTCGTTTGCCATCGCTACCTCCTAGGCTGGAAGTTAACGGACGTTAGTGTGGAAGTCTATACGCAGGTCTAAATCGTGAGCTCTGCGAGCCTAAGAAGGGTAGTTTTCTTGCCGCATCACATGGCATCATGAGCATGCAACGGGGATCATTTCCGATACAGAAGTGCAGTTGGCTACTCTGACTGATGAGCGATGCATTTATCAGAGGCTATTGTCCAATTTCGTCCCCGAGCAGTTCGTCGATGAAGTCACCTTGCTCGCGGAAGACTTGCTCCCACTTTTCTGGGATCGGGTCCTCCCGATCCAAGGTTTCCGGACGCAGCTCACCGGCAGCGTATTCATTCATTTGCGTCTGCATGGACCGCGATTGCCGTCGGCGTGCACGCTCGCTTGTTGCAGTGGATTCGAAAGACTCGGGATGGGGTGCAGGAGGAGCGGGATTCGGGTCTTCTAACCAGGGCCCTACGCCATCAACACGTGGGGGATATGGAAAATCGCGGCCCGCCTGACGATCTGACAGATTGATGAAAAAGGAATCCTCGAAGTATTTGATGCGCTGTGCACGGATCGGGTGCTGCGGTGAGGCCAGGATGATCACCTCATCGGGATCCATGGTGCGTGCCTCGGTCTCGGAGAGAAGTGGACGTTCCTCAAGACGAGAAGTCGTCGAGGTCGCGCCCAAAATGCCCTTGTTGCGACCATACATGCGGGTCACCGCCTCCCGGGTGGTGCTGCCGACGGCCGCCGAGACCTCGCGAACGGTACGCTGGTCGCGAGGCGTTATGTAGAGCTTGAGCCCTGCGCCGTTCTCAAGGCTTTCGCGCCCCTCGGGTCCGTAGATGCGATCGAGCGAGGCCAACGACTGCGCAATTATCGCGACGCGCCCGCCATAGGCGGCGAGCGAATGGATCGCCCGCTCGAGATAAGGCATCGCGCCCATTTGCTGGAACTCGTCGATCATCATCATGACCGGCCACGGCTCGTAGGGACCCGGCTCGTTCTGCCGCAAACTGGCAATGAGATCCGCGAACATGAGCCGCAGGAGCGGTGCCAGCGTCGCGATGTGATCTTCTGACACCACGATGTAGAGCGCGTGCGGTTTTTTCCTGAAGTTCGCGAACTCGAAGTCGCTTGCATCAGTTGCCGTCCGGACGGCAGGGTTGTCCCACTGCTTCAGACCGGCCGTCATCAAAGCCTGGATGTTGGACGTCAGCAGCCGCGACGACGCGCTGGCCGCGTTGATCCAGAGCTCGCGCACCGTCGCTTCCTTCGCCTCTTCGGCATAAGCACTGTACTGTGCATTCTTGTAGTCCCCGCCGGTGACGATCTTGTTGACCTCACCGAGCGTCGGTCGGCCGCGTTGGATCGCCAGAAGGCAAGCCGCGACGAATATCGATTTGCCCGCCTCGGAGAAGGTGTCGAGTGTCCTGTTGTCCTTGTCGAGGAAGAGGTCCGCCAGAATCGAGACTTCTGTGAACTGCTGGGCGAAGCTGGGGGCGGCCGCGATCCGCGCGAGCGGGTTGTAGCGATGCGAACTATTCGCCCAATCGAACGGGCTGAAGCGAAAGACCTCATCGCCGTTGAGCGCCCTCAGCCTTGCCGTCTTCTCGAAATTCTCGCCCTTCACATCCAGAACCACGACCGAACCTGCGAAAGACAAAAGGTTCGGGATCACGAAGCCCACGCCCTTCCCGGCCCGGGTCGGGGCCACCATCATCACATGCGGTATGTCGCTCGCAGAGATGTAGGGCGCCTTTGACGCGGGCTTTCCCAGCTTGCCGCAGACAAACCCGGATCCCGGTGTCTGGAGCATGCCGTTCGCCTTGAGTTCACGTCTGGTCTGCCAATGTGCGGACCCGTAATCATCCCGGTCCTGCGCCCAGGTCCAGCTGAAGGCCAGAACCGCCAGTCCAATGGCCCCGAAGCCAACGGCGCCGAACGCAACCTTGAATGCCTCGGGATGCGCCGCGCGCAGACCCGCGCTCGCCGTCCAGACGGCAAACATGTCAAACTCGGCAAACCCCGTTCTCAACGCCAGTGCGAGATAGAAGCTCGCCGCGATCGTGCCGAGTGCCGTTCCACAGAGAGTCCCGACTGGCACGGCAGCCCAGAGAGGAAGCCGGGTGCTCATCAGAAGCTGATCTCATCGTCGAGATCGCGCGATAGCCCCCTGCCCCGCTGCATCTCGAGATGGGTGTCCCGGGCCAACGCCTCGACCTTGTCCTGCTGCAAGGCGGAGGCACGGTCGGTAAAGACCTGATCACCGGTCTCTTCATGGGTCAGCTCGAGGAATTCCTGCGTGACCGTGATCTGATCGATCCGGTTGGGAAGCACCTCTGCCAAAACCTCATAATTTCCCCGCCGCAGCTCCCCCAGACCTTCCTCGCCCAACTCCTTGAAGAGTTCGGCTCTGAGGGTACGTTCGACGGTCTCTTCCTGAGCCTCTGACAGGCTTCCGTCGCGCAACATGTCCGCGAGGTCCTGCAGATACGGGTTTGGCCCACGGTCCTCGTCATCGATCACCTGCAAATCGTCCGATGCGCGCGACAGACCCGTCGCTATGCCGAGCTCCTTCGCGCGCTCCAGCAATCGGTCCATGAACCGATCGACTGTTTCCAACGCGCGATCTTGTTGATCGTCGCTGGCCTGAGCGAGATCGATGCCATCCTTGGCCAGAACCGCCGCCATGTCGCGGTCCACCCAATCCTGAGCAAGCCCATAGTTCATCGTCCCACCGGCTTCGATCCGGGCAGCCATCTCTTGCGGATCGAGACCGGCCCTTGCGGCATCCGCCTTCAGGGCCTCGAGGACAGGGTCCTTGCCCGATGAGAACGCAGCACTCAAGCGCCCGTCTCCGGCTCCTGGCGGATAGGACTCGGTCAAGTCACGCCCGAACCGGGCGCGCAGATCAGGGTCCGGCACCATCTGCGAGAGATCACGAACGACACCCGCCGCCTTGGTCTCAAATCCCGGGCGTTCGGTGGCATCAAGTTCTTCTGCCTTGAGCCGTAGCGCTTCGATGGTTTTCTCGGCATAGTCGATGGCCTCACCGACCGTTCGAATTGTCTCCATATCGATCTCTCCTGCGGTGAATCTGTAGGTCGTGTCCGAGCCGATTGAGGCCGCCATGCGGCGCATCGCGTAGGCCAGGTGTTTCTGATCCATGCGATCCAGCACATCGGCCAGATTGCGGTAGTCCTTGGCAAACCCTATCACCTGCGCCTTGGCTATGGCCCGCTCTTCGGGCGACAGTGCGATCTCGCGCGGCAGGCGCGCCTCGTCCTTTGCCCGGTAGATTTCTGCGATACCTGGGGCCTTCTCGAAGATGCCGCGCTCGAGCCGGGTCGTGGCCTCCAGTATCACACCGTAGCGTTCGGCGATCTCCGCCTGCTTTTCCCGCATCAACTGCGGCGACATCACGCCCTCCGCCCAACAGGAGAACCAGGTGCTGTTGGCGAGGCCCCGGTTGTTTAGAAGGATATGCGCATGCTTGTGGGCCCGGTCATCATGCACCGAGAGCACGTAGTCCCACTGATCGCCGTAATCCCCGCTTTCGAAGAAATGCTCCGCCCAATCGAGTGTGATCTCGCGTACCTGATCCACCGTGACGTCGGTCGGGAACGACAGCAGCATATGCGAGGTAAACCCGAGCTTCGTCGTGCCCCTCCAGGATTGCGCCCAGGCCTCCACGATCTCCGCCTTCTGCGCCTCGGTCATCACGGCCTCAGCCGTCAGCGGGTTGGTCATCGTCGCGTAGGTGTAAACCGCCTTGTCGTTCACGTAAGACAGCTGGTTGCCAAGGCTCTGCTTCGTCTTGCACCCCCCTGCCCTGATCCGCTTGAACACCGCGGCGCGGCTCTCCGGCATAACCGACTTCAGCAGATTGCGCGGCGAGGCCCGGCCCACGCGCTGGTAACTGCGACCCTGCCGCCGCACTGCCAGCCGCGTGTCTATGCGCGCCTGACGCTGACCCTGGATGCGCTCCGTCTCCCAGAGCTTGCCCATGACGGCGTGATAGAGGGCGAGCGGCTCAGACATGGTCCACCAACTCCTCATGCACGTCTGACGCCTCGGGTTCCGCCGCGTCCCACCCCACGCCCCGTCGCTGACAGGCCGACGCTTTCAGCGCGGCCAGATCGCGATAGGTGCGCTGCGCGAGATCATGCAGCGCGACAAGCGTCGCACGGTTCTCCGGCGACAGCGTCAGCTTTCCGCGTTGCACCGCCTTCGCCAGAATGCGGCCGCTGTCTGCAACGTCTTGTGCCTGCCGCAACGTCTCCGAGAACGCCCGGAGATCTTCTCGCATCAGATCAAGCAGCCCACACCGCGCCCGCACAACCGCCTGCAAGGCCTGGCTGCGGCTCGTAAAGCCACGGGCGTGCCAAGCCGTATCGAAGTCGGCCATCTCTGAACGCGCCGCGCGGAAACTCACCGTGACCGAAGGGTCTCGAACCTCCTGTCCTTCGCCCCGCTCCTCTTTGGCAAGCCGGGTCACGTGTCGTCGCGACACACCGTAGGCCTCTGCCAGAACCTTCGGCGTTTCCCCGGCATGATAGCGCCGCGCGAGTTCGATCCGCTCTTCAAGTTTCAGGCGTTTTGGGCGTCCCGATTTCACGTCTCAGACCCCTCGGACAAAAGTCGCAGACATTTGGCATATCCTGCCAACGTCCCTCTCATTTCATCTTCTGGGATACATCAGTTCGTGAATCTGCGCAATTTGTCTTTTTGCGCATCGTGTCACTACGCAAAATGCTGCCGAGTCGTCGGGATCAGTTTAGCACGGCTCGGAGCTCAGACCCTTGATGAGTCGAGATGCGAAGGGCCCGTACAGCTTTGCCATCGATGCGGGGCCACCGTGGGAAGAGGAAATGCTGGCGACACGCGTCTATTTAGGAAAAAGTCCGGCGTGTCGCGCTGATGCTTGGCGGGCCAGCGGAGCGGCCCGCAAGACAAAGTCAGGCCGGTCTTCCCCTTTGGTCGGTGACCACCATCCTGTCGGTCACGCTGACGAAGAGCGGCGTGATGACATATTCGCCGCTCGCATCTTCAGGTGCTGTTACTGCGACGATAGCCGAGGCCGGCGCACCGTCCACGAAACAGGAGAAGAGCGCGAAGTTCTCGAAACGACCGGACGTCAGCGCCTCGAAGGCGCTGACGTGATCTCTGCGGATATTGGTGCTCATGCGACGATCCCTCCGGCTTTGCGAGCGCTCTCGGCATAGGCGCTGAGGGTGCCGTCTGCCTTGAAGTGGAGGTCACGTTCGACGGGTAATCCGAGACGACTGCGGACGGCTCGAATTTCACTGAGGCGGACCGATCCGATTTCGGGAAAGCCAAGCCCGAGGTCGCAGAGGCCGTGCGCGATATCCGGGTCTTCCGGATCGGTTTCGGAAAGCAGCCAGGTCGCTCCGGCATCGGGGGTGAAGAGTTTGACCACAGGATCGAAGTCGAGGGTGTCTTCGCCTGCTTCGATGCGGTCCTGGTTGGTGCGCCCGTTCGCAGCGAGCTGGTCGAGGATGGATTGTGGCAGAAGGTCCATGAGGTGTCTCCTAGATGTCGGTGTGAAAAAGGCCGGGACGGCAGGCACCGTCCCGGAGGACAGCTCATTCGACGAGGTCCGGGGCATCGCCCTGCCCGTCTGGCTTCGGCTCGAAGAGAACGAGCTGGCCGGTCACGGGCGTGGCGAAGAGCTGGATGGTGAGGAAGGATTTCGCGTCGGGCTTTTGCGGGAAGGCGACACCGATCTTGTGGAAGCGGGTCTTGCCGTCTTTTCCTTCGTCGGGTGTGGTGACGGTGTAGTAGCGGGTCATGTCGATCTCCTCTCGTTTTCGATGCAAGAAGAGACCGGGACCGTCCGGACAGGCTGTCAGGCGGAACTTTGCTGCGCGAGGAATGGCCGCGTCAGCGGACAGGGGAAAGTTCTGCTTGAAGAGAGCAAGCCGCGCGCGCAACCGTCAGTCGGGCCAGGTTCCGGAGATTGCATCCGGAAGAAAACGCGGGGAGATCGACCGGTCCCCTTCGTGGCGTGACATGCCAAGATGGAAGTGCGGCAGGGACGCAGCCCAAAGATGCGTCTGTGCTGAAGGACAGACCGCAGCTTAACTCCAACGGATCTGGCCTTGCCGCAAAAGGCGGGCTCGTCTTCTTCGGCTTCAGCCTAACGAGGTAGATTCGTGCGTCACTTTTGTGCCCTCTCAGGCTCTGGCCGACCTCGACATTGATGGCATGGCGTTATTGGTCCGGCACCGGCTGCTCTCCCAAATCAGCCCGCGCGTCGCGAATAATTGCCCAGGACGAGTACAGGAACAGCGCCGCGATACCGAAGGCGACGATCAGGTCCGGCCAGCCACTGCCGAACCAGGCGACAAGTCCGGCCGCGATCACCACAGCGACGTTGCCGATGGCGTCGTTGCGCGAGAACAGCCAGACCGCCCGCATGTTGGCGTCTCCCTTCCGGTGCTTCAGAAGCGGCAGGACGGCGAGGATATTGACGATCAGCGCACCCACGGCGAAGGCACCCATCAGCCCCGCCTCGGGGGCGGCCTGATTCAGGACGCGCCAGAACGTGCCAGCCACAACCCCAAGTCCCAGAAGGCCAAGGAACACGCCCTGGATCATGGCGGACCGGGCGCGCCACGTCAGGCTCCAGCCGATGGCGAGCAAGCCTAGAAACGTGATCGCCCCATCGCCAAGGAAATCGAGGGCATCCGCCTTCAGCGCCTGAGAGTCGGACAGGAAGCCGCCCGCCATTTCCACAACGCCGTATCCGAGATTCAGCGCAACCACGATCCAGAGCGCCCGACGGTAGGACGGGTCTTGGTGGGCTGGATCGGTCGAGGCGTCGTCGCCCTCAATCCGTTCGAATCCGTAGCCTGTCGCCTCTAGGGCCGGACGCACCTGCGGAAGATCGTTTTCCGCGATGCGCAGCGTCATTATGTGGGTTGCCGCCGAGACCTTGACGTTCTCCGCCGCGACGCCAGCCGACCGCGCAGCGCGCTCGATCTCGGCCGCGTCCTTCGCACAATCCATCCCTTGCACCCGCATCCGGATCGGCGCGTTCTGCTCACTGGTTCCGGGCGTGTTCATGAGATCGCCTCACCATGCCCGCGCCCGCCGAACTCGGAAGGGTCGCCACAGGCGTGTCGCGCACATTCAAGCTCCAACGTCGTGTGCTCGATGTCGAACCTGTCGGAGAGGACGGACTTGATCCGCTCCTTGATCGCGTCGGCGTCATTCCAGCGGCCCTCCTCGATCACCACATGGGCGTCGAGCGCGGCGCAATGCTCGTCCATCTGCCAGAAATGCGCGTGGTGGATGCCGGTCACGCCGGGCACCCCGCGCACGGCGTCGAGAACGCCGCGCGTCTCGATATCTGGCGGCGATCCGAGCATCAGGATGCGGATGACCGGGCCGATCTCCCGGAAGGATTGCCAGAGGATATAGCCCGCAATCATGACCGTCACGATAGGATCGATCAGCCGCCAGTCGTAGAGCAGGATCAGTGTTCCGGCGAGGATCACGGCGATGGAGCCAAGCGCGTCAGCGACGTTGTGCAGGAACGCCGCGCGTATGTTCACGCTGGATTTGGACATGCGATAAGTCAGCAGTGCGGTAGCCGCGTCCACGATCAGCGCGATTCCCGCGATGATCACGATCAGCCATCCCTCGACAGGCTGCGGATCGACAAAGCGCATCGCTGCCTCGTAAAGCAGGTAGAGACCGATCACGATAAGGGTCGTGTAGTTGATGAGCGCTGCAACCACCTCCACCCGGCCGTAGCCGAAGGTCATGTCCGCATCCCTCGGTCGCCGTGCGATCTTGCGCGCTGCAAAGGCAATGATGAGCGAAATCGCGTCTGAGAAGTTGTGCAGCGCATCGGCGATCAGTGCGAGAGAGCCGGAGACGATCCCGCCAATGATCTGCGCGACCGTCAGTCCAAGATTGACGGCAATCGCAGCGAACACCCTCCGGTCGCCCGCCTCGGGGTCTATGTGGACGTGGTCATGCGGCATTAGGTGTGCCCCCATGCGAATGTGTTGAAACTGCTTGTGGCTTCAAGCGACCCGAACGAAATGCTCGAACTCGACGGTTCATCCAATGACGAATGATGTTTCGATAGAGGAAGCCCCGAACCCAACCGAACTCCTGGGCATGTTTTTCGTAGACGTCGTCAGGGGTCTCAAAGAGGCCAAAATCCTGAACGATCCCAGACTTTTGAATGTAGGTGCCGTCGCCTTTCCATTCGACCGGCGGCGCGCTTAAGCAATCCGTGCCGACACCGTAGCCACACAGGCTTTCCCGTCCATCGAAGGCGGTCTGCAAAGCTGACAGAAACCGGCTGTCCAGGATGAACCCCTCAAGGTCGATCCAACGTCCATCCATTTCGACCTCCACCCAGGAGTGCAGGATTTCCAAAGGCGCGATGGGATAGACAAGCTCGGGCACCACGCCGCGCTGAAGGCCCTTGTGGATCGTAAAGCCGTGAAGCCGACACCGGACTCCGAGTGCGCGCAGGAGCGCCATGAGCAGCGTGCCTTTCGTGTTGCACTGTCCGTACCCGTCAGACAGCACTTCGGTGGCCGGAATGTCATCCGCGCGATTGTAGCCGAACAGGATTTCGTTGCGGACAAAATCATAGACGACCCCGATCCGGTCATGGGTCGCGAGGGCAGACCAACCACGCGCGGCAATCAGCCCTTGAATGGACTGCGCTCCAAAGTCGAGAAGCGGAGTTGCGAAGAGATGTTCACGGGACATGGCGAGCCTCTGGATTCGTTGTCCCAGACAACATAGTATCTCTAGCGACTAGAGGTTCAAGGAATATTCTGATGTTCTCCATCGGCGAGCTTTCACGACGCACCAAGGTCAAGGTTCCGACCATCCGCTATTATGAGACTGTCGGCCTGCTGACCGCGCCCGAGCGCACCGAAGGCAACCAGAGACGGTACGACCAGGCGGGTCTGGAGAGGTTGAGCTTCATCAAGCACGCACGGGACCTAGGTTTCTCGATTGAAGCGATCTCGTCGCTGATCGAGCTGCAAGACCATCCCGACCGGTCATGCCAGGCGGCAACCGATATCGCGACCGCGCAGCTCTCGGATGTTCGGGCGAAAATCAAAAAGCTCCGCGCCTTGGAAAAAGAGCTTCTGCGTATTGCCAATGGGTGTGACGGCGATGGCGTGCCGGAAGACTGCTATGTGTTGGCGTCCCTTGCCAATCACGATCTGTGCCAACAGGAGCATTAATGGGCCAAGATCGGATGTTTCTGTAAACGCCGGTTTCATTTGATCACAGAGGTTTCTGTGTGACATTCCTGCCTTGGCACGTCTTGCCGCGAGCGTCCGGCAAGAGCCCAAACCCCTGGCTGTCAGCGGGGCGTTGAATGGCTGCTTCTGCGCAGTTCGCGGATCTGGCATTTTTGAATCTAAAGTGGGGCTAAGCTTCCAGAAGCGCATCGATCACTGCGCATTCAGGGGCGGCATCACCGGTGCAACGGGCGACCGTCTCTGACAGAACACGTTCAATCCGCGTAAGATCGGCGATCTTTTCCTGGACATCTTCAAGATGTGCTTCGGCAACGGTTTGAACCTGGGCGCAGGTCTGCGTCCGGTTATCGACCAAACCGAGCAAATCCCGGATTTCCTCCAGCGAGAAGCCGAGGTCGCGCGACCGCATGACGAATTTCAGCCGCCTGACGTGGGTGTCATCATAGCTTCGATACCCTTTCGCGGTGCGCGGCGGGTCCGGCATGATCCCAACCGTCTCGTAGTACCGGATTGTTTCCAAGTTGCAGCCGGTCACACGCGCAAGTTCGCCCCGACTGATAGGCTTCACGCTTCTGTTATCCATTTCTCTCAAAAAAAAACCTCTTGAGCCTGTATCAACTACAGACCGTAGAACGTGAGAAATATCCGAGCAAGGACGAATCTATGGAACAGAGTTTTACGGCGCAGACATCCGAACAAGTGCGCGAAGTTGGCGATGACACCGCAAAAGCCTGGGGCGCGACCGGGTTCGGCGTTCTGGGTGCTCTGGCGATGACGTCCTGCTGCATCCTGCCGCTCGTGCTGGTGAGTTTCGGCGTGACGGGCGTGTTCATCGCACAGCTTGGCGCGCTCTACGCATACAAATGGTACACCTTTGCGCTGAGTGCCGCGTTTCTCGGATACGGGTTTTACAAGGCCTATAAGCCCGTGGCTGCCGAGGCCTGTGCGGATGGCACCTGTTCCCGCCCGATCAACCGCAGGGTCATGCGCGCGACCCTCTGGATTGCCACCGCCATCGTCGCCGTGGCGATGGCCTTTCCCTACATCACCCCTTTCATCCTGAAATTCTGAGCAAGGATCAAACCCATGAAACACATACTGCTATCATCGGTACTGGCTGTAACCGCATTTGCCTCAGCCGCCTTTGCAGAAGAGCGCACCGTCGAGATCGCCGTCAGCGAGCTGACTTGCCCCTCCTGCTCCTTCATAGTTGCCAGTTCAATGCGCGGTGTCCCGTCTGTCCAGATCAACGACTTCGTGGACGGTCCGGAGTTTGGACATGGTATTTACAACGTGACCTTCGATGATACCCAAGCCACCGTTGAAAGCATCTTAGAGGCGGTGAAGGCGAACGGTTATCCCGCACAGGTTCTCCCTGACACAGCGTCCTGACGCGGGAGGGCGATGCGATGCGCGATAACCTGATGGGCGGGCTGCTTGCCATTGGTGTTGCGGCACCGGTCATGATCGTCTGTTGCGGAGGTGGCGCGGCTCTGATCGCAGCGCTGTTTGGCGGGATTGGGGCCTGGCTGTCCGGTCTCGGCGGTCTTTCCATCGCGCTGGTGGTCGCGCTTGCGTTTCTGATCGTTCGCGAAGTCCGGCGCGCCAGCAAACGACCGGCAGAAACCAATCGCTCTCCAGACAGAAAGAACGCGACTTGACCCAAGCAACTAAGAACCCCGACCGCTTGCTGAAATGGGGGCTGGGCGGCGCGTTGTTCGCGGCCCTGTGCTGCTTCACACCCCTGTTGGTCGTCGTTATCGCCGGAGTTGGCCTTTCGGCCCTCACCGGCTGGCTCGACTACGGGCTGTTTCCGCTCATGTTTTTTAGCCTCGCTGTCGTCGTTCAGGCGCTCTGGCTGCGGGCAGGCAGTCAGGGGCCAAGCCCGAAACTCTGGGCGACGGCCCTCGCGGCTCTGCTGTCGGTCCTCATCATCTGGATCGAGTTCCGCTTTGCCGTCCGCATCACCATCGGTGCTTTCGCGGCTGTCGGCCTCTACGCCATTTTGCTCAATCGAATGAAATCCAAAGGAGCCTCGCAATGATGATGGGAGCCTGTACGGGCCTCGGCACGGTCTTCGGAATGCTTGGTATGCTGACACCGCTGATCGCCATCGGCGCGATCCTCTATCTGGTCTTGGCAAATCGGCAGACCCCGGAAATGCAAGAGGCGCATTAACATGAAAGACTTTGGCAATAATGATGATGGAAACGGCGGATACGACCTGATCGTCATAGGTGCTGGATCGGCGGGCTTCTCGGCCGCGATCACAGCGGCGGACGCTGGCAAGCGGGTTGCTCTCGTTGGGTATGGTACCATCGGCGGCACCTGCGTGAACGTTGGCTGCGTGCCGTCCAAGACGATGATCCGCGCAGCCGAGGCGATCCACGGCGCTTATGCGGCCAAGCGGTTTCCCGGCCTGTCCGGTCACGCCAAGGTTGAGGAATGGAAAGTGCTGATCCAGTCCAAGGACGATCTGGTGGCGACCCTGCGCCAGAAGAAATACGCCGACCTGTTGCCGGAATATGCCGGAGTTGACTACATCGACGCCGGTCCCGCGCGGCTGGTCGAAGGTGGCGTCATCGTTGGCGGTCGCACTCTGACCGCACCGAAACTGATCATCGCCACAGGCGGGCGTCCGGTTCTGCCGACCATTGACGGGATCGAGGAGATCGGCGCACTCGACAGCACCAGCCTGCTGGAGCTTGAAACCCTGCCAGACAGCCTGATCTTCATCGGCGCAGGCTACATCGGAGCCGAACTGGCCCAGATGATAAGCCGGATGGGCGTGAAGGTCACGCTGGTGGCGCGGTCACGCCTGCTGCCCGGTGCCGAACCGGAGGTATCCGAGGCACTTGCCGATGCCTTCACGGCCGAGGGGATCACTCTTCTGACGGGTTTGAGCTACGACAGTGTGCTCCGTGACGAGGCGGACGTAACCTTGCGGGTGATCCGGGACGGCGAAGCTATCGAGGTTACGGCGGATCATCTTGTTTCGACCGCTGGCAGACGCGCCAATACTGAAGGAATGGGCCTGGAAGAGATCGGCGTGGAGACCAACGCGCGCGGCGCCATCGTCATTGGCGACGATATGCAGACTACGGTGCCGGGCATCTTTGCGGCAGGCGACGTCACCGACCGGGACCAGTTCGTTTACATGGCAGCCTATGGCGCGAAGCTGGCCGTGAAAAACGCCGTTCTCGGCGAGGCGCACCACTATGACAACTCCGTCATGCCCTGGGTCGTCTTCTCCGATCCGCAGGTGGCCGGGGTCGGACTGAGCGAGCAACATGCGCGGGATGCCGGGTTCGACGTGAAGACCTCCATCGTGCCGCTCGATCAGGTGCCGCGCGCCTTGGCCGCCCGTGACACGCGCGGATTGATCAAGCTGGTGGCGGACAGGAAGACCGACAGGCTGCTGGGTGGTCAGATCATCGCGCCCGAAGGGTCTGATGCGATCCAGACGCTGGTGATGGCGCTGAAGTTCGGCATGACGACGCAGGCTTTGGGGGAGACGATCTTTCCCTATCTCACAACCGTGGAGGGGCTGAAGCTGGCGGCGCAGACCTTCGATATGGACGTGGCCAAGCTTAGCTGCTGCGCCGGATAAAAGATCGAAGCAAGGACCGGTCTATGAGCAACATGTATGACCTGATCGTCATCGGCGCGGGCATGGCCGGAGTGGCGGCTGCGAACAAGTGCGGCGCGGCGGGCTGGCACGTGGCCATTGTTGATGCGCTGCCCTATGGCGGCACCTGTGCCCTGCGCGGCTGCGATCCCAAGAAAATCCTCCGGCGTGGAGCGGAAATCGTCGATGCCGCGCGGCTGTTGGATGGCAAGGGGATAGACCCGGCCGGGCTGTCGATCAACTGGTCCGATCTGATGGCCCACAAGCGCGGCTTTACCGATCCAGTGCCGGGCAAGATGGAGAAGGGCCTGAAAGACAACGGCGTTGAGACGTTGTACGGTGCAGCGCGGTTCACCGGACCAAACACGCTCGAGACCGACGGGCATACCTACGAGTCACGCCGCTTTCTAGTTGCTGCCGGAGCGATCCCGAGACCCCTGAGCTTCGCCGGGGCCGATCTGATGATCGACAGTACGGAGTTTCTGAACCTTGAGGCTCTGCCCAAACGCATCCTGTTTGTCGGCGGCGGGTTCGTGTCTTTCGAATTTGCCCACATCGCGGCACGGGCCGGTGCCGCGCCGATCATCGTGGATCGCGGCGCGAGACCGCTAGAAGGCTTCGACCCTGATCTCGTGGAGATGCAGATCGAGCGCGGCGCAGAAGTCGGCGTGAAGTTGCAACGCGAAACCGAGATTGTCTCGATTTCGAAGTCCGGTGCTGCCTTCGCTGTCGAAGTGACGTCGGGCGGCGAGACCAGGGCCGTCGAGACCGATCTGGTTGTTCATGGCGCGGGACGCACAGCAGCGCTCACCGATCTGAATCTTGAAGCCGCCGGTGTCGACTATGGCGACAAGGGCATTGTCGTGACACCTCATCTGCAAAGCACGACCAACAGCGCGATCTTCGCCGCCGGGGATTCCGCCGATACCGAAGGTATGCCGCTGACGCCTGTTGCCGTGATCGAGGGCAAGGTCGCGGCCTCCAACATGCTCAAGGATGCCCAGACAGCGCCGGACTATGCGGGCATCCCGACGGCGGTGTTCACCGTGCCTGAACTGGCCCGGGTCGGAATGTTGGAAGAAGAGGCCACAAATGCCGGGCATGATGTCGAATTTCGTTTCACCGACACAAGCGGCTGGTATTCGAACTATCGGATCGGTGAGAAGTCCGCCGCCGCGAAGGTGCTGGTGGGTAAGTCTGATGGCAAAATCCTCGGCGCGCATCTGTTCGGCACGGAGTATGGCGAGTTGATCAACTTCTTCGGATTGGCAATCAAGCTGGGGCTGACCGCGAAACAACTCAAGTCGATGACTGCCGCCTATCCGAGCGTTGGATCGGATTTGGGATCTCTCTTGTAGGCCAATAACCGAAGTATTTGGCTTGGCGAACCGCATTCGGAGCATCGCTTTCATTGAGGCCCCCTAATCGGCGGCTTCGTTCTGATCCGGTTGCAGACCGTGCAGAAAATCCACCGCACGCTGCGCATGGGCCGCGGCCTGGAAGATGTATCGCGTGTCGCTCCGAAGACCGCAAAGCCAATGATCGATATAGGCGGCATGCTCCGGGCGCGGATCCGGCGACAATCCCAGATCGGCGGCCAGAAATGCAGCGCCCAGTTCCGCGACAAGCTCCTCTTGCGCATAGCCTTCATCGCCCCAGCGTTTTCGACCGAAACTCCGGTCCAGGCGATCGGGATGGCGGGTCCAGTGGGTGATCTCGTGACCGAGCGTCGCGTAGTAACTCTCAGGATCTTCGAAGGTCTCGAAGGGCGGCATCTGCACGTAGTCCGGCTCAACGGCGTAGTAGGCCTGGGGTCCCCCGTGACGAATGTCGGCCCCTGTCGCGGCAAAGAAGGAGTCTGTAGCCGCATCGCGCGCGACTGTGTCGAGTATCGGCTCCGGGACCGCGTAGAACGCCTCGGGAAGGCCCTCGATCTGATCGACGTTGAAGACCGTGTAGCCTTTCATGAAGGGGATCGCGACTTCGCGGTCTTGACCGGCGGCGTCGGTTTCGGTCTTGCGAAAGGTGTCTGCATAGACGACCAACTCGCCCTTCGCGCCCTTGCGCACCTGGCCGCCGAGTTCTGACGCCTGACGATAGGTCATCCAGGTCGGCGCGGCGAAGCCTTTGGCGACCGAGGCGATCCAGAGCAGGACGATGTTGAGACCGCGATAGGCGACCCCGTTGTGCCGCAAGGGTCGGGAAACCCGCCCCGCAAGATGCTCGGTGCTCCAAGGCTTGTGCCAGGGTTGGGTCCCGGCTTCGAGATCGGCGATGATCTTCGCGGTGACGCGGGTGTAGATGTCGGGTCGTTTTGCCATGATGTCCTCCTTTCGGCAGGTCCCTCGTGCGGGACGCGAAAAGGCAGGACGGACGCAGTAAGCCGACGGCGCATGGTCAACACGGGGGAGCGTCCGCGACCGGCGCGGGCAGGCCATTGCGCTGGCGGCGGCGTCTGTCAGGCCCGCGCTCCCCTGCTCGCACGGGGGACCTGACGGGAGGCGCAGCTGGCGGGCGGGTCCGAGGATTGATCAGCCCCGTGTCATCGGAACAAGGCTGCGGATTGGCGGAGAGCCAGGCGGAGAGGCGCTCCTAGAGCGCGCGCAGCCGGTCGATTGCGGCCGAGAGCGGCATGGCACGGAGCCTGCCCTGCCCCGGCACTTCGCGGGTCTCGGCATAGACCAGAAGCCGCTCCGCCACGTCGAGATCGTCAGCGGCGATATGGAACCCGCGGGTGACCTTGGGGCTGGTCGTGCGTTTGACCTCTATGGCCCAAAGCGCGCCGCTGGGCAGTTTCAGGATCAGGTCGATCTCGGCCCCGGCTGAGGAGCGGTAGAAACTGGCTTCCGTGCCACGCGGGGCCGCCGCGATCAGGTTTTCGATGCAGAAACCTTCCCAGGAGCCGCCGACCACCGGATGACCGAGCAGCGCTTCCGCGGTCTCGATCCCCAAGAGCGCGTGGGTCAGGCCCGCATCACGGATGTAGACCTTGGGCGATTTCACCAGCCGCTTGCCGGTATTCGCGTGCCAGGGCGGGAGCCGTCGCACCAGCATCAGGTCCACCAGCAGATCGAGATAGCGCGCAATGCTTTGGCCGGAGACACCGAGGCCCGCCGCCAGCTTCGCCGCATTCAAGAGCCCGCCCTGCTCATGGGCCAGCATGGTCCAGAACCGCCGCAGGGTTTCGGCCGGGATGCGCAGGCCGAAGCTCGGGATGTCCCGCTCGAGATAGGTCCGGATGAAATCCTCGCGCCAGCTCAGGCTGGCCCGGTCCGACTGGGCCAGGAAGCTCTCTGGAAAGCCGCCGCGCAGCCAGAGCCTTTGCAAGGCCCCCTGCCCCACTTCATCCAGCGTGAACGGCGTCAGTTCGTGATAGCTGACCCGGCCTGCCAGCGATTCCGCGCTTTGCTGCAACAGCGTATTGGAGGCCGACCCCAGGAGCAGGAATTGCCCGGTGCGGTGCCCGGCCCGGCGACGGCGGTCGATCTGCCCCCGAAGTGCACCGAACAGCCCCGGCATCAGCTGCACCTCGTCAATCACCACCAGCTTGCCCATCTGCGCATCGAGATAGAGATCGGGCTCCTCGAGGATCTGCCGGTCCGCGGTCCGCTCCATGTCGAGATAGATCGCCTCGCGGGTCTCCGCGATGTCCTGGGCGAGCGTGGTCTTGCCGACCTGACGCGGCCCGAGAAGGACGACCCCCGCCTGGGCATCGAGGGCGTCTTCGACCCGTTTGAGGTGATTACGAACGATCATACCTTGCATTTATTCCATCACGTGGAAGATTTGCAAGGATTTCGAGAGGTGAAGCCCCGTCTCACGCCGCCATCTCACTCAGCCGACCGAAGAAGCTACGCTCCAGATGCAGCTCCCCTGCCCCGGCCTTTTCGACCATGCCCCGCAGATATCCGCCCGGCGAGTTGACCTCGCCTGAATGGACCTTCTCGAAGACCAAGGCAAATGCAGCCGCAGCGGCGGGTTTGCCCATCTGCTCCTGTGCGGCGATCCAGGCATGTTCCGAAATGCCGATCATCGGCCGCAACTCACCGGCGACCCGCACGAAATCGCGCCAATCACGGATGTAGCCGCCCAGATTGCGCCCCCAGGAGGTGAATTCCGGGCAGGCTTGCAATATCGTTCCCAACTCGATCCCGACCTGCGGTCTGTTCGCCTCCCCTGCCCCACTGTCCGACGCTGTCCGTGCCACAGGCGCTGGCGTTGCCGGTCCGGGCGGTTCGGCTGCCGCTTCCTCATTTTCTGAGGAATTACGAATTACAGGATGAAGTTTTTTTGTAATTGGTATGTGAGGTCCGGAACTGACCTCCCTGGGGTCCATATTTCCTCTTTCTTCGGTCATCTCTGCGCTTTGACCCACAGGTTTTGCCTCCCGCAGAAACACCTTCTCGACCCGCGACAGCAGATCAGCGAAGCGACCAACCAGTCGCTGAAGCATGTCGGCCCCCGCACGCGGGCCTGGCAGACACGTCAGAAGCGCCTCAAAGGCCTGTTGCAGGCTCCGGAGCCCCGGCATGTGTTCCTGGCACTCCAGCGCCGCCTCGAGACGCGCCCGGATACTGCGCCGGGCAATTGTGATCTGACGCCGAAGACGCTGGCAGAGCGCCCGCTCCGCTGCCAGATCAGCCGCCAGTGCCTCGAACTCCGCGGCCCGGGCGCTCAAGGGGGCGAGATCGAACCCGTAGGCCTCGAGAATCACACCATCGGCATCGCGGCGGCCCCAGCGTTTGCCATTCGGGCTGTCCCGGAAGGTGATCACGCCGACCTCCGCCAGGCGCCGGGCGTGGCGTTTGAGCGTCGACAGGGAAAACCCGGTCCGCTCCATCAGATAGGCGTTCGACGCCCAGACGATGGGCCGTCGCCCCTCTTCCCAATCCTGGGGCTGGGTAAAGGCCGCAAGCGTATCGAGCAGCAGAAGATCCGCCGCTTTCAGCCCGATATGGGCCCCCACACGTTTCGCCGCGACAACACTGCGTGTCTTGGCAATGGAAATCTGTTCGCCGTCTCGGGCCAGCTGATCCGCGGTCCCGAGAGCCGGCGTCGGCTTGCGCCAACCGCTCTGTGTCATGCCTGTATCTCACCTCCGGTTTTGTGGAGGCAAAAGAGTCCCGTGCGCCAAAACGACGTTCTTTCGTTGACAGTGATTCGCGGGAGCGGTATCCAGAAGGTGTCTAATCTATTTGGATAAGCTCTCGGGCCGGATCGGCTTGGGGGCTTTTCTTTTGCCTCAGGTCATGATGTCGATGTCTCCTCCGATTGAGACAGATACTCCGCATAGAGCTGGTCGAGGTTCTCCGAGAGAAACTCTCCAAAGCCTGCGGAATCCTTGGATGTCAGCGAGATGGTATAGGCGCGGCCCGCGCGTCCGATGACGCCCTTGATCCGGCCCTCTCCGGCGGTCCAGGTGCGCTTGGCCGGGGTGGCTTTCGCCGCCCGGCGCCGGGGTGCCCTGCCCGCCTCGGTCACCTTGCTGTGCAGAATTTCGAACTTTGTGTCGCTATCGAGCTGGTCAAACCCCTCCGTGGCCAGGATACGGTCGGCCACCGTGACATTGCTTTTGACTGCCATCAGCTTCTTGAAATCTTCCCAACGGTCGCGCCCGATCTGCTTGGCGGGTCCGATCGCGGCGATGACATGGCCGGGCACCGTCCCCGCGACCGACAGCATGCGAGACAAGAGCGTCCCGTCGATGGTCAGCGCCTGCTGGATCACCTCCTTGGCCTGGCCGAGATCATGCAGGTTCCTGGCAAAAAGCGCCTTCTCGATGAAGGAAAGATCGGCCCGGGCCGTGTTCTCCTGGCCCTGCGCCAGCACATGGGCGACATCGTCCATCTCCTTGACCACGGCGCGGACCGGCCGTCCGAGCGCCCGCGCGACACGCACCCGGCGATGCCCGAAGACGACCATGTAGCGATTAGCGGCCTCCGGATGCGGCCTGAGCAGGACCGGCGTGTCCTGCCCGCTTGATGCGATCGAGGCTTTCAACTCATCGAAGGCCTCGTCATCACCGCTGAGCCGGTCATTGACGAAGGAGGCATCGATCAGGGCGGGATCGATCTCGACGATGGTTTCGCCTTCGAGGAGGCGCTTAGAGTTTTCGGCGAGACTGTCGATCGAGACCTTCATGGACTTCGAAGCACCCCGCATCGCATAGCTCGAGCGGCCCCCATCGACCGGCGGGTCGGTCGGCTGCCCGATCACGGATTTCAACAGGTCTTTTCTGGCCATGATGCCCTCCTTTCCGGCGCACGGCGCCCCCTGTCTGCACGGCTGTCAAAACGCATCTGCACGGCTGTCAAACTCATGGGCCTTCTCGCCCCCAGGCTTGATGCACGAGACCGGCGATCTCGTCGTTGACGGCATTCAGAGAGGTGATCGCGCGGTCATAGGTCGACCGCACGAACTGCGCCCGCTCGACCTCGTAAAGCGTCTGCTTGGTGATCCCGGCATCCGAGATCGCCGTCGATTTCACCATCTGCGCTTCGAGCATCTGGTTGGGAAACATTGCCTGCAGGAAGCCGACCATCTGCTTTTGCGGCCCATCGGTGGGTTCGAACCGCGTGACGAGATAGCGGAACCATTTGAGCCGCATCTCGGCCCCTGCTTCGCGGATGGTGCGCAGGATACCGCCCAGCATCAGGAGGAACTGGCTCATCGACATCACGTCGAGCATCTGGGGATGCACGGTGATCAGCACCGAACTCGAGGCTGTCAGCGCCGTTAGGGTCAGATATCCAAGCTGGGGCGGGCAATCGATCACCACTACGTCGTAGCGATCTTCGACCTCTTCCAGCGCTTTTGAGATGCGCGTGAAGAAGGCGCGGCCTTCGGACGGGTCACGGCTCGTGAGGGCCACCGGCGTGTCGTATTCGTATTCCTGAAGATCGAGGCTGGCTGGGACGATATCCAGGTTCGGGAAATTCGTGGGCCGGATCACCGCGCTGATCGGCTGGCGCTCGGCGTCATAGCGCAGGGTCTCGTAAAGCGAGGAAACAGAGTCTAATTCAGGCTGAATCCCGTGCAATGCGGTGAGCGAGGCCTGGGGATCGAGATCGACCGCCAGCACCCGATGGCCCTTGAGTGCCAGGTGCTGCGCCAGATGGGCAGCGGTCGTTGTCTTGCCGCTGCCCCCCTTGAAGTTGACGACGGAGATGACATGCAGCTCTTCGCCTTCGGTGCGGTGGGGCAGGTAACGCCGCTTGCCCGGACGGCCATGGGCATCGAGATAGGCGCGCAGCTCCAGCATTTGTGCTGCGGAATAGGATCGCCGCCCAGAGGCCGAGGTTTGTGGCTCCGGCCCTTTGCCCTCCAGATGAAGCTTCTTGATCGTCGACTGCGTGACGCCGAGGAAATAGGCCACCTCGGCGAGAGAAAACTGCCGCAGACCCTTCTGGGCATCGGGGGGGTATTGTTCCTGACGCAAGATATTGAGTCGGTCGGAAATCAGTTCTCCTTGCTGGAGAATGATTTCATCGAAGGCCAACTCGCCTGTATCTTGCCGGAATGGTGCTGTCGCCATCCTGCCGCCTCGCCTAATATCGCTTTTATCGCGATTTCTTTCGTTAAACTGTGACTACAGCGGAAGTGGGTTATCCACAACGATTTTTTCAGCGGGCGGCAAAGCACTGCCGGATCATGGCAGAGATCGGGGAGACCACAAGACACCGCAGATAGGGCAAAAGGGACCGCTATATCTGGTAGGGTGCAATACCGGTCCAGTCCTTACGTCTTTGCGCAGAAGGCGGCGGAATTACTATAATTTATTGTTTTTAATAATCTTTCCCGATTTGCACGGCTGTCAAAAAAGGCAAATCACGATCCGAGCATATGGGCCGTGGCGCCAGATGGCAGTTGCCTGCGACCACCCGTGCAGGCTTGCGCCACAATCACGGTCGTCCGCACGGAGCGCACCGGGGTCTCGCTCGGAGGACCCCGGCAAGAAACACCCCCAGCCCACCCATTGGAGAGAATCGGGCCCCGATTCCCAGGCCCAAGCCCGGGTGGGTTGGCCGGGAGTCCCGGCCAACCGCGGGCTCACGCGGCCTCTTTCGGGCCCCAGGGGATCACCGCCTGCAGGGTCGGGTCGTCCTGATGCGCCGCCTGGCCGAGATTGGCATTGAACCCGTAGTCCCGGATCGTCAGCGTGAAATAGTCCGCGCCGGTCTCCCGGTTCTGTTTGCGCCAGATGCCGCCGCATTCGACGAGACGGCCGCGGGGCGAGCGGCCGAGCACCCGGTGGGTGGGTGCCATCGGATTGTCGCTGGTCACGGGTTCCACGGAGATGTCGAGATCGAAGGTCAGGGTCGAGATCGACCCGGTGCCTTTGGCGGTGCCGATCTCGGCGGCGTCAAATTTGATGCAGTTCGGTGTCATTGCGTGTCTCCTTGTCTGGTGTTGCAATGCCGGTGACCAAAGCAGGGAGCCCTGGGGCAGCACCGCAGGCGCAGCGCAGCGGAGAAGGGCAGGGGGGCGCACTTTTTGACCCGCGCGGAATGCCCGGCACGGGCAGGGGAAAAAGACGGGCCCCAACCTTTGCGGCTCCCAGGGTGCCCTGCCACCGGCAACGCTCAGCAACACCGGTCGGAGACGGGCCGGACCCCCGGACAACAACAGGTGCCCGCCACGATCAGCGCCAATGGCTTGGACAAGATCTGCGCCTCGGCAACGCATGTCGCCGGAACGCAAGGACAGCACGCCATCCCGCCTCTCGCCCGGGAACTTGCTAGCCTGGCTCCGGCACCGGTCATCGCCATGGGCCCGATGCCGCAAACCTTGGAGGCCGCTGCACTCAGGCTTAGCGCCAAGGCGATCCCGTGAGATATCAATCAGGGTTTCGGCACAGGTCGCAGCGGGCAGGCCACCTGTCTCAGCGCCATGCCCGGCGCGCGGGGTGCGACGCTCCCGCCCCGCCTCATGGGCCACCGGGGCGATCCACTGGCTGCAACGGCACGCCCCGGAGCTGCCGCAAGTGGCCACTCCACGCCCAACGGGCCTGACGACCCCCACTGAGTGTTTCCCCGGCACCTCCCGTCGCGCAGCGACCCCCGCGCGGGCAGCGCCGGTCCGGCGGCGGGGCAGGGGGCATTCCTCTGCCCCGCCGCCGGACAATTTTGGGCCATCCCGTACCCGTGCTGGCCGGAGCACAAAAAAGACCCCGCCGGAGCGGGGCCAGGTGGTCTTCCCACGAAGGAAGGCTCAGAGACAATCCGGGACCCAGATCGCCAGCTTGTCTTTCTGCTCTGAGGTCAGCCCCATGAGTTTCTGCGTGGTCGCATCGCCGATCAGCTTTTCCAGCTTCTCGGCCTTCTCCGCCTTCTTGAGTTTGCCGAAGGCCACCACACGCGCGTCGCGGGTATCGCAGTCGAGAAAGGTGCAGAGAAGGTCGGTCAGCACCCCGGCGGAGACGCGCGAAAAGAAATTCTCCGCCGTGGGCGTCCAGTGGGCTCGAATATCGGCCTTGGCCTCGGCGGCGATGGCTGCAAAGAAACCTTCGGACCCGGCCTGATCCGGCAGGGCGCGCGCGAAAGCTTCGGTGAGGACCGCGTTGCGGGCCTTCTTGCCGCTGGCCCGAAAGGCGGCGAAGGCCTCCTCCAGATCATCGACGCGGGTGCCGGTCTGCCAACCAGTGGTCGGGTCGAGACCGTGATCAAGCCGCGGCTCGTG
Organism: uncultured Roseobacter sp.; assembly: GCF_947492555.1. Classification (GTDB taxonomy): domain Bacteria; phylum Pseudomonadota; class Alphaproteobacteria; order Rhodobacterales; family Rhodobacteraceae; genus Roseobacter. Next base: position 61,152 of record NZ_CANLNE010000007.1, read on the forward strand.
GTCAAACCCATCCTCGATGCTCGGGACGTTGTTGGGACGTCCGAGGCGCAGATCAAAGAGGCTTTCGAACGACCCGGAGGCTTCCGACAGGCCGAAGGCCAGAAGATCGAGCACAAGGTCCGGCTTGGCCAGAAGGGCCGATTGCACTGCCGCCAGCCGGATCGCTTGCATGTCGGTCCTCAGTTTCTGGGAGTAGGGCGATTTCGGCGCGGGGGCAGGGCGGTCGGGGGCTGTAAGAACGCCCGCCGCGAGGGCCACGTCCTTGTCCTCGGGGCGCACCAGACCGGCGGTGATCTCCACCTTACCCGATTGATTTACAAGGATAAGACAACCCGAGACGCGCTTCTGGTCGTCGGTGTATGAGCCGTCGAGAGTGGCCTGCAGATCGGCCAGTCGCGCCTCACCGTCCGCGTCGAGCACACCCGCCTCGCACATCTCGGCCAGCCGGTCGTAATCCTCGGCCTCCGCGTCGCTCAGATCGCCCTCGACCGGGTAGAGACGTGTCAGCTTGGCTTGGTCGATTTCATAGTAGTTGAGCCATGGCTCGCGCTTGGCCTCGGCCCAGAGCCAGCCCGCATCTGCCACCAGCGCGGCACGCGCCGCCTCGAGCCGTTCGTCAAAGAGGTCATCCAGCAGAGCCGGATCGGTGAAATAGACCGCCTGCGAAAACAGGTCCCGCGTAATCGCACCGCCTGCGGCCTCATAGGCCTCTTGGCCGACAAAGAGCGCGCGGCGGTCACTGCCGGTCACCGCTTCGGGGGTGAGCGCGGATTTCAGTTGCGCCTCCGAGATCGGCTGCCCCTTGATCTGCTCGAGAAGCGTGAGCGACAGCGCCGCATCCTGCGACAGGGTGAAGGCCTTGGCCGCGCCGAGGGTGATCTCGCCTGCGGCAAGCGCGTCAATGACCGGAGCGGGCAAGGCGGCAAGGGCCAACCGCTGGTAGACCCGGGCCTCGCTGGTGGCGAAGGCCAGCGCGATATCGGGCACCGTCGCGCCCTTGGCCGTCATTGCACCGAAGGCGCGGATTTCATCCGCAGGGGTCAGGGCTTCACGCGCGGCATTTTCGGCATTGGCCCAGATGGCGGCTTCCTCGGCATCCTCGGTGATGCGCACCGGGACGGTGACCGGGGCAGGGGTTTCGGCCTCGGCGGCGATCTTCTGCAATGCCCGCAGGCGGCATCCGCCCGCGACGATTTCGACGCGGCCTTTCTTTGTGCGCAGGCCTGCAAGGTTCTGGATCAGTCCGAAGCGGGCGATACTGGCCGCCAGCGTATCGATATGGACATCCGAGACGCTCTTGCGCGGATTGAGGTCCGAGAGCGTGAGGGCGTCGAGCGGCACCAGTTCGATGCTGCCCGTGTCGGTGAGGATCGGGTCTTGCTTGGTCATGGGGAAGTCTCCTTGAGTTTGTGGGTGGGATGTGGCGCCTACCGCGCCGTGGCGGCGCAGGAGGACGATGGAAGGGGAATAGCAGGGGAGAAGGCCCCCAAAAGACGCTCAGGGCGTCTCTGAGGCGCTGTCGGGTTACCACCAGCAGGAATAGACCACGGTCGATCCGGCCTGCATTTCGGCCCGCGCCCAAGCGCAGAAGTCCAGGTCGTAGGTGCGGCAGTCGGCAGCCTGTTCGTCCTGGAACTGGTGGCCGTAGAAAAAGCCGCCCTCGCATTGGGGCAGGGTGCCGTCGGTGACGGCCCGTTCCAGGCGGTCGATGTCCTCCGGCGCGAGGATCAACTCGCCGCAGTTGAGGTCGCTGGCCGAGAGGCCGGTGCGGGCGACATAGAGGGTTTCCATGAATGTCTGCAGCTTGGAATGCTTGCGCCAGACAAAGGCGGGCACTTCCCCTTCGTCTCCGCTTTCGGGTGTCTTGAGATAGGCATATTGATCGAGGCCCATGGTCTCGCTCCTTTCCTTCGTGGTTGGCGCGGCATGGGTTTCTTGTGCATTGGCCCATTGTCCGCCTTGGGCGCGGGCCATCCCTGTCTCTGACGTTCGGAAGACCCCCGCGTCTTCCGAAGGGCAGAGCAGGGAAGGGCACAGCCCGACCTGCGGCCGGGCGGCGGCGGGACACAGGGGGCCGAAGCGGTGAAATCGGGAGGGACCCGGCGGCATCAGCCGACGGGAGGCACCGGATTTCTCCGGCGGAGGCTGACGCGCCAGCGGCACCCGAGCCCCTGTTGGCGCCGTCGTTCGGATGTCAGGCGGAGGAAAAATGCAAAACCGTCGGGGGTGCCAAAGCAGAGCGGCGGCACCCCCGACGATTGACCGCGTGATCGCGGGCAGGCCCGCGATTGCCTTTGTCTTGTGCCCGAAGGATCGTTACCCGGAAGGGCGGAGACAGTATTGGCTCCGGGGCATCTTGTGCCCTAGAGCCTGCCCAGCCGTGCGGTTGGCGGGCCAGTCAAGATGACAACGCCGCATGCGCCTAACCGAGCGTCAGCACCATGTTGTCGGACAGGGCCAGAGGTGGAATGTGCAGGTTCTCCGGCGCAGGCCCTTTGCGAATACGACCCGCGGTATCGTAGTGCGACCCGTGGCAGGGACAGAACCACCCTCCAAAATCGCCCGCGCCATCGCCAAGCGGGACACATCCCAAATGCGTGCAGACACCGATCATCACCAGATAGGCGTCATGGCCCGGAATGGCCCGGTTCTCATCCTGCGCTGTGGCCTCGCCGGGAAGATTGGGATTGCGCGCATCGGTGTCCGGCAAGGTGGAGACCGCCTCTTCACGCGCCTGGGCCATCTCCGCTTGCGTCCGGTGGCGAATGAAGACGGGCTTTCCGCGCCAATTGACGGTCAGTTGGGTGCCTTCCGCGAGCCCGGAGATATCCACCGAGATCGTCGCCAGGGCGCGCACATCCGCCGATGGGTTCATTTGATTGATCAGCGGCCAGAGCGCCGCACCGGACGCGACCACGCCCGCGCCAGCAGTGGCATAATACAGGAAATCTCTGCGTTCAGTGTCGTCGGTGGCATCCATAGCACAGCGAGTGTGCAACCTTCCCGCCCCGGAACGTCAACGCGGGTTTTGTAATGTTTTGTCTGCAACCCGGGGGCTGGCGGAGGGAAACTGTGGCGGATCTTCAGCTCAATGGTGGGGCGGTTCGCCTTTTGCCATCATGAGGTGATGCTCCTGGTGATGCGCGCCGATGGTCATCAGCCCGAAGAACCCAAGACCCTGTATCTGGTCGGAATCGCCATCGACGAGGAGGGCAACACCATCCCCGAGATCCTCTGTCGTGACCTCCCAACCCGTCTCGGCAGCCAGGAACGGCGCATGGGCAGGCACCATGGAGCGAATGGCCTCGAGAACGCGCGGTGCTCCGCGGATTTCGAACCGGATACCGGCGGGCCGCACACTGCGGGTAACCTCGGCCTCCATCGTCACAAGCTCCATGTCCACCAGATGTCGCCTGAGAGCTGCGATATCGACATTTGCCCAATCGGTAGCGGGATCGGCGCGTAGGAGCGCCACGATCTCGGCCATGGCGGCAAAGGCAGATTGCCCGGTTTCCTGCGGACCCGGCATCGCATGCCCGGTCGCGGAATGGCTGTGCTGGGCCGCGACGGGTCCAGACAATGACAGGGCAAGCAGGAGAGCAACAAGGCGCATGGGGGGATCCTTTTGAACGGCACGATACCCGTTTTTCGTAGCACGCAGGCCTGCTCTGGAATATGATTTCAATCATATGCTGCCAGAGCCCTACGACCTTCTCCCGACAACTGCGCGTCAGTCGCACACAATTGCGGCTGGCGACGTGCTCTTCCAACAGGGTGCAAGGACCCGGGGCCTCTATGTGCTGATAACCGGGCGTGTGCATCTCGAACGGGTTGGTCCGAATGGCGAGCGGCTCATCATTCACCGGGCGACATCCGGGACCAGCTTTGCCGAAGCCTCGGTCTTTTCGGAGCGCTATCATTGCGATGCCATCGTGATGGATGCAGGTGAGTTGGTCCGGATCGACAAGTCCGCGGTTCTCGCCGCCTTCGCGAACCCGGATTTTGCGCGGGCCTATGGACGCCATGCGGCCCAACAGGTTCAGGCGCACCGGCAGATCATGGAAATTGTCGGCATCCGACGCGCCGAGGATCGGGTGATGGCGGGGATCGTTGCGGGTCTTCTGGATGGCACCGTCATCGACTTTGCCGCGCGCCTCCAGCTGACGCATGAGGCGACCTACCGTGCGCTGCGGGCGCTTGTCGAAGCGGGCCGGGTTACAAACCCGTCCCGTGGGACCTACCGATTGGCCTAGCTATGACTGGCAAAGACCGATGTCGCGCCATCGGGCCCGACAAGCAGCGTATCAAACGTATCGCCGGCACCGGGACCGCCCATGCCGGGGGAACTCATCGGCATACCCGGTACGCTCAGCCCGCGCGCCGCCGGTTGCTCTGAAAGAAGCCGGGCGATGTCCTCAGCCGGCACATGGCCCTCAATGAAATAATCGCCCACCACGGCGGTGTGGCAACCGGCCAGTTCCGGCGCGATCCGGAGCCTGTCTTTCAGCGCATAGAGGGCGTCCTGATCGACATCCTGGGCCTCGACCAGAAATCCGGCTTGCCGGACATGATCGACCCAGGCCGTGCAGCATCCGCAGGTCGGGGTTTTGACAACCTTGATGATGGGCCCGGCATCAGCCATGGCCGGGAGCGCGATTGTGGCGGCAGCGCCGGTCAGCAGAAAGCTACGTCGTTTCATGTGTCGTTTCCTTTTGAATTGCGTTCGAGATTAGCATCCGGAGCGGCACTGTCGAGGTGATCGCGGTGCGCAGGTGGTTCATGAAGCTCTGCCTGCGGCCCCATCGATTGCGTGACGTCCAAATCGTCCGCGTGGCGCTCGTCGAGGCAGTCCGTTTCAAGCTGCAGGGTCACCATGTGAAACCGGTGATGCTTGGTCAGGTGCGTATAGGCGGTCTCAAGGATGCGCGCGGCATCGGCAGGTTCTGCATGGCGCAGATGGGCCGAGAAGGCGTGCTTGCCGCTGGTCAGGGTCCAGGCGTGGACATGGTGGACATCGAGAACGCCGTCCTGCGCGCGCAGATCAGCGGTCACGGCCGAGAGATCAGTATCTTCCGGGGTCCCTTCCAACAGAATATGCACCGCCTCGCGGATAACTCCGATCGAGGCCCAGAGGAGCACGACCCCGAAGGCCATACCAAGGATCGGATCGATCGCCAGAAAGCCGGTGAACTCGATGACGAGCGCGGTCACGATGATCAACAGGCTGCCGACGAAGGTCTGGATGATGTGCCAGAGGGCCCCGCGGGAATTCAGATCATCCTGGCTGGATTTCCACATCAGGCCGAGCGAGATCACCTCAGTGACCAAGCCACCGAAGGCCACCCAGAGCATCGGTCCCGTGGGCAGATGGATCGGATTTCCGAGCCGCATCGCCCCCATCCAGATCACCAGAAGCGCCATGCCGAGAAGAAAGCCTCCATTCACCAGCGCGCCAATGATCTCTGCGCGATACCACCCGTAACTGCGCGCCATATCCGCCGGGCGGCGCGCGATCCGCTGCGCGATGATGGCGACGAGCACGCCCCCGACGGCGGACAACGTGTGAAACGCATCTGACAGCACCGCGATCGAGCCGGTCCAGAGCCCGACGGCCAGTTCGATCACGAAGTAGATGCCGGTCAGCCAGGCGGATATGACCAGAGCTTTTCCCGACGACGGCATATGTCCCGCATGTGAATGAGTGGCCATGTCAGATCTCCTTCTTTGGAGTGCGGCGGTCGCGCCAGACCGCAAAGAGGACGGAAAGGGCGGTAAATGCGCCAAGCGCCAGCGCCGTCCAGGTGGCGGTTTGCACGTCCCCATTCATGGCTTCGCTGCCGAGATGGGCCAGCAAGAAGCTGGCCGGTATGATCCCCGCGAGTGTCGCCAGGGCAAACCGCCAAAGGTGCAGGGCGCTCAACCCAGCCGCGTAGCTGACCATGTCGAAGGACAGGAACGGCAGCAGTCGGCTTCCGAACACCAGAAACGTCAGTGTATTCTGTGACCCCAGAAGTCCACGCCCGATCGTCTCGCCGACATGGCGTTCCACGAAAGAGCGTCCCAGCCTGCGCGCGAGCAGAAACGCGGCAAGCGCGCCGATCTCTGCGCCGAGCACGACGAGCAGTGTTCCGTAGGTGTGACCATAGGCGGCCCCGGCAGCCAGCGCGATCGGCGCCGAGGGCAGGGGACTGGCCACGATCGCCAGCGTCATCAGCGCCACGACCAGAAGCGGACCAAGAAGACCAGCCGCCTCGATCCAAAGGCGCAGGTCGTCGCGCTCCGGCAGATCGGCATCGAGCCCCGCAAGGTCCGGACGCGCCAGGACGAGAAGCAAGAGCCCCAGAAGGACAAGAACAACGACACGCACCATGGCCTACCTCGTATAAAGCAGCACAAGAAAGGCTGCCGCCATCAGGTCAAAGACGACGCAAAACGGGATGTACCAGTGTGGGACCCGGGCAAGGCGGACCGCATTGTGATGGGCAAGATCCCACAGTGCATGGAGCGCGAGACCCAGAGGCAAGGCTGCCCAATGCCAAAGGAGACCCGCTACGGCCGCCGCACCAAAGACGAGAGCAACTGCCAGCTCAGACCAGAACACGGAGCGACGGCCATCGGCGGCACCGAACCCGATATAGGCCCCGCCGATCAGGGCCAGTGTGACCGCTGCCAAGGCAAGCGAGTCTGCCTGTTCCAGGAGGAGGTGGGCGGGCATTGTGACCACAAAAAGCGCAAATCCGATCCACGCGGGCGCCGCCATGGTCCGGTGCGCTGATTGGGCGGGATGTTGTCCCGATATGTCTGGTCTTGCGCCTGTCATGCCGCGTCAGATGGGACTTCCAGCAGCTGGAGGGTCAAGACATGTCAGGTCTATTGATACATATTGCGACAAACGAGGTGCGGGTCTTTCCCGAAAGAACAATCTATTCTGGGTGTTATGGAACTCAATCTATTGAACAGTAGGCCGATCGGCCAGACGTGCCGATGTGTGGGACCCGATCGCTGATGGCGGCATCGGCGCATATTCTGGTCGTCGATGATCATGCCGAGATCCGGCACTCCGTGACGCGCTACCTGGAGAAAAACGGGCTGCGCGCGACGGGAGCCAAAAGTGCGGGCGAGATGGATGCACGGTTGGGCGAGGACAAATTCGATCTGATCGTGCTTGATATCATGATGCCAGGAGAGGACGGGCTCGCGGCCTGCGCACGGCTGCGCCGGGAGCAGCAGCAAACGCCGATTCTCATGCTAACGGCGCTCGGCGACGATGACGCTCGGATCAAGGGGCTCGACACCGGTGCAGATGACTATCTGGCCAAGCCCTTCAATCCGCGCGAGCTTCTGGCACGGATCAATGCGATCCTGCGCCGTGCGGGAGACGGATATGCGCCCCATGGCGGAACATTTGCGGGCAAGCGGGCCGTATTTGCCGGGATCACATTCGATCACGACGCCAGCCATGTCATTTGCCCCGATGGCACGGTCAATACATTGACCACGGCCGAAGCAAAGCTGCTGACGGTCTTACTTGAGCGTCCTCGGGCGGTGATCGGCCGGGATGAGCTTCTGGAATTGAGCGCCGGCCGTGTCGCCGGACCATTTGACCGGACGATCGACAATCAAGTTTCGCGCCTGCGCCGGAAAATCGAACCCGATGTGCTTCGCCCCCGGATCATATCGACCGTGCGCAATGGTGGATATTGCCTGAACTGTGATGTGGAGGTCGAGGCCTGATGCGAATGGGGTTCCGCTCACAGATCGCCCTTTTGGTGGTGGTGGTCCTGTTCGTGGCGCAGGTCGTGGGTTTGTGGCTTTTCGTCGATGAACGGTCGCTTGCCGTGCAGGCGGCCATCGGCAGCGAGGCAGCCGGACGCGCAGCAAACGTCGCCCGTCTGATCGAGGAAGCACCGCCGACGTTGCATGAGGATATCGTGGCGGCGGCAAACTCGCCCCTTGTACGCTTCGATCTCGGCGACACGCCTGCCGTAACGCACACCCACCATGATGAGAACGGAGCGATCGAAGCGCGCGTGCGTGCGCTTTTGAACGATGGCTACACCCGCGATATTCGGGTCGAAGTGCATGAGATTGAACAGGGGCTGTTGCCGCTGCCGAACCTCTCTCCGGAAATGGCGGAAATGCACGCCGAGATGATGCAGGGCACCCTGGCGGCCCTCGAGATGGAGGTCTCGATCGCCATTGCCGGAGGCCAATGGCTGAACGTCGCCACCCGGTTCGAGCGGCCGCCCATACAATGGTCCTGGGCCTCCACCCTCTCTTTCGTGTTGACGGCCGCCGTGTTGCTGCTTGCGATCTTCTGGTTTCTGCTGACGCGCCTGACGCGGCCACTGAATGATCTCGCCGCGGCAGCCGAGGAGTTCGGGCGCGGTGGCCGGCAAGGACCCCTCACGCCGGTCGGCCCAAATGAAGTGCGGAACCTGACGACGGCCTTCAATGACATGCAAACGCGCCTGGCTCGCTTCGTCACGGACAGGACGCAAATGCTGGCCGCCCTGGCCCATGACTTGAGATCGCCACTCACCGCGCTCAGGGTTCATGCCGAGATGGTGGAGGATGCGGAGACCAAGACCGGCATCACGGCCTCTCTTGACGAGATGCAGGATATGGTGGAAGCCACGCTGGCCTATGCGCGCGGTGTGGGACAGGACGAGGCCCTGCAACGGACCGAGATTGGCGCGTTCCTGACCGACATTCGGGACGCAACCCACGGTGCGTTGGACGTGCGCCCGGGACCCGAGGCAACGGTGCAGATCAAGCCGAAGGCACTGCGTCGTGCTTTGCGCAATCTCATCGACAATGCGGGGCGCTACGGGCGCAACCCGACCCTAACCTGGGGCGTCTCTGACGAGAGCATCGAGATTTTGGTCGAGGACGATGGGCCGGGGATCCCCGATGACCGGTTGCGCGATGTCTTCCAGCCCTTCCTGCGCCTTGAGGGATCGCGCTCCCGCGAAACCGGAGGCCATGGGCTAGGCCTTTCAATCGCCCGCAGCATCGTTTTGCAACACGGCGGCGCGATCACCCTGTCGAACCGTGCAGAGGGTGGACTCCGTGCGCGCATCGTCTTGCCCGTGACTGCGCATCAAGCTGCAATGACATCTCCGTCAGAGCATCCCGAAGCGCGCGCCGAAACCGGATTTTCGGCTCGGACCAAAAAAGTGTAGCGCCGCCGTCCAACCGGCGGGTTGATACATAACCTTACAAAATTCCGGGCCTTCCTGCGTTCCGTCGCTCACTGATCTTCGATAGAAAACAAAGCGTTCGACATGGAAACGAGGCAGAGCCATGCAGGCAAGAAATCGATCCTTTTGGTCGCGTCGTCATTTTGTCGGCGGCGTCGGCGCGGCGCTCCTGTTTGCGCCTTCGGTGCTGCGCGCAGAACCACGCGCACCGGTTCGGCGCAACGCTTCGAGCTTCAGAACCCACGATTGGCAAGACCACTTCGATCATCTGGGCAAAGGCATCATTATCGCGGACACCAATTCCCGTGCGCTTCAGCAATGGACAGGCGACGGTGAAATGTTTCTTTATCCGACATCGGTTCCAATGACGGATGAGCTGACGCGGCGGGGCTATACAGAGATCGTTTTCAAAGATCCTGAGCCGGATTGGACGCCCACGCCATCCATGCGCGAGCGCGATCCGTCCTTGCCGGCCTATATGCCGCCAGGTCCAGACAATCCGCTCGGGGTGCGGTCGCTGCATTTGACCTGGCAATATTATCGCATTCACGGGACACACGATACGCGCAAGATTGGTCGTCGTTCGTCGAGCGGCTGCATCGGCCTCTACAACGAACATATCATTGAGGTTTACAATCGGACACCGGTCGGAACGCAGGTCAAATTGATCTGATGGGGCGTTACACGATCTTATCCGTCGCCCTTGCGGTGGTTCTTGGCATTGGCTTCTGGTGGACAGGACCAACTGACGATGACGTGGCAACGACCACGGACGACGCGTCTCGCGCCAACGGGCCCATGGTCGATGTCGCCTTGCCGGAAGCGCTGTCGGCCAACGCGGAGGTCGGCAAACTGGCCTACGATGCGAAATGTGCAGCCTGTCACGGCGCAAATGCGGCCGGGCAGGACGGTGTGGCGCCCCCTCTTGTGCATAAAATCTACGAACCCAGCCACCATGGGGATGCCGCCTTCCTTCTGGCGGCCAAGAATGGTGTCCGTGCGCATCATTGGCGCTTTGGGAACATGCCGCCGGTCGAAGGTGTCACCGATGGCGATGTGAAAATGATCGTGGCCTACGTGCGTGAGTTGCAACGCGCGAATGGTATAAACTGACTGAAGAAACCGACGAAGGACGATCCGTGATATACAGAGTCGCACTGACAATTTTTTTGGCGCTGACCAGCGCGCAAGCCCTCGCCCATTCTGAAAAGGAAAGCATGACGCCTGCAGACGGAGCCATTCTTGACGCCGTACCAGAGACGATTGGATTGCGCTTCAACGATGGGATGCGATTGACGAAAGTCGAAATGACCCATGCTGAGACGCACACCGAGGCTCTGGATCTCGGCACCCAATCCGGTTTTGTCAAAGAATTCTCGCTTCCTCTCACACCCATGGGGCCGGGCATGTATCACATTGAATGGCGCGGGCTTGGTGTTGATGGGCACCCGATGACCGGTGTCTTCTCGTTTGAAGTGAAGTGAGCGGTGCCGGATATCTGGGGACAGGCTGCGGTTGCCACAAAGTTTTTGCTCTATCTCGGCGTCCTCACGAGTGCCGGGCTGATACTCTGTCGCCAAGTCTTTTCCGAGCAGTTGGCTGGGCTCGACCGTTTTCTACGGGCCTGGGCCGTCTTCTTTGCTCTTTTGGCGGCTGCAATGTCATTCCTCGGCTTTGCCGTGCGGGGCGCAGTGCTCATGGATGATGCTTCAGGCATGACTGATCTGGCGATCCTGGCGTTGCTCTGGGAAACGCCGCCCGGAGACGCCCTGCTGTTGCGGCTACTGGGCCTGGGGGCACTCCTGACCGGTGTGGTCTTGGGGGGGCGGTGGCTATGGGTCGCGCTCTTGGGCAGTTTCTTGGCAATCTGGAGTTTTTGCGAGATCGGTCATGTCGCCAGCGAAGATCGCCTGTGGTTTCAGAGCGTCTTGTTCGGTCATCTGATCGTTGCCGCATTCTGGATCGGCGTCCTTCTTCCGCTCCATAAGCTTGCGGGGTCTGCGGACACATTGCGAGTTGCTGCCGTGCTTGGACATCGCTTTGGACAGGTCGCATCTGTTGCGGTCCCACTCCTACTACTCGCTGGCGTGGTAATGACCTGGCGACTGGTGGGTTCGTTTTCCGCGCTTCTCGGCACTGCCTATGGTTTGACACTTCTGGCAAAGATTGCCGTCGTGACGCTGCTTCTGGCCCTTGCCGCCATCAACAAAACACGGATTGTGCCCGCTTTGCAGAGCGGTGATCCCAAAGCTGGGCCGCACCTTGCAAGATCGATTTCTGTCGAATGGGTTTGTATCAGTGTCATCTTGCTTGCCACGGCTGTCTTCACCTCAATCCTAACGGTGCCATCATGAAACTTTCAAAACGCGATTTTCTTCGCATGAGTGCTGCCGGTTTGGCGTGCATGCCGAATTCACTGTTCGCGCAGACAGACATGCGCGCGGTGACAGCCCGGGTCGCAGATATACAGCTTTTGCCTGATGACTATGGAAAAACGCAGATCTGGGGGTTCGATGGTATCGCGCCGGGCCCGGAAATCCGGGTTACGCAAGGCGCGCGGGTACAGAGACGTATTATCAATGAGTTACCCGATCCGACATCGACCCATTGGCACGGGATCCGCATCGACAATGCGATGGACGGGGTGGCCGGTCTGACGCAGGACGCCATTCGCCCTGGGGACAGCTTTGACTACGATTTCGTTGTCCCCGACGCGGGCACCTACTGGTATCACGCGCACAACCGCTCGTTCGAGCAGGTCGCACGTGGTCTTCAGGGTGCGCTGATCGTCGAAGAGCCGGAGCCGATCGATATCGATCGGGAAGAGGTCCTGATCCTTGACGATTGGCGCATCGATCCGGAAACAGCTCAGATTGCGGATACCTTCGGGGCGATGCATGACCTCAGCCATGCCGGGCGCCTTGGGAACTACATCACAACGAACGGCGTCTACAATCTCGCGAAGAATGTGAAACGGCATGAGCGTCTACGCCTGCGGCTGATCAATGCATCGAACGCCCGGATTTTCCAACTCGCGCTGGAGGGGCTCGAAGGCTGGATTGTGGCCATGGACGGGATGCCGCTGGCCGTGCCGCAACCCGTGGAAGGTTCATTCCTGCTGTCGTCGGCACAACGGGTGGACCTGATCGTCGACGTGACCGCAGAGGTCGGCAGCGCGGGCCATATCGTGCAATTGAGCCGCGATGAAAGCTTTTCTCAGGTGGCTTTCGGGGTGACAGGCGACGGTACAAGCGCGCGGCGCGGAACGCCTCAACCCTTGCCGCCGAATGCCCATGCCATGCCCGATCTGGGATCGGCAAGGGACATCGCATTGCTGATGGAAGGGGGGGCCATGGGCGGCATGCGCGGTGCCATGATGGGCGGTCGGATGTCTTCGATGCGCGACATGATGGAGACAGGAAACTTCTGGGCCTTCAATGGCGCGGTGGGTGGCATGGATGGTCCAGCACTGGCGGAGTTGTCGCGTGGCGAAACCGTTCGGCTGAAGATCACCAATGACACATCGTTTCCGCATGCCATGCATCTTCATGGCATGCATTTTCACGAGATCGCACCCGATGGCAGCCTCGGCGCGCTGCGCGACACCACGCTGCTCGACCGGGGCGAAGTGCGCGACATTGCCTTCGTGGCAGACAACCCAGGAAAATGGCTGCTGCATTGCCATATGCTGTCACACGCAGCGTCCGGCATGATGACATGGGTCAATGTGGCATGAGAGCGATGGCTGCCATCCTCGGGATTGGTGTCCTGACGGCGCTCGGGGCGGCAGCCTATGTCTGGACCGGGTCTGCCGAAGATGTCCAAAGCGGGGTGATGCCGGAAAGCGTCGATCTCGTGGTCGGCAAAGCGCTCTACGCCGAGACCTGTGCTGCGTGCCATGGGGCCAATCTGGAGGGTCAGGAGAACTGGCGGAGTCCGGGCGCGGACGGTCGGCTGCCGGCACCTCCCCATGATGAAACCGGTCACACCTGGCATCATGCCGACCAGGTGCTGTTCGACTACACAAAGCTTGGGGGCCGAGAGGTGATGGCCGCTCAGGGCATGGAGTTCGACAGCGGCATGCCCGGTTTCGGCGACCAACTTTCCTACCAGGAAATCTGGAATATCCTCGGGTACATCAAGTCGACTTGGCCCGAGGAAATACAGGATATGCAAGCCGCGCGCACTAATGGCGTGCCGGTGAACTAGGAGAACTCTCATGAAGATCGCAATGACAATGTCTCTGGTCGTCACTTTGCTCGCCCCATTCGCGTCTCATGCTGACGCGCTCAGCGAAGACCGGGTCAAGGAATTGGTTCTGGAGGCCATCCGCGAAAACCCGGAGATTGTCCTCGAGGCGGTTCAGATCATTGAACGGCGTGAACAGGAACGGCAGGCCGCCGCAGCGGCGAGTGTCCTCTCCGAAAACCGCGATCTCCTCGAGAACGACCCGAACGCGCCGGTTCTCGGAAATCCAGAAGGCGACGTCACGGTCGTGGAGTTTTTCGACTACAACTGCCCCTATTGTCGTCGGGTGAAGCCGCATATCGAAGCGCTCTTGGACGAAGATCCCAATGTGAGGCTGGTCTATCGAGAGTGGCCGATCCTCGGAGACGGCTCTGTTTTTGCCGCGCGCGCCGCATTGGCCGCGCGAGAGCAGGGCAAATACGAGGAATTTCACTGGGCGTTGATGGGCATGCAAGGCCGGGCCGAGGAAGCGTCCGTCATCCAGGTTGCACAGGAGATTGGTTTGGATGTCGCGCAGCTGCAACGGGACATGCAGGCGCCTGAGATCGATGCCCATATCGCGGCGTCAATGGAGATGAGCCGCGCGCTCGGCTTCAATGGCACGCCATCCTTTGTGATCGGAGACGCGCTGGTTCCGGGGGTCATCGAGGCTGATCAGATGATCCGTCTTGCGCAGGAAGCACGCGCCGCAGGTCAATAGTTTCCTGACAATGGGCGAACGGACACAGTCAAAACGAGTGAAAGAGGTACTTTGATGGCCAAACTGACGCGTCGGCACTTTGTGGTAGGGTCTGCAATGCTCTTTTCGGCGCCGCTCGCCACGTCGATATCGGCAGCGCCCACGTCCCCGCGCGCGATGTGGGATGTCTGGGATGCGCAAGTCACACCTCCGGGTTATGACCCCTCAACTTCCAATCCGTGGGGGGTTCATCCGCGGTTCCTTCCTGTTCGGGTGGAGGCAAAGGCGGGCCTCGTGCCGGGTGACATCCATGTCGATGCCGTTGCGCGCTACTTGTACCATATCGAGCCGAACGGCAGCACGGCGATGCGCTATGGCGTGGCCATCGCACGCGGGACATTGTACGAGCCGGGTGTCTACACGATGCGGCGTAAAGCCAAGTGGCCCACTTGGCGTCCAACGGACGACATGATCGAACGCGACCCGGACCTTTATGCAGAGCATGCGGAGGGGATGGACGCGGGGCCAACCAACCCATTGGGATCCCGTGCGCTTTATCTCTACGTGGGGAACCGGGACACTTATCTGCGTATTCATGGATCGCCTGAGCCGCGTTCGATCGGAGGTCGTGCGAGTTCAGGATGCGTGCGCATGATCATGGCACATATCAACGATCTCTATCCCAACGTGGAAACGGGCAAGACCGCTCACCTGTATCCGCCCGAAGATGCGATCGGCAGCTAAATGGGCACCTTGATGTTGCTCAAAGCGTCTTGACCTAGCTCACCGCCTGGCAGATTGGATTGCCTTGAGGCGTTCTGAGCGGCAACCAGGTCGCTTCGACCGGGCCGTTGTGAAGATACCAAAAACAATTGTCATTCGGATCAAGCCGTACCTTGTTGAGGTTTTGATATGGCGCAGCGAGACCGACGAGTGGTTCAGGCAATTCGGTGAAGGCACCGTCCGCATCAACCGCCGGCGTCGTGGCACATCCGGTCAGCAAATACGCACCAAAAATCAGGCCCAACGCCTTAGAGGTCCCGTTCATCCGGATTTTCAATCCTCCGAACCTTCTCCCAGAGCGATCGCCGGATAACCAGCTTCCGCAAGAACCTGAAGCAGGGCAGCCGTGGAGACTGTCGAGTCGATCTCTGTCGCGTGTGCAGCCAAATCCGTCCGGATGGTTGCTGACGGGTCTGCGGCCTTTACCGCTTTTTCGATTGCAGCGACGCAATGGCCGCAGCTCATCTCTGGGACGTGAAATTTCATGGCGCATCCTTTTCTCACCAATTGGAAATAGGGATTCCAGTTGGTGGAAGGTCAAGCGTCCGTCGATGTTGGAACAGCGGTTTTTATGGCGACGGGAGCGTTGCTATTCGATGATTTGCTGCCTCCATGACAGGACTTCCCCATGAAGAAGAACATCACGCCATGTGCGCCGAGGCAAAGGGCGATTGGGGCCAGAACGCCCAAACTGTCCTGCAATCCAAAAAACGAGCCGCCTCGGATAAAGAAAACAAGCAGCGGAAGCAGCATCACCGCGCAGCACACCCACATGCCGACGTGCATCATCTTTGAATTCTGCGGCTGCTTTTCTTGATCTGACATATTCATCGAACATACTCCTTCCTCGGAGATAGCGCACCAATCGCTCGTGCGACAAGTTTACAAATCGATACATTTCAATCGGAAACAGGGGGTTAGAGAGACTGTAGGTTGATGCTGTGCCGGTTTAAAAAAAAAATCTCCGATAAACCCCTTGAGCTTCCAGTGACTGGAAGCCCTATATCTGCCTCGAGCATGCAATCGAGGTAACACGCCATGACCGACACCAGTCAAACAACGCTCAGCATCGAAGGCATGACCTGTGCATCCTGCGTGGGGCGTGTTGAGAAGGCCTTGGCGGGGCTCGACGGGGTTTCCGAAGTCGCCGTCAACCTCGCGTCCGAAACGGCGCGCCTTTCGCTGGATGATCCGTCTCGGCTTACCGACGCCACGCAGACGCTTGCCTCCTTGGGGTATCCCGCGCGGACATCCAAGGTCACCTTGAACATTGCGTCCATGTCCTGCGCATCCTGCGTCGGGCGGGTGGACAAGGCACTGGCGGACGTGCCCGGAGTGCTTTCCGTTAGCGTGAACCTGGCGGCAGAAACGGCGACGGTCGAGTATCTCGAGGGCGCGGTGTCCTCGGGTGACTTGAAGGCCGCATCGGCGGCGATTGGTTATCCGGCCGAGATTGCAGAGGCGCAGGCGAGCCAGTCTCGCGTCGCACGCAAGGCAGAAGAAGCCGACGGACTGCGCCGCAGCGTCCTTTTGGCAGCAATTCTAACGCTTCCGGTCTTCATCCTAGAAATGGGCTCCCACCTTATTCCGGCATTTCATCACTTGGTGATGACGACGATTGGTCTCCAAGCGTCTTGGATCATCCAGTTCGTCCTCGCAACACTCGTCCTCTTCGGGCCGGGACGCCATTTCTACACCAAGGGGTTTCCCGCGCTTTTCAAGGGCGCCCCGGACATGAACAGCCTCGTCGCCGTCGGCACCGGCGCGGCCTGGGGATATTCGGTGGTCGCAACCTTTCTTCCCGGACTTCTGCCAGAGGGCGTGCGCGCGGTCTATTTCGAGGCCGCTGCGGTCATCGTCGTCCTTATTTTGATTGGCCGATGGCTCGAAGCACGCGCCAAGGGCCGCACCGGCGCTGCGATTCAGGCTCTGCTGGGCCTGCAGGTCCGCACCGCGCGCGTCGTCCGGGGTGGTGACACGGTAGAGGTCGATGTCGATGCACTCGCCGTCGGCGATGTGATCCTGGTCCGCCCGGGTGAGCGGATCCCTGTGGACGGCGAGGTTACCGAGGGATCCAGCAATGTGGATGAGAGCATGATTACCGGAGAGCCTGTGCCCGTGCAGAAGGCTGCAGGTGCCGCCGTAACGGGCGGGACCGTCAACGGCACTGGCAGCCTGACGTTCAAGGCCGCACGGGTCGGGTCGGATACCACGCTCGCACAGATCATCCGCATGGTCGAGGAGGCGCAAGGCGCCAAGCTGCCCATCCAGGGCCTTGTTGACCGCGTGACCCTGTGGTTCGTGCCTGCGGTCATGGTGCTGTCCGCGCTCACGGTGGTGGTCTGGTTGCTTGTCGGACCGGACCCGGCTTTGACCTTTGCGCTGGTGGCCGGCGTCTCGGTTCTGATCATCGCCTGTCCTTGCGCCATGGGCTTGGCCACACCCACGTCGATCATGGTGGGCACCGGGCGCGCCGCAGAGATGGGAGTCTTGTTCCGCAAGGGGGATGCGCTCCAAGCCTTGTCCGAAGTCGATGTCATCGCACTCGACAAGACGGGGACTGTCACCGAAGGCCAGCCGTCGCTGACCGATCTGGTCACCGCCGACGGTTTCGACCGAGACAAAGTGCTGAGCCTGATCGCCGCTGTGGAGGCCCAGTCTGAGCATCCCATCGCCGAAGCCATTGTCCGCGGCGCGCGGGCCGAAGGGATCGCCGTTCCGAATGCCACGGGCTTCCGGTCGATCACCGGTTACGGCGTCGCCGCGACTGTCGAAGGTCAGGAGGTGATGGTCGGCGCGGACCGTTATATGTCCCGCGAAGGGATCGAAATCGCCGCCTTGGTCGAAACGGAAGCCGAGCTGGCAGGGCGGGGCCGGACAGCGCTTTATGCGGCGATCGACGGCAAACTGGCCGCAGTGATCGCCGTGGCGGACCCCGTGAAACCCGCCAGCCAGGAAGCCATTGCAGCCCTGCACGCGCGCGGTTTCAAGGTTGCGATGATCACCGGAGACAAACGCGAGACGGCGGAGGCCATCGCGCGCGAAACCGGAATCGACCACGTGATCGCGGGTGTCCTGCCGGATGGCAAGGTCGCAGCGCTCGACGATCTGCGCGCGGGAGACCGAATGATTGCTTTCGTCGGCGACGGCATCAATGATGCACCGGCCCTGGCCCATGCGGATGTCGGCATCGCCATCGGCACCGGAACCGATGTCGCTATCGAATCCGCCGATGTGGTCTTGATGTCAGGCGATCTGCGCGGCGTGGTGAATGCGGTTGAGGTTTCCAGGCGCACCATGTCGAACATTCGCCAGAACCTCGTCTGGGCCTTCGGGTACAATGTCGCGCTGATCCCGGTCGCCGCCGGGGTTCTCTATCCGGCCTTTGGTTTGCTTCTTTCCCCGGTCTTCGCGGCGGGTGCTATGGCCCTGTCGTCGGTATCGGTTCTGACAAACGCCCTGCGTCTGCGCCGCATCGCGCCGGCCTTGCGTGAAGACAGAGACATCACCGCACCACGGATCAGTGCACAGACCCAACCCGCGGAATAGGAGGATCGTGTCGTGAACATTGGAGAAGTTGCAGAGCGGTCTGGCATCCCGCCCAAAACCATCCGCTACTACGAGGATATCGGCCTGGTCAGGCCGCAGCGCAGCGGCAACGGATACCGCGCGTTCCGCGAGACCGATCTGCACAAGCTTGCGTTTCTGGGTCGCGCGCGCGCGCTCGGGTTCTCGATCGAGGATTGCCGCAATCTCTTAAGCCTTTACGAGGATGAAACGCGGGAAAGTGCCCAAGTAAAGACCATAGCTGAAGAGCACCTGAGCGCAATCGACGACAAAATCGCGCAGCTTCAGGAAATGCGCGAGACCTTGTCCCATCTCGTCGAGGCCTGCCGCGGAGACCACCGACCGGATTGCCCGATCTTGAAGGATCTTTCTGGTGACCTGAAGAACATCCGCTGAAAACGCGTTCTATTTCGGAACCCTCCAGCGCTGGAATCTTGTTTGAGAGAAAAGCGAAAGGAGTTCACATGTCAGATTCAGCAATATTAAATCACGACAGCCGCACAGCCGATTCCGCGAAATCGGACAGTCACGGCAAGTCTTCTTACGGGCGCTTCCTCGCGATGGTTGGAACGTCGACCGCTATTATGTTCGGCCTGATGTATCTGAACACCTATGCCATCGAGCATGTCTACTGGAGCGAGACACGGTTCTATATGACCTTTGTCATGGGTGCGACGATGGCAGTCGTGATGCTCCTGTTTATGTGGGGCATGTACAAAAACCTCGCTGCCAATGTCGCAATTCTCGCAGGCTCGGCAGTCCTGTTCGCCGGCGCTCTCTGGCTCGTCCGCGGCCAAGAAACCGTGCAGGATGAAAGTTGGATGAGTGCCATGATCCCGCACCATTCGATTGCAATTATGACCAGCAAGAGGGCGGAAATCACTGACCCGCGCGTCAAAGCGCTTGCTGAAGAAATTGTCGTGGCTCAAGATCGGGAAATTGCGGAGATGCGCTTCCTGCTCGCCGACATCGAAGCAAATGGTGAAGCTGGGCCAGAATGGCCATTGGGTAAATCCGATGGACCTGCAAGCGTGGCAAGCCTGACGCAGGCAATCTCGACGCCGGTCATTGCAGGCATCCGTCCTGCTCCTCTTTCGGACGCGGAGATCGAAAGCGGGCTCGGCACCGAGCCGATGTGTACGTTCGTTCGCGCCGTCAACGCCGACCCCATATTGGCGACCGATGGAAACGGGCAGGGTATCGCGAAAGTCTCCGGGTCGCTGGTGCAATTCGAAGCGACCGGCAGTGTGGCCCCTGGAGGTGTTCTGATGGCCGATGGTGGCCAGATGACCGTCGCGATGAGCGATGCTGACAACGGAGAAGGCTCTACCCTTCTGTTCGAATTGACCGGTGAAACCCCGCTCGCGGTTGGCTTCATGGGATACTGGACCTGCAACAGCTAGACCAATGGAGGACATGATGCCGAAAGATACCAACCAGGCCGCAGGGAAGGCTGTTCTTTATCGCATGGTCATGGAAGACCACCTCTGCCCCTATGGATTGAAATCGAAAGATCTCTTGGAGCGCGAAGGGTATGAGGTCGAAGATCATCATCTGACGACGCGCGAAGAAACGGACGCGTTCAAGGCGGAACACGACGTATCGACAACACCCCAGACCTTCATCGGCGGTACGCGCATCGGCGGCTATGACGCATTGCGCGAGCACTTCGGGAAAGAGGTTAAGGAGGCGGACGAGACGACCTATCAGCCGGTGATCGCGATCTTCTCGGTGGCGTTTCTCATGGCCCTGGGCCTCAGCTGGGCGTTCTCTGGGTCGATACTTACCCTTCGTGCTTTCGAGTGGTTTATCGCGATCTCCATGTGCTTCCTTGCCGTCCAGAAGCTGAAGGATATCGAAGGCTTCTCGACAATGTTCCTGAACTACGATCTGCTCGCGCAACGCTGGGTGCGTTACGGCTACATCTATCCCTTTGGTGAAGCCATCGCGGGCGTTCTTATGGTCGCGGGCGCACTTGTGTGGATCAGTGCCCCAATCGCCCTCGTAATCGGGACCATCGGGGCGGTCTCCGTGTTCAAGGCGGTCTATATCGACGGGCGAGAGTTGAAATGCGCTTGCGTTGGTGGCGGGTCGAACGTGCCACTGGGATTTGTGTCGCTGACCGAAAATCTGATGATGATCTTTATGGGGGTCTGGATGCCCGCGCGCGCACTCGGTTGGATATAGGAGGAGCAATGGTCCATGTCGCCAAAGTCCTGACCTTGCTGACATGCGCCGTGTTTGCACCAGCCGCGGGCACCGCCGACGAGGCCATTTCTTTTGACGGCAGCTGGAAAGAGCAGGGCTTCTTGCGCCTTTTCTCGAACGATTTTGGTCAACGGGGACGCCAGTTGGACATCGTTTCGGACGGCACGGTCTCGTTGCTCTGGCGCCCCGTTAAGGACCACAATCGTTCGGTTGAATCTGCGCGTTGGGTCTGGCGGGTCCACGAGGGTGTCCGACCGACCGATCTTACGATCAAAGGTGGTGAAGACAGAAATCTGGCGATCTACTTCGTGTTCGTCGATCCGGAGAGGGTGGACGCTCTGAGCGGAAAGAGCGCGCGGCGCGTTCTTCAAGAGGACAGCGCACGCGCCCTGATCTACGTGTGGGGCGGTGCGCACCCGACCAATGCGATATTGCCCAGCCCCTATTCGCCCCGGTTGCGCAGCAAAGTCCTGCGCCCTTCAGAGATCGGGCAGTATCGTGAGCAGGTCGATCTCGCATCAGATCATCGCACTGCGTTCGGGATCGAGCCGGGTGCCTTGATTGGATTGGCCGTGTCGGCCGACAGCGATGATACCAAGGGCAGAATCGTCGCGTCGATTTCCGATCTTCAGCTCGATTAAACGCGTTACTCCGACGCGACACTTCGAACAGACGCTGTGTCGAGAGCGTCAAGAACTGCCTGTGGCGTCAAAATTTCCGGGAGAGCGATGCCGGAAGGCGACCCTGGCCCGAAGACGATATTGAACGGAATGCCGTATCGGTCATATCGCTCGAGAAACCGCGCGATGTTGTCATCCGGGCGGGTCCAATCCGCCTGCATGGCGATCACGGAACCGCCACGCAACCGCGCACGTACTGGATCCCTGTCAAGCACGAGAGACTTGTTGGCTTTGCAGGTCAGACACCAATCCGCAGTCACATCGACGAACACCGTCTCGCCTTCAGAGACGCGGCGCGCGATACCGAGGGGTTCGAAATCCTGCCAGTGGGACGTCGCATCAACCCCCGGAGTGGTGCGGTCAGGGGTTGAGATGAGACCTGCCCCGAAAATCGCCAGAAAAACACAGGCGCTGAGAATCGCACGCCGTACCCATTGGTTTGCCTGTGGGATTGATGCGGCGACGATGAAGACAGCTGTGAGTGCCGAGATAAAGGCAGCTGCCCGCCCACCCGCCACGCCGACAAGAACGAACAAGAGCCATGCGGCCGTTGCCAGCAACAGACCGCCAAGAAGGATCCTGACCAGAAGCATCCATCGCCCGGGCCGGGGCAGTCGCGTGACCAACTCGGGACGTGCGGCAATGACGAGGTAGGGGAGGGCCAGTCCAAGACCGAGCGCCGTGAATATCACTATCACGTCCAGTGGTGTACCCGCGAGCGCAAAGGTGATCGCGGTGCCGAGGAACGGGGCGGAACACGGCGTAGCGAGGATGGCCGCAAGTAGTCCGGTGCCAAAGTCTGAGATGTACCCGGCTCTGGCATTGCTTGCACCCAGGCGGTCTTGAAGGGCCGCGGGCAGGGCTATCTCGAATGCACCGAAGAGATTGGCGGCAAAGACGGCGATGACCATGAACATCAGCGTCACGAAGACCGGATTTTGGAATTGTATACCCCAGCCGACGGATACTCCGATCCATTGAAGAAACACTAAGGCAGCCGCAAGCGCCCAGACAAATGTCAGTACCCCCAAAGCTGAAAACAGGAATCCGTTGCGCGTCATCTGCCGGGTTTGACCGGTTGCCTTCAAAACAGATGTGAGCTTGATCGATAGAACGGGTAACACGCAGGGCATGACATTCAGG
>NZ_CANLNE010000008.1 GCF_947492555.1 uncultured Roseobacter sp.
GGTGCCGGAGCAGGGGCGGGCGCGGGTGCTGGCGCAGGGGCCGGTGTTGGTTCTGGTTCGGGTGTTGGCTCCGGCGCAGGCGCAGGTGTTGGCTCCGGTTCGGGCGTTGGTTCTGGTTCAGGCGTTGGCTCCGGTTCCGGCTCCGGCTCTGGCGTTGGTGCCGGAGCAGGGGCGGGCGCAGGTGTTGGCTCCGGTTCTGGCGTTGGGTCCGGCGCAGGTGCAGGTGTTGGTTCTGGTTCTGGTTCTGGTTCGGGCGTTGGCGCAGGTGCGGGTGTTGGTTCCGGTGCAGGAGCAGGTGGTACTGGCGCTGGTTCCGGCGCGGGGCTTGGGGCAGGGGGTGGGGTATGCTTATCGCTATTCCCGGCGGTTGGCAGGATGTGTCCCAGACCGTTCTTATCCTCGGACTTTCCTACGCCGCCCGCGATTCCCGCGACGCCGAGCAGGCTCAGTAGTGCTGCTAACATGTTGATTTTACTTTCTTGTCCACTTTGCCGTGCTCACGGCCTATCTAGATTGCAGTTTTTGGCCAGACCGGCCGGGACATGTTACTTCTGCACTTGTTACGTTCGCCTTTATGCGGTGGCGATTTCGGATCACTCCGCGCCGCCGCCATGGTTAACGATTGGTTAATACTCATTCATAAGTGTGACTAAACTGAGAAACGATTGTGGAGGAACGGAGGCAATGCGCACGCTGATAGCGTGTGGTCGTGACGCATGATTCTCGTTCCGGATGTACCCATGAAACCCGGCTTGTATTGCCCGTGATTGAAATGATGCCTGTTCTGGTCTGTTGTTGTTGCGCGGAACCTACTGCGCAAAGAGGGGGGGTCAATCAGGCGAAAATCTGAACAAGCTACAATCTAAGCGGGAATTTGCCGCCGGTCAGGCAAGCTATTGAAAGTCAGTTCCAAATTTTTGCCGGCCCGTTTTTCCACAGGGGCGGAATCCTGCCAAACTCCGGGGAGCAGCCGGAATATATAAACAAGACCCGCGCCGCGGGCGGAACGGGCCTTGGTAAAAATCGCTGGAAGAAGGTCTTATTGCCGGGCGTAAACGTCTTCGAAACGGATGATGTCATCTTCGCCGAGATAGCTGCCCGTCTGAACCTCGATCAGCACCATGGGGACCTTTCCGGGGTTCTCCATCCGGTGCTTGGCACCCAACGGAATATAGACGGACTGGTTTTCACTGACCAGTTTCACCTCGTCGCCGACGGTGACCTTTGCTGTGCCTTCTACGACGATCCAATGCTCTGACCGGTGATGATGCGATTGCAACGACAGGGCCGCGCCGGGATGTACCAGGATGCGTTTGACCTGGAACCGGGTCCCGATCACCAGGCTTTCAAACCAGCCCCAGGGGCGGTGATCCTTGGGGAAGGCCTCCGCCTGCAGGGCAGATTTGGCCTTGAGCGCGGAGACCGCCTTTTTGACGTCCTGGGCGCGGGATTTATCGGCCACCAGCACCGCATCGGGCATGGCGATGGCAATGATGTTCTCCAGTCCGATGCCCACCAGCTCCAGATTTCCGGATTCGGACCGCAGCAATGTGTCGTGGCAGTCAATGGCCGTCGCGTTGGTGCTTGTGGCGACGCCGTCACCATCCGGGCCGGATTCGCGCCAGATGGCATCCCAACCGCCCAGATCGGACCAGCCCGCAGTATAGGGGACGACGCAGAGGTTGTCGGCCTTTTCCATGACTGCGTAGTCGATCGAGATATTCTCGGCCTGCTGCCAGCTTTCAGGCGCCAGCCTGAGAAACCCAAGATCGGCCTGCGCGGTCTCATAGGCCCTGGAAACAGGCTCTAACAAGGCCGGTGCGCTGGTTCGGAAGGCCTCCAGTATGTCACAGGCGCGGAACAGGAAGATGCCACCGTTCCATAGGTGCTTGCCGTCCTCGAACATGGCCTGCGCGCGGTCAGCATCGGGTTTCTCGACAAATCGGGTCAGGGCCGCGGGGGCCAGACCCTCTGGCGGGGCCGCCAGTTCCAGATACCCATACCCCGTTTCGGGATGCGTCGGGGTGATCCCGAAGGTGACCAGCTGGCCATTCTGCGCGGCGGGCACGCCGGCCGCGACCGCGGCGCGAAAGGCATCCGCGTCCGGGACCACGTGATCGGAAGGGGCAACCAGCATCAGCCCTTCGGGATCGCTTGCGGCGACATGCAGGGCGGCAGCCAGAATGGCGGGGGCGGTATTGCGCCCTTCGGGTTCGATCAGAATGGCGCCGGGATCGATTGCCACCGCCTGCAGCTGTTCGGTGACGATGAACCGGAAGTCGGATGCGGTGACCACGACAGGGGCGTTGTAGTCCTTGCCGGACAGGCGCAGCGCAGAGGCCTGAAATAACGTTTCGTCCCCCAACAGGGCAGCAAATTGCTTGGGGTAGGATTTTCGCGACAACGGCCAGAGGCGCGTGCCAGAGCCACCACAGAGCAAAACAGGTGTTATCATTTCAGATTATCTTTCTTTGCAGAGTACTTCTACGGATTTCAGTTTTTGGAATGCCGATCAAGGGTCAAGATCGGGTGGCCTATGACTTTCAGAGACATGGCCTGCCCGTATCGGGGATATCTGGCGCGAATTCTGGCAAAGTTTCGCTATGGAATCGTGAAGCTTCGCAAGTCTGCCTCATTGCGGCCCTATAGCAGTTGCATCAGGGGGCAGATGGCGGATAAACCGACACAGGCTTATGCCGCCCGTGCGTGGTGTTTTATATCTGTTGTTTGTTTGATTTATTGAAGGTGGGGCCGCCGTGCAGAAAGTAAGAGTTGCCGTTGTCGGGCTGGGTAAAATGGGTCTGAGCCATTTTGCGATGGTAAATGCCCATCCGGATGTCGAAGCCATCGCCTGTGACGGGGCAGGGTTCATGGTCGATGTGCTGGGCAAGAACATCGATACGCCGATCTACAAGGAATATGACCAGATGCTCGCGCAGGCCGAGCTCGACGCGGTGGTGATTGCGACACCGTCCCGGCTGCATGCGCCGATGGTCAAGGCGGCTCTGGACAAGGGGCTGCATGTGTTTTGCGAAAAACCGTTCTGTCTGGATTGGCAGGACAGCCAGCGCCTGACCGAGCAGGCCGCAGAGGCGGGACGCGTGGCGCAGGTGGGGTATCATTACCGCTATGTCGGCGCGTTCCAGGAGATGAAACGACTGGTGGAGGCCGGGGCCATTGGCCGGATTACCCATGTGCTGGCCGAGGCTTACGGCCCTGTGGTGCTGCGCCCCAAGCGCGCGACCTGGCGCACGCAAAAGGCTGAAGGCGGCGGGTGCCTTTATGACTATGCCGCGCACCCGCTGAACCTGCTGAACTGGTATTTCGGCGCCCCGGCGCAGGTCATGGGGTCGCATCTGGGGCAGGTGTTTTCGGACGGGACCGACGACGAGGTGTTCTCGACGTTGCGTTGGGACAACGGGCCGACGGCCCAGCTGTCGGTGAACTGGTCTGACGAGAGCCACCGTAAGATGTCCACCAAGATCAGCCTGATTGGCACCAACGGGCGTCTCTATGCCGACCGCCAGGAATGCCAGGCCTACTTGCGCAAACCGGTCGAGGGCCTGCCGGAATATACCGATGGCTGGACGGTGAAATACACAACCGAACTGACCGGAGATCGGTGGTTCTACCTGCGCGGCGAAGAATATTCGGCCCAGCTGGATGAATTCATTCAGGCCGTGAAGGCCGGGCAGGAGGCGGCAAGAGAGAATGATTTTGCCTCTGCCGTGCAGACCGACCGCACCATGGCGATGATCATCGAGAATGCCGAAACCGGTGTTTCCGTTGGCGAGGCCCCGATTGTCAATGCGCCTTCCAAACCGGCCAAACGTGGCTGGTTTGGGCGCAGTTAGAGACTGTTTTAAAGGAACGAGTGACGATTATGGACAGGCTTCTCTTTGGCGATAACCAGTTTTTCGGCATCAATCACATGTCCGAGGAAAAGGCCCGCGCCCAGGCCATGCGGTTTCAGAAAACCGAGGCCATCATGGACGTGCTGGACGTGGCCTATGATGCCGGCATCCAGACCTTCATGTGCACTACCCATGACCGGATTGCCGATATCGCCAGGCGGGTGAAGGCGGATCCGGCGCGCTATGCGGATTTCACCTTCTACCCCTGCATGCCCTATGCCCATAAATACGCCAATGCGGTTACCGAACACGGCATGGTGGGGGCGCTGAAGGAATTCATGCCGAAGGATGGGCTGCTGTCCACGGCGCTTGCGGGCAGCAAGGCGCTGGCCACCAAGGAGGTGGACGGGATTGCCCGTGTGCTCATCGATATGGAAATGAAGATGTTCGAGGGCGTGCGCGCGCCGGTGGTCTTCATCCAGAACGTCTTTACCGATCTTCTGCTCGGAATGGGTTTCACCCGCGCGTTCCGGATTTTCGACGATCACATCCGGGAAAAATATCAGGCCGAGCCTGCCTATATCACGATGAACATGCCGGCTCTGCTGAACGCGCTGGAAGCGGAGGGGATCGAGCGCCCGATCATCTGTTCGAACATCAACAAGATCGGTTTCCGCATGTCGGGGGGCTTTGACGCCTATCTGGATGCACTGAAATCCGGTAGAGTGCGCGCGGTTGCGATGTCCGTCTATGCCTCGGGCGCCATTCCTGCGGATGAGGCGATCCATTGGATTTCGGAACTGCCCGGCGTGGAATCGATCGTGTTCGGCGCCTCTTCGGCGGGCAATATTCGCGGGACCAAGGCGTTGGTCGATAAATACATGGCCGCCCCGGCGTGATCGCCAGGACGGCCATTCCTGAGCGAGGTGGTTATTATGAATAAGATTACCGAGATTACCGAAGACAATATTATCTGCAATCTATGCGGCTCTGAAGACGTCGATGTCGTTTTTCCCAAGGGCAAGGCGCAACCTGCGCAAATCGTGGCATGCAGCAAATGCAGGCTGATGTATTCCAGTCCGCGCGCGCGTTTCGTGGATCACGAGGATTATGAACAATGGGAAGCAGAGGGGCTTCTCAAGGGGGTGACCACGGACACATCGCACCCCTTTCGCTGGCGCTATGAAAAGGAATCTGGTCAGGTCCGGGATTTTGAACCGACCCGCCAGGTGATCCGCAAGCTCTACCCCAACGGCGGTCGCGTGGTCGAAGTGGGCAGTGGCCTGGGCTACCTGCTCCGCAGTTTCAAGGATGAGGGCTGGGATGTGCTGGGGGTCGATCCCTGGCGTGAATTACCTGCCCATACGCAGGAAATCCACGGAATAGAGACGATTCCGATGACGCTGGAGGCGGCCAAGCTGCCGGATGCGTCGGCGGATGTGGTCATCATGCTGCATGTCATCGAGCATTTGCCCGATCCGGTGGAGACGCTGCGCGAAATTCACCGGATTCTCAAACCCGGCGGTCACATGGTGATCGAAACGCCGCGCTATGACACGTTGATGTTCAAACTGCTGCGCCACCGCGAACGCAGCGTGAAATGCGAAGGCCATACCTATTTCTTTACCTTCGACACCCTGCGGCGCACCTATGAAAAGGCGGGCTTTTCCGAAGTGGATACGCGGGCGGTGGGCCGCACCCTGTCGATGGAACGGTTCCTGTGGAACGTCGGCACGATTTCGGGAAGTGAAAAACTGCGCTCTGCCCTGGGCAGCCTGTCCGCAGCCACCCGGCTCAATCGGCTGCGGTTCACCCTCAACCTGCGTGACATGCAGCGCATCGTTGCCCGAAAGGACCCCGATTGACCATGAAACATGAGCCGACCCTCAAGGCCGAGGCATCCCGCGGCGGGCTTGCTGTTGGCAAGCGCGTGCAGATGCTCAACGCCTATGTGCATGATATTGCCATGGATGATCTCGTCGCGGATTTCACCGAAGGAGCCATGCTGACCCTGCATGTGGATATGATCATGAAGTTGCAGAAGGATCGCGCCTTCTATGACATCATCGACAACTTCGATGTGATCACCTGCGACAGCCAGATCATGTATTTCGCGACCAAATTTCTGGGCACCCCGGTGCGCGAGCGGGTGTCGGGCTCCGACTACTTCCCCAAGTTCTACATGCACCACAAGGACAACCCGGATATCACCGTGTTCCTGTGCGGCGGCAAACCCGGTATTGCCGAACTGGCGCGGGACAATGTGAATGCCAAGGTCGGGCGCGAAATGATCGTGGGTGTGGATGCACCGGATTTTGATTTCGACACTAATCAGGCTGAAATTGAGCGGATGATCGAGGCAATCAATGCCTCGGGTGCGACCGTCTGCGTGGTGGGGCTTGCCGGTGGGCGGCAGGAGAAGTTCATCATGACCTACCGTGACCGGATGCCCGGCGTGAAGCTGTGGCTGCCGCTGGGAGGCACAATCGATTACGAGAGCGGCACTTTTGACCGTCCGCCCGTCTGGATCACAGAATGGGGCTTTGAATGGCTTTATCGTCTGCTCAAGGAACCGCGCGCACGGTTTCACCGCTATGTCGTGCATGAGCCGCCTTTCCTATGGGCGGTGCTGAAGCAGAAGATCGGGATATATCGGGACCCGTTTGGATAACAGGATGATCTATCCCACCTTTCTGATCAATCTGGATCATCACGTCCGGCGCCGGGCTTTCATGGAAGAGCAGTTTGCAGCACTCGATCTGCCGTTGACCCGGTTAGGGGCCGCGCTGGGACGTGATCCGGCGGTCCGCGCGCAGGCCGCAGTGGCCGGCTATGCGACGCTGACCCATGGGGAGATCGGATGCTTTGAAAGCCACAGGTGGTTCTGGCGGCACGTGGTGGCCGAAAACCTGCCCGGTGCTTTCGTGATCGAAGATGATGTGGTGATCGCGTCGGATTTT
Source organism: uncultured Roseobacter sp. (assembly GCF_947492555.1). GTDB lineage: Bacteria > Pseudomonadota > Alphaproteobacteria > Rhodobacterales > Rhodobacteraceae > Roseobacter. The sequence goes on from NZ_CANLNE010000008.1 coordinate 6,815, forward strand.
GGTCAGATCCGGTTTCCCGACACGCTGTTGCAGCAGGCCGATGTCATCAAGATTGATCAGGGGGTGCGGAACATATGTGCCTATGGCACGGTGCCTGTCGGTCTGGAAAACGGTCGCAACCTGTATCGTTTGTTGGGAACGGAGTATTCGACCGGGTGTTACTTCGTGACACAGCGGGGCGCGCGCCGCCTGCTGGAAGCCTCGCGCGGGTATTTCGTGCCGGTGGACCGGTTCATGTTTGATCAGGACAGCAAGGCCTTCTGGTCGTTTGATATCTGGAAGCTGGACCCCTCGGCGGCGGTTCAGTATCGCCTGTTCGACCCTGACGATGACGTCCAGACTGAAATCGATGACAGTATATCGGCCAACCGGTTGTCAGGCCGCGATGAGACACCGGGCATGAATATGATCAAGCAGACACGGCTGCGCATGCGGCGCCTCTTTGACTGGGATTTCCGCCGTATCCGCGAGGCCCGCAAAGCCCGTAAACTCGAAGAGTTTGCACGGTTAGAGCCTGTTGAAACGCGTAAGGTTGCCTTCCACTCGGCCTCCAGTTCACATGTGGAGCCCGCCCGGAAGGCCCTGGGATCAGAGGCCTCGGCAGAATGAGAAACATGACATCATGACGAGCCTTTCCGCTCTGCTCAACCCTTTCCGCGGCATGTCCACGCGCGCCCGTGCCCTGCGCGGCACGGGTTTTACCATTCTCAACGTGGGCGGGCGCGATTTCCTGCGGCTGTTGGCCAACCTGGTCCTGACGCGGTTGCTGTTTCCGGAAGCCTTTGGCCTGATGGCGCTGACACAGGTGTTTATCTACGGTCTGCAGACATTTTCGGACGTGGGCATCCACACCATGCTGATCCAGCACAAGCGTGGCGGCGAGCGGGTGTTTCTCGATACGCTCTGGACGATGCAGATCATTCGCGGAGTGATCCTGTGGGTCGGGGCCTGTGCGCTGGCCTTTCCGGCCGCCTATATCTACGACCAGCCACTCTTGACCGTGCTGTTACCCATCGCGGCGCTGTCGCTCTTCATCGAAGGGTTCAAGACGACCAAGGAAGCCGAGGCCAATCGCGAAATCACCATCGAACGGGTCGTGGTGCTGCGCTTGTGCACACAGCTGGCCGGTCTCATCGTCACGGCCCTGCTGGCCTATTGGCTGCGTTCCGTCTGGGCGCTGGTTGCCGGTACGCTGGTGGCGTCGGTCATGCGTGTCATCGTCATGCATATGGTGCTTCCGGGCAAGAGCAACCGGCTGCACTGGGACTGGGCAATCGTGAAAGAGACCCTGACCTTCGGGTTCTTCATCTTCCTCAGCACGGGTGCCTCTTTCCTCATCAACATGGGCAACCGGATAATTCTGGGGGCTTATCTTCCGATCGCTGTTTTCGGTGTGCTGAACATCGCCATCATGCTGGGGGCCGCCCCGGGTCAGGTCAGCCGGGCGATTGCACAAACGGTGATCTTCCCGCTCTACCGGATCAAACCAGCGCAGCAGAGCACGGATAACCAGCGCAACCTGTTCCGGGCCCGGCGCATGGTGGCGCTGATGTCCATGGGGATGTGCGCCGTGCTGGCAATCCTGGGGGTTTGGGTGGTCGATGTGCTTTACGATCCGCGTTATGCGCTGGCGGGACCGATGATTGTGCTGATCGCGCTGCGCGGTATTCTGATCAGCCCCTTTGTCGGGGCACAGGAGGCGCTGATCGGCAATGGCGACAGCAAGCGTCATTTCTATCTGAACGGGAGCATGGCAGCTCTTCAGCTTTCCATCATCCTTGCGGGGATCACATGGTTCGGCGTGGCCGGCGCCCTGATCGCGCCCGCTGTTGCCAACTTGCTGCTCTATCCGATGCGGGCACGGTTCATTTCCCGTTACGCCGCCTGGGATATCAAGGGAGACCTGATGCTGATGACGTTGGGCCTTGTGCTTGTACTGGCGATCTCCTGGTTCAACTGGGACGCTCTGCTCCTTGCGTTTGACCTGAACCTCCTGCAATGAAGTAACAAGGAAACCGAGCAATATGACACCTGATACTCTGGATGCTGCTGGGTCTTTCAACAGGCTGAGTGATGTCTACCGGGACGCGGTTTCCCCCTTTATAGAGCCTGATCAGCCTTTTGCGCTGATGGACTTTCCAAATCACAGCAACGTGGGCGACAGCGCGATCTGGGTTGGGGAGATGGCGTTTTTCGATGCCTATGTGCGCCGCCCGGCCTCTTTTGTGAACACCTATGCGGAAGATCCGGCGGAGGTTGCAGAATATGTGCCCGAGGGGCCGGTGTTCATCCATGGGGGTGGTAATTTCGGGGACATCTGGCCCCAGCACCAGACCTTTCGATTGCGGGCCATGGAGGTTCTGAAGGGGCGGCCCCTGGTGCAGCTGCCGCAATCGGTGCATTTCGACAATGAGAAGGGGCGAGATGAAACGGCCCGGGCCATCGCGGCCCATGGCCAGGTCACCCTGTTGGTGCGGGACCAGCCCAGCCTGGAATTTGCCCAGGCCCATTTTGACTGCGCGGTGCAGATGGCGCCGGATGCGGCGGTGAATATTCACCACCTGCCGGCAAACGACCCGGTGACCGACGTGATCAGTTTCATGCGGGGGGATCGGGAATCCGTCTGGGGGGATGCCATCACCTACCTGGAAAGCCTGGGTGAGATCACCGACTGGCCCGCCCCCGATGTCTGGACCCTGCCCGACAGGATCCGGCAAAAGCTCTATGCACCTTTTGCCCGCCCCGCCATGGCGCATCGGGAGGCCATGTATCGCCGCCAGGCACAGATGCGGGTGCAGGCGGGAGTGGCGCATATGGCGCCGGCCCGCCAAATCGTGAGCGACCGGCTGCATGTGCATCTGATTGCCGCGCTGATGCGGCGCCCGCATGTGGTGCTCGACAATGTCTATGGCAAGATCGGTCGCCACATCGAGGCCTGGGGCGACTTCGGCCTGGCCCGCCGGGTCGCAGATGTCGATACGTTGCGGGCGGTGATGTCCGAAAGGGCAGGGGGGTGAGATGTCCCCCAGCGCTACTGCCGCTTCAGTAGGCGGAAAATGCGGTGGGGTGCGTTGCGTAATTTGCGCTGTATCTTGGTGAGAGCCATTTTCGCCTTGAAAGGCCAGGGATCAAGGATGCGCGGCTTGTGGCCGTGAAACCAGCCGTGGACCTCGTCGCGGGTCACGTTCATGCCCTGGGCCGATTTGAAAGCATCGCCACTGCCGCCTCCAAAGTGATGCAGGTAGGTTTCATGTTCGAAAAAACCCTGCACCGAATGGCCTGCCGTTAGCAGGTTGCCCTGCAGTTTGGTCACCGACCACCACCATTGGTGCGACTCGTCCAGTTCCTCAGCCCGGTAAAGCGGGGCATCAATCAGCAGGCAGTAGCCATCCACCCGCAGCGGGTCTTGCTGCATTCCGAAAGCGGTGACCCCACTGGTATGGCGCGCCAGCAGCGTGCTCAGCCAGTCAGCCTGCCTGATCTCGATGTCGCTGTTGAGAAGGCAGAAATGCGTGGCCTGGGAGGTTGCGGCGCGGGCTGCGATATTGTTGCCTTCTGCAAAAAGCGTATTGCGCTCGGACAGGATAAGCGTGTCGATGTCCCCCGACGCCTCATAGGCCTTGACCAGTTCCACGGTTTCCGGGTCGGAAGCATTGTCGACGACGACAAGCTCATAGGTCACGCCATCGGTTTTTGCGCGCAGCGTATCGATCGTGATGCGCACCAGATCGGGGGCGTTGTGGGTCAGCATCAGGATGCTGACGAAAGGCGGCTGCTGCATGGGTCGACGTCCTTTTTATCCGCCCTTCTGGCCGGATAGATGCGTTAAAAGACCTGTGCAGTCAACACGCATGTCCCGGGTCCAAAGTGTCCCTAATCCGTGGCTTCCGGGCGTGATATTCATGAAACATGCCACGATTTCGATGCGTTGATCCGCGCGCAGGCGCAAGCTGGTATTCTGCCCGGCGATGCAGAGGATCCCGGTTGAGGCCGCACCGTAAATTGTCGCTGTCGATCGGGGCGTATCTCCTGCAGGATCTGCAGGGCGGCGTGGTGGTCGAGAAAGAGTTCTTCAGATGCCGGACCTCCACACAATTCTTTTGAGGGGGCATTGCGATATCCTTGGTCTGATATCGCACATTTCAATGATTAGACTCTTGAACTAGGGTCGCTTTACTGCACTGGATCGAATTTGATAATGAGTGCTGAATTCGTGCAATACTCTGCCGGACAGGCGCGTTGAGTGAGTGATATCTGAAATGTCTGCGCCTTCTCCCCGACCCAAGCTGACATATATCGAGACGTTGCGCGGGGCGGCCTGTTTCGGGCTGGTGATGTATCACGTGGTCGGGCCGCACCCGCAGGCGGGTATGGAACTGCCGTCAGGGCATTATCTCTTCTTGTCGATGCTCCTGTTTGTCGATTTTCGGATGCCGCTGTTCAGCTTTATCTCGGGGTATATCTTCCGGGCGCATGTCGGCAGTATCGCGCAATTTTCAAATGCCGTGGCGCGCAAATTCCGCCGATTGATGGTGCCGATGATATCTGTTGGCACCGTGTATTGGCTGGTGCATTTGTCTATGGGGCGGTCGGTCCCGCCCTATGTCGAGCTGTTCTATCTGCCCTATACCTATCTGTGGTTTCTGCCCGCAACCTTCCTGATCATGACGCTGTTTTACGGCTTCAACCTGATCTCCGGGAACAGGGCGTTGCTGATTGCGGGGGCTGTCATCGTGCTGGCGGGCGGGTTCTGGGTGGCGCGGGTCATCTGGACGCCCAACCTGTTTGCCAGCCTGAACGCGCTCTATATCGCTCCCTATTTCATGTGTGGCTACCTGTGGGCCAATCAGGCACACATGCGGGCGCTGGTGGACAGGGCGTATCTCGTCAAACGGGTCAGGAGGGGGCTGTGCGTACTGTTGGTCGGGCTGTTACTGGTGAAACTGGCCAGCATCCTGAACGTCTTTGAACCGAGTTTTCACCAGCAGCGTTTGCTGCGGTTGTTCATTGGCCTGTCGGGGTGTTCACTGCTGCTTTTGGTGCGTCCGGAGATTTCGTTCCTGGCCCGTATCGGCCAGCATTCCTATGCCATCTTCCTTTTTCACGTGTTTTTCACCGGCGGATTTCTGGAGGTTGTGCATCGGTTCTGGCCCACAGCCCCCGATTTGCCGGTTTTTGCAGCAGGGGTCGCGGTAGGCCTGATCGGCCCAATCCTGACCTCGGCGCTGATCCTGAGGCTGCCGATTGCACCGCTGCTGTTCCTCGGGATCAGGATGAAAAAGAAAACCCCGCCTGTATCGCAAGGAAGGGTGTCCTAAAGCGGGCCGCGACCGGATGCGGGACGGATGGATCAGTCGACCGGGATAAATCTCGGCAGCGCACCCTGCATTTCCCGCAGCATGTCCTGCAGGCGCCCTTCGGCGCTTTCATTGCTTTCGCCGGGTGTGATCAATGTGGTCAGGCGCACCAGCGCTCCATCTGTCCGGCCCGTGGTGATCCCATCCACCATCAGCCAGTACTTGGCTGCGAAGTCCCATGCGATGCGGCGGTCGCGCTGCTGGAACCAGTAGTAGACCATCATACGTGTTTCACCCTTTTGGATGATGGCACGGTTGAGGCGGAAAGGCGTGTCGCCTCCCATGATCTCGGTCACGTCGGACCGTTCCAGCCAGGCAATTTCCCAGCCCGCGCCGGGCAGGCAGACTTCGGGAGAGTGCACGCCGCCATTGCTCTGGTCATCGTACCAGGCCATGAACAGGTTTACGTTCTGTTGTTCGCCAGCCTTGGTGAAGGTGACCTGATGATAATCATCAGCGCCCAGGTTGATTTCGATTGCCTTGGTCAGAAAGGCGCGTGTGCCTTTCTGTTTCCAGTCGCCCAGGGTGCGCGGGAACAATGCAAAACTGTCGCGTTCCGGCGCGCTGTTGCCCCGTTCGGGCAGCGCCTGCAGGCCTGCGGCAGCGATGACGCCGCAGAGCGCTGCGACGATCAGGGCCTTGGAGGGCATGACATACTGCAACCGCATGGCCTGTGTGCCCAGGCCGTCGGTGTCGAGATCCAGTGCTTCGACCAGGGACATCCGGTCCCGCCGTAGGAACAGCATCAGCCAGGCCAGGAAAAAGAGCAGAAGGATGCAGGCGAGGAAGATCACCCAGCCCTCAAAGAAATGCGTGAACCCTTCGAGCCATTCGATGCCGTAATACTGCACGATGACGCCTGCGACCGCGATGCGCACCGAATTCATCAGGATTGCGATCGGCACCGCGGAAATCAGCAGTACCGCCTTGTGCCACATCGGCCCACGGTAGAGCACGGCGAAGATGTAGGAGAAGCTGAGGATGGGGAACATGTAGCGCAGGCCCGAGCAGGCCTCGGCCACGTGTAATTTGAGCACACCCAGGTCAATGATGTTGCCATCCAGGAAAACCGGGATCGACAGCAATCTCAGGAACCACACGCCCATTTCCGACGAGATGAACTGGAGCGATGTGGTGGTCTTGTAATAGATCGTATCGGGCAGGGGCAGCATGTAGACCAGGTGCAGCACCGGTGGCCAGAAGAGCTTGCCGGTCTGCCAGCCCCAGCTGACCAGCAGCACGCCCCCAATCCACAGGATCAGGGCATAGGCAACGATGTCATGGATGTTGGACAGGATGCCCAACAGACCGAAAAGCAAGGAAAAAACGATCAGCAGGACACCGGGCCAGCGGTCGTTCTTGGGACCGGGCTGGAAAGGGATTTCCTTGAGCTGGCGCAGAAAGAGCAGCGCCGAGAGGACAGGGATAAGGGGTCCGTGGCTGTATTCGGGTAATTGCCATGCAGTCAGCAGTGCATTGATGCCATCTGCGAAAAAGACGCCTGCACCAAGCAGCGCGATCAAGAGCCAGAACATGCCCCCGTTGAGCAGTTTGCCTAAGTCTGTGCGACCTTGAAAATCTGTACTGGAAAGAGACATGCTGAAACTCGGAAATGACTAATGGACAACTGATAGCAAAAATCTTGTCGCAGGGGATAGCAGATAGATCAGTTATAACGAAATCTTTATTCACTTTATGACACGGAAATCGTGGTTTTGCAGAAACAATATGCGGCCGCTCGGAAATTCGTTTCCATCGCTGGGGGGACATCAGGCTCTGATCTTGAAGAAGCCGTCTGATTGTCGCACAAGAATTCAGGCGTCCCTGCGCGCCAGCCCTCAAGGAGCCCGCTTGTGTCGTCCAAACGCTATGTCGTGATTTCCCCGTGCCGCAACGAGGCGGAGTACATGCGCCGTACGCTCGACAGCATGGTCGCCCAGACGGCTCAACCCGGTCTCTGGGTCATCGTTGATGACGGCTCTACCGATGAGACGCCCGCGATCCTTGCGGAGTATGCAGCAGCCCATGACTGGATCCGCGTCGTGCAAAAGCCGGACCGCGGGCACCGTGCGGTGGGCCCGGGCGTCATTGAGGCCTTTTATGCCGGGTTAGACACTGTTTCGCTCGATGATTTCTCATATCTGTGCAAGCTCGATCTCGATCTCGACCTGCCGCCCCGGTACTTCGAGATCCTGATTGGCCGGATGGAAGAGACCCCCCGGATCGGGACGTGTTCGGGCAAGGCCTACTTCCGCAATGCCGCCGGTGAGCTGGTCAGCGAGCAGATTGGGGATGAGATGTCCCTGGGCATGACAAAACTCTATTCGGTCGCCTGTTTCCGGCAAATCGGGGGCTTTGTGCGCGAGGTGATGTGGGATGGCATTGATTGCCACAAGGCGCGGCAGATGGGGTGGGCCCCGGTCAGCTGGGACGATCCTGACCTGCGGTTCGAACACCTGCGGCCCATGGGATCCAGTCAGCAGAGTATCTTCACCGGCAGGCGGCGGCACGGGTTCGGGCAGTACTACATGGGCACGCATCCGTTGTTCATGCTGGCTTCGGCACTCAACAAGGCCCGTCAGCGTCCCTTTGTCCTGGGGGGGGTGGCCATGCTGGTGGGATACTTCGGCGCCTGGATGCGCGGCGCAGAACGCCATGGGGATCAGGACCTGATCGCCTTTATCAGAGCCTATCAGCGCCGGGCTCTTGTGGTCGGTAAGGCTCGGGCCGTGGCCGAGATCGAGGCGGCGCGGCGTGACGTGTCCCACAGTGCGGGAGAGGCGTCACAGAGTGAACTTCACCAGCTTGAAAAGCCGGAAGGATCGTGAAAAGGCGCAGACCATCATGTGTCCGCCCTCTTGCCAAAGGCCGTTCCAACCGGCGATGACACGCCCCGGTACCGCCCAAGATCAAAGATGAGTACAGTCCGCGTGCAACAGACCTCCCCCTCACATGGTTACAGGCCGGAAATCGATGGCTTGCGTACGATCGCCGTCGTGCCGGTTGTGTTATATCACGCCGGGGTCTCCTGGATGTCCGGTGGATTTGTCGGTGTGGATGTTTTCTTTGTCATCTCCGGCTTTCTGATCACGGGTATCCTGTTCCAGGATATCCAGCGCGACCGGTTTTCCCTGCTGACTTTTTACGAGCGCCGGGTCCGGCGCATCTTCCCTGCCTTGTTCACGGTTTTCGCGGTCTCAATGGTGTTGGCATCCGGGTTGTTGCTATGGGATGAGTTCAACGAATTCGCGCGCAGCCTGTTTTTTTCGACCTTCTTTCTGGCCAATCACTACTTCATGGGAGACACGGGCTATTTTGCCGGTGCTGCCGAAGTCAAACCATTGCTGCACATGTGGTCGCTGGCAGTGGAAGAGCAGTTCTACATCGTCTTTCCCGTCTATCTTCTGATCGTCGCCAAGTACCGGCAGAGTTGGCTGCTGCCGCTGACGGCGCTGCTGTTGGTCCTGTCCCTGGCGTTCTGTATCATCCTGACCGGACTTAACCCCGATACCGCCTTCTACATTGCCCCCACCCGCGCCTGGGAGCTTCTTGCGGGGGCCTTGCTGGCGATCCTGCCACGTCGGTTCTTTGCAACCGGGCTGGCTGCGCAGATCATCGGCGCACTGGGGCTTGGGGCCATCTTCTACGCGATCCTGAATTTTGATCATGGCACCGTGTTTCCGGGCAGTGCGGCCATTGTGCCGGTGCTGGGAACGGTGGCGATCATCTACAGTTCGACCCGGCAGGCCACCGCCGTTGGGGCGTTTCTTTCGCTGGCGCCGATGCGGTTTGTCGGGCTCATTTCCTACTCGCTGTACCTGTGGCACTGGCCGTTGATCGTGTTCTACCGGTTCTGGCGGCTTGAGGAGCCTGAGCCGGTAGAGATGTATGGGATCGTCTTGCTATCGGTCGTCATGGCGACGCTGAGCTGGCATTTCGTCGAGCGGCCTTTCCGGACCCGGTCCCTGTTGGCGACCCGGAAATCGACCCTGACCTTCGGGGTGGTGCTCATGATGGTTTTCGGCGCGGTTGCCCTGGTGGTCGATCTGAAAGACGGGTTCATCAACCGTTATCCACCGGCGGTCAATGCGGCGCTGTCGCTGCGCCACGACAGTTGGCGACGGGACAATTGCAGCACGCTTGGCGGAGAGGGCCGTGCCGCCCATCAGGTCTGTACCTTTGGCTCCGGCGCGCCTGACTTCGCCGTCTGGGGAGATTCGCACGCCGGGGCGCTTTTGCCGGCCTTTGTCACGGCAGCAGAGCAGGTATCGCGCGCCGGGGCCTCTGTCGGCAACAGTGGGTGCCTGCCCTTTGTCGGTGTCCAGCGCCGCAACCCGGAATTCGCCAATTGTGCCGAAGGCAACCAGCTGTTCTTAGAATATATCCGCGACACGCCGACCATCGAACAGGTGTTCCTGGTGTCACGCTGGAGCATCTACGCGCAGGGCAGGGGGTTGGGGAATTCCACAAGCGCGCCTGTTACGCTGTGGGATGCGGAGCAGCCTACGGAGGCAGCAGGCAACCATCCGGTGTTCGAACGGGGCCTGGTCCGCACGATCGAGGCGTTACAGGCCGCCGGCAAACGTGTGATCCTGGTGTCGCAGGTGCCTGACAGCCCCTTTGATGTCCCCAGCACGGTGGCCCGTGCGCTGTGGCTGGACAGGCCGCTGCCCTCCGGGCCGCTGCGTGCGGAGGTGGCCCATTACGAGGCCTTTGTGCGGGATCGATTTGTGCAGGCCGAGCAGGATTCCGACGTACGTTTGATGCGGTTGGGTGACATCTTCTGCCCGGGCGAGCGTTGTGTTGTCTGGGCAGAGGGTGTGCCCTTCTACCGTGATGGGAACCACCTGACGATTGCCAGAGCCCGAAGCCTTGCCCCCGTGATCAGACCCTATCTGGTGGGAGCCGGGGAATGAGACCGCCGTCATCCGGACACCGAGGCCATGCCCGTGTCTCATAAGATGGCATACCGCCCGGATATCGATGGCTTGCGTGCCGTCGCGATCCTGCTGGTTTGTATCTTCCACTTCAGGCTTTTGCCGATTGGCGAGGCCGGTTTCATCGGCGTGGACATCTTTTTCGTGATCTCGGGTTTTCTGATCACCCGTATCATCACCGACGGGCTGTCTGCGGGCAAATTCCGTCTGGGCACGTTCTACTATCGGCGGGTACGACGCCTGTACCCGGCCATGCTGGTTGTGCTGGTCCTGTATCTGCTTGCCGGGTGGATTCTGTTTCTGCCCGCGCTCTTTGAGGAACTGGCCTGGGAGACGCTGTTTTCCTCGATTTACGGCATCAACATCTATTTGTGGCGGTCGGTGAACTATTTTGGCGTACAGGCCGACAGCAAGCCGCTGCTGCACATGTGGTCACTTGCCGTGGAGGAGCAGTTCTACCTGTTTTACCCGTTGTTCCTGATCGGGCTTTACAGGCTGTGCCGCGGCCGGTCCGGGCAGCTTCTGGGTATTGTCGTGGTTTTTATGCTGGGGTCTTTTGCACTGGGTTGGTTTGCTTCCTACTGGAAACCGCAGGCAGCCTTTTACCTGTTGCCGACCCGGGCATGGGAATTGATGGCAGGGGGCGTGTTGGCCATGGTGGTGCAGCGGGGCCCGCTGCCGAAGGCCTTTGTGCGTCTGGCCGGTCCGGCAGCTGTCCTGCTGCTGGGGGCGGCCATGGTACTGCACCACGGGCAGATCGCCTTTCCAGGCTGGTTTGCGGCGCTGCCGGTCCTGTCAGGTGTTCTGTTCATCGTGGCGGGGCAGGACATGCACACACCGCTCAGCCGTCTCTTGTCGAGCCGGCCAATGGTCTTTTTCGGAAATATTTCCTACCCGCTTTACCTGGTGCACTGGCCGGTCAAGATCATCCTGCAGGACGGGTTTGCAGAGGATACGCTGATCCTGAGAGCATCGGGGTTCGGCCTGTCGATCCTGTTGGCAGCGGTGATCTACGCTTGCGTGGAAACACCGGTGCGTACGGGCCGGTGGCTTCCTGCGCCGCAGCGCTTTCTGGGGCTGACGGCGGGACTGCAGGCCGGTGTGCTGGCGGTTTGTGCGCTGATCTTCACCACCCAGGGTCTGCCGGCGCGTTTTGACCCGCAGGTCCGTCAGGTGCTCAGCTATACATCTGATGCCCCCCGGGAGTTTATCGGATGCGAGTACTCCAGTGGCGGGGTCCGGTTTGATTGCATTGTCGGGGATGCGGATGCGGTTCCCGAGACATTGCTGATCGGGGACAGCCATCTTTATGCCCTGTCAGGCGCATTGGATCTTATGCTGCGTCAGCAAGGGGCCTCGGCAGTGCTGTCGTTTGCTTACGGATGCCTGCCCGTGCGTGACGCAGGCCGTTTTCAATGTCGTGACTTTGTGCGCGATGTCTTTGCCCGGGCTGAAAATACACCGCAGATCAAGACGGTACTGATCGCATCCGCCTGGACGCGCCCCTATTCTGCGGGTGGCAGCTATTTCTATGACGGTGTCCTGCTGCAGGGAGCCAGCGGTCTGAAGATGTTCGAGACAAAGCTGGCAGAAACGGTTGTGCGTTTGCAGCAGGCGGGCAAGGCGGTCATTCTGGTCGACCCGATGTACCGCGCCCGGCACCCGGTGCCTCAGGCGCTGGCGCGGGCGGCCGCCTTTGGCACCCAATGGCCGCTGGATATGCCCCGGGCCGATTACGACGCGCAATTCGCCCATCTCTTTGCCCAGTTCGAGGCTTTGCAGGAGCGTGGTGTGCGCCGTGTGTCGCTGGTGGATGATCTCTGCCGGTCGGGAACCTGTCCGGCACTCTGGAACGGCAAGCCGGTCTTTACCGATGCCACGCATATGGCGCGGCACATGCAGGGGTATTTTGCACAGGTGCTGGCAGACAGTCTGGCAGACATGTTCTAGGAGGCCCCGCCAGGGGTGCTGCTGCGTCTTAGCCGGGCTGTCTGCGCATCTTGCGCCGCAGCGCGCCAAGCTTCTGCCGGGTGGTTGGAGACAGGCCATTGCGCCAGACGCGGCGCAGGCGTTGTTTCAGCCAGGTTTCCGGGGCAACGAGGCCTTTCTCAAGCATCTGGTTGTAGACATCGAGATCGGCCGGTTTGTTGTTCATGGCGCTGTCACGGACGGTATTGAAATAGGTCGCCCTGTCGCGGTGGTAGCGATCGACGTCGAAAACCGCGGAAAATGCATCCAGTGCGTCACACAGATCAAGAGAGACCATGGTGCGGGAGCATTTCCAGCACTTCGAGCAATTCTTGTAAGGCAGGGTCATCCGGACACGGGCCCCGGTCGCACAGACATCCAGATGCGATATTGCAGGGCCGTAGCCGGCAACGATCCGGGTCTTGTCCATCCGTGTCAGGCCTGCGCCCGCCGACAGGACTCGCATGTTTTCCGAGGCCAGCAGGGGCAGCAGCATGGGTTCGATATCAGCAATGTCGTAGTGGCCCTTGTTGACCTGGGGATAAGGAAAGGTCGAGGAATAGAGATAGGTCTGGAAAACATCCCCAAAGAAAGACGCGGCGGCGGTGTTGCGCAAAATATGGGTCTTTTGAAAGGAGCAGTCCGGCCCGGAATAGAAATCCGCAATATTCGTTGCCAGCGTGAACCATTCCAACCCGTTCTCAATGGCGTAGGTGCGCACGCGGGCGCAGTAGTCACGGTAGAGCGGTTCGGATTCCGACGTGTCCCCCATGGCGCCCACATCAAACGTGGTCAGGCTGTCGAGGCGCAGCGCGGGGGGTATGTCGGCGCCTTCGAACATGGCCAGGGTGGTGAAGGAATCCACACCGGCAGAGAAACCTGTTGCAACACGCGTGCCCGGCGTTGGGGTGTCCTGCGGCGTTGCCGTAATCCGGATCCGTGACAGGTTGGTGTTATAGATGGTCAGAAGGTGCTGAATGTCGTTGTTCAGGTTGTAAAGCAGCAATGGAGAGACAGGCGCATCGATATGCAGGTCTTCTCCCACGGCCATTGCCGGGATCAGCAGGGAGAGGACGGCCCAGTTCCCATTGGGGTGCCGCTCGGGAAGGGTACGGGCCTCGCCCGTGAAAACCAATTCATCGGGCAAGCCTTTGCCCGTCACCGTACAGCGAAATTCCCGGCGGACCGCAGGAATGCCGCCAAGGCCTTCGATTTCCTGATCACCAGTCTGATTGAATTCAAATTGTGTTGCGGTGATCATCGCTGAGCATTTCCCGGATGGCAGATCTGTGCCTTTATATCCGCAGCGGGCAGCGCCTCAAGGCCAAAGGCCGTGTGTCCTCCCGGCAGGGGCGGATCTCAGGCGCGGAATATCCCGCGCCTCCGCCGACGATACCAGAGCCATGGCACCAGAGCCGAGCCATAAAGGATCACGCCCGGGGGCAGGGGGTTGGGATAGATGGGGATGTCGGGGTTGGTGATCCGCACGTTGGCCAGATCGAAGCGTGCCCCGGGACCAAACCGCTGAAAGTGAAGATTGCCCGATATGCCATCGCTGAAGTCCTCGCCGAAGATATCTCCGTCGTCAAAAAACGTCAGCGTGCCGTTCCCATCCTCCAAAAGACCGAGAGACCATTCCCATGGCCCTCCCAATGCCCCGCGAAAGCTCAGATCCACCGGGTCAAGGGCGACGCTGTGCAGGCGTGGGCCAAACCCATAGATGAATTCACCCGGAACCGGCCCGCACAAAATGCCCGACAGGCAGCTGAGCCTGCCGGTGTCGGTGCCCACATCCGCCGAGAAGCCCAGGCGCACGGTACCGGTCTGTCCGGCGAGGCTACCCAGAATGTGGTGGTGCTGGATGGCAAGTGCGTGTTCTGCGGGGGTCGGCTCGGAAACCCTAGGGGTGCCGTCCATGGTTGAGACGTCTACCGACGTGAAATGTATGTCGCTGCCGGTGATATCGAAGTCATAGTAGAGCGTTTTCGCAGACGCGGCGGTAATTGCCATGCTCTGGACGACAAAGAGGGACAGACAGAGCTGTCGGATGCGGGTGTAAAAGGACATTTTAAACAGGCTTTCAAAAAGACAAATCACAACAAATTACGGCGTCATGTTAACTCTTTTTTAACTGAACCCAAAGCTGACAAGCGTGTTTTCGGAGGGCCTGACGGCGCTTTATGCCTCTGCGTACACCCTGGCCGGGAAGGGATAAATTTTTTGCCCGGATAGGGTGAAATTCTGCGGGCAGGTGATGTCAGACGGCAGCCCCGAGCTGCGCGTCCAGTGCCTCCAGACGTGCCGCGATGCGGGACATCTCCCCGGTCAGTTTCGGGGCATCGATGCCAAGCTGATCCACAAGCGCCTTCAGACGCCAGCGCCAGTCGAGCCGGGCCAGAGCCATGCGGTGATTGAGCAGCGGAATCCGGTCTGTCCAGTTGGCCCGTGCCTGGACCAGCCTTTGAACATTGGCAGTAAGATCTATGGTGTCGAAGGTCAGGAGCGCTTCGGGCCACAGCAGATCGACCGATCGATCCTGATCCGGCGGGATGCCGGCCACTACGGCCCCGGCGGCCAGGGCATCAGTCCAGCGGGCGGTAATGTAGTCCTGGGTCGGATGCGTATAGTGGGCAGGTGCGGCCAGGTTCGAATGCGCAATGACATAGCGTACCTGACCGATACAGCGCATCAGGGCTGCGTGATTTTCGAGCGGATTGTCAAAAATCGGGGGGCGGCCGGAAAAGCTGAGCCCGTGATCAGCACAGACCCTGGCCGAGCGGTCGTCATCGTCCCAGGCCGGGGGCTGGCGGCCCAGGCGCAGCACATCGACAGTCCGGTCCGTGGCGGCCGACCCCAGCCCGAGTGCATCGGTTCCCCAGTTCAGCACGATAACCGGCTTGCCGGATATGCGGCGGTAAATCTCTTCATCATTGGGACGGGTGACGGCCAGAAGATCGTAAGGCCCCATCCGCCAGCCAGCGGGGATATCTTCGTGACGGAACCCGTCAATCACCCAGGCGATCATGAAGCCGTAGTGGCGCATCAACTCCGGCGGCAGGAGGCTGGCATGCAGGTCATGCGGACCACGTGCAATGACAAGCAGACCCTTGTCGTCATTTCCTTTGGGTCGACGCATCAGGGACGTGAGTTTTTCCAGGGCGCTTGGCTGATGCGCGAGGATGCTGCGGGCCTCGCCGCCCATCAGATCGGCGGCCAGCGCGGCGAGCCGGTCTATCGGATACCAGCCAGTGGTCGTCACGCCGATGTGGATCACGTCTATCTTTGTCATATGCGCGGCCTGTGTGTTTTGCGTCTTATGGCACAAGAAAAAGATAATATGCATTTAATAAACAGGGGCAGTTGGCTAATGTGCGCCAAAGCGTCCAGGACCGCCCCTGGCGGCATATGAACCTGTCCAAAGGGTGAGCGTAATGAGTGCAAGGCTGGTCCATTACAAAGCGGATTCCGGAAATGTGGGAGACGACTTCAGCGCGTGGATGTTTTCTCGCCTGCTGTCGCAGCCGCTGGATGACACGTCCGGGACAATCCTGTTCGGTGTCGGGTCCATTCTGGATCAACGGTTCGTGCCTGACGTGCCGGACAGTGCTCTGAAATGCTGTGTGTTTGGCAGCGGGGCCCGCGGTCCGAACAAGGTTCCTGACATATCACGGGGCGATTGGCATATCTATTGTGTCCGTGGCCCGCTGACGGCACGTGCCCTGGGCGTGTCCTGTGACCTGGCGGTTTGTGATCCCGGCATTCTGGCCCCGGTACTTTACCCGGCTGAAAAAACGTCCCGGGGTCCGATCGGGATCGTGCCCTATTTTACGGCGTCGCATGCACTTTGGTCCCAGGTCGCGGAGAAGACGGGATGCAAAATCGTTTCACCGCATCTGGGGGTGGAAGACTTCATTCATGCGCTTCTGGGCTGCGAAAAGGTCTTTTGTGAAAGCATGCATGGTGCGATTTTTGCGGATGCCTATGGCATTCCCTGGTGCCCCTTGTCGGCGACGGGGGCCGCAGGCGAAGGCAGGACCCATGCCTATAAGTGGACGGATTGGACTGCGTCGGTGGGGCTTGGATTTGACAGTATCAAGTTGCCGAACATGGCCTCGGGCGGGCGCCCCGGTCTGCAGCAGTCGCTACGGGAAAAGGCCAAGGTCACATTTGTGGCGCGCCGGTTGAAGCAGGCCGCGAATGCAGATGTCTTTCAGGTGTCTGATCGGGCGCTGTTGGCCGCGCATCAGTCGCGGCTGCAAACGCTGGCCACACAGATGCAGGACGATCTGGCCCGGGATCCCTGAGCCAGGACGGTCGACGGCGTCAGCGCTTGTATTCGATGATCCTGCTTTGACGGCGACCCAAGCGCCGCCAGAGATAGGTCAGCACGCCCTGCGCCTCGGGGAGTTTGCCCAGGGTGAGAAAGATCGCCTGCGGCCAGTCCATACCGCGCAGGCGCAACCGCAGCACCTGCAGCGGCCAGACCAGCAACGTCCCCAGAAGCCACGGCGATATGATCAGGCCGGCCAGATGCAACAGGGGCATGCCGATCCCCCAGAGCACGGTGCGCAGCAGTTCGGCACGTTTGTGATGATCAGGGGCGCTGCCATGCATGGCGACGCCTTCGGCGTAGGTATAGCCCGCGCGCCGCGCCCGCTGCCACCACTGGCTGAACCGCGTGATATTGGCGTCATGCAGGGTCATCTCCGCGTCCAGTCGCCAGATCTGCCACCCGGCGTGGCGCAACCGCAGACACATCTCCGGTTCCTCTCCGGCAATCAGATCGGGGTTGTAGCCCTCCACCGCGCGCAATGCCTGCGTCCGCATGAGCGCATCGCCGCCACAGGCCAGCGCCCTGCCAACGGGCGTGTCCCATTCGGCATCGATCATCCGGTTGTAAATCGTGGCCTCGGGAAAGCGTTCGCGTCGTCGGCCGCAGGCCACGGCGGCCTCCGGATGTGCTTCCAGAAATGAAAAAGCCGTCTCGATCCAGCCCGGTTGCAGGGCGCAGTCCCCGTCCAGAAACTGGATATAGCGCGGAGGGGTCTCCGATTTGACCGCAAGGGCCAGCCCGGTATTGCGCGCCCGGGCCGCGGTGAAGGGTTTCGACATGTCAAGCTCAACGACCTGCGCGCCGCGGGCCCGCGCCGCTGCCTGGCTGCCGTCGGTCGAGCCGCTGTCCACATAGATGACCTGGTCCGCCTGTCCCGCCAGCGCATCCAGGCAGTCGATCAGGCGGCTCCCCTCATTGCGCCCGATAACCACCGCATGGATGTGGACATCCCGGCTCATTGTGGCGCAAAGGGGTAGCACAGGTCGAGCGCGGGGTGGTCGGGGAATATCGCCGCCAGTCTGTCGCGGTCTTCCACGAAGCGGGTTTCAATGCGATTCTGCAGGTCCTTGGGGATTTCCGGCCGGGTGGT
This sequence comes from uncultured Roseobacter sp., assembly GCF_947492555.1. Taxonomy (GTDB): domain Bacteria; phylum Pseudomonadota; class Alphaproteobacteria; order Rhodobacterales; family Rhodobacteraceae; genus Roseobacter. The sequence goes on from NZ_CANLNE010000008.1 coordinate 24,500, forward strand.
CATGGTGCGTTTGGCCCGGATCCAGGCGCGCAGGGATTTGGGCACCAGCCTGCGCCGCAGGGCCGCTGCTACGGGGTGATCGATCAGCAGCCCCTGCAGGGGCAGCCGGCGCATTCGTTCTGCCGAGATATTCTGGGCGGGCAGGTCATGCACCCAGGCGGCCGTGTCGGGCAGACCCAGAAAGGCTGCGATCCGGGTGAATTCAGCGTCTGGATCCGCCTTGATCTGTTCCAGGCTGGTGAGATGAATATGCGCTGCCCCATAGGCCTCCACGAAGGGTGCGATTTGCATGCCGTAGCATCCGTAGGAGGTGATTTCCTCGCTGCTTTCGAAGGCCTGGACCGGATCGGATGACATGCGCCCTTCTGACCATTCGTGAATGTAGTGAGACACGGCACGGGTTATGGGGTTGCGGATCATGTAGACCAGCCTGGGCGCTGCGAGCAGGGCCGTCATGCGGGCCACGGTGTCAGGATAGGTGGGCAGCTTGGTATAATGCGTACTGGCTTCGCCTTTCAGATCACCGGGGGCGGCTTCGGCATAGAGGGCGGCATACCAATCAGTTCCCCGTGCATAGATATCATCGTCGGAAAAGAAGTTAGGTTCCTTGGGCGTTGTCATGAACACCCCGTCCTGAAGCCCAAGCTGCGTGGCCAGCGTGGATGTCCCGCATTTCATGGCACCAATGAGCAGGAAATCCGGCTGCGCCATGTTATTCTCCTGGTGCATGGCGCGGGCCCATCGGGTGCAGCGCGTTGATCCAGATGTCCCGGCCTTCCGATTTGACCGATGGGGGAGCTGCCCGCCCCACGAGCCCCCGGATCCGGGCAATGATCCGCCCCAGATACCACATCAGGTTCGCGGCCCATGGCCCGGTGGCCCCATAGGCCTGCCGGAAGAACCGCGTCCGCGAGGCATAAAAATAAGTGGGAAGGCGCTTGCGCTCTTTTTCCAATGTCTTCACCGGGCCGCTGCCGCCGCGATAGTGAATGGCAATGGCCTGGGTGTCCTGCACGATACCCCAACCCGCACGGCGCGCGCGCAGGCAGTATTCGGCATCCTCGAAATACAGAAAATATCCTTCGTCCATTGGCCCGATATCGTCGATCATGCGCGCATTGAGCAGGATGCAGGCAAAGCTGGCCCATTCAACCCGGCTGGTTTCGACCGGAGGTTCCAGCGCGACGACATACCGCCTGAACAAATGTGTTACCGGGCGGCTGGAGGCTGCGCGGATCAGCTCGCTTTGCGGGCTGTGGAACCGAAAACAGCTGACCTGAATGTCGCCGTTGTCCGTTTCGATCTGGGGCGCAACCAGCCCGGCCTCGGGATGCGCCTGTGCCGTCTGCAGGATACTGGACAGGAAGCCCGGTTTCAGGACCGCATCCGAGTTCAGCAGCAGGTAATGATCGGCCTTCACGGCCGCGATTGCGAGATTATGCCCCCCGGAAAATCCGGTATTGGTTTCGGAACGGATCATCGTCACGGGCGTGTTCGCTGGCTGGGCATCAATCCAGGCGGCGATCTCTTCTGCGGATCCATCCCCGGAGGCATTGTCGACGATTACGACCTGAACGGCCTGAGATCCAATATCGGCAAGGACGGATTGCAGGCAGTTTAGCGTCAGCGTCTTGGTCTTGTAATTGATAATCGAAACAACAATCTGGGGGGTCATAAAAACGAGCTATCCTGCCGTATTTTTCTTACGTTCAATACGTTTGCGCTGCCGGGTGTAAACAGGTTTGGGCTGTGTTCCGGTATCGACCTCCTCTTGGCCGAACCTATCGTTTGATCTGCCTTGGTGGTTTGCATGCGCCTTGTTGGGTGTCAACTCCGCAGCCCCTTTTGCGCCCAGCTCAAGACGCCCCCAAAGCGCGCCGGCCAACAGCCAGGTCAAGGGTGTCATTCCGGAATTGGGGATCAGGTCGATGAGATTGGCAATGAGCAGCAATGCGCATATCGACGTCTCGATGCTGATCTTGTAGCGATTTTTGTGGATGAAGAGCAAAAAGATCGGGACCGTGAGCAAACCGACCTCGAGAAGATAACCGACCCATCCGCTGACGCCGATCGTGATCACCCAGTAACCATCGGCCAGCACCAGATCGCGCCCGCGTTCGTCAAAGACCCGTGAGCGACCCCACAGGCCCCAGCCAAAGACCGGTTTGCGGGAGGCTTTTTCAAGCAGCAGGTCTTCGTTGCGCAGACGCACGTTGAGCGATTCCGCCCGCACGGGGTCAATCCGGGCGACCATGCTCGAGACCCGGTCAACCGGGATGAGCCCGGCCCCGCGCAAGAGTGGGTAGGAAAGGAATATGCTTGCGATGATCACGGCAAAGAGAAGCTGAGTGCGCGCGCCGAACAGTAAGGCAACCGGCAAAATGATGATCGTGATCAGGAAGGCGCCCAGGTTATTGGAAATGATCAGCGTCATGAAGAGCCATCCGGCCAGCACCAGATATTTCACCCTCTGTTGCGTTATCGCCCGGGACAGGCCTGCCGCCGCCAGCGTTGCCATCGCAAGGAAAAGGCCAAGCAGCAGGCCGTGGGATAAAAAGACGATCGGGCGCCAGTCGCCGCCGCGGTAATGCTGCCGCCAGCTGTGCGGGAAAAAACCGTAGACCCAGCTGTTCAGCTGTGGGGACATCCGGGCTTCGAACAGGGTCAGGAACGAATATCCGAAGGCTGCGATGCATAAGACCCAGAGCAATGTCCGCTGAGCATCGGGGTGGGCCAGAAACTTGCGGGCCAGCACCAGGGGTACAAGGACGATTGCCAGGCTCAGGATTTGGGACATTCCGTCGTAAAGAGACATCCCCTGCAGATATCGGGTTCCATATCTCAGCCCGGTTGGATTATCGAAGACAGTGGCCAGGATGCCGAGGGCCATGCCAACGATCATGATCCGGACCCACCAGGAGCCGGGCCACAGACCGTCAAGAGACCGGATTCCTGTCTGGGTTTTGGCAAAGATCAGCGCCAACCCGAGAGCAGTCAGTGCCGGGATCGAGTGCTTGTCGAAAGCCGGTAGCATCGGAAGATCAAGCGATGTTCCCGTGGGCAGCAGAAGATATCCGCAGACAATACTGAGCACGATGGCCAGCGGGACACGCATCTTCACGAAGAAGACGTGACACACAACGGGCCATAACAGGAGGGCAGCAAGAGGGGGCATCGATGGCGACCGGCTTTAGATCTGGATAATCATGGGCGGGCTGTTCTCCTACTAGATCCAGTCCTGATGGCAGCTTCGGGGCCTCTACTCGAAGACTATACCAAGCCACCGCACGATTACGCCACCCAATCTTAATAAAAAGCGAAGAGTTTGCTCAAGTGCTGGCGACCGCCGGTAACCATTGGCGGAAAACAAAGGCATTTTGTTTTCTGGCATTATGCGACGGGAGATACGCGACATGACAGATAACTTCAGAGATTTCACAGGTGGTTTGGAAAGTCCGGCAACACATCTGGTCGAGACCTCCCCCAGCGATACCGGTGATCTGCCCGTGACCAGCCGTGCGTTGAATGTCGGGACGGCGGGCACATTACGTGTCACGACCATCGGGGGCACCACCGCTACCGTTTACATTGCAGCCGGGATTCCCTTTCCGGTGCGGGTGACGCGGATCTGGCAAACCGGAACAACGGCCACTGGCATCGTGGTGATGTACTGATGACCAGCATTTCAATGGGGATTGGTCTGTCGAGCCAAAGCAACTGGGTTCTTCTGGAAACACCTGGTGGAGGGCCCGTCGTTCGTATTTCCCTGTTGGAGAACGGAACGGCCGAAATCGAGGCCAACGGCGGCGGACAGGTGACGATCACCGTTGCCGGATCAGCCAGTTATGACGGGGAATACCTGATTGATACCGCAGATCTTGCAAGTGGTCCGGTCAATCTGGTGCCGCCCGCCTTGTCTGGCAGCGGTACGACCGCCGCGGGCGATACGCTTCCACTCGTTCCGGGCCTCTGGGTCTATGGCGGCGGAGATATCGCGCCGACAATCTCGTATTCTTCGGGCAGCACGAATGCCGTGGATGCAAGCAATCCTGCCATGCCGACCCTGTTGGTGGATGTGGCTGACGCAGGGACTGTCATTGCGGTCAGTGAACAGGCAGCAGGTGTGAGCGGGACACGTACTGCGGCCAGCAACAGCGTGCCCATTGCTGCCCCACCATTGGAAATCGACCTGGTGTTCAGCGGAGCGGGATCGGGAAGCAGTACGTCAAGTTATACCTTCCCGGGTGCCACATTGGGTGCGGCAGATGCCGACAGGGAACTTTACATTGCAACCGGAGGCTTCCGGACGGGTTCGTCGTCATCGAATGTGTTCAATGTGACTGTTGGAGGCATAAGCGCCACGCGGGTGGCGGAAGTTATAGAGGCAGGGTCGAACCTGACTGTTCTGAATCTCCATAAGGTCGCTGTCCCGGTCGGCACAACAGCGGATATCGTTGTCAGCCTCAGTGCCGGATCAATCTCCCAGTCCCGGATCGGTATTCAGGTCGCCCGGGTTCTGAAGACAGGCGGTACCACCGTCACGGACGTTGCCACGGCGAATGTCGCCCAAGATGTGCACCCGGTTGATGTGGAGACAGTTGACCGGGGATTTGCTCTCGCGGCGGCGTTCAAATCGGGCAATACGACGCAACCGACGATTACCGGGCTGACCGCACGTGGAACACCTTATGTGGACATTGACAGTGGCGAGTTCTTATCCATTGCCTTCGATGTGGTCACAACCACCGGAACAAGATCCATCAACACGCATGTGAATGAGGTCGCCCCCGGTCGCCACATTGCCGCTGCAATCGCTTTTGAATAGAGACATAATATGAAATTAAGGTTCATTTCTGAAGCACTCGGCGGTCAGGCCATTACACTGACAGCCGCGGAAAATGGTGTCGTCGCCGGTCCCCTGACGGCTGGCAACTGGGGGGGAACCGAGGTTTCCACAGCAGGTAACATCCGGATCCTGACGGACAGGACAACCTTGCAGGTTGCTCCGGAAAGCGTGCGATTTACCGTCGATCTGAGCAACGCGCTCTTTGACAGTACCGAAACCTATTCTGCAGTTACGGGGCAAACCCATACGAATGCCTACGACCCGCGTCAGCATGACCTGATTTTTCTGTGGGATATGGGCGATGACACGCAGTGGACCGCGCCCGTCAATATCCTGCCGAAATGGAAATCCAAACGCTATGCAAAAGGGCCTTTTGTCTCGCATTGCTATACTCAGCCAGGATCATACAGGGTCAAGCTGACAGTGATCGAGCCTTCCAGCGGCAAGGTTGCCGAGGCACCCGAGCTTGTTGTCAATGTATCTGATCCGGATGCGGCTTATTACGGGGCGGATACGATCTGCGTGAACCCGGTGGGAGATAATGATTTCACAGGCGCGCCGACAGGGGCGCGGCGGGTGAATACAAACACGCTCTACACCGAGGATGCGCTCTGGCAGAACAACCTCATGGGGAATAAAAACCGTTGGCTTTTCAAGCGCGGCGGGACTTATGACGTGGGTGTTCAGATTACCAATACCACGCGCGACGGTGTCTATTTCGGGGCCTATGGCACAGGGGCCAGACCGATCCTGCGAAACTTCAATACGGCCAATCAGGGACGTATTTTCGACGTCAAGAACCAGCATGCCGCGGCCGGCACGAAATCCGATTTCCGGGTTGCCGGCATTGAGGCAAGAGGGGGGTTTGATCCGTCTTCAATGACCGTGAGTACCGCGCTGCACCCCGACAGGGGGCGGGCCTTCATGACCTGCGGAGACCCGCTTGATCTTGTCGTGAGCGACTGCCGTATTTCCGGCTTCATGCTGACCACCTGCGGTTTCAATCATGGGGACGTGGATAATGCGACCCAGATCAATCATCATTTTGATGATACCTACATCACCGATTTCGGTGGTCAGTACGTGATCATCACCGAGGCCAATATCCATCCGAAAAGCAGTTTTTCGGCAACGGGTCTGGCCATTGTGCAAAACATCGATGCCAGCAGCGATGACAATCAGCTTCGCGCGCCCATCCGGTCGAACGGCGCGTATTTTACGCACGGCAGAGGATGCGATCTGTTTCATACGTCGGAAGCAGGTCAGCCGTGCTGGAAAGTCGAAGAACGGCCCACGAAGGGTACATCGGCGAACCAGGATGGCCATATCATCAATATCCATTCCTCAACGATGGAAGGCGGCTACCCCGGACCTGTGCGGATCAATGGCAACATGAGCATCTACCCGCGCAGTAACATTCAGAACGCGATTTTCGACGGCAATATATTCGTCGGAAATTACCAGTCGGAATGTTTCATTTCCGCTGAGGGGCAGGGGCTTACGGTCAGAAACAATCTCGGTGTCAAACCCGCGGCCCCCACGACGGGGATCGCCAACCGGCTGTTGGCCTTTGTGGCAATCAGAAACGACAATGACGCTATTGCTGCAGGAGAAACCGCGCCGATACGTGTTTTCAACAACACGATGCTGATTCACAGCACCAGTCAACAGCATCTTGATTTTGTATCCCCCTTCACCCGTGATGATCCAACCGCCTCCGGGCTGGGCGCCTATCCGGATGTGACCCAGGATAACAACCTGCTCCATATGTATGCCCTGGACGCGGCATATGTGCCCTTCGCTCCCGTTACAGAGAACGTGCTGTTCGCTCCACGGTGCAAGGGGCGGCGCCTGAATGCGACCTTTACTCTGGACACCACCTTTGCAAGCGTCGGTGACGTGCTGGATACAAAGCCTGCGCCGGGTTCGCCCGCGCTTGGGGCGGCTCTGAACGGGCTTGTGTCGCATCTGGATATCTCGGGTGATTTACGCCCGGCCTACCCCTCTATCGGTGCCTGGGAAGGTGACTAGCCTGGCGCCATCGAGCCCATGGTTCTCATGACTTTACTCAGTTTAAGGGAATAGGCATAACGCACAGGCACCGTCAGAGGATTTTGTACCTTCGTGTCTCGTTTGCCCCGCCTTGCCTATCTGACCGCGCTCTACCCGGCCGCATCGCATACTTTCATTCTGCGCGAGGTTACCGCCTTGCGCGCGCTTGGCTTCGAGGTGCACACCTGCTCCATGCGCCGCCCGGGTCCTGAGCATCTGATCGGGCCGGAAGAAGATACAGCACAGGCGTCGACCTTCTACGCCATCGAGACCGGCAAGAAACCTGCAGAGATGCTGCGGGCACTGGCCACGGGGCTTGCCCGTCCGGGGCGGTTTGCGACAGCGCTGCGGCTGGCATGGCAGACAGCGCCGGCAGGGCTTACCGGCTTTCTCAAGCAGATGGCCTATCTGGCCGAAGCGATTGTGCTGGCGCGCCATTTGCGGATGCAGGGCGTCGATCACCTGCACAATCATTTTGCCGATCCCTCCGCCAATGTCGCGCTGTTGGCCGCGACCCTTGCAGATATACCGTTCAGTTACACGCTGCATGGCCCTGCAGAGCTTTACGCGCCCGAGAAATGGCACCTGCGGACCAAAACCGCGCGCGCGGCTTTCGTGGTCTGTATCAGCCATTTCTGCAGGGCACAGGCGATGTATTTCTCTGATCCCTCGGATTGGCACAAACTGAGGATCGTACACTGCGGGGTGCTGCCCGACCGCTATACGGGCCGGGCCACTGATGAAAACACCGGGACACGTCTGGTGTTCGTCGGTCGATTGACCGCGATCAAGGGGGTGCGGGTATTGCTCGACGCTTTTGAGCGGGCCCGGGCGACACGACCGGATCTGGCTCTGACACTGGTAGGCGATGGCGATGACCGGGCGCATCTGGAACAACTTGCTGCTCCACTGGGCGAGGCGGTGCATTTTGCCGGGTTTCAATCGCAAGATGGTGTGGCGGAAGCCCTGGCCAAGGCTGATATCCTGGTGTTGCCCAGCTTTGCCGAAGGGTTGCCCGTGGTTCTGATGGAAGCTTTTGCCGCGGCAACGCCGGTAATCTGCACACAGGTCGCCGGGGTTGGTGAGCTGGTCGAGGACGGGGTATCGGGCTGTCTGGTGCCAGCAGGCGATGTTGACAGCCTGGCAGACCGGATTGCCTATCTTGCTGATCACCCGGCAGAGCGTACGGAGATGGGAGCAAAGGGGCAGCAAAAAGTGCAGGCGGAGTTCGATGTTCGCCTTGAAGCGGCCCGAATTGCATCACTATTTGCAGGTACAGCGGGTTCCGACGTGCGCCCCACCCCTTATACCGAGACAGTCTGATGTGCGGCATTACCGGATACCTTTGGACAGCGGGTGCGGGACCCGCGCCCGATCCGACCATCGAAGCCATGATGTCTGCCATCGCGCACCGCGGCCCGGACAGCCAGGGCCACTGGTCTGACACGGAGGCGGGGATCGCCTTTGGGCATCTGCGTCTGGCGATTGTCGACCTCACCCCGGCCGGACATCAGCCGATGCAGGCGGCTTCGGGGCGATATGTGCTGACCTTCAACGGCGAGATCTACAACCATCAGGATCTGCGGGTTGAACTGGAGGCGGCAGGGAAGGCGCCACCATGGCGTGGAAACTCTGATACAGAGACGCTTTTAGCCGGGATCGATGCCTGGGGGCTGCAGGAGACCCTGACGCGTTGCGTGGGCATGTTCGCGTTTGCCCTGTGGGATCGAAAGACCCGGACGCTCAGCCTGGCGCGGGACCGGATGGGGGAAAAGCCACTCTACTACGGCTGGCAGGGCCGGGGGGAGGCGCGCAGCTTTCTGTTTGGCTCCGAACTCAAGGCTTTGCGGGCACATCCGGCTTTCGAGGGCGAGATTGCTCCGGCCAGCCTGGTGGAGGTGCTGCGGCACGGACATGTTGCAGAGGATCGGTCGATCTACGCGGGCATTGCCAAGGTGCGCCCCGGCCAGATCGTGACCCTGAATGCCCAGACGCGCGAGATGGAAACCGGGCTCTACTGGGACGGGGCTGCGGTTGCCGCCGCGGCGAAACCGGCGCGGATGTCGGATGTGCAGGCCGTTGACCGGCTGGAAGCGCTGTTGCTGGATGCCGTGGGTCAGCAGATGATGTCCGATGTGCCGCTGGGGGCGTTTTTGTCGGGGGGTATCGACAGCTCTACCGTTGTGGCGTTGATGCAGAAGCTGAGCGATACACCGGTGCATACCTTTTCCATCGGGTTTCACGAAGCGCGCTACGATGAGGCCGATTTTGCCCGTGCCGTGGCTGCGCATCTGGGGACTCATCACACGGATCTTTACGTCTCTGATCAGGATCTGCGCGATGTCATTCCGCTTTTGCCGCAGATGTATGATGAACCCTTTGCTGACAGTTCCCAGATTCCGACCTATCTGGTTTCCAAGCTGGCGCGGGCGCATGTGACGGTGTCGCTGTCGGGTGACGGCGGCGATGAGCTGTTTTGCGGCTACGGGCGGTATGCACATGCGGCGAAGCTGCGGGCGAAACTGGCCGCGATCCCGCAGCCGTTGCGCAGCCTGGGAGGCACGGCCATTCGCGGCCTGCCCGCGCGCGGGCTGACGGCCTTGCTGTCGGGGCTCATCCCTACCCCGCAGGGCAAGGAGCCTATTGGCCAGCGCCTGCACCGTCTGGCCAATTATGCCAAACAACCCGATTTAGAGACACTGCACCGCACGATGGTATCTGTCTGGCGCTTCCCCGAGGCGGCGGTGCCGGGCGCTACGCAGGCCCCGTCGATGCTGGCAGAGGCCCTGCCGCCGCGCGGCGGTCTGGGTGATATCGAGCGGATGATGCAGCTCGATATGCTGACCTATATGGTTGATGACATTCTGGCCAAGGTGGACCGCGCCACGATGGCGGTTGCGCTGGAAAGTCGCGCGCCGCTTCTGGATCACCGGGTGGTGGAATTTGCCTGGGCCCTGCCGGAGGACATGAAACTGCGCGGCGATCAGACGAAATGGGCCCTGCGGCAGGTGCTTTACCGCCATGTGCCACCCGAGCTGATCGAACGCCCCAAGATGGGGTTCGAGGTGCCCATCGGGTTATGGCTGCGTGGCGGGTTGAAAGACTGGGCCGCGGCGCTGCTGGATCCCACGCGGCTGCGCCGCGAGGGTTATTTCGACGCCGCCCTCATCGGGCGGATGTGGCAGGAGCATCTGTCCGAACGGTTCAACTGGGGTCCGCAGCTGTGGTGCGTGTTGATGGTACAGGCGTGGCTCGAGACGCTGCCTGAGAAGAAGAGTGGATAATCCATGGTAGAGATCACGTCACGATCTGTCGTTGTCTACGGGGCCCTGCGGTCGGGGACGACATTGCTCAGGCTGATGCTGGATGCACATCCCCGGCTTTCCTGCCCGGGAGAGACCGATTTCATCTTTGACCACCTGCGTCCCGGGGCACAGTTCTCGGGGTATGATATGGACGCGTTGCAGCGCGAACGTATCTACCGCAATCACGAAGCGCTCTATCCGGAGAACCCCTTGCCCGCGCCGACGCCGGATGCCTTCATTGACAGGATCGCCCGGGACGACAGCATTGCGGTGCTGATGCTGCACCGCAACCTGCACCGGGTGCTCGAGCTCTATCCACAGATGCGCGTCATTCACATGCTGCGCGACCCGCGTGATGTGGCGCGGTCGAGTATTGGCATGGGCTGGGCCGGCACGGTCTATCATGGAGTGGATCATTGGATCGGCACCATGCAGAGCTGGAAGGCAGCGCAACCGCGGTTGCCTTCTGAACAGGTGCTGCAAATTTCCTATGAACAGCTGATCGAGGCACCCGAGAAAACTCTGGAAGAAATCTCGACATTCTGCGGCCTGCCCTACGATCCCGGAATGCTGACCTATGACGCCAACAGCACCTATGACAAGCCGGACCCCAGCCTGGTCACGCAGTGGCGGCACAAGCAGACGCCCTATGAGGTCGGATTGGTCGAACACAAGATCGGTGCGTTGCTGACCGAGGCTGGCTATGCGCCCAGTGGCTTTCCGGCACAGGATCCGGGTCTGCTGGAGCGGTTTTCCCTGGGGCTGCGCAACAGGCGTGCGACATGGGCAAAACGGATCAAACGTTATGGGCTGCGTGACCCGTTGGTCGTTGCGCTGTGCCGCCGATTGGGTATGCCCCACTATGCCGCGGGCGCGCAGCGCCGCATTGATGAAAAGCTGACCAGACTTTTAAAATAACCCGGTTTTTAGGCAAAGCGCTACGATGACGTCACACAGCACCTATCTCAACACACGGCATTTCGGCAGTCTCGACGGGCTGCGGTTTCTGTGCATTGCCGCCGTGCTCTGGCACCATGCGCCCGGCGCGCGGGCCTATCACCAGCTGGATATTCTGCTGGTGCGGGGGCATCTGGGTGTGGATTTCTTCTTTGTGCTTTCGGGGTTCCTGATCACGACGCTGTTGCTGCGCGAAGACGCGGCAAAGGGGACCATCAGCCTGCGTGGTTTTTACTGGCGGCGCAGCCTGCGCATTCTACCGGTCTATTTCCTGGTGATCACGCTGGCCGGTTTCAATGATATCGTTCTCAACGGAGAGACGGAAAAAGCGGCGATCCTGCCCTATTACTACCTGTTTATGGCGAACTTCATCATTCCTGAACACATCGGCTTTCTGCATCCCACATGGTCACTGGCCATGGAAGAACAGTATTACCTGATCTGGCCGCTGTTGCTGCTGCTGCTTCCGCAGCGCGCGATTGTGCCGGTGCTGCTGGGGCTGATCGCGGTTAATGTCATCGCGGCGATGGGTCTGTTTTCCTATGTCGGGATCACAGCGGTGACCGTTGGGGATTTGCGATTTTCCATCGGGGGGGCAACCTATGCCCCGATCCTGATGGGATCCCTGGTGGCGGTGATCCTGCAATCGCGGCGCGGGTTCGACGCGATTGCACCTTTGTTGCAACATAAGGCGGCGCCGTGGCTCTGCCTGGCATTTCTCATCTTTATCCTGTCGAGCCTGCCGAAGGTGCTGGAAGGGCTGCCCAACCTGCTGATCCATACGGTCATGTGCCTGATATTGATCACCCTGGTGGTGCGGGAAGACAATGGTCTTGCGGGACTGATGAAGCTGCGTCTGATCGCCCGGATCGGGCAGATCAGCTATGGAATCTACCTCTATCACCTGTTTGCCCGCGGCGCTGTCGTGCCGGTATCGATGGCGACAGGACTGGACAACTTCTGGCTTGTGCTTGTGGCCTATTCCGTTTTGTCGATCATTGTCGCCGAGCTCAGCTTCAGGTTCTTCGAAAGCCGTTTCCTGGCATTGCGCCACAAGAAGGCCGAGACCGTCAGTTGAAATACATCCGGTAGATCCGCACGGCGATGTAGCCCATCAGCAAGGTGAAAACTCCGACCGCCAGGCCGAGCGCTGCCATGTCGGGCATGCCGAGCAGGACCATGCTGTCGCGGGCCGGGCGTACGATCTGGTGGAAGGCATAGATCGGCAGGGCCATACCGCCCAGAACGATCAGCCCGCGCAACGGCAAACACAACAGCAGCGGAATGCGGTGCCAGATGGCGGTGACATAGAGGAAAACGCCCATCAGCAGGGTACATAAACACCCGTAAAAGGTCAGTCCGGGCAAAGAGGTGAACTCGCCGGCATTGCGGAAGAATATGCCGGCACCATAGGCTTCGCTGAGCAGCCCGATGCAGAAGACGGTGCCAAGACTGCCCACGAACAAGAGGCGCCGTGCAATCAGTTCGGGTGAGTTTTGCGTGTATATCCAGCTGCCCAGGGCGACACCGGCCAGCGTCATCGCGCCAAGCTTGAAGATACTGTAACCCGCGCTCAACATCAGACGGGGCAGTTCCAGCAAGGAATACTGCTGGACGTCCGTGATCAGCTCACGTGCCACGATCCAAGAGAGCCACATGCCAAAGGCAAGCAGCAGACAGGTTTGCACAGGAGCCTTGATCCGCGCCAGAAGCGGCAGCCACAGCCGCCCCGTTGCCAGCACGATCGCATAGTAGGTCAGGACCCCGTAAAAGACGTTGGAAATCAGCAGACCGCTGACCGGATTGCCCAGCTGAACGCCCCGCAGCCCGAAAACGGCAGCCTGTAGAACAACGCCGATCATGACCAGCCAGAAGGCCCGATGCATCCGGTGATACACCGCCTGCGGCCGACTATTGGCATAGGGCAGCATGTAAAGACCGATGCCCAGTCCAAAGACAAAGGCAAACCCCGGCGTTCCCATGCGCAGGAATGTCCACATCGATGCGACAATATCCGATGGGACGGACAAGGCATTGAACAGCCCATGGCCCCAATGCATGAGCAGCACGGATATGACGACAATGCCCCGCGTCAGCGTCAGCGCCCAGCTGATCTGGGTCTGTGCAGGCAGTTGTGCCGTGCTTGAGGTGCCCTCGCTGGCCTCGGCCATCCGGGCGGTTTCCGCAAGCGTGCGGCCCGCCAGCGTGGCATTGATGACAGCGCGGGAATAGCCTTTGCTCTCCATCGCCAGACCCAGCTGCAACCCGCTCAGGGAGTCGCCACCGGCATCGTAAAACGTATTGCGGGCGTCGAGGGGAATGGATCCGACGATGCTGCACCAGATTTCGGCCAGTTTCGCCTCTGCCCGGGAAAGCGGGGCTTGCGCCTCGCCCGGGTTGGCGGGAGGAGTATCGTCTGCCGGGTCGGTGCCCTGTGTGCGCAGCGCGGCGCGGCGGATCTTGCCCGTCGCCGTGCGTGGTAGTTCATCCAGCAGGCATTTGCGCAGGCTGGCCCCGGCACTGATCCCTTTCTGGGTCAGGGCATGCAGTGTCGCGGCCTCCAGTACGGGCATGATGTCCGTTGCAGGGGCCTCTGCCGCCAACAGGACAACCTCGCCGCGCAGCGCATCTGGCGTCGATGTAATGGCGAAGTGTCCCTTTGCCGCGGGCACGATTTGCAGCACCGCTGCCTCCAGCGCCTCGGCGCCGATCTTGATCCCGCCCAGATTCATCTGGTCGTCGACACGCCCCAGGAAATAGAGATGCCCGTTCCTGATCTCGCCCCGGTCCTTGGTGGTCATCCACCCTGTGTCATCGGTCAGCGGTACTAGGGCGCCGGTATCGTCAAATCGCCCCAGGGCGACATGTGCACCACGCAGGCGGATCGCCCCATCGCCGGTGATCTCGACATGGTGCGCCGGGCCAACCGATTCCAGAACATCGGGGTCCTCGTGATCCGAGATGACGAGAAAAGTGCTCCGCGAGGCCTCTGTCATGCCGTAGTGCTGCACGATGCGGGCATTGGGGAAGAGCTGCACCAGCTGCGCCTTTTCCGCGGCGCTCATATATTGGCTGCCGATCTCGATCCAACGCATCTGCGCGCCGGCCTGCCCGATGGCCTCGGGGGCCTGCAACAGCAGGCGCAGCAGGCTGGGCACGGCGGAAAGCGCATTGATCTCTCCGGCCTCCAGCATGCGGCGGATTTCCAGCGGGTCGAACCGTTCGGGCAGGTAGAACCTGCCGCCCACGGCGCTCACGGCCCGCACCCGTCCCAGACCAAAGGAATAGGTCACCGGAATGCCGATGTATTCGCGAATTTCGGAGGTGACCTGCATCACGTCGTTCAGCCGCCCGACCACATCCGCAAGGTTGCGGTGGCTCAGCACGATGGCCTTGGGCTTGCCCTCGGTGCCGGAGGTGAAAACGATCTGGGCAGGGGCATCGCTTGTAGAAGGGGTATGGTCGAACGCCCCCCATCCCCGCGTTGTCGCATCATGGCTGCGGGGCACCACAGTGCCGGCGTATTGTGCGGGGTCAATATCCGGCCGGGTGATCGCAAAAAGCTGCTGCGCGTCATAACAGGCCAGTACGGCAGACAGGAACTCGAGTGAATTGGCCGCGTCGATCGCATGAATGACCCGCTTCGCGGGATCGATGGATATGGGGTCAGACACATTCATGAAGCAGTGGGACGTTATCCTCTAGACCGTCTGCCCGTATTCTTGGCGTCCGACGACCCTTTTACAGTATAGGCATTCAGGTCTTCATATGTGCGGTTTGGCTATTTTTGACAATTGCAAACTGCCTGGGGCCCGCGAAAACACGCAAGCGTGTCAGTTTTATGGCCCGGATTCTTGCGCAACTCCTTCGGTGTGATCACTTCCCGGTCATCAGGCCAAGAGCACTTTCCTTTCCGGGTGCATTTACCGCATAAGACGAAAACACCTGCACCGGCGTGGTGAAAACAGAAGGCTTATCTATGCAAAAAGTCCTGATCACGGGTACGGCCGGGTTCATCGGGTATCATTTGGCGGCGATATTGATCCAGGAAGGGATCACCGTTCACGGGTTCGACGGGCTGACAGATTATTACGACGTGCGGCTAAAGCAGCGTCGGCACCAGATGCTGTCACAATCGCCTCATTTCTCGATGACCGAAGCGATGCTGGAAGATACAGACGCCTTTGCCGCGGTTGCGGAACGGTTCCAGCCTGACGTGATCGTGCATCTCGCGGGGCAGGCCGGGGTGCGTTACAGCCTCGAAAATCCAAGGGCCTACCTCGACAGCAATATCACCGGTACCTTCAATGTCATGGAGGCGGCAAGGTCGCTCGGGGTCCAGCACCTGCTGATGGCATCGACGTCATCGGTGTACGGGGCAAACGAGCAAATGCCTTTTGTAGAGACCGATAAGGCCGACACGCCGCTCACCTTTTACGCGGCCACCAAGAAAGCCAACGAAGCGATGGCGCATTCCTATGCGCATCTTTGGGGGCTGCCCACGACCATGTTCCGGTTTTTCACGGTCTACGGCCCCTGGGGGCGGCCCGACATGGCCCTTTTCAAATTCGTGGATGCAATCCTCGATCACCGGCCCATCGATATCTACAATCACGGTGAGATGTATCGTGACTTTACCTATGTCGGGGATCTCGCGCGGGGCATCCGCCTGCTGATGGATGCGGTCCCCGAGCGGCCCGAAAGCCCGGATGAGATCGTTGCCGGGGACAGCTTGTCGCCGGTTGCGCCGTTCAGGGTGGTCAATATCGGCAATTCCGACAAGGTACGCCTGTTGGATTTCGTCGAGGCGATCGAGGCTGAGCTGGGGGTCGAGGCCCTGCGCAATTACATGGACATGCAAAAGGGCGACGTCCCGGCCACATGGGCGGATGCTGCCCTTTTGCAGCGGTTGACCGGGTATCGTCCTTCCACGGATATCCGCACTGGCATCGCGGCATTCGTCAGCTGGTTCCGCGAATACTACGACAGGTGACACCCGTGAGTGAAAACGCGCTCCTCGACGATATGAACAGCCGGAAAATCGCCGTTATCGGGCTGGGATATGTCGGTCTGCCCTTGGCCGTGGCATTTGCGGGCCACCGTCCGGTTCTGGGGTTTGATACGAATGCGGCCCGTATTTCCGAGCTGCGTCAGGGGCAGGACAGGACCGAAGAGGTCAGCGCCGGAGATCTTGAAGCCGCGCGCCATCTGGATCTGAGCGCGGATCCCGAGGCGCTGCGGACCTGCAGCATTTTCATCGTGACGGTCCCCACGCCGATCGACAGCCATAAGCGCCCCGATCTGACAGCCCTGCTGGCGGCTTCCGCGACCGTCGGGGCGGTGCTCAAGCCCGGGGATACGGTGATTTATGAAAGCACCGTTTATCCCGGTGCCACCGAAGAGGATTGTGTCCCCGTGCTGGAGCAGGCGTCAGGCCTGACGTTCAACCGGGATTTCTTTGTCGGCTACAGCCCCGAGCGGATCAACCCAGGCGACAAGACCCACCGCCTGAGCGACATTGTGAAAGTCACTTCCGGCTCGACACCGCAAGCCGCCGAGATGATCGATGCGCTTTACGCTCAAGTCATCCGGGCCGGGACCTACAAGGCCCAAAGCATTCGTGTGGCCGAGGCCGCCAAGGTGATCGAGAACACGCAGCGTGATCTGAACATTGCGCTGGTCAATGAACTGGCGATCATTTTCAACCGCCTGGAGATCGATACGCAAGCGGTGCTGGATGCGGCCGGGACAAAGTGGAACTTCCTCAATTTTCACCCGGGCCTCGTGGGCGGGCATTGCATCGGGGTAGACCCTTATTACCTGACCTCGCGCGCCGAGGCCGCAGGGTATCACCCGCAGGTTATCCTGGCCGGGCGGCGGATCAATGACGGCATGGGGGCCTATGTCGCCCGCCAGATGGTCAAGGCGCTGATTGCACGACGCGTTCATGTCAAAGGAGCGCGGGTTCTGGTATTAGGCCTGACTTTCAAGGAAAACTGCCCGGATATCCGAAACACGCGGGTGATCGACGTGATCCGTGAGCTTCAGGACTATGCGGTTGACGTTGTGGTGCACGACCCCGTCGCCAACCCGGTTCAGGCGCAGACCGACTATGGTGTCACCCTGGTGGATACCCTGGATGAGGGCCCATACGACGGGCTTATCCTGGCGGTTGCCCATGACTGTTTCCGCACGATGGGGGCGCAGGCGCTCCGTGACATCGGTGGTCCGGACATGGTCTTTTTTGATGTGAAATCCGCCTTTGAACAGGACGAGTCGGATTTGCGGCTCTAGGCGCCCGTCCCCGCCACCCCATCACGTCGCCCGATGGACAAATAGCTTTCGAAACCTGCCTGACCGGCTTCGTCCAGAGAGTAGATGTTGCGCAGGTCCGCCATGCGTGGCTGCGCCATGCTGCCGGCCAGCCGCTTGAGATCCAGCGCCCGGAATTCATTCCATTCGGTCAGGATCACCACGGCATCGGCCCCGTGCGCAGCGGCATAGGCATCGTCCATCCAGCGTACGCCGGGCAAAAGCGTTTCGCCTTCGCGGAAACCCTGCGGATCGACCACCCGCACCTGCGCGCCATTGCCCACCAGCGCAGGCACGATGGTCAGGCTGGGCGCATCGCGCATGTCATCCGTGTTGGGCTTGAAGGTCACCCCCAACACCGCCACGGTCTTGCCGTTCACCGAGCCGCCGCAGAGGTCGAATACCTTCTCTACCATGCGGCGTTTGACTTCGGCGTTGACCTTGATGACCGTTTCGGTCAGCTGCATCGGTACGCCGTGTTCCTGCCCGATCCGCGCCAGCGCAGAGGTATCTTTGGGAAAACAGCTGCCGCCATATCCGGGGCCCGCGTGCAGGAATTTGGCGCCGATGCGCCCGTCCATGCCCATGCCCTTGGAGACCATCTTCACATCCGCCCCGGTACGCTCGCACAGGCTGGCGATTTCATTGATGAAGGTGATCTTGGTGGCGAGAAAGGCATTGGCCGCGTATTTGATCATCTCGGCACTTTCCAGATCGGTGATCATCACCGGGAAATCGCGCAGGTAAAGCGGGCGATAGATCGCCTGCATCACGTCCGCCGCACGGTCCGTCTCCACGCCCACAACAATCCGGTCAGGGCGCATGAAATCATCGATCGCCGCGCCTTCCCGCAGGAATTCAGGGTTGGAGGCCACATCGAAATCGGCATCGGGATTGGCCGCGCGGATCGTCTCGGCCACACGGGCGTTGGTGCCCACGGGCACGGTGGATTTGGTCACCACCACCGCGTAGCCGGTCAGGGCACGCGCAATTTCTTCGGCCGCCGCCATCACATAGGTCAGGTCCGCATGGCCATCACCACGCCGTGTCGGCGTACCCACTGCAATGAAAACCGCATCGGCCCCATCCACGGCCTCTGCCAGATCACCGGAAAAGGTCAGACGCCCGGCGGCCACGTTCTTGGCCATCAGCTCATCAAGTCCGGGCTCGTAAATCGGTACCTCGCCCGCGGTCAGCTTGGTGAGCTTGGCAGGGTCCTTGTCGACACAGACGACCTCATGTCCGAAATCCGAGAAACACACGCCTGATACAAGACCTACGTATCCGGTGCCGATCATCGCAATTTTCATCTACCCGTCTCCTGAACCATACCTGGTTGCGTGATGCGGGATGTGCCTGAGGCTGTCAACAACTGCAATTCCTTGCGACATAGGTGCTTTATGCAATCCGGTAAGGGGTTTGTGGATGACAGTTGCGGAGGCGCTTGGTAATTGGTGGGCGAATTATGGTTGCGTAAAGGTATTGGTTTTGCAGATTGAAAAGACAAAACTGGAAGGTGTGGTCATCCTGACCCCCAAACGGTTTGGCGATGCCCGCGGTTTTTTCAGCGAAAGCTGGAGTAAACGGCAGATGGCCGAGGCCGGGCTTGATATCAATTGGGTGCAGGACAATCATTCGCTGTCCATGCAGGTGGGCACGGTGCGCGGCCTGCATTTCCAGTCACCCCCCCATGCGCAGGCCAAGCTGGTGCGGTGCGGGCGGGGCGCGCTTTACGATGTAGTGGTCGATATCCGACGCGGCTCTCCCACCTATGGGCAATGGGTGGGCGAAGAGCTGAGCTTTGAAAATGGTAAACAACTGGTGGTGCCCACAGGGTTCCTGCACGGCTTTGCGACACGGGCACCCGAGACAGAGATCATCTACAAATGCTCCGATTATTATGCGCCCGAGTGTGACGGGGCCGTGCGGTTTGACTGCCCGCGGATCGGAATTGACTGGGGTTTGGGTAATTTAGAGCCTGTTTTGTCTGAAAAAGACGCCGCCGCCCCCGGGTTGGCGGATTTCGACAGCCCTTTTGTCTATGAAGGATAAACGCATGAAATTGCTTGTGACCGGCGGGGCAGGGTTCATCGGTTCTGCGGTGGTGCGGCTGGCCGTGGCGCGGGGGTACAGGATCGTCAATCTGGACGCGCTGACCTACGCCGCCTGTCCGGAAAATGTGGCTTCTGTCGCGGACAACCCGTCTTATGCCTTTGAGCAGGCCGATATCCGGGACCGCGCTGCCCTCGACAGGGTTTTTGCAAAACACCAACCCGATGCGGTGATGCACCTGGCCGCGGAAAGCCATGTGGACCGCTCCATCGACGGGCCGGGCGATTTCATCGAGACCAATATCACCGGTACCTACCAGATGCTGGAGGCCGCGCGGGCCTATTGGACGCAGGCCGGCAAACCGGCGCATTTCCGGTTCCACCACATTTCCACGGACGAAGTTTTTGGCTCGCTGGGCGAGACCGGGCAATTCACCGAAGAAACGCCCTACGATCCCCGCTCGCCCTATTCGGCCTCCAAGGCGGCCTCCGATCACCTGGTGCGCGCCTGGCACGAGACCTACGGGCTTCCGATCGTGATGACCAATTGTTCGAACAACTACGGCCCCTATCACTTCCCTGAAAAGCTGATCCCCGTGGTGATCCTGAATGCGCTGGCAGGGCAGGAGATCCCCGTCTACGGCGCGGGCGAAAACGTGCGCGACTGGCTGTATGTCGAGGATCACGCCGACGCGCTGCTGACCGTGCTGGAAAAAGGCACCCTTGGGCGCAGCTACAACATCGGCGGCGAGAACGAGGCGCGCAACATCGATATCGTGCACACGATCTGCCGCATTCTCGAAGAAAAGCGCCCGAAAAACAGTCCCTATGAAGATCAGATCCGTTTTGTGACCGACCGTCCGGGCCATGATCTGCGCTATGCGATCGATCCCACGCGCATTGCCACGGAACTGGGCTGGCGACCGTCGGTCACGCTCGAAGAAGGTCTGGAGAAAACCGTGCAATGGTATCTCGATAACGAAGACTGGTGGCGTAGCTTACAGGATCGTCAGGGTGTGGGCACCCGGTTGGGCGTGAAGACATGAAGGTTCTGGTCTTTGGCAAGACCGGGCAGGTGGCCACGGAACTGGCCCGCTTTGACGGCGTGACCTGTCTGGGGCGCGCAGACGCCGATCTGACCGATCCCGGTGCCTGCGAGGCCCTCATTGCCGAGACCGAGGCCGATGCGGTGATCAATGCCGCCGCCTATACGGGCGTCGACACCGCTGAAGAAGAGCGCGACACCGCGATGATCGTGAACGCCATGGCCCCCACGGCGATGGCCGCCGCTGCCGCCGCACGTGATCTGCCTTTTGTGCAGATCTCCACCGATTACGTCTTTGAGGGCGGCGGGACCGCCCCCTGGCAACCGGATGATCCCACCGGTCCTCTGGGCGTCTACGGTGCCAGCAAGCTCGGGGGGGAGCGAGGTGTTGCCGGGGCAGGGGGGCGGTACGCCATCCTGCGCACCTCTTGGGTGTTTTCGGCCCACGGCAACAATTTCGCCAAGACCATGCTGCGGCTCGGGGCGGAACGCGACGCACTCACTATCGTGGCCGATCAGATCGGCGGGCCGACGCCTGCACGCGACATTGCAGCAGCCTGCATGAAGATGGCGCAGGCCCTCAAGACGGATGCGAATACATCCGGCACCTATCATTTCAGCGGGGCCCCGGACGTCAGTTGGGCCGATTTTGCGCGCGAGATCTTCACGCAAGCGGGGCTTGCGGTCGATGTGACCGATATCCCGACCGCCGACTATCCCACCCCGGCAACGCGCCCGTTGAATTCCCGGCTTGATTGCGCCACCACCGAGACCGCCTTCGGCATCGTGCGCCCTGATTGGCGCGCCGGGCTGGCCGAGGTTCTGACGGGCCTGAAAACCTGACAAGGAGATTTCCATGACCAAACGCAAAGGTATCATTCTGGCGGGTGGCTCGGGCACGCGGCTCTATCCGATCACGCTGGGGGTCTCCAAGCAGCTTTTGCCGATCTATGACAAGCCGATGATCTACTATCCGCTGTCAGTGCTGATGCTGGCGGATATCCGCGAGATCGCGATGATCACCACCCCGGAGGATCAGGCGCAGTTCCAGCGTATGCTGGGCGATGGGTCGCAATGGGGGATTTCACTTACCTATATCGTGCAACCCTCACCGGACGGGCTCGCACAGGCTTTCATTCTGGCCGAGGATTTCCTTGATGGCGCGCCTTCGGCGCTGGTGCTGGGGGACAATATCTTCTTTGGCCAGGGCCTGCCCGCCCTGATGGCTGATGCCGATGCGCAACCGCAAGGCGCTACCGTTTTTGGCTATCAGGTGGCCGATCCGGAACGCTACGGCGTGGTAGATTTTGACGCGGATGGTATCGTGCGCGGCATCATCGAGAAACCGGAAGTGCCACCCTCCAACCACGCCGTCACCGGGCTTTATTTCGTCGATGGCACCGCCCCTGCCAAAGCGCGCAGCGTCAAACCCTCGGCCCGCGGCGAGGTCGAAATCACCAGCCTGCTGGAAATGTACCTGGCCGAAGAGAGCCTGACCGTGCAGCGCATGGGCCGCGGCTATGCCTGGCTTGATACCGGCACCCATGGCAGCCTGCTCGATGCGGGCAATTTCGTACGCACCATCGAGAAACGGCAGGGACAGCAGATTGGCTGCCCTGAGGAGGTCGCCTTTGAACTGGGCTGGATCACCCGCGAGGACCTTGCGCGCGAAGCGGAAAAATACGCCAAGAATGACTACGGCACCTATCTGAACAGTCTCTAAACAAGGCGATCCAACCCAACGGAGGGCATCCCATGTCTGTCAAATTCGGCACAAGCGGCCTGCGCGGGCTGGTCACCGCCATGACCTCTGAGTTGATCTCCCGGCATGTGCAGGCCTTTATTGCCGCCTGTGACACCGGTGGTGTGCTCTGCGTCGGGCGCGACCTCCGGCCTTCCTCTCCACGCATCGCCCAGGATGTGATCAACGCGGCCCGCGCCATGGGGGTTCGCGTGATCGATTGCGGCGAGGTGCCCACGCCCGCGCTGGCCCTCGCCGCACAAGCCGCACATGGCGGGGCCGTGATGGTGACCGGCAGTCATATCCCCGCGGATCGCAACGGGCTGAAATTCTACGTGCGCAGCGGTGAAATCAGCAAGGCAGACGAGGCCGCAATCCTGTCGCATCTGGAGGCCCCCCATGGGGCTGCGCACCCCGGTGCGTTGGAGACGGACACAGGCGCCAATGATCGCTATATTGCCCGCTTCGTCGCGGCCTTCGGGCCGGGTGCGCTCGCAGGTCAACGCATCGGGCTCTACGCCCATAGCGCCGTGGGCCGCGATGCCCTGGCCCGCATCCTGACCGACCTCGGCGCCGAGGTGATTGAGCTTGGACGATCGGAAACCTTCATCCCCGTGGATACCGAAGCGGTGGACCCGGAAGTCCGCGTCCAGATTGCCGATTGGGTGAAAACCTACGGTTTGCACGCGCTGGTCTCCACGGATGGCGATTCAGACCGCCCCCTGCTGGCCGATGACACCGGGCGCGTGATCCCCGGCGACATCCTGGGTCAGATCACCGCGGAAACCCTGGAGGCCGAGGTGATCGCCACGCCGATCTCCTCCAACAGCGGGGTGACGATGAAAGGGTTCAAAGACGTCCGGCTGACGCAGATCGGATCGCCATATGTCATCGCCGCGATGGAAAACGCGCAGGGCCGGGTGGTCGGCTATGAGGCCAATGGCGGTTTCCTGCTGGGGTTCGAGGCGCAGGGGCCTGCGGGCGTGCTGGCACCGCTGGTCACCCGCGATTGTACCCTGCCGATCCTGACCGTGCTTTATGCGGGCCGCAAAGAGGGCATCGCCGCCCGCGTCGCTCAGGAACCGCCGGTTGTCACAGTGGCAGACCGGCTGCAGGACATTGAACAGAGCAAGAGCCGCCCGTTGTTGGAGACATGGCAGAATGATCCCACCGCCCGTGCTGCTTTCCTGACCCCGCTGGGCAAGCAGGAGCACCACATGGACCTCACGGACGGGCTGCGCATGACAATGACGGACGGCGACGTGATCCACGTACGGCCGTCGGGCAATGCCCCGGAACTCAGGCTCTATATCGAAACGAAAGACCCTGTTTCAGCCGAAAAGCTGCTCACCCAGGCGTTGGCACAACTCAACCACGCACTCTAACCCTTGTTCTGTCGCGCTGAATGGCCGGTCGTAGAAGGTTCGAAATACACCGCTTTGCGATCGTGGTGCAGCGCAGGTAACGCGGCTCTCGACATGTTGCCTGCCAGCGCTCTGAACCCTGACACCATGGGAGCCTCGGCGGAGCGCGCTTGCCCAAACGGACCCCGAAGACTATCAAGCCAAAGGCGCCATCAGGTGCCAAAAACAGGCTCTGAAAACTGGAATAGACAAATGCCTCTGAACAGAAACGTTTTGGTTGTCGGGGGCGCGGGTTACATCGGCTCTCACACGGTGCTGGCCCTGCAGGAGGCGGGGTTCAATCCGGTTGTCTATGACAATTTCTCCAGCGGGCACCGCGATGCGGTCTTCTCGGACCATGTGGTCGAGGGCGAGCTTTCAGATCATGCACGCCTGAGCCAGGCGATGACCGACCATCAGATCGGCAGCGTGGTGCATTTCGCGGCCCTCATCGAAGCGGGTCAATCCGTGATCGAGCCTTTGCTTTTTTACCGCAACAACGTGGCCTCCACCGTGTCGCTGCTCGAGGCCATGCAGGCGGCAGGCGTTGACCGGCTGGTGTTCTCCTCCACAGCTGCAGTCTACGGCAATCAGGCCGATACCGGGCTGCTGCATGAAGGGCTGCCCGTCCAGCCGATCAACCCCTACGGCCAGACCAAGGCCGCCGTGGAAGCGATGCTGAAAGACACCGCTGCCGCCTCCGGTCTCAAGGCCATCGCCCTGCGCTATTTCAATGCCTCAGGTGCGGATGCCCGCGCGCGCACCGGCGAGCGGCACGATCCGGAGACCCATCTCATTCCGCTTGTGCTGCAGACAGCCGCGGGGGAGCGCGACCAGATCACTGTTTTCGGGACCGATTATCCAACCGAGGACGGCACCTGCATCCGCGACTATATCCACGTCACCGACCTGGCGCGCGGTCATGTGGCGGCCCTTGAAAAGCTGCTCTCGACCGATGAAGAGGCCGGGGCATTCACGCCTATCAACCTCGGCACCGGGCAGGGCTATTCGGTGAGCCAAGTGATCGAGACCGCCCGGCGTGTCACAAACCGCGGCTTTACGGTGGTGGAAAGCGACCGCCGTCCGGGGGACCCCAGTGCATTGGTCTCTGATCCGTCACGCGCGCATGCGGTGTTGGGCTGGCGCGCGGAGCATTCATCCCTGGAAAACATCATCACCGATGCGTGGAATTTCATGAACCGTGGGATAGGATGACGGCACGGGAATATAATGATGATTATGCAAAATTAATTGCAGAAATCACTTAATCTATTCATCCTGCATAAAGTCACTCGTGTTCATATGCGCGTTCAACACAACGCCCAGAACATTCGTATGTTCGCTCACTTCTCGTTCGCATTTGTCGAATTGTTTGTACCGCGTCGTGTTGGCGCGGATCACGATGAGCGCACAATCGACGTTCTTGAGAAACGCCCGCGTGTCGTCGCGTGGCAGAACCGACGGCAGATCGAAAATCATGATGTCGGGCTTATATTCCTCTTCGATACGCGCAATGACGTTGGCCGTTTCCTCAG
Source organism: uncultured Roseobacter sp. (assembly GCF_947492555.1). Taxonomy (GTDB): domain Bacteria; phylum Pseudomonadota; class Alphaproteobacteria; order Rhodobacterales; family Rhodobacteraceae; genus Roseobacter. Next base: position 49,747 of record NZ_CANLNE010000008.1, read on the forward strand.
CCAGCAGCATACGTGTCGGATCGCTCTCGGGCTGGATGGCCATGGAGCATGCAACATTATCGCCGATGCGCACGGCCTGTTCCTCAAAGCCCACCTGACCGCTCAGAAGTTCGCCGATGCCGTGGGACGGGATGGTCTGAAAGAACTCGTGAACTGACGGATCACGCAGGTCGGTATCCATCAGGATGGCCCGTAAATCGCGCTGACGTCCAAGCCCCAGAGCGAGATTGCAGGCTGTGGTGGTCTTGCCGGATTGTGGCATTGGAGACGTGATCCCAAGCCGCGTCCAGCCGTTCTGGCGCATCTGCAAAAGCACCTTGGTGCGCAGAATATCGAACGGGGCCGCGGCAGATGTCGCCTCACGCGTCACAACCCGGTGGCGCAGCAACTGTTCATCCGTCACATCGAAGGTACTGAGGTTCTGCCACATGGCATCAAGCGATGTCGGCCGCGCCACCTTCCGGGGCGGCGGGCTCACGGATACGGCATCGGAAACTGCTGTTTCCTTCTCACGGCTCTTTCGGGCCTTGTCCAATGCAGCCTGCAATTTTTCCATGCTTGCTCTTATCCTGTTGCTTACAGTGAAGTGCGGTTCAGCCCAGTCCCAGCTTGTTCAGCCCCTTCTGAACCACAAGCTCCAGCGGCAGATAGTGGGTATCGATATACCAAAGCAGTGAAGGAACCATAATCAAGACCGCAAGCGTGGCTGTCAGGATACCCGAACGACGGATGATGCGACGGCGGCGGCTTTCCATATAGGGGATGGCCGTGATCGGTGTGACATTGAACCGCGAGACCAGTTCGCTCGGGCGCCGGATCGTCCGGTTGAGAATTTCCAGCAGCATGAAGTAGCCGAAGGCGGCCATCAGCCCGGCCGCTGCACCCGCCAGGGCAATCTTGGGGCGATCCGGCCCGGTCGGGACCCGCGGAACATTTCCGGTTTCAATCACGGTGATTTTCTGGCCCTGGGCGGTTGTCTCGACCCGCTCGCTCATGCGCGCACCGCTGAGGCTGTTTACCGCCCGGTTATATCGCCCCTGGATGACTTCGAAATCACGCTCCAGTTTTGCAAGTTCAATGCCGTTGGACGAGCTGCGGGAAATATCCCGCTGCAGTGTATCGAGCTCCTCAGTGGTTGCCTCGATATCGCCCCGCAGGCTGCTCAGGCGGTTGTCGATCTCCAGCAGCGTGGATTGCAGCAAGGCCTGCTCCGCCGTGATTTCCGGTGCATCGGTCCCGACCGTTCCTGCCTGTTCGGCAAGGGTCGCCTCAAGACGATCAATCTGGGTCTGGAGCTGGATAATCCGCGGGTGCTGTTCCGAATAAAGCAACCTGGCCTGATCCAGATCTGCCTGTGCCCGGGCCAGCCGGCTCTCGACCGGGCTGAGCTGTCTTTGCGAGCTGCCCTGCTCCACGCGACCCGTGGATTCAAAAATGGTCAGAATATCCTGGCGTTGCTGCTCCCCGGCGCTCAGATCGCGTTCCAGCCGCGACAGGCGCTCCTGCAGCAGGGTCTGACGGCCCAGCCGATATGGCTGATTTTCAGGCAGGGCAGTGGCATTATCTGCCTTGAACTTGGCAATGGACGCGCTTTGACTGTCCAGATCATCCCCGAGACGTTCGACCTCCTGCTCGAAGAAATCCAGTGTGCTTTCCGTGCGGGACCGGCGGAACCGGGCATTCTCCGCCAACACCAGCGTTACGTATTCATTGACGACATTTGCCGCGATCTGGCCTGACCGGGCCTCGAAGGAAATGCGCAGCAGGGTCGCCCTGCCCCGGCCCGCGGTCCGACGGATGCTGGTCGCGGACCGCATCTGCTGCACAACGGTATCGGGATCCATGCTTCGCAGGTCTTCAAAGACGTTGAAACGGTTGGCGATATCGATCAGGTTGGCCCGGGTAACCAGTTTTTGCTCAACGATATCAAGTTGTTCCAAAGCATCTGTCTGAACGATCGATGTCACCATACTGTCCGGGATCTGCGGCTCTTCCAGCAACAGGCGGGCGGTGGTGGAATAGGTATCCGGCAGCTTCATCGCCGTGATCACGCCAAGGCTGGCTGCGATCAGGATGAACAGCATCATCACCGGCAATCTGCGCCAGAACAGTTTCCAGTAAAACCAAAGCTCAAGATTCATTCGGCCGCTTTCTTATGCACGTCGATACGATCGGTCAAAATCAGAGGAGGCTCCGCCGGCTTCAGCACCAACCCATCCCGGAAGAGTTCGCGAATGGTCGGTAAACCCACCTTATTCTGGTCGCCGCTGGCCGCGTAGACCAGCGCAAGATCGCACAGTTTGTTGATCATCCGCGGGATACCGCCTGTCTCCTCGAAGATATGGCGCATGGCGGAAGGTGTAATTTCATCTCCGTTCCCGCCGACATGAGTCAGCCGGTGCCGGATATAGGCACGTGTGGTCGGCAGGTCGAAAGGCTCCAGATGGTACGTCGCCGTGACCCGCTGTGCAAACTGCCGCAGCTCAGGCCGGGTGATCAGCTGGCGCAGTTCGGGCTGCCCCGTGAGGATGATCTGCAAAAGCTCATCCTTGCCGGAATTGATATTCGTCAGCATGCGCAGTTCTTCGAGCATTTCCGCGCCGAGGTTCTGGGCCTCGTCAATGACGAGAACCACGTACCGTCCAGCAGCATATTCGGACAACACGAAGTCCAGGAAATGCTGGAACAGAGACACGTAATCCATCGCGGGGGGCGCCGGTACATCCAGCGCATTGAGCACCCAGCGCAGAAGATCGCCACGGTCCCCCTGCGCATTGGAGATCAGACCCAGCGTGATCGTGTCATCCGCATGTTGCAGCAGGGCCTGGATGAGCATTGTCTTGCCGGTCCCGACCTCGCCGGTGACCACGGTCAGCGGCGCGCGCGAAATAAGACCGTACTCCAGAACCGCAAAAGCGCGGCTATGCGCCTTGGACCAGAACACGAAGTCTGGATCGGGCAAAAGCGTAAAGGGCCGCTCCCGAAAACCAAAGTGTTCTGTATAGAACTGTGTGCTCATGTCCTAACAGGTATCCGCTACTCGATTAAAAAAACTACAAACATGCCCACCGTTCTGGTGTCTATTTACAAAGTATGCAGTTTTCAAGGCGACGTGGTTTTTGCTTATTGCCTTACATTCTATGACAAAACTCCCGGCGGCGATAGGCGATCCGGTCTGAGGCCCCGCGGTGGGCGATTCTATTTTTTCAAATGTCGCCGCAATCTTCAGCACATCGCACGATGAAAGCGGCCTGAGAAACAATTTGTTGATGGCCTGTTGGGCATTCGCACAACCAAAAGGCGAAACAGCGTAACAATTTTACGAAAATCAACCATTTCGGAATCGTTAGTTTGCACACGAATTAAATCAGTGATAAATTTTAACGGTCGCCCATGTTGGGGTTTGGTGCGGTAAAGAAGTCTGCCGATGGTTGGCAAGCATTGTAGTTTATTTTCTGAGGGCAGGTATTTCACCTGATTTAGGTTCCATGACAGTACATTTTCCAATCAGTTCCACGGAAATCGAACAGAACAAGACAGTACGGGTTGTACCGGCACATATTGCTGAACGTCCCTATGGCATTTACCGGCATTTCGCGAAACGCGCCTTTGATATCGTGATCGCGCTTGTCCTGCTGCCGGTTGCCTTTCCTATCATTGCCCTCTTCGCGCTGCTGATCGCGCGTGATGGTCACAATCCCTTCTACTCGCAAATGCGCGTCGGACGGAACGGTGACAGCTTCCGCATGTGGAAGCTGCGGACCATGGTTCACAACGCCGACCAGAGACTGGCGGAATGCCTGGCACAGGATCCGAGAGCCCGCCAGGAATGGGAAACCACGCAAAAGCTCAAGAATGACCCGCGCATCACATTGATCGGGCGTATACTACGCAAGATTTCCGCTGATGAGCTGCCGCAGTTGCTCAACGTGCTCAACGGGACCATGTCCCTGGTTGGCCCGCGGCCCATGATGTTGTGCCAGCGGGACAGCTACACCGGCAATTCCTATTTCGATCTGCGGCCAGGCATTACCGGGCTGTGGCAGGTTTCCGACCGGAACGAAGGGGCCTTCATCGACCGCGTGAAATTCGACGAAGCCTATAACCGGGCCCTGTCGCTGAAAACAGATTTCGCGATCCTGCTGCGGACCGTTGATGTCGTGTGGCGCGGCACCGGGTACTGACGCACGCACACGGTCGAAATCAGTGTTGATGGCCTGTACAGACAGCTGCCATCAACAAAGAGTGTTTCTTTCGAAATTTTAAGTTCTGGTCCCGGCCCCGGCAGTATCGTAAAATTACGCAGCTGCAGGGATTGCGCAGCCTAGTGAAGGACATCATGTCATGCGTCTATTTCGTTTCCTGAGACCCGCACCGCTCATGGTGCTGCTGCTACTGGTACTGGTCGGGTGTAAATCGGTCGAAGAACAGGCTGAAGAGCATTTCCAGAGCGGGCTCGCCCTGATGGAAAGCGGTGACTATGATCGTGCAATCATCGAGTTCCGCAACGTGTTCCAGCTCAACGGCAGCCACCAGGAAGCCCGGCACAAGCTGGCCGAGATTCACCTAGACCACCGCGATGACATGCGCAGCGCCTACGGTCAGTACCTGCGGCTGGTCGAACAATATCCCGATGATTTCAAAGCCCGCATCGCACTGGCCGAGCTCGCCTTCATGGTGCAGAACTGGGAAGATGTCGAACGCCATGGCGCCGCGGTGGAACGTCTGAACCCCGAAGACCCCCGCAGCAAGGCAATCATCATTGCCCGCGCTTATCGCGCGGCAGCCCTGGCAGAGAACAACAGCGATCTGCGGGCACAGGCGCAGGCCGCCAAGGCCTTGCTGGAAACGCAATCCGACAGTGTCATCCTGCGCAGCATCGTGCTCGACAGCCATCTGCGCGACAGCGACACGACCGCTGCCCTGGCCCAGATCGACTGGCTGCTGGAACGCGACCCCGACAACCTGACGTACTGGCGTCAACGCCTTCTGGTGCTGTCACAGCGCGATGACATGGAAGGGATCGAACAACAGCTCCGCGAAATGGTCGAACGCTTCCCGGAGGACACCAACAACAAGCAGTCTCTGATCCGGTTCTACATGTCGCGTGGCCAAACCGATGAGGTGGAAACCTTCCTGCGCCAGCAGGTGGCCGACGCCGGCGATAATGAAACCGGTGCGCGGGCTGATCTGATCCGCTTCCTGGCCGAGGTTCGCGGCAGGGCGGAAGCGCGCGAGGAAATCGACAAGGCCATCGAGGCGGGTGTCGATACCGTGGTTTTCCGCGCTCTGCGGGCGGGCATGGATTTCGAAGCCGGCGCGCGTGAAGCAGCCGTGAAAGAACTGCAGGATGTCTTGGAAACCGCCGAGCCGTCCTCCGAAGTCAACGATGTCAAAGGCGTGCTGGCCAAGATGCTGCAGACGATGGGCAATGAGGTCGGCGCCCGCGCTCTGGTGGAAGAGCTGCTGGCAGAAGAGCCCGGACATGCCGAAGCGCTGAAAATGCAGGCCACATGGTACCTTCAGGCGGATGACATTGATGCGGCCATTGCCTCTTTGCGCAGTGCGCTGGACACAGATTCCGATGACGCCGAAGCCATGACGCTGATGGCCCAGGCCCACCAGCGGGCCGGCCGGCCCGAACTGGCACGCGATTTCCTGTCGCTGGCGGTTGACGCTTCTGGCAATGCCCCGACAGAAACCCTGCGGTATGCCAGTCTCCTGATAGAAGATGAGAGCTATTTACCCGCCGAAGACATTCTGCTGCAGGCGTTGCGGCTTGCGCCGCAAAACACCGGCATCCTGCAGGCACTGGGGGAAATCTATCTCCGGACCGACGATGCGGGCCGCCTGTCGCAGGTGATCGAAAGCCTGCGCCGGATGGACAACCCCGATGCGGTGCGCAGCGCCAATGGGCTGGAAGCCGCGCGCATCAACTCGCAAAGCGGCATTGAGGAGGCCCTGCAATATCTCGAAGATCTGGCGAACTCTGCCGATGCTTCGCTTTCTTCACAGGTCGCGCTTGTGCAGGCGCTCTTGCGCACGGGAAATACAGACGCCGCCCTGGAAAAAGCGCGTGATCTGCAACAGGAAAACCCCCAGAACGAAGTGATACAGGCCGTCCTCGCGGCGACCGAGACGGCCAATGGAAATTTCGACACTGCCGAAGCATTGTACCGTGACTTGCTCGCAACGGATGCACAACGCGCCGGCGTCTGGGGCGAACTTGCAAAACTGGCCATGCGGCAGGGCGACCCCGACGCCGCCCGGACCGTGATCGATGAAGGTCTGTCAGCCGTACCGGGCGACCCGGCACTTTTGTGGGCCAAGGCAACATATGAAGAGCGTAACGGGAATATCGATGCCGCCATCGAGATTTACGAAGACCTCTACGCGACACGCCCGACTTCTTCCATCATCGCAAACAACCTCGCCAGCATGCTGGCGACCTACCGCTCCGATGAAGAAAGCCTGGAACGGGCCTGGACCGTCGCGCGCCGCTTCAAGGAAACGGATGTCCCCGCGATGCAGGATACCTACGGCTGGATTGCCCATCGGCGCGGCGACAGTGCGGAGGCCCTGCCCTATCTCGAGGCCGCGGCAAGAGGTCTGCCGTCCGATCCGATTGTGCAATACCATCTGGCCCAGGTTTATCTCGCTCTGGAGATGCCCGCCAAGGCGCTGGCCCAGTTCCGGATTGCTGTAGAGGTCGCTGGTCCGATCGATCAGCGGACACAGATCGAAGAAGCCCGGGCGCAGGTCCAGACGCTGGCTGAAACAGTCGAGAATTGATCTCGTGATCAGGCGCCCTGTTGCGGGGCGTCCACGATCTCCAGCGCCTTCGTGACAGAAGCCGGATCAACCTCAAAATGCTGCAGGGAATGTTTCTTGTAGGATTGATCCAGGCGGTAAATCTCCCTGAGATGTTCCGCCTGGAGTTTACCCCGCACCCCGCACCAGTGCCCGGCAATGGCAGAAGTTGCTGCCCGGTAGACATCCGTGACGTGCCCCACGGGAAAAAGCTCCACCAGTTTCAGCGGTGCCGCGGCGGCTGAACGGTAGAGAATGGGCGCCAGCGCTGCCCCGTGCACCGCAACAATACTCTGCGCATGCATCACGGTGCCGATCTGCTGGGCAACATCCATGTCCTCGGGGTAGATTTTTTCGAACCCCGAAGCACTCAGCAGCGTTGCGATCTCATCTTCATTTGCCAGCCCACGCGTGGATTTACGTGAAAGAAACAACCGTCCGGGCGTCGCGGGTACCGGGATTCGCCCGGCCTCGAGCGCTGCGGCAACCGGGCTGATCCGCGCATCACGCAGCAACGCGTGGCGTTCGCCGCGGATTGCTACCCAATTGTCATATGTGACACGGATGCCCCGGGCCTCGATCGCGGCATCCGAATAGAAAACATCCAGCTCCAACACCTCTGCGACCGCCCGGATGTATCCGGGTGTCTTGCCGGGCAGTACCAGCGTGAACCCGTCCCATCGGCTCTCCAGCGTGCGGCAGATCAGCGCCAGCACGGCCAGGTGATTGTTCAGAAAATGCGCCCAGTTTTCCGGGCTGTTGACACGCAGGTCGACAATCGGCCTGGGGCCATCCCATGACATCCTGCCGCGGGGTTTGACCTTTTCCTTGAGCCAGTGACGGGAGGGTGGCGCAAACACATGGTGACCGGGCGTAAAGGTAAATTGCCCACCGCCGCTGGTCTTGGCGGGCAGATGCACATGCTCCAGACCTGCGACGATCCGGTCCACCAGATAGGATCGCGGGCCGATCATCCACCCCGGCGGCACCGCATGCGCCTTCAGGTCGACCACATGGCTGTCCTTGTCACTGCTGCCGAGGCCCTGCTGCATCCCATACCCCTTGCCTGGTTTTCCGATCCCGGTCCCGCAGGACGGGACCCTGCTTCAAGAGCACGTAATAAATCGGTTTGTCGATAGCCCTGATCAGGTGGCGAAAAGCGGCATGCATTCCGGTTTCTGTCCGTTACTCCAACAGCACACTTCGCAAAAGATACGCATGAAATATACAGATCGGCCTTTCCTTGTAAGTGCTCTGCGAGGAGATTAAGCTAAATTCTGTGGAAAGGACTGTTCTCCCCATGCAGGCACTGATGCGTATCATAGCTGGTCTTGTCCTTGCCGTTTTCGCAACGGCAGCACTGGCGCAGTCCGAATATCGCGCCCAGCCTGGTGACGTGCTGGTCATCGAGGTGCTCGAAGACAGCAGCCTGAACCGCTCCGTTGTCATCCTGCCTGACGGGCGTTTCAGCTTCCCGTTTGCCGGCACATTGCAGGCGGCGGGCCGGAGCGTTGCACAGGTTCAGGAAGCGATCACCAACGCGATCCAATCGAATTTCACCACCCGGCCTACGGTTTTTGTCTCCGTGCAACCGGCCTTCCGCCCGGACGTCGGCGCCGCTGGCAGCACCGTGGAAGATGCAATCAGCGTTTATTTCCTTGGCGAGGTCAGAAGCCCCGGTATCTTCCAGGTCGAACGGGGCACAACACTGCTACAGGCCATGGCGATCAGCGGCGGCTTTTCGAACTTTGCGGCAACCAAACGCATCCAGTTGCGGCGCGACGACCCAAGCACAGGTGGACAACAAGTCTACAACATCAACTATAAGGCTCTGTCGAATGGAGCCATAAGCAACAAGATCGAGCTGAAGGATGGAGATGTCATCCTCGTACCACAAAGACGCCTGTTCGAATAAACCAGTTTCCGACAGGTCGAAGACAATAAAACTGCGCCACGGAGTTGGCGCGGTTTCTGCATTATGCGCCCTCTTCGGTGTCAGCGCGATTGCAACGGCACAGGATAACCAGCCGCCCGGTCTTGTGGCCTCGCTGGATATTACGCAGCGCCTGGAGTACAGCGACAACCCCGATCTCGAAGCTGAAAGCGACTCGGATATCTTCGGGCGCACCATTCTTGGCTTCGGGCTCGCAGGAAACACGGACATCCAGAGCTTTGAGTTCAACCTGGGCCTGGATATCGAACAAGGCCGCAACGACCGGTCAAGTATCGACCTGCTGAACCCGTTTGTGAACTTCGGCTATGACCGGGCCAGTCGGGCCTCGCGCATTGGCGTCGATCTGAGTTATCGTGAATCCGACGTGGATTCCCAGGTCTTCGACGAGGAATTCCTGGAAGACGGGGACTCCATCAACCAAAGCACCGGCACCCGTTCAAGCTATCGCGCCAGCCTGTCCGGAGCGATAGGAGAACAGGCCCCGATTGGTGCAAGTTACCAGCTGTCGCGCAGCGAAATTCAGTACAGCGGGACCGTCGATCCTGATCTGACGGACCGGACAACGGACAATGCGTCGGGTCAGCTGGAGTTCCGCATAGACCCGCGCATCACGGCACGACTGACCGCCAACTATAGCAACCTCGATGTGGATGGCGACGGCGTCGACCGCCGCACAACGGGCTTCGGGGCAGGTGTTGGCCTGGATGTCACGCCGCGCCTCACCATCGATACCTCGCTCAGCCAGACCCGGGTCGAACAGAGCGGCACCAGGAATGAGGTGGACGAAGGCCTGAGCTTCGGGGTCGATGTCTCCCAGGCGATGGTCAACGGATCACTTAACCTGAACCTGGCCTCGGATGTGACCTCGAACGGGCGGCGCGAGTCGCTGCGGCTCAGCCGGTCCATGACGCTGCAGCGCGGGTCGGAACTGTCGTTCAACCTGGGCGCCACCCGCAGTGACGAGAGTGATCTGAACCCGCTTTACGGCCTGTCCTATCAACATGTGCTGCCAAGCGCCGAGATTAGCGTGAGCCTGTCACAGACGGTCACGGCAGACAGCAACAACCAGGAAGAAATCAACACCACACTGCGCGGCAGCTACCGGCAGGATATCAACGAGCTGTCCAGCCTGAGCGCTACCATATCCCTGTTCAACAGGAACGAACTGGGCGCAGCCGCGGATGATGGTCAGCGTGTTGAATTGGGCCTGTCCTATCGCTACGCCCTGACCCGGGACTGGGGATTGGTGACCGGTGTGAGCCACACGCTTTCGAGCCGCGATTCAGAAGCGGATCGCAGTTCGAATGCCATATTTGTCGGGATACAAAGAAGTTTTGCCTGGTTCCCCTGATGCAGAAGGTTGCAAAGGCGAAACCCGCCCGACCATGATAGGCAATGCCTGAACACAGCACCCCTGGCTCCAAGGAGTATCCCTCAAAAACCGGGCGGACTGCGCAGGTCCTGCTGCTGGCCGGGCTGATTGCGCTGTGCTGTCTGATTGAGGTGGTTTTACAGCTGGCCGACCGTGAAATAGGGATCACCGCCCCGCTGCGCCGTATGACCTACGACTACTACGGTTTCTGGCCCGGGCTGCTCAAGGACTGGCAGCCCAACTTCACGGCCCAGCCCTATACGATGTTTTTTACCTACAGCTTTTTGCACGGGGGGCTTACACATCTTGCCGTGAACATGATGACCCTGTGGTCGCTGGGGCGTGCGGTCATGGACCGGGTCGGAGCCTGGGGATTCAGCCTGCTGTATACCGGGGCCATTCTTGGAGGGGCCTTGGGCTTTGCGCTGCTTGCCTCGAATCTGAGACCGATGGTCGGGGCGTCGGGGGCCTTGTTCGGACTGGCCGGCGCGCTTCTCGCATGGGCCTATGTCGATCGCTATACCTATCGCGAAGGGCTCTGGCCGGTGGCCCGCGCCATACTTGGCCTTGCGGCCCTGAACCTCGTGATGTGGTGGGCGATGGATGGCCAACTGGCGTGGGAAACCCATTTGGGTGGATTTGTCGCCGGCTGGATCATGGCGCTGGTGGTCGACCCAAGGCCACAGAAATCAGAAGACGCCTAAGGCTTGTCGCCCCGCAGCAGGTGGGGGCAGCAGGTCCGACAAGACTGCAGACCGTCGCGCAAAAGAAAAACGGCAGGCCCGAAGACCTGCCGTTCAATTGTTTCATCTACGTCAGTAGGAAAGGCTTCAGGCTGCCTTGCGGCGGCGACGTGCCAGACCCAGACCACCCAGTGCTGTACCGAGCAGCAGAACACCTGCTGGCAGCGGAACCGCGCTGATGACTGTGATCTCAGCGATGTCGAAACCTGCCGGACGATCATCCGTGGAAACAGAGCCCACAGCGAAGTCCAGTGTCACGTCTGTGAAGCGCAGTGTGTTGAAGATACCTTCAAAGGTGAAGGCCACTGTGCCGGCTGCGTTGCTGATCGGATCCGGGTCAACTGTGATGAAGCTGCCTTCGTCACCCTGGACGCCGACTTCGACGCGGACATATTCGTCCCACTCAATGCGGCCTGCGTCGCCACCGTTGGTGACTTCGATCACGGAACCAGGGCTCTGGAACAGTGCAGGCGAGAAGTAGAATTCAACGGTTTCACCGAACTCCAGCTCGAAGAACGTGTTTGGATCACCATCATACGCATCCGAAGACACACCGCGCGCGTCACCCGGAAGAGCATTATTTGCATTGTCGGATGTCGGAGAAATAACTGCAGCTGAAACGCTCGTACCGAGCGCGAACATTGCCGCAGCAGCTGTAAGGAAAATAGTCTTCATTGGTTAAATCCACCGTGTAGTTGTTGTAATCAAAAACCCGCCCGATAGTCGGCAAGATACTGCCGTGTTTATAACATAGTGGAATTTGGGTGTTAATCTTTTCTTTACCAGAACCCGCCGAAAAACCCTGTTCCCGTCGTTTTGCAGTGTGGTTTTCGCAAAGCTTGCCGAGAATTCCACCGACAGGCAGTGGATTGTACTCATTAATGAAATAAAAACGCACGCTAAGATGGAATTGTCCTCGGCAGAGGATCTTTTGCCGCGCAAGGCGCAGAGATGATTCGGAAGAATCACATACACCCATTGCGGGAATATGTCTTTTTCATTCTTGTAATGCGCGATTTTTTGCCCCCTGCAGATGCTTTTCCTCGGCGTTCCGCGTGGATGGATCACATTGAGCGGCAATCTGCTCACCAATCCGCAGGGCAACCGCCGCGATTGTCAGGCTGGGGTTGGTGGCCCCGCTGGTCGCCAGAACCGACCCGCAGGCAACATATAGGTTCTGGACACCATGGGCCCGTCCCGATGCATCCACGACACTGGTCCTGGGATCATTCCCGGCCCGGCAGGTGCCGCAGGGATGCCCGTGATTGAGCTCCAGATCATAGGATAGCCACAGGCGCATCATGCCCTTGAATGACTGGTCCACCAGTTTACGGAGTTGTCGGCCCCGCTGACGCAGCTCTTGCGGGATCGTGTAGTAGAACCGCATGCCTGACGGCGTCTGCGGATCAGCCTGCACCCTGTTTTCGGGATAGGGGTAATCTTCGAGGATCAGCGCAAAGATCGTGGCACCTCCCAGCAGCCGGTCCGCCAGCAGCGCCGGAATGCGCAACAGATGCCGCAACAGCTGCCACCGGGCAAACCGGCTCTGATCAAACCGCTGGCGCAGCACATAAATGACATTGCCGTAACGCGCCTCGGCGCCGGTGGATTGGATCTCGCCGAATTTCGTGCCGTCCGGACGTTCGTAGAAGTCCCTCAATGCAATGGACTTCTTGGGGCCGGTGCCATCAAGCCCCCGCTTGGACCACAGGGCAATACGCAGATCCGCATGGAACATCAGGTTGCGCCCGACCTGGTCATTCTGATTGGCCAGCCCGTCGGGCCAATGCGTATTGGCAGAGTTCAAAAGCAGGACTGGTGTGAAATAGGCCCCGGCGGCAACCACCACCGCCTGCGCGGTCAGATCGACCTCGCCCTGAGCCGCTTTCACCCGGACAGAGCGCACCCGGTCAGGTTCTGCGTTCAGCCGGACCACGGTGACTTTTTCGCAGATCGATACCCGCCCGCTTTGCAGGGCCGCTGTCATGAAGCTGTTGCGCGCGTTGCGTTTGCACTCCTTCAGGCAGACCCGCCCCAGACAGGCGTCACACCCCGGACGATTGAGGTTGGCGTAATGCAGCCGGTAGGGATTCAGGCCCGCCCGGGCGAACCGCGTCATGAACCAGCGGTCCCGCGTGCTGGCCTCGACCGGCGGGGCCAGATCATAGATCATCTGCGGGGCCTGCGGGTCCGGGGTGCCACTGACCTGCAACAGGGCCTCTGCCTTGCGGTAGTAAGGCTCCAGCGTGCGGTAATCGAAAGGCCAGGACACCACGCGCCCGTCGGGCAGCGTCTGGGGCGCAAAATCAACCGGGCGAAACCGGTCCACTGCCGCGGCATAAAGCAGGGTCGAGCCCCCCACCCCGCATCCCAGTGGCGGCCAGGTGTCAAAGCGGCGCTCATCCACCACACCTGAAATCTGGTGGGGCCAGCGCCCGATGGACAGGCGGCGTTCCGGGTCCGTCTCGGTGGCGTCCACGGTTGCAGAGGCCTTGAAATCCTGCTGACCCTTCTCAAGCACCAGAACCCGCAGCCCGGCCTGCGCGATGGCATAAGTCGCCGCACAGCCCCCCATGCCCGCGCCGATCACAATCACATCCCAGGGCTGCTCCGCCGCCTCGGCGATCTCGATACTTCTATGCTTTGCCAAAATATCCTCTGACCGGCATGTCGCCTTTGGTGATGCCCGCATCCCGGGACCATGGCGGCAGAAATCCGTTAAAAATCTATTGCGTTAAAATACCCGTCGTATCCCTGATACCCGTGGAAATCGCCGGCCCACCCTGCCGTCTGCTCACCGGGCAACGGCGGAACATGATCACTGCGGCTGTGATGAAAGACGGTCTCTGACGGGATACCCCTACCCGCTTATCCCCCCTGCCCGACATCTGCCACCGGCAGGTCGGGTAAAACTCTGATCACTCCATCCATGACTGATATCTCCGGCTCAAATGCCAACTTTGAAACAATCAGGGCCCTTGGCTGTCAATGATATTCTCCGCCCGGAACCAGCCCCGCAGGCCTAGAATGCCGCCCTGTTTTTGGACACCCACCCCAGAAATGCCTTGTCCGGGGACCGCAGCGACGGGCGGCCCGTTTTGTGCCAGAAGGTGCGCCATTCGGCTTCCAGGTGGTAGACATCCACTCCCGGTATCAGGCGGCGTGCCGCCTCCAGCGCGTCCGGGCTCAGCTGCGGTGGCCGGTCCGGCACATCCTCCACAACCGATTTAGGCGTGACACAGATGATGTCCCCTGCCTCCTCTGCCAGATCATAATCCGGCAGCCGTCCATCGCGGATGATCTCGCGCAGCATGGCTCGGAACACCCTGCGCGGACTGGAGGAACCGGATTTCTTGCACAGGGTCTCTACCGATACCCGCCAGACCGCCTGCCGTCCGCAATGCTTGCGCGCCAGTTCATAGAGCCGCCGCTCAAGCGGTTTGCGCAGGGAGAAGTACTCCTTGCTCAGGGTCAGTACCGATTTCGCCAGAACGGCCCGGTAGAGCCAGTCCGACAGGGTGACACGGACCCGCTGCATCCGTCCGCCACGGGTCTTGCGGACGATCTCCCAGGCCTCGATCAGGCCAAAGCCGCTGGTGGTCTCTTCGCCGCCGACCGCAATGTTGGTCGTGATCCTTGTGCCGGACAGCCGTTCGAAAGCGTCGCGCAGCCGTCGGTACCCATCGCCGGATGTCTCGCGCCCCGACGCGATCAGCAGATCATGCGCCGTCAGGGTCAGCGTGCGCGAGGTTGCCCGGCCCGCGTTGATCGCGGCCATCAGCTGCGAGATACAGAAGATCAGGATATCCGCATCGAAGATCGTCGCCCGCCCCTTCACCGACGGCGTGACCGTTACCTGCGTGCCATTGTGCTCATAAGACAGGATACGCCGGTCCGGGCGGGTCGAAAGCGAAAACAGCGGATGTTCCATGGAGGCCAGATCATGTTTGGGTACCGCGCCGAAAAAGTCGCAGACAAAGAAATCTTCCTGCACACTCCCGGCTGTCTGCCCGGCGGCCACTGGCATGCCCATGCCTGCTCACTTTCCGGGCCAGTCCTGGGCCCTGTCGTGTCTACTGCTCTGCCAACGCGTGATGCGTCACCTGTGCCCCGTTGTTTCGGGGTTTCATTTACGGGATGACCCTAGCCTCCCCCAAGCGCCCGGTCCAGCGTCGCGACACCAACGTCGGGGTTTCAGAGTCGTTTTACCGTGGGATCGGAGTCACTCCAACGGGGTTTCAGAGTCGCCTCTCTCTGCAATTTTCATCTCAACCCCTTCAAAAAAAACAAGTTTTAGAAGAGCAAGGTTGCCATAACTATATAAATAACTGAATTTAACAAACAAACAGGCCCGATTTTACCCCAAAAACCATAGTGCAAAGGCGAATCGTCGCGCATTTTCAAAGAAAACCAAGAGGTATGAAACAACCCTCTTCTCGCGTAACACCTTTTATGGCACACTGTCTGAAAGGCGTTACATAGAGCAGAGAACAGGCATATGGGCATAGACCCCCTCCCCCCCTATTTCAACATATCCCCCGATAAGGCGGAAACAGATCTTCCTGCCCCTGTCACGACCCGTGATCTGGGAGCGCTGGCGCAAACCTGTGAGCAGGGACGCAACGATCTTGCCGGGCGCGGCCTCGATGAAACCGGCAATCGCAAACTGCGGCCCTTTTCAACCTGGGAGATCACCAAATATCTCATTCCGGTGGCGCCCGCTCATTTCAGACGGGTCCTGCGTCAGAATCCCGATTTGCCACAGGGTACGAGCGAAACGGATGGCGGCGCCAAATGGTTCACCCTGGACGAGGTCCTGCGCCTGCGCGCGCATTTCGGACAGGAAGGATCCAAATCCAAGGAATATGTCCCCTACCGCCCTGCAGGACAGCCTGCAAAGGTGGTGGCTGTGGCCAATTTCAAGGGTGGTGTGGGCAAAACCTCCACCTGCGCGCACCTGGCCATGTCCGCGGCGCTGGATGGCTATAAGGTGCTGGTCATCGATCTGGACAGCCAGGGCTCCATGACCTCCATTTTCGGTCGTCAGGTGCAGGATGAATGGGGCACGGTCTTTCCCCTGCTGGCCCGCCATTACGCGGAGCATCTGCGCGTGGAGAACCAGCGCAGGCTGGACCGGGGGGATGACCCCCTGCCCCTTGATGAGACCCTCACAGAGGCGCTGGATGTCTCGCCACAGGATATCATCACCAAGACGCACTGGCCCAATATCGACCTGATCGGCGCGCAGCTGAACCTTTACTGGTCTGAATTCCAGATTCCGGTCTGGCGGATGGCGGCGCGTTCCTGGAAGCTCTGGGATGCGCTTTCCGAAGCCCTGGAGTCCGGGGGCGTGCTGGATCAATATGATCTGGTGTTCCTCGATACTCCTCCGGCGCTGGGGTATCTGACGATCAACGGGCTTGCGGCGGCGGATATCCTGTTGGTGCCGGTGGGAGCCTCCTTCGTGGAATTCGACAGCACGGGGCGGTTCTTTGATATGCTGCACGCCACCTTTTCCTCGATCGAGGAGGGGGAGAACATCGCCGCCCGGGCCCTGGGGCGCGACGAACTGGCCTTTGAATGGGATGCGGTCCAGGCGATTGTCACCCGCTTCGACGCTTCCCAGCAGATGGAGATGGCCAGCCTGATGCAATCCTACATGGGGCGTACCCTGTCGCCCTTCCGCCAGGATTTCACCGCCCTGATCGGACAGGCGGGGGAAAGCGTGAACGGCATCTACGAAGCCGATTACCGGGATTTCAATCGTGATACCTACGCCCGTGGACGGGCCACGTTCGACGAAACATACGCCGCGTTCAAACGGCTCCTCTACGGGGTCTGGCGTCGGGACGAGCGTGCTGCGGATACGGGCAAGGCCCAGACGGCGGCGGAGTGACATTTCGCATGCGAAACAGAGTCGAATTTGGCTTTTTAGGGTCTGATATTGGCCCGTATCTCGATAGAGCAGGCCGCACACCCGTGGCACAGTGCGGTGTGGTGGCAGCAGGCAGGAAGGAAAGAACCAATGGCCAAACGTAAGCGTCTCGCCCCGGCGGCGATTGCGGATCAGGACATCGGCGGCGATGCGCTGGAGACCAAGGCGTTCCTGGGGTGGGCCGGGACGCGACGCCCCCCGATTGCCGATATCTCCGGTGACGCGGCAGCGCAATCCGCGCTGGAAGAGGTCTCCGGCGAGTTACAGAGGGCCCGCACCGAAGGCCGCATGATCACGCCCTTGCCGTTGAACGAGATCGACGATGCACATCTGGTACGCGACCGGTCCCACGTGGATGCGGAGGAAATGCAGGTGCTGATCGACAGTCTTCGATCCCGGGGCCAGCAGACAGCAATTGAGGTGGTGGCCCTTGCAGAGGGGCACTATGGGCTGATTTCGGGATGGCGGCGGCTGATGGCGCTGCGTCAGCTTCTGGAACAGACGCAGGAGCCGCGATTTGCCACGGTCAAGGCGCTGATCCGCAGCCCTCAGAGCGCCCCTGATGCCTATCGGGCGATGGTGGAGGAAAACGAGATACGCGCGGACCTCAGCTTTTATGAGCGCGCGCGGATTGCGGTGCAGGCAGCGGCGCAGGGGGTGTACCCAGATCCACAAACGGCGGTGCAGGCGCTTTTCGAGGCCGCACGACCGCCCAAGCGATCCAAGATCCTGTCTTTCACCACATTGGTCAGCGCGCTGGATGCACATCTGAAATTTCCTGCCGCCATTCCCGAGAAGCTTGGTCTGCCGTTGGCGGCGGCCCTGCAGTCCGACAAGGGGTTTCGGCGGCGGCTCACGGAGGCCCTGCGCCGGGCCGCGCCAGAGACCGCTACGGCGGAGCGGGCGGTGCTGGAACGGATTCTGCGCGGAGAGGATCAGCCACGCAGAGCCAAATCCAGCCCTGCCGAACAGATCGCCCCCGGGGTGCAGATCAGGGTGGCATCGGGCCGTGTCTCGCTGTCCGGCAAGGCGGTTGACGACATGTTGGTCGAGGATTTACGCCAATGGCTCCTGGCGCGCAAAAAAAAGGGAAATGACTAGTATATTCATATACTTGGTCATTTCCCTTTCGCGTGCGAAACAGGTTTTGAGTGGGGTTATGCTGCCATGATATCCGGCATGTCATTGTAGTTTTCATCGTTCAGCACGGGCGGGCTCTCATCAAAGACGCCCTGTCCCTGGGTGAGCGCGGCCCAGAGATCTGCGCTCTCATCGCCCCCCTGCCCGGCATCTCCAATCGTGGAGTAGCTGATCGAGCCGCTGCCTGCCGTGATCTCGAGACGCAGCTCATCACTGTCGTAATCGGTAACCACTTCGGCATTCCATGCGCTGCCGAGCCCGAAGACATCGATCTGGTCGAAAATCCCATCCAGCGCATCCACATCGATCAGGGTGTGGCTGCCGGCACCGCCTGTGTAGTCACTCAGGTCAAGCTGCAGCGTCCCGTCGAGAGAGGCCCCGGATTGCACGTCAGAGCCCGCCTGATCCCAGCGTCCGCTGCGGAATTCTTCGACGGTGGAGAAACCATCCTCATCGCTGTCAAAGGTCAGCACGGCGTCATCGGCCATCTGGAACACGGCGGTTCCGTTTTCGGTGCCGTCAAAGCCGACCTTGGCTTCAGATCCCTCAATCCGCAGCTCGCTGCCCGCCTGCAGGGTGAAAAGCGCGTTGTCCGTGGCAAGCAGGGTCTGTCCGTCCAGCGCATGGATTGATGTCTGTCCCGTGAAATCGCCGGTGTTGGCAAAACGTCCGCCGTTCACCTCGATGGTCAGCCGCGCGTCATCCGTATAGCCATCCGTCCAGAACTGGCCTGCGCCCTGGGTGCTGATCAGGGCGCCATCAGGACCCGTTTCCAGCACGTCATCCACCGTCAGACGGCCGGAGTTCACATGCAGTTTCCCGCCTGATCCCAGCGTCAGGTTCGACAGGCTGGTCGTGGCGCCATATTGCACCCAGTTTCCCGCCAGATTGACGCTGTCGCCATTGTCGGGCACGTCTTCGCTGTCCCAGTTGAGGCGATTGTCCCAGCGAATGCCGTCAGCGAGGTTATTGGGGATGAAGCGGTGGTCTGTTTGCGCCTCGTCACCGTTGCCCGTCACGCCAAAGCCGTTCTGGAAATAGGCGATGAAATCATCGGCGGTCACGAAGTCGTCGTAGTCGGTGTCGGGCAGGGTCAGGATGTAGTCCATCAGCTCGCTAATGGTTGCATCCTCTTTGCCCAGGAGGGTGGCGGCAAAGTTCTGGATGGTGGTCTGGTCGGCCTGATCCCGGTCCAGGTCATCGACATTCTTGTCGAGTGCCAGACCGCGCCCATTTTCCTGATCCTGTGCCCAGTTGTAGATGATCGTATCATCATAGGCAGCCCCATGCGGAGATTTCAGCGCGTCGTCGGCACGTGTCTTGGCCGCGATTTCATCCGGATTGTTCGGATCGGCCATATGCGCGATGATGTTGTCCAGCATCGTGGTGGCGACACCATCGTTGACCACGCCCAGGCTCTTTGCGCCGATAAAGAATTTCTCAATGGTCTTGTATCCGCCTGAGGTGATGACGTTGTCCGAGAACAGGGTGAAATTGCCAACCGGCCCCGCGCTTTTGTAATCACCACCCAGGAAATCGACAGCAGCATTGTTGTCCAGGAAGATATTGTCCTCGACATAGCCGCCCCCACGGATATGGGCCCCGAATGACGCCCCCTGGGAAATGATGTTGTCCCGGAAGGTAACATCCCGCGTATCGGCTTGCAGGTAGATGTTATGGCTGAACATCGAGGGCGGCATGCCCCCCTCGGTGGAGCCGTCGGTCCGGTAATCATCTTCCCAGGCGTTGTGGTGGGCGATGCTGCCCTCGATCAGAATGCCGTCCACATCTTTGACGAACATGCCGACCCCGCGTGGGTTGCCCCAATAGTCTGCATCGGGAGCGTCCCGTGTGACATGTGTCACCTCGGAATCGTGGAAGGTAAAGTTGTCCACGCCCTGAATGCTCATGCCGGCGTCCGTGACGCTCACATCGCTGAAAATCGTGTTGTCCGCATGTGAGTTGAAGACCCCTGCCGTCAGTTCAATGTCGCTGAAGACGATATTGGCCGAGTCCGCCTGATACATGACGATCTTGGTGTCGATGACAGGCCGGTCGCCTTCCCCCCAGGAAGTGATATGCATCGGGTGCAGTTCACTTTCGCCATCGGCGCCTGCTTCGATAATGCGTCCGAGATCCTCGTAGGTATAGCCTTTTTCGAAAAGCAGCCAGTGCGAGTTGTCACCATCCCCCCGCCAGTTGGTCATGCTGCTCCAGAGCTCCATGCCGATGTCGGAAGACAATGCCATCTCTTCGTCAGCACCGTATTCGCCATTGGCTTTCAGCCACGAGCCGGTGATGTCGCTTTCCTCCAGCCCCTCCATGGCGGCGATATCCGCGCGGGTCAGGGCGTCATCGCTTTCCGAGATATAGACCTTGCGATGGACTTCACCGGTTTCCACGATGATATCCCCATTCTCGTCCTCTTCGAGCATGTAGTGCTGTCCCTGGCCCCAGCCGGCGGCCTGTGCAGGCGCAGAGACGTCGAGAGACAGGCTGTTTACCTCGGTTGTGCCATCTTCATAGCTCACCTTGTAGTCAAAGGAGAGCGGGCCGCTGTAGTCGCTGCCTGACATGACGACAGAGAGCGTGTTGTCCGGGTTTACAGTGACATTGCCATGTTCCGGCCCCTGGCTGATCTCGATGGCCGCGACGCTCTTGTCCGTGTCCAATTCCAGTGTCGTGACGCGTCCGCCTTCAATGGCAGGGGTGTCCGACTGGCTGAAAGACGTGGCCTCCAGCTGCTCCGGGCCGTCTCCGGAAGAGTTCGACGGGGCAGGCGGAATGGCAGGCTCGGGTGTTGGTGCCGGAGCAGGGGCGGGCGCGGGTGCTGGCGCAGGGGCCGGTGTTGGTTCTGGTTCGGGTGTTGGCTCCGGCGC
>NZ_CANLNE010000009.1 GCF_947492555.1 uncultured Roseobacter sp.
GCTCACACCCGGCGATGACATGACTGATCGCTACGATGACGTGAAGGAATGGCTCAGACTGTGCCGGGAGGCTGGCACCACGATATATTCGGTCTGTGTCGGCTCTGTCCTGGTTGCGGCTGCCGGTCTTCTCGACGGGCGTCCCGCAACATCGCACTGGGCGTTCGAAGGTCTGTTCCGACAAAGCTTTCCACGGGTCAAATTTGACCCGCGCCCCAGCATCTGCTTCTCCGATCCGTCCGGGCGTCTGGTCACCGCTGCGGGCGCCAGCTCGTGGCATGATCTGGCACTCTATACGATCGCGCACCACGTTTCGCCGGAAGAAGCGATGCTGACGGCGAAATTCTTCCTGCTGAACCTGCACCCGGACGGTCAACTGCCCTATGCGAACCGGATCGTCCGCCGCCCGCATGCTGACAACGTCGTGCGGCGCGCGGAAACCTGGCTTGCCGAGAATTTCCGGGACCCGGATCCTGTTGCTGGCGTCGTTGACGCAGTTGGCATACCGGAGCGGAGCCTGAAACGACGGTTCAGTCAGGCCACCGGCCAGACGCTCATCAGCTACGCACAGGATCTGCGGGTCGAAGCCGCCAAACGGGCATTGGAGTCCGGTCAGGCATCCGTCGAAGACATTGCCGCGGACGTCGGTTACGAGAACGTCGCCTTTTTTCGCCGCCTGTTCAAGCGCACCTCCGGCCTGGGGCCAACCGCATACCGGCGCCTCTACCGGCCCTTAGAAGCGCATACCGCTCTTACCCGGCAACAGGTGCAGACGTAACGTACTTGCAACACGAGATCTGAGGCAGGGAAGGCGCCCTGCCCCTCTGCAAGTTCCGATCGTTGCTGGTTTTCGACCACTTCGATGGCCCAAATGGATCGCTCCTTGCTGATCTGACACTCATCAGTACCCAGTCCCAACCCCAGAATACACGCGACGGCGGCCGACTTTCTGGCGTGGATGTGGACCTACCATTGGGATTGTCAGGGCCCCCTCCCGCGGCGCATGAGGTCAGGTGCTGCGCCATGTACGTGACCGCCGGACGATCCATCGGACCGCAATCGACAACGAAAGGAGCCGTGCAAGATGCAGATGATCGACGGAGAACCCAAAGCGACCGTGACGCAAGACATGCACCATACTGACGCAGCTGTCATGGCGTTGCATTGTTCCGGCTCGGACAGCACGCAATGGCAGCATCTCGACACCTACCTGGCGCAGGAAACAGAGCTCATACTGCCCACTTTGGCAGGAGCCGAGGCCGTGACAAGGGGCTGGTCACGCAAGACCTATACGCTTGCCGAAGAGGCAAAGCCGCTTGTTGATGCGTTGCACCATCACGCGGCACCGATGCATCTGGTCGGGCACTCCTATGGCGGCGCCGTCGCACTCCATATTGCCCGTCATCACCCGGAACGTGTCGTATCCCTTTGCCTATATGAGCCGACATCGTTCAGCCTGCTTAGCCACGTAAACCAGGCCGACCGGAAGCTGTTCGACGAAATCGAAACGCTCGCCGTCGCGATTGAAAACGCGGTGGCGGAAGGCTGCCCGGATTTTGCAGCGCAGGTTTTCACGGATTTCTGGGGCGGTGTGGGCACATGGCAGGCGCTGCGCCGTGACCGCCGTGCGGCACTCATAGACTGGATCCCAAAATGCCCGCTGGATTTCGGTGCCTTACTCTATGAACCACCCGGCGCCGCCCTGCCCGCGCATTTGCCCGTAACCCTGATGGTTGGCACCCAGAGCCAACGGCAGACGCAAAGGATCGTCCAGTTGCTGCGAGCAGAGACATCCCAAGCCAGCGTGGTCGAGGTTGACGGAGCCGGTCATCTGGGGCCGTTTACATTTCGCGACAGGATCGCCGGGCTTATCAGCGCACACTTTCAAAGAGTGGGTAAGCCGATGATTGCGGCCGGAACAGTGGGGCGCGGACTTTGAGAGGACGAGGTCATTGTTTCGGGCGGACCTCATGGTCGCGGAGGTGGCCTGCGCAGTTCACAATCGCACCCTCTGACAGAAACCTCCATGCGGCAAAAGTCACTTTCACCCCGTTGCCCTCCATCGAAAAGATCCAGCTTGCTGCGCATGTCGCGATCCGCATGTTGCGCAGCACATGCTGCTTCCAACGCCGGATCGACACAAGATTGCGGCGGGTGCGTTCATCGCTGTGAAAGGGGCACGATGCCCGGACCTCACGCCGCAGACATGTTCCGACCTGACTGCATTTCTGCCGCCACGAGTGTTACAAGTGCCCTTGCCAATGCGCTGCCGTCATCTGCCGCGCGGATGTGGGTAAGCGGAAGTAGTGGCAGACCACAGTCGGCGGGTGCTTCGATCAGATCACGATCTGCGAGAGATTGTGGCAACGCGGCCACTGCAAGATCCGCCCGAAGCGCCGCAACCTGCCCCATGCAGGTATCGCTTGAATAGGCCACCCGATAGGCGCGACCCGCCTCCTGCAATGCGTTCAGGGCCGCGTCGCGCCACGCACATCTGGCATCTGCCACAGCAAGGGGAAGCGGATCTTGCTGAACGGCGCGCCCACCATCCAGAACCAGCCATTTCAAAGGCTCCGAAAAAAGCTCTCGGGCCTGAATGCCGGATGCATCCACATCGTTGAAGAGGGCCAAATTCGCAGTGCCGTCCGTGATGCCCTGCTGTACCGCTTCGCTTGTCCCCAGCCGAACATCGACGTGAACACCCGGATGAACGTCCGCCAGACGCCGCAACAGCCGTGGCACGAGAGAAACGCCGAGATCATGAGGCGCCGACAGACACAGACGCCCCACGAGCGGAGATTCGCGAAAAAGTGCAAGGGTTTCGTCATTCAGCCCCAAAAGGCGACGGGCCTGTCCCAGCAGTTTCCCTCCATGATCCGTAAGCGCAACGTGGCGGGCATCCCGATCCAGCAACCGAGCGCCCAATATCTCTTCAAGCTTGCCAATCTGGAGGCTGACTGCCGACGGGGACTTGTTCACCCGTGCCGCTGCGCGCCGAAATGACCCGGTCTCACAGATTGTGACGAAGCTGCGCAACGCATCCAGATTCAGAGTCCGGTTTGCCGGATCTCGACTCTCATCGAAGCTCATTGTTTCGATTTCCTCAATCATAAGATCAATTCATATCGTTTTTCTGGACACAGATCAAAACCTATTCTCTGACCAAGAAGAGAGGGGATGACATGTCAATCACGCGGCGAAACACCCTCGCCGGCCTCTGTTGGGCGGGCCTGGCGATCACTGTATGGTCGGGCTCCCTGATCATGTTGCGGCTTGGCGTTACAACATCCCTGAACGCCTATGATCTGACCCTTCTGCGATTTGGTGTCGCTGGCCTGATCCTGTCGCCCGTCGTGCTACTGCGCGGCACAGGCACGGACAGGCTGCAGTTGACTGGTGTGGTCGCAATGTTGATCGCCTTCGGGGCACCCTACGTCCTGCTGATTTCTCTCGCCTTGGAAACCGCGCCCGCTGCGGCAGCAGGCGCGCTCAATCCGGGGGTGATGGCCATCGGCGCAGTTCTGCTGGGTCGGATGGTCCTTGGCGACCGGATCGGACGCGCGCGTTTTTCCGGATTGACGGTCACGGCGATGGGCGTCCTCCTGTTCACGCGTGCCGGGGGGATCGTTACGATCGGTCACCTGATCCTGATCGGGACCGGCATCATGTGGGCGAGCTACGTTCTGATCGTCCGTCGCGCAGCTGTCCCGGCGCTGAATGCGGCGGCCATTGTTGCGGTGGGGTCAGCGGTGTTTTACCTGCCTGTTTATCTGGTGGCATTGCCCAAACGGATTGCCGAAGCCCCGCTGGTAGACGTGGTGATACAGGCCGGGTTTCAGGGTATCCTTGTCAGTGTCTTCGCCATCTATGCTTTCAACCGGTCTGCCGAACTGCTGGGCCCCGTCGCGGGTGCAACTCTTCCCGCCCTGATACCGGTGGTAACGCTTGGTCTTGGTGTCGCGGTGCTTGGCGAAACGGCCGATCCGGCCGAGATCGCTTCGGCAATCCTGGTCACTGTCGGGCTTGTTCTGGTACTTGCCGGGGCACCTGCAATGCGCTGGCTTTTCGACCAATTGATGCATGGCCCGACCAAGAAGCCGCACCCGTGAATGTCTCGGAACCAGAGCTAAGAACAGCTGCAAAACTTCGCGTCACACTGGTTGATGCCAGTTGGAGCAGACGGACGATGGACCTGCGCGACACACCGGTGACCTCGGTGCCGATGGTCGCAGATACGATAAACTCGTCCCCGTTTGCGACCACCGGCTTTGTCGACTTTGGGTCCTGTTCGCCACGCGGACACGGGAACGAGACCAGCGCCGCAACACCTGTACCGATACCAGCTTCGCTCCCGCCGTTTTATTCTCTGCAGTGCAACGCTTGGTGCAGTCTGTGCACCTGGTCAGCGCAGAGGCGCTTTAGGCGACTCTCACGAAGCGGGCCCCTGTAAGCGCAGTCTCACCAACGGGAAGGGCCGAATATCAGGTCACCTTTTTGGGCGCCGTATACTTCGGATCGTCCCACAGTCTGTTGTTGAGCACATCTGCGAGGATCTCCACCGCCGCCGTTACATCGGACGCTTCCAGGTAAAGCGGCGTGAAACCGAAGCGCATGACATTGGGCGCGCGGAAATCGCCGATCACGCCGCGATCAATCAACGCCTGCATCGCGGCATAACCATGCTCGAAGGCAAAAGACACCTGCGAGCCGCGCTGTGATCCGTCTCGCGGGCTTACAAGGCTCAGCATCGGGCAGCGGTCTTCCACCTCGGCGATGAACTGCTCCGAAAGCGCCAGAGAGGCGGCGCGGATGTCCGCCATTTCCACGCGGTCCCAAAGGCGCAACGCCTCTTCCAGCGCCGTCATCTGCAACACCGGCGGTGTGCCCACGCGCATCCGTTCAATTGAGGGCGCGGGTGTGTAGGTCACATCAAATGCGAAGGGCGCGCTATGCCCCAACCAGCCTGATAGCGCCGGCTCTGCCTGCTCTGTCAGATCCGGCCGCACGTAGATGAACGCCGGGGCACCCGGCCCCCCGTTGAGGTATTTATAGGTGCAACCGACCGCGAATTCGCACTCTGCCCCGGTAACATCCACCTCCAAAGCCCCGGCACTATGCGCCAGATCCCAGATCATTACCGCGCCTGCCGCCTGCGCCTTTTTGGTGATAGCAGCCATGTCGTGCTTGCGCCCGGTGCGGTAATCCACCTCGGTCAGCATGACCACCGCGACATCGCGGTTCACGGCGTCCGCAACATCCTCAGGCGCCACTTTGCGCAGCTCGTAACCGGCGTCCTTGAGCCGAATAAGCCCTTCGACCATGTAAAGATCAGTAGGAAAGTTGCCGGTGTCCGACAGGATCACCCGGCGCTCCGGACGCATCGCCAGAGCAGCCGACAGGGCCTGAAACACCTTGATCGAGAGCGTATCGCCCATGACGACGCTGCCTGCGGGCGCGCCGATAAGACGGCCCACCATATCGCCCACGCGCCCCGGTTGATCCATCCAGCCGCAACTGTTCCAACCCCGGATCAAGGCCTGCCCCCACTCGTCAGTGACCGCCTGTTTTACCTTCTCCACCACCCCTTTAGGCAGCGGCCCCAGCGAGTTTCCGTCGAGGTAGATCACACCCTCCGGCAGCTCAAACAGATGCTTTTTCGGCAAACTCATCACAATCCTCCGCGCAGGTGCCACAGCTCGGGGAATAACTCCACTTCGAGCATGCGGCGCAAGTACTTCACGCCACTGGTGCCGCCGGTGCCGCGTTTGAACCCGATGATCCGTTCCACCGTGGTCACGTGGTTGAACCGCCAACGCCGGAAATAGTCTTCGAGATCGACCAGTTTTTCCGCCAGATCATAAAGCGTCCAATGCGCATGTGGGTCGGTATAGACCTTTGTCCAGGCGTCGACGACATCCGGGTCCGGCGCATGCGGCGTGTCCATGTGAAAAATCGCCGGATCAAAACTGACGCCCATCTCTTTTTCCAGCAACCGCAGCGCCACATGGTAAAGCGAGGGTTGCGTCAGCTCATAGTCCAGCATCCTGTGCAGTTCGGTGCGATGCTCATGCACCTTCATCATCGCGCGGTTGCGGTTGCCGAGGATGAACTCGATCAGCCGGTATTGATGCGACTGGAACCCCGAGGATTGGCCCAGATCCTCGCGAAAGGCGGTGTAATCGCTGGGCGTCATGGTGCGCAGCACATCCCACGCGTTGTTGAGCTGCTCAAAGATGCGGGCGACCCGCGACAGCATCTTGAAAACCTCCTGCGTCCTGCCCTGCAGCATCAGCGCGCGCGCGGAACTCAACTCATGCAGCACCAGCCGCATCCACAACTCCGATGTCTGGTGCTGCACGATGAACAGCATCTCGTCATGGGCATTGGACAGCGGCTTGGCCGCCCCGAGAATGCCATCCATCCCCAGATAATCGCCATAGCTCATGTCCTTTGAAAAGGACATCTTGGCACCATCGTCTTCCGGATCATAGGCGTCGGTCATCTGCGGGCCTTTCCTCTGCGCGGGGTGATGGACACGGGCGGTACATGTCTCCTAAAATTCCTATGGCCGCGTCACTTTTATTTCAAGCTTAAAATTTCAGACTTGAAATAGTTTCACCCGCCGCCTACCCTACTCGCAATCGGATTTCTGCAAAGGGGATGCTCATGCGTGTCGCATGTCTCGGCGGTGGGCCTGCGGGTCTCTACTTCGCGATATCGCTGAAACTGCGCCAACCGGACGCGGATGTCACTGTTTTTGAGCGCAACAAGCCCGATGACACCTTTGGCTGGGGTGTGGTGCTGTCGGACGAAACGCTCGACAACCTGATGGAAAACGACCCCGCCAGCGCAAAGGCGATCCGCGATCACTTTGCCTATTGGGACGATATCGCGGTCTTCTACCGGGGCAGCAAACAGCTTTCCACAGGTCACGGGTTTTGCGGGATCGGGCGCAAACGCCTGCTGCTTCTGCTGCAGGCACGCGCGCGGGAGCTTGGCGTGACCCTAGTCTTCGAACACAGCATCGACAGCGTTGCGGAATTTGCCAAAGGCTACGATCTGGTGGTGGCCTCCGACGGGCTGAACTCCATCGCGCGCACCGAATTTGCCGATCATTTCAAGCCGAACATCGAGATGCGCGCCTGCAAGTTTGTCTGGCTGGGCACCCGTCAGAAATTCGATGACGCCTTCACCTTCATCTTCGAGGAAACCGACAAGGGCTGGCTCTGGGCGCATGCCTATCAGTTCGATGCGGACACGGCGACCTTCATTGTCGAGACAGATGAGGACACATGGAACGCCTATGGTTTTGGCGAGATGAGCCAGCAGGAAAGCATCGCGGTCTGTGAAGAGGTCTTCAAGGACCACCTGGACGGCCATGCGTTGATGACCAATGCGAACCATATCCGCGGCTCGGCCTGGATCAACTTCCCCCGCGTGCTCTGCGAGACCTGGAGCCACGAGAACGTCGTGCTGATGGGCGACGCCTCCGCCTCGGCGCATTTCTCCATCGGCTCCGGCACCAAGCTGGCGCTGGAAAGCGCCATTGCGCTGGCCGATTACGTCACCACCAAGGAGACGCTGGCAGAGGCCTTTGCGCTTTATCAGGAAGAGCGGCGCGTGCAGGTGCTGCGCCTGCAATCGGCGGCGCGCAATTCGCTGGAGTGGTTCGAGGAGGTGCAGCGTTACCTCGGCCTCGACCCGGTGCAGTTCAACTATTCCCTGCTGACCCGCAGCCAGCGGATCAGCCACGAAAACCTGCGCCTGCGCGATCCGGAATGGCTCGAAAGCGCCGAACGCTGGTTCCAGACGCAGGCCGGCGGGCCGGAGACCCCGGTGCGCGCGCCGATGTTCGCGCCTTTCAAGCTGCGCGAGATGGCGCTGGAAAACCGCGTCGTCGTCTCGCCCATGGCGCAGTATAAGGCCGTGGATGGCTGCCCGACCGATTGGCATTTCGTGCATTACGCCGAACGCGCCAAGGGCGGTGCCGGGCTGATCTATACGGAGATGACCTGTACTTCGGCCAAGGGCCGGATCACCCCCGGCTGCCCCGGTCTCTACGCCCCCGAACACGAGGCCGCCTGGCGGCGTCTGACGGATTTCGTGCACGCGGAGACGACGGCCAAGATCTGCTGCCAGATCGGCCATTCGGGCCGCAAGGGCTCCACCAATGTAGCCTGGAAGGGCATGGACAGCCCGCTGGAGCGCGACAATTGGGAGCTGATCTCCGCCTCGGCGATCCCGTGGTCGGCGGAGAACGCCGTGCCCCGCGCCATGACGCGCGATGACATGGACGCAGTAAAGGCGGAATTCGTCGCGGCGGCGCAAATGGCCGAGCGCGCGGGCTTTGACATGATCGAACTGCACGCCGCCCACGGGTACCTGATCTCCTCCTTCATCTCGCCCCTGTCGAACAGGCGCGACGATGACTATGGCGGCACCCTCGACGACCGCCTGCGCTATCCGTTGGAGATCTTCGCCGCCATGCGGGCCGTCTGGCCTGCAGCCAGGCCGATGTCCGTGCGCATCTCCGCCAGTGACTGGGCGGGCGCGGACGGGGTCACACCCGAAGAGGCCGTCGAGATCGCTAAGGCCTTTTCCGCCGCAGGCGCGGATATCATCGACGTCTCCGCCGGGCAAACCTCGACGGACGCCAAGCCCGTCTACGGGCGCATGTTCCAGACGCCGTTTTCAGACCGCATCCGCAACGAGGCAAACATCGCCACCATGGCGGTTGGCAATATCTACGAGCCCGATCACGTCAATTCGATCCTGATGGCGGGCCGCGCCGATCTGGTCTGCCTTGCCCGCCCACATCTTGCCGATCCCTATTGGACGCTGCACGCGGGCGCGGAAATCGGCGACCGGGCGCAACCCTGGCCCCTGCCCTACGAGGCGGGACGCGATCAGCTCTGGCGCCTCGCGGACCGGGAAGCGGAAATGGGAGGGGCGGTATGAGGCGGGTTCTGGTCACAGGCGGCGGGTCGGGCATCGGACGCGGGATTGCCCGCGCCTTCGCAGATGCAGGCGATCACGTCACCATCACCGGGCGTCGCGAAGACGCGCTGCACGATACCGACGCAGGCCGCGGCATGACCTGCGTGCCAGCGGACATCACCGATGAGGCCGCAGTCGAGGCGCTCTTTGCACAGCCCTTTGATGTGGTGGTCGCCAATGCGGGCAGCGGACGCGCAGCACCACTGACCGAGGTGAGCCTTGAGGAGTGGAACGCCACATTGGCGACCAACCTCACCGGCACCTTCCTGACCTTCCGCGCCGCCCTGCGCGACATGGCCGAAGGCGGGCGGCTGATCGCCATCGCCTCGACACAAGCGCTGAAAGGCGGGGGCCGCATCGCCGCCTATGCGGCCTCCAAGCACGGGGTTCTGGGCCTTGTCCGGTCGGTGGCCCACGAGGTCGCGCGCAAGGGGATCACCTGCAATGCGATTTGCCCCGGTTTTGTCGACACGCCTATGGCCGAAGCCGCCGTGAACAGCGTGATGCAGGGCCGCGATCTCGACGAAGAGGCCGCCCGCAAGATGGTCGTCTCCAACAACCCGATCGGGCGGCTGATCACCCCCGACGAAGTCGCCGCTGCCGCACTTTACCTTGCTTCTCCCGGTGCCGCGATGGTCAATGGCCACGCCTTGGCCCTGTCCGGGGGTGAGATATGAAACCGCAGGACCAGTCTGCTGCCGACCCTGCCTCCAAGGCGCATCTGCGCCTCTGGCTCCGGCTGCTGAAAATCAACCGTCTGGTCGAGGCGGAATTGCGCGAACGGCTGCGCCTGAGCTTCGGCACCACCCTGCCCCGGTTCGACGTCATGTCGGCGCTCTACCGCAACCCCAAGGGCATGAAGATGAGCGAGCTGTCGCGGCTACTCATGGTCTCCAACGGCAATGTCACCGGCATCGTCGACCGGCTGACCGAAGACGGGTTCATGCTGCGCGAGGCGGTGCCCGGAGACCGGCGTGCGGCGCGCGTGCGCCTGACCCGCAATGGCATTGCCGAGTTCGAACGACAGGCCGCGGCTCATGAAGAGTGGGTCAGCGAACTCCTGGGCGGGCTCAGCCCCGAAGACACCCGCCGCATGGCAGACGATCTGGGCACCGCCTTGACCCTCGACAGGAAGGACGCCGATGATGCGTAAACCGCCACAGCATTTCCACTGCGCCATCAGCGACCGCATCGCCACCATCGCCCTCGACCGCCCGGAGCGGAAAAACCCGCTGACCTTCGACAGCTATGCCGAGCTGCGCGACTGGTTCCGCGATCTGGTCTACGCGGAGGATGTGGACGCGGTGATCTTTGCCTCCAACGGTGGCAATTTCAGCTCCGGCGGTGACGTACACGACATCATCGGCCCGCTGACCCGCATGACCATGAAGGAACTGCTCACCTTCACCCGCATGACCGGCGATCTGGTCAAGGCCATGGTCAATTGCGGCAAACCGGTGATTGCCGCCATCGACGGCATCTGCGTCGGTGCGGGCGCGATCATCGCCATGGCGTCGGACCTGCGCATTGCCACGCCCGAGGCGAAAACCGCCTTCCTCTTTACGCGCGTCGGATTGGCCGGCTGCGACATGGGCGCCTGTGCGATCCTGCCGCGGATCATCGGACAGGGCCGCGCGGCGGAACTGCTCTACACGGGCCGGTCGATGAGCGCCGAGGAAGGCCACGCCTGGGGCTTTCACAACCGTCTCGTGCCCGCCCAAGACCTCACCGCCGCGGCGCGCAGCCTTGCCGAACGGATCGTTGCAGGCCCGAATTTCGCGCATATGATGACCAAGACGATGCTGGCGCAGGAATGGTCCATGTCCATCGAACAGGCCATCGAGGCCGAAGCGCAGGCGCAGGCGATCTGCATGCAGACCGGCGATTTCGAACGGGCCTACACCGCCTTCGTCGCCAAGGAAAAACCGGTGTTCGAGGGCGATTGATGGCAGACAAGAGCTTTCTCGATTGGCCGTTTTTCGACGGCAAGCACCGCGCCCTCGCCGCATGGATCGACGACTGGGCAGCGCGTGCCACGCAGCAAATCGACCACGCGGACACCGATGCCGCCTGCCGCGCGCTGGTCGCGGCGATGGGACAAGAAACATTTCTCGAACACGCCGCCCCGCAAGGCCCCGCCTTTGATGTGCGCGCCCTCTGCCTGATCCGGGAGACCCTGGCGCGCCACGACGGGCTCGCGGATTTCGCCTTCGCCATGCAGGGTCTGGGCACGGGCGCGCTCACGCTCTTTGGCACGCATGCGCAAAAGGAGGCCTGGCTGCCCAAGGTCCGCAGCGGTGAGGCCATCGCCGCCTTTGCGCTGACCGAACCGCAGTCGGGCTCGGACGTGGCCAATGCCACCATGACGGCCACACGCGACGGTGATGACTACATCCTGAACGGTGAAAAGACGTGGATTTCCAACGGCGGGATCGCCGATGTCTACACGGTCTTTGCCCGCACCGGCGACGGCCCCGGCGCGCGCGGGCTCTCGGCTTTCGTCGTGCCCGCAGACCTGCCCGGATTCGAGGTGACAGAGCGGCTCGAGGTGATCGCCCCGCACCCCCTCGCCACGCTCAGCTTCTCGGATGTCCGCCTGCCCGCCTCCGCCCGCATCGGCGACAGCGGCGCGGGGTTCAAGATTGCCATGTCGGTGCTCGATGTCTTCCGATCCACCGTGGCGGCGGCGGCTCTGGGCTTTGCCCGCCGCGCGCTGGACGAGAGCCTGACCCGCATCCAGACCCGCAAAATACAGGGCGCGCCGCTGGCTGACCTGCAGATCGTGCAGGGCCATATCGCGGATATGGCGCTCGATATCGACGCCAGCGCCCTGCTCGTCTACCGCGCGGCCTGGGCCAAGGACAGTGGCGCGCCGCGTGTCACCCGCGAGGCGGCCATGGCCAAGCTGTTCAGCACCGATCAGGCCCAGAAAGTCATCGACACCGCGGTACAGCTGCACGGCGGCGACGGCGTGCGCAAGGGTCAGAAGGTCGAAGAGCTTTACCGCGATATCCGCGCCCTGCGCATCTACGAGGGCGCCTCGGATGTGCAGCGCGTGATCATTGCGCGTCAAACCATGGGCACGTAACCCATTCATTTGAAAGGAAATACACCATGATCGATCTGAAGAAAGGCATCACCAAAAACGGCGCAGGTTTTAACGGCACCGAATGGAACATCCTCGGTCAGGCCTATTTCCCCAAGGCGATCTGCGACACCACCTTTGCCTTCGAGACCAATTCGAACCCGGGCGACTTCGTGCCCGTGCACATCCACCCCACGCAGGACGAATTCATCCTCGTGCAGGAAGGCGAGCTGGATCTGAAACTCGACGGGGTCTGGTCCAAGGCCTATCCCGGTGACGTCGTCCGCATGCCCAAGGGGATCCCCCACGGCTATTTCAACAAATCCGACAAACCCTGCCGCGCGCTCTTCTGGGTCTCCCCCATGGGCAAGCTTAAGGATCTCTTCGATCAGTTGCACAATCTCTCCGACCCAGAGGAAGCCGCGCGCATCTCTGCCGAGCATGACGTCGATTTCCTGCCGCCCGAAGCCAACGAGTGAACCATGCTGGGTCCGTCCGCACATACCGACACCTTCGCCCGGGACAACCTGCCGCCGCCAGACGCGCAGCCCGAATTTCTGCTGGAGGGGTTCGATTATCCCGACCGGCTGAACGCCGCGGTGGAACTGACCGATGCGGTTGTCGCGAAAGGCATGGGCGACAACACGGCGCTGATCGGCAACGGGCGGCGGCGGACGTATAAGGAGCTCAGCGACTGGACCAACCGGCTGGCCCATGCGCTGGTCGAGGATCTCAAGATCAAGCCGGGCAACCGGGTGTTGATCCGCTCGGCGAACAACCCCGCGATGGTGGCCTGCTGGCTGGCGGCGACCAAGGCGGGGGCGGTGGTGGTCAACACCATGCCGATGCTGCGCGCGGGCGAGCTCGGCCAGATCGTCGACAAGGCAGAGATCACCCACGCGCTCTGCGACACGCGGCTGATGGACGAGATGGTCGCCTGCGCCAAGGACTCGACCTTTCTGAAATCTGTGGTGGGGTTCGACGGCACCTCCAACCACGACGCGGAACTCGACCGGTTGGCGCTTGAAAAACCAGTGCAGTTCGAGGCGGTGGAGACCGGGCGGGATGATGTGGCGCTTTTGGGCTTCACCTCCGGCACAACCGGCGATCCCAAAGCCACGATGCATTTCCACCGAGATCTGCTGATCATCGCCGATGGCTACGCGCGCGAAGTTCTGGGCGTGGTGCCTGAGGATATCTTTGTCGGCTCCCCGCCCCTGGCTTTCACCTTCGGGCTCGGCGGGCTGGCGATCTTCCCCCTGCGGTTTGGCGCGGCGGCCACCCTGCTGGAAACCGCCTCGCCGCCGAACATGATCGACATTATCGAGAAGTATCGCGCCACGGTCTGTTTCACCGCGCCCACCGCCTACCGCGCGATGATGCGCGCCATGGACGAGGGCGCGGACCTCTCCAGCCTGCGCGCTGCCGTCTCCGCTGGCGAGACCCTGCCCGGCCCGGTCTATGACGAATGGATATCGAAAACCGGCAAGCCCATGCTCGACGGGATCGGCGCGACGGAGATGCTGCATATCTTCATCTCCAACCGCTTCGATGACCATAAACCCGCCTGTACCGGCAAACCCGTCACCGGCTACCAGGTCCGCCTGATCGATGAGAACGGCACCGAGGTGCCCACCGGCACGCCGGGGCGTCTGGCCGTCAAGGGGCCGACAGGATGCCGGTACCTCGCGGACAAACGCCAGTCCCTTTACGTGCAGGACGGGTGGAACGTCACCGGCGACACCTTCGTGATGGACGCCGAGGGCTACCTGCATTTCGCCGCGCGGAATGACGATATGATCGTCTCCTCCGGCTACAATATCGCGGGGCCGGAGGTGGAGGCCGCCCTTCTGTCCCATGACGCGGTGGTGGAATGCGGCGTGATCGGTGTGCCCGACCCAGAGCGCGGGCATATCGTCGAGGCGCACATCGTACTGGCCGAGGGCGTGGCCCCGGATCAGACCACCGCACAGGCGCTGCAGGAGCATGTCAAGGCAACCATCGCGCCCTATAAATACCCAAGGTCCGTCCGGTTTATCACAGCCTTGCCCAAGACGCAGACCGGCAAGATACAGCGGTTCCGGCTGAAAGAGGACCCTTAGGTGACCCGACATTTCAATTTTCCAAATAAGAAGAGACGCCATGCCAAACCGCATCATTGATCCCGACGAGTGGGCCCCTGCAAAGGGCTATGCCAATGGCGTCCTGACGGACGATGGCCACCTCTTTGTCGGCGGCCAGATCGGGTGGAACGCCGCGCAAAAATTCGAGACACATGACTTTATCGGGCAGATGACCCAGGCCCTGCGCAACATTCTGCAGGTTGTCGAAGAGGCCGGTGGTGCGGCGGCCGATATCACCCGACTTACGTGGTATGTAACTGATAAAAAAGAGTACTTATTGCGTCAGAGCGAAGTAGGTACCGCCTATCGCAGCGTGTTGGGGCGCCATTTCCCGGCCATGACCATGGTTGTCGTTGCGGATCTGATCGAAGATGAGGCGCTGGTCGAGATCGAGGCGACCGCCGTTTTGCCCAGCTAACTCGCGGGCAATTTCATCGACCCTGACCACTCATCCTGCCAGTGCGACCCCCTCGCGCACGCTGCCTTTTTCTGCGCGGCCCAATACATTTGATTTTTTGGAAATCATGAAATTTCTCCCGGTGGAAACGGACGGCCCTCGTCACCTCTTCGGGCAGGAAAGCCAAGCCGGCTCAACGCAAAATACATGGCTCCAACTCATCCGGACAAACCACAACCCTTCGGAATATTGCCCGATGTATGGACCGTGAAACCTGCACACATCAAAGAGACACCGCGGAATTAAAGCCAATGATGGCCAAACGAACGCCGTTTCTCAAGCTGCTTATGATCAGTTAACCCAATGTCTCTGCGCATGTGATCTGACAGATCAAGAGCGCGATGGCTGCGATAGGAAGTCCGCCAGAAACCACCGGATGACAGCTTAAAAAGCCTCAAAAAATGTAGTTTTTTCATAGCTTTCTGGTATAATCTCATACTGACACCATGGATTCCAAGTGGGACTGATTCACAGCTCCAAAATGCGCTGAAGTCAGATGTATTCCCAACAAATCCATGGCATAGAGACATAAGTGAGATTTATCGATGACACGATCACCTCTCCCACCGCTGGCTGCCATTCGCGTTTTCGAAGCAGCTGCACGTTACGGTAACTTCACCACCGCCGCCGCCGAGCTTGGAATGACGCAGGCCGCCGTCAGCTATCAGATCAAAGTACTGGAAGACCGCGTCGGTGCTTCGCTTTTTCATCGCAAACCGCGCGGCGTTCAGGTGACCGAGGTCGGGGCCCGGTTTTCGGATCGGATGACCGCATCGCTGGACATGATCGCCGAGGCATACGCGGAGGCAAAAGGCACAACGCAGGGCACCTTGTCGATCAGTGTCATTCCGACGTTCGCCACAAATTTCCTCGCCCGGCGGCTTGGCGGATTTCAATTGGCCAACCCCGACATCGCCGTTCGGATAGAAGTTGGCGAAACACTGGTGGATTTTAACGCCAGCAGTTTTGATGTCGCCATTCGGGGCGGCAAGGGAAACTGGCCTGGCTTGACCTGCCATAAAATCATGGAAACCGCCTTCACCCCAATGTTGAGTCCGGCCTTGGCCGACTCGATTGGCGGGGTTTCGGACCCGGAAGATCTCCTGAAGCTTCCGATCCTTGCCCATTCCGATCCGTGGTGGCGGATGTGGTTTGATGCGGTCGGCGTTGGCTTGGCCAATTTGCCTAACCGCACAGTGCAAAACTTCGGACCTCAGGTCATTGAAGCCAACGCCGCGATGGCCGGTCATGGGGTTGCGATGCTGACGCCCGCCTTTTTCCGCGATGAGGTTGACCTGGGGTTGCTGACCCGACCCTTTGATCTGACCTGCGATGATGGCAGCGCTTATTGGCTGACCTATCCCGAAAGTCGGCGCAATTCACCCAAGATCCGCGGCTTCCGCAAATGGCTGGATGGGGAAATGGCCAGCTTCAACTGCTGACCTCACCCAGATGAAAAACAAGCGCCGCGCGAAAATCGCGCGGCGCTTTTCGGTTGGAGTGCGGGGGCGACGCTTTCCAACCACTCCCAATGTACACGCAAACCCGGAATCCAAAGGCAGAAGGTGCCGGGTTTGCGCGTTGGAGGGATTCTTAAAACACGAAGTTGTCGCCTGACAGATCACCGGCATTCAACCCGCCCCACGGCGGTGGGCCACCGTCGCCCTCACCGAATTCAAAGATTGAGCCATCATTGATCTTGGCTGCAAATTCTTCCGTGTCCACGTTCCGGAATCTTGCAATCCATTGCAAACCCTCTTCGGCGGTTTCTGCGGCAAGGTAGGTGTCAGGGCCAAATCCAATAACGGTGAGCATATCCGAAAGCTGGGTTTTTTTGGTCAGGTCCGATTGCGCAAGAAACCCGGCTTCGAATGCCAGGATATCCACGCCCAGTTCGAAATCGGAAATATCCGCGTATCCGACACCGCCACCGGTCGCCTTCCACAGGAAGGTATCCGCGCCAAGACCACCAGTGAGCTCATTGTACCCATCACCGCCTGACAGCACGTCATTGCCCATGCCGCCATTCAGCACATCGTCGTCCTCGCCACCGTCCAGCGAATCCTCACCATAGCCGCCGTTCAGAGTGTCTTCCCCGTCGCGGCCCCAAAGTCTGTCATTGCCGCCTTCGCCGTCCGCCACGTCGTTGCCCGACCCACCGTCAATGTAGTCGTTTCCGGTGCGGCCTTTGATCACGTCGTTATGGTTCCCGGCATAGACTGTATCATTGCCACTGCCAGCGTCGATCGTGTCATTGCCGCTGCCGCCATCAATCGTGTCGTTGCCCTCGCCGCCTTCGATGTCATCGTTGCCGCTGGCGCCGTAGATGTCGTCATGACCATCCCCGCCTTCGAGGGTATCCCAGCCCCCCCCGCCGTCAATTTCATCGTTGCCGTCACCGCCCTGGACCAGATCATGCGCACTGTCGCCGAATAGTGTATCGTTGCCCTCACCACCCGAGAGCGTGTCATTTCCGGACCCGCCATAGGCCAGGTCTTCACCGTCGCCGCCCGAGATGTAGTCATTCTCGCTGTAGCCGCTCAGAGTATCGTTCCCGGCGTTGCCATAGATCGTGTCCTCGCCTTCGAGACCGTGCACCTCGTCATCGCCCGAACCGGTCATCAGCAGATTGCCGTCAGCGTCGCCCACAACGATTGCATTGCTACCGCCTGTCACGACCACGTTCTGAATATCAGAGAGCGAGTCGTTGCCAAGCGCGCCGCTGCTTGAGCCGTTGTAGAGCTGAACGATGATGTCACCGACCACGCCACTGGTGTCGTAGATCGCGGTATTGATGCCCTGACCGCCCTGAAGCGTATCGTTGCCCTCACCGCCTTCCATCCAGTCACTGCCGCTATTACCGCGCAGCAGGTCATCGCCTTCTCCACCGTCCATGTCGTCGTTACCACTGCCGCCATAAAGACGGTCGTCACCCTCTCCGCCGTCAAGCGTATCGTTGTTTGCGCCGCCGGACAGGGTGTCATTGTCATCACCCCCGTAAATCAGATCATCACCCGAGTTCCCCATCAGGGAATCGTCGCCTTCAGCTCCGTCGATCGTATCCTCGCCATTGCCACCGCGGACCGTGTCATCGCCGGACCCGCCTTGAAGCAGGTCACTGCCATCCCGCCCTTCGATCACATCATCCCCGTAAGAGCCCCGAATCCAGTTCTGCGCATCACTGCCGAGCAGCGTGTCGTCACCATGACCACCCGCTAGGTTCTCGATCGAGTTGTATCGCTCCTCCGCCGAATAGTTCACGAGCAGCGGCTCACCTGTCTCGGTGCTGTAGATCGTCACGCTCAGACCGTGAATGGTGCCGATGCCGGTCGCCAGATCGGCGCTGATGTTGAATTCGGTGGAACCATAGTCCACCCTGTCGATCCCGGTGCCGCCATAATAGTAATGGTTGAGGCCATAGCGGTGCTGCTCGGACGGATCAAAATCATACCGGAAAGTGTCGTTTCCACCGAGACTCAAAAACCAGCCATTCGAGGGACCTTCGAACCAGGGCGGCAGATTGTTAATGTCGATATAGTCATCCAGATGAGTTCCGTAAAATGGGCTGGGGGCAGGCACGCTGTCTCTCCTTGGTATTAAACCATTTAAATTCACACGCTGAGAATGCGGGCACGGATCGGCCCGGCGTCAGCTCTCTTGTGACGTACCGATTGAAGGCAATGCGCGGAACCCGCAGCGCTGCAAGCAGGTCATGCGCTGGCGCAAGACGTAACGTGACTTTGGAAAAAGTGCTTAAGTTTCAGAGAGTTTTGGACCTGCGGAGGGTATCCTCATTTTTCGGGGCAAACCTCTGCTCCCGGCGCTCTGGCGCTGCGTCAGGACATGGGCGGCCGAGGCTTCGATGGGCGATAGCGCGGCCTCTTCGAACACCTGCGACCCGTTGCCTGATTGCTCAAATCACCCCGGCCCGCAGTCACCGCATGAGGTCCCGCGTTATGTGCATTTTTGCCAGACCCTCATGCAATTCTGCAGGTTGTCCGAAACACACGTAAAACCTAGACTCCGGCATGGGCGCAGATACCAGCTTTTCATCATGACGAATGAACCGCGTTATTGGATGGACCCGCAATTGGAAGACCAGGTGGAGCGAATTCAATGGACCTGACCCAGGACGACATCGACATTATTCGAGCTTCTTACATGCAGCTGTCCTCGGATTTGCAGCGGTCGGGTGACGTATTCTACGAGGCGCTATTCGATATTGCCCCGGAAACGCGGGACTTGTTTCTGGCTGACATGTCCTCGCAGGCGATGAAACTGATGAGCACCATTGGGCTGGTGGTTTCACAACTGCAGAACTCCCAGGAGTTGGAACCGGTTGTGAAGGACCTGGCCCTGCGCCATCTGGCTTATGGCGTGGAAGAAAAGCACTACGCACAGGTGCGGGAGGCCCTGCTCAAAATGCTCAGCGTCGTGCTCGACAGCGCCTATTCCGAAGAAGCGCGCACCGCCTGGGGCAAGGCCTATGATGGGTTGGCCAATGTGATGGTTCGCGTGGCCTATCCCGAACGCAAGGGCAAAAACGCGCTGGTCAACAACTGACCCGCTTCACCCATTGATCTGTCAGACCAGAAAATCGCGCAGCAAACCTGCGTGATATCTTGATTCTTGCGTGATAATCATGATATCTGCGCAATACTTGCATTTCTGCGCGATCAGACAAACGCGCAGGATTACCCCTCGCAGGAGGTCGGTTTGGCCCGTCGCACGCCCCCCGAAGACGTTCAGCAGTTGTTGCAGGTTCTGCGGGACCACGACGGGCCTCTGGGGCTTGTAGAGATCGAGGCCGCGCTAGCCCCTGCCCCGCCGCGCAGAACCCTTCAGGCGCGCCTCAAAGCGCTTGTAGAGGCCGGCTCCATCATTCGCGAGGGGGCAGCGCGCGCCGCCAAGTACCGCCTCTCGGACGGGCAGGCAGAGGCTACGGGCGCCATCCCCCTGTCTGCGGCGGCTGCCGCCCTGCGCGCCCATGTGCAGCAACCGCTGACGGCACGCCGCCCCGTAGGCTATGACGCCACGCTCCTGGAGACCTATGATCCCGCCACGGCCCCGCTGCTGACAGATCAGGACCGTGCAAAGCTTGCCGAGATCGGCACGCCCATCACCGCGGAACAACCCGCAGGGACCTACGCCCGCAACATCCTTGACCGTCTGCTGATAGACCTGTCGTGGAATTCCAGCCGGTTGGAAGGAAACACCTATTCCCTGCTCGACACCCGCCGTCTGATCGCCTTTGGCGAGGCCGCTGAAGGCAAGGACCAGATCGAAGCGCAGATGATCCTGAACCACAAGGATGCCATTGAATTTCTGGTCGACACTGCCGGTGAAACAGGTTTTGACC
Organism: uncultured Roseobacter sp.; assembly: GCF_947492555.1. Classification (GTDB taxonomy): domain Bacteria; phylum Pseudomonadota; class Alphaproteobacteria; order Rhodobacterales; family Rhodobacteraceae; genus Roseobacter. Next base: position 20,022 of record NZ_CANLNE010000009.1, read on the forward strand.
GCATGACCTTGCTGAACCTGCATGCGTTGTTGGCAAATAACCTGCTGCCCGATCCTACGGCCGCCGGGCGACTACGGCAGATCGAGGTGGCGATCAGCGGGTCGGTGTTCCAACCGCTCGCCTTGCCCCAGATGATCGACACCGCTTTTGATCGGCTCTGCAGGCAAGCCAACACAATCGACGATCCTTTCGAACAGGCGCTTTTTATCCTGCTGCACCTGCCCTACCTGCAACCCTTTGACGACGTGAACAAAAGAGTCTCCCGTCTTGCCGCCAACATCCCGATGATCCGGCGCAACCTGATCCCGCTGTCTTTCGCGGATGTGCCGCAGACACTCTACACACAGGCCATGCTTGCCTTCTATGAGACCGGCAACCCGGCCCTGATGCGCGATGTGTTCCTCTGGGCGTATCAACGCTCTGCGGATCGCTACCGTGCGGTGCAGCAGTCGCTGGGGCAGCCCGACCCCTTCCGGCTGCGATACCGCGACGAACTGCGCACCATCGTGGCCGAGATTCTACGCGCCGCCGTGCCGCGTCATCAGACGCCGGCGCAGATCCTTGACTGGGCCGCGGCGCATGTACCCGTCGACGATCGGGCTCGCTTCCGCGCGGTGGTGGAAGACGAATTGCTCGGCCTTCACCCGGGTAACTTTGCCCGCTACCGGGTGACCCCGTCCGAATTCAATGCCTGGCAGGCTGTCTGGGCGCACCCGTCTTGAGCGGGGCCCCATTGTCGGTTCACTGTCAAGTCGCCCCTTGGCAAAAGCAACGAATACGGCAGAGCATCAGAGACTGATTAGCCTATTAGTCTCTGAATTCGATCCGATCCAGAGGGCCGAACTCCAGTTCTGCCGCGGCGATCAGCGGGGCGATCAAATGCGTTTCAATGTAGCGCTGCACAAATGTGCTCGGTGCAGACAGCGCCAACACCCCCGCCCTGCATTCCTGAAACGTGAGCCGCGAAAACCAGCTGCCAAACGCCGACGGATGCTGGGCCGATAAATCGGCCATTACCCGCCCCCACGGGGTACCGCCGGATACAGGAGCAGGGGTTTCGGCAGAATCCTGTCGATAGCTCTGCAATTGCACGATCTTTACCGATGGCTGGCTATGCCGTTCCGCCATCCGGGCCTCAAAATCCGGGCCGACCAGCCCCCAACAGGGGGCCGAAACCTCGGCTATGCGCGCATGGTTGAGACGAAAGGCCCCTACCCTGCCCCGCACCCCTGGCCGTGTACAAATGAGAACACCCGCTCCGGTCAGCCGTTTGACTTCCCGTTTGACGGTCCGTTCGTTCACTGACCACATCCGGGCCATGTCGCGTTGCCCCACGCAAAGTTCATCCAACGCCCAGTTGTAGCGCGCCGTCACCAGCGCAATCAGCCGCATCATCGAGGTCTGGAACGTTGGTGATCCATTCAACCCAGCCACCGACAAGGCTGTCAGCACATCGTACTTCACCACGCTCGCGCCGGGTCCTGTCAGACGTAGTGGTTCCATGCTGTCCTGCTCATGCGCTTTCCTGTATCCTTGCCTCGGTAGGTCAGCTTCTGTCGAGCCGATTCCCCTCGCCTCTGATCAGAGCCCCAAATCCCGTATTTTGTCAACGGCTTTGGAAAAGCAGGAATTCTGAACCTTTTCAAGTTCATTTGAAATTCTAAGGGTATATAGGATAAGGGGGACAGCAATCATGACACCCTATCTGGCTCTGCGTGTCACCATATCTTATCCGCGGACGGTAGTACCTGTCACCATATAGTGGCTGCTTTGCGGGTTGCCGTGGCATGAGACGCGGTTTCCCGGATTTCGCGCATTTGCGGATTTCCGAAATTTATCTTTGCCGATTTTTGAAAATCCCGTTATTTGTCGACGAGCAGATAATAACACGAGCAGAGCCATGAGAGATCATAATGACCTTCTGACGATGAATGAACGTAGCCTTGCACAGCAGGCAGCGGTGCGCAAAGCGACGTTTTCGCCTGGCGAAGTCAAGACGTTGCGCCCCTTCTCCATCTGGGAAATCAGCCAGTTCATGTTCGATGTGCCGGCGGACACGTTGCGCAAGAAGCTGGCTGAGGATCCAACCCTGCCCCAGGGTCTGACTGAAGAGGACGGACGTCAGCGTTGGTTCTCGCTTGAGGAAATCAACGAGCTGCGTCGCCGTATTCGGTTTCGGGGTCGCACGCTTTTACCGGAACGGCCGCGCGGTCGTGCTATGCGTGTTGCGGTGTCGAATTTCAAAGGCGGTGTGGGCAAGACCGTCGTGGCACAGCATCTGGCCAATGCGGCTGCGCTGGATGGCTACCGTGTTCTTTGTGTCGACTTCGACCCGCAGGCGACGCTTACGCACTCCATGGGCATCACCGAGGTGAAAGAGTGGAATACCGTCTGGGGCATCATGTGTCGCGATCTTTGCCGGGAGGCAGATCGGATCATGGAAAGCTATGACGATCCCGACGACTGCCCCTACCCGTCTTCGGACGAATTGCCCGAGGATGTCCGCTCCATCGGCGTGCAGCGGTTCCAGGATTTCATTCAACCGACTTGCTGGCCGACCATCGATATCATCCCCTCCTGTGCCAACGCGGCTTTCGTCGAATTCGCCTCCGCGCAGTACCGGTCGATCCACAAGGCATGGAGCTTTTTTGGCTGCGTCGCGCGGTATCTGGATGAGCTGCCCGATGACCAGTATGATATGATTGTTTTCGACTGCCCGCCGGCCATCGGTTACCAGTCCCTCAACGCGGCCTTCGCGGCGGATATTCTCTACATCCCCTCTGGCCCCGGATATTGGGAGTATGACAGCACCACCAGCTATCTGGGTCAGCTGGGCGATGCGATGGCCGATATCTCCGATGGATTTGACGCACTGGCGGCGAGCGCTGGCATAACGCTTCCGAAGAAGTTTGCGGATATCCGTTTGTTGATGACGCGTTTCGAAGGCACCAACCCGCTGCACCTGGCGATGATGGATGCCTTCAAGAATGTTTTTGGCGCAGACGTTTGTGCCAATCCGATCGAGATGACGCGCGCGGTGGAACAATCGGGCCGCTTCCAGATGTCGGTCTACGAACAGGATTATCGCCAGATGACCCGCGAGACATGGAAGCGCGCGCGCCAGAGTTTTGACAGGGCTTATGCGGAGTTTTTGCAGACGGTTCTGGCGGCCTGGAAGGATCAGGGCGGACGCAAGGAGGACGCAGCATGAGCGGCAAGAACAAATTCGGATTTGCGCCGGTTGATCCGGAGCCGACCCCCGCGCGCCGGTCTCGAAACCCGGGCCCGATGGGCGCTGCCGTGCGGGACGTCGCTGCAAACCTGCAGGAAACCACGGAGGCCAAGGTCGAACAGCGTCGTCGCAACGCTGAGGACGCCAAGGCGTTCCGGGATGCGCAGGACGAGGGGCGGGTGCTGGTGCGCATTCCGCTGCGCGAGATCAGGACAGACGACCTGCCACGTGATCGGTTGGAACTGGATGCCGTGGCGCAGTCGGACGAGATGGAAGAGCTGAAATCCTCGATCCGCGAACGTGGCCAGAAGGAGCCGATCGAGGTCTACCGCGATGCGGCGGGCGCGTTTCAGCTGAAGAAAGGGTGGCGCAGGTTCACCGCGCTGTCGCAGCTTTTCAGTGAAACCGGCGACGCAGGATTCGGTGAGATTGTCGCACGCGTCGAGGCGGGGCAGGGCGACCGGATCGCGCGCTATGTCGATATGGTCGAAGAGAACGTTGTGCGCGAAGACCTGACCTTTGCAGAGATGGCGCAGGTGGCGATCACGGCGGCGCAGGACAGCGGCATCGAGGAGACGGATCCGTCGGAGCTGGTCAACCGGCTTTATGGCGCGTTGCACAAGACCAAGCGGTCATACATCCGTAGCTTTGTCTTTCTGCTCAGCGTGCTTGGGGACAGCCTGAATTGGCCCAAGGACGTTGCGCGCAATCTGGGCGTCGATGTGGCGCGGGCGCTGAAGAGTGAAGGGCAGGCGGCGGAGCTGCGCAACCTGCTTGCAGGTTGTGAGGATGCGGCGGCGCAGACGCGGGTGCTGGCCTCCTTCCTGGCGCAATCCAAGGCCAAGCCGGATGCCGCGAAGCAGGGTGCGGAGCCCAAGCAGAAGTTTGAATTCTTCCTGGGTGAGACCAAGATCACGGCGCGGATGGGGGAATGCCGGATTGTGAGTGACCGTGACTTCGCAACGATTTCCAAGGCGCGTCTGGAAGAGGCGGTAAAGGCTTTCGAGGCGGCTTTGGCGGGCGGTCCCCGCATTCGATAACGGGTGTTACCCATGGGTAACCGGTGTATTGCCGGGTTACCCACGGGTAACGTGCTCATAAACCTCAGGAAATCACTTTTCCTTTTAATATCAGATATTTAGAATACCTTTAGGCAAAGTATTCCTCCACGCGGCAACCACGTTCGCCTGTGTGATCCCCCGACGCAATCTCCGAAGAACCGGCACATTCCGCCTTGTTAGAGCCTTGTTTCAGCTTTCGCGGAAGGCGCGGGCAAAGTAATCGGCAACCGGTTTGACAAGATAGGCGAGGGGGGTTCGGTCCCCGGTTTTGATGTAGGCTTCGACCGGCATGCCCGGAATGAGCACCGTGCCATCGGCCAGCTTGTCCATCTCGCCCTCATTCAACACGATCTCGGCGCGATAGTAGCTTTGACCGGTGGCCTCGTCCTCGAAGGCATCCGCCGAAATCTGCACCACGCGACCGTAGAGTTCCGGCGTCGTGCGCTGGTCGAGCGCGGAGAGGCGCAGGGTCACGTCCTGGCCGGCAACAAGCTGGTCAATGTGGATCAGATCCACCCGCGCGGCAATCACCAGTGGGCGATCCTGCGGGACAAGGAACATCACCGGTTCCGCCGCCCGGATCACCGAGCGGGGGGTGCGCACCTGCATGCCGTAGATCACGCCGGACACGGGCGCGCGGATATTCAGCCGGTCGATCTCCTCACGCAGGGCACTGCGTTGTTCGATCAGTTCGAGCTCGCGCGCGCGCAGGTCGCGCAGGCGGGTGATGGCTTCTTCGCGGGTGCCGGTCGAAAGCTTGAGCCGTTCGATATCAATCTCTGTAATGCGGCCTTGTGCCTGTGCCTTGGAGGCGGCCAGTTCGCCCAGCTGACCATTCAGGCGCGCGGATTCCCGTTGCAGGCTGAGCACGGTGCCGGCTTGCGTCAGCTGGCGTTCGAGCAGGGACTGCTGGTTGGCCAGCTCCTCTTCGATCAGCGCCAGCTGCCTTGTCAGCGAGACTTCCTGCGCTTCGATCCCGGAAATCTGGCTGCGGATCTGACCGGACCGTTTGGAGAGCTGGTCACTCTCCTGCGCAACCGAGGCACGGCGCGCCTTGAAGAGGTTGGTCTGCCCGTCAATCAGTTCCTGAACATCCGCGTCCCCCTGTCCGACCTGCAAGACCTCTGCATCAAAATCGATATTGTCTTTCTCGTCACGTTCGGCCTCGAGTCGGCCCCGCCGCGCCATCATTTCAAAAAGCTGATCCTCGACAATCGCAAGCTGCGAGGAGAGCTGGGCGCCATCCAGTTGCAGCAAGAGATCACCCGCCTGCACGGTGTCGCCTTCATCCACGAGGATTTCGGCCACTGTGCCGCCGGTTTCATGCTGGACGATCTGGCGATTGCGGTCGACTTCGAAGCGACCCGATGAAACCACGGCACCGGAAATCTGGGTCAGCGCCGCCCAGGCGCCGAACCCACCAACAAGCACCACCAACCCGATAAATCCGAGTATCAGGGGGGTGCGGGCCGACCATTGTGCCGTGTCGCTCATGTCACGCCTCCTGCACCTGCGGGTGCCTGTTTGATCTGTTTATGATTTTTCACCATGCCGGTGAGCACCTCATCCTTGGGTCCGAAGGCCACACGCATGCCGTTGTCAAGCACCAGAAGCGTATCACATTCCTGAATGGCCGCGGGGCGGTGCGCCATGATCAGTACGGAGCTGCCGTTTTTCTTGAGCGCGCGGATCGCGGCGTTCAGGGCCTGGCTGCCGTCGTTGTCGAGGTTGGAATTGGGTTCGTCCAGCACCACCAGCACCGGGTCCTTGTAGAGCGCGCGGGCAAGGCCGATGCGTTGCATCTGACCGCCTGAAAGCCGCGATTGGCCTGCCACGATGATGGTGTCATAGCCTTTGGGCAGATCGAGGATCATCTGGTGGGCGGCGGCCTTCTTGGCGGCTTCCACGACCTTTTCGGGGTTTGGGGTCGCCTCCAGCCGGGCAATGTTTTCGGCAATGGTGCCGTCAAAAAGCTGCACGCGTTGCGGCAGGTAGCCGATATGCTGGCCCAGCACATGCGGCGCATATTGATCGAGTGTCGCCCCATCGAGTCGGATGGAGCCAGCGGTCGGGGCCCAGACGCCGGTCAGCGCGCGGGCGAGGGTGGATTTGCCCGCACCAGAGGGGCCGATGATGCCAATGGCCTGACCGGGCTTCACCTCGAAGCTCAGCGATTTGAGCGAGGCCTGACGTTCGCCGGGGGGCACCACGCTGAGCTGTTTCACGGCGAGCTTGGCCTTGGGGGCGGGCAGGGGGGTGGTTTCCCGTTCCAGCGGCACCGCGCCCAGCAGTTCGCAGAGGTTTTCCCAGCCTTTCATGGCCCGTTGCACCAGTGGCCATTGGTTCAGCGCCAGTTCCACCGGTGCGAGGGCCCGACCCAGCAGAATAGAGCCTGCGATCATCGCGCCCGCAGTCATCTCGTTGTGCAGCACCAGCCAGGCGCCGATGCCCAGCATGGCCGATTGCAGCAGCAGACGCAGTGATTTGGTCAGCGAGGAGAAGATGCCCGTTACGTCCGTTGCCTGCACTTGCCGGCCGAGCGACTGGCTGCGCGCGGTCTGCCAGCGGGCAAAGGCGGCGTCGCGCATGCCCATGGCCTGCACCATTTCGGATTCGTTGCGGATCTGGTCCGACATCAGGGTGGCAACATGGCCCGCATGTGTCGCGCTGGCCTGCGGTTCGCGGGACAGAAGCTGGTTTGCAAGCGCGATCAGGATCAGCACGACGGCGCCCCCGACGGCGAAATACCCAAGGATCGGGTGGAAGAGGAAAATCCCGGCAAAGAACACCGGTGTCCACGGCAGGTCAAAGGCGGCCATCAGCACGGGCGAGGTCATCAGCCGCTGCACGGATTCCAGATCAGACAGCCCGGTCTGTGTTTTCACGTCAGGGGCCACCACCGATTTGCGGATCACGGCGTCAAAGACACGGCGGTCCATATCCGCCTGAAACCGCGCGCCGACGCGGGCCATGATGCGCCCGCGGGTGTAGTCGAGGATGCCCATGATGCCGTACATGAAGATCACGATCATGGAGAGCGCGATCAGTGTTTCTTCGGACCCGGATCCGAGCACGCGGTCGTAGACCTGCAGCATGTAGAGCGGGCCGGTCAACATCAGCAGATTGGCGAAGAGGCTGAAGAGGGCCACGGCCCAATAGAGGTGTCGGCTGCGTCTGCGGACGCGCCGCAACTCCTTTTCACCGATTTTCGTGTAAGAACTTTTCATCGGTAGTATCCGTCCGTTTACTGCGCCACAGCGCCCTATATACCGAAGTGCCAAATCGACCAAAGGGGTGAAATCGCATGGTCTTTATGCAATTTTTCCGGTTCAGGGCAGGCCGCGGCCAATGGTATTTTTAGTATCGTCGTGCCGTTGCAGGGCACATGGTTCAAAGCCCGACGCTTACTTTGGTTCCAATGGGATATCAACGCATTCCACCACTCAGGGTAGGCAGGCAGGGGCTGGATACACCTTCTTTGCCGCCAGAAGGGGAGGGGGCCAGCGGATTCGTGCTGTTTTCCCGGTCGGTTGATCACAAGGACGCGACGGGATGAAACGGACGCCGGGCCCCTGCCGGGTTTGTGAGGAGGCTTGGTGACAATGTCACCAAGGCGCGCGCCGGGCGCGTGAGATAGAGCGGGTATCAATCGAAGGAGATATCCGATGCAAGTTACAAGAAACCTTGGGACGGCGGACCGGGCGATCCGCCTTATTGGCGGCGGCGCTCTGGTGGTTCTGGCCCTGATGGGGATCATTGGGGTCTGGGGCTGGGTTGGTCTTGTCCTCGTGGCGACGGCGTTTATGAATTTCTGCCCGATCTACCGCCTGATCGGTCTCAAGACCTGTTCCGACTGCTAGGCCCCTGCGCGGTCAAGACACGTTGAAAAAACCGCTCTAGCCTGTCACTGATGCAGCATTCCGCGATGGTGCATTATGACACGGAGCCGCAACAGAGATGACATGCCGAGACCCCGGTGCGGGGCGGCTGCGGGGTGCGCGCCATGACCGGGCGCGAAACGCCCTGGGTCGAACGGTTTCCCGGGCTGTCCCGGCTTGCGCAGGAGACCAAGGACCTGCTGCTGTCGAAAAGCAGTATCGTTGAGGTGCCGTCCGGTACGGTCATTTTCGGACCGGGCAAATCACCCGAGAACATGCTGTTCCTGCTGGAGGGTACGGTGCGTGTGCAGCAGGTCTCGGACACCGGCCGGGAAATCGTGCTTTACCGCATTCATTCAGGCGAAAGCTGTGTGCTGACCACGGCCTGTCTGCTGGCGTATGAGGATTACGCTGCGGAAGGGATCGCAGAGACAGCGGTTCGGGCCGTGGCGGTGCCGCGCAAGGTGTTTGACGACCTGGTGGGCCAGTCGAAAGCCTTTCGCGATTTTGTTTTCGCCGCGTTCTCCAAGCGGATCACCGACCTTTTCCTGATGGTGGACGAGGTGGCGTTCCAACGGATGGATGTGCGCCTTGGTCAGCGTTTACTGGCGCTGGCGGATGCCGCAGGCGCGATTGCGACCACGCATCAGAAACTATCAGTCGAGCTTGGCACCGCCCGCGAGGTGGTGTCGCGGCAGTTGCAGGAATTCCAGCGTCGCGGCTGGGTGCAGCAGTCCCGCGGCAAGGTCAGGATATGTGACAGGCGGGCATTGGAAAATCTGGTGGAACACCACTGATAGGCCGGGTCGTTGGTGACAATGTCACTGAGGCGCAGATGCCCCCCGGGGTAGAATGCTCTCAAACCCGGCACTGATGTGGTGCCGGGCCGAACACTCAGCTGAAAACGGAGCCGTACCAGATGCTGATCGAAACGGAATTCACCCCGATACAGTCGCTTGCGGGCGGCGTGCTGATCGGCATGGCCGCTGTCCTGCTGATGGGCCTGATGGGGCGCATCATGGGGGCCACCGGTGTTCTGACCGGGGTGATCGTGCCGAAAGGCTGGCCTGACTGGTCGTGGCGCGCCGCCGTGATCCTGGGCATGATCAGCGGACCGGTTGCCGTCTTTGCCCTGACCGGTCAGATGCCCGCCGTGCAGGTGCCCGTCAGCCTGACCATGCTGATCATCGGCGGCTTTCTGGTCGGGATCGGTGTCACCTATGGCGCGGGCTGCACGTCCGGGCACGGGGTCTGCGGTATGGCGCGGCTGTCGCCTCGCTCCATCGTCGCGACGGTGACTTTCATGGGGGCCACAGGGGTGACCGTCTTCGTCATACGCCACTGGATCGGAGGGTAGGAGATGAAACTGCTTGCAAGCTATGTGGTGGGTCTGATTTTCGGCATCGGGATTGCCATCTCGGGCATGGCCAATCCGGCGAAGGTCACGAATTTCTTTGATGTCGCCGGGATATGGGACCCCAGCCTTGCCTTTGTCATGGGCGGCGCGCTGGTTGTGACGTTCATCGGGTACAGGCTGGTGTTGCGGCGGTCTGGACCGGTCCTCGCCCCGGCCTTCCAGCTGCCCACGCGGCAGGATCTGGATGCCCGCCTGCCGCTTGGGTCCGCTGTCTTTGGCGTCGGTTGGGGGATTGCGGGGTTCTGTCCGGGCGGTGCCCTGCCAGCGCTTGGGACCGGCAGGATCGAGGTTTACGTTTTTGTCGCCGCGCTGATCTGCGGCATCCTGGTGGCCAAGGCGGTGCAGGGCTGGACCTCACCCAGGGCAACCCCCGCCTAGTCCACCGCGTTGACGCGCGACGCCGGAGGTGCTTCGGCACCAGTCTTTTCACCTGGATTTTCGGGGCGAGCGGCATGCTTGTTTCTTGTCGTGCATGATTGGTGCGGCGGGTTTGGCGGCACGTACTCCATCCTTGATTGCTCTCAGATGTTCTTGTAATGTTCTCATCAAGGATACATCTTTCAGAGAGGATTGCGCCAATGATCAAGGGAAGCTGTTGCTGTGGGGCGGTGAAGTTCGAGCTTTTGGCCGAGCCATCAATGATGGGCACCTGTCATTGTTCCCGGTGCCGTAAACTTGGGGCAAGTGTGATTGTTTTTATCGAAAGGGCAGATCTGAAATGGGTGCAGGGCAGGGACGAGATCGCCGTTTTCGCACCCGTGGCGCCCTATACGTACAGCAGATGTTTCTGTAAAATTTGCGGCACATCGCTGGGTGAAATCCTGTCTGAGGACGATAGTTTCCCAATTGCGGCAAACACGCTCGACGATGCGCTGGCGGTGAAAAACAAGTTTCACGAATTTGTTTCCGAAAAGCCGTCCTGGTACGAAATCTGCGATGGGGCCAAGCAATTCGACGGGCATCCGACCTCTGCCTGAAGAGCCGTCTTTCGGGTTTGAGAGCGGACCGCATGAAGCCTCGCAAATGCGTTGGTTAAATTGCGGATAAAAATCGAAATGCATTCCGGGAATTTGCCTACAGCTTCTTAACGTGCCTGCGCCAGAAAAGGGCGTAATCACGAATTCGAGAGCTTTGATATGGCGGCTAAAATCCTGTCTTCGAGAGGTAAAACAGGTTCCCTGGTGAGGAAGTTCGCTTCTCCGCTGGCAATACTGCTTGTGCTGACCTGTGCCATCGTTCTCGGGGTTCACCTGCTGATTGACAGGGCGATCGACGGGGCGATCAAAAGCCATGCGGAAATGGACGCGATGAAATGGGCCAAGGAGCTCAATTCGAACTTGCTTGAGTCGGGGGATGCACTGGCCAACGGGGCGTTGACCGAGGATCAGAAAGCCGTCATCGATGCGGCGATCAAATTTGGCAATGTCTACGCATTCATAGTCTACGACACCTCGGGCCACATGGTCTATTCGTCGGATTACGGCGCTCCTGGCCCCGGCTCGGTCCGCACGGTCAACCAAACCGCGCAGCAGGTGGTCGCATCCGGCACATCCAACGTGGAAGTGGTCCAGAGAGTAAGCCCGTCCGGCAGCCAAAGCGTTTTCGTGGATGCTCTTGTCTCTGCGAAAGGACAAGATGGCCGGGCTATCGGTGCGGTTCAGGTCTATTTGGACAAATCCGACATCGCCACTTTTTACCACGGCCTGCTGGACTGGATGGGGTTGTTGTTGCCGGTCGTATGTGCCGTCATTTACGCCATTCCTTCCGTCGCATTTGTCATGAAGCGTGAACAGGCTTTCACGCGGAACGAACGTGTGCGCCAGCTGTCGCGATATGATGCTTTGACCGGTGCGTTGAACCGGCACACCATGAGTACGGAGGCCAAGAAGCGCTTTGCCGACCGTGACGCATACGGAGAAATCGGTGTGTTTTTCCTGGACGTGGATAAGTTCAAGAGCGTCAATGACACGCATGGGCACGAGTTCGGAGACGCGTATCTCAAACACATCGCCTCACTCCTGATCAGCAATGTGCGAGAGACCGATCTGGTTGGCCGCATGGGCGGTGATGAGTTTGTTGTCTGCTTTCCGAATGCCTCTTTCGAGTTTCTGGATGAGGTCGGGCACAGGATCCTGAATGAGGCCAACCAGCCTTTTGAATACAAGGGAAAAACCATACAGGGCAGTCTCAGCATCGGTGTGCATCTTGCCGAGCTGGAAGAAAGTGGGCCGGAAGCGTTGCACGCCGCGGATCTGGCGCTTTACCACGCCAAGACAAACGGCCGGAACAGGATGCAGGTCTACTTCAGCGCGCTTGATGCCGCTTTGCTCAGGCGTTGCGCGGTCGAGGCGCGGATGCGGGAAGCGCTGGAAAGAGATGAGTTTGAAATTCATTTCCAACCGCTGTCGAAGCCGAGTGATGGATCGATCATCGGGTTTGAGGCTCTGCTGCGCCTGAACAGTGCTGATGGTACGCCGATCTGTCCTACCGAGTTCATCCCGATTGCCGAGGAAACGGGTATGATCCAGGTGTTGGGCATGCGCACGCTGCGGCAAGCCATCGAAACGGCCAAGACCTGGCCGGATGATATTTTTCTGTCGGTCAATCTTTCGCCAGCGCAGTTTCAGAAGGGTGATCTGGTCGCAGAGATAGAGGCGCTTCTGACCGAACTGGTATTCCCGGCCCGCCGTCTCGAACTCGAGGTGACCGAAAATCTGCTGATGGCCGATGAAGAGCGGGTGTCCGCGCAACTGGTCGGGCTGAAGCGCATGGGTATTTCAATCGCCATGGATGATTTCGGGACCGGGTACTCAAGCCTCGGGTACCTGTGGAAGTACGACTTCGACAAGCTGAAGATCGACCGGGTGTTTCTGGAAGGCTTTGAATTCGATAACGCGCGGTATCGCGAAATCATCGAAACCATCGTCACGCTTGGTCATAAAATGGGCATGCAGGTTACGGTGGAAGGCGTTGAAAACGAATCCCAGACCGAAATGCTGAACGAATTTGCGTGTGATCAATACCAAGGGTTCCTTATCGGCAAACCCATGCCCGCGGCGCAGGCGCTGGAAACGATAAGCACCGAGCGCGCTGCAAAACCCTCAGTGGCTTGAACGCTGCCACAAGATGCCGGAACATCATGGCTGAGAGATCGGTATGCCCTTTGTCGTGCTGAGGTCGATAAATTATCCCCACTGAAGCTGTTGATCTGAAGGGGTTCAAATGAATCGTTGACAGAGTCTGTTATCGGTAACATGTTATCGGTAACAAGCATCGAAGACACAACACGGCTGCTTCCGGGGGAAATATGACGGACTTGTTTTCACTGATCGGCAGCAGGGCGCTGATCACCGGTTCATCTCAGGGCATCGGCTTTGCGCTGGCCCGCGGGATGGCGGCGGCAGGTGCCGAGATTGTATTGAACGGTCGGGATGTTGCGAAGCTGGATCAGGCCGCCGAGATACTGCGCGGCGAAGGTGCCACGGTTCATACGCTTGTTTTTGACGCCACCGACCATGCGGCCGTACGCACCGCCATCGATGGGTTCGAGGCGGATATCGGGGCAATCCACGTGCTGGTGAACAATGCCGGTATGCAGCATCGCACAGAGCTGGAAAACTTCCCGGCGGATGCTTTTGAGAAGCTGCTGCAAACCAATATCGCAAGTGTCTTTCATGTGGGCCAGGCGGTCGCGCGCCACATGATCGGGCGGGGCAAGGGCAAGATCATCAACATCGCCTCGGTCCAGACCGCCCTGGCGCGTCCGGGCATCGCACCCTACACGGCGACAAAGGGCGCAGTGGGGAACCTGACCAAGGGGATGGCAACCGATTGGGCAAAACATGGGCTGCAGTGCAATGCGATTGCGCCGGGATATTTTGACACGCCCTTGAATGCCGCCCTGGTGGCGGACCCCGCGTTTTCCGCATGGCTTGAAAACCGCACACCTGCGGGCCGCTGGGGCAAGGTGGAAGAGCTCGTGGGCGCCTGCGTGTTCCTTTCAACGCCAGCTTCGAGTTTCGTCAACGGGCATACGCTTTATGTCGATGGCGGCATCACGGCGTCCCTCTGATGCGGTGCTATGTGCTCATGGGGGTGTCGGGGTGTGGCAAGTCCTCTATCGGGACGGCGCTGTCGGCTCTGTGTCAGATGGATTTCATCGACGGGGATGATCTGCACCCAGAGGCGAACATCCTGAAGATGTCGCGTGGCAAACCGCTGAATGATGCTGACCGGGCACCCTGGCTTGCGGAAGTGGGACGCCGGTTGGCGGATCATGAAGGGCGGGTGGTGATCGGCTGTTCCGCGCTGAAAAAGAAGTACCGCGATATGATCCGGGCGCAGGTGCCGGAGCCCGTGCATTTCCTGCATCTGGACGCGCCGCCGGAAGTGCTGGCCAGGCGCGTGTCATCCCGCGCGGGCCATTTCATGCCAACTAGCCTGCTCGACAGTCAGTTTGCCACGCTGGAACACCTCGAAGCGGGGGAGTGGGGCAGCGAGATCGACATCGCGCGCCCCTATGGGGACGTTGTCGCCCAGTCGGAAAGTTACGTGAGAGGAACCATGATATGAGCGAAAAGATTGCCCTCATCGGGGCAGGGGCCATGGGCGGTGCCATTGGCACCCGACTGCTGGAGACCGGCAACAGCCTGAACGTCTTTGACCTCGACACCGAAAAGGTCGCGGCGCTTGTGGCAAAAGGGGCGGTTGCCGCGGCCTCTGCGGCAGAGGCGTCACGGGATGTGGATTTTGTGATCACCAGTCTGAATGCCTCGCGCATCGTGGGTCTGGCGGCGTTTGGCAAGGATGGGATCGTTGAGGGTGCCCAAGAGGGTACGGTGATCATCGACATGTCATCGATTGAACCGGATGCGACGCGGAATTTTGCCAAGATGGCGGCCGAGCGTGGTCTGGCCTGGGTCGATAGCCCGCTGTCGGGCGGTGCGCCCAAGGCGTTGATCGGCGAGCTGACGCTGATGGCCGGGGGGGAGGCAAGCGATGTTGAACGGGCGTATCAGGCGTTGCAACATGTCGCCTCGAACTACACCCATATGGGACCGTCCGGGGCGGGGCAGACAACCAAGCTGATCAATCAGGTACTCTGTGGTCTTGGCTTCCTGGCGGTTGCGGAAGCCACGCAGCTGGCGCTGGACGCCGGGGTCGATGCGGAGAAGATCCCACAGGCGCTGAAGGGCGGACGCGCGGACAGCGCGCTGTTACAGGAGTACCTGCCGCGCTTTGCCACCAAGGATTACCGGCGCACGGGCCGGATCGACAATATGGTCAAGGACCTGAACGCGGTGAATGATCTGGCGCGGCAGACCGGGACGTCGATGCCGATGACGGCGCTTTGCGCCGAGATCCATCGCATGTTGACGGCGGCAGGGTGGGGCGGCGAAGACCAGGCCGCCGTGATGGAGTTTTTCAAAGGGGCAAAAGAGGAGCCAGAGGCATGATTACGCGATTTGCGTTGTTTGAAGGAGCGGTGAAACCCGGCAAGACGGAGGCATTCCGCACCGCTGTCAAAGAGCGTCTTGTTCCTCTGTGGACCCAGTTCCCGGGGAACACCGATGTGCGGGTGATGTTCAGTGATGACCGGGACGCGGGCGCGCCCGAGTTTCCGCTGATCCTTGCGATCAGCTATCCCGACGCTGCGGCAATGACGGCTGCGCTGGACAGCCCCGCGCGATTTCAGTCTAAAGACGTCACGGGTCAGATCGTAGAGGAATTCTTTGACGGGCGTATTCATCACCATGTCACCGAACGCCATGAATACCGGGCCTGACGGCCAATGAATGCGCGCATCACCATGCGGGACGTGGCGCGCAAGGTTGGCATGTCGCCGATGACGGTGTCGCGTGCGCTGCGCGATGACCGGACGGTCAATGCCGAAACGCGCGCGCTGATTCGCCAGACGGCAAATGATCTGGGCTACATCTATGACACGACCGCGCAGGCGTTTCGCACCCAGCGCAGCGGGTTTGTTGCGGTGACCCTGCCGTCGATCAACAATGCGAATTTCGCAGAGACCTTTCGCGCGTTGTCGGATGGGTTGAGCGGGTCGGGCAGTCAGCTTCTGCTGGCCAGTACGAATTATCGCGCGGGCAAGGAGGAGGAGCTGGTGCGCCAGCTTCTCACCCGCAATCCCGAGGCACTGGTTCTGACCGGCGGTTACCACACGCAGACCACGCGCGACCTGGTGCTGGCGCGGGGCTTGCCGGTGATCGAGATGTGGGATCTGCCGTCGGAGCCTCTGGGGCATGTCGTTGGCTTCTCGAATGCCGAAGCCATGGCGCATGTGGTGCGGCATCTGGCAGGCACCGGGCGGCGCAAGCTGGCTTTCGTCGGGGCCTCCAGCGGCGCGGATATGCGCGGGGCGGCACGTCGGCAGGGTGTGGTGGACACGGCCGCCGCCCTGGGCCTGCCCGAGGTGTCGATGATTGACGCGGGGCCTGCGCCGGTGTCCATGCGTCACGGCGCCCGCGCGGTCGCCGAGATCGGTGTGGATCTGCGCAAGTATGACGCGCTGGTCTGTGTGTCTGATCCGGTGGCTTTCGGCTGTCTGAGCGCCTGCCAGAGGCAGGGGATTGACGTGCCCGGCGATCTGGCGATCACCGGCTTTGGCCGGTTTGAAGTGGCGGAGGTTGCGCATCCAAGGATCACGACCGTCAACGTGCACGCCCGGAAAATCGGGGAGCAGGTGGTCGCGCTGCTGCATGATGTAGTGGACGCGGGGCAGGCGCTTGAGACACGGATCATCGACGTCGGCTCCCAGCTTGTGCCGGGCGAGACCAGCTAGCGGCCCTTTGTATTCCGCACGGTAGAGCCGGGGATCAACCGGAACCCGATGTCTCGGCAGGGTTCAACTGGTTCGTCCGACAGGCGCGCCATCATCATTTCGGCGGCGGCCTGACCCAGTTTCAGGTGTGACACGTGCATCGATGTGAGCCGCTTTGACAGGACGGAGGCCACGGGCAGGTCCCCCCAGCCGGCAATTCCGATATCTTTGGGCACCTCCAACCCCTTGGCACCGCAGTATTGCAGGCCGCCGAACGCCATGGAGTCGTTCTGGTAAAAGATGCATTCGATATTCTGGGCGGACGCAAGCAATTGCTCGGTCCCGTAGTAGCCCGGATAATATGTTGCGGTATCGTGCAGGCAGAGCTGCCGGGTGACCTCTCCACCGCCGCCTTCCACGGCCTTGCAGAAACCATCCAGCCGCGTCGTGGCCGCATTCGCCGTATCATGCGATGTGCCCACGTATCCGATCTTCTGATAGCCACATCCCACCAGATAGCGCCCCATGTCAAAGCCGCTGTCAAAGTGGTTGATGCCGACGCTCATGTCGAGCGGGCTGGAGTTCAGATCCCAGATTTCGACGATGGGAATACCGGCATTGCGCAGCATGTCGGAGGCGCGCGCCGAGTGGTACCGCCCGGTCAGGATCAGGCCCGCGGGCTGCCAGGAGAGGACCGTTTTGATCCAGTCCTCCTCCTCCTGCAACGTGTGCTGTGTGAGGCCCAGAACGGACTGATGCCCGAAGGTGCCGAGCTTGCGGTCGATGCCTTCCAGCACCTGAGAAAACACTTCGTTTCCGAGGTCGGGAATGGAGACCCCAATGAAGGTGGAGTTCTTGTCACCGGCAAAGACCGTGGCCAGGCGATTCGGCAGGTATCCAAGCTGGTCGACCTGCGCCATCACTTTGACACGTGTCTTTTCCGAATACCCCCCCTCACCGCGCAACACGCGACTCGCCGTCATTTTGGACACGCCTGCGGCCTCGGCCACCTGACTGAGGCTCACCTTGTTGTTTTTACTGCTCTTTTTATCCATTTAGACGCATTTATGTTACGGGTAACTTAACGGTTGACAGAAGCTGTATTCCTCATGGATGCTAACGAAATGTTACGGGTAACTCAACGGGGGAGTTGAGGTCCGAGCTTGGGAGGAGCCAAATGCAAAACCTGCAGTCAGGTTTGTTTTTCGATAGCATCGACAAGCATTTTGGCGGGACCTATGCGCTCAAGGATGTGTCGCTGTCCGTTGCGCGCGGCGAGATCGTGGCGCTGCTGGGCGAAAACGGCGCGGGCAAGTCGACCCTGATCAAAGTCCTCGGCGGCATCCACACGCCGGACGCGGGCCGGGTGATGATCGATGGCACTGCTTACCAGCACAAGACCGCCGGTTTCGGAGAGCGCCAGAAGGTTGCCTTCATTCACCAGGACCTGGGCCTGATCGAATGGATGACCGTGGCAGAGAACATCTCTCTTGCGCTCGGTTTTTCGCGCAAGAACGGGTTGATCAAATGGGACGATGTGGAGCGTTTCGCGGTTGAGGCGCTCAAGAAGGTGGATTGCGATTTCGATCCGACCACGCGGGTCGAGGACCTGACCCGGACGGAAAAATCACTGGTGGCGATTGCCCGGGCGCTGGCGGTGGACAGCGAATTTCTGGTGCTGGATGAGCCCACGGCGTCTTTGCCAGCGGATGAGGTTGAGCGGCTTTTCCGCGCCCTGCGTCCGTTGCGGGACCGTGGGGTCGGCATGATCTACGTCAGCCACCGTCTCGACGAGATTTTCCAGATTGCCGACCGTGTGGCCGTGCTGCGCGACGGGGCCATGGTGGGTCTGCGCAGCATCGCGCATACGACCCCGGAGGAGCTGGTGCAGAAGATCGTCGGGCGCAAGACGCGGGAGACGGTCAAGGGCGCGGAGGCGCCGGGCGCGCCGATCCTGACGTTGAAAGACTTCCGGGTCGCCGGTGTTGGTCCGCTGGATTTCGAGTTGCGCCGCAATGAGGTTGTCGGATTCGTGGGCTTGCGCGGGGCAGGGCACGAGGCGATTTCCCGCGCGCTCTTTGGCCTTGAGGATTTTTCGGGTCAGGTCACGTTGAACGGCGAGACCCCGGATGTCTCCAGCCCGCAAAAGGCGTTGCACTCCGGTGTCGGGCTGGTGGCAAAGGACCGGACCGAGGAATCGGTGGCGATGAGCCTGACGATCCGCGAGAATACTTTCCTGAACCCCGAGGGGATCGGGCGCAAACTGCTGAACCTGCTGTCGCCTAAGACCGAGGCGGATCAGGCGGCGATCATCGGCGCGGAGCTGGGCCTGTCGCCCAATGATCCGACGCTGGCGATCGAGGCGCTCTCGGGCGGTAACCAGCAAAAGGTGGTGATCGGCCGGTGGCTGGCCACGAAACGCAAATTGCTGATGTGTGAAGACCCGACAGCAGGCGTCGATGTCGGCGCTAAATCGGAGATCTACGCGCTTTTGAACCGCGCACTGGCCGATGGTGTTGGCATCCTCGTTGTCTCCACCGACTTCGAGGAGATCGCGACCGTCTGCCACCGTGCCATTGTCTTCAGCCAGGGTGCCATCGTCGAAGAGTTGAGCGGCACCCGGCTGACCACTGAAAACCTGATTCAATCCGCCTCCGCCGGAAACATCTCGAAAACAGAGGACGCAGTCGATGCAATCGCTTGAATCCAGCGCACTGGAACCCACCAAGGCGGACCTGAAAGGCCTGTCCACTGGTAAACGTATCATGCGGTTTCTGCCGGTCTATGGGCTCGTGATCCTGACGGTGTTCCTGATCGGGCTGTTTTCCGTTCTGCTGCCGAACACCTTCCCGACGATGCTGAACCTGCGGGCGATCATTTCGGACAAGGCCATCATCGCCTTGCTGTCGCTTGGCGCGATGATCCCGATGGCCGCCGGGCGGATCGACCTGACGGTTGGTTACGGGATTGTCCTGTGGCACATTCTGGCGATCAGCCTGCAGACAATGCTTGGGCTGCCCTGGCCCATCGCAGTTGCGGTGGTGCTGGTGCTGGGGGCAACGGCGGGGTTTCTGAACGGTCTGCTGGTGGAAGTCGCCAAGATCGACAGCTTCATCGCGACGCTCGGCACGGGCACCGTTCTTTATGCGCTGGCGCTGTGGCACACCGGTGGGCGTCAGATGGTGGGGCTGCTGCCGGATGGCTTTTACGCGCTCAACACCACCTTTGTCTTCGGGCTGCCAATCACCGCCTATTACCTCGTGGTAATCACCGTGGTGATGTGGGTGGTGCTCGAATACACACCCGTCGGCCGGTACCTTTATGCCATCGGGGCAAATCAGAAAGCCGCGCAGCTAAACGGCATTCCAACCCGCAAATACGTGATCGGCGCCTTTGTCGCCTCTGGCACAATGACGGCGCTGGCCGGTGTCCTGCTGGCCTCGAAACTGCGGATCGGTCAGGCCTCTGTCGGGCTGGAATTCCTGCTGCCCGCGCTGGTCGGGGCCTTCCTGGGCTCCACCACGATCAAGCCGGGGCGGGTGAACGTCTGGGGGACCATTGTCGGCGTGGTGATCCTCGCCGTTGGCATCTCGGGCATCCAGCAGTTTGGCGGATCGTTCTGGGTCGAGCCGCTCTTTAACGGCGTGACCCTGCTCGTTGCCATCGGCATCGCGGGATACGCGCAACGTCGCAAAGGCGCTGAAAAGCGCTGAAAAGCGCTGAATTGAAATCATGCATTGGGAGGAAAACATGCAAAAGAGAACATTCATCAAGGCCGCATTGGCCACGACCATCCTGACAGCGCTGAGCGCGCCAGCCTTTGCCGCAGGCGCCTGGGACGGCCCCACAACCGGTCCGGCGGCGGCAGAGGGTAAATCCATCGTCGTGGTGGCGGGTGACCTGAAGAACGGCGGTATCCTTGGCGTGACCGAAGGCGTGGAAGAGGCTGCCGCCAAGATCGGGTGGGAAGTCCGCGTGCTGGACGGCGCAGGTTCCATTCAGGGCCGCACCGGTGCGATTGGTCAGGCGCTGGCCCTGCAGCCCGACGGGATCATCATCAATGGCTTTGACGCGGTGGAACAACAGGCCGCACTCGAAGGTGTGGTCACGGCCAATATCCCGATGGTGGCCTGGCACTCCGGCCCCGTGATCGGCTGCGATGCCCCCGGCGGCATTTTCGCGAATGTGTCCACGGACGCGATGACCGTCTCGGAAGTGGCCGCGAAATGGGCGATTGACGACGGTGGCGAAGACATTGGCGTGGTGATCTTCACCGACAGCACCTATCAGATCGCCATCGACAAGGCGGATCGCCTGAAAGAGACCGTTGAGGCGGCAGGCGGCACCGTGCTGGAGTATGTGGACACGCCGATTGCCGACACATCGACCCGCATGGGACCGCTGACCACAAGCCTGCTGCAGAAGTACGGCGACAGCTGGACGCACGCCCTGGCGATCAACGACCTTTACTTTGATTTCATGGGGCCGTCGCTGGCGGCTGCCGGGTTCGCGCCCGACAAAGGCCCGCAGGCGGGTTCTGCCGGAGACGGGTCCGAGGCGGCGTTCCAGCGCATCCGTTCCAACGGTTATCAGGCGATTACCGTGGCGGAGCCGCTGAACCTTCAGGGCTGGCAGCTGGTCGATGAGCTGAACCGTGCGGTGCAGGGCGAGGCCTGCTCGGGCTATGTCACCTCTCCGGCGCTGGTGACGCAGGAAGGTCTCGCGAAACTGGGTGACAGCAACCAGTTCGACCCCGACATCCCCTACCGCGATGCCTATTCCAAGATCTGGAACAAGTAAGATCTCCCAGGCGCGGCCCTCGTTCTGACACGGAGCGGGGGCCGGCCAAGTTCAACACAAAATGCGACCGGCGCCCCTTTGCGGCGCCATCCAACCCAGACCGGAGACGCAACAATGACTGATAAACCTCTCATAGACATGCGAGGGATCACCAAACGCTTTGGCGGTGTGACCGCGCTCTCAGGTGTCAACCTGACGGCCTACCCCGGAGAGGTGCTCGCAATTGTCGGCGACAACGGGGCGGGTAAATCCACGCTGATCAAGGTCCTGACGGGCGTCTATCAGCCCACCGAAGGGGAGATTTTCCTCGACGGGAAAAAGATTGAATTCGCCAGTCACGCCGAAGCCATCGAGGTGGGCATCGATGCTGTTTATCAGACGCTTGCGCTGGCCGATCATCTCGATCCGGCAGCCAATATGTTTCTGGGCAATGAGCTGACCAAGAACGTCCTCGGCCTCAATATGCTCGACAACAAAAAGATGCGCTCCGAGACCGAACGCGTGTTGATGGATCGGCTGGGCGTGAAGCTCAAGTCGCTTGATGCCCCGACCGAGAGCCTATCCGGCGGACAGCGGCAGGCCGTGGCCATCGCCCGCGCCGTTTACAGCGAAGGGTTGCGGGTGCTGGTGATGGATGAACCCACCGCCGCCCTTGGTCCGCAGGAAACGGCACGCACGCTCAAGCTTATTCAGACACTGAAGGCGCAGGGGCTGGCCGTCATTCTGATCAGCCATTCGCTGGATGATGTCTTCGAGGTCTCCGACCGCATTCATGTGCAGCGGCGCGGCCAATGTGCGGGCGTTGTCGAGACCGCACAGAGCAATACTCAGGAGGTCCTCGGCCTCATCGTCGGCGCGGAGGAAGCAGCATGACAACCGCAGCAAAACCACTGACTGAACGGCTTGAACCCTATATCGCGATCATCGGCCCGATGGTCATGATCCTGGCGATCCTGCTGTTCATGGGCGCGGTCGAACCGGCCCGGTATTTCCGCGCAACAAACATCAATCTGATCCTGCTGGATGCAGCGCTTTATATGCCCATGGCGATGGCCATGACCTTCGTGATCACCCAGCGGGGCATCGACCTTTCCATCGGTTCCATCGCCGCCCTGTCGGGCATCATGATGGCCTTTTTGATCAAGCAATACGGGTTTTCCGTCTATGTCGCGGTGCCCATTGCGATCATGCTGGGCGCGCTGATGGGGCTGATCAACGGGCTGATCATCACGCGGCTGAACGTGCCTGACCTGATCGGGACGCTGGCAATGGACCTTGTCTATCGCGGCTTTGCGCTGGTTCTGGCCAAGGGTCTTGTGCTGGCGCGGTTCCCGGATTTCCTGACGGATATCGGACGCGGTCAGATCCCCGGCTTTGTGCCCATCCCGGTGCTGATCGGTACGGCCACGATGATCGGTGGCTACATCCTGCTGACGCGCAGCTATTTTGGTCGCTACACCATCGCCATCGGCTCCAACCCCGAAGCGGCGGAGCTGACCGGGATTGCGGTCAAACGGCACAAGGTCTTTGCCTACGTGCTCTGCGGGGCGGCGGCGGCCCTTGCGGGCGTGATGCTGACCGGCAAGCTGAACGCCATCCAGGCGACCTCTGCCCCCTACTTTAACCTGCACGTCATTGCGGCGGTGGTCGTGGGCGGCACGTCCCTCTTTGGGGGCCGTGCGTCGATGCTGGGGTCATTTGCCGGTGTCCTGTTGCTGAGCATGATGATCAACGCGCTGGTGACCCTGCGCATTGAATTCTTCTGGCAGTCCGTCGCCTCCGGTGTGGTGATCGTCAGTTCGGTCGCCCTCTACACCTGGATGCAAAAGAAAGACCGGGACGGGGCGGGCGGCTTGTTTGCTGGTCTGATGACCCCGGAAGGACAGAAAATGCTGCGGTTCAGCGCAGCCCTGATCGGTGTCCTGATCGCGCTTCTTGCGGTTGGTGCATTGTTTGCCACGACACCCGGTGCAAGCGGGTAAGCGGCGTAAGACGCGAAAGGACGGGCCGGGGTTTTGCGCCCCGGCCAAACCGAAGATTTCGCATTCAATACTTGGGAGGAACTACCATGAAACTATTTTCAACCACTGCTCTGATCGCAAGCGCTGTGTTGGCAACATCCGCGTTTGCGGATGGCCACGCCACGTTGCCGCTGAAGGAGCTGGACGGCATCGCGGATCGTAACTACTGGATCCCCGGCGAGGTAAATGCCGACGGCGCCTTGGAAAAACTGCAGGAAGTCGTCGGCTCCGAAGCCGTCAAATTCTCGGGGACTCTCGACAAGCCGGTGCAGATCGCGCTGATCTACCCGTCCGCCGATACATCCGACTTCTGGGCGCGCAACTACCTGGCGATGACCAAGCGTCTGGAAGAGCTGGGCATCGCGTTTGAGACAACCGAATTCGCCAGCCGCCAGATCGAGCATTCGCTGCAGGCGACATATGCCAGTCAGGTCGAGCAGGACGCGGATCTCTATGACTATGTGATCTTTGGCCCGTCCGAGCTGGAAATCCAGGCGGATAACATCGACAAGCTGTCGGGCAACGACGGTTTCGCCACCTACGTCTGGGCGTTTCACACGCCGCTGAAAGACCTGACCAACCAGCCGGATGCCTGGTTCGATTTCTCCTCTGCCGCCGGTGCCCTGACCATGTGTGACTACATGCTGGGCCGCCTGGGCAATGATGTGACCATGGCGATGAACCGGGGCATTCCCGGCATCACCGACAACCAGCGGTCGGGCGATTTCAAAGCCTGTGTGGAGGAGAAGGGCAACTGGACCACGGCCTACGAACACTATGGCGAGTACCAGCGCGAAGGCGGGTTCGAGGGCACATCCCTGATCCTGCAGGCCTATCCGGAGGCAACCATTATCCACAACGCGAACACCGCCATGGCGATGGGCAGCGTCGAGGCGCAGGTGTCCCAGGGCAAGGAGAAAGAGGTTTTCTCAACCGGGTGGGGCGGTACCGGTCTGGAACTGGACGCGATCCGGCGCGGCGAGCTTGATGCCACGCCCATGCGCATGGGCGATGATGTCGGTGCGGCCACTGCCGAAGCGATCAAGGCGGACCTTGAGGGCCGCGCGGATGAGCTGCCGATGGTGTTCCTCGGACGCATCACCGTGGCCCATGATCAGATGAGCGCCGAGGAGATCGACGCGCTGGAACAGGAAGCTTTCCGCTTCTCTGGCGTGGGCGCTCTGGAGCGCTAATTCTTTCCGTGAGGGCCGGTTCAGATCGGCCCTCGCGACCCCCTAGAGGGTTTCTTTGTGACCTCTCAGATCCAAGGTTGACCATGTACTTTGAAAAGACCCTGAAACTGACCCATCTCGCCGTGATGGAGATGCTGCACGCAGGCATCTCCAAGGCAGATGAGATCGGACAGCCGCAATGTATCGTCATCGTGGATGCAAGCGGTGGGACACTTGGTCAAATCAGGATGGACGGCGCGAAATATCTCAGCATGAAAAGTGCTCTCGCCAAGGCGCGTACGGCTGCATCTATCGGGGGTCCAAGTGACGCGATCCCGGAGGCCGTTGGCCTCGCTATCGCGGCGGCGACGGACGGTGAGGTGACGCGGCTCGGAGGCGGGCTGCCCATTTACAGCGAAGGCATTCGACTCGGTGGCATCGGCGTCGGGTCCGGGTCCCCGGATCAGGACAAGGCCGTCGCCGAGGCGGCGATCACCGCCATCGGCGCGACTGCGAAATAAAAACAGGTGTAGCACGGTAGACAGGCTGGTCATCAAGTTCTCATGCAAATACTTTGCATAAGACAGATTATCCAACTCAATTTTTTGTAGTCGCAAAGCTAAAATATCACCCGTAGGATCGAGCTTTACCCATCACATGATCCGACAAAACCTGTCGCTCTTTCTGATCACAGGTCTACTATCTTGGGCTGAGTTGCCGTCGCCATGGCCTTTTCTCTGGGAATTCGCCTACAAATACCTCTCCCGGATGAACTGCGTTTTCAATATGGCCGTCATTTCCCTTCCCCACGCGAAACGTGCTGGCGCGGGATCGTTGGCCAGAAACCCAAACGCTTCGTTTGCCGACACGACGTCTGTCGGAGACAAAGGGGGCCGTCTCAGGTGAAGCGCTGATTGCGCCTATGATGCACCCTGTGGGAGAGCCGTCTCCGCAAGGCTGACCCACATCCTCAAACCAATCGGGAACAGCTTGTCATTAAAAACAAACTTGTCGCCGTGCAGCCCTTCGCGGGGTCCCACGTCACCGGCCCCGAGCCAGATGTAGGCACCATCCCCCACCGCGTTGAGCAGATAGGAAAAATCTTCGCACCCTAATGAAGCTGCTTCGTCGGTAACGACCCTTTCGGCGGGCAGGAAGCTGTCTGCCGCAGCCTTGGCCGTTGCAGCACCATTTGCTGAATTGACCACAGCGGGGTAGCCCTTTCGATAGTCCAGCGCGTAATCGAGGCCATGTGCCTGTGCGATCCCTCCGGCGATCTGTGCAATTCTGGCTTCGACGTGGTCCGAAAAATCTGGATCGAAAAACCGTGCCGTGCCTTGCACCTCCATTTGCCCGGGGACGATATTGTTGATGCGCCCGCCGTGTACTTGGGTAAAGGACAGGACCAAAGCGGATTTCGGATCAACCGTGCGGCTGACGATACGCTGTGCGGAACTGATGAATTCGGCGGCGGCCAGTACCGGGTCATCGCCAAGCTCGGGCATCGCGGCATGCGCACCTTTTCCCATAAACGTCAGGGTAAAGTCATCGACGCCCGCCATGATCGGTCCTTCGGTTACGATGACCGCCTCTTCTTTCACACCGGGCCAGTTGTGCTGTGAGAAAACCTGTTCTGCAGGAAAGCGCGCCAACAGACCGTCGGCTACCATTTTTTTACCCCCGCCGTGGACTTCCTCTGCAGGCTGGAAAACGAAGTATAGTGTCCCGTCGAAATTGGGCGTCTCGCTCAGAAGTTTGGCAGCGCCAAGCAACATGGCGGTATGGGCGTCGTGTCCGCAGGCATGCATCACACCCTCCACCTCTGAGCTGTGCGCAAGACCGGTTGCTTCCTGCACAGGTAAAGCATCCAACTCCGCACGAAACATGGCGGTTCGCGAGCTCGTCCCTGACGTGAGCACTCCAACAACGGCGGTTTCTGACACGTCTCGATGGACCTCGAGGCCAAATTCCGCCAGCTTGTGCGCCACGAAATCTGCGGTTTTCTCTTCTGCGAAGCCCAGTTCAGGAGTGCGATGTAGCCGGCGCTGCCAGCTGATGACGTCCGGTAAAACCGCGTCCACATAATCATTGCGTTGCATGTTCATATCTTTCTTCCAGCGGTGCCCGGCGCTCTGCAGGGAATCCGTTGGAAGGCATGTAGCAATGAGGCTTAAATGGATATTGTACGAATTTGCTCCGTTAGGAGCGTGAGCGCCGATATGCCCCTGGCGTAAATCCGTAGGCACGTGTGAAATGGCGTGTGAAATGGCTTTGATCTACGAAACCAGAGGCAACGGCGGCCGCCGCCAACCCTTCTCCGTCATCTATGAGGCCCTTTGCATGGCGAATGCGACAGTCCACGAGGAAATCATGCGGGGAAATCCCTTTCGCTGCCTTGAACGACCGTATCAGGTGCCATTGGGACCAGCCCACCTCATCGGCCACTTCTTCGAGGCCGATGCCGTCGATGCATGACGCTCGTAATATTTGCTCGATCAGCGCGATCCGCCTTGGATCACGGTACGTGTAATCTTCGGTGGCTGGGCGCTCAGCATGGCGCTCTACCAAATCCAACAAGATACCAGCCC
The DNA here is from genome assembly GCF_947492555.1 of uncultured Roseobacter sp. Classification (GTDB taxonomy): domain Bacteria; phylum Pseudomonadota; class Alphaproteobacteria; order Rhodobacterales; family Rhodobacteraceae; genus Roseobacter. The sequence continues at coordinate 46,969 of NZ_CANLNE010000009.1, forward strand.
AGATTTCCCGCATCTCATGTGTATCGCATTGTGACTCGAGGCCCTTGTGCAGCCTCGCTATCCGTGATGCCAAGTTGGGATCGTGTACAACGGACTTCGCAAAATACGGCCTGATCCCGTTGTTCTCTACGCGCAGAAAATGCGCCTCGGACGGGTACATTACCCGGTATGACCAGCCGGCATCCGATGCAGCCTCTCCATCGTGTTGGGATTGTGGGTTCACCAGAATGACATCGCCAGGACCCGCTGTGTGCACCTGTCCTCGGCAGTAGAACGCTTCGAGACCATGTGTCACAACCCCTATGACATAACCTTCGTGGATGTGACGTCTGTACTTGTGGGTTTTGAAGTGCGCAGCAAACAGCTCCAAATCGGATATCTGTCCGGCGCGCCAATACTTTTTACTCAAGTCCGATCCTCGATTGGCAAACCCGTGTCCAGCCACACAAACTGGCGTGCTCAGTCTGGTACTTGGGTCTGCTGTCAAATTTTCGGGGTCAATCAGTATCAGATGACGGCAAGGTGGACAAATGCGCCGTCATTGCGAGGCCCCGGCTCGACGCGTTCGCAATCCAATGCTCTGAAACCATCAAGACGCTTCCGCGACCATCGCCCTTGCCGCCCGTCCAGCAGACACAAGATACTCCGGATCTTGATGGACAAGGACGGTTGAGAAAGCACCATCCATGAGCAAAACGACATGCCGGGCCAGTTCACCCGGGTTCTTCGTTTTGTGATCCTGAAACTCTTCACAAAGCCAGGCTTCGAATTTCTTCTTATGTGCAGCGCCGACTTTCATAGCCGGATGACCTGGCATATTTGCCAGCTCAGCAGCCGTGCGCAGAAAACCACAGCCTTTCCATTTCGGATGACGTGCAGATTGCGACAGATTTGAGAAAATAGCTTCGACCTTATCAGCAAGCTTGCCCTCGGCATTGTCAAACCATGTTCTGAACAGTGCCAGATTCGGTTGATCGCGGGACGTCAGATAAGCCGTGATCAGATCGTCCTTGCTCTTGAAGTGATAATAGAGCGTCTTTTTGGTAATGCCCGCTTTTGCAGCAATGGCGTCAACGCTCACGGCGCGAATACCCTCGCCATAGAACAAGCGGTTGGCAGCATCCAGGATGCGGTCCTTGGCAGATCGATTTTCAGATGACATGGCTATGTATACTACTCAGTGAGTATACGTCAATTCTCCGTCTCGATATGGTCTGCGAAATCGAATGGAGACCGTCATGTCGCACTTGGTAGAATACGAACAAAAAGGGGCTTTCGCCCTTCTGACCCTGAACAGGCCGGAGAAGCTGAACGCTCTTAACTACGCCACAAATGACCGACTTCTTGAGTTGCTCGCCTCGATCGAAACTGATCCGACAATCAGGGCCGTCGTCCTGACCGGGGCTGGCGAGCGGGCGTTTTCGGCAGGGGGAGATATTCATGAATTCACGGAGAGCATCAAAGCGGGCGTTGATATCGCAGTCCGGGAATTTTGCAGACGTGGTCAGATCATGACCGCCAGGCTGGAAGCCTTCCCAAAGCCCATCATTGCCGCCGTCAACGGGATCGCCTTCGGAGGTGGGTGCGAGATCACCGAGGCCGTTCATCTTGCAGTGGCGAGCGAAAAGGCCTCGTTTGCAAAACCGGAAATAAACATCGGAATACCTCCCACGTTTGGCGGCACGCAGCGATTGCCGCGCCTTGCGGGTCGAAAGCGAGCGCTGGAGTTGCTTCTCACGGGAGACACCTTCTCGCCGCAACGGGGGTATGAGATGGGATTGGTGAACAAGGTCGTTCCACACGACGCACTTTTGCCTGCCGCTTTCGATCTGGCTGAACGCATTGTCCGGCATTCACCGCTCGCCGTGTCGCGGATTATCACGGCGGTGACGCGGGGGATCAATACAACCATCGATGAAGGCTTGCTGATCGAGCGTGAGCAATTCGCGCGGATGGCGGCCACGAAAGACGTTCATGAAGGGTTGAGTGCTTGGATTGCACGGCGGACACCCACCTACACAGGAGCATAGCCCTGGAAGACTGCCAAGGATGGCTCTGGGAGCAGACAAGAGCACGGCAGTGAACCAAGCTGTCCTAGGCTTCGCAAAAGGCGTCTTGGAGATGTGCGCGGCAAAATCCGCAATCGGTCAGGTTCCGAAAAACCATCTCACCACATTCATCCGTCTGCCGGATGCCGTGGACTGGCCGACCGCAGTCATTTCTGGCCTTTGACATATGCGGGACGCGCTTGCGGCAGCCTACGCGGAAGGTTCGTATCCGATAGAGGATGCCTTGCGCCTTTGCATTGACGTAGCCCCTTGGGACATCTGTTGTGCCGACGGCGAGTGGTCACCGCCATGCGCAATGCCCGTCCGGTTGCCATTTTACATATCCTGAAAGGAGCGAAGTTTACCGGACGCGGCATGGTTGGCTTCTGCCGTGGTCGGGTCGGTCAAAGCCGAAAACCAAGTCACGGTCATATCAATCCGGGTCTGAAAACCAAGGCGCTCATAAATCCGCATCGCATCCGTGTTGTCCGCAAGAGTGTGCAGGTAGGGCGTGTCGCCCCGCGCCAAAATGTGTGCGGCCGTATGACGGACAAGCGATGCCCCAAGACCTTGCCTTCTATAATCTGGGTGGACCGAGACGGCGCTGATCTCGGTGAAACCTGGCTGTCTGAACCGCTCACCCGCCATCGCAATAAGCCGGTTGTTGCGGCGAATACCCCAGAATCTGCCGAGCAGATGGGTGAGCGGCTCGAACGGGCCAGGCTCGGCCAGAGCAGCCAGCGCCTGCATTTCGAGCGCGTCCGTGCCGGTGAGCCGGACCGCGTCGTTTGAATGGCTTGGACACAGTTGAGGGCCGGCAACCATCTGCACGGCTGGCGCCGTTTCAGCAGGGGGTATATTGGGCAGCTCCGGGGCCTTCCCGGCCTGCATCAGCCTTGCCTCACCGCCCTGTGCAACAATGAGGCGTTCAAGGCTCACAATGCTTTCCACACTGTCGTCCCGCGCGGCCGCAAAGGGCGCAGCCTCGGTCATGAAGCGTCGGGCACCTCCACGCCCGAGCGCAAATCCCGCATGACAACTTGTGAGCGAGGTCCAGACCGGACGGTCGAGGACATCAGCGATGTCGATCAGCGCGCTATTGGCAAAGCGCCCCATCACCCAAGACCTTTCGCGGAATTCAACCACTGTGGCAAAAGCGAGAGCGGGTCTTCGACGGGCTGGGCTCGTATTGGCCTTGGCAAGGCGGCAAGGCGGGCATGAAGCGTGCGATCCTCGAAGGCATTTAGAACCTCGGTTGCGCCGCCAACAAGCTCGCCCCCGATGAAAACCTGAGGGACAGTGCGCATGCCTGTCCGCGCAAACAGCGCCCGCAGAACCTGGCCGCCCGCATCGCCCTTACGCAGCTCCGCGCTGTCGACGTCAATCGCCCGAAACGGGATTGCCGCGCGGTCAAAGAGTTTACGGACAGACCAACAAAATTCACACCACTCGAACCCGAACATCACGACCGGTGCGTCTGTATCCGCGAGCGCCGCAGCGACAAAAGCGGTTGCCTGTGGTGAGATCGCAGGCTCTTGGTCAGGCCGATTTTGGGCCTGTTGGCGGGGTGGTTTTGGCACGGAGGCGAGGATTTTCGCTTCTTCGGCCGTCATGGTCACCGGCACATCGTCAAAGAGCGGTGTCGTCAGATAACGCTCGCCAGTGTCAGGGATCATCGCGAGGATACGCGCGCCATCGGGCGCGGCTTTTGCCACCTCCAACGCCGCTGCCATTGTCGCGCCACCGCTAGGACCGCAAAATATCCCTTCCAGAGCCGCTAGGCGGCGCGCTACCTGCAGGGCAGCCGCACCCGAAACAGGTTGGAACCGGTCAATCAGACCAGATGACAGCGCCTGTTCCGCAAAAATCGAAACGAAGTCCGGCGACCACCCCTGAATAGGGTGCGCGCGGGAATTCGGGTGGCTGCGCGCAGGCCGCCCGTCAGGCAAGCGTGGCTGCAGAACGTCACTGTTGAGCATTTGAGCGTTTTCCGGTTCAACCGCGACAATCTGCGTAGCTGGGTTTTTGCGTTTGAGTTCTTCCGCCACGCCTTTCAGGGTACCCGCCGTGCCAAAACCGGATACCCAGTAATCGAGGCCTTCCTCGCTGAAATCAGTCAGAATCTCGCGGGCCGTTGTTGTGCGATGCGCTTCGATACTCGCGTTGTTTTCGAACTGACGGCACAGGAACCAGCCATGTGCTGTGGCCAGACGCTCGGCAGTGGCCATCATACCGGTTGCGCGCTCAGCAGCAGGCGTCAGGATAACTTTCGCACCGAGAAAGCGCATGAGCACGCGACGCTCGACGCTGAAATTCTCGGCCATCACAATCACCAGCGGATACCCTTTCTGGGCACAGACCATCGCCAGTGCAATACCGGTGTTGCCGGAGGTTGCCTCAATCACTGTTTGCCCCGGTTTGAGATCGCCCGAGCGTTCCGCTGCCTCAATCACGGCCAGCGCCAAACGATCCTTTACCGAGCTCATCGGATTGAAGGCTTCAAGCTTGGCATAGAGCTCAACATGTCGCGGCCCCAGGTTATTGATGCGCACGGTGGGAGTGCGGCCAATCGTGTCGAGGATCGAAGGGAACAGCCCACGGTCGCGTGACGCGTGTCGCAGGGTGCCGTCGCGCGCGGGCGCGTCAGTCTGACTATTCTCAAGTGTCATGGTTGATGTCTCCAAAGGCTGCAAATTACGGGCCGTGGTGAAGTTGAAATCTGGCGTGGCGGTGTCAGGCGGCAGCGCTGTGCCGCAGGTGCAGGTCGAGGTGACGGGCGATGTCGCGCGTATCGGGTCCGGCCCCGGAGATCTGAAGGGAGCGCCGTCGCCGCAGGAAGGGAAGCCCCAGCACGTAGAGGCCCGGTGCTCCCGTGACGACACCGCCGTCATGGACAAGCCTTCCACGACGATCAAAGACCGGCAAATCGCGAAACCAGTCATCCGCGGGCCTGAAGCCCGTGGCCCAGACGATGGATGCAATCTCGCCTGATCCGAAATCCAGACTGAGCCGGGGCGCCGTCGGCAACGGCGTCGCCGAGGGCCGTGTAGACGGCGTCAGCGCCGCACCGGGGCTCCTCTCAGCAGCCCAGATGTCGATCCGGTCGAGCAACCGGCCAAGCTTGAGATCCGCGGCCTGGCACAGATGCGCAAGCCCGCCCGAGAACAGCGCCCGTCCACCCCGGATATCGGCCAGCCTGCCGACGATCTCCACCCCAAGCCGGTTGAGGGCTGTCAGGTCGACCGGATCGGTGCCGCCGATCAACTGCGGAGACGGTGTGCGCCGCACCCGTGTCAGATCGTCAACGTCGTCCAGGCTTTCATCCAGCGCCCCAATGGCATCAAGCCACCATTCGATATCCCGCCCACGATAGTTCCGGGGCAATCGGACATGGGTCCCGACGGCCAGTGTGACGCGTCGCCCCGAGAGTTGTAATTCGCGGGCGATCTGGACGCCTGAGGCCGACGCACCAACCACCAGTACACCTCCATCCGGCAAATCCGATGGCCGCTTGTAAGACCCCGGATCGGTTTGAAAGACATGTTTGGGCACCGCAGTGGCCATCGCGGGCACCACCGGTCGGACGGCACCACCGCTGGCGGCCACCAGCGTCCTGCAGGAGATCGGGCCCTCTGATGTTGCCAGTTCGAAACCGCCCGGCAAAGCACACGCGCCGTGGACGCAAACGTTTTCCACAAGCGGTGCCGAAATGAATGACGCGTAGCGTGTCAGGCTTTCAGCAAACTCCCTTGCCGACATGAAACCGTGAAGTGACGGCCCACCGTAGGGGCGACCGGGCAGTCCGTTTGCCCAGTTCGGTGTCAGCAACCGCAGGCTGTCCCAACGCGCAGTGCGCCACGCGTTGCCAATCATGCCCTTTTCCAGGACCAGATGGTCGATGCCGCGCATGGTGAGCGCACGGCTCATCGCCAACCCGGCCTGACCCCCGCCGACAATGGCTGTATCCACATGGTTTCCGGTCATTTCTGAATTCCTTTCCGTTCTGGCCTGGGGGAGTATTCAATGCTGGGGCGCAGGCCGCAGACCAAAGCCTGCAACCCGCGTTCTTAAAGGCCGGGTCCCCTTGCGGGGTGGGAGAATGTGCGCTCAACATCTCTGCGTGTCAGCCCGATATCGCGCAGGATATGATCGGAGAGCTGCACACCAGTGACCACGCCAGTGCGCATCCGCCGCGCCGATTTTCGCGCCGTCGTATCCTGTGCAAGCCCGGCAAGAGCGTTCCACCAGACCGGGATGGGCAGATGTTTTGTCCTCTTCGTCACAACGCGCCCGCCTTACTTCCGACCGGTCGTGGAGACGTGTACCGCGGTGGGGTTGGTCAGGATGTCAAAGACCGCCGAGCGTTTCTGCGACTGGGCAACAAGGGCCGCGATGTCTTCAGAAGATGCGTCTGCGTCAATATCAAACTCGACCCGAATGGCGCTGAACCCGTTTCGGACGTCCGCATCAATCCCAAGAATACCCGCAATATCCATGTCGGCCTCAACGCTGGCGCGCACAGAGCGCAGCTTGACGCCGCGGTTCTCTGCGACCGCGGCAACCCCTGCGGTCAGACACCCGGCAAGCCCTGACAGGACAACTTCAACCGGGGTCGCGGCGGCATCCGGTGCCGCAAATTCAGCCGGATGATCGGTCTCGACCACATGGGCAGAGGGTCGCGTCTTGTCTTCTCCCAAACCAAAGAAGCCAGATATCGACGTCCGGCTGTGCACGCCATCGAGCCACTCACATTGAGCACGCCAGGTGAATTTTGCAGCCTCTGGTGCTGCTTCGAGCGCCGCGCGCGCATCAAGCAATGCCTGAACGTTTACGCCATTTTGACTCTCATTCATCAGTTCTGTCGTCATTTTGTTTCCTTTCCCTATGGAGACGCCGGCGGTCAGAATTGAATGTGTCTGCTGCCGTATGGGTATTTTTCTAGACTTCGGCCCGTCGGCTCGTTAGTGCTGTTTTGAGGAAAAACGGTCCATATGTGCCATTAAGAGAAAACTGCATGACGGCAGGACGCACCATCGACATCCAGTTACTTGCGCTTGAGGAAAGCTCGGCGGCAGCGCTCTACGGAATGCTGGAGGTGCTGAGCACGGCGGGGCGTCCGATCCGCGAAAGCAGGGGCATGGATCCGGCTCCGGCGACCCTTGTGCCGCGCATTGTCTCCCCGCTGCGCAAGCCTTTTCAATGTGCACACGGCATCCCGGTTGTTCCCCATTGCGCTATGGACGCAGACAACATCCCTGGTGTGTTGATCATCACTGAATTCTGGCTCACACCCGGCGATGACATGACTGATCGCTACGATGACGTGAAGGAATGGCTCAGACTGTGCCGGGAGGCTGGCA
>NZ_CANLNE010000010.1 GCF_947492555.1 uncultured Roseobacter sp.
GCGCGTTTTGTCATGACGGCGGTGAGATGTGCGCGGTAGTCGCCGGTGCCGTGCAGGTCGCTGATCATGTCGGCGCCGGAGAGCGTGAGCCCGTCGAGGGCGGCGGATGAGAAGTCCGACGACAGCGCCGCTTCGGCCTCGCCCCAGCGGAAGACGCCGTCGTTCGAGGCCCCGGTGATCGCCACCCGCACGCCCTCCGCGAACTTCGCCACAAAGACACCGACCAGCGCAAAGCGCGAGGCGGGCTGCACAAACTTCTGATAATTCGAGGCTTGCGGCACCGGGAAGCGCACCTCGGTGATGATCTCGCCCTCCTCCAGCGCCGTGGTGAACATGCCCTCGAAATAGTCATCCGCCGCGATCTCGCGGCTGTTGGTCACCACCGTGGCCCCCGATCCCAGCACCGCAGCCGGGTAACAGGCCGAGGGGTCGTTATTGGCCAGCGATCCGCCGATGGTGCCGCGGTTGCGCACCGCCGGATCACCAATGTGACTGGCCAGCGCCGCGAGGCCCGGATAGGCCCCCGCCTCCGCCGCCACCGTGGCATGGGTCGTCGCGCCGCCGATACACAGCCGCCCGTCCTCGCCGGTGCACACGCCTTTCATCTCGGCCACACCGCTCAGACTCACCAGCACCGAGGGGCTCGCCAGCCGCTGCTTCAGCGTCGGGATCAGCGTCTGCCCGCCCCCCAGCGCCTGCGCGTCCTCACGTCCCATGGCAGCAGCTGCATCCGCTACGGTGCCGGGGGTCTCCACATCAAAATTATACATCGTTTCGTCCTTTCCATCCGCCAGTTCAAAAGGCGCATCTCACCTTCTTCTGGCGTCAAATATCCCGGGGCGTGAGGCCGGTCCGCGTTAGCGGCAAACTGTCCAGCGGACAGTTTGAGGCCGAACGGGATTGTCCATTGTTCGCCATTGGTTCGAGAACAATGGACGATGCCCCGGAGCACGGCCAGCCACACAGACCCCCATCATTCGTTCATCGCCGCCCAGACCCGCGCCGGTGTGGCCGGCATGTCCAGATGCGCCACATCGTGACCGCCCGACTGCAGCGCATCGATGATCGCATTGATCACCGTGGGCGGCGAGCCGATGGCCCCGGCCTCGCCACAGCCCTTCACCCCCAGCGGGTTATGCGTGCAGGGCGTCTGGCAGGAGTGATCGACCACGTAATGATCCATCTGCGGCAGGTTGTCCGCCCGTGGCATCGCGTAATCCATATAAGACGCGCTCAGAAGCTGCCCGTTCTCGTCATACGAGCAGTTCTCCAAGAGCGCCTGACCGATCCCTTGCGCGATCCCGCCATGCACCTGGCCTTCCACGATCATCGGGTTGATCACATTGCCAAAATCATCCGCAGAGGCAAAGCGCTCGATGCTGACCTCGCCCGTCGCCGGGTCGACCTCCACCTCGCAGGTATAGGCGCCCGCCGGGTAGGTGAAGTTGCTGGGATCATAGAACGCCGTCTCCTCCAGCCCCGGCTCGATATCCTCCAGCGGATAATTATGCGGCACGTAAGCGGCGAGCGTCACATCCCCCCAGGCCACGGATTTATCCGTGCCCGCCACGCTGAACGCCCCATCCTTGAGCTCGATGTCGCTCTCGGAGGCCTCCAGCAGGTGGGACGCGATCTTCTTGGCCTTCGCGATGATCTTTTCCGTCGCGCGCACCATGGCCGACCCGCCCACCGCGATGGAACGTGAGCCATAGGTGCCCATGCCCATCGGCGTGTTGGCGGTATCGCCATGCACCACCTCGACCATGTTCTCGTCAATGCCGATCATGTCGGCCACCACCTGCGCAAAGGAGGTCTCATGCCCCTGCCCGTGGGAATGCGAGCCGGTCATCACCACCAGACCGCCCGTGGCATTGACGCGCACCGTGGCGCTTTCATAGAGCCCCGCGCGCGCGCCCAGCTGGCCCACGAGGTTGCTGGGCGCAATGCCGCAAGCCTCGATAAAGCAGTTGATGCCAAAACCGCGCAGCTTGCCGCGGGCCTCGCTCTCGGCACGTCGGGCGGCAAACCCATCGCGATCGGAGAGCTCCAGCACCTTGTCCATGGTCGCGTGGTAGTCGCCGGTGTCATATTCCACCGCCACGGGCGTGGCATAGGGGAACTCGGTGATGAAGTTCTGTCGCCGCAGCTCGACCGGGTCGACCCCCAGTTCCCGCGCCGCCTGATCGATGACGCGCTCCAGCTGGAAGGTCGCCTCGGGCCGCCCGGCGCCGCGATAGGCATCCACGGGCACCGTGTTGGTAAAGACCGCTTTCACATTCACATAGATGAGCGGTGTGCGGTAGTTCCCCGCCATCAGCGTGCCGTGCAGCCAGGTCGGGATCGAGGGCGCAAAGGTGCTCAGGTACGCCCCCATATTGGCGAAGGTCTCGGTGCGGAGCGCGGTGAAGTTGTTCTCTGCATCCAGCGCCAGCTCGATCTTCGTCACATGATCGCGGCCATGCGCATCCGACATGAAGGCCTCCGACCGGCTCGACGTCCATTTGACCGGGCGATTACACGCCTTGGCCGCAAAGGTCACAAAGGCCTCTTCCTGGTAGTGGAAGATCTTGGTGCCAAAGCCACCGCCAACGTCAGGGGCCACCACCCGCAGCTTGTGCTCGGGTATGCCCAGCACAAAGGCACCCATCAGCAGGCGGATCACATGCGGGTTCTGGGAAGTGGTATAAAGCGTGTGGTCCTGCGTGCCACGGGCGTAATCGCCCACCGCCACGCGCGGCTCCATCGGGTTCGCGACCAGCCGGTTGTTCACCAGCTCCAGCGTCGTCACATGCGCAGCCTTGGCAAAGGCCTCATCCGTGGCGGCCTTGTTCTCTTCGACAAAGCCCCAGTCATAGCAGAGGTTCGAGGTCAGATCGTCATGCACCTTCACGTCATCGCTGGCCACGGCCGCCTTCATGTCCACGACCGCCGGCAGCTCGGCAATCTCCACCTCGATGGCCTCGGCGGCATCGCGCGCCTGCTCCAGCGTCTCGGCGACCACCGCCGCAATCGGCTCGCCCACATGGCGCACCTTGCCATGGGCCAGGATCGGGTGGCGCGGCTCCTGCATGGGTTGACCGTGCTTGTCCGTCACCTGCCAACCGCAGGGCATGCCGCCCACCGCTTCAAAATCCGCACCGGTAAATATCTGCACCACCCCCGGCATGGCTGCCGCCGCACCGGTGTCGATGGATGTGATCGTCCCATGAGCCACGTCCGAACGCAGAAAGAACACATGTGCCTGCCCCCGGATGTTGATGTCGTCCGTGTAATTCCCCGCCCCGGTCAAAAACCGGACGTCCTCGCGCCGCTTTGAGCTGGCACCGATGCCTCCATCTTTTGGCATGTCATTCCTCCCTGTCAAACGGTGGCCCAAGGCCCACCCTACCTGTTGGTTGCACTCCGGTCGCTCCAAAGCCTCCGGTTGTGTTCGTCCTCACATGCGCAGTCAGCAGGTAGGGTGGGCCTTGGGCCACCCCTGCCACAGCGCATGCGGCTGTCATTCCGCCGCGACAGCGGCCACGTCCTGACCAGAGGCCGCCATGATCGCCTTGACGATGTTGTGGTACCCGGTGCAGCGGCAGATATTGCCCTCCAGATAGTCCCGCACCTCTGCCTCGCTCGGCTTGGGGTTCTCCTTCAGGAGCGCCGCCGCCGACATCACCATACCCGGCGTACAAAAGCCGCACTGCAGCCCGTGGTGATCCTGGAACGCCTGCTGAATGACATTCAGCGAGCCATCCGCATGCGCCATTCCTTCAATCGTCACAACCTCCGAGCCCGCAGCCTCCGCCGCCAGCATCGTGCAGGCCTTCACCGCAACCCCATCCACATGCACAACACAGGCCCCGCACTGCGACGTATCACACCCCACATGTGTCCCCGTCAGCTGCAGCTCATCCCGCAAAAATGACGACAACAACGTCCGACCCTCAACAGAACCAGAACGC
>NZ_CANLNE010000011.1 GCF_947492555.1 uncultured Roseobacter sp.
TCACCCTTTTCCCTTCCATGGGACGAGGAGGCGCTCGGCCCATCGCATGAGCATGTCGATGCCGAAGCCGATCACGCCAATCAGGATGATGCCCATGATCACGATATCGGTGTTCTGGAACTTCGAGGCGGTCATGATCATCATGCCGGCCCCCTGCTCCGCCGCGACGAGTTCGGCGGCCACAACCGTGCCCCAGCAGACCCCCATCGCCACCCGCGCGCCGGTGAAGATCTCGGGCAGCGAGTTCGGCACAATCACATGGCGCATGATCTGCCACTTGCTGGCGCCCAGGGAATAGGCCGCGTGCACCTTGGAGATCTTCACACCCGACACGCCCGAGCGCGCCGCAATCGCCATGATCCATAGGGCCGCCAGGAACAGCAGGATGATCTTGCCCGCCTCCCCGATGCCCGCCCAGATGATCACCAGCGGGATCAGCGCCAGCGGCGGCACCGGCCGCATGAACTCCACGATCGGGTCGAACCAGCCGCGGAACCAGTCGCTCAGCCCCATGGCGTACCCGAGAGGAATGCCAACGAGTGCGCCGAGCAGAAAGCCGACGACAACCCGGAACAGCGAGTACCCCAGATGCTCCAGCAAGGTGAAGTTCCGGAAGCCTTCACCGGCAATGGAGATGGACCGCGTCCAGACCTCTTCCGGCGCCGGCAGATAGAGCGGCTCCATCTGCCACCCCCGGGTCGGCTCGAAGTTGGGCGTCCCCTTGTCACTCAGCGTCACGGTCCCCCCCTCGACCGCGACGGTCCCGCCGGGGGCAATGGCCTCGCCGTTGATCGCGATCACTTTGTTACCATCGCTTTTGGAGATCTCGTCGTTGCGCGCCACGTTGATCAGACCGGTGCGCCACTGTGCAATCGCAGCGGAATCATTCTTGGCAAAGCCATCGCCCGGGTCAACCTCGGGCGCATCTGTGGCCTCTTCTCGCGGATGCACTATGACAGTGACGGTCGCGTCATCCGTCTCGCCGTTCGCTTCAGAGGTATAGGTGAAGCTCGCCGTGCCCTCGAACGGCCCCGGCGCATGCAGGAACCCCGGCAACAGGCTGGAGCCCGTGAAGATCCCCCACATCAGGAAGATCGTCAGGATCGAGATGATGCCCGCCGCCCGGTTGGGCCGCACAGCGCTTTCATCGCCGAAGGTCACGGTTTTCAGCGAGGTATAGTCGGACAGACCGGCCCCCTGCACCACCTTGGTGACAATGAAGAAAGCGGCGACGAAGATGAGAATATAGATCAGCAGAGGGATCATGCCGCGTCCTCCGTTCCGCCCATGATTTCTTCTTCCATGTCCCAGATCATGTTCAGGATCTCTTCGCGCTTGGGCCCGAAGTCATGGTGTTTTTTCACTTCCCGCAGGTCCGCATCAACGCCCAGATCGGCAAAGGGCAGACGATATTCCTTGTGGATCCGTCCGGGGCGCGGCGCCATCACGATCAGACGCTCGCCCAAAAGCAACGCCTCTTCCACCGAGTGGGTGATCAGGATGATCGTCTTGCCGGTCTCTTTCCACAGCTTGAGCACAAGGCTCTGCATCTTCTCGCGCGTCAGCGCATCCAGCGCGCCCAGCGGCTCGTCCATCAGGATCACATCCGGATCATTGGCCAGACAGCGCGCCAGCGCCACGCGCTGCTGCATGCCGCCCGACAGCTCGTAGACCGCCTTTTCCTTGAAGTCCTGCAAACCCACCACATCGAGCAGGTGGTTGACGGTCTCGTCCTTGTCCTTTTTCGGCGTGCCCTTCATCGAGGGGCCAAAACCCACATTCTCGCGCACCGACATCCACTCAAAGAGCGCACCCTGCTGGAACACCATGCCGCGTTCCGCATCCGGGCCTGTGACCTTGTGGCCGTTCAGGATCAACTCACCCGCCGTCGGCGCCAGAAACCCCGCCACGATATTCAGCAATGTCGTCTTGCCGCAGCCCGAGGGCCCCAGCACGCTCAATAGCTCGCCCGCCTTGAGATCCAGCGAGACGTCCTGCAGCGCCTGCACATGATCGCCATTCGGCAACTCAAAGCGCATCGATAAATTGTTTATGGATAATCCAGTCATATGGTCCC